>NZ_SPJX01000108.1 GCF_004458765.1 Microvirga pakistanensis | reverse complement strand
CCTCCGCGAGCCGGCACTCAGGCTGTGGGACACGGCTCCAGAGAGATGAGATCGGCATCATACGGGTGGCCCTTCTGGTGCGAGTTCGCTGAGCTAACCCGGAAGCCGAAGAAAGCGTTCACACGCACAGCCGCCTTCCGATCAGCATGGTGAGGGATCTGTTAACAGCTCCCCGAACCCAGGCAGACTGTGGGCCTTTTGATGCCGTCCTGGAGCTAGTCACCCTTACTTTCCTTGCAAACTTCACGGATCAGCAGCGACGATCCCCTGCCCTTCAGAAACGCCCGGTATTCCTGTCCTGAGGGGACATTCCGTCTACTTCGGCTCCGTGCCAAGAGCTGCCATCAGATCAGCACTCCTGCCCTCAGGCTTCTATGGGAGGAAGCGCACGAGCGTAGAATTCCAGTCCATTCAGGCGAGACTGCATCCTTTCGTGGTGGACACGCACCCCTTCGACAAGCGGCCATGTCCACCACATGCGCAACTTCAGGGTTGGTCGACGTAGAGCTTGCCGCCGCTTTCCAAGAACTCCTGGCTCTTGGCACGCATGCCAGCCAGTCGGTCCTGAGCGTCAGGGCTCATAGCCGCAACCTCCGCCCGTAGATCCTGCGTGATCTTCATCGAGCAGAACTTCGGCCCGCACATTGAGCAGAAATGCGCCACCTTGTGCGCATCCTTCGGCAGGGTCTCGTCATGGTAGGCGCGCGCCGTGTCCGGATCGAGGGAGAGGTTAAACTGATCTTCCCAGCGGAAGTCGAAGCGTGCCCGGGACAGGGCATCGTCCCGCACCTGTGCCGCCGGGTGGCCCTTAGCAAGGTCTGCCGCATGGGCGGCGATCTTGTAGGTGATGACACCGGTCTTCACATCGTCCCGGTTCGGGAGTCCCAGGTGCTCCTTCGGAGTCACATAGCAGAGCATCGCCGTCCCGAACCAGCCGATCATGGCGGCCCCGATACCCGACGTGATGTGATCGTATCCGGGCGCAATGTCTGTGGTGAGAGGGCCAAGCGTGTAGAAGGGCGCCTCTCCGCACTCCCGGAGCTGCTTGTCGATGTTCACCTTGATCTTGTGCATCGGCACGTGACCGGGGCCCTCGATCATCACCTGGCAGCCCTTGCTCCACGCGATCTTGGTTAGTTCGCCCAGCGTCTCGAGTTCTGCAAACTGCGCGGCATCGTTGGCGTCGGCAATGGAGCCAGGCCGCAGGCCGTCACCCAACGAGAAGGAGACGTCATAGGCCCGCATGATGTCGCAGATCTCATCGAAGCGCTCGTAGAGGAAGCTCTCCTTGTGATGTGCCAGGCACCAGCGTGCCATGATCGAGCCGCCGCGGGAGACGATCCCAGTGACCCGGTTGGCTGTGAGCGGCACATAGGGGAGACGCACGCCCGCATGGATGGTGAAGTAGTCAACTCCCTGCTCGGCCTGCTCAACGAGCGTGTCCTTGAACACCTCCCAGTCGAGCTTTACCGGGTCACCTCCTACCTTCTCAAGCGCCTGATAGATCGGCACCGTCCCGATGGGCACCGGTGAGTTGCGCATGATCCAGGAGCGGATGTTGTGAATGTTGCGACCAGTGGAGAGATCCATCACCGTATCGGCGCCCCAGCGGATCGCCCATACCAGCTTTTCCACCTCCTCTGCCGCTGTCGAGACGACCGCCGAGTTTCCGATATTGGCGTTGATCTTGACCAAGAAGTTGCGCCCGATCGCCATGGGCTCCAGTTCCGGGTGATTGATGTTGGCCGGAATGATGGCGCGCCCGCGGGCCACCTCCTGGCGCACGAACTCTGGTGTGATGAAAGGCGGGATAGAGGCCCCGAAGCTCTCGCCATCAGCGATCTTCCCCTCGGCTCCTGCCCACATCGCCTCACGGCAGAGGTTCTCGCGATGAGCGACGTAGATCATTTCTTCGGTAATGATCCCTGCCCGCGCGAATTCGTATTGAGTCACCATCTGGCCTGGTGCAGCACGTCGTACCACCCGCTCGGCCGGGCATGGAGCGACGAGCTTGTCCGCAGGGACATGCCCGTTGTCTTCCGGCTTCACCGGTCGGGCTTCAGTCACGTCATACCTGCGGCTTGCAATCCACGGCTCACGCACAAGCGGAAGTCCCTTGCTGAGATCAATGGCTGTATCGGCGTCCGTGTAGGGGCCCGACGGATCATAGACGCGGACCGGGGGCTCATTGGCCCCCTTCAGAACGATCTCACGGAAAGGCACCTGGATGTCAGGCCGCCCTTCCGGAGTGGCATAGACCTTGCGTGAGCCCTGGATGGGTCCGGTGGTGACAGACAGGGTGCCGTCCTTGGGCCTATCGATTTGTATGGTCACTGGATCTCTCCTCTTGAACAAAGGGAGATCCGGGCAAAGCGAGCTGAGGGATTCTTGTCGTGCTCGATAGTTCCAGTCCCTCCGCCGGTATGACCCGGATCAGGTTCAAGGGTCACGGCGGATCAGCCGACTCTCAGCCCCTCACAGGGCTCCCCTCGGAACAGCATGGATAGTCGATGACACCCTTCCGGCTGTCAACCCGTCGCGCAATCCCACGAAGTCGAACCTTGCCAAAGCCAACCGGGAGGGCTATTTGGCCTGTATCTCCTTGGGGTGCCCGTCCGGGCTGAGAGATCTTGCTGAGATCAACCCATCGAACCTGATCCGGATCATGCCGGCGGAGGGATTGCGAGATGACGAGCGCACCATTGTCCAGCCTGGACACTTCTCATCTTCCAGCTCTGGCGGGCTCCCTGCTCGAACGCCTTCGTGCCGACCGCATTCGCGTGCATGCAATCACGAACGCAGCGGCGCAGACCTTCACGGCCAATCTACTGCTTGCCGCCGGCGGCATTCCCTCCCTCACTGTCGCACCGGAGGAGGTTCCGGCCTTCACAAGCCGCTCGGATGCACTGCTCGTCAACCTTGGCACGCTCGACAGTGACCGGCGCACCGCGATTCCCGAGGCTATCGCCACCGCACGCACCCACGCTAAGCCGTGGGTGCTCGATCCCGTCTTCGTCGAAGCCTCCCCGCCCCGCTTGGAGTTTGCCCGCTCCTGCCTTGCGGGTGAGCCGCATGTCCTGCGCTGCAATGCGGCCGAATTCGCAGCTCTCGCCGGAGAGGATGCGACGCCAGGCTCCATTCAGGCATTCGCAAAAAGTCACGGGACAGTCGTGGCTCTGACCGGTGCGGTGGACCTGATCGCAGACAGCAACAACGTTCTCTGCGTTGAGAACGGACACCCGCTTATGACTCGAGTGACCGCCATGGGATGTGCCGGAACTTCCCTCGTTGCAGCCTTCGCGGCCCTGCACGGTAGCGCCATCGAGGCTGCCGCCGCGGCTCTGCTCGTCACTGGAGTGGCAGGTGAGATCGCCGCGAATGAGGCAAACGGGCCAGGCACGTTCCAGCCAGCCTTCCTCGACGCGCTCTTTCATCTCGATTCGGAAACCCTCGTGACCTGCGGGAGAGTCTCATGAACCCAGTTGATCTCCGGCTCTACGGCATCATCGACCCGGAACGAACAGGCGGCCGGGATCCCGTCGAACTCGTCCGGCAGGCTGTTTCTGGCGGCGCGACCCTCATCCAGTACAGGGACAAGCATGCTGAAGGCCGGCACCTTGTGGAACTGGCCCGTACCCTGAAGGCGGCGCTCGAAGGGACCCGCGTGCCGCTGCTGGTCAACGATCGCGTCGATATCGCGCTGGCCGCAGGCGCCGACGGCGTTCACCTCGGCCAAGACGATATGCATCCCAACGATGCACGCGACTTACTCGGCCCACGCGCGATTATCGGATTGACGCTGAAGACGCCGGAGCAGGCTGATCGAATGGGGAGCATCCCGGTGGATTATGGCTGCATTGGCGGTGTCTTCGCGACTGTGAGCAAGAATAACCCTGCTCCAGCCATTGGCCTTGACGGGCTTCGCAAGATCCTGCCACACGCCAGGCTCGCAAACCGCGGGCCCATCGGCGCCATTGCCGGGATCGATGTATCGAATGCGCAAGCTGTGATCGCGGCCGGAGCCGACGGTATCGCGGTCATTTCGGCTCTCTTCATGGCAGCTGATCCGAAAGCCGAAGCTCGAAGATTGCGAGGCATCGTCGATCAGGCGCTGACATCCCGAGGAGGTTTTCCATGACCGCCATCGCAATCACCATCGCAGGGTCGGACTCGGGCGGCGGAGCCGGTATCCAAGCCGACCTCAAGACTTTCTCGGCTCTGGGCGTTTATGGCGCCAGCATTATCACGGCACTCACCGCGCAGAACACCATGGGGGTACAGGGCATTCACGATGTACCATCTGCCTTCGTTGCCCAGCAGATCGACAGCGTCTTCTCAGATCTTGAGGTCAGAGCGGTGAAGATCGGCATGCTGTCCCAACCCGCCATCATTGAGGCTGTGGCAGAGGGACTCCAGCGCTATAGCCAAACGCAGGTTGTCCTCGATCCCGTGATGGTGGCGGCCAGTGGTGACCGCCTTCTGGCGTCAGAGGCCGTAGACGCATTGCGCCAGGTGCTTCTTCCCAGAGCTCTGCTCGTCACGCCCAATCTTCCCGAAGCCGCTGCCCTTCTCGACGAGCCGCAGGCCGAGGATGAGCGGGCCATGTGCCGTCAGGCCGAGCGGATCCTTGCCTTGGGTCCTCGAGCCGTTCTGTTAAAGGGCGGCCACGGCACAGGTCGAGAGAGCACGGACATTCTCATGGATGCGCAGGGTGTGCGGTCTTTCTCGGCCCCCCGCATCCAGACGCGCAACACGCATGGCACTGGCTGCACCCTGTCGTCCGCCGTCGCAGCAGGGCTCGCAAAAGGCCTCCCACTGGCGGATGCCGTCGCGGCCGGCAAAGACTTCATCAGCGCCGCAATCGGTGCTTCCACTCAACTGCACATTGGACGCGGGCATGGACCCGTGCATCACTTCCATGCCCATTGGTCCTAAGCTCTCACGCCGCACGGCGCTCGGTGTCGGGGCTGCTGCTCTTGCGACCCCGACCGTCAGCCGAGCCCAGACGGTTCGGTGGCGCATGGTCACATCGTGGCCGAAGAACCGCACTGGCCCTGGTGTCTCCGCCCAGCGAATTATTGAGCGCATTAGCGCGATGAGCGGCGGGCGACTACAGGTCGACCTCTTCGCAGCAGGCGAGATCGTGCCGCCCTTCGCAGTGCTCGATGCCGTCTCGAACGGCACGGTTGAGATGGGTCACACGGCATCACTCTATTGGCAGGGCCGAATGCCCGCGGCAGGGTTCTTCACCAGTGTCCCCTTTGGTCTTGGTCCCATTGAGCATCAGGCGTGGATCGAGCTGCGGGATGGGCAGGTGCTCTGGGACGAACTCTACAAGCCTCATGGCGTCCGCGCATTCCTCGCGGGCAACACGGGTCCCTCTATGGGCGGATGGTTCCGGCGCAAAGTCGAAGGTGTTGAGGATCTGCGGGGCATGCGACTGCGTGTTCAGGGCTTGGGAGCCGAGGTCTATGCAAAGCTCGGGGCAGTGCCAATGACGGTTTCTGCCGGAGATCTCCTTCCGGCCCTTGAGAAAGGCTCCATCGATGCGGCGGAATTTCTGGCACCCGCGACGGATCTGGAGACCGGTCTGCCCAAATATGCCTCCTTCTATTACGCTCCCGGCTTCAACAAGCCGAATGGCGCAAGCGAACTCCTCATCTCGCTGAGGGCTTGGGAGACACTCGGCCGTGACCTTCGCAGCGTGGTCACGGAAGCCTGCCGGGCCGAGCATGCCCTTGGCTTGGCCGATGCGCACCAATCCAATGCGGCAGCCCTGACCGAGATCCTTGGCAGGTACCCGGTGACTCTGGAGGCTTTTCCCCGCTCTGTCATTGAAGCGGCTCAAAAAGCCTCTTCTGAGCTTCTCTCCGAGATTGCGGTCAGCTCTCCCCTCGCGGATCGAATTGTCGGGAGTTACAGGAGCGCCCTGGAGGATCTGCGGGGCTGGTCGGCTCTCGCAGCCGACATGGCGCGGGCCAACGCGCGCTTATACCCGCCGACACGGTGATGAGGAGCGGCAATGGCGCCCGGATCAAAGACCGGTCCGAGGTCAACTTTGGGTCAGGCAGTGAACTACATTCACTTTTCGGAATGTCTGGTTCCGTAAGGATTGCTGCCCTCGGCGTAACGTCTCAGGTGTGCCAAAACCGGACCTGCGGCCCGCAGCGACATTAGCCGTAGCTGTTCTTCATGGAAGGCCATGATTATGGCCTTGAGCCGGCACCAGCCTGAGAAGAGGCGAAGCTGTTGTTTCTGTTAGAACCCATAGCGCAGGGGTCTTATAGAACGGCATCTTCCGTCCATGATGATCGATGCGCATGGTTCGGCTTGCACGAATGACTCGATTGGAGGGCTCATCCAGTCAGCTTCATGGGCCGTGCTGCGGAGGTGTGGCGGAACATTTGCAGGACAACGCCTAGGAGAGGGATGCTCCACAGCAGCAAAACGAACACGCCGAGGATGCCGGCAATCGGGCGCTCGAAAAACGCAATCAGGCTGCCGTCTGCAATCGTCATCGAGGTCAGGAAGTTCTGTTCCAGGAGCGGCCCAAGGACGATGCCAAGGATGATGGGCGCGATGGGAATGCCGGCCTTGGACAGGGCGAAGGCGAGAATCCCGAAGACCAGCATGACGCCGATGTCGAAAACCGTGTTGTTGATGGCGAACGAGCCGACGATGCAGAAGAGCAGGATGACGGCCATGAGCTGAGGCCGTGGAACGCTGAGGATCTTGCTGGCCGCGCGGATCGCAAGCCAGCCGAACGGAAGCAGTGCGATATTGGCGATGAGGAAGATCATGAAGACTGCGTAGAGCATCGCTCCCTGTGTCTCGAACAGGCGCGGACCGGGGTTGATGCCCTTCATGAACAGCACTCCGACGGCGATGGCAGTCACCGCGTCTCCGGGAACCCCGAAGACCAGCGCCGGCACCCAGGCGCCGCTCAGACCCGCATTGTTCGCTGCGCCGGCCTCAATGACGCCTTCGGGATGTCCCGTGCCGAACTTCTGCGGCTCCTTCGAGAACCGGCGGGCCGTGGCATAGGTGATCCACGCGGCGATGTCGCCGCCGGCTCCCGGCAGGATTCCGATGATGGTACCGATGATGGACCCGCGCGCCACGTTCCTGCGATATTTCGAGATGAGCGGAAGGATGCCGTGGAAAATGCCGGTGATCTTCTGGGGCCTCGCAAAACGCTGCCGAGCCGTTCCGTTCAGGAGGCTATCAAGAAGCTCCGAGATGGCGAACATGCCGATCATGGCCGGCACGAAGCTCACGCCGCCCATGAGCTGCACGGACCCGAACGTGAAGCGCGGCGAGCCGCTGATGACGTCCATGCCGACGCATGCGATCAGAAGGCCGATGAACAAGGACAGCAATCCGGCAACGAAGCCCGATGCACTCACAAGCGCCGCGCAGGAAAGGCCAATGCATGCCAGCCAGAAATATTCGAAGCTCGAGAAATTCAAGGCGACACGCGCCAGCGAGGGCGCAGCGACCATTAGGACGACAGCTCCGAACAGGCCGCCGATGACGGAGGACACGAGACTGGAGCCCAGCGCCTGCGCCCCGAGCCCTTTTTTCGTCATCATGAACGTCTCGTCCGTATAGGCGGCCGAAGCGGGCGTGCCGGGAATGCGCAGCAGGCAGCCGGGAATATCACCTGCCGTGATGGCCATGGCGGTGCAGGCAACGATGGCGGCGATCGACGACAGCGGGTCCATGAAAAAGGTTATCGGCACGAGAAGCGCCGTCGCCATGGTGGCGGTCAGCCCGGGAATGGCGCCGACGAAAAGCCCGAAGATGGAAGCCAGCAGGACGGTAACGACGACCTGAGGATCCGCTATGAGTCTGAAGGCTTCGAGAAGCGTTTGCATGGCTGCCTCACAGACCCACCGGCGCGAGCAGGCCGGACGGAAGTGGAATCATCAGGATTCTGATGAAGATCGCGTAGACCACGATCGTGGACGCGACAGCGACGATGCCTGCAAGCCAGAGCCGCACGCCCAGCAGGATCATGAAGGCCGTCAGAACCACCGACATCAGCACAACGAAGCCCGCGGTTTCCCATAGAAGGATCGTCGCCACGAGCCCGACGATGAGCCATGCGAGCGCCCCATAGAAGGGGCGCTCCGGAGCGCTATCCTCCGCCTCGTCGGGAGAAGGCCCCTCACCTTCCAGCACGATCGCCGGCTCCATCTGACGCCGCGCGTTCAGGGCGTAGACGGCGCCGAAAACCAGCAGCCCGACGCCGATCACCGTGGGGAAGAAACCCGGTCCATAGGTCTGGCCGGGGATCACAGGAAGGCGCATCGCTTCCGCGATGACGCCCGCCCCCGCGAGAGACAGGATCGCGCCGGCGAGGAACGGAGCTTTGCTCATGTCGGACAGCTTCCGTTCGCGGTTTACTTCGCAAGACCGGCGGCCTTGATGGCCGTACCGAATCGCTCGTCCGCGTCCGCAAGAAACGTCGCGAATTTCTGTGCGTCCGCATAGTCCATGCCGAACTTTCGGGCCGACATGAAGGACTTGAACTCAGGTTTCTCAACGACTTTCGCCATGGCGTCCGAGAGCCGCTTCGCCACGTCGGCCGGCAGATCCTTCGGGCCCGCGATGCCGCGCCAGGACGACAGATACCAGTCGATTCCGACGGCCTCCTTAACGGTCGGTACATTCGGGAAGGAGGGATCGCGCTCCGCACGCATGATCGCAAGCGTCTTCACTTCTCCTGCCTCGACCATCGCCTGCACTTCGGGAATCGTGGTTCCCACCACGGCGATCGCATTCGATGTAAGAAGCTGCAGCGCAGGCGTAATGCCGTCCGTCGGAACCCATGGAACAGTATCGACAGGCATCTGCGAGGCATTGAGAAGGCCCGCCATCGCCAGATGAGGCGCTCCGCCGCGATTGGCGCCGGAAGCCTTCAGGGAACCGGGCTTGTCCTTTGCCCTGGAGAGCAGCTCCTTCAGGTCCTTGGGCCCGTCGGGACGCACGTTGATGCTCTGCGCATCCGTGTTGTAGAGAGCGATCGGCGTGTAGTTCTTGTAATCGAGCGGCGATGTTCCCAGCCAGTGATAGAGGGAGAGCTCGGTCGTGATCACGCCTAGGGTGTACCCATCGGGCTTTGCATTGGCGATTTCGGTATGTCCGACGATGCCGCCCCCACCCGTGCGATTGACCACATTAATCGGCTTTCCAAGTTCCTGTTCGAGGAGCGACGCCACCGTGCGAGCCGTCGCGTCAGTTCCGCCGCCCGCCGCCCAGGGCACGATCAACGTGATGGGCCGTTCGGGGTACTGCGCCAGCACCGGAGTGCTGAGGGTGAGCGTCGCGGCAGCTGCAAGAATGAGGCGGCGGGTTAGCTTCATGGAATCCTCCAGTGACGTCGTTCGCCTTGCCACCTTTGGTGGGAAGCGACCTCTTTAGTTTTCTGTGGCCCAGTGCATAGCGTTACGGCACCGGCCCGCCCGGTAACACGTTGGCACCTTCCATTCGGACCGCCGTTCCGTATTTCGGACCAACAAAGTAAATAGTCACGGCACGGTGTTGTCAATTCCGCTGCGTCAGTCCTGCGAGCAACACAGCCATGACTTTTGGATGAGATCACTTCAGGTTCGGGGCAATGAAGTTTCTCAATTCGGGGGTTTGCGGGTTGGCGAACAACTCCTCCGAAGGCCCCTGCTCCCAAATCTTTCCCTTGTGCATGAAAACGGTGCGGTCCGCGACCTGGCGGGCAAAGCCCATTTCATGAGTGACCAGCACCATGGTCATGCCGGCGTCCGCGAGTTCTTCCATTGTCTTCAGAACCTCACCGGTCAGTTCGGGGTCGAGTGCCGACGTGACCTCGTCAAAGAGCATGACTTTGGGCTGCATGGCCAGAGAACGGGCGATCGCGACGCGCTGCTGCTGCCCTCCCGAGAGTTCGTCCGCATAGGCGCCGCTCTTCTCCGCTAGGCCGACGCGACGCAGCACGTCATGCGCGATCGCCTCAGCCTCCTGGCGATCGACTCCTTTGACCACCTTCGGCGCAAGGGTCACGTTTTCCATGACGGTGAGGTGCGGAAAGAGATTGTAGCTTTGGAACACCATTCCAACCTCCTTGCGCAGGCTGCGCAGGTCGCCGCCCTGCGGGCCGATCCGGTGTCCAGCCACTTCGATCGAGCCGGCCTGAATTTTCTCCAGACCATTGATACAGCGGAGCATGGTGCTCTTGCCCGATCCGCTGCGCCCGATCACCGCAACCACTTCGCTCGGTTCGATGTCAAGCGATACCCCGTCGAGAACCAGAAGCGCGCCGAAGTATTTCTTGATTTCGTTAATGTGCAGGGCGGACATGACGGTTCCCCTTCAAACGTTCGCTCAGGAAGGACAGCGGATAACAGATCGCGAAGTAGATCGCGGCAACCGTCAGGAAGACGTGGAAAGGCTGGAACGTCATGTTGTTGAGCAGTTGCCCCGCACGGGTGAGTTCCACGAAGCCGATCAGTGCGACGACGGATGTGTTCTTGACGATCTGCACCATGAAGCCGACGGTTGGGCCAAGCGAGATCTTGAACGCCTGCGGAAGAATGACATAGCGCAGCTGCTGGATTCGCGTCAGCGCAAGAGCATCGGCCGCTTCCCATTGCTGTTTCGGAATGGCCTCGATGCAGCCGCGCCAGATATCGGCCAGAAAGGCCGTAGTATAGACTGCCAGCGAGACGCCCGCTGCCACCATGGGAGGGAAATGAAGCCCCATGAAGCTCAGACCATAGAAGGCCAGGAACACGACGATCAGCAACGGCGTCGCCTGCACGAGCTGGATGAAGCCGGCGATCGCAAGACGCACCGGCTTGGGCCCCAATGTCCGCAGCAGCGCGAAGATCAGTGCGAAGAAGCCGCCGACGACGAACGTCATGAGCGAGAGAAGCAAGGTCCAGCCCGCCCCACGGATCAGGAATTCAACGCTCTCCCAACCGAATGATCTGATCATGCGCCAGCCCTCGAAACTTCGGTTACATCGGCAATGAGCGACGGCTTGGGCGGCGCCTTGCGCCTAAACAGCCACAGGCCGACGAGCCAGTAGACAAACCTGAACGCGAAGGTCATCGTGATGTAGATCACAGCGATGCACAGGAAGGTTTCAAGACTGCGGAATGTCGTTGACTCGATCCTGGCTCCCGCAGCCGTGAGCTCGGTGGCAGAGATTGCGGAGGCGATGGAGCTGCCCAGCAGGGTGAGCGTGAGCTGTCCTGTCAGGGCAGGATAGATGATCCGCAAGGCAGGAATGATTACTACATAGCGCACCACCTGAAGGCGCGACAGGCCGAGTGCCAGGCCGGCCTCGACCTGAGTTCGCGGGATCGCCTGCAAACCAGCGCGCAGGATTTCCGTCGAGTACGCACCGAGATTGAGCGCAATAGCGATGATCGCCGCCATGTTCGCGGACAACCGTATGCCGATATAGGGAAGCCCAAAGAAGATCAGGAAGAGCTGTACCAGCAGCGGCGTATTGCGGAAGAGTTCGACGTAGACGCCGACTGCGCGGTCGAGCCAGCGCGGTCCTTCCGTGCGGGAGACAGCTCCCACGATACCGATGGCGAGACCAGCCACGATGGCTTGACCCGAAAGGATCAAAGTATTGAGCGCCCCTTCCACCAGTTGGGGCGCCAGCGCCATCACAGGCGCGAAATTCATCTGATATGCCATTCACATCGGCTCACGTTGGGCGCATGCGACGCCAGACAGAGAACGGTTGGCAACCGTGAGAATGCTCCTGCAAGCTGCTTGTGCGAGGAGCTGACGCGTCACGGGATGCCTCCCGTGACGCGAACCGATCAGAACGTGGGCAGCTTGCCGCCGGGAATCGGGATGCCGACCCACTTCTGGTGCAGAGCCCCCAGAGAGCCGCTGACTTCGCTGTAGTAGATGTAGTTATTGAGCCACCGGTGCAGTTCGCTGGCGTTCTTGCGCACGGCCATGGACCAGTAGAGAGTGAAGATCGGAACGTCCGACTTCACTTCGAGATCGGTCAGGTTGTTCTTCTTGATCACGTCGTTGGCAACGGCCGCCACAGCCGCCGTGGCGTCGACTTGGCCGGAGATGAGCGCCTGCATCGCAAGCGCGTCGTCGTCGAAGCGCACGACCTCAAGCCCTTTGATGCCGAAGCCGCTCACCGCCGCATCCTGCGTGCTGCCCTTGGGAACCGAAACGCGCTTTCCAGCGAGATCGTCGAGCTTCTTCAGCGGCATATCTTTGCGGGCAACGAAGCGCATTTCGTACGCACCGTAGGGATTGGTCATGAGGAACGTCTTGGCGCGTTCCGGCGTCGCGGTCATGTGAGCGATCAGCATATCGACGCGGCCGGATTCGAGAGCCGCCGCGCGCGAAGCATTGTTCACGGGCACGATCTCAGCCTTTACGCCAAGGTTCTTGGCTACGTCATTGGCTAGATCGACTAGGAAGCCCGCAGTCTTTCCGCTCGCATCCACCGTGTCGTAGGGCGGGATGCCCGTGAGCACACCGATTGTCACGGTACCCTTCTGGGCAATCTCGCCCAGGGTCTGGGCCTTCGCCGGTGCGACTGCAACCGTTGCAGCGGCGGCCGCAAAGGCCGTGGCCAGCGTGACGCCGCGAAGCTTCGAAAATAGGTCCACGATTTCCTCCCATGATGTTTCTTTGACAACCAAGGCCCGAAATAAAGAACTCCAGACCGGAATGCGGAATGGCAAGATAATGCATCCCACATTTCAGATGTCAATTCCGCTTAGGAAGATGAATGAGGCCCAGCCGTGAGGATCTGAGCGGGAGACGGCAAAAGTCTCCTCTGGCATGCAGAAACTGCAAGCCATCCGTCGGGATACTCTCTTTTGAATGAGACGAACCGGCACGTGTTCGTCCGCGTCATAGCCCGCCATCGCAGGGGCGGACTCAGCATTCCGGGATGGCTGGACGCTCAGAGGAAGGGCGAGAGCGCACGAGCGATGGCAGCCTGCTGGGTTTGGCTCGATGCCGTCATGGGAGCCCGGGGTAAGCTGACGGGAACGCCTTGGAGTGCCTGAGCGGTCTTGACCTGAGCCGGCAGATTAGGAGCCGAGACCGCCATCCAGACATCGAGCAGCTGCCTGTGCAGCAGAAGGGCTTGCTCCCGGTCGCCCTTTCGAACTGCGTTCCATAAAGCCACGCTGGCGCGTGGGGCGGCGCTGGCGATGGCCGCGATGGACCCGATGGCTCCCACGTCGTAGCAGCTCATCAGGCCCCCATCGATGGCCGCGAACACGCGCTCGGCCCTGACTTGGCGCACGAGGTCCACATAGGTGCCGAAATCCTTGTCGCTCTGCTTGACGGCCTGCACCTGCGGCACGGCCTCCATGATCCTCGCCGCCAAGGCAGGCGTCACGTTGGTCCAGGGAATGACGTTGTAGATGACGAGAGGCAGATTCGTGGCCTGTGCGATGGCGTCGTAGAACGCCACGATGCCATCGTCCGACGGCCGGAAGATGTAGTGAGGCGGGGCGACCTGAATTCCCGCAATGGGAAACCTGTCAACGATTCCTGCCCTTTCGACCGCGGCCCGGGTGCTGTCGGCGATGATGCTGGCCAGGACGGGCAAGCGCCCGTTCAGAGTTTCCGTCGTCAGTTGAATGAGACGGGCGAGCTCATCTTCAGTGAGGGTATAGCCCTCCCCCGTGCTGCCGCCTACTACGACGCCGTGTACGCCCTGCTGCTCCATCCATTCGAGCTGCGCGATATAGGCTCCCTCATTGATGTTTCCTTGCGCATCGAAAGGCGTCGTGACAGGCGCCAGCACACCACGGGGAAGCTGCGAGGCAGACATGAACAACTCCGGAAACTGAACCTTCAGGCCTTCTTATCGAAGCCAAGCTGACGGGAAATCTGATCAGCCGTCGCTACTACGAGCGCCGCCAGGGCAGGCAGCTTGTCGTGCGTCACGCGCTCCTTGGGACCGGACACGCTGATCGCCGCAAAGACACGGCCCGCCGCATTGTAGATCGGCGCTGCCACGCAGCGTATCCCCGGCTGGTGCTCCCCTTCGTCGATGGAATAGCCGCGCTCGCGGGTGCGCGCGAGTTCCTCGCGGAGATGGTCGGGGTCCGTGATCGTAGTGGGAGTATACGGCACCAGTCCACTGCGAATGACCCTCTCCACCGCGAATGGATCCTGATAGGCCAAAGCCGCCTTCCCGACTCCGGTGCAGTAGGAAGGCGAAATGGACAGGGTCGTGGTCCAGTTAACGCTGTTGCCGCCCGGCTCCAGGTGCTCGATGCTGACCATGTTCGTTCCGTCGAACACGCACAGATGCGAATTCTCGCCGGTGGCGCCCATCAGCCGCTCAACGAAGTGCCGCGCCTCGCGGTACACGTCGATGTTGCCAAGAACGATGCTGCCCAACTCGAACAGGCGGATGCCCATCCGGTACCGGTCGCGCTCCTTGTCCTGTTCGAGGAGCTTTGCCTCCCTCAGGCTGCTGACAAGCCGGTGAACGGTGGTCTTCGGCATGCCGCAGCGGGCCGAAATCTCGCTGAGCGTCAGGGAGCGGTCGTAACGGGAGAAGCAGTCCAGCACCGCCATGAGTTTGTGCATCGACTTCAGGGATCCCCGGTCGTTCACCTGAACGTCAGGGACCGCAGAACTCTTCTTTTGGATCGTCTTAGTCATTGTTCCTCGTGCGGACACGCCGTGTCGCAGACTTATGACACGCTCCTATAACGCGCTACATCCCGAACGGAAACATAATTCCGGGATTGACAACCGCAATACGGACCAATTACTCATGAATTCCGAAATACGGAATTAAGGTCCGCCAATGAGAAAACCGACTGATCCTGGCCGTGTGCTTTGCGTGGGCGTGGCCGTTCTCGACAACATGTTTGCCATCAATCATTTCCCTGCCGAGCCCACCAAAGTTTTCGCGCAGGATTTCCGGCAGGTGGGCGGTGGCCCCGCCGCCAATGCGGCCGTGACCATCGCCCGCCTCGGAGGGGACGTTTCCCTTTGGGCCAGGGTCGGCGACGACGGGATCGGGGCCGGTGTCATCGCGGAGCTGTCCGAGTACAACGTGGACACGTCCACGATCCGCCGCGTCCCAGGCCGTCGCACGGGCGTCTCTGCCGTCATGGTGGACGGTAAGGGCGAGCGTTTCATCATCGCCTTCGCAGATCGAGATCTGGACACCGATCCGTCGTGGCTTCCCGGTGAGCTGCCTGGAAATACCGATACGGTACTGTGCGACGTGCGCTGGCCGGCCGCCTCGGAAAAGGTTTTGCGCATGGCGCTCGAAAGCGGCATCCCGAGCGTCCTCGATGCGGACCTGACCAATGACGATGCGGTCGAGCGGCTCATCGGTCTTGCTTCTCATGCAGTCTTCTCCGCTCCGGCCCTTCGGCGGCTTGCGGGAACGGACGACATCGAAGGCGGCTTGCGCGCCGCTCAGAGCCGGACGAAAGGCACCGTCTCCGTCACCCTTGGAGCGGACGGCTTCGCATGGCTGGAAAATGGCGAAGTCCGCCGCGTACGCGCCTTCCCGATCGAAGCCGTGGACACGCTCGCGGCGGGTGACGTCTTCCATGGCGCCTTCGCGCTCGCTCTGGCAGAGGGACACTCCACCGAAGGTGCGGGTCGCTTCGCTGGAGCAGCGGCCGCCTTGAAATGCACGCGCTGGGGCGGCCGGGCCGGCATCCCGACCCGCGAGGAACTCGACGGGTTCATGACCGAGAGGGCCTGACGTTCAGGCGCTCGACCAGATTTCTCCAACACTTCAAGACGAGAAAGAGAATGACTGAGAAGGAAACGCTCACGCAGAAACTCCGCTCCGGGAAGCCGACCTTTGGCATGACCATGTACAGCGGCTCGAACGCTGCCGTCGAGATTGCCGGAAACTGGGGTCTCGACTTCGCCTTCATCGACGCCGAGCACACGGCGGTGAATGTCGACACCCATTTGGAGAAGCTCATCCTCGCAGCGAAACTCTCCGGCATCGCGCCGCTGATCCGCACGCGCGGGACCATCGAATGGGATATTCGCAAATCACTCGAACTCGGCGCGGCGGGCGTCATCATTCCACAGGTCAATACCGCCGAACAGGCCAAGGCCATCGTGCGCGCCGCAAAGTTCCCGCCTGTCGGCCGGCGGGGCGGCGATGCCTCCGTGCGCGCGGCAGGCTTCGCAGGACCGAACTTCAAATGGTCGACCTACACTCAGAACGCCAACGATGAGACCCTCGTGATCCCGATGGCGGAGAGCTTCGAATTCTTCGACAACATCGACGCCATTCTCGATGTTGAGGGCATCGACGTCATCAATTTCGGACCCGCGGATTATTCGCTCTCCAGGCTCATCCCAATCGACTACTCCATGTCGAACCCGGAGGTGAACGAGAAGCTCGACGAGCTCATCGAGAAGTGCCACGCCCGCGGCATCAAGGTGATGGCGCCCTGCATTCCCCCAACACCTGAGAACGCGGTCAAGCTCGCTGAAAAGGGTGTCGACATGATCATCCTCGGTAACGACGTGATGTTCCTCAACCAGGGATGCCAGCGCGCCAGCGAGGCCATGAAGGCCGTCAAAGGCTGAGGTCGAAACGCTTGAATTATCTGCGGCACTTGCCAACCACGACAGGCGACTGCCGCCTGCATGAAGGAAGAGTTATGAAGATCTCAGCAGGGAAGCTCCGCGGCATGCGGAGGCTCGCCGACATTGATGGACGCTTCAAGATGGTCGCCGTCGACCAGCGTCCGCCGATGCTCAAAGCGCTCGCTCCGAAACTGGCGCCGCGGGAGCCTGGATACGAGGATCTTGCGAAAGCAAAGGCAACGCTCGCCAAGAAGCTTCTGCCGCTCGGCTCGGCGCTGCTGATCGACCCGGATTACGGGTTCAGCCAGGCGGAGGCCGTCATCCAGCCCGGCAAGGGCCTTCTGATTACGCTGGAGGATTTCAACTTCGCGGAGACGTCCGAGGGCCGCAAGACCAGCCTCATGAAGAACTGGGGCGTCGGCAAGATCAAGCGCATGGGCGCCGATGGCGTGAAGCTTCTGCTCTGGTACCGACCGGATGCCACGCACGATGTGGTCGCTCATCAGAAGAGGCTCGTGCGCGAGGTTGGCGAAGCTTGCCGCAAGTACGACATTCCCTTCCTGCTCGAACTTCTCGTCTACCCGTTCAAAGGATCGCAGGGGCACACCACGGACTACACCGAGGACAAGGAGAAATATCCGGAACTCGTCTTACAGAGTCTGAAAGATTTCGCGAGCCCGGAATTCGGCGTCGACATCTACAAGCTCGAAAGCCCGGTCGTCGCCTCGGCACTTCCCGATCCGGACATGGACAGCCCGGAAACCCGCGAGGCGCAGGCGCTGTTCAACCAGATCTCTCAGATTATCGACAAGCCCTGGGTAATGCTGAGCGCCGGCGCAAGTATGGAAGTCTTCCGGCGCGTTCTGACCTTCGCTTATAGGGCTGGCGCGAACGGCTATCTGGCCGGCCGCGCGATCTGGTGGCCGTCCTTCGGATGCTACCCCGACATCGCCGCTATGGAGCGGCAACTCGATGACGAGGCGGCCCGCTACATGAACGAGATCAATGCACTGACCGTATCCCTCGCCAAGCCTTGGAGCGAAGCCCCGGGCATTGCGGGCAACATCGAACTGGTGGCGGCCGGGCATTCCTTCCCGAGCGATTACGCCGCCTTCGAGGACACGCATCAATAAGGAGTTCTGAAAAATGCTTGAAGATTTGAAAGGCAAGCGCGTTCTTGTCACCGGATCGAGCACGGGCATGGGAGCGGCCGTCGCCAAGAAATTCGCGGCGCACGGCGCGCGCGTCATCGTGCACTACAACGCGAGTGCGGGCGAAGCCGAGACCGTCGTGCGGGAGATCAAGAATGCGGGCGGCGAGGCTTACGCCCTGCAGGCAGATGTGTCGCGCTCCGCTGCGGCGGCACAGCTGGTGGAGGATACGGTCGGCAAACTCGGCGGACTCGACATCCTGATCAACAATGCAGGTGCGATGATCAAGCGGTCGCCCCTGCAGGACATCGATGACGAGCTTTACGACCAGGTTCTCGATACCAACATCCGCTCGGTGGTGATGACGTCGAAAGCCGCCTTGCCCTATCTTCGTCAGGCAGAAGGCGGCGGCGTGATCATTAACATGAGCTCCATTGCGGCGCGCAACGGCGGCGGACCCGGAGCGGGTCTCTATGCGGGCGCGAAAGCCTTCGTGCTCAACATCACACGCAACATGGCCAAGGAACTCGCGCCCAGCAACATTCGCGTGAACGGCGTCTCGCCGGGCGTGATCATGACCCCGTTTCATGAGCGCTTCTCGAGCCCGGAATGGATCGAGGCACAGCGCAAGACAATCCCTATGGCAAGGATCGGCACCCCCGAAGACGCGGTTGGCGTATTCCTGTTCCTCGCAAGCAACGCCATGAGCGGCTACATCAACGGCCAGACCATCGAATTGAACGGCGGCCAGTACATGCCTTGAAGGATGATTCCCGGAAGCCCGCATCTGGCTGCGGGCTTTTTCATGCCTGGGGATGATTAGACTGTTCGATCGTTAGGCTATTCGGCTCATGTTTCAAAGAACATCGAGAACTCCGAAGATTAACCTCCAAATGTCCACTTTGGGTCAAAGATGATCGTTAAGGGTAACCCGTTGAATGTCGGCTCACCGCCTCATTGCAGAAGCCAGTAATACTTCAGCCTCGTGTCATGAGCGGCCGATCGGCGTCATCATCGTAGCCTTTACTTGGCGCAGGTCATGATTGAAGGGGCGCCACCAGCTCACCGGATCGACTGTAGTGGGGGCTCACCATAAGCAGAGCGCCGACACACGCCCGATCGGTTAGGCAACACACCTTCATCAGAAAAGCCTATTGAGCGTCAGCCCAGATAGGAACGGGAGACGAGTGCGCCGGCATAGTCCGGCGCACTCGTCCAGCATCGTTCAGGCGAGAAACTGATCCCGAATGGGCAGACGCCGGATCCGCTTGCCTGTTGCGGCGAACACCGCATTGGCAAGGGCTGGAGCAACAGGCGGCAAACCCGGTTCGCCCACACCTCCGAGCGGGTGTCCGTAATCATGCGACGCAACGAGGTGCACGTGGATCTCGCGAGGCGCTGTGTCAATCCGGGTCACCTCATAGCTGTCGAAGTTGTTCTGCTCGACACGGCCGTTCTTGAACGAGATCTCCGAGGTCGTCGCAAGCCCCACCCCCATGATGACGGCACCTTCCATCTGGGAGCGGATGCGGTCGGGATTGACCCGGGGGCCGCAGTCGATCGCGATATCGACCCTCGGAATGACAAGCCTGTCCCCGTCGACCCGGACCTCGGCCGCAACGGCCACGTAGCTCACAAAGCTGTAGTGGCCCGAGATCCCAAGCCCATGGCCCTGCGGCAAGTTCCGCCCCCAGCCGATGCCGGCCGCGGCCGTCTCGATGACCTGCCGTAGCCGACCCGTGTCTATCGGATAGAGCTTCGGATCCTCGCCATGGTTCCAGGCATCCCCGATCTCTGTCGGATCGATGATGCGGGCAGGACCAATCAGGTCGAGAAGGTAGTCCTTCGGGTCACGTCCGGCAGCATGCGCCAGCTCGGCGACAAACGACTGGATCGCGAACGCATGCGGCACATTCGAGACCGATCGGAACCAACCGATCCGGGTATGCGCCGTCGCCTCTGGGTTCTCCATGCGCACGTTTGGCACATCAAAGGGCGCATTCACCAAGCCCATTCCGAGCTCGAACGGCAGTTCGTGTTTGGGATCGGGAGCGAAGATGGAGCCGATCGTCGGTGCTGCACTGCGCTGCAACCAAGCCAAAGGCATCCCTCGTTCATCGAGCCCGGCCTCGAGCCTCTCGACGGAGACCGTGTGGTAGTAGCCGTGGTGCAAGTCGTCCTCTCGTGTCCATGTCACCTTTACGGGAGCGCCGCCCATGGCCTGGCTGATCAGACCGGCTTCGAGCACGAAATCCGGCTTGGACTTTCGGCCGAAGCCGCCCCCCAGCAGCGTGACGTTGACGGTCACGTTCTCCTCGGGAATCTTAAGACGCTCAGACAGGCGAGTGCGGGTGGCTTGCGGAGCTTGAACGCAGGCCCATGCCTCGCACTTGCCGTCCTTGATCTGGACAAGCGCGGCCGGTGGCTCCATCGGTGCCTGGGTCAGATGAGGAATGTAGTACTCAGCCTCGACCCGCTTCGCAGCCTTGGCCATAGCGGCGTCGACATCGCCCTGCCTGCGGACCACCTTGGCTGGTTTGCGGGCCGCGGCCTCCAGCTCGGCACGGTAGGTGTCCGAGCTATAGCTCGCATGTGGACCGTCGTCCCAGACGATCTTCAGCATGTCACGCCCCCGCATAGCAGCCCACGTGTTGCGTGCCACAACCGCGACCCCGCCCAGCGGCTGGAACTCGGACGGGATGTCGGGTGGCGCAATCTGCACCACTCTGACAACACCAGGGACCTTCAAAGTATCAGCATCGTCGACGCTCTTGACGCGCCCGCCGAAGACAGGCGGGCGTGCCATAACCGCGTACAGCATTCCCTCGGCACGAGCGTCGATCCCGTACACTGCCTTGCCGGTTGTAATGTCCTGGTTATCGATCAGGCCTAACCCATCTTTGCCGATGTACCTGAAGGCAGAAGGGTCCTTCAGCTTGAGCGCCTCACGTGCCGGAACCGGCTGCGATGCGGCAGTGGTCGCGAGCGCACCGTAGTCGAGCCTACGGCCGCTACGCTCATGCAGCACAGCATGCTCCCGGGCGCGGACCTCCTGGACCGGTACACCCCATTGCGCGGCGGCTGCTTGCTCCAGCATGGCACGGGCAGCGGCACCAACTCGGCGCATTGGCTGGAAGAAATGGCGCAGCGAGCGTGAGCCGTCCGTGTCCTGGTTGCCATACCGGGCCTCATCGCCCGGCGCTTGGGCCACACGGACCCTGGACCAATCGGCGTCTAGCTCGTCCGCTACCACCATTGCAATCGACGTGCGAACCCCTTGTCCCATCTCCTGACGATGGCAGGTGACGGTGACGAGGCCATCCGGGCTGATCGAGACGAAGATCCTCGGATCATCACGCCACCCGTTCGGCATGCCGTCGGCACCGAACTTCTTCTCCTGGGCCTTCGCGTCGAGCGGCAAGCCGATGGCAAGCACCAACGACCCGGCAGCAGCCCCGGCCAGGAAGCCACGGCGGCTGACGTTCGCAACCGCAAGAGAGCGTTCATTGTGATCTGTCATTTGCGATCTCCCATGCTGGCCTGCTTAATGGCCGCACGAATGCGCGGGTATGTCCCGCACCGACAGATGTTGCCGCTCATGGCACTGTCGATGTCCTCGTCGGTTGGGTTCGGGTTTTCCTTGAGGAGCGACGCGGCCTGCATAATCTGGCCGGGCTGACAGTAGCCGCACTGCGATACGTTGAGGTCTCTCCAGGCGACTTGGACGGGATGGTTGCCGTCAGGTGACAGTCCCTCGATTGTTGTCACCGTGGCTCCCAGCGCGGCTGCCATCGGGGTCACGCATGACCGAACCGCAGTGCCGTCAAGATGCACGGTACAAGCCCCGCATTGGGCGACACCGCAGCCGAACTTCGTACCGGTCAGGCCCGCTACATCCCGCAGGTACCACAGGAGCGGCATGTCTTCGTCGCCGTCGAATGACCTTTCGGCGCCGTTTATGACCAATGTCGCCATGGTCTTCTCCTCTGCCATAATAGAAAACGTATTGATACTGTATTGATACTGTGACGCACTGACCGCCTCAGGCTGTAATTGGACCAACAACCTGATGTACAAGCCGCTCCCCGGAGCGCTGATTGTGCTCACTGGCTCCCGGCGGCGCAGGGCCTGGTAAGGCAAAATAGGGCAGACTGGACGCTCGGCGAGCCTACTGAGCTGGCCCGAGTTCGCGTCGGGCCTCCTCGACGGCAGTGGCACACCCCGAGGCATCACCATCGCGATCGAGAGCCTGCGCTCGACTGAGAGCCGACCGTGCTCTCATGGCGTTGTCGCCCCCGGCAAGCGGCGTCGCCGCAGCGGTCGCTCCGACATCGTGTTCCGGCAGCTTCTGCGCCGCTGATCCAGGTGGGGCCGGCTGCTTGTCAGCCTGCATAGCCTGGGACTCACGGGAAGCCGCAACGGCCTGCCCGCCAGAGGACAGGGCCGCGCTTTTTGACACAGCTTCATCGACCCGGGGCTCCAGTGCGCGGATGGCATCACCACAGGGCGACGCCAGCACTGACCAAGTGGTGAGAATGCCGGAAGCGATGGCAGCAGTGAAGCGGAGCTGTTTCATGGTTCCTGTCCGTTTGGTGACTATGAGAACTCCGGCAACCCCCAACAGTTGCGAGGTCCCTACTAAGTGAGATGGGAGGTTCCATCCTGGATGTCCGGCAAAGGGCCTCTGGCGCCTCGGGAATCCTAAGACACGGAGTTCCTTCTCACTGCCGAACCACTGTGGGAACAGTTTCGCTTCCGCTGGCTGCCGGTCTCGAGAGCTCTTACTCTAATCCCGTGCGCCGTCTTGAATAGCTTGAAAATTCCGCAAAGGGCTATGAGTGTAGCTTATGAATGTCGGTGCACCTGAGACCTTGGCGATCCGCTTGCGAAACCCGACGGGACATTCGGACGCAAAGACCGCAGCGCTGTCGCCCCTGCGGGATTGAAATGCCGCCGCTGGCGGAGCCTTTCGCAAAAAGACATGAAAGGTCCGCTTCGGGTCAAGCTGAGCCATTGAGCTCTTGCCTATGAGGGTGAGCTCACGCCGCCAATGCGGAACTTCGGCTAAGGTCCGCCCGGTGCCGATTTCGTTGAAAAAGTCCTCGTGATTGGCGGCGGATCGTGATTCCCTGAGCGGGCATTCTCAGCAGGAGGATGGGGCCATGATGGGCGAGCGTCTCGTGATGCAGGAGAGCCTATTCTACGAGTTCCGGCTTGAAGATCATGTCCCCTGCGACCACCTCCTGCGGCGCATCGACCGCTTCCCTGTCACTTCAAGCAGAAGTGCTGTCCCAACACGCCGGCCCGCAAGATCCCGCGCAGCATCCATGACCACGCAAGAGGGGTCGCCCGAGGGCTGGCCGGCACGCCGGCCTATGAGAGGTCGCGTCAGGGCCGCAAGCGGATCGAGATGTTGTTTTCCCATCTCAAGCGGATCCTGAAGATGGGACGTCTGCGGCTGCGCGGTCCATGCGGGGCTCAGGATGAGTTCCTGCTGGCGGCAACGGCTCAGAACCTGAGAAAGCCCGCGAAACTGGTCACTTCACCAGGGCCCCGGATGACCCAAGGAGCCTGACAAGGCCTGAAGGATACACCTCACCACAGTCCTAACCTCAACAGGCAAGCTGCAACGCTACCCTAGCCCGTCTGGATGCCGACTTGGTCAACGCAATCTGCCAGGAGCAGTCGCTCAACGTGCCGGACGGAGAGCCCTTTCACAATGTGAGTACGGAGGTCCGGTTCTCACGGCGCCGTCACTACGATGGCTGAGCAGGGGGTCGGGTCGTCGCACCGGTAGCTGTGCGGTGCGCGGCGTCGAAATGGATTGCGTCGCCCTCGTCGAGGACGAAGTCGCTGCCAGCAATGCTGAGGGTGAGCCGTCCCTTGAGCACGTAGACCAGTTCCGCGCCATTGTGCTGATGCCGCTTCGATTCCTTCGACCGGGCCGAAAATTCCGCGAAGAACGCCTGCAACTTGCGGTCGGTGACGGAGAAGTCGAGGCTTTCGAAGAAGTAGGACGGTACGTCCTCCCCCGGCTGGTCAGGCAAGCGCAATCGTTCTGACTTTCGGACCACCGCGAACTTGGGTCGGTCAGGAGTCTCGAGCTTACCGCAATCCTGACCTATCACGTTGTCCCCGGACGGGTGATGGCGGCCGACATCGCCAAGCTTCAGACAGCAAAGACGGTGAACGGGAAGATGCTAAACGTCAGCTCGAAAGGCTCAAGCGTCATGATCAACGACGCTAATGTCACGCGGGCCGATATCTCGGCCTCGAACGGCGTCATCCATGTAGTCGATACCGTAATCCTTCCGCCGAACAACTGATCCTGTGGCCCGGAGCGCTGGGCGGGCGCTCCGGGCTCCTCTTCTGGCACTGCGGCGCCTTTCCGGTCTGGTTCGCCACGACTGGCAGAGTGCAAGCCATTGAACCAAAAGCTCACGCCGTAAAGAACGGATGATCGCGATGAATCCAAGGGCCTCAAGCTCTTCGCTCTTGAACAGTCTCGAACGACCGGCTCGGGCAGTTGTCATTGGGGCATCCGGCGGCATCGGATCCGCCGTCACGGACCTTGTTGCATCGGGCGGGTTCGAAACCGTTCATGCGCTCTCCCGTTCGGGAGACGACCAGAGCCGGGCTGGTGTGCGGGCGGGACGGATCGACATCGAGAATGAGGCGAGCATTGCCGCCGCAGCCGAGGAGCTCATCGAAGGCGCTCCGCTGCGCCTCATCCTGGTGGCGACAGGCCTGCTCCACGATGCCACTCTCCAGCCCGAGAAGACCTATCGCGCCCTCGATCCAGAGCATCTCCTGCGGAGCTTCCGGATCAATGCAATCGGTCCGGCCCTCGTCGGCAAGCATATGCTTCCGCTTTTGCCGAAGACGGGCAAAAGCGTCTTTGCTGTCCTCTCTGCGCGTGTCGGCAGCATCGAGGACAACCGGCTCGGGGGGTGGTATGGCTACCGGGCGTCGAAGGCGGCCCTGAACCAGTTTGTGCGAACCTTCGCGATTGAACTAGGCCGCCAAAGGCCGGAAGCCGTCTGCGTCGCCCTCCACCCAGGAACCGTTGACACGGTTCTGAGCCATCCCTTTCAGCCTGGCAGCAAGGTCGGGAAGGTGTTTTCGCCGTCGTATTCGGCCGAGCGGCTGCTCGCTGTTACGGACGCCCTGACAACGGCGCACACTGGCCAGTTTTTTGCCTTGGACGGTCAGTCAATACCCTTTTGACAAAGAATATGAAGCCCTTCTTGCACGACTTACAAGGTCGCCTTCGGGCCAATCTGAGCCATTCAGCGCGACCGTAACAAGGTCCGCTCTCTGGCTGAATCCCGACGTTCGTTGATTCTGGCAGTAGGGTTCGACCTGCGGGTGAACCAACGCAATAGCAGGAGAAAAGCTCACTTAGTTGAGCTTGCTTCCCATACGCCTCCCGATCCGGTTTTCTGGGAAGCAGGACCAAACCCGATCGGCAGCTAAGTGCTTAAGAGAATTTGGTGAGCGCGCTGGGACTCGAACCCGGGACCCTCGGATTGAAAGTCAGTTTGGCTAGAAGTCAGCCCCTAGGCCAAGCAAGTGCACTCAACGACCTGAGATGCAGCGGATGTCGGAGGATGGCCATTAGCGCGTGAGATAATCGGCGGGCGACTGGACGGGCTTACATCTCTCCCTGATGGGTGAGCAACGACGCAGCTGCGGCCGCCCGGAACATCATTCAGAATATGCACCCTGATCAGCAAAACCCAGATCGGCGAGACCCTGATCCTCTGGCTGCAATAGAGGCTGCCGAGCAGCAGCAGCGCAGGCGTGGTCAGCCGCGGGCCTGCCCGGACCAGCGCCGCTACCTCCTATGGCTTAAGCGTTGAGCGGGCCGTTCTCATGGTGACGGTTATCGGGCATAATCAAGGTCATCCCAGTCGGTTCATCCGACCGACGCGCAAACGGAATGACCAATGGATCGCCGTTCCCGCCGGTCGCCTTGGAGAGTCATCCCGCTGCTCAGCCTCTTGGCTGGAACCGCAGGCGCCAGCGCTGCCGCACTGGAGCGCTACGCCGGCACCTTTTCGGGGTCTGGAACCATCCTGGAAGGACCGAATGCGACCTCTCATCAAGTCCGCTGTCGTTTCACCATCCTGCCGCAGGGCGCAACGGGTCTGACACTCCAGGGGACATGCTGGGCCTACCTGATCATCGCACGATCCATCAGCGCCGATCTCACCTGGGACCCCCGATCCGGCCGGGTCACCGGCACCTATACGGGCTCACGGGTCGGAACAGCTCGCCTTGCTGGGCGACAGGCGGGAACCGACTTCGACCTGACAATCGAATGGCCGAAACCCCTTTACGGCGACACGGCCGCCCAGATGAAGGTTGCGAGCCTCAATCAGGACCGCTTTCGCATCGTGGTCACGGACCATATCGGGGTGAATGGTCCCGTCCGAGCCACAACGGACCTGACCCTGCTTCGGCGTTGAATGAACGGCGAGACAGCCGACACCTGGCAGCGAGAAGACACCCATTCCGGCTATGGCGCTGCGAGCTCGAAATGCGAGCGATCCATGTCCTTGAAGCCGCGGAACCGACCGCCCCAGCAGGTCGGCACGCCCAGGTCCGCAGCGGCCTTCCTCAGCGCGGCGGCAATCCTGTTCCGAGTCTGCGGATCGAAGAAGACCCGGCCCTCGCGATCGAGCGGCCACAGATCCACGGCGCTTCCCGTCCGGTGCGGGCTCTCCGGCGTTCTGGACCAGCCCCAGGCCACTGCCATCCTTTGCAGCCCGCTGTTGCGCCGGTCCGAGCCAATCACGAAGCGCAGGTCGGGATTATGGTTTGGTTCTTCAGGGCCTTCGATACTATCAAGGCGGCGCCTTCGCCAGTTCGTTCGCGAGGCGGCAGCGGCCGCTTGGAACCTTGGTTTGGGCTTCTTCACGTAGACCCAAGATGCCGATCAGCCTCTTGCAGGAGACCACGGGCATGGACGTGCGTCACCACACTGTGTGCCGCACAATGAGGTCTATCATGGTCCATGTGTTGGATGCTGCTGCATGAGCAAGCCTTGAGGAGAGGATCATGGGTTCAAGGCATCATCCTCTGTTCTTGAGTACCGGTGGGGGCGCACTCCTCGCGTAGGAGGCGACCATGTTGTCGTTTTACGATTTTGCCGTTGCGGAGCGCTGCGAGCGCACGACATCGGCACTCATCGAGGGCCGGACATTGCTGGAACGATGGCAGACCCTCGAGGCGGAAGGACCGAATCGATGGGGGCGCAGGGCCCAGAGAGCCGCCGATTGGCTCACCGAAGCTAACGTCGCGAGGGTTCTTGATCTCGGGTGCGGAACGATGACCCTCGAACGCTCCCTTCCTGACTTCATCCGCTACCTGCCCTGCGATGTCGTCCGGCGGGACGATCGTACAATCCTTTGCGACCTGAACCGCAATCTGCCGCCGAAGGTCGAAGCCGATGCGGTCGCTTGTTTGGGGGTACTGGAGTATCTTCTCAACCCGGAGCAGCTGTTGATCGACCTGGCTGGCCGGCATCGGGTCTGTGTGATGAGCTACAATACCACGAACAAATTGCCTGATCTCGCCACCCGGCGCAGTCACGCCTGGTTCAACGACTTTTCCCGATCCGATCTTGAAGGGCTCTTCGAGCGAGCAGGTTGGTGTGTTGATCGGGCGGAGCGGTTTGGGCCGACCCAGATGCTGTGGCTTCTGAGAAGCCCGCCGCGCTAATTCTGGATCGAAACTTTCTTGGATCGGGCGCAGCTCGGGTTCAGCGATCAGATTGCTCGTCCGTTCGCCGCCGCTGATCGTGCGGCGCGTTGTCTTCGGCGTGCTGGTCCCACCGGCATAAGGACTGCAGCCGGTCGACTCTGGAATACGCCAAGGAGTTTCAGCACGAGTTTCTCGCTGCTGGACAAAAGGCGGCTCTGGCGGTTCAAGGCGCAGCCACAACGGCAGGGATCAGCGGGATTTCCTTGCAACGTGCCAAGAAGGCTCTCGGCATCCAGTCCAGCAAATCGGCCATGGATGGCGGATGGCAATGGATGCTGCCCTCCGACCCCAAGATGATCAAGCGCAGCGAAGGTGATCAAGGTGATCCGATGATCACCTTCGAGACAGATGATCATGTTCGCTCGGCCGGTCCGGACGAAACCCGTGGCATAGCGTGGAGACTTCCGATGAGCCGCGCGTCTGGTACCTATGATCGAATTAAAAGACCACCGATCCCGCAGGGTGTTGAGCCGGCGCAGCTAGCTCCTCGACACAAGTGCAGAGGTGAACTCTAAGCCTATCCTCCGGGCTGCTCGTGCAGCTTCGGTTGATGGAGCGGTCAAGGAAAGTACCACAGGCCTTCAATAATGTAGCCTGCCATGGCCGTAGAGCTGTGCGTGCTTCCCAAGGCCCATCCTATTGGGTACGCAAGGCACCCGCGATCGGTTACAGCAGATGCCCGATACCGATCGGACTATTCAATATCAATAACTTAGATCGGTATCGGGCATTCTTGATCGGGTACACCTGTAACCGATGCGAGCTTTGCGAGCCAGGCGGTGCAATCCTGTCCCGAACGAGCATTCAGCGATCCTGCCCCAAAGGATGTGAATCGTGGCTTGGCCGGGAGACCGCACCCGTTGCGCTGGCAACAAGCTCGCGCGGAATGGTGGAAGGTCTGCCACACGCCAAGGGCGCCCAGCAGTGCCTCTTGGACCACACCCTGCCCTGAGTTTGACATCGCCTTTCACCGCCAACGCCGCCTAAACCCTCGAGTCCGAGGAGTGCCAAGAAGCAACCTTGATCAAGGATTGGTGGTGTAGTCTCGGCGTACTCCGTCGACACTTCCAGGACTTGGCCAGCACAAGCCGACATTTCTCGAAGCGCATGGCAGTAAGATCCTGCTGGGTGCCGGGCGCAAACCGTTCGCCCGGAAGCACTGACCACCTCTGCCTCAGGCATGCCGCATCAATTGACGGTCCGGCAATGTGGTTGATCCGGGCGCTCGACAGACAATCTGTTCAAGGACGACGCCTTGGAGGATCTTCAGCGCTGCACGCGAACCCGCCCGTCCAAGAGACATGGAGCCTCGCCATAGCACCAAACGTGGCACCGATAGCCGGAAGCGTATTCGACGAAAACCCTTGCATCGAATCCCTGAAGGCATGCTTCTCCGGCTGTATCGATCGCGTGCGTACCCCATGATGTTCGAGGGTGAAGTCCGTCTTCTGATCCATTCATCCGCAACTCCACCTACCCAGCGCTGTCCCCGGCCAGAACCACGCCGATCATGATCACCTAGAGGAAAGCCGACGGAGCCTCGGTGGTTAAAGCTTCGCTCATGCTGCATTCCTCCCGCTAGGATCCGTTCAATGTGTCTCGATCGGTCTCTCCTGTCTTCGCGCCGTATCACGGGTCATCACAATGGATGCACCTGTTGGTCTTGTACGCCTTCTCCATCTTCGGGTTACCTAGGCGACATCTCTCATGGGCGCAGTTGCACGATCCGAAGGTTGTTGGTCGTACCCGCCGTTCCGAAGGGCACACCGGCGATAACGACGATGAACTCGGGGGACTGGGCCAGCGCCTCCGCGCGTGCATTTACTTCGGCCTGCTCCACCATCTCCTCGTAGGAGTTGATGTCCTCCGAGCGGACGCTGTGGGCGCCCCAGAGTAGGCATAGGCGCCGCGCCACGTTCTCATCGGGCGTGACTGCGAGAATCGCCACATCCGGACGGGTTCGGGCAATGCGGCTCGCGGTGGTGCCGCTCGAGGTGTAGGCCACAACGCAGGGGGCGTGGATCGCCTGGGCCAGATCGGTCGCCGCGCTGGCAACCGCATGGGGCGGGCTCTCCTCGATCTCCGACCGGAGGGCCGTAACGATCGACCGGTAAGCCTTGTCCTGCTCGGTTTTGCTGATGATGCGGTCCATCATCGCCACCACCTCAACCGGGTACTGGCCCGAGGCGGACTCAGCTGATAGCATGACGGCATCCGCGCCATCATAGACCGCGGTTGCGACGTCTGATGCTTCGGCCCGTGTCGGTGTCGGGGCCGCAACCATGGAATCGAGCATCTGCGTCGCGATGATCACGGATTTCACCGCCAGACGGCACAGGCGCACCAGCTCCTTCTGACACCCGGGCACCTCCTCCGCGGGATCTCGACGCCGCGATCGCCGCGGGCCACCATGACTGCATCGGGTAGGCGGATGATGTCCTCGATATGGTCAAGCGCCGAAGGCTTCTCGATCTTGGCCAGAAGACCTGCGCGCTCGCCAATCAGCGCGCGGGCCTCGATCATGTCGGACGGCCGCTGGACGAATGACAGGGCAATCCAGTCGACGCCGAGTTCAAGGCCGAATGATACCGCCCGCGATCTGGAAGGACAGACGGGAGATGCCCATGGCATGGAGCAGAAACTGTCCGGCAATGCCGAAGAGTATCAGGATGAAGAACGCAAAGACGACGGCTAGGACGGCGGCGCGGCGTCTCGCCCAGGGGCCCAGATCTCCGGTCGCTCCTAGGAAAAGCGGGAGATGTCCTACCGGATCAAGCATCGCCCAAAGGGTGAGAAACTGTGTCACGATTTGATTTTGATCATCGAGCGCGCTCCAGCACCTCCCTCGGCGTATTGCCCATGAGGATACCGTCCTGCGCTCCGGCCTCGCTCGTCACCGGTTCATGTAGGGAACCTTTTAGGGCGGCTCTTCACCAGCTGCGAGATCTCGGCGTGCGAATTGCCATGGATGATTTTGGCACTGGCTACTCGTCGTTGAGCTATCTGCGTTCGTTTCCGTTCGACAAGATCAAGATTGAACGCTCCTTCGTGCATGAGCTTGGCGAGAACAAGCATTCCACCGCTATCATTCGCGCCGTCACAGGGCTGGGAAGGAGTCTCGGGAACACGACGGTTGCGGAAGGAATTGAAACGCTCGAGCGGCTGGAACACCTCAGGACCGATGGATGCGATGAAGTTCAGGGATACTTATTGGGCCACCCGGCTCCTGCAGCTGAACTGCGGCACACCCTTCAGACGTGGCATCTGGATTGTGTCCGGATGAGAGGCTGAAAGTCTGTATTGGGTCAGGCACGGTCATAGAACGGCACCGTGCCGAGGTCCGCTTACCACGTAAATGCGGGAATACGGCTAAGGTCGGCCCCGTGTCACTACCGGACCTTCTCAGTTCACTACTTCCGCTGTGTAGAAGGCTGATCATCAAACGCCCCGGTGTGGGATGGAGATTGGCGTTGGAACGCGCTGTTCAGGCAAGGGACGCCCACAGGAAAGCGAGGGATGCCGCAAAGCCAAGTGCTGTTCGCACGGCGTGCAGCGAGCCCCACCGCCTGATCATGGCTCGGCTCTCAGGACCAGCCGCTGCCGGATCGGTCGCCATAAGCCTATTGTTGATGGGCATGATGGCGAAGAACGTCACCGGCCAGTTGGCGACCATGAGCAGCCCCCCGATGGCCCAGCCGAGGTGACCGGTCTGCCACCATGCGGCGAGCCCGAGGAGGAAGCCTACCACGGCCAGAGGAGCCTGCATAATCGTACCGCGCTTGTAAGCCGGCTTCCACTCGGCCAGAAGGGAACGGTCATCCAGTCCCAACCGCGCGGGTTGCTCGGCCACGTTGATGTAGAGGGCGGCGCCCAAGAACACGGCGGCGACAACGAGCGCAAGCTGACCCGTGAGCATGGAGAATCCCTCCAGGTTTTACGCATCTTAAGCCTTCCGGGCGGCACAGGCATAGAAGCTCACTAGGTATGGGCTGAAGAAGGTCCCCTGCAAACAGCGCCCTACATCGCTCGGCTGGTGGAGGTCTGATCCAAGTCACGAGCAGGAGATCGGCGCAAAATAAGGAACGTCTGGCTTACCCTGGTAAGCTGACGAAAATTTGAGGAGGAGCGATCCGCCGGGTTTGTTATCGGCAGAGATGGCCAAGGTTCATTGCTGGGGCTTCGTTTCAGGAGCACTGCAATGCAAAACAGGATTGCCGACCAACCCTGCCGAACTACCGCGCCGTGGAACCGCGGCAAGCTGATAGGACCGGAGCCGCCCTCAAGGCGAAAGAGATCGGTTCTGTCGCGAATTTTCGATGTCGCCAGAAAGCTGCTATTCCGCCCGCAGCCCTCATGCAGTCAGTCTGTCGAATTGCTCGGCGAGGGATCGCTGCCGATTGCAGGCATACTTCGCCTGCTGTTTGCGCATCATGTGGATCATCTCGATCCCACCCAGGATCACTCGCGCAGACACCATCGACTTGAACCCGAGCATCGGCCACACTCTGCGCTTGATAGCCCGATGATATGGCCTCGGAGCAGCCGGCAACAAGTGCTGGCTTTCTACGGCATCAGTCTTGCCAGAGCTCATGCGGCCTGGAAGCGCCACTCGTCCCTGTAACGATCGGCGGCGAGATCCTTGTGAGAAATCGCCGGCGCTCGACCGGTGATGAGATCGGCGAGGACACGCCCGGAGCCGCAGGCCATGGTCCATCCGAGGGTGCCATGGCCGGTGTTCGTGTACAGGTTCCTGAACCGGGTCGGACCCACCACCGGTGTGCCGTCAGGCGTCATCGGCCGCAATCCGGTCCAGAAGCTCGCCTGTCTGACGTCGCCGCCTTGCGGGAACAGGTCGGTGACCGAGTGCTCGAGCGTCGCCCGCCGGGGCGCCCGCAGACGCTGGCTGAAGCCCGCCAGTTCCGCCGTGCCGCCGACCCGGATCCGATTGCCTAAGCGCGTGATCCCGACCTTGTAGGTCTCGTCCATCACTGTCGAGACCGGTGCCGCATCCACATCGGCGACCGGCATGGTCAGGGAATAGCCTTTCACCGGATACACCGGCAGGTGAATGCCCAGCGGCTTCACCAGATGGGGCGTATAGCTGCCCATCGCTGCCACATAGGCATCCGCCGTGAGCACCTCGCCGCCGTTGATCTGCACGCCGGAGATCCGCTCCCCTTCGGTGAGCAACTTTTGGACGGAGGTGCTGTACCGGAAGCGGACGCCCAGCTGCTCGGCCATGGCAGCAAGCCGCTGCGTAAACAGGTGGGCATCGCCGGTCTCGTCGCCGAGAAGACGCAAGCCGCCGGCAACCTTGCCCCTGACGAGGCCAAGCGCCGGTTCGACGGCGACGCATCCTGCGGGATCCAGGATCTCGTAGGGAACGCCATAGGCATCGAGAACAGCCGTGTCCTCGCCGATCCCGTCGAGCTGCTTTTGGGTGCGGAACAGCTGGAGCAGTCCCTGCTCCCGGTGGTCGTAGGTGATGCCGGTCTCCTGCCGCAGGTCGCGCAGGCAGTCCCGGCTGTATTCGGCGAGAGCGACCATCCGGCTCTTGTTGCGCCGGTACGCCTCCTCGGTGCAGTTGGCGAGCATGTGGGCAAGCCAGCCCCAGAGGCGCAGCTCGGCACGGGGCCAGAGCACCAGCGGCCGGTGCTTCATCATCAGCCACTTCATCGCCTTGATCGGAATGCCGGGAGCGGCCCACGGAGCGGAGTAGCCGGGCGAGACCTGTCCCGCATTGGCGAAGCTCGTCTCCATGCCGGCGGCGGGCTGGCGGTCCACTACCGTCACTTCATGACCCTGCTTGGCAAGATAGTAGGCCGAGGTGACGCCAACGACTCCGCTGCCGAGGACGAGAACGCGCATGGTGTGTGACCCTCAAGAATGGATGTACAAACGGTGGTAGCGGGCAGCTAAGCTGGTGAGCAGTTCGTAGCTGATCGTGCTGGCAACTGGTGCGAGAGCATCGACGTGTTGGTCGGAACCGATTATTCTGACCGGAGCTCTTTGCGATATTCCTGCGAACATACTCTCGACCTGCCTACTTAGCGAAACCGCTATACACCCCAACACCGTGGAGCCATTGGCTTAGCAGCCCCGCATCAAGCGAAAACAGCCCTCTCCCTAGGTGGTGGAGGGCCTTAAAATTCCGCGACCTTACCCCATGAAGAGGTACTTAGGCGTTCAGGCCTGTAGGGGCGAGGATCCACAATCGGTGGTTTGCCCGTGATTAGATCGGCGATGAGATGGCCCGCTCCGGGTCCGATCCCGAAACCATGACCACTGAAGCCAGCAGCAAGAATGAAGCCAGGCAGGTTTTCGATCTCGCCGATGGCAGGCACTCCATCCGGCGTGCTGTCAATGTATCCCGCCCATACGTCAGATATGGGCATCTGCCGCAAACTCGGAATCAGATCGCAAGCTCTCGAATGTGTGAGACGGATCTGTTTCATATCGGGCTTCGGGTCGAGGATGCGGGTCTTCTCCATCGGCGTCACGGCGTCCAGCCTCCAGCGCCTCAGGGTCTCATGCCCTTGGCGCCACCCTTCCAACCCTCCCGGGGCAAGGCTGCGCCAGCGCCGCGCGAACATCGGTAGGAACTCGCGGCTGAAACGAAGTTGCTGCGGAGTCGGATCGACGCGTGCGCGGCCACTGATCGCAAGGGTGTAGCCGCCATTGCCGCGCCGGGTCATGGAAATCCTGGCCGTATGGAGGGCATCGAGCACATCGTTCACGCCCGGTGCGATGGCCAGAATCGAGGCACGCACCGATGCCTGTGGAAAGCGCAGACCGAGTTGGTGACAGAAGGACGACGCCCAGACACCGCCTGCCATTACAGCCACCCGTGTGCGGATGGTGCCCTTTTCCGTGACGACCGCGCTCACGCGCCCGGCACTTACTTCGATGCCTCGTGCCGCACAATTCTGGTGGACGGTCCCACCGGCCGACATGACCGCGCGTGCCATGACGGGAACGGCTCGGGACGGGTCGGCCGTGCCGTCGCTGGGAGAAAAGACGCCGCCTTTCCAGACCCGGCCGGTGGCGCGGCCATGCTCCGTCGCCTCCTGCTGGCTCAGCATATGGGTTGTGACACCGACGGTCCTGGCGAAGTCGCGCCATTTCGCCCAACCGGCCAATTCTTTCTCGTCCTGGGACAGGTATAGAAGCCCGCAACGCCGAAAGCCCGTATCCTCGCCCGTTTCTTCGGCCAGCTTCTCCCATAGATCGAGGCTCTTCGTTGCTATGGGCAGTTCGCGTGCGTCACGGTTCTGCTGGCGGCACCAGCCCCAGTTGCGGCTGGACTGCTCCGCACCGACTAGACCCTTCTCAATCAGCGCGACCTTCACACCACGACGGGCCAGATAATACGCTGTGAAGACACCAACGACGCCAGCCCCGATGACGACGACGTCCGCCTCATGCGGAAGATGGGGCGTTGTTTGGATTTTGATCAGTGGGGCCGGCATGGCATGTCTCCCGCATTTTGGTGGGATCATATGCGAAGGGCCGCAGACCAGGCCTCCGCAACAACCGAAGCCGACGGAATTTCATGCCGTTCAGGCGAGGCTTGCCAGGCGATTGTTGTGTAGGAAATCCTATAGTACTTAGCCTTGACCAACGAGAGGTCTGGGGGCAGGCGCCGATCAGCCGACCAGCGTTGTTCATGTCGCCGTGCGTCCGCTCCAACCAACGAACCATCGACGCTGGTGCGTTTGCAGGCACACGCAAAACCGGCATAATCGCAAGGGGTTTCAAAAGGTACGGATGTCAATGAAGCTCGATCGGATCGATCTGAAGATACTCTCGGAACTGCAGAAGAACGGACGCATCACCAATGTCGAACTCGCAGAACTCGTCAATCTCTCACCTAGCCCCTGTTTGATGCGGGTCAAGAAACTTCAATCCGAAGGTTATATCACCAGCTATTCGGCTCAAATCGATGTTTCCAAACTTGGTCAGACCCTTACCGTCTTTACCGAGATCACGCTCAAGAACCATCGGCAGATCGACTTTGCGCGTTTCCTCGCAACAGTCGATAAGATCGATGAGGTCATGGAGTGCCATCTCGTTTCCGGAGGCTACGATTATCTGATGAAATTTGTCACGTCCGGAATCGCAGAGTATCAAACGATCATGGAACGGCTGATCGACATGGATGTCGGCATCGACAAATACTTCAGCTTCGTGGTGCTGAAGTCCCCGATCGTCAAGAAGCATCTTCCGCTCGACAAGATATTCGCAGCCTGAAATGGCACCGTCGGCCCTACTCAGCGCCGCGAATACGCTTGCAGAACGCGAGGGTCCTGCTCGAGGCTGTCGAGCCAGCCCGTATCGAGCTTCGGGACGGAGGAAAACAGAAGGCGGGAGTAAGGGTGACCGGCCTCGCTGCCCATGATGTCGGGGCTCAACTGCTCGATCTTCTCGCCGGCATACATCACCGCGACTTCGTCGCAGATCGCCTTGACGGTCGATAGGTCGTGGCTGATGAAGAGATAGGACAGGGAAAGTTCACGCTGAAGCTCCTTGAGAAGCTCAAGGATCGCTGCCGCGACCACGGTGTCCAGCGCAGAGGTGATCTCATCGCACAGAATGAGCTTGGCGTCGGCCGCCAGTGCGCGCGCAAGGTTGATGCGTTGCTTCTGCCCACCTGAAAGCTCTGTCGGCCGCCGGTGACGTAAGGAGCGCGGCAGGTGAACCATGTCGAGGAGCTGGTCAATCCTTGCCTCCCGGCGCTGGCCGCTCATCCCATGATAGAAGGTCAACGGGCGGGCCAGAATGTCGGCGATCGATTTGGCCGGATTGAGAGCGGTGTCGGCGGACTGAAAAACGATCTGCAGAGCGCGCAAATCGTTGCGGCTGCGCTTCCGCAGGTCCCGATCCAACGGCTTGCCTTCGAGAAGGACCTCGCCCTGAGCGGCGGGCAGGATGCCGGCGATCACCCGTGCCAGGGTTGACTTTCCGCAACCGGATTCGCCGATGATGCCGAGATTCTTTCCGCGATGTAGCTCGAAGCTGACCTTGTTGATCACCTTCACACTCGGATTCCCGCCTTCATCCACCTTGCCGTATCCGGCCACGATGTCTTTGACGGCAAGAAGCGGCATTTCGGGCTCGTCGCGACGATCGGCCACGCGAGCATGCGGAGCCGGCTCGAAGGCCTCGAGCAACTCCCGCGTATAGGGATGCTGCGGGCGCTGCAGGATATCCTGGGTTCGGCCGACTTCCTGAATTTCCCCATTCCTCAAGACGATGATGCGATCCGCGATCTGCGCAACAACCGCCAGGTCGTGCGAGACATAGACGCCGGCGATCGCGCCTTTTTTCATCACGGACTTGAACGCCCGAAGAACCTCGATCTGCGTGGTCACGTCGAGAGCGGTTGTCGGCTCATCGAAGATCACGAGCTTCGGATCGCCGATCAGGGCCATCGCGGCCGAAAGGCGTTGCAATTGTCCCCCGGAAACCTGGTGCGGGTAGCGGTCACCGATCGTATCAGGCTCAGGCAAGGCGAGCGCCTTAAAAAGTTCAACCGCCTTCCTGCGGGCCTCGTCGATCGGCATCAGACGGTGGATCTTCGTTACTTCGATGACCTGATCCATGATCTTGTGCGCTGGATTGAACGATGCGGCAGCACTCTGCGGCACATAGGAGACCTCGGTACCGCGCTTGCGCGCACGCTTGCGCTCCGGAAGGTTGGAAATCTCCTGCCCGGTCAGGGTAACGTTGCCCCCCACGATCCGGCATCCCGGCCTCGTGTACCCCATCAACGTGAGCGCGATCGTCGTCTTGCCCGAACCGCTTTCACCGATGAGAGCAACGATCTCTCCTTCCGCGATATCGAAGGAAACGTCCCGGATGATCTCGACCGTTCGACCCGAATCCGACTTCGCATCGACCCGCAGATTGCGAACTTCGACGACGTTGCTCATTGTTCGCTCCGGTCCCGAATCTTCTGGGGCAGATTGTCGATCAGTAGATTCACGCTAATGGTAAGGGTCGCGATGGCGATCGATGGAAAGACCACGGCCGGCGCCGCGAAGGACAGCCCGCCGATATTCTCCTTGACCAAGGCGCCCCAATCCGCAAAGGGCGGCTGCACGCCGAGGCCCAAAAAGGACATGCTTGAAAGCAACAGCACGATGAACACGAACCGCAATCCGAAATCGGCCAGCACCGGTCCGATGATCCCCGGTAGGATTTCCGACCGGATCAGATAGCCGAGCCCCTCTCCCCGGGCCCGGGCGACCGTGACATAATCCATCGTGTTGATGTTCACGGCCAGGGCCCGCGCGAAGCGGTAGCAGCCCGGGGTGTAGATGACGGCCAAAGTCACGATGAGGATCGGAATCGACGTGCCGACAGCGGCTACGATGACGAGCGCCAGGATCTTGCTGGGAATCGATGTCAGGGCGTCGAGCATTCGGCTCAGTACCCTATCGAACCACCCGCCGATAACGGCGGCAGCCATGCCAAGCGTGACCCCGCAGAAACAGGCAAGACAAACTGCCGCAAGCGAGATGCCGACCGTATAGCGCGCACCCAGCAGGATGCGCGAAAGCATGTCGCGGCCAAGATAATCGGTTCCCAGAGGGAACTGCGCGCTCATCGGGCCGAAAAAGTCGAAGTCGACGATATCGCCCACCGGATGCGGGGCGATGTAAGGCGCGAAGACGGCAACCAGAGCCCAGGCAGCGATGATGAGAAACGATACCGCTCCAACCACACTGATCCGGTACCCGAAGCGGCGCGGTCGCGCCTTCTGCGTGTTGGACAGGGACAGGGACGTAGTCATTGAAGCCTCGGATTGGAGACAATGGCAACGAGGTCGGCGATCGTGATGAGAAGCAGGTAACCCAGGCAGAAGATCATCGCGCAACTCTGGATGAGCGGGAGGTCCCGCGTCGAAACAGCGTCGAGCATGAGCTTCGCAATGCCAGGATAATTGAAGATCGTCTCGACGATGATCACGCCACCCAGCAAGTAAGAGAGCGACAGAGCCACGGCATTGACGATGGGGCCGAGGGCATTCGGAAGAGCATGACGGAGGACCATGCGCCGGCGCGACGCACCCTTCAGAAGAGCCATTTCGACGTAAGCCGTGCTGAGGGTTTCGAGCACGGCGGCGCGGGTCATCCGGATCATCTGCGCAGAAATGACGAAGCTCAACGTGATCACCGGCATGGCGAAGACCTTCAGCAATCCGCCGATCGACGTCACCTCATTGGCCATGGAAAGAGCGGGAAGCCAGCCGAGATAGACCGCAAAGACGATGACGGAGAGGGTTGCGACCATGAACTCCGGCACGGAGATCACAGCGATCGTAAAGATCGACACGATCCGGTCGTAGAACGTTCCCCGCAGGATGGCAGCCGTGATGCCCAGGGTGAGCGCAATGGGTACCGAAATCGCTGCCGTCACGCTCGCGAGTTTCAGGGAGTTGACGAGCCGTCCGCCGATGAGATCGCTGATCGGCATCTTGTTGACGTAGGAAACGCCGAGATCGCCGGTGAACAGATTGCCGATCCAATAGATAAAGCGCAGGAATGCCGGCTGATCAAGATTCATGGCGGCGCGTAATCCCGCCACGGCTTCGGGTGTAGCGGCCTGCCCGAGGAGAATTTCCGCAACGTCCCCCGGCAGCATCTCGGTCGCGAAGAAAATCGTGAACGCGACGAAGAGCAGCGTAACGACAGCGACCACGATACGTTCGGCGACGAGGTTGAGTATGGGGGAGTTCATAGAGCGCCCTTTTACCGATGCATGGCAATGGATTGCCCGGACGCGGAGGATAGAGCCCTCCGCGTCTATGGCGAGCCGGTCGCGCTTCAGGCCTCAAGCCAAGCATATTCAGCGAAAGTGTAGCCCATCATGCCGCCAAGCGGGTTCGGGACGAGCCCCTTCAACTTGGGAGAGACTGCGTCAACATTTGACATGAACACAGGAATGACGGTACCGGCCCCGTTGGATATCATCGCCTGCATTTCGCCGTAGATCTCCTTGCGTTTGGCTTCCTCCAGTGATCCGCGCGCTTCGAGGAGCATGGCATCGAACTTCTCCGATCTGAAGCCGCTCTCGTTCCAGGCTGCATCGGACTTGTAGAGTAGCGAGAAGAGAATGTCGGGCGTCGGGCGCGCGTTGATGTTCCCGAAGTGCACGGCATCCTTGATCCAGTGATTGGACCAGTATCCGTCGGATGGAACCCGATTGATCGCGACGTTGAGCCCGATCTTTGATGCAGCCTGCTGCACAACCATTGCGTAATCGAGCGCGGAGGATGCCGCCTCGGCTGCCGTGATCCGAATTTCCTGACCGAGCACGCCAGCCTTCTGGAAGAGGGACTTGGCTCGTTCGGGGTCGTACGCACGCTGCTTCAGTTCGCTATTATGGTACTTGCTCGTGCTCGGAACCGGATGATCGTTGGCGATATCGGCCAGTCCGCGCAGCACCGACTTCTGGATCACCTCACGGTTGACTAGATACTTGAAGCCTTCAGCAATCCCTTGCTTGTCCCCGGGATGCATGTCGAGACGGATGTTGAGGTTGGTATAGGTGCCGAGTTTCGAGATAAACGGACGTGCTGCCGGGTTGCTCTCGAGCACGCGCAGGGAACGGGGGCTAAGGTTGGCGCCAAGTTGGATGTCGCCAGAGAGAACGGCGTTCATGCGCGCAGACTCATCCGAAATTGCAAAGAATTCGAACGAGTCGAGATAGGGTCCCTGTTCTTTCCAGTAGTTCTCGTTGCGCACCGCAACCGAGCGCACTCCCGGCTGGAACTCCTTCAGGATGAACGGTCCGGTGCCGTTGCCCTTCGAGAAATCGGTCGTGCCGTCGGCGACGATCATGAAATGATGCAGCGCGAGGATTGTCGGAAGATCGGCGTTCGGCGCCACGAGCGTGATCTCGGCCGTTTGAGGGTCGATAGCCTTCACGTTAACGATCTGCTTGGCAATCGCGTTGACTTTCGAGCCGACAGCCGGATCCAGATGGCGCTTGATCGAATACACGACGTCTGCCGACGTCAGGCTCTTCCCGTCATGGAATGTTACGCCCTTGCGCAATCTGACAGTCCAGACCTTCGCATCCTTGCTTTCGACGCTCTCCGCCAGTTCCATCGTCGTTTCGCCGGCACCGTTGATGAAGGTGAGGCGATTGTAGAAGTTGCAACAGCGAACATAGTCGGTTGCGTTCGACGCCTTCGCCGGATCGAGGGTATCGGCGGTCGAGGCAGAGAAGCCGGCGGCCTTAACGAACCCGCCCTTCACCGGCTGGCCCGCAACGGCTGCGGCAGCACGCCCGATGATGGTGGATCCGGCCGCCGCAGCGACACCGCCCATCAACATCATTTGGAGAAGTTCCCGGCGACTTGCTCCGCGGCGAATGGCGATCTCGACCATTGCATCGTCGGAGGAGGTCCAATTAGTAATCTTGTCGCTCATTGCAGTTCCCTTTTTTATTGAGTGGCTGACGGTGAGGTGTCTCGCGTTCGCGGTTTTCCGCGTGCGATCGCAGATTTCAGGCGGCTACGGCTCCCTGAACAGCGTCCGACAAGGCGGCCATCGAGGTGAAATGGTAATCCGGCTGGGTGAACTCGCTAGGCTCGATCGTGCCGCCATAGCCCTTCTGGGCATGTCGGCGCTCGATCCAGCAATTGGTCAAACCAAGACGGCGCGAGACGCCGATATCGTGGTACTGACTCTGCGCGACATGCAGGATTTCGTCCTTGCTGCCACCCTCGCTCTCCACGAAGGCGAAGACCTTGTGAAAGAACGCCGGATCAGGCTTCTCCGTCCCGGTATCGTCTGCGGTGAAGCCGGCATAGAACGGATTGCCGAGTTCTTGAGCGAAATGGTTGAAGGCCCAGCGGCGGGCATTCGTCATGGCGATGAGCCTGTAGTGCTTGCCGAGGGTGGCAAGGGCCGCGGCGCTGTCGGCAAAGGCCTTCCAGTGCCGGGCATCATCGCGGAGCTTCTCGCCGTGGGCGCGCAGCGCAGGCAATCCGAGCTTCGGCGCGATGACAAGGTAGACTCGCACCAGATCGTCCGGGAACAGATCGGCGTCGGCCGAGTAGCGCGCCTGCCGGTAGAGGGCCAGCGCCTCCTCCCCGTCGACCTCGACGCCAGCCGACTTGCCGATCTCGGCGAGGGACGCCTTGAGGCCGCCCTCGAAGTCGATCAGCGTCCCCACTACGTCGAATGTCAGGTACTTGAAATCGCCCAGCTTTTTCACCACGCGCGATGCTCCTCTGAAACGTGTATGCTTTGTGTGGATCCTGTGGTGCGGTAACTGCTTTGGCCCGTCTGTTCGCTCCGCTTTCGATCGTCTCAGTGCCGACAGGATTAGTCTGGCGGCCCTGCCTCGCGAATTCCGCTGATTTATTGATGGCGCACGGCACAAAATTGCGAATATGACGCCTGAGCGACATTTTCGAGACGGGCTTAGCGGGCCAGAACCCGCTCATTTGGCCATGGCAGAACGGACATCCGCATCTTCCAGGGTCTGATCGAGCGTTTTGCGCGTGCAGTCGATAATTCTGTCGATGTCCTCATCGGTGCAGCAGAGCGGCGGTGCGTAACCGAGCACGCCGTTGGCGAAGGCGCGGATGACGAGCCCGTTGTCCCACGCCCTGTCGAATATCCGGCGCGCGGGCTCCGCCGCGGCTGGCAGCGGCGTCTTGCGCTCCTTGTCGGTCACAAGCTCGACCGCTGCCAGCATGCCGCGCCCGCGGACGTCCCCCACCAGAGGGTGATCGGCGAGGGACTGCAGCCCGGCCATCAGGCGCTTGCCGGCCCGAATTCCATTCTCCAGCAACCCGTTTTCGTAGAGGCGCAGGCACTCCAGCCCGACTGCTGCGCTCACAGGGTGTGCCGAGTAGGTGTAGCCATGGCCGATCGCCGCCATGCCGGCGCCGTCAGCGATGGTGTTGTAGACCCTGTCGGACATGAAGACGGCACCCATCGGCACGTAGCCCGAGGTCAGGCCTTTGGCGGTGGTTATGAAATCAGGCACGACGTCATCTTCGAGGCATGCGAACAGAGGACCGGTGCGTCCGAAGCCGGTAATCACCTCGTCCGCCACAAACAGAATATCGAGCTCATGGCAAACGTCTCGCATTGCCTTCATCCAGCCCTTTGGCGGCACCAAGACGCCGCCTGACCCTTGGATAGGCTCAACGTAGAAGGCCGCGACGCGCTCGGCCCCGAGCGCTTCCACCTTCGTGCGCAGGGCCGCCACGGAGGCGTCGATGATCGCCTGAGGATCCGTGCCTACCGGATTTCGATAAGCGTAGTGCGATGGAATTTTGTGTTGCCAGTCATACGGCACCCCGAACCCCGCATGGAAGGCTGGCAGGGCCGTCAGGCCGGAGCCGGCGGTCGAAGATCCATGGTAGCCCTGCTCGACCGAGATGAACTGGTCCCTCTGGGGCGTGCCCTTGGCGTGATAGTAATAGTGGATGAACCGGATCGTGCTGTCGACGGCGTCGGAGCCGCCAAGCGTGAAGTAGACGTGGTTGAGATCGCCCGGCGCACGGTCTGCAAGTTCAGCCGCCAAGCGGATGGCTGGTTCCGAACCCAGCCCGAAATAGCCGGTCGCGTAAGGCAGCTCGCGAAGCTGGCGCGTCGCAGCTTCCACGATACTGTCTTGACCATATCCTGCATTGACGCACCAGAGGCCCGCGAAGCCATCCACCATCGTATGCCCGGTCGCATCCGTGACCAGCGCGCCCTTTGCAGATTTCAGCACGCGCACACCCGCTTTCTCGTGCCCGCGATAGGACGCGACGGGGTGAACGAGATGGGCGCGATCGAGTTCGATCAGGGAATTACTAAGCATATTGTCCTCCAGTTCAACCGAGCGCCTGATTGATGAGCGCAAATCTGTGGTATGATGTTTCCGCCTGCTCTGCCTTGGGGCCGCGGCGCATCGAAACGCCGCCGCCAACATGGGCAAGGCCATTCTCGGCGAGCCAGGGTCCAAGCCCGGTCGACAGGTCGGTGTCGACGCGGACGAACGCTCCTCGATGATGCGCGAACATGAACAGAATGAGATCCTTGGCCTGCTCGTTGCTTCTTGCTACGACTGGCCCGACGACGAGACCGCGACCGAAGGCGCGCACTCCGGCAAACGCCACGACCTCGTCTCCTTCCCGAATTACCGCGAACTTGGACGTTCGACGAAGAATTATCATGAGCGCGCTGCGATCCAAGTCACTGGCGGCGCGGTCGAGGGCAGAAATCATCTCATGCTCATCGTCTCGCGCCCAGAACACGTTCGCCGGGGCCTCGGCCCTCACCGCTTGCCCTTGGTGCTGGGCGATCTCGCCGACCGCAACGAAGCCGAGCTTCTCATAGAGCGGCAAGCCCTCTTTGGTCGCCACGAGCCGACAGCTGCGCGCACCCGCCTTTTCCAGCGCAGCATCCATCAGTTTCCGTCCAACGCCGCGCCCCCGCAGGGCCGCCTCAACGATCACCATGTTGATGGTGGCTGCATCGGACCCGAATGGCGTCATCAGGGTCGTCGCGACGACGCGGCCATCCTGAAGCGCCACAAGGCCCTCGCTGACCGACAGCACCAGCTCCCAATCCTCGCGGCGATGCGGCCATCCCGCCTCGCGCGATAGCAGGACAGCACCATCCAGATGTTCCGCCTTCATAGGCTCCAGCGAGATCAGGTCTGCAGTCATTCCAGTTTCCGCATGGGGTTTCGCGTCGTTCTATTGATAGTGCAGGCCCGAAAGCAGCTCCTCCCGACTCCACGCTCCCACCAATGTTTTTGCGCTTTGTGGCGCACCGACTTCCGCATCTTATGCCGTTCAGCTGATCGTACGGGCCGGTAACGTGCTCCCTGCGCGTCGGCGGCTGCCTTCTGGGGAAACTCTCTGCCGCACCTGTGGTCTGATACGGAAGATTCTGCTTTTCGCCGGATCGAATGCGGTGATTAGTCCAATGAGCGGGCCTTATGATGCGTAGCGGGTCGGCAAGAGTGCCGGCAACAACGCAAGGATTGTCCTCATGAGCAAGTTCCGGCCGAAATACATCACCTTTGACTGCTATGGCACGCTAACGAATTTCCAGATGGCCGAGGCTGCACGGGAGCTTTATGGAGAACAACTGAGCGAAGATCGCATGCAGCAGTTCATCAAGAACTTTGCCGCGTACCGTCTCAATGAGATCCTGGGTGCCTGGAAGCCCTACGACGAAGTCATTCACAACGCCGTCGAGCTCACCTGCAAGAAGAACGGCGTGGTCTTCCGCGAAGAAGACGCGCGTTGGATCTACGAACAGGTGCCGAGCTGGGGCCCACATCCGGACGTACCGGCCGGGCTTGCCAAAGTGGCCAAGGAAATCCCGCTCGTCATCCTGTCGAACGCCATGAACGAGCAGATCATGTCCAATGTCGGGAAGCTCGGAGCGCCGTTCTATGCGGTCTACACGGCGCAGCAGGCACAGGCCTACAAGCCCCGCTTCGAGGCATTCGAATACATGCTCGACCAGCTGAATGCCAATCCGGAGGACATCCTCCACGTCTCCTCATCGTTCCGCTACGACCTGATGTCTGCGCACGATCTCGGCATCAAGAACAAGGTCTGGGTCAATCGCGGTCATGAGCCCGCAAACCCCTATTACGGCTATACCGAGATCAGGGACATCTCCGGCCTTCCCGGCGTCGTCGGCCTCTGAGCGCAGGAGGCAGAAGTGCAGTTCAAACCCTACTGGCACGATACCACGCCACCTTTCAATATGGCCGCGCAGGGGCCTGTGGAGGGACACTATGACGTCGCTGTCATCGGCGCAGGCTTCACGGGTCTTTCCGCGGCTCTGCACCTCTCCAAGGCCGGTGTGCGCGTTGTCGTCCTGGAGGGCGGAACGGTAGGCTCCGGCGCGTCAGGGCGAAACGGTGGCCACGTCAACAATGGCATCGCGCACAGCTTCCTGGCCGCCAAAGCGCATCTTGGGGCTGACCGTGCGAAGGCGCTCTATCGCGCCTTCGACGCGTCGATCGATTCGATCGAACGCATCGTCGCGGAAGAGAAGATCGATTGCGCCTTCCGTCGCTCCGGCAAGCTTAAACTGGCCTCGAAGCCTGCCCACATGGAGGCTCTGGCCCGCAATTTCGAGGCCCTTCATCGGGAGGTAGATCCGGACACGGCACTGCTGAGCCGCAAGGATCTTGCCGCTGAGGTTGGATCGGATGCGTTTCATGGCGCCATGCTCTCGCGGAAGAGCGCCATGATGCATATGGGCCGCTACGTCACGGGACTTGCCGCGGCTGCTGCCCGCCATGGGGCCACCATTCATGAGAACGCGCTGGTGACGCAGCGCCATCGAAGCGCCGGCCGCACCGAACTCGAGACTCTGCGCGGAACCGTCACGGCCGATACTGTCCTCTTGGCGACTGGCGCCTATACAACAAAAGAGTTCGCGTATTTTCGCCGACGGATCATCCCCGTCGGCAGCTTCATCATCGCGACGAGGCCATTGAGCGAGAGCGAGATCGCCGCAACCATGCCGGGGAACCGCACCTACGTCACGTCGATGAACATCGGCAACTATTTCCGCCTGGCACCCGATCGGCGCATGATCTTCGGGGGACGCGCGCGCTTTTCTGCCAATTCCGACCAGAGATCCGACGCGAAGAGCGGCGAGATCCTGCGTGCCAGTCTTGCGAGGCTCTTCCCGCATCTCGCCCGGGTGGAGATCGATTACTGCTGGGGCGGCCTCGTTGACATGACACAGGATCGTTTCCCGCGCGCGGGTTTCGCCGACGGGGTGTGGTTCGCGATGGGCTATTCCGGCCACGGCGCTCAGATGTCAACACAGATGGGCATCCTTCTTGCCGACGCGATTATGGGCAGAGGCGATCGCAATCCGGTCAATGGTCTGGAATGGCCGACCATCGCCGGGTACTCAGGAAAACCATGGTTCCTCCCGATGGTTGGCCTCTACTACAAAATGCTCGACAAGATCCAATAAGAAAAGGCGGCCTGTGCCGCCTTTCTCGCGTGCGTCCCGTGATGACGTTCCCGCCGCCGATACCGGCGACGGGCCAGCGCCAATCTAATTCAACCCGCCTACATGCAGGGTTTTGACCTCGAGATATTCTTCGATCCCGAGCTGCGAGCCCTCACGCCCGAGGCCGGATTGCTTGACGCCGCCGAACGGCGCCACCTCTGTTGAGATCGCGCCGGTGTTCAGGCCGACCATTCCGAACTCCAGTGCCTCGGCGACGCGCCATGCCCGGCTCAGATCCTGCGTGTAGAAGTAGGCCGCGAGTCCGAACGGCGTGCCGTTGGCGATCGCGATTGCCTCCTCTTCCGCTTCGAAGCGGAAAAGCGGGGCGACCGGTCCGAAGGTCTCTTCCGACGCAAGGAGCATCCCGGTGGTTGCACCACCCAGCACGAGAGGCCTCGCAAATTGGCGGCCGTCCGGGACGAGGTGGCTCTGCGCGAGGACTCGCGCGCCCTTCGACAGGGCGTCCTCGACGTGCCGCTCGATCTTGTCGATGGCGGCCGCGTTGATCATTGGGCCGATCACCACGCCATCCTCGGTGCCGGCACCGACTTTCATTTGCGCGACGCGCTCGGCCAGTCTGCCGGCAAAAGCATCGTAGATGCCGGAGTGGACGAGGATGCGGTTGGCGCACACGCAGGTCTGGCCGCCGTTACGGAATTTCGAAGCGATCGCGCCATCCACCGCGAGATCGAGATCAGCGTCGTCGAACACGATGAAGGGCGCGTTCCCGCCCAGCTCGAGGCTCAGCCGCTTGATGCCGTCGGCCGCGCCGCGCATCAGAAGCGCGCCGACGCGGGTCGAGCCCGTGAAGGAAATCTTCCGGACAGTTTCGTTTCCGAGCAGTTCGCCGCCGATCTCGGCAGGCATGCCCGTGACGATGTTGATCACGCCAGCCGGAATTCCAGCCCGCTCGGCCAGCACGCCGAGTGCAAGCGCCGAGTAGGGCGTAAACTCGGACGGCTTGATCACCACCGTACAGCCGGCCGCGAGAGCAGGCGCCACCTTGCGTGTGATCATCGCGTTCGGGAAGTTCCAGGGCGTGATGATGCCACACACGCCGACCGCCTCCTTCAGAACCAGGATACGCCGGTCCGGCGTCGGCGACGGAATGGTGCTCCCGCCGATGCGCCGCGCCTCCTCTGCGAACCATTTGACGAAAGATGCACCGTAGCGGATCTCGCCGCGCGACTCGGCCAGGGGCTTGCCCTGCTCCAGCGTAAGGATGCGCGCGAGATCCTCCTCATGTTCGAGCATGAGCGCGTGCCATGTCTCAAGCAGCGCCGCTCGCTCGGCATTCGTCTTCTTCTTCCAGCTCTTGAACGCCCGTGACGCAGCCTCGATGGCGTCGCGCGTTTCCGCAGCGCCCATATCGGGGATTGTCCCGAGGACCGACTGCGTGGCCGGGTTGGTCACCTCAACGGTCTTGCCGGACCTGGCATCCTGCCACGTTTCTCCGATCAGGCCGCGCTGGCGAAACAGATCCGCATCCTTCAACTGCATATCAGCCTTCCTCTTCTCTCAAACAATTCCGGCCAGGACGGCCTCTGTGATGGCGTCCGTCCTGTCCTTGCCCGGTACGGTGCCGACCCCCTTGGACGTGCACGCTTCGATCGCGTTCATCACATCCTTTGCCGCTTCGGGTTGTCCCAGATGCTCGAGCATCATCGCACCGGACCAGATGGCAGCAATTGGATTGGCGATGCCGAGATGAGCGATGTCGGGGGCAGACCCATGCACCGGCTCGAACATCGAAGGCGCGGTGCGGTCCGGGTTGATGTTGGCCGAGGCGGCGAAGCCCAGGCCGCCTTGGATGGCGGCACCGAGATCCGTCAGGATGTCGCCGAAGAGGTTTGACGCAACCACGACATCCAGCGACTCTGGCGCCATCACCATTCGAGCCGCCATGGCGTCGATATGATAGTGGGAAACCTCGACGTCCGGATATTCGCGCGCCACGTCGCGGGTCACCTCGTCCCAGAACACCATCGAGTATTTCTGTGCGTTCGATTTGGTCACCGATGCCAGTTTGGCGCGCCTCGCCCTCGCCTGCTCGAAGCCGAAGCGGATGATGCGCTCCACGCCCTTGCGCGTAAAGATCGCCGTTTCGACGGCCACCTCGTCCTGGGAATTCGTATGCACCCGTCCGCCAGCTCCGGAGTATTCACCCTCGGTGTTCTCGCGAATGCACAGGATATCGAAGCCCTTCGCACGCAGAGGGCCGGTGACCCCCGGCAGGAGCCGGTGCGGACGGATATTGGCGTATTGGACGAAGGCCTTGCGGATCGGCAGGAGGAGACCGTGCAGCGAAACCGAATCAGGCACCTCGGCCGGCCAGCCCACGGCGCCGAGATAGATCGCGTCGAATGCGCGCAGCGTCTCGATCCCGTCCTCCGGCATCATCGCGCCGGTTTGCTTGTAGTACGCGCAGGACCAAGGAAAGGTCGTTTCGTCGAGCCCGAAGTTGTGCTTGCGCGCCGCGCGTTGCAGCACGGACCAGGCGGATTGGGTGACATCCTGGCCGATGCCGTCGCCCGGGATGAGCGCTATGGAGTAGGTCTTCATAAATTGCCCTCTCAGAGGTCGATGAGCACGCTTTTTGATTTGCGATTGGCGAGATAGGCCTCGCGCCCGAGATCCTTGCCGATGCCCGAGCGCTTGTACCCGCCGGTCGGCAGGATGTGGTCGCGCGAACGGCCGTAGCGATTGACCCAGATGGTTCCGGCCTGCAGAGCCCTGGTGACGCGCAGCGCGCGGGAGAGATCACGCGTGAACAGGCCAGCTGCGAGCCCATAGGTCGGATGATCAGCGAGCACGAGCGCTTCCTCCTCGGTGCGAAACGTCTGCATGGTCAGAACCGGACCGAAGATCTCCTCAGTTACGGCCGGCGACGACGGTTCGACGCCGAGCAGCAGCGTCGGCTCGTAGAAATAGCCGGATCGCTCCATGATCCGCCCCCCGACGACGCATTCAGCGCCCTCCTGCACACTTCTGCGCACGATCGTGTCGATGCGTTCGAGCTGACGCCGCGAGATGATCGGGGAGTATTGCGTTTGTTCGTCCCAGGTCACGCCCGGCCTGATGTCGGCCATGTGACGGGCAATTGCCCGGCTGAGCGGCTCGGCAATCTCTTCCGAGACGAGCAGGCGCGAACCGGCTACGCAGGCCTGCCCCGCATTGGCGAGAATCCCACGGGTCACCGCCGACGCGGCAAGGTCCAAGTCCGCGTCGGCAAACACCACTTGCGGGCTTTTGCCCCCCAGCTCGAGCGTCATCGGCTTGACGCCCGTGCGGGCGATGTTCTGCATGATGGCGGCGCCCGCCATCGTAGACCCGGTGAAGCTGACCTTCGAAACGTCGGGGTGCCCGGTGATGGCATTGCCGGTCGTCGGACCGTCACCGAGAACGATGTTGATGAGACCGGCGGGGATACCGGCCCGCACGGCCAACTCCGCCATGGCGAGGGTCGAGAAGGGCGTCATCTCGGATGGCTTCAACACCACGGCGTTCCCTGCGGCAAGCGCGGGGCCGAGTTTCCAGCCAGCCATCGAAATCGGGAAGTTCCAGGGCGTAATCGCGCCAATGACACCGTAGGGTTCGGTCAGCGTCATGCCGAAAGCGGAGCCCGAGGTGGGGACAACGTCGCTGCCCTCTTTATCGGCAAATTCAGCAAAGAAGCGGATCTGCTCAGCTGTGATGGCGATGTCGCCTTCGATCAGGTGGGCGATCGGCCGTGTTGAAGATGCCGCCTCCAGGCGCGCGAGCGTGACCGCCTCCTGCTCCAGCAGATCCGCCCAGCGCTGCATTGCCTTGACCCGCTCGCGCGGCCGCACGTCGCTCCAGCCGCTGGTCTTCAGCGCCCTCTTGGCGCTCTGCACCGCCCGGTCGACAAGGTCTGCGTCCGCCACAGGACATTCGCCATAGGCGCGGCCATCGGACGGCCGGTGCATGATGAGGCCCTCGCTGGTACCCGCCGCGACCGGCTCGCCGTCGATGATATGATAGAAGGGAAACGCGAGCGTTTCCGGATCGAAGCTCAACGTCATGAGGCACCTCGCTATGCTGTTCGATGAGAGGCTAGCGCCAGGCGTGCCGCATTTTACGTTGACGTCTGCACCCTGCTCGGCGCAGAATCGTGCAGCAAGGCAGCCTTGCGGCGAATTGTTTGGAGAGCGGGCAGCGCCATAGCCCGCCCGCTTCTGAGATCATTCGTAGACGCAGACATAGATCTTGCGGACCGTCTCGATGGTGCGCCAGATACCAACGAAACCGGGCTTCATGACGAAACTGTCTCCGGCACGGTAGGTTTTGGTCTCGCCGCCCTTTTCCTCGATCTCGACAAGTCCCGAGATCAGGTGACAGAACTCGTATGTGGTGCCCTTGATCGAGTGCGTTTCGCCAGGGGTCGCCTCCCAAACGCCGGTCAGCACTTTGTCCTGACGCGAGGCGTCCTGCGCCCAGGTCTTGAACGAAGGGTCGCCGGAAATCAGTCGTTCCGGCGTCGGTCGGCCTTCCTTGGGCGGGAAGTCCGGATTGGTATCAATGGTGACGAGCAGCGACATACTTTTCTCCTTGGTTTCAGTAACCGCGTGTCCGATCGACGAGGCCGATCAGCTCCTGACCGGCGCGGTGGCGCCGGATGTTCTCAATGACCGATCGGGCCGCCGTGTGAGGCTGGGTCACGCTGGCGATATGCGGAGTCAGCATCACCTTCGGATGGCTCCAGAGCGGGTCGCTCTGCGGCAGCGGTTCGGGATCGGTCACATCGAGCACTGCCCCGGAGAGCTTTCCTGCGTCGAGCGCGGCGACGAGCGCCTGCTGGTCGAGTTGCGGGCCACGACCGACATGCACGAGCCCAGCACCATGCGGCAGCTGCTCGAACAGGCGGGCGTCGAGGATCCCGCGCGTTTCATCGGTCAGTGGCAGCAGGCAAACGAGAATGTCCGTCTGCGCCAAAAATTCCCGTAACTGCTCCGTGCCATGAAAGCACCGCACTCCCGGCAGGTTGCGTGCGCTCCGGCTCCAGCCTGCCAAGGGGAACTGGAATGGCGCCAGCCTCTCGATCGCTGCCTGAGCCAGCATGCCGAGGCCAAGAAAGCCGACCCGCCGTTCGTTCGCTTGGCGTATGGAGCGAGCCCTCCACACCCGTGCCTTCTGCTGTTCGCGGTAGGCAGCCATGTCGCGATGCAGGGAAAGAACGCCTAGCGCGACATATTCCTGCATCATGCGAACGATGCCCTCTTCTACCATCCGCACGAGCTTAACACGCTCTGGCACGCTGCCGGGCCGGAACTGGTCGACTCCTGCGCCGATGGAAAACAGCACCTCGAGGTTGCGGTAGCGGTCGATATTCTCCGGTGCCGTCCACGTCAGAAGGTAGCGCACCCTTTCCGGCGGGACGGCGTCACCCGCCTCGACGAACTCCAAATCGGGCAGCTCGCGCGCGAAGGCTGCCCGGAACACGGCGCCACGTTCAGCATCTGAATTGAAGAGAAACACCATCTCGTCCGCCTGTTGCTTGGAGGTCACCCGGAGAGCCGGGCGCCCAGGGCGTCGATCATCTGCCGGCAGGCATGCAATTCACTCAAGGTAATGTACTCGTTGGGACGGTGGGCGCGGCCGATGTCGCCTGGGCCGCAGATGATCGCCTCGATGCCCGCCTGCTGGTAGAGGCCGGCCTCGGTGCCGTAGCTGACCGCTGACAGGGTCTCCTTGCCCGTGAGCTCCGTCATCAGACCCGCAAGGGGACTATCAACAGCGAGGGAAAGAGCCGGATACGCCGAGAGTTCGTGCCAAACGGTCTTGAAATTCTCAGACCGCAGCGCTTCGAACTGCTGCTTCACGGGCTCCAGCAGCGACAAGGGTGCCGTGCCGGACACGGCACGCACCTCGATCTCGGCCGTGCAACGGTCCGGGATGATGTTGACCGCCTGCCCGCCCGCAATGACACCAACTTGCAGCGACGAGTACGGCGGATCGAAATTCGGGTCGAACGGGCCTTCGGCAAGGAGCCTGCCATAGGCTATAGCCTTGGTGATGACGCCCGCCATGGCGTGAACGGCATTCAGGCCGAGGTGGGGCTGGGAGGAGTGCCCGGATCTCCCGATCACCTCGAGGCGCACGGCTGCCTTGCCTTTGTGCGCACGCACGGCCTGCATCCGACTGGGCTCCCCTATGATAGCCCCGAGAGGCCTCTCGCACAGACCGGGAAGCGCCTCGATGAGATGCGGAACTCCGCGGCATCCCGCTTCTTCGTCATACGAGAAGGCAAGATGAACAGGCTGGCTCAGGTTGCTGGCAGCAAGCCCGGGAAGAGCCGCCAGCGCACACGCTAGAAAACCTTTCATGTCCGTCGTACCGCGACCGTAGCGCCTGTCGCCCTCCGCCCGCATTGTGAAAGGATCTGAACTCCATTCCGCTTCACCGGCCGGCACCACGTCCATGTGACCGGACAGAATGTAGCCGGGCTTGTCCCGCGGACCGATGGTCGCGAACAGGTTGCATCGATCTCCTTCGGGCCCCGGCAGAACAGTGACCGACGCGCCGTGCGCTCTACAATACTTGGCGATCCAGTCTACGATCGCACCGTTGGGCGAGCCCACGACAGACGGGAAGGCAACCAGTCTTGCCAAAAGGTCTTCTACCATTAGGGGGCACCAGCAAATCTGCGCACGCATGCGCCATTTGGACGACGGTAGACCCCCGACCGAAACTTTTCCTGCCGGATTGTGGTCGACCACGCATAAAGATTTCGAATGGCCGGTCATTTCGAGCTGAAACTACCGTCGGCCGCATGCCATGCTGTGGCCAAACGTTAACGGCTTAGCGCTAACGCCGAGAGCGCCACGATGGCGGGAGTTCCAGCAAGACCGAGCATCAGCGGTATGACCCGGCACAAGAAAGGCGGCAAAGCACCGATGCAAGACCATTTACGCCTAGACTCATTCGATCTCAGCTTGAGCGATATCGCCTCTGTCGACGTCAAGATGCTGCACGCTCTGTCCCTTGGCGTAGGCTGGCCGCATCGTCCCGAGGACTGGGATATGCTTCGCCTCACGGGTCAGGGCCTTGCTGCGATCGATGGAATCGGTCGCGTTTTCGGCACGGCCATGTGGTTTGCCCATGGGACGGATTTCGCGACAATCGGCATGGTGATCACCTCGCATCGCTTCCAGGCGCATGGCAATGGGCGCTGGCTGATGGAGCAGGTTCTCGAACGTTGCGGCCCTCGCAACCTTCTCCTCAATGCAACGCGTCCGGCATACAATCTTTACGTTTCGCTCGGTTTCGTACCGGAGGAGACCGTCTATCAATGCCAGGGTGAAGTCGCACCGAGGCTGCGCAGCTTCGAACCCGTGAAAGGTGAACTCAAGGAGGTCGCGGAGGCCGACCTCGATCCCGTTTCCGCGCTCGATGCGCGCGCGTTCGGCACGAACCGGAAGAGGCTTTTGCATATTCTCGCACGCGACGCCAAGGGCTATGGCATCTGGCGCGACGGAGTTCTGGTGGCCTACGCCTTCCGCCGCAGCTTCGGGCGAGGACAGGTCGTAGGCCCCATCGTGGCGAGCAACGATGAAGACGGGATCGCACTCGTCTCGCAGCATCTGTCGGAGATACCTGGGCAATTTGCCCGTGTCGATACACGCCAAAGGGAAGGTGCTTTCCCGCTCGTCCTGCAAGACAGCGGATTGCGGATTTTCGACACGGTCACGACGATGTCGAAGGGCCGCCGGTTCCTCAAGGCGACGTCAGGCGAACCATCGATTTTCGGTTTGGCGTCGCACGCACTCAGCTAGCCAGATCACCGGCTTCCGCCGCAAATCCCGCCGAGGGCCAAGACAGCGGCCAAACTGCGTACGACGTCTAGGCGGCAAGGATCTCACGCTGCTCTTCGCGAGATGAAGGGTCGCGGGCATCCTTGTTATAGGTTCCACCGATATATAGCCTGCCGGTGATGGGCCGCTTTCGCCGGTCGAGACGTTCCGGAAGCTCGGCGGGCAGAGGGTGCCCCATCGCCAGACCGTGACATTGTCGACCTCGAGCATGCGCTCGGCCGGTACGATCTTCGGTCCGGAGGTTGGAATCGATCTCGCTCAGGATCCCCGCTCTGCGCCATATCGCGGCACCTATACCGACTCTTGGAGCGGCCCGGCTCATGGGCTTCGCAGCGGTGGCGTGGTGAGCCTCAAGATCGAGTGACCACGGTCACCCAGCGCCGACACGCAGGCTGGCTTTGTAGTCCGGGATGACGGCCGGAAAGGGCTTCGCATCACTGTCGCCGGTGCTCTCATCCCGGCCGGCCCTGTTCAGCGGATATCCGAGATCGTTCTGGCGTGCCAGTAGAGGAATGAGCCCGCCAGCACTGGCCGAGCACCTTGTACAGGGAGGCCAAAGCTGGGCCGGAACAGCACCTGCTCCCGGCCCCAAGCTCAGCGGGAACGAGTCAGGCGCTCTCTTCTGCCCGGTTTCGCTTTCCTCGCTTTTGAAGCAGTTGTGATCACACGCCCGGCATGTCCACCCATCCTACATAGCTAAAGGTTATTGACCACCCACACCTAGCTATTTGAGCTCCGCAACCATTCCGATGTTTTCTCAAGGTAGGTCCATGGAGTTGGGCAGTGGATGCGGGGTTCGGGCGTGGCAGGGCACAAAGGGAGACGGCATGCGACAGGCTGGCGCAAGGCCAGAGGATCTGATGCACCTCTCCACCGCTCATCCACTTCCTTCCCAGGAATAATGTCGGCAGGTCGTCCGTGATTCAGGTGGGTCCTACGGATCCGCCGTCACGGTTGCAACCCGCCATGTCCTTGCCAGGAGAGCAGCAATGACCTTTCGTGTCGGTGTCGATATCGGCGGGACTTTCATCGATTTCTGTTTTTTCAACGAAAAGACGAAAGAACTGTCGACGCTGAAGGTTCTGACCACGCCGGACAACCCCGGATCCGAGGTGATGACCGGATTGAAACTTGCCCATGAGCGGATGGAAATCGCGCCAGAGACCATCTCCCACTTCATTCACGGCACGACCGTCGGCGTGAACACCGTCATCATGGGGAATGGAGCGAAGCTCGCGCTGTTCACCACCGCAGCTTTCGAGGATGTGCTGGAATTGGCTCGCCTTCGAATGCCGGAGACCTACAGCCTGATGTCGTTTCGCGCAGACCCGCTGGTTGGTCGCGACGCGGTCTTTCCGATCTCCGAGCGCATTCGCTCGGACGGCAGCATTGCGCGTCCCCTGGATCGTGCAAGCGTGCAGGCGGCTGTGCGGGGCGCCAGGGAGAAGGACGTTGCCGGAATTATCATCTCGCTGATCAACAGCTACCGCAATCCGGAACATGAACGCGAAGTCAAGCGCATCGTGCAGGAGCTTGCACCCGACCTGTTCGTCTTCACGTCAACCGAGATCTGGCCGGTGATTCGGGAATACGAACGCACCACCACCGCTGCGATCAATGGTTATGTCCATCCCAAGGTCGAGCACTACATCACCCGTCTTCAAGGTGCTCTGAAAAAGCTCGGCGTTCTAGGTGAGCCGCTGATTACGAAGTCGAATGGCGGGGTCATGACCGCCGAGCTCGGCAAGGCGAACTGCGTCTCAATGCTCCTATCGGGCACTGCTTCAGGCGTGATGGGCGCAGCCTTTCTAGCCCGCAACGCCGGGATAGACCATGTCCTTACCATCGATATCGGCGGCACGTCCGCCGACGTGGCCGTGATCAATCACGGTGAGCCCCATTATGCAACCGGCGAGAAGGTGGGTCAGCATACACTGCACGTTCCAGCAGTTGCGGTCAGCTCGATCGGCGAAGGCGGAGGATCGATCGCGTGGGTTGATGATTTCGGTGTGCTGAAGGTCGGCCCTGAAAGCGCGGGCTCCACGCCCGGTCCTGCATGCTACGGACGCGGCGGCACGCGCGCGACGATCACGGATGCCTTCGCGGTCTGCGGGCTCATTGGTCAGGAAAGCATCGCCTATGGCGCAATCTCGATCAATCCCGAACTGGCACGAAAGGCAGTAAGTGAGATCGCTGATAAGCTCGGCTGGACCGTGGAGCTAACGGCGAAGACGATCATCGATGTCGCATTGTCTGGGATGTACCTCGAGATCAACAAGCTCGTTGCACGTCACGGTATCGACATTCGCGACTTCACGCTGCTAGCCTTCGGCGGTGCGGGCCCGATGCTGGCGCCGATGCTTGCTCGTGAACTTGGGATCCCGCGGGTGATGATCCCGCTGAGCCCGGGCGTCGTGTCGGCTCTTGGCGGCCTCGTGGCAGATATCCGCAACGACTTCATCGCCAGCCTCTATCTCCCCCTCACAGAGGAAACGCTACCCAAGATGGCCGAAGGCTTTGCGACTCTCCAGCAAGACGCCAACACCTGGTTACGCAACGAGCAGAAGTTTGAAGGCCCCGCCAACTACCTGCTCTCGGCCGACATGCGTTATGCCGGCCAGTCGTTCGAGATCGAAGTGCCGCTGGACTCTGAGTGGATCGCAAACAACAATGTGGAGGCTATCCGCGATGCTTTCCACGCAGCGCACGAACGGCTCTACGCCTATCGCGACATTGAGGCCGAGGTTCACATTGTGAACCTCCGCACCGTCGTCACTGCCTCCGGCCCGAAGCCGGAATTGGCCATCGCCCCTCTGGTTGAAGGCAGTGCTCAGCCCACTCGCGAAGCGGCGGTGGTGTTCGACGGTACGCCAACGACTGCCGGTCTCTATCTGCGTGACGATCTGAAGCCCGGCCAAACCTTCGTTGGGCCGGCCATTGTTCTTCAATCGGATACCACCTCATGCATTCCCGCCGGGTTCAAGGCACAGGTCGATGCTTGGGGCAACATTCAGCTGACTGCTACGGAGGCCTGAGATGCGCAACTCGACCCAATCGGCAGACATCGCCACGCTGCAAATCGTCGCCAACCACTTTCGCGCGGCCTCGGAAAGCATGGCATATACCCTGTACCGCACGGCCCAATCGACCTTCGTGAAAGAGACTGAAGACTTCACGATCGGGATCGTCACCCCTGAGGGGAAGACGTTCTCGGTGCCGATGGATTACGGCGCAACATGGTACCCCGGGCTCGATTACGGTCCTGCCATCGACATGCTCGACCATTATGAGGACGGTGACATCTGCTTCACCAATGATCCATATAGCGGCTTTCTCTGCACCCACACTCCAGACATCCACATGTGGCGTCCCGTGTTCCATGAGGGCGAGCTGATTTGCTTCACAGTCGGTCACATTCACAACACCGACATGGGCGGGGCCGTGCCCGCATCGCTCTCGCGTGCCAACACCGAAGTGCACCAGGAAGGCATTCGCTTCGCGCCGTCCAAGCTATTTAAAGCTGGAGTCCTCAATGAAGAGCTCCTGAGGACGATGATGATCAATGTCCGCCAGCCGGATATGAACTGGGGCGACCTGAAGGCCTTCACGGGTGCGCTGAATACCGGCGCTCGAAAAATCCACGAAATGATCGCGAAGCTCGGCGTCGATACTGTCAAGCGCGCAATGTATGACGTGATGGACTACTCCGAGACCCAGGCGCGAGCTTTGCTCTCTTCGATGCCAGATGGCACCTATCACTTCACCGACTACTGCGACGAGGACAGCGCCGGAGGCTATCCGGTGCGTCTAAACCTGACCCTGACGATCAGGGGCAGCGACGCAATCCTGGACTTCACCGGAACCGATCCGCAGCTTACCTCCTCTCTCAACGTGCCGACTGGAGGCAACCCGCGCCACACGCTGATGCTGGTCGGCATCTATTATGTGCTATACACGCTGAACCCCGATATTATGGTGAACTTGGGTATGACTCGCCCGTTCACGTGCATCCTGCCTGAAGGGTCCGTCGTAAATCCGCAGTTCCCAGCGGCCGTGGGAATGCGGTCGCTGACCTGCGGCCGCTTGCGCTCTCTGATCTTTGGGGCCTTCGCCCAAGCCGTTCCTGAGCGCATGCCCGCAGCGCCCGCAGGATCGTCCTCGATCGTCAACGTCATGACAACCGACCCGAAGAATGGGCGCCGCGTAATCGCGGCGATCGATCCGATCGTTGGCGGCGGCGGCGGCATGCCGATGCGCGACGGCACCGACGGCTCCGGCGCCGACGGAGCTTACCTGAAAAACACCCCGGTGGAGATCAACGAGGCCGAAGTGCCCGTCGAGATTCTGCGGTACTCGCTTGCACCGAATTCGGGAGGAGCCGGGCGCTGGCGTGGCGGTCTCGGGACGGTTCTGGAGTTCAAGGTGTTCTCGCCTAACACCCGGATCACCATTAGAAACCGTGATCGATCACGCTTCTCAGCTTGGGGAACCCTCGGGGGCAAGGCTGGTGTGGCATCTGGGTCGGTTCTCAATCCCGACACGGAGAAGGAGGTTTCGCTCGGCAATCAGGACTTTGTCGTGGCTGGTCCGGGCGACGTGTTCCGCATCTGGTCGCCGGGTGGCGGTGGTCGCGGGAATCCACTTGAACGTGAGCCCGTACGGGTCCTGCGCGATGTTCAGAAAGGCTTCGTCTCAGAGGCTCTTGCATTGTCCGACTATGGCGTCGTCCTGAAAAACGGTGCAGTCGACGTGGTCGCAACCGATCGGGAGCGCGAGAGGCGCATGGCCGATGCGAAGCAGGCTGGCTTTTTTGACTATGGCACCCAACGCGACGCATATGAAGCGACCTGGACCAAGGCAGCATACAGCGCTCTGATGGACATTCTGTTCTCGCTCCCGGTCGAGTGGCGCTTCTTCATCAAGCACGAAGTGTTCCGGGCGGTTGAAGCCCTAGCTCCGGCCAAGCGCGGCACCGCTGCGTCGATTCACGAAATCTTCGAGCGTCTCCAGCTGAACTATCCGCAACTCCGCCGCGTTTAAGCAACGGTACTTCAACCAAAGTGGGGCGGCAGAATGCCGCCCCTGTCGCGTCCCAAGAATCGCACTTCGAGCGGACGCTGCTTATTCTCAACGTTCCTTGAAGGACGTGCTCCGCCGGCGCCGTGGGCGGCCTCTACGGACGGACGCTCTCCGGTGATGCCGCGCTTGAGGCTGCTCCTGATCCAGCCGGCCTCCGTCGAGAGAACATCGGCCCACCTCGGCCGGCTGCTACGGCACGCGCCTTTTTCGAGCGCCGCCGAAAGACGCCTCAGCCAGACGCGCGACGCCACGAGAGCTTAGCTGATCTGCCGACGCGATGCCTAGAGAATCGCATCCAGAAGTGGGTCCGCTTTTGGAATCCACTTCGCCGCTCCACTCTTGCGAGGGCGGATCGTTCGACGTGGAATCGGAGGTCCGCGCAAGCGAAAACCTGGTGCACCTTTCACCGATTCCGCCCTTCGAGTCACTGACGTGGCCGTTCGGGACCGCACGACGCCCGAGGTACTCGGCCATCGGAGCACCGACGAAGGAGTTGAGGCTCGCTTCTCGGGCAGTGCAGTGTCCCGTGACGAATGTCGCTCCGGGTCAACCCGTAGGTTCATCTCCCGCAGGCAGGTCCGAAGTCAGGTCGATCAGGCTGCGCTTGGATTCCGCGCCACGACGACGGTGTCTTCGACATGCAGCTTGAGACGAACCGTCTCGCCCGGCTTTGGCAGCGTGCGATTGCTGTAGTGGTGGCTCGGAATTCGGAACCCGATCTCCGTTCCTTCTGGCAGGATCACGGGAACCTTCAGGCTTTCACCTTGGAAGACCACGTCACGGACCTTCCCCTCCAGATAATTGCTGTCCGACTCGGTCTCGGATCCATCGCAGAGCAAGATCGAATCTGCTTGGAGTGCGATGAACAGCTCTCCATCCACGACGTCACGAGGAGTCCGAAGTTTGATGTCTCCCATGCTGACGTGACGGGGATCCGATCGCTTGACCGGTACCAAGGTCGACTCTCCAACGAAGCCGGCAACGAAATGATCCGCTGGTGCGGTATATAGCTTGCGTGGGGTGTCGATCTGGACGATCCTTCCAGCGTTCATAACAGCCACGCGGTCGGACATGGTTAGTGCCTCGCGCTGGTCATGGGTGACGTAAATGATCGTCGCTCCCAACTGTGCGTGAAGGTTGCGCAGTTCCAGCTGCATCGTCTCGCGCAGGTTCTTATCAAGGGCCGACAATGGCTCGTCCATCAAGATGAGCCGAGGTTCGAAGACGATGGCGCGGGCCAGAGCGACACGCTGTTTTTGCCCGCCTGACAGTTTGGATATTGCACGATCGCCATATCCCTTGAGCTCGACGATTTCCAGCGCTCTCTCCACCCGCTTCTGGCAGTCAGCCATCGAAACCTTGCGGGCCCTTAAGGGGAACGCGATGTTCTCGGCAACCGTCAAGTGAGGGAAAAGTGCGTAGTTCTGAAACACCACGCCGATGTCGCGCTTTTGCGGAGGCAGCAGCGTTACGTCGTTCTCGCCGAAGAACACATGACCTGACGTCGGGCGAACAAAGCCTCCGATGATCTGCAGAAGAGTTGTCTTACCGGAACCTGAGGGCCCCAGGATCGATACGAACTCGCCTGCGCGAATGTTCAACGATACATCGCTCAACGCTCGGAAGCTGGCATAGCTCTTGACGAGGTTCTGGACTCGCACGGAGACAAAGTTGGTCGAGGGCATGGAAAGGCTCCAGTTTGTTCGGGTAGGGAACTTCGCCGGACTAGACGGCATGAGCCCTCTTTCCGCGCAGACTCGACATAATCATCAGCGCGAAGGAAATCGTGATGAGGACTGAACTGATCGATGCAATGGTCGGGTCGATCTCGTTCCGTAAGCTCATGAACATGCGACGGGGCAAGGTCTGGTTCTCGCCCCCCGCAATGAACAGCGAAACCACGGTCTCGTCCAGTGCTCCGATGAAGGCGAACAATGCACCGGTGATAACGGAGGGACGAATCTGCGGTAATGTAACCTTCATAAAGGCTGTAAACCGGTTGACGCCGAGACTCCGCGCGACGTCCTCTTGGTTCATGTCGAACGAACGCAGCCCCGCGAGTACCGAGATGAATACATACGGCAGGTTCATCATGGCATAGGCGCAAACAAGTCCTGTCTTGGTCGCAACTAAGCCGACTTGGGCGTAAACCATGTAGATCCCTGCTGCGAGGATGATGACAGGCACCATCACCGGGGTCAGCAAAAGCAGCTGAAGCCGGCGTACCATCTTCGATTGCGAGATGTTGGCCGCGTAGGCGGCAGCCGTTCCGATCGGCACGGTCACCACAGTAGCAATCACGGCGAGGAGAAAGCTGTTCCAGGTTGCATCCATCCAGTCCGGGCTACCAAAATATGCCTCGTACCAGCGCAGTGAGACGGCAGGCGGCGGAAACGTCAGGAACCGCGAGTTCGAGAAGGACATGATCACGACGATCACGATCGGCAGGACCATGAAGATCAGCACGATGGTGGTGGTGATCCAGAGAAGCAGACGAGGCCATGAGTTCATTGCCATCTCCTCACCTCATTCCGACGATTTTCTCGACCGGCAGCACGCGATCCACCGCCCAGAAGATGATGCACACTGTCACGAGAAGAATCATGGCAACAGCGCTTGCTGCGCCGAACTGCAAATAGAGTTCCACATTCCGCTGCACCAACGAGGATACCATGATCGTCTTGCCGCCTCCGAGGAGCTCTGGGGTGAGGTAGAAGCCGAGACTCAGGATGAAGACAAGGATCGATCCTGCGATGATCCCCGGAGCGGACAGAGGTAGTATTACCCGTCGAAAGACATAAGCGGGGCTCCCGCCAAGGCTATGGCCTGCCTGCAGCAACTCAGCTGGGATTTTCGAGATCGCGGCGTAAAGCGGGAAGACCATGAAGGGCAGCATGACGTGCAGCATGCCAATGAGAACCGCGACAAAATTGTGAGACAAAGACAGAGGTTGGTCAATGATCCCAAGGTTCAGCAGCGTGGTGTTGATGATGCCCCTCCGCTGCAAGACGACCAGCCATGCGTAGGTTCGGACCAGGACACTGGTCCAGAAGGGCAGCATCACCAGCGCCAGAATCAGGGCCGACCAGCGTCGCGATGCGACCGCAGCGGCATATGCGAGAGGAAAGCCCAGAATGACGGAGAGCAATGTCACAATCACGCTGATTTCCAGCGTATCATAATATGTGCGCCAATAGATCGGCTCTTGGAAGATTCGGGCGTAGTGCATCAGCGTAAAGCTGTCGCCCTCGCGAAACGACTGGAAGGCGAGGATGGCCAGCGGAATGCCAAGGAACAGCAGCACCAGCAGCAAGGCGGGGGCGAAGAGGAGCAAATACATCCTCTGCTCGGCCCGCTCGGCCCTGGCTATGGCCTCCTCCATGGAAGGGGTTGAGGCAATTTGCTGTTCGAGGGGAAGGTCCGACATCGTTGCGGTGCCTTACATTCGTGAAGATCTGTTCGGGCTTCGAAAAGACGCAGCAACGGGTGGTACGCCGTTTCTCGAGTACCCCCGTTGAAGCCTATGGCAGAGCCCCTGCGGCATTACGGCCCGGGACTTCGAGATCTCAGTTTTGCATGAATCCGAGCCAGCGCTTTTCGGCATCGGCGCCTGCGGGCGACGCCCACCAAGTGGCACTCAGCGGAACCTGCATGGCCAGGTTTTCAGGGGACGTCGTGAGGTCCTTCAGGCGGTTGGGGTCCACGTATTTGGCGAATTCGGTATTCAAGGGGCCAGTGGTGTACTCCTTGACCCATGCAGCTTGGCCCTTCGGATCAAGCAGACTGTTGATCAGCTTCAACGCACTGTCCTTGTGCTGAGTACCTTTCGGCACTGCCAAGCAGGTGTTTTCCATGATCGCCTGGTTGCGGGTGAACTTCGCGGGGGCACCTTCTCTCAGAGCGGCAGAGACGCGACCGTCCCAAAGCGGAAGCATGTCGACTTCGCCATCGACCAAAAGCTGGGTGGTTTCAGCGCCTGATGTCCACCAGACTGCAATGTGAGGCTTGATCTCCTTCAGTTTGGCATAGGCGCGGTCGACGTCCAGCGGGTAAAGATTGGCCGGTGCAACTCCATCGGCGAGCAGCGCAATCTCCAGCATCGGGCGAGCATAGTTGCGTAATGCACGGCGTCCAGGGAACTTTTTGACATCCCAGAAGTCAGCCCAGGATTTCGGGCCATTGTCGCCAAAGGTTTCTGTGTTGTAGGCAAGCACGGTGGCGTAAGCGGACAATCCAACGGAGTGCGTATCCTTGAACGCCGCCGGGACGCTGGCAGCGTTCGGGATCTTGCTGTAGTCGAGCGGCTCGAGCAAGCCCTCGCTTACACCGCGAGCGCAGTATCCTGCCGAGAAATCAACAACATCCCAAATCGGCTTGCCGGAAGCGACCTGAGCCTTCAGCGGTGGGTAGCGATCAGCGTTCGTATCCGTAATGACCCGAATGCCAAGGCTTTTTTCGGCGGGCTTGATCAGCGCAGGAGACATGGCATCGAGGATGGCGCCCCCATCTGTCGCATACGTGACAGCCTCTTGAGCAAGAGCTGCGGTTGACAGAGTCGCGGCGAGAGCAATGCTCATAACCGAAACCGCTCTGGTTAGCGTTCTCATGTTGGATCCCTCTTTTGTTGTTTATCCGGTAAAGACTGCCGCCGCACAGGATGGCGCGCCAATAAAAAAAACTCAGCGCCTTATAACTTCGGGTTCTGAACGTTCCCTCGGTTTCGCAATTTGCCTAAGGAATCATCACTCCTGATGCCAATTCAGTCCGTCAGGTTAACTGAATATTATAAAGTGAGGCTTGATCAAGCTCTCGGCCACTATCATCCGAACCGCTTCCGCTTCGTAGTACCGCAAGAGCAGCCACAAATGCTCTAGCATGCAACCTTTGCGCAGAGGCATGGCATGTCGTTTCATGATCCGAAAGGATCAGCAGGACGCCGCCATGACGAACGTTGGTACTGACTGCCTCAACACACACACATGCCTGGTGAAGCTCCATGCAACGATATCATACGCCAAATCGGGCACTCGCCCCGGAGTCGCAGGTGATGGCAGTTACCCCGGCGCGCCATAACAGTTCAGCCTCGGTGCAGCAGCTCACCGATGAACGGGCGTTCGGTCCCGCAAAGCGGCTGGAGTGAACCGGGCTCTGGGTTCCATCTGAAGCCACGTACGGCATGATTGGTCGGGCTAACCGTCCGTTGTCGCAGAGTGTTTCGAATTCCGCCTTCATTATGGAATTCCCTGCGCATCCGGAATGGAGATCCGCAAGGTTTTCACAGCCAAGCCCGTATACTCTCCCGTGCTGGCCCGGCCAGCATGACCCGAAAGGAAAGGTTCACCCAGCATGAAGACTGTCCCTTACTGGCTGGACACGCGACCAGCCTTCACGTCGGGCGCGAAGGAGCCCATAGCGGGCAAGGCCGATGTCGTCGTGATCGGCGGTGGCTTCACAGGGCTGTCCTGTGCACTCGCTGTAGCGAAAAAGGGTGGCGATGTCGTGCTGCTCGAAGCTGATGTCGTCGGCGGCGCTGCCTCGGGCCGTAATGGCGGTCAGTGCAACACCGGGTTCTTTCATGACTATGCGCACGCCATGAAGCGTCTGGGCCGCGACGCTGCACGTCAAATCTACCAAAGCTATAATGATGCTGTTGACACCGTAGAGCGCATCGTTCGTGAAGAGGGAATCGACTGCTCGTTTCGCCGGGTGGGCAAGCTGAAGCTCGCTGTCTCGCCCGCCGCATTCGAGAAGTTCAAGTCATCCGCTGAGTTGATCAACCGTGAGGTTGATCCCGATGTTTACACGGTTCCAGGTTCGCAGATCCATGAGGAGATCGGCTCTGACCTCTTCCACGGTGGCATGATATATCCCAAAAGCGCGATGTTGCATGTCGGCCGTTTCACTGTAGGTATGGCTGAAGCTGCGGCGCGTTACGGAGCGCGGATCCATGAGCACACCCCAGTCGTAGGATTAACCCGGTTGGACGCTCGCCGTTACAGGGTCGAAACCCAGAAGGGTAGCGTCGAGGCCAATCAGGTCGTGATCGCCACGGGGATCTCTGCCAAGGGCCCATTCGCCTATTTCCGCCGCAGGATCGTGCCGGTCGGCAGCTTCGTGATCGCGACCGGACGCCTCGATCAGGCGACAGTCGACAGCGTCATCCCCAAGCACCGCACGGTGAGCGTCGCGCGCGGGCTCGGCCATTACTACCGCATCTCGCCTGACAATCGGATCATCTTCGGCGGGCGTGCGCAGTTCGCCGTCTCCTCGCCTAAGGTAGACGTGAAGGGCGGCGCCATTCTCTTAAGATCGATGCGCGAGATCCACCCGCAGCTGCGCGACGTGAAGATTGACTATTGCTGGGGAGGAATGATCGAGGTCACCCGCGATCGCTTCGCCCGTGCCGGCGAATACAAGGGAATGTATTTCTCGCTCGGGTACAGCGGCAGCGGTGTGCAGGAGGCGACTCACATGGGAACGATCCTCGCACGCATGATCGACGGCGAGAAGGAAGCGAACCCCTATCGTACGTTGAGCTGGCCGCCGATCCCAGGGCATTTCGGCACGCCTTGGTTCCTGCCGCTGGTCGACGTCTACTACAAAGTCAAAGAGAAGTTCGGCCGATGAAGTGTGCTCCCCAACAATGGCGTCGCGACGGTTACACGATATCGACAGATCCATCCCAGCTCGACCTGGAAGCGATCCTGCGCTTTCTCAATACGGAGAGCTACTGGGGCAAGTCGATGACACTTCCCCGACTATCTCGAGCGATCGAGAATTCGATCCCGATCGGAGTCTACGCACCGAGTGGTTCACTGGCGGGCTTCGGTCGCGTGGTCACCGATTATGCAGTCTTCGCCTATCTGCGCGACGTCTTCGTTTTGCCCGAGCATAGGGGAAGAGGGCTTGCCACATGGATCGCGACGGTCATCCGCGAACATCCGGAATTGACCGACGTCACCACCTGGATGCTCGCTACACGCGACGCCCACGGGGTATACGAGCGCGCAGGTTTCCGGAGAGCTCCGCATCCGGAATGGTACATGACAATCCCCAGGGAATAATCCGGTTAGCCTCTCCACCGATCATTCATTTGCATTCAAAATAATCCCTCTCCGTGGTCATAACCTTACGTTCTATCCTACGCTCCATAAGGAATTGGCTCACTGAACAGGGCGCTGCCAATCCTAAACGGGCACAAGGAGGGACCTTATGGGCTACCGGGTTGGCGTCGACGTGGGTGGATCCTTCACCGATTTCGCAGTGTTGAACGAAGCGGATGCAATGATATCCACGTTGAAGGTGCTGTCGCGCCCTGATGCGCCCGGTGCCGAGATCGTCACAGGCCTTGACGCGTTGCGGAAGCGATACGGCATAGCTGCAGAAGAGGTGATTTACTTTACGCATGGCACGACCGTCGGCGTGAACACTGTCATCCAACGCAACGGTCACGATATTGCGCTATTCACGACCAAGAACTTCGAGGATGTACTCCAGGTCGCACGCCTCAAGATCCCGCAGATCCATAATCTCTATTCAGCGCGCCCTGCCCCTCTGATCCCACGCGACCGTGTCTTCGGCATCGACGAACGGATGGATGCGACAGGCACAGTTGTGGCTGAGCCGCGACTCGAGGATGTGGCAGCCGCGGTTGCTGCAGCACGTGCGGCGGGCTGCGCAGGCATCGTATTGTCCTTTCTGCACTCCTACCGCAACCCCGCGAACGAAAAGACGGTCAAGGCGATGATCGCGACCATCGCTCCTGATCTGCCGGTGTTTTCCTCGGCAGAGACGTGGCCCATTATTCGCGAGTATGAGCGCACGATCACAGCTGTTATCTCGGGCTATGTGCAACCCAAGGTCGCGCATTATCTCGACAGGTTTGAGGCGATCCTGCGCGAAAAGGGCGTTCAATGTGCGCTGCATATCACGAAGACCAACGGCGGTGTCATGAGCATCGACCAGGCGAAAGCAGAATGCGTGCAGATGATCCTGTCGGGAACCGCTTCAGGCGTGATCGGAGCGGGCTACCTTGCCAAGGAGTGCGGCTTCCCGAAAATCCTTAGCCTCGATATCGGCGGCACCTCGGCGGATGTGGCCGTGATTATTGACGGACAAGCGCAGTACGGCGTGGGCGAGCTTATCGGCGACTTCCAGATCCATGTGCCTTCGGTCTCGGTTTCGTCGGTGGGACAAGGAGGCGGCTCGATCGCCTGGGTAGACGACCTGGGTGTGCTGAAGGTCGGACCGGACAGCGCCGGATCGACTCCTGGTCCTGTTTGCTATGGCCGGGGCGGACGACGCCCTACCATCACCGACGCGGTCGCCGCCTCGAACCTCATCGGCCATACTCCGCTCGGCTATGGTGCTGTCAAAGTCGACCACGCCGCCGCGCGCGCCTCCATTGAGCCGCTGGCGAAACGGCTCGGTATCAGCATTGAGGAGACAGCAGCCAATATCATCGAGATTTCGGTCTCGTCGATGTACGCTGAGGTTTCAGGTCTGACCTCGCGGTACGGCATTGACCCGCGCGAGTTTCATCTCTTCGCATTCGGCGGAGCAGGGGCGATGCTGGCCTGCTTTCTCGCGCGCGAACTCAACATGAAGGGTGTCGTCGTGCCCTTGACGCCGGGCGTCGTCTCGGCACTTGGCGGGCTGATTGCGGATCTGAAGAATGATTTCATTCGCACCCTCTACATCGACGTGACCGATGAGGGTATTGCCGGGTTGGAGTCCGTGGCCGCTGAGCTCAAGTCCGCCGCGCTGGATTGGCTCTACGCCAAACAAGGCTACGAAGGCGAGGCAAAGCTCAGCCTTTCAGCAGATATGCGCTATCTCGGTCAGTCCTATGAGATCGAAACGTCACTTGACCCGGAAGCGCTGACGCCGAGTGCCATTGCCGCCGCCTTTCATAAGGAACATGCCCGGATCTATGGTCATGCCGACGAATCGGCGTCGGTGCAGCTGGTGAACCTGCGCCTTGTCGTTTCGGGTGCAACGCCAAAGCCGCGCATTCGCGAGCTCGAACCCGCCCTTGCACCGGCAGGGCCGGCGACAACCGCAGCCGCCTTCTTTGACGGCGCCCCGTATCAGGTATCCGTCTACGCCCGCGCTGACCTTCGCGCAGGACATCGGATTGAAGGCCCTGCGATCATCGGACAGGATGATACGACCACTGTCGTGCCACCAGGCTATGTGATTACCGTCGACCGCTTCGGCAACCTTGTCATCACCTCTCAGCCGGAGGCCTGAGCCATGGCCATCGACCAGCGTAATCTGTCTGTCCTTGCCAATTTCTGCTCCGCTGCCGCCGATGCCATGGCGTTCACCCTGATGCGGACTGCGCATTCGGCCTTTGTTAAGGAAACCGAGGATTTCTCCTGCCAGATCGTCACCAAGGATGGCTTGGCTTTCGCCAGTCCCCGGCAATTCGGCGCTCCTTGGTATTCCGGCATCGACTACGGCCCGCTCCTGCGGATGTTCGACCACTACCGCGAGGGCGATGTCTGCATCACCAATGATCCCTATTCGGGCTACGTTGCCACCCATTCGCCCGACATCCACATCTGGAAACCGGTGTTCCACGACGGGAAGATCGCCTGCTTCGTTGTCGGCCATATCCATAATACCGATGTGGGAGGCGCCGTGCCGGCCTCGCTCTCACGAAGTCTCACTGAGATCGAGCAAGAGGGCATCCGGATTCCTCCAGTCAAGCTCGTCGAAGACGGAGAGATGAATGAGTTTGTCGCCCGTGTTCTGCGTACCAATGTCCGCTTGCCCGATCAGAACTGGGGCGATCTCAACGCTCAACTCGCGTCGATCAACGTGGGCGAGCGAAAGATGCACGAGATCATTCGCCGTTTCGGCTTCGATGCCTTCATGGAGGGGGTGGAACAGATCCTCGACTATGCAGAAGCGCAAGCTCGCGCGATCCTGCGGAAGGTACCGGATGGCGAATATTTCTTCGCCGATTATGCTGACGAGGATTCCGTTGGCGGGAAGCCCTGCCGGATCGCGCTAACGCTCCGGATCAAGGGAGACGAAGTCGAACTCGACTATACGGGATCCGACCCTCAGCTCGGCTCCTCCCTGAACATGCCGACAGGTGGACGCGAACGGCACCCGTTGGTCATGGTGGGGCTGACCTATGTGCTTTACACCCTGGACAATGGGTTATTTCTCAACGCAGGCACCCTGCGTCCTGCACGGGCAATCCTGCCCGAAGGCACCATCGTCAATTGTCAGCCGTCGGCGGCGGTTGGAATGCGCTCTTTGACCTGCGCGATGACGCAGATCGTCACTGTCGGAGCCTTCTGCCAAGCATTGCCGGACCTGATGCCGGCCGCCTCGCCCGGCGGAAACGCCATCATGAACGTGAAAACAAGTTCGCGGAATGGCAAACCGATCATGGCTTCGATCGGGCCCGTCGGTGGCGGCGGTGGCGGAACGCCCTATGGTGACGGCTGCGACGGCGCAGGCGGCGCGACGGGCTTTCTCCGCAACACACCTATCGAGATCACGGAAGCCGAGGTCCCAATCCGGTTCCTGCGTTATGGCCTTGAGCCTGATACGGGTGCCCCAGGGAAGTTCCGCGGTGGCCTTTCGGCCGTCATGGAATTCCGCATCTCGGCTCCGGAGACCATTGTGACGGCAAGAAACCGCAACCGCTCGATAATGCCGGGATGGGGTGTCAGAGGTGCCAAAGCGGGAGTTGTCTCGCAATTCGTTTTGAACCCCGGCCCAGGCGAGACTCAATTGCGCAACACGGATCTGGTCCATTGCGGGCCGGGCGACGTGATCCGCGTGGTCGGCCCTGGAGCCGGCGGCTGGGGAAATCCTTTCGAACGCAACCCAGCTCTCGTCGAGCGCGATGTGCGGCAGGGCTATGTTTCGAGCGACAGCGCGGCGCGCGATTACGGCGTCGTCATCATGGATGGGAGGTTGGACGAAGAGGCAACGTCACGGCTGCGTGCTGCGCGTCCCGTGCGCGCGCATGTTGCATCCATCTTCACGTACGGTTCGGAGCGTACCGCTTTCGAGTTGGTCTGGACCGTCGAACGCTACACCCTGCTGACCGAATTCTTGGCAACCGTTCCTGTAAGGTGGAGATTTTTCCTCAAGCATAAGATCTTCGATGCAGTGGCCGCCCTGGATCAAACCATCCCAATGGCGGATCAGATGGCCACGATTTTTGCCGATATACGAACTGCCTATTCGCTATGATAAAAAACCTGTGCCGCCCCAACTGATCCCACCCTCCTCTCGCAAAGGATGAGAGCTGTTTCCACTTAGGTGGAATCAGCTCTCTTCGTGGATGTGCCGCGCCTTTGGACGCTGCCCGGATCCACTTCGCCGAGAGATGCTCTAGGGTAGGAGCCGTCGAACGGAACCAGCATACCTTATTCTCTGCAGCCTTTATGCGGCGACCCGGACCCGCGCCGGTCGGAAAACACGCCGCGCTGGCAATTCAGATATCACGCCGTCAGACCGAAGGACTCTCCCGACACGTCCTCAGATGAGGACTTGATTCAGTCCGCAAGGCCTGCACCATCTTGAGAAAAGGCTGGATCAGACGTCGGTTCCGGGTGATCGCCTACCGGCTTCGTTCAGATGGTTCTCAATGGGCAGCGGTCCTCTGCCAGCGCGCCGGATCCTTGAAGCGTCGGATGTGGAAGTCGTCGATCGGAGTCGTTGTGGTGCCAGTGGCGATCAATTCGGCCATCACGTCTCCGACGCCGGGGCCGATCTGAAAGCCGTGGCCGCAAAATCCGAACGCGTAGAACAGCCCGGCGATCTTGTCACTGTCGCCCATCACCGGGATATCGTCGGCCAGATACCCTTCGACTCCCGACCATGTGCGGATCACGCGCGCATGCCGCAGGGCGGGAGCCAACCGCTGGATCTGCCGCAATTGTTCCATCAGCCCGGCGGGATCGTATTTCGCACGGCGTTCGTCCAATGCGGCCGGACGTCGCCGGACGCCGCCGAAGATAATGTTGCCGCGTGGGATCTGGCGCAAATAGGCCACCTCGCCGGGAACCTGTGTCGAGACTCCGACCACCGGATGCACGAAATAGGGCAACGGTTCAGTCACACCCATTTGCGGACCGTCGACGACCAGTGGCACCGCCTCTCCCATCGCGGCGGCGTGATCCGCACCCCAAGCACCGCTGGAGATCACCACGACAGGAGCGCGGTAGTTGCCTCTGGGTGTCTCTACGGTGAAGTCCTCGCCGCTCTTCTCGATTGATAGGACCTCGCAGTTCTCAATGATCGTCGCTCCATTGCGCATCGCAGCTTGTGCGAAGGCCGGCGCGACCAGACGCGGGTTCGCGTGGCCATCGTGCGGCGACCAAGATCCGGCCACGGCCTCGGGGCCGATGAAGGGAAACCTCTCGCGGATTGCCTCCTTCCCAAGGATGTGCAGCTCAAGCCCGTATTCGGCGGCATCGCGCTGATATTTCTCGACAACCGCGAGTTGCTCCTCCTTCCAAAGGAAACGGATGTGACCAACCGGCATGAATTCGACATTTGAACCAGTCAGCTCATGGATTCTTCCCCAGATATCCCGCGAACGATTGGCTAGCGGCAGCTGGCGGAGATAGCGACCCTGCCGGCGCACATTACCGAAATTGGTGCCACTGGCCTGCTGACCGATAAGGAAGCGCTCCAGCAGAATTACCTTCACTCCCCGTCCGCGCAAGAAAAAGGCGGTGGAGGCACCCACGATCCCCCCTCCTACGATGATCACATCGGCTTGGCCCGACGCTTCAACCACGGCTCGTCTCCTCAGTTATGCCGATCGGTAGCGGTTTCACAGGGGCTTGCCCACGTATCCGGCCGGCACTCTGGATCGGCGCGCCATTGGCGGCCGCCACGACCTCTTGGCTTGCGGGACCGCAGAATCGGCCCTGGCAGCGTCCCATGCCGACGCGGGAGAACGCCTTGGCACGGTTTACCTCGGGCGAGAACAGATCCTTGACCGAAGCACGCAGCTCCCCGGCCGTTATCGCCTCGCAGCGACAGATCAAGGTTCTGTCGGGGATTGCAGCAACCTGCTCATGCGGCCAGGGGAACGCTTTCGCGATGCCGCTGGCAAAGCGCACATGGCGCCGCATCTCGGCTTGAAGAGACCGCACCTTCGCCTGGTCAATGGGCCAACCCAGATCGGACAGGAGAGCGATCGCGGCAAGCCTGCCCGCAACTTCTGCGCCGTCGGCTCCAAGGATGCGCACGCCGTCGCCTGCCAAATAGACGTTCCTGATGGAGCTGCGCCCCATCTCATCGATGACCGGCAGCCATTGGCGCACGGTTGGATGGAATTCGAAGGAGCAGCCGGCCAGATCAGCCAGCTGGCTTTCGGCGCGCAGATGGTAGCCCATGCCGACTGCGGTGCATCGTAGCTCCTGCTCGTGACCTGCCGCGTCACAGAAGCGCATGCCGGTCACGCTCCTGTCGTCTCCCAGGACCTCGAGGGGCCTTACGCCGCGCAGGACCCGTACGCCACCCTGCCTGAGCGCGGAGACAATCTGCGCGCCTTTGATCAACTGCTCTGGCCGCGCAACCATCAATGGCAATCCCCGCAGTTGCTGCGCGAGCGAGGACGTATCGAGCACCGCCACCGGAGCGATTCCCGCCTTCATGTATTGATAAGCCACGAGGTAAAGGAGGGGGCCCGTCCCGACGAAGACCACCTCCTGTCCGATAGCGCAGCCCTGCGCCTTCAGGGTGATTTGCGCAGCGCCGAGCGAGTAGCAGCCCGGCCGCGTCCAGCCTTCCAGAGGTATCAGACGGTCCGTCGCCCCAGGAGCCAGCAGAAGCGCGTCGTAGGGAATCTGTTCGACTGTCATAGCCTTCTGGACGAAAACCCGGTCGTCCTTAACCGCCCACGCGAGGGTTTCGGCACGATAATCGACTTTGTTGGCGAAGGCGTCGAAGGTCGCATGGATTGCACGTGCCCTGCCTGCCTCGGTTCCGTAGAGCTGCTCATGGCTGCGGGTGAAGTTCGGCGGAGGTCGACGGTAAATCTGCCCACCGCTGCGCGGGGACTCGTCGATGACGACCGGACGCAGGCCGGCCGCGACGAGGAGTTCGGCTGCCCGTGTACCGGCAGGCCCTGCTCCCACGATGACTATGCGGGGATCGGCCATAACCCCTCCGGCGCGCTCGTGTGAATATCCATGCCCTCGGCAGCCGCGGTGGAGCAGGCGCGCAGGCGATCGCCGCTGCCCGTCCAGACCCAACAGTCCTGACAGGCGCCCATCATGCAGAAACCCGCGCGCGGTCCGTCTCCGAACTCCGAGATGCGGGCGAAGCCTCGATGCAACATCAACACGGTCAGCAGAACGTCGCCTTCCATTGCGTCGACAGCCACTCCGTCGACCGACAGCACGATCGGCCTTCGCTCCTGTTCAGCGAGCCGCACGAATCTGGCCTGCATGGAGCTGGATCCTCCTACTCGGCGGGAAGGGCCGCCTAGCGCGAAGATCTCAGCGGCTGCGGTAAAACACCAATCGCAAATGATGCCTTGATGTTAACCTGGGGTTATGGAACAGTGCCCTCACTTCGGCCAATTGCTCGTAGTCGTTATGAATGCTCGCCAACTGGAAATCTTCCGCGCCATCATGCGCGACGGCTCTGTAACGGCCGCTGCCAATTCGCTCGCCGTGTCGCAGCCTGCAGTGAGCAAGGTGCTTCACCACCTGGAAAGCCAGCTTGGCTACAAGCTCTTCGAGCGGATCGGCGGTCGCCTGGTGCCAACCATGGAAGCGCATCTGCTTTATGAGGATGCCGATCGGGTCTTCCGCGAGATCGAAGTGCTGAAGAACCTCGCCCGTACGATCGGCGAGCGTAAGATTGGCCTCTTGCGGATCGGGGCAAGCCCGCCGATCACTTATTCGGTCCTGCCCCAGGCTCTGCTGAAGTTCCGCCAAGCTCACCCGACGGTGAAGGTGCATCTTCATGCACTGCCCAAGAAAGAGATCACCGAGCAACTGCTGATCGGGGACATCGATCTCACGGTGACGCTCTCAACGATCCAAGCGCCGACAGTTCGCAGCGAGGTGTTGGCGGGCGTCCGAGTCATGGCGGTGATGCGCGACACGGACCCACTGGCTGATAAGGCCGAGGTCACTCCGCATGACCTCGTCGGGAGGCCATTGATTTCCTATGGCAATCGTGCCGACGTGAGCCCGATGCTCGATGAGGCATTTGATCGCTTCGGATTGGTGAGGGACGTGTCCATCGAGATTTCGTCCTCGGTTGGGGCGGTTCCACTGGTCAGCGGCGGCCTTGGGATCGCGCTCGTCGACGGACTCGTGAGATGGAGCGGCTTCCAGGGACTGGTGGCCCGCCCCTTTTCCCCCGCCGTTATGATGAACGTGGCGATTTCAACCAATAGTGCGCGGCCCGTATCCCGCTTCTTCCGGCCCTTCCTGCAGTGCATCCGCGAATTCCTTTGAGAACGCCCTGCCTTGCTGTCGAACGAAGTATCGGCAAGCTGTACGTGAGTGCCGTGGCCGTTCTGCTGCAGCTGTACCAACATGTCCCTGTCGATCGGGTCAGAATGTGCAGCCACGCATGCGATCGTTTTCGCGACAATCCTCTTCGAGCAATGGCTCTCGATGCTACGGTCGGGTGCGCTCAGTGTCTCGCCTGTGGCACGCGCACAGCAGGCTGCTGAATTACCCTGTGAATTCGAAACGATATTTTGCCATCGGTCTACCTGTCCGCACCCTATGGGCTTCGCAACTGATAGTTTGATGTGCAGCTTCACGCTGTAAGGGGATACATTTATGCCGCGCTTCTCGCCCAAGTATATCACATTCGACTGCTATGGCACGCTCACGAACTTCCAGATGGCCGAAGGCGCTCGAGAGGTTTATGGCTCCCGGCTTGACCCGGCTACGATGGATGCGTTTGTCGAGAGCTTTCGCGGTTACCGCTTGGACGAGGTACTTGGCGCCTGGAAGCCTTTCGAGGACGTGATTTGCAATGCCGTTGAGCGCAGCTGCAAGAAGCATGGCGTGCCGTTCGATCTCGCAGACGGCCAGCGCATTTATCAGATGGTTCCGGGCTGGAAGTCGCACCCTGACGTCCATGAGGGGCTGGCGAAGATCGCGAACAAAATTCCGCTGGTGATCCTATCGAATGCGTCCAACGACCAGATCCATCACAATGTAGCGGCGCATGGCGTTCCATTCCACGCTGTTCTGACGGCTCAGGATGCTCAAGCCTACAAGCCTCGATACCGTGCCTTCGAATACATGCTGGATACACTCGGCTGCGGCCCCGATGATATTCTGCATGTGTCGTCCTCGTTCCGCTATGATTTGATGACGGCTTATGATCTTGGCATCAAGGCCAAGGCTTGGGTCAATCGTGGGCACGAGCCGGCCAACCCGTTCTATGAATACGCGGAAATTCCGGATGTCCGCGGCCTTGCGGCCCTTGTAGGGCTTTAGATCTCAGACGCAGTGATCGTGGGGGCGAGCCGAGGAGTATTGGCTCGCTCTCGGACATACGAAGCTCGGGCCGTCGTCGAGACAAAGCCCAATCTCCGAGCTCATACCGTGCGCCTCAGGAGAATTGGCATCCGGGCGACGGGTCTGGCCATGTAAACGGCAGCCGATATGGCGGCCAAAAGTAGCAGTGCCATCAAGGAATGCTTCCACCATAGGGGCAATCCGCCCCCCTAGCAGTCTGCCGATGCTCTGGCGCTCCTCTGCCTGTTCATCCTGCGGGGATGTCACATTAACGGCGAATACTAGCCTGTACTCGTCAAGGAGGAATTTCTCGCTAAGCGAAATCAACGGCTTGAGCTGTGCAAAAACTGACCTTATCGGACAGCTCAATGACTATACTCCGTGAATGTGACATCCCCAACGGGATCCTTCACCCAACTTGCAGCCAGAGTATCAGTCAGGTCAGCTGCAATCGACACCTCGGTCGCGCAGAATGTGAGGGCTCACCTCTCTTCGACGGTATCGAGCAGCGGAAGGTTCAGCTGCGACTGACTGGCATTCTTCACGGGGCTGAACCTTGCATGGCCAATTCATCGGACCATCAAGGTCGAGCAATCTCTGTCGCTTTCATAATGCGATGCAAGGAGTTCCAGAAGAATCTATATCGACGCCGCTTTCACCAAATGAAGGCATCGTGTGCTCAACAGGCGGAGCCTTGTGCGCGGGCAGAGAGCATTGCGACTTCGTCCTGGCTCTGTGCCAAGTTAGACGTCAGTAGGTGTAACTATCTTGTCTGCCTTCGGCCTCTTCGGCGGCGCTGAGAGGATGAGCCTGGTGAGCACCTCATAGACCGATTGTGGGCCACACTCGTTCTTACGAGTGGCGCAATCTTCGAAGAAACTAACATACTGGTCACATTGGGTAGACCGCTGCTGCTTCGGAGCCTCAGCGCATTGCGTGTATGCCTGCCGTAAGATCGGCGGAGGGTTGAACAATTCAAACACTTCCTGGGCCGGTGTTCGGGTCAGCTTCTCATGGACGAGAATGAGACTGGCGGGGCCCGCGAGAACGACGATTGCTATGAAGCCGTGATGGATCTTTCGCATCTGGTTACGTCGGACCTTTATAGTTAAAACTGAGTTAACTTATTCCCCACGAAATGAAGCGCGTAACTGCGTAGCATAACTATCGTTACCGAACTTAAGGAAGTCAGTTGATGACAGAGCACCCCGCGCGAGAGGACGATCAACCTGAAACCAATGGGAAAACCAGCACGCCTCAATTGGATCGATTGGAAAGGCTGGCCAACGCGGCTGCCACGGCTGTGCAGGCAAAACAGTGGCGGGCCCGGAAGAATGGCATTGATCAACAGAAGGAGCCGTCGGATGTCCGAAACCTCAGCAACGATGAAGAGGCCAGAGCTCGCGCTGAGGAAGCGATGCGGCAGATGATGTCCAAGCCACAGACGAAACGCCGTGGTTGGTGATGACTTAGGCCTGATAGAAACAATATTTCTACTGACATTTAGACGATCTGAGCGTGATTAAGGAACTGTTCAGCCCTTGCTTGCCATGGTCCCGCCCCCTCTGCCCATGCGGATGGCAGTGAGGCGAAGTTGAGGAATTTTACAATGACCGAAGCCAAAGCAGCCAAGAAGCCAAACTCTGCCCTAGCCAAGCCGCTGCAGCCGTCGAACGAACTGGCGGCCGTAGTCGGATCGGCGCCGCTCCCGCGGACAGAGGTGGTGAGCAAGGTCTGGGAGTACATCAAGGCCAACAATCTGCAGAACCCAGCCAACAAGCGCGAGATCGTGGCGGACGACAAGCTGCGGGCCATATTTGGTGGTAAGGACAAGGTCAGCATGTTCGAGATGAACAAGCACTTCGCTCAGCATCTCTCCTGATATGCCAAGGCACGGGCCAGACACCTGGCCCGTGCCTCAACTGGTAAACGTGACCGTTGGAATATGCAGGTACCGGGCGCGTTGCGTATCTGCCCGAACAATCTCCATGACATCCAAGGCTTGGAGCCGGCCCTGGCTGAGAGTTCTTCGTCTATCGGCGGAGGCTTTTGTTTGCCGCGCCTGCTCGCGACAAGATTGCTTAGGGCGCGATCGCCGACATTGGTCAGTTTTCGCTCTTTGCCGTTATCGCGCTTAATTGGGTTCCTGAGCGAGGCGGATGAGAAGCCCTTCAGGCCCACGGATGTAGCAGAGCCCACACGCGTCATTATACTGAACCGCTCCGGTACCTACCAGCAGACGCAGGCCTATCTTCTCAATCTGAGTGGCTTTGCCTCCCCAGGGATCAGCGGCCTGTAAACGGCCCCGCCAAGTTGCTTGCCATGCTCTTTCTCGGCATTCGGTAGCAAAGACCACCAATGGCCAGTAGCTCACCGAACGCAAATGGCTTTGCCTGGAACGATTTCATATGTCCCTGGGGTAACGGGGGTCTCACTCGGAACTGCCCCGGCTTGTGCATCCCACTCCGTGATGCGTTCACTCCCGGCGAGCCATTTCTGGCTCCGAACGTGGCTTGATCCTAGGCACTTCCCATGCGGCACAAGTCAGGTCTTGCAGGCTTTGGCGCGCTTGGCGGCCGGGGCGTTCTTCTTCAGATGGGTCCGGTTGTAGGCTACGGCGGCCCGAACAAGGTCCTGAAGGGCACACTTGTCCACTGGTCTTCCCTCGAAGATATCAATGGAGCGCCGTGTGTTGCCCTTATCGTTTCCATTGAAGAGGTTGTCCGGATCAGGCAGTGCGGCACCGTAGGCGAAGGTCAGTTTGACCTTGTTCTTGTGGGGATTGCCGACCGCAATGAGCCCATCGAGCGACCAGGTTGGGCTGCCCATCCACTTCCATTCCTCGATGATGCCAGGGTCCGTGGCAAGGATGGTCTGACGCAGGTCAGCGAGCATGGGCCCGCGCCAGTCGGGAAGGTCCGCAATCATCTGGTTGATGTGTTCAGAGGGATTCATGATGGTGGGACCGTATCGGGTGCCGGGACGTGGGGCGGAGAGGTTGATCCAGGTTACGAAGAACCCGCCATCCCTTCTTCCGCCTTGGGGCGCAGCCGGATAGCGAGGAAACACTTCAATCACACCCTGACGGGCTGGATCAAGTTTGGTGGCATTTGCTGCCGAATGCCGCACTTTCTTGCCTTCCGCAACGGCTTGCGTCTCCAGAAGCATGCGAACGGCAGGGGCGGCCATGACTTTGCCCGAGCTAGGCTTCGCGCTTTGCACAGCTGTTCTGTCCTACTGAAGCATCGAAGGCTGAGTTACGCTGTCTATGTCAGGTTGACCGCGGCGGCCTGCATTAAGCTCTTGAACTCGGCCGAGCCCTTCTGGAACAGAAACACGATCAACAGTACATACGCGGCCATCTGGAGGGCCTCACTCTTCCGAAGCCGCTAGAAAAGCCAACGTGAGAGGCAGATCGCTCTCGCGGCTTCAGGTCCGGACCCCCGGGCTGCGGTGCCACGCTCGCGTTCACCGTCGAGAGCATCCTTGATGCTGCGGCAGCACAGAGGCCAGGTCGATCCTGTTGTAAAGATCCGGAGCGGGTCAAACCTTCACCTTCCGAGTTCTCAATGAACGTCAGCTCCTTCCTGCTAAAGCCGACCAGCCTGTTAGGCCCAGGAAGTGCCATGAGCTGACCTTCGTGAGAGAACCCTGAGCTGGAACGTGAGTCCTTGCAATCTCGCTGGCGTTGCCGGTCGGTTAGGAACGAGAATCAGCACTGGCCAATTATCCTGTAGACCGCGAGGCTCTACCGACGCGACATGGGTCTAGGTTGGCCCATCAAGGGCGGTATCCAACCATGAACAAGCGCGCCTCAGTCATGCACCGCCGCCTCGCCGCGATCCTCTACGCGGACCTGGCAGGCTACGTGCGCCTAACGAATGCGGATGAGGCTGGAACTCTAGCCCTGCTCTACTTCCGTCGGGAGATCATGGATCGGCAAATTACCCAGTATGGCGGTCGCACGGCCAACACCGCAGGCGACAGTATTCTCGCCGAGTTCCCGAGCGTCGTTGATGCTGTCCAATGTGCGGTTGGCATTCAGGAAAGGATTGCTGCGGCCAATGAGGAAACCCCAAAGGGACGCCGGGTGACATTTAGGATCGGTGTCCATGTTGGAGAAGTCATAGTTCGAAACTGCGACATGTTTGGTGATCGGGTGAACATTGCCGCCCGCATGGAGAAGCTGGCACAGCCGGGATGGGTCTGCCTCCCAGGAACGGCGTATGACTACGTGTCCAGGGTGCTGCCGCTGGCCTTCGACGACCTTGGGACGCAGCTCGTGAAAAACCTTGATGCGCCCATCCGGGCTTATCTGGCCCATCCATCGGATCATCCGCTGTCTCGGCCGCTGCCACCGGTTCACCGCCGCAGTGAGTTCAACCAGGCGCGACGCTTCCATACCATCCTGAATCATGCGCCGGTGGGCGTGACCAAGCCCGAGGGCCTGACGCTGGTCGGGTGCGTTGTCCTTCATGCCTATCGCACATCTGACGGAGGGAGCCCCAACGCGATCACCATGTTGGGGTTTCATACTGTGGAGGATGCTCGCAAGGCGCTGGAATCCGAGGCGATCCTATCCGCAGGCTCACTTCCCGCGAGCGTCCGTCGTGTCGCTCGTGAGCGTCATGCAGGGAGGCAATGGATGGGCGGTGACCCTAGGCCGTTCCATTGGCTGTGACAGTCTTCATCGCATTCTCCTGTGTGCTGGGCCTGGCACTCATCGCCCGGCCGATTCTCATGGTTGATAGGGTTGAAGCTCGCGGGCGACTTCGAGCGGTCATGCATGCTGGCCGACCGGCTCCGGGCGACGGTCGAGGGTGCCGCTCCAGATCGTCAGCACGAGTGCGACGGCGACCAGGACGGCGCCGACCCAGGGGGTGGCCCCAAGTCCGAGCGGCGACGAAACCACCAGGCCACCGACCCATGCGCCAAAGGCGATCCCAAGATTGAAGGCTGCGATGTTGAGGGCCGAGGCGACGTCGACCGCGCCTGGACGATGCTGCTTGGCGAATTCGACGACGTAGATCTGCAACCCGGGCACGTTGGCAAAGGAGAGGAACCCGAGCGCCGCCAGGGTGATGAGCGTCCAGACGGGAGATGCCACAGTGAAGGTGAAGATGAAGAGGATCAAGGCTTGGAGCGCGAAGAGGCCGATCAGCGCCCGGACCGGGTTCCGGTCGGCGATGCGCCCGCCTGCCAGATTGCCAACCGCGATGGCTGCACCGTAGAGGACCAGGATCGAGGCCAGGAACGTGAAGGTCACGAAGGTGCCGCCATAGCCCAGTGCGATAAGTCCTCAGGTTGTGCCGCTGTCCTCAACAATTCGCCCATCCTCCAGGGTGATGATACGATCAGCCAAGCTCATGATCTTCGTATCGTGCGTCACCATAAGTGTCGTCGTGCCGCGCTCGGTGCCGAGGCGCTTCAGGAGGGTGACCGTGTTGAGTGCACTGTTCTTGTCCAGAGCAGCAGTGGGCTCGTCGGCAAAGACAATGTCCGGGTTGCCCACGAGGGCCCGTGCCACCGCAACCCTCTGCTTCTGCCCGCCGGACAGGTTACCCGGCAGGTAGTGCAAGCGCTCACCAAGCCCGAGCATCTCGAGCAGATGGGCGGAGGCTCTCTCCCAACCTGCCATGGCGGCTTTGCCATGCACCTCCAGCCCCATGCGCACGTTCTCCATCGCGGTGAGGCTCTCATGAAGGTTGTGGGCCTGGAAGATGAACCCGAGCCGACGGCGGCATCGAACGAGCACCTGCTCATCCGCACCAGCCAGTTCCGTGCCCAAAAGGGTCAGGCTGCCGTCCTGAACGCGGCGGAGACATCCCATGAGCGTTAACAGGGTTGTCTTTCCCGACCCTGAGGCCCCGAGCAGGACCGTGAGCTTGCCGCGCTCAAGCGCGAGGTTCACGTCGAACAATGCCTGCTTTCGCGCTTCGCCTTCTCCAAACCAATGATTGAGCCCCCGCACCACCACTGGTGCGTCCGGTCGGTTCAGGTCGCCGTCCGTATAGCGCTCACGCCGAGCTGTCAGATCCATGGCAGCCCCCTCAGAACAGGTCCGCCGGATTAGCGCGGGCGAGCTTGCGGGTGGCAATCGCTCCAGAGAGTGCGCACATGCCGAGTGTCCCCACCAGGACGAACACCGCGCGTGCCCCAGTCATGGCAAGGGGTAGCCCTGTCACGGCGACGACGACAGTGTAGAGCAGTAGGGACACCAGAAAGCCTGGAACGAAGCCCAGGATCGCGAGGATCAGGGCCTCCTCGAACACGATGCCCAGGAAGAACCGCTGCGAGTAGCCAATGGCTTTGAAGGTGGCGTATTCCTTGAGGTGCTCGGCAACATCGGTGGAGAGCACCTGGTAGACGATGATGATGCCGACCAGAATTCCGATCACCACCCCGAAGCCGAAGACAAGCCCAACCGGGCGCTGCGTCGTCTGGAAAGCTTGGTCCCTGTCAAAGGCCTCCTCCACTGTCCTCACGATGCTGTCGTCAGCAGGCAGGGTTGCACGCAGGCGGTCTAAGGTCAGCGCTGCATCAGCACCGGGTGCAAGCGTCACGAGAATGTGGTTCGGCGCCCCTGCCACTCGGTTTGGGAACAGCCGCAGAAAGGTCTGGTCAGAGACCACGAGATAGCCGTCGGCCGAGAAGCCGCCGCCGATCTCGAAGGTGCCCACCACCGTGAGGGTGCGGCCCTTCACTTCGAAGCGGTATGGTTCTCCGGCTGTGATTGCAGCAAACAGGCCCTTCGGCACGTTTCTGACCTTGGCATCGATCAGCGCCACGTCCGAGAGGCTGATATCGCTCAGCCGTGCGTTGATGGCTGGGTTGCGGAGGGATTCCACTGAGGGATCAATGCCAAACACATCCAGGTTGCGGATGGTGCCATCCGGCTGCTTCCACTCGATCTTGCCGTAGTACAGGGGGGTGGCGTTCTGGACGCCCTCGACAGTGAGAGCCTCGAACATGCGCTGACGTGGAAGCGGGCTGCCGTCGGCCAGCGTGTTCATGTCGGAGGCCGAGATCAGAAGGTCGGCGTTCATCTGGTCGTAGGGAAGCCTGATGCTGGCAACGAGCGCTCCGAGGAAGCCCAGCTGCATGAGAACAAGAACGCTCGCGAAGGCGACACCGGCAAGGGCGGCGGCAAGCCGGGTCTTGTTGTGGACCAGCTGCAGCCACCCGATAGGCAACCGTCCGAGAAGATGGCCCAGAAGGGCGGTCATGATCCATCTCCTGTACTGATCCGGGCCGTGACCTGCAGATTGGTCAATCGCCGGGCCAGCCGGGACGCCTCAGGCTCAAGAGCGGCTGTGACCCTCACCACCCGAGCATCGGTATTGGCCGCCGGATCAGCATCGACAGCGGTCTGACGGCCAACCTCGAGCCCGATGCGTGTTACCCGGCCCTTGAGCGGCTGCGGCAGGGCTTCAGCCATGACCTCGACGGGGTTGCCCAGGGCAACGCGGCCGATCTGGGTCTGGTAGACCTCTACCTCGACAGTCATCTGCTCGAGGTTGCCCAGATTCATCAGCCCCTGGGTGCCTGCCTTCTCCCCAGGTCTGACATGGACGGTGAGCACCGTTCCGGTGACGGGCGCGCGGACATAGGCTTTGTCGAGGTCGGCCAGGGCCCGCGCCAGATCGGCTTTAGCTGTGTCGACGTTGCGCTCGGCGACGAGCACATCCACTTGGTCTTCGAGACGGCCGGAGCCATAGCGGGAGAGCTGGGCTCGAGCCCTCTGCACCTCATGCGCCGCCTCGTCACGTGCGGCACGGCGCTGGTCGTAGTTTTGCTCGGCCGCAAAGCCGCGCTGGCGTAAGGTTTCCACGCGCTCGAACTCACGGATGGCATTCTGGAAGGTGGTCTCGGCTCGAGCGAGTGTGGCAAGTGCTTCGTCGCGACTGGCCTGTACGGAGGCTTTGACCTGAGCAAGCGTCGCTTCACGTGCGGAAAGCTGGGCCCGTGCGGTCGTAACAGCCGCGAGCAGGGTGGGTTCACTATCCAGGACCGCCAAGACATCTCCCTGCTCCACCTGGTTCCCCTCGTCGGCCTTCAAGCTCGCGACACGTGCATCACCGGCACCGAAAGGTGGGGCAACGGTCACCACCTCACCCTCAGGCAGCAGTCGGCCAAGGCCGACAACCGCGGGCCGAGCAGCCTTGAGGGCCGCCGCTCCAGATTGACCAGGATCCCGCTGCGCCACCGGGACAGCGATCGGTGAGGAGGTGCCGGCGCCAGGTTGCAGGTCAAGCACCGCCATGAGCTTCTGAAGCCCTGGTGGCTGGAAGTAGAGACCGACAAAGCCGCCAAGCCCCACCAGCCCCAGGATGAGCGGAATGACCCCGGCAAAGCGTACCCACCTTCGCAAACGCGACGGCGCGGGTGTGCCATCTAGCGCTCGCTCAACAGCCAGGAGGGGCAGTCGCTCACCATTGGACGGGCCAATAGCTGCATCAGCCACGCTAGCGGCATGGAGTTGATCACGGGGGGCGGTGAGCATGGGCCTGCCCATTCTGCTGTCACGGCGCTGGACGGTTAATGACTTAATGGTCATTATAGCACCCATTCGCTCGCAAGCAATCGATAATGACTCATTGGTCATTTACAGGAGGCAGAATTTTTATGGACGAGGTGAGCACTGCGTCAGGGCGGCCGCCCCGGCGCCGGCGCAAGGAGGCCCGACCAGCCGAACTGATTAGGGCTGGACTTGAGGAATTTGCCTTGCACGGGTTTGCAGGCACGCGTCTGGAGGACGTGGCCCGCCGGGCCGGTGTGGTGAAGGGAACGATCTATCGATACTTTACAGACAAGGAGGCGCTCTTCCTGGCAGCGGTGCGCCTGGAGGTTGCGCCGGTGCTCAGCCAGATCACCGGCTTCATCGATACTTATCCAGGCACAACGCGCGATCTGTTGAAGCTGATCATCGAGACCGTTCACCGGCAGCTTGTGAACTCGGACCTGCGGGTGCTGATCCGGATCATCATTGCGGAAGGCGAACGCTTTCCGGCTCTGACCGAGCTCTACTACGCCGAGACGATCTCAAAGGGCCGCGCACTCCTGGAGCGGGTTGTGGAGCGGGGAATTGCTCGTGGCGAGATACGGGAGGGCGCAGCGGCCCGCCTCCCTCTCGTGCTTATCGCCCCCGCTCTCATGGCTGCGATCTGGCGCATGACGTTTGATCGCCATGCATCGATCAGCAGCGAAGATTTCCTCGCGGCTCATATCGACTTGGTGTTTCATGGAGTGCTCACCGGCGATGAGAGAGACTGGTCAGTGACCCGGGCCCTCTAAATTTGCCAGCGCCTCAGACGATGCCCCAGGCGCGGTAGCGGGTTCGGCCGGTGAGTTCGCGCGGCAGGGCGCCTCCGAGCTGGGCCAGCATCAGGTCGACGGCCTTAGGTGTCACCTTCAGGAGCTTGGCCCCGAGCGGCACGGTCACGCGCGGGCGGGCGAGAAACAGATTGACGAGCTTCGGCAGCTTGGAGTTGGAGCGGGTCCGGGCTGTCACCCGGCTCATCAGCTCACGGGCGAGGATGAGCCGGTCGAGATCCTTGTCGGCGATCGCTAGCGCCTCCTCGAGCACCTGGCAAAGGCCCTCCAGCTTCTCGGCCGCCCCTTCCCGGCCCTGCGGCCGGAACTTGGATTGCTTGAAGCCGGCGGCCAGCGGCAGGAGATGGTGGGTGAGCCCCCTCGCCCGCAGGATGGAGGCTGCCATGATTAGCCCGAGCCAGGGCAGGCGGGTGTAGAGGTTGAGATCCAGCCACGCGGTCCAGGCTGCCATTGCCGCGGCGATGGCGGCCAGCCGCTGGTGCGCTGGACCACATCGAGCCACAGGTCCTCAGCCCATCCTGATCGGGATCGTAGACCAGGTGCGAGCGGCTCCTGGGCAGCGGGGTCTCGCCGGCGAGTGCCTTGCTGGTGCGCTCGAGCAGGGCATCGATCTCGGCAAGGTGCGCCTTCCATGGATCAGGATCATTGGCATAGGGCGGGTAAGCTTCCTCATCCTCCGGATCTGGCTTCTTGCGGCTCTGTTGCAGCTTTGAAGCATCCCACCACTCAGGTTATGACGGGATCGAGGTGAGAGGGGCTCATGGTGACAGCAGGTAAGAAGAACCCGTTTAAGGGTCGGCAGTTCACGGCGGAGATCATCCTATGGGCGGTGCGCTGATACCTGCAGTTCCCCATCAGCTATCGTGATCTCGAGCGGATGTTTGCGGACCGAGGCATTCAGATGGACCCTACGACCCTCTTTCGGTGGATCCAGGCTTACGCTCCCGAACTGGACAAGCGCAGTCGTCCGCATCTGCGCATGACCAACGGCTCTTGGCGAGTGGATGAAACATACATTCGGGTGAAGGATGAATGGGTCTATCTCTACCGCGCTGTCGACGCGACCGGGCAAACAATCGACTTTCTGCTCTCACCCAAGCGGAATGCGGCTGCCGCTCGGCGGTTCTTCCGCAAGGCTTTAGGGCAGCCACACACGGTCAATCCGCGGACCATCACGGTCGACAAGAACGCCGCCTATCCGGCTGCGACGGAGGCTATGAAACGTGCAGGAGGGCTCTGGTGGTTTGCCAAACTTCGGCAGGTGAAATTTCTGAATAACATCGTCGAGCAGGATCACCGGCGCATCAAACGGCTGGTCTGTCCTGGGCTGGGCTTCAAGAGCTTCACGACGGCCTCACGGACGATGGTGGGCTACGAGATCATGGCGATGATCGGCAAGGGCCAGGTGGCGATCGCATCAGCGAAAGACATGAAGGCTCAGAGTGATGTCATCGCGGCCCTCTTCCGTGTTGCTGCCTAACCCGAGCGCTCGTCTGGCCTTCGCTTGACCTACGTTAGGGGTTGCAACGGAACTTCGGATGTCGCTAGAGGCTTCTGCAGGAGTGGATCTATCTCAAAACCTTAAACTGACGATACAGCCTCCGCTACCATTGAAGGCTTCGATGTTATGAAGATGATCCATCGTCGCCCCTGCATCTTACAACAACCTGATCCAGCAAGTGAAATCGGTCCGGTGAACCGCCTCTTTAGCCTTGCAGCCTGAGTGATCCATGGGACGGGATTCGTTCCCTGCGGTGGCGCTACAATACGGTGCGGTAGATGTCTACGACGTCATCGAAGCTCATATCGCGGGGATTGTTGGCCAAAAGCCTCTGAATTCCGACCGTAACCTCCTCCGCCATGCCATGGAGATCCCCTTCCGTTACACCCAATTGGCTAAGGCGGGTTTCCAAGCCCACTGAGGCGACCAAGTTCTCCAGCTCGGAAACGAAAGCTTCGGCGGCCTCGGCATCGCTCGCAAAGGTGCGTCCCGGCAGCAGGTGTGTGGCCAGTTCTGCATAGGCTTTTTGCGCGACGGGCATGTTGAAGCGAAATACAGGCCCCATCACCAGGGCGTTGCTGTGTCCATGCGGAACATGGAACCGCGCTCCCAAGGGGTAGGACAAGGCATGTACGGCAGCGACTGTTGCGTTGACGAAGGCCATGCCTGCCAGCATGGAACCTTGCAGCATGGCAGAACGAGCCTCGACGTCGGAGCCGTCGTCCACGACCCGGCGGATATTGGCCCCCAGTAGCTCCAGCCCCTTCACGGCCAAAGCATCCGAGACGACATTCTTGCGGGTGCGGCTGGTGTAAGCCTCAATAGCATGAACCATGGCGTCGAGCGCCGTTGCAGCGGAGACACGTGACGGCATCCCTAAGGTGAGCTCAGCATCCAGTAGCGCCACATCCGGCAGAAGTTGGGGCGAGTAGATAGCCTTCTTTTCGTTGGCCTCACTTGTAACAACCGAAACCCAAGTCACTTCCGAGCCTGTGCCTGCCGTCGTCGGCACCTGAATCAGTGGCAGACGACCACCACGCGCCAGATCGACTCCATACAAATCCTGCAGTTCCTGATCGGAGCGTTCCAGCAGGGCAACAAGCTTTGCTGTGTCTAGCGAACTGCCGCCGCCAAGCCCGACAACCCCATCAGCGTCGAAGGCCCGAGCGGCTTCTACGGCCGCGCGCACTACCCTTGCCGGCGGATCTGCCTGAACCTGGTCGAATGCCGTCGCGGATATGCCTGCTGCTTTCAGGATGGCAATGGCCCGCTCCGCGAAACCGCAGGCGGCAATGCCGGGGTCGCAGACGACAATGGCCCGGCTGACGCCAAGACCGGTCATCAGCTCGCCGATCCGGTTCAGCCCGCCAATCTCACAGATCAGGCGCGGCGTGCTTTGAAAAGTGAAGTTTGCCATGTCCATATCCTCCCTTTGATGCCCTTATGCCTGGGCCGCTTTATCGTGAGCCGGGGTCAACTCATGAGCATGCCATGCCAGATTCAGACACTCTTACGGGCATCGGCTTTGATGAGGTCGGCTCCCTTCTCGGCGATCATCATGACCGCAGCCGCCGTGTTGGCTGAGACCATGGACGGCATGATCGACGCATCAACGATGCGCAGGCCCTCAAAACCATAGACCCTGAGGCGCTCATCGACGACCGCGCGGGGTCCCTGCCCCATGCTGCAGGTGCCAATGGCGTGATAGATCGTTTGGCCGTTTTGCCGAGCGAAATCGAGCCATTCATCGTCGGTGTTCACATTCGGACCCGGGTTCATCTCATAGGCCCGGTATCGATCCATAGCCGGCTGCTCGATGACGCGCCGGGCAATACGCATCCCCTCGATCATGGCTTCCTGGTCGGTCCGGGTTGACAGGAAGTTCGGGCGGATCGCAGGCGGGACCAGGGGATCGGGAGACTTGATATGGATTGTTCCCCTCGACTCCGGACGCAGCTGGGTAACGCCGATGGTCATGCCGGGCTCACGATCGAGCTTGCGCTCGCCAGCATTCGCATAGCTTGCGTGCATGAAGAAGTACTGCACGTCCGGAGTTTCGAGTTCGGGCCGCGTTTTGACAAAACCATGTGCGAGGCCAGTTCCGAAAGTTAGGATGCCTTTTCGGGTCAGGAAGTACTGAGCGACCGCAGCGCCAAGACGCCACCCTCGCGTCAATTCGTTGAGCGTGACCGGTAGTTTCACCCGCCAGTTCATGCGTGTCGCGAAGTGATCGATGTAGTTGCTGCCAACTCCGGGCAAAGCGTGGAGGACGGGAATCCCAACGGAGGAGAGTGTCTGCGGATCGCCAACGCCCGACAGCTCCAAAAGATGCGGGGTCTGGATTGATCCTGCCGTAAGGATAACTTCGGCCCGCGCCCTCACCTGCCTCTCTTCGTTTCCGACCCGGTACGTCACGCCAACAGCCCGTCGCCCCTCGAAATCGATGCGGGTGACATGAGCATTAGTCTGCACTTTGAGATTTGGGCGCGACATGGCAGGGCGCAGATAAGCGTCCGCCGCACTCCAGCGCCGGCCATTGCGCTGGTTGACCTGATAATAGCCAAAGCCCTCCTGGTCGGCTCCGTTGTAGTCGGGATTGAGAGGAAAACCGGCCTGCTGTGCTGCTGCAATAAAGGCTTCGGAGATTTCCGGGCGCTCTGAGACACGCACCACATTGAGAGGCCCGCTCCCTCCCCGATAGGTGCTCTCGCCATCCTCGAAACTTTCGAGCTTCTTGAAGTATGGAAGAACGTCCTCGAAGCTCCAACCCTTGGCTCCGAGTTGAGCCCAGGTGTCGTAATCCTGAGGTTGGCCGCGCACGAAGATCATGCCGTTGATCAGCGTGGATCCGCCTAAGCCCTTGCCGCGCGGCACCACGATGGTGCGGTTGTGGACGTTTTCCTCCGGCTCCGTCTGGAAGCGCCAGTTGTACTTGGCATTCGTCAGCAGTTTGCTGAAGCCGGCTGGAATGGGAATCCAGAAACCTCTGTCCGGTCCACCTGCCTCCAGTACGAGAACCTTGCTCTCGGAGGAAGCCGTTAGACGGTTCGCCAGCACGCAGCCCGCTGTGCCTCCGCCGACAATCACATAATCGAAACTATCCATAACGTCATTCTCTCAGAGAAATGTGCCCGCAATGTTCGCGCCAGCTTGTCAGGGCAGGAGCACTTTGCCGGGATTGAGCAAGCCGTGAGGGTCCAAGGCCCGCTTGATCCTGCGGGCCATCTCCATCTCGACCGGTGAGCGGTACCGAGCCAGTTCGCCAACACGGTACTGGCCGATACCGTGCTCCGCGGAAATGCTGCCCCCATAGGCGGCCACCACATCGTGCACGATGCGATTGATGGCGTCCGCGTCGTGACGGGCCCCGACAAGCACGTTGTAATGAAGATTGCCGTCACCCAGATGGCCAAAGACGTTCACCAGCGTTCCGGGCGCTCCCGCAGCCAGCGCTTGTCCAGCCTCGACGAGAAATCTTGGAATTGCGGTCAGCGGGACGGAGACGTCATGCTTGACGCTCTTGCCCTCGCGAGCCTCGGATTCCGTGACATGCTCGCGCAGAGCCCAGAGTTGAGCGGCTTGCGCTCCTGATTCAGCGATCACTCCGTCAAGAGCGATCTCGCGCTCGAATGCGGAGCCGAGCATGGCCTCGGCAGCCTCGCGCATCCCGGCAAGGCTGGAGGCCGCTTCAATCAGCACAAACCATTCACCCTCGGCTATCGGCGGCTTCAGGGCTGCATGCTTTTCGACCAGCTGCAGGGAGGTTCGCGAGATTAGCTCGAAAGCCGAGATTTGATCGCCCAATTCATCCTGAGCCAGTTCCAGGAGCTGGAGCGCGGCATCGGGGTCGGTGACCGACAACAAGGCTGTCACGGAGTGCTTGGGCCGCGGCAGGAGCCGCAAAACCGCCGCCGTCACAACCCCGAGGGTGCCTTCGCTGCCGATGAACAGCTGCTTCCAGTCATATCCCGCGTTGTCCTTGCGCAGCTTGCGCAGACCGTTGGCAATCGTCCCATCCGGCAGAACTACCTCAAGGCCGAGCACGAGGCTTCGCGTCATGCCGTAGCGCAGCACGTTCACGCCACCGGCATTGGCAGCCACCACCCCGCCGATAGTGGCTGAGCCTTCAGCCGCGAGACTGATCGGCAGCAGCCGTCCCGCTGCCGCAGCCGCATCCTGCGCCACCTTGAGAATACAGCCGGCCTCCGCCTCGATCGTCATGCCGACCGCGTCGACATTTCTAACGGCCGCCATGCGGTTGAGCGACAGGACAACCTGAGTCCCGGAGACATCGGGAACCGCGCCTCCCGCCAAACCCGTATTGCCGCCCTGCGGCACAAGAGGAACACCTGCATCTCGACACGCCTGCACGACCTGAGCAACCTGCGCACTCGAGGATGGGCGCACGACGCAGACGGGCCGACCGGGGAAGAGCTTGCGCCAATCGACGGCATACGGCTCAATATCCGGGGCGTCGGTGATAACGCCGTTCCGTCCGAGAAGATTGGCCAGGTGCTCCAGAAGATCGGTCGTATTGTTCATCTGAACGTCTCATTAAACCGTGCGCCATCGATCGGCGTGCCCTTGCCCGCCATGGCGACGGCTAAACCGTGCGCGACCTCGTTGCTTCCTGCAAAGGCTGCACGCTCCAGAACCTTCGAGATCGTTGGAGAGGCCTCACGCCCATGAACCCGCTGCACCGGCTGATCAAGCCAGTCCAGATATCGTCGCTGGATCTCGTCAGCGAGCATCGCACCGTAGGAGGTGCCGAGAGATCCCTGCTCGACGATGACGACATTGTTGGTGCGGCAGATACTGTCCCCGATGGTTTCCCAGTCGAGGGACGCGCGATCCAGGGTGCGCAGGTCGATAACCTCGGCATCGACCCCGAGCTGCTCAACCGCTTCAATGCTTCGCGCCACCATGGCCGAATAGGTCAGCACCGTCAGTTCCCGGCCGGGCCGGACGATGCAGGCCTTGCCCAGAGGAATGATATAGTCGAGGTCATCTGCGGGAATGCTGCCCGTGGTCTGGTAGAGATCGACATGCTCGATCACCAGAATCGGATCACGGCAGCGAAGGGCTGCGTTCATGAGGCCGACATAGTCGTGCGGGGTTGAAGGAGCCACGATGCGCCAACCGGGCGAGGTCGCGAAGACCCCGGTGGGATCGAGCGAGTGCTGTGAGCCGTAGCCTGTGCCAATCGCGATCTTCGTGCGAAGCACGAGCGGTACATCCGTGTCGCCTCCGAACATGTGGCGGGCTTTTCCGATCTGGTTGAAGACCTGGTCCGCAGCCACCCACATGAAGTCCGGATACATGAATTCGATGATGGGCCGGTAACGGCCGTCCATCGCCAAGCCGCCCGCCAGTCCCGTGAAGGCCGCCTCGCTGATCGGCGTTCCAAGCACCCGCCCCGGAAAAGCATCGGCAAGGCCGCGGGTGGCGCCGTTCGTGCCTCCCTTCAATCGGTGAATATCCTCGCCCATGACCACGAGGGACGGATCGGTCTCGAAGCGCCGGTACAGGACATCGGCTATCGTATCGACGAACTTCCGCTCGCGGGTCTCGCCTTGGTAAGCGCTCGCCTCCAGGATCCTAGCAGACTGCCAATCCGGAAGCTCGCCCCTGATGCCTACGTCCACGAAGGCCGTATCGGGCCACAGCTCGGGGCGGATGCGGCGTGAGTTGCCATGCGGCTCCACAAGCCGCCCAGCCACCTCAGCCATGATAGACCTGCACCGCTCGCGCAGATCGGACACATCCGCCTCGTCGAGAAGATTGCGCCGCACCATCTCGGCACCCGTTAGGGTCAGCGGATCACGGGCGCGCCACGCGGCCTCCTCCTCCTTGCTGCGATAGCCGAAGGCGGAGCCGGGCAGCGGCCCATTCTGATGGAAGAAGCGATAAACCTCGGCTTCGATCAGCGCAGGCCCCCTGCCTTCGCGGCACAGCGCAAGAGCTTCCTGGGTGGCAAGATGGACCGCCAGGGGATCCATGCCGTCAACTCGCCATGACTGAATGCCGAAGCCGCCCCCGCGTCCGGAGAGGCGCGCCTCGCGCGTGACCTCGTCGATCTTGGTCGCCACCGCATAAAGATTGTTCTCGACGAAGAACAGCATGGGCAGCGACCAGGCTGCCGCAAGGTTCATGGTTTCCAAGGTCGACCCAATATTGATGGCTCCATCTCCGAAATAGGTAACGGCCACGTCGCCTGTGCCCGCCATCTTGTGGGCCATGGCTGCGCCCGCTGCGAGGGGCACGCCGCCCCCGACGATGGCATTGGTGCCAAGCGCTCCCGCTTCGGCCCAGCGCAAATGCATGGAACCGCCGCGTCCGTGCCCGAAGCCAGGCTCAAGGCCTAGAATCTCGGCAAGAGACTGGTGCAGAACCTGCTCGACCTGCTCAGAAAATTCCGCCTTGGGATCGAGCCGCGGCGCAACATATGCCAGGGCCTTCGCCAGAAATTGGTGATGCCCGCGATGCGAGCCGTTGATCTGATCGCTTACGCGAAGACCGACGATTGACCCAACCGCGCCCCCCTCCTGACCGACGGAGGAGTGAGCGGGACCATGCACCAACCCCTCGCCTGCAAGGTTCAGAACGGTTTCCTCGAAAGCCCGGATTAGATGCAGCTGCGTCAGTATCTCTCCGAGCAACACGGGGTCGGCGGCATCCCAGTCCGCCTGAGTTGTGCGCAGCTCGATCCAGGGAGCTGCAGCGGTAAGCCTCATCCGTTCCGGCACGACACTCTCCTAAACGTACCCGTAAGCGGTCCAGCCGCCGTCCACGCCGACGATCTGTCCGGTCATGGGGCCGGATGCGTCGGAGGCCAAGAAGGCAGCGACCTCGGCTACTTCGCTCGTCTCGATAAGACGCCCGATGGGCGTGCGCTTCTCCAGCGCCCCAATATCCAGCCGCCCCCTCGCCTGAAGATCATCGACGAATGGCGTACGGACATAGCCAGGAGCGATGGCGTTCACACGGATGCCATGATGCGCCCACTCCACCGCCAGCGCCTTGGTCATAGCAGACACGCCGCTCTTCGAAACTACATAGCCCAGCCGCTCGGGTGCAGCGACGACACCGTAGATCGACGACGTGAAAATGATGCGCCCCTGCTTGCGCGGGATCATGCGGCGACCTGCCTCCTGAGCCGTCAGGAAGGCTCCGTCGAGGTTCACGCTCATCACCCTGCGCCATCCTTCAAGGTCGAGATCGAGCGTCGGGCAATTCTGGGAGACGCCCGCGTTCGCCACTACGATATCGACGGGGCCGAAATACTTCTCCGCTGCACTAAAGGCAGCATTCACATCGGTGGCTTCTGCAACGCTGCCGGTAAAGACCGCACATTGCTCAAGCTCCTGGACAGCCTCGGCAGCCTCTGGGTTGAGATCAAACACCAAAACGCTTGCCCCGCGGGAGGCGAAGGTCCGTGTCATCTCAAGTCCGATTCCCGAGGCTCCTCCTGTGATCAGGGCGCAGCGTCCCTCAAGGCTGTTCAGGGACCGAGGCTCCGTCACGGGCGCATCCCCATGAAGTCGGCCATGAGCTCAAGCTGACAGGAGAGCATGGGCCGGCCTGGATGGGTTCGGCAACCGCGTTCCCTGGCGGCGGCCAGAAGCGCAGTCATTTCCGGCTGCATGATGATTTCGGCCACAATCTGATCGGGTGAAAGGCGGGCTGCGTCGAGCGGCAGGGGATCGTCTTCGCGGAGACCCAGGGACGTGGCGTTCACGACGATCTCGTGTCCTGATGGATCAGGAGTTCCGATCTCGACAGGAACCGACGGGTGATGCCGCTCGAGGCGCTGCTTGAGATCCTCACCCTTGCTGCGGGTTCGGTTCGCGACAGTGAGGCGCGACACGCCGGCCTCTGCGAGGGCAAACGCGATGGCATTGGCCGCTCCGCCCGCTCCTGCGAGATAGACCGTCTTTCCGCGCGGCTCGATGCTGCCCTGCCGCAGCCCTGCGACGAAGCCTGCCCCGTCGAGCATCTCGCCCACGAGGCGACCGTCCGCCTTCCGGCGCACGGTGTTAACGGCGCCGATCGCCCTTGCCTGCTCGCTGACCTCGTCGCAGAGATCGACGATGGCAGTCTTGTGCGGGACCGTGACGATGAAGCCTCCGAGATTGCGCATGGACTTGAGGCCGGCCACAAAACCGGGAAGGTCTTCCGCGCCGACGTGGGCTGGAATAAGAACCCCATCGACATTCCGCCCGCGCATGAGCGCGTTAAGAGCCTGAGGTGTCTTAACGTGGTGGATGGGGTCAGCCAGGATGGCCCAGACCTTCGTGTTTCCCGTAATCTCCGTCATCGCATCACCCGAGCGTGTAGGCGATCTTCACCGCCGTGTAGAATTCGCGCGCATAGGCACCCTGCTCGCGCGGACCATAGGAGGAGCCCTTCCGGCCGCCGAACGGGGTGTGGTAGTCGACACCCGCCGTGGGCAGGTTCACCATCACCATCCCGGAGGTGGAACGCTTCTTGAAATCGCTCGCATGCTTGAGCGACGTAGTGCAGATGCCGGACGACAGGCCGAATTCCGTGTCGTTTGCGACAGCCACCGCTTCCTCGTAATCGCGCACCCGAATGACAGTCGCGATGGGGCCGAAGATCTCCTCACGGTTCACCCGCATATCGTTGGCGGTCTCGGTCAGTAGGGCCGGAGACATGTAATAGCCCGGCGTGTCCCGGGTAAGGCTCTCGCCGCCGATGACCACGTTCGCGCCTTCCTTGCGGCCGATATCCACGTAGCCGAGATCCTGCTCCAACTGCGAGCGGCTGACGACAGGGCCGATATCGGTGCCTGCCTTCAGGGCGTCGTCCACCTTCAGCCCTGCCATCCGGTCAGCAAGGGCTGCCACGAATCGGTCGTGGATGCCTTCCTGCACGATCAGGCGGGACGAGGCCGTACAACGTTGTCCGCTGGAGAAGAAGGCTCCGTTGACGGCGCACTCGACGGCGACCTTCAAGTCTGCGTCGTCGAGCACGATAAGAGGATTCTTCCCGCCCATTTCAAGCTGGATCTTGGCCCCGCGCGCCACCAGATCGCCCGCGAGACGACGTCCGACCGGCACCGAGCCTGTGAAGCTCACGGCACGCACCAGCGGGGACTTCACAATGGCATTGCCGACTTGCGAGCCTGGCCCCATCACCAGATTGAACACACCGGCAGGCACGCCTGCCCGCGAGATGATTTCCGAGAGCGCCCATGCCGAACCCGGAACGAGATCCGCAGGCTTGAAGACCACGCAGTTGCCGAAGGCGAGCGCCGGAGCAATCTTCCAGGCGGGAATGGCGATCGGGAAGTTCCAGGGAGTGATGAGGCCAACCACACCCTCGGGCTCGCGGACGATCTCCACATCCACCCCAGCCCGAACCGATGCCATGCGGTCGCCAGTCAGCCGCAGGGCTTCGCCAGCGAAGAACTTGAACACACGGCCTGCTCGCACGACCTCGCCGATGCCTTCCGGCAGAGTTTTGCCCTCTTCCCGCGAGAGCAGATACCCAAGTTCGTCCTTGCGGGCGAGAAGCTCGGTGCCGACGCGGTCGAGAATGTCGGAGCGCACCTCCGGACTCGCCGCCGCCCAGGCCGGGAATGCGGTTTGGGCGGCGGCGATGGCCGCCTCGGTCTGTGCGGCGTCCGCAGAAGCATATTCGCCGACAACATCATCCAGATTGGATGGATTGATGTTGCGGTTTGCAGTGACGCCTTCGATCCACTCCCCGCCAATGTAGTTCCGGTGCAGCATGTCCGATCTATCCATCAAATTCCGAGATAGGCAGTCTTAATGTGCGGATCGGCCAAGAGACCGGCTCCGGTGTTTTCCATGGCGATGCGGCCATTTTCGATGACATAGGCTCGACCGGCGATCTTGAGCGCATGGAAGGCCTTCTGCTCCACGAGGAGCACGGTCGTTCCCATCTGACAGATGCGGTCAACCACATCGAACATCTGCTGAACGATGAGAGGCGCAAGCCCCAGGGAGGGCTCGTCCAGCATCAGGAGCCTGGGAGAGGCCATGAGACCGCGCGCAATGGCCACCATCTGTTGCTCGCCGCCAGACAGTGAGCCGGCGAGCTGATCGAGACGTTCCCTGACCCTTGGAAAAATATCGAGAACTTCGTCAAACCGGCGGGCCGCGCCTTCGCGGACATTGGGATGGTAGCAACCCATCATAACATTGTCGCGCACAGTCATAACCGGGAAGAGCTGGCGTGCCTCCGGAACCATGATGAGACCACGCCCGACGATGTCGGAAGGATCACGCCTGTCAATCCGCTCCCCATCGAACGTGATCTCGCCGCTGGAGGGCTTCACAAGACCCGAAATCGTGCGCAGCAGCGTCGTCTTGCCTGCACCGTTCGAGCCGATGATGGTGACGACCTCTCCCCGCCCAACCTCAATCGAGAGGTCCTGCAGGATAACGGTGCGGCCGTAGCCCGCAGTAACGTTAGAGACCTTGAGCATCGACGAAATCCTCTCCCAAGTAGGCCTCGATCACCCGCCGGCTCTTGACGACCTCTTGCGGGTTTCCTTCAGCGATCACCCGCCCGGAGTCGATCACCACGATCCTGTCCGAAAGGCTCATGATCGCCTGCATGTTGTGTTCGATTGCGATGATGGTGACGCCCGTGTCGCGAATTGCCCGGATGAGATTGACCATCCGCTGGGTATCGGACTGGCTCTGCCCCGCCATCACTTCGTCAAGGAGAAGGATCGAGGGCTCAGTGGCAAGGGTCCGTGCTACCTCCAAGCGCTTGAGACCACCGATGGGAAGGTTGCGGGCCTCCACATCCTTGATGTCCTCGAGATCGACCAGCCGAGCGGCGCGCAAGGCAGCAGCGCGGGCGTCTTCGACCTTCGGATGGCGCATAAAAGCACCGATCATGATGTTCTCGAGCACGGTGAGCTTACCGAAGGGCTGCACGATCTGGAACGTGCGTCCGACACCAAGCCGCGCAAACTCGTCGGCAGAACTCGGGCTTGTCATAGCGCCATCGGGCCCTACGAGACCGACAGTGCCAGATGTCGGCGTAAGGAAACCCGAAATCTGGCTGAACAGGGTTGTCTTACCAGCTCCGTTGGGGCCGATGATGCCCAGGATCTCGCCACGGTTCAGCGTGATCGACACGTTGTCGGTTGCGGTCAAGCCACCAAACTTCATCACCAAGTTCTTCGCTTCGAGGATCGGTTTGCCAACTTCGCCGACAATCGCGCGCTGTGCCGGAGCCTGACCCGTATCATGAAGGCGTCCACCGCCGGGAAGACGGTCGATCCACTTCGTGAAGCGAGGACCGAAGGTTCCCACAAGCCCACCCGGCAACGTCAACGTGATGATGACCAGGACGGTGCCGTAGACAAACCCATGCAGGCCGTTAGCGGAGGCGCCCAACCAGCCTCGCGCCAACTCCGCAAGAGGCACGACAAGTACAGTGCCGAGCAACGGTCCCATCACTGTTCCCAATCCGCCGATCAGGGCGAACATGGCGATCTCAATGGAGGTTGCGAGCGAGAACATCGTCGCGGGCTCAAGGAAGGTCATGTACATAGCGTGGAAGGAGCCGACGAGCGACGTCAATGCCGCCGAGATCACGACCGCCTTGAGCTTCACCCCGGTGTTGTTGACGCCAGCCGCCAAGGCAGCATCCTCGCGCTCGCGCACTGCCGTCAGGTAGTAGCCGAGCCGCGAGTTGCGGATGCCCCAGGAGACTAGCAGCGTCAGCAAGAGCAATCCGAAGGCGATATACAGGTAGTTGAACTTATTCTCGAAGATCATCCATGCCCAGCCGAGGTTGAGCGGAACGATGAGACCCGCAGCTCCGCCGGTCACGCCGGTGAAGTGGATGGACAGAAGGCGTACGACCTCGAGAAACGCGATCGTCGCAAGCGAGAAGAATGGACCGCGCAATCGGAAGCACGGGTAGCCGATGGCGACGCTGAGGATCACGGAGAGCGCGACACCACCCCACATGCCGATCCAAGGGCTCAGGCTGAAGTGCTGGATCAGGAGAGCGGTCGTATATCCTCCTACCCCGTAGAATACCATGTGCCCCAGTGAGAGCTGGCCTGCATATCCTCCGACGATGTTCCATGCCGTAGACAAGGCGGCAAAGATGCAGATTGTCACAAAGACGTGCATGACGAAGGGCGAGTCAATAACCCCCGGCACGATGAGGATCAGTGAAAGTGCAATCAGGGAACAGTAGACCCGAGGGTTGGTCAGGCGTGCCAGGAAGCCGGCATGGCGCTGGTTCGGCACCGCAGGCACGATGGTTTTTGCGGTCATGAAATCACTCCGTACCGCGGCCGAACCCGAAGAGGCCCGTCGGCTTGAAGATAAGGATGAGAATGAAGATCGCGAAATAGACCACCTCTTTGAGGTCAGGGGCAATGTAGTAGCCAGAGAGGGAATCCACGATTCCGATGATCATCGCGCCCACGAATGCACCATAGATGCTGCGCATACCGCCCAGCACCACGACGACGAAGGCGGTCAAAACGAAGTAGGTACCGATAGTGGGTGTAACGGGATAGAGCGGGATCACGAGCGCGCTCGCCAAGCCTACGCAGGCTGCGCCCAGACCGAAAGTGATCACATAGACCCGGTCGACCTTGACACCCATGAGAAGAGCTGCATTGCGGTTCTGTGCGGTTGCCCGGATTGCGCGTCCGAGGGCCGTCGTTTGCATGAAGAAGTGCAGACCGCCAACGAGAGCGATCGCGCATGCAAGCATGACAAGCTGCCCAACAAGCATGGTGTAGCCACCTGCTGAGACAGCCTGACGCGCGCTCGGCACAGTCAGGGAGTAGAGGTCTGCCCCGAAAACCAGCAGAGCCAGATTGATCAGCGCCGTCGACAAGCCAACTGTGGCGAAAATCTGGATGTGTTCATCCGCCCCGAGAAGGGGCTGAATGATGAAGCGCTGCACCATAGCGCCCAGCACAAAGAGCAGCACGATGACGGGAACGGCTGAAACATATGGGTTCAGGCCCAGATGAGCTCCCAACAGGTAAGTGGCGTACATGCCGACCATCAGGAACTCGCCATGGGCGAAATTGACGACTCTCACGATCCCGAAGATCAGGGTAAGGCCGACGCTGATGATGGCATACATGCTGCCGAGCAGAATGCCATTGAGTAGTAACTGTACAAGAACGTCCATCCAGGCACTCCGGGACGCAAGCAGGAAAATGGGACATGAGACAGACAATCTCCGGAGGTGCCGCCCCCGGAGATTGACGATATTGACAGGATCAGTTCGTACCGACCCCGGCCTTCATCTTGGTCACGGCGGCTTCAGGCGGGAACACGGTCACGAGTTCGCCGCCCTGCCACTGCATGAGAAACGGGCTGACACGGGTATTCTGGCCTTTTTCGTCGAACTTCACACCCCAGCCGGTCGGCGTCTTTCCTTCCGGAATATCGACCTTCAAGAGGGTCTCGCGGATCGACTCGGCCTTCAGGTCCTTGGAAGAGGCCATGGCGTCGAGGAAGACGTTGGCGCCCATGTAGTTGGTGAGGCTGTGACCAGAACGCGGAGGGATGCCATACTTCGCCTGGTACTTCTTCACGAACTCGTCAATGCCTGGAGCAGCCTGCGGGTTGGTGCGGTACTGGGGGAAATCGACGTTGAGAGCACCCTCGATGTTTTCGTTGCCGACGGCCTGAGCCGTATCACGAGTCGAGTAGCCGCCGCCGGCGCCGATGACAGCCTTCGGCTTGAAGCCCTGGTCCTTCATCTGACGGAAGAACAGAACCGTATCGTTCTGATAGGAGGTCTGCAGAACCACATCGACGCCTGCCGACTTCAGGCGCAAGATCACCGGCGTCAGATCGACCGACTTTGCAGAGTAAGGCAGCGTCTCGACGACGTTCAGACCCTTCTCCTTGGCACGCGCCACCTGGAAACTGGAGACCGTCTGACCATAGAGGGAATCCTCATGGATGATCCCGATCTTTAGGCTCTTCGGATCGACGTTGAGGGCAGGAGCCACGGCCTCAGCCACTGAATCGACCATGCGATTGGCGAAGTTCTTCGAGGTCGGGTTTGTGCGGAAGACGTATTTCAGGCCGCGCTCTGTGATGGGATCAGAGATCGCGCCCAACTCGAAATATGGAATGCCGGCAAGTTGAGCAACCTGCGTTGCGGCAAGGGCAAGCGAGGATGAATACGTTCCGAAGATCACCGAAACCCTGTCTACAGACGTGAGGCGACGCGCCTCGCCGACAGCTTGGTTGGGGTCGACGGCGTCGCCCTTAATTAGATCGATCTTCTTCCCATTCAGGCCGCCCGCAGCGTTGCGCTCCTCAACGGCGATTTCCAAGCCGCGGAAGCTCTCGTCTCCGAGAAGGGCGAGGCCTCCAGAGAACGGATAAAGCGCGCCAATCCTGACAGCTTCCTGAGCGAACGCTTGAGACGCGCCCAGCACCAAACCGGCAGCAAGCGCCGCCTTAATTACTACCTTCATCGTTTCCTCCGTGAGGCCTCCGGGTCCAGCGACCTCTTTCCGAGCAGCGCCATACGACGCATCCGTCCGGCATGTTCAGCCGACGCGCGAATAGTGCAGATAACCAAGTTGCCTGACAAGTAGGAAATTGCTAATCCTTAGGTCGTGTAGCAAGAAGCGGGTTCAACCGGTCACAACACACTCACTAGAACATGAGGAAACGCTTAGAGATGCCTCTTCCCGATACAATGCGACAGGTCCGCTTCGACGGCGCAGGTGGGCCGGAAGTCATAAAACTTGAAACCGCGGCTGTACCGCAGCCTGGCTCTGGACAGGTTCTGATTGAGGTTGTGGCCGCTGGGGTGAACCGTCCGGATTGCCTTCAGCGCGCGGGCGGGTATCCCCCTCCCCCTGGCGCAACCGCGATCCCTGGCCTTGAGGTTTCCGGCCGCATCGTGGCTCTCGGAGATGGCGTGAGTGAACTCAGTGTAGGCGACGAGGTCTGCGCCCTGGTGGCGAGCGGCGGCTATGCCGAGTACTGCGTGGCCGATTCGGCCCTCTGCCTTCCCGTTCCTGGGCCTTTATCGTTGTTGGAGGCAGGTGGTCTCCCCGAGAACTATTTCACTGTCTACGATAATATCTTCACACGAGGGGGCCTCGTCGCGGGAGAAACGCTCCTGGTGCATGGGGGCTCGAGCGGCATCGGTTCCACGGCGATCCAACTCGCCAAGCACGCCGGGGCAATTGTTTACGCCACAGCCGGCTCACCTGAAAAATGCGACTTCTGCCGATCGCTCGGCGCCGATGCGGCAATTGATTACCGCTCGCAAAGCTTCGACGAGGAAGTGAAGCGCCTTACTGAGGGCAAAGGCGTGGACGTCATTCTGGACATGGTCGGCGGTCCGTACATCGCGCGCAACATCTCGCTTCTCGCCATGGAAGGGCGTCTTGTTCAGATCGCTTTCCTTCAATCAAGCAAGGTCGACATTGACCTAATGCCCGTCATGCTTCGCCGCCTGTCGATTACGGGATCGACTCTCCGCCCACGTTCGGTCGCTCTCAAGGCCAAGATTGCCGATGCCCTGCGTCAGAACGTATGGCCACTCCTCGAAAAGGGAGCTGTCAGGCCTGTCGTGCATGCTACCTTCCCGCTTGAGCAAGCCCGCGAGGCCCATGAATTGATGGAATCGAGCGCACACTCGGGCAAGATCATGTTGGAGATCCGTCGATGAGTTCCCATTCCGGTCGCGTCGCATTGATCACAGGCGCCGGGCGCGGGATCGGGCGCGCCATTGCGGATGCCCATGCGGCTGCAGGAGCCCGCGTCGCATATCTCGATTACGACCTCGCCCTCGCGGAGGAAGCTGCCTCCGCCGCCCGCAAGCGGGGCTATGAGGCGATTGCCCTTTCTGCCGACGTTGCAGACGACACGGCCGTCACTGAAGCGTGCCGTCACGTTGCCCACACTCTGGGAACGATCGACATTCTTGTTAATAACGCTGGCATTTCTCCGAAGACCGGAGCCGATGGAAAGCGTTCGCTCGCCTGGGAGATGAGCCCCGACGAATGGCGCCGCGTTCTCGATGTCAATCTGACTGGCGCGTTCAACGGCATGCGCGCGGTTGTGCCCGGAATGCGTGATATTGGGAGAGGCCGGATCGTCAGCCTCTCGTCGGTGGCAGGCAAGACCTATTGCGATATCGTCGGCGTTCATTACGCAGCGTCGAAGGCAGCCATCATCGGCTTCACCAAGCATCTCGCAGGAGAGCTTGGCCCTTACGGAATCACGGTCAACGCCGTGGCTCCTGGGCGGATCGACACTCCCCTAGTCCGGGGAACTGCGCCTGAAGCGAATGAGGCTGCGCGTCTCGCTACGCCGCTGCGCCGCCTCGGCAGCCCCGAGGACGTAGCGAACACCTGCCTATTCCTCACATCGGACAGCGCTGCTTTCGTAACAGGACAGGTCTGTGACGTGGCCGGCGGCTGGCTGATGACCTGACAATGGCCCATCCCATGTTCAACTTTGCTGGCAAGACCTTGCTCCTGACAGGCGCCAACGGTAGCATCAGCCGTGCGATCGCAAAGCTCTTCTTCGATCTCGGCGCATCCTGCGCTCTCACGGACATTGATGAAGCTGCTTTGCAGGCCTTTGCACGTGAACTCGACCCCCAGGCTGAGCGCACACTGGTCCTCAGCCAGGATGCTGCCAGTTCGGCAGATGCGGATCGCGCCCTTGCGGCCGCCAAGGGGAGATTCGAAACCATAGACTTCGTTGTCACGAGTGCAGGCCTGTACCGGGATCAGATGGTCCATGACATGACGGACCAGCAGTGGCAGCAATCGCTCGACATCAATCTCTCAGGCGTGTTCTACACCTGTCGGGCTGCCATTCCCTATCTGAGCGATGGGGCCTCTATCGTGAACATCGCCTCCATGGCAGGTCACAAGGGCAGCTACATGCATTCGCATTATGCCGCTGCCAAGGGAGGCGTGTTGACATTCTCGCGGTCGCTAGCCTTGGAGCTTGCACCACGCGTGCGGGTCAACGCAGTTTCCCCAGGGCTCATCGATGGCCCGATGGTGCAGCCCCTTCTGCGACTGCGTGGACCGCAACTGATTGAGCAAACTCCTCTCAAACGCCTCGGTCAACCTGCGGAGGTTGCGCGCCTTGTCGCCTTCCTCTGTTCGGATTGGGCGAGCTTCATCACCGGAGAGTCCGTACACGTCAATGGCGGACTTTACATAGGAAGCTAGGTCGATGAGCAGAGTAGCCAAACCCACGGACCGTCGCTCAGCCTCCGCAATGCGGGATATCATTGGGCGCGGCCCCTCACTTGCCGACACTCTGGCCCTGCGCCTGAAAGAAGAAATTGTTTCAGGTCATCTGCTCCCCGGTGAGAAGCTTGCAACTGAGCAGCAGATTTCCGAAACCTATGGGGTGAGCCGTCCAACCGTGCGGGAAGCAATAGGGCGGCTGAAGCATGACGGTCTTGTCGTTACGCGCCAAGGCGCAGGCGCATTCGTCGCGGATCCGGGCGCCGTCTCGGTCTTCCGCCTCGACGTCGCCGACTTTTCGAACAAAGAGGAGATCAGGAACATCGTCGAGCTTCTCATGGCTGTTGAAGCAACTGCCACTGAGCACGCCGCCACACGACGTTCCAATAAAGACTTGAAGAAGATCCAAGCCCACCTTAACGCCATGCAAGCTGCGGTCGACCGCGGGGAGCCCGGTGTTGAGGAAGACCTTGCCTTTCACAGGGCTATCGTCGAGGCCATGGGCAATCCCTTCTTTCGGGACTTATCAGACTTCCTCGACCGACGCGTACGCAATTTCATCCGTGCTGCCCGCGCCAACACAGCTCGCATGGGCGGCATGACCCATTCCGTCCAGGCAGAGCACCAGGCCATCTTCGATGCCATCGTCCGGAAGGATGCGGCCGCCGCGCGCGCAGCAGCGGAAACACATCTTCGGAACGCGGCCGCCAGGCTTGCCCTCTACCTTGAACGGTAAGGGGCTGAACGGCGAGCCGGGTGAGCGCATGCCAAGCTTCAGCTCTGAGTTGGAACTCAGCCAACTGGCGCAACCCTAAGACTCATCACCTACTGTGAGCCCATACCGTCTGTGCGTGTCGATGAAGTCACCACGGAGCCTCTACCCGGCATCCAGCAGCCCCAATGAAGTAGGGTTCCTGAGATGGGGATGTCATGGAGACTTTCGGTCAGCTGCTAATAGCCTAGGAGGTGGAGAATGTCTCGGCCTCTCAGCTACAAGCGCCATCGATTCCTAAGTCTAATCATCGCTTACGGGGCATCGTGAATTTGAATACTTGAAACAGGTCCACTCTTCAGGGGGTGCGTTGCAAACCACCTGGTAACTCAGTTCGGCATAGGTCTCCCGCATCTCTGGAGGTGCATGATGTTCAAAGGCCGCCATTTCGAGCGCTCAGTGATCCTGCTGTGCGTCCCATGGTATCTCGCTCACAGCCTGAGCCTGCGGGATCTCGAGGAAATGATGATTGAGCGAGGCATCTCCGGAATCGTCGGGCGATCAAGCGGCGGATCCGGCCGATGCGCGGGTTCAAGACTTCGAACAGCGCTCGTGCGATCCTGGGCGGGATTGAACTGGTTCACATGATGCGCAAAGGACTGGCGAAGGATGCCTACAATCTGCAGCTGTCACTCGCAGGGCAATTCGATCTGATCGCCGCATGAGCTGTCCACAAGCACCGGATCCCCTCTCGTCTCTAATCCAGATTTGCGACAGAATCTTTCGGCCAGCTCGGCCGCGGGATCCACTGCCTCGTCGATCTCATGCCGTCCGGCCGCTTCCTCATGGAGGACTTCTAATATGCCGGTGGCCTGCCGGTGGTGCTGCGAACCCTGGACAAGCGCGGGCTGCTGCACAAGGATGCGCCCACCGCCAACGGCAAGTCGGTCTGGGAAAACGTCAAGCAAGGGTCTCATCGAGTTCGCCCGCCGCGTCGATCCGGTCGTGCTGCGCTGGAGCCGCTAAGACTGAAACGCTCCACCAAAGCGACAAATAGGGCGCAGCAAGAAATCCTCGCTGCGCCCTATTTGTCTTCTGGTCATCAGAGAGCCCGCCGCCGTTTGCGCGACCAGCACTCGGGACAAGAAGCTAGTCAGCGGCCATCAGAGTCCGGAGCAGAAGCATTATCATCCTTTCCCAAGGCCCAAGATTGCCGGTTTTATGGGGACCAGCGTCTATAACCGACAGTCTTGGGCCTTATTGGGAACGTCTCTTCTGGGTCAGGAACCGAGATCCTCTTTGCTTTGGGAACGTCCGCTTCGATGAGGATTGCTGCCTTCGAGCTTAGATCTCAGATGTGCCACGAGCGGACGTTTTTACTCCGCAGACTTCAAGATCTCGGTCCTCCGGTGTTGCAGCGCGTCGCTCGTCAGCTCTGACCGCCGAATCGGAGATACTACGGGTTCCGAAACACCGGCTCGGCGCAGCCCTTCGACAATCTTGTCGAGAAGGGCGGGCTCGAACTGGTATTTCCGATGAAACTCGATGGCATGCGCCATGGTGAAGCCGGGCACAAGCTCGTTGAGCTTGGCAACCGCGCGCGCGGCGTTCTCCCGATCACCGCGCATGCCGTAGGTATAGGCCCGGTGCATGTAGTTCACCTACCAGCCGGTGAACGAGGTGTTGAAGACGGTGAGCGCCTTGTCATACTCGCCCACACGATAGTGATTGATCGCCGTGGCAAAGTCCCAACAGCGGGTTGCGGTTGCGGGATGGAGCTTGCGCGCCTTCTGGATCAGGGCGAGGCCCTCATCCCAGCGTCCAGGATAGGCGATCCAGCTTCCGAGCCTGCACAGGTAATCGGGATCATTGGGATTGAGGCGGAGGGCTTGCTGGGCTTCGGCATAGACGTTTTCCAGATCGGCCGACATGAGGTAGACCTTGGCGATGCTAAGGCGCGCGCGCGGGTTGTCCGGTGACAAGCTCACCGCTCGCCGTGCCGCCTCCGATGCGCGCTCCAGAGGATCATAGGCTTCGTTCGGGTACGGCTCCGCGTACCCATACCATTGTTCGATATAGATCTGCGCCAGCAAGGCCCAGGCCTCCGCATAATCCGGCTCCCGTTGTGTGGCCCCGCGCAAGCAGGTGCGCGCCAATTCATAACCCTGGTCGCTGTTGAAGAACGCATGCGCCGCGACGACGCATTGCTAGGATGAGAGCTCCTTCGGTGGCTTGCCCAGCGACGCTTTCCACTGCTCCTGGATGATTGCTCCGCCATGGGTCGTGCCAATGGCACTGACGATCCTGGCAGCGACGTCGTCCTGGACCGCGATGACAGCCTCTGCCGTCAGTGGTCGGTCATAGCTGTCGGACCAGATCTGGCGGGCGCCCTTGGCGTTCACCAGCTCCACCGTAATCCTCACCGCATCCGGTGACAGCCGCACCGTTCCCTCGAGCACGTAAGTAAGGCCGAGGTCGCCCGCCAGGTCACGGGCATCCACAGGCTTGTCCTTGTAGCGAGACATCGTCTTGCGCGCGATCACGTGGAGATTGCGAAAGCGGGTCAGCTTGGAGGTAATCTCATCGGTCATGCCGTCGGCGAAGGAGGCCGCTGTGGGATCGGCGCTCGATACGCGCAGCCGCATCCATAGCAGCCTCCGCGGGGCATTGGGTTTGACTATAGCAGGTCCCAAGCCCCTCCGCACCGGGGACAAGGGCGAGAGGACGCGCGGAGATGGCGCGCTATAGGCGGATCCACCGCATGCCTATGGTCGGATGGCCGCCTCGGGTCAACCTTAGCCACTGAGCTAAGGGTTATGTAGGTCTGCTCACTGCCGAATTCCTGAAGTTCTCTCGACTTCAGTTCCGTGTCGACAATGGATATGGCGTCACAATCAAAGCAAAGCGAGCGCTGCCGGTCATGGATGTGAAAAACGGCAATATCCGAATTCCTATGATCGACCAGAGCGCAGAAATGGAGGAGAAGTACGTTTCTCCTCCATCATCCGGGAACTGGCAGCGCAGCGAATGGCTCGTCTTGTGATCACAAGGCAGTCACATCCTCCTCCCGGAGCAATACAGCCGTATCGTCAAGAGTGGCCTTAAAGCGCTGCACCATATCGCGGACTTGGTCTGCTGTGATGATCAGAGGCGGGCAGAATGCGATAACATCGCCGATGGCCCGGATGATCAATCCGTTTTCATGAGCACGCGAGAATACCTGGGCTCCAACTTTTCCGACAGGGTCGAACTTCGCCTTTGTTTCCTTGTCGGCGACCAACTCCACGGCTGCGATCAGCCCGACACCGCGAACTTCGCCCACCAGCGGGTGATCCGCCAGAGTGCGGAGCTCCGCCTGCATCACCTCTCCAACACGCCGCGCATTCTCGACGAGGTTCTTCTCCTCGATGATGTCGAGGTTTTCGAGCGCCACCGCCGCCGGCACCGGATGGCCGGACGTGGTGAAGCCATGGCCGAACGTGCCGATTCTGGCGGAGTTGTCAGCGATGCCGTCGTAAAGCTCCTGGCTGATCATCACCGCCGCAAGGGGCTGGTAGGACGAAGTGATCTGCTTTGAGAGCACCAGAATGTCCGGATCGATTCCGTAGTAGTCGCAGGCGAACATCGTCCCCAGGCGGCCGAAGCCATTGATTACCTCGTCAGCGACGATCAAGACGTCATACCGCCGGCAAACCTCCTGGATTTTCTCCCAGTAAGTCGCAGGCGGCGGCAGGACCCCGCCGGCCCCCATCAGCGGCTCGCCGATGAACGCCGCCACCGTATCAGGCCCCTCCTCCAGGATTGCCGCCTCGAGTTCCGCTGCGAGACGGCTGGCGAAGGCCTCCTCGCTCTCATCCGGCTCCGCATACCGATAGTAGTGCGGGCATGTGACATGCCGCACCGGCACGAACGGAAGGTCGAAATCGCGCTGGTTCGCCGGCAGCCCCGTCAGACTGCCTGAGGCAAGTGTAATTCCATGATAGGCATTGGTGCGGGCGATGAATTTTTTCTTCTGCCGCAGCCCTCGTGCGTTGTTGTAGTACCACACCATCTTGATGACGCTGTCATTCGCTTCGGAGCCCGAGTTCGTAAAGAAGGCACGTTTGAGACGGTCTGGCGTCATCTTCACCAGCCTCTCGGCCAGCAGAACGGAAGGCTCATTCGTCTTGTGGGAGAAGGTGTGGTAATAGGGCAGCTTCGCCATCTGACGGCTGGCAGCCTCGACAAGACGCCTTTCTCCAAAGCCGACCGCCACGCTCCACAGTCCAGCCAGTGCCTCGATATACCGGTTGCCTTGGTCGTCGTAGACGTAAACTCCTTCACCGCGATCGATCACGATCGGCCCGATCTCCTCGTGCTTGCGGGCATTGGTGACGGGATGGAGCACGTACTCCATATCGCGGGCGGAGATCGAGTTCGGATATCCACGCATGATCTTCTCTATCCTTCTAATGTTCTGAGATCGTGTTGGTCTGAGAGGGTTTGGACTGGCTTTCCTGTCATGCAAGAGGTGTCGCGGCATTCGGGAAGTAGCTCATGGGGCGGCCCGGAGGGCAATCCGCTCCTGGCGCCACCGCAGCAGAGCGGCCAGCCCTCCGAGACAAAGCGTTCCTATGATGAGCAGCAAGGCCGCCGCGACGACGGTCGGACTGATGTTCTCCCGAATGCTCGAAAACATCTGCCGGGCCAGGGTTCTCTGATTGGGGCCAGCCACGAAGAGGGTGATGACGACTTCGTCAAGCGAGGTCGCAAACGCAAAGACGGCACCGGAGATAATGCCTGGGAGCGCCAGCGGAAGCGTCACCCGGCGAAAGACCTTGACGGGCGAGGCGCCGAGGCTGCTGGCCGCCTTCTCGACCGAGGGGTCGATCCCCTGAAGCGATGCGGAGACGCTCACGATCACGAAGGGAACGCACAGAACCGCATGGGCGATGATGACGCCCGGATAGGTGCTGGCAACACCAAGATTCACGAAGAGCATCTGCATGCCCACGCCCAGCACCACAGCGGGCACAACCATGGGAAGGAGGAACATCGTTCTCAGCAGGTTCGCGAAAGGCAGAGCCTTCGTCCGCAGGCCCAATGCAGCCAACGTTCCCAGGACCGTCGAGAGGAGCGTCGCTCCCAGGCCGATGATGAGGCTGTTCATGATCGACAAGCGCCACGCATCCGCTGTCGTCAGCTCCACGAACCACCGGAGGGAATATTCCTCGATGGGATATGTGAGAAAGACACTGGACGTGAAGGCCAGTGGCAGGATCGCGACGATTGGCATGAGCAGAAACGTGACAACCAGGAGGCCGAAAAAGGTTTGAGCTGTCCGGAACATTGGCTCATGCCCCCAGCAATTGGGGAGACTTCGAGAGCCGCCCATAGATGAAGTAGAGGATCATCGTCACCAGGAGCAGGATCACCCCCAGCGCTCCGGCGAGTCCCCAATTGGCCGTCCCCAGGGCGTAGAACGCAATGACGGAACTAATCATTTGGTCGTTGGCCCCGCCCACGAGGGCCGGCGTGATGTAGTAACCGATGGCCACCATGTAGACCAGGAGCGAGCCCGACATCAGGCCGGGTAGGCTGAGTGGAAGCAGCACGCGCCAGAAGGCCCGCAAAGGCCCTGCCCCCATTGATGCCGCCGCCTGCATCAGGTTGCGCGGAACGGACAGGAGGACGCTGTAGATCGGCAGCACCATGAACGGCAGCAGCACATGCGTCATGGCGATCACGACGCCGACCCGGTTGAAGATCAGCGGCAATGGTCCGTCGGTGATTCCCAAGACCTGCAAGGCTCCATTGATCAGCCCTTCGTTCTGCAGGAGGACGAACCAGGCTGTGGTACGCACCAGCAACGATGTCCATAACGGGACGAGGACTGCCAGCAGGAGCACCGTGCGCTTCCAGCCGGTAACAGCGGCAGCCAGCATTGCATACGGCAATCCGATCGTCGCGCATGCCAGAGTCACGATCGCAGCCACCAGGAACGTGCGGAACATGATCAGGCGGTTGGCCGATGCACCGGGATCCTCGCTGACGATGGCCCCGCCCGCATCTCGCTTCATGTCGACGGCGGCAAGGAGATTGCGGTCCGTATAAGGAGGGACCGCCTCCCTGAGCGCCAGCCAGAAGCGGGGCTCCTTCCAGCGTCGATCGAGATCCCCCAGATCGATTGCTCCTGAGTTCGTCTCATCCCGGACGGCGTTCGTCGTGCGGGTCAGAAGGGTTCGAAAGCCCGATACGGCGCTGTTGAGCCGCCGGACCGTCTCCCCCAATGCCTGCTGGTCCTCGGCTTGTCGGAGGTCCTCAATCAACGCCTTGTGGACCTGCGCGGGAGGGAGCCCTTGCCCGTCCCAGGAGACGATGGCCGCAGCCGTACGCGGCAGGACCCGGCTGACCGTGTTGTCGACGACAGAAGCCCTCACCATCGTCCAGAGAGGCCAGAGGAAAAACACCGCAAGGAAAGCCAGAAGCGGCACGATCAGCAGCAATGCGCCCATTCGCTCGCGTGCGGATGCTCTGCTCATGAGGTAAGCACCGTACAATCCCGAGGGTCGAACGACACGACCACCTGGGTTCCAACGGTCCAATCGCCCGCAAGACGCTCACATCGTGCCGTGAAGGTGAAGTTTCCCCTCGCCAACTGCACCCGCATGTGATCGCCATGGTAAATACAATCGGTAATCGTCATGCCGAGCGAATTGTCACCGGCGGGCTCTGCTCCGAGCCGCATCCGCTCCGGGCGCAATGAAAACAGGGCCTTCTGCCCCGCCTGCAGTTCAGGTCCGCTTCGCACCTTGGCGGCGAGGTCTGCGCCCAGGGCGATGGTTGCGTGCCCGTTCTGGACGTTCACGACATCGGCTTCGATCAGATTGGTCTCGCCGATGAATTGCGCGACGAAACGCGTGCGGGGTGTATCGTAAATCGCATGGGGGCTGTCGATTTGCTCGATCTTGCCCGCGTTGAATACGGCGATCCGGTCGGACATGGTCAGGGCCTCGGACTGATCGTGGGTCACGAACACGATTGTCAGGCCAAGTCGCTTATGGAGTTCACGGATTTCCAGCTGCATATGCTCCCGCAGTTGCTTGTCGAGCGCACCAAGGGGCTCGTCCATCAGGATCACCCTAGGCTCGAACACGAGGGCCCTCGTCAGCGCGACACGCTGTTGCTGCCCGCCCGATAGCTGAGAGGGCCGGCGGTTCTTCAGAGAGCCCAGACGAACCATGTCGAGGGCACGCGCGACCTTCCGTGCGATCTCATGCCGGGGCAGTCTCTTCATCTCCAGGGGAAAAGCGACGTTCTCGGCCACAGTCATGTGAGGGAAAAGGGCATAGTTCTGAAACACCACGCCCATCTCGCGGCGGTGGGGCGGCAGCTGGTCAATACGCATGCCGTCGAGCGTGATCGTTCCCCGGGTCGGCCGCTCGAAACCTGCGAGCATCATCAGGATCGTCGTCTTGCCCGAGCCGGAGGGACCCAGAAGGCTGAGGAACTCGCCTTTGTGAATGGTCAGATCGAGTGAGTCGATCACGGTCATCGAGCCGAAGCTCTTCGAAACGGACTCGAACTGAATGAACGGCTGCATATCTCTCTGCTCTCTCCGGCTCCGGCTGTTCCAGGCAAGGCCGCCGCGTGGCACGCCTCATTGGGTCGAAGCCGGTACGGTTTGAACGCTTCCGGTCTGGAGACAGCGCGAGGAGGCCCACACCGCTGTCTCCGTTTCAAGAGATCACGCTGCCGTTACTGAGCCAGCCAAGCATTGAAGCGCTTGTTCAGCTCCTCGATGTTGTCGATCCAGAAATCGGCATCGAGCGCAACGGCACCCGAGAGGTTTTCCGGCGCTGTCGGCAGGTCCTTCTGCAGATCGGCCGGCACCTTCGCCGCGGCATCCTTGTTCGGCAGGCCGTAGGCAATATACTCTGGCAGCTTCACCTGGTTCTCAGGCTGGCTCACGAAGGCGATGAAATCCATCGCCTGCTCCTTGTTGGGGCTGTCCTTGAGAATCACCCAGCTGTCGATGGCATACAAGCTGCCAGGCCAGACGACTTTGAAGTTCTTGCCCTCGGTCTTGTTGATGCCCGAGATACGCCCGTTATACGCCGTCGTCATCACCACCTCGCCGGAGGCGAGGAGCTGCAGAGGCTGGGCGCCGGATTCCCACCAGACGATGTGCGGCTTCAGCTGATCGAGCTTCTTGAATGCGCGATCAATGCCTTCCGGCGTTGCCAGCATCTTGTAGACGTCGGCGGGTGGGACGCCGTCGGCCATCAGGGCGAACTCGAGGGCATATTTGGGTCCACGCCGAAAGCCGCGCTTGCCCGGGAACTTGTTGACGTCCCAGAAATCCGCCCATGACTTCGGCGCCTCCTTGAGGCGGTTGGCGTCGTAACTCAGCGCCGTGGACCACACGATGGCACCGACTCCGCAGTCGTCCACGGCAGCCGGGAGGAACTTGTCCTTGCCACCCAGCTTGCTCCAGTCGATCTTCTCGTAGAAGCCGTCAGCGCAACCAAGTGCCAGCTCCTCTGCCTCGACCTGGACCACATCCCAATTGGGCGTGCCGGCTTTAACCTTGGCAGCCAGTACGCCGATGCCGCCATCCCAACTCTCCTCAAGTACAGGCTTGCCCGCTTTTCTCGAGAAAGGTTCGAAGTAAATTTTGCGCTGGGCATCCTGGTAGTTTCCGCCCCAGGAAACCACCGTGAGATCACGGGCCTGAACGGCTTGCACGCTCCAACCGATGAGCAAGGCGGATACACAGCCGGCGACAGAAAGCATCTTCGCGGTATTCATGGTCTATCCCTCTGTTGGTTATTTTCCTCTGGGGAAGCCGAGCATAACGTGGCGATTTGACGACTGCCAAGGCCGATCCTTGGTGAGAATTGTCACCATTATTATTCTGTGAAACCGCGGCGTTCATATGAGACGCTTCAGTAGGTGGGTGGAGTGACCGCGCTGATGATTGTGCTGGGCCCACCCGAAACATTACGGAAACGATGGGGTAATCTGCTATCGAAGTAGTAGCCGTCGCCCTCCCCCAGGACTCTGCTCTGATCCCCGACCGTCACCTCGACCGCGCCACGGACGACGATCCCGGCCTCCTCGGCCGAGTGGGCATAGGGGGCGCCGGAATCCGCGCCGGTCGCATAGGTCTCGTGCAGCATCAGGATCTGGCGATTGGGGTGGTTCATCCCGAGCACACGATAGGAGATCGTCTGGGCCTTTCCGATCTCCACCCACTCACCAGCCGGGTAGAACGGCGAATACGGAACGGCCGCGCTCATCTCGGCGAAGAACCCCGTCAGCGTCGTTCCCAGCGCGTCCAGAATGGCACTCAAGGTGTCGACGGACGGACTCATGCGATCACGCTCGATCAGCGAAATTGACGAGTGCGAGATGCCCGACCGCAACGCGAGTTCCCGCACTCCCAGTCCGCGTCGGCGACGCAATTCCCGCAACTGTGTTCCAATCTTCGGCATAGCAATCCTGCGTAATGAAGTTGTCCTGCTCGCCATTGCGGGGAACCCGCCCTAGCCCCTTGGCAGATCCTATCCCTGGTGAGAATCCTGAACAACCCGGCCAAGCTGTCTTGAGACCGATGCCGTGATCCAGGAACCTGGACCCAACGCAATGGGAGGAAGCGATGTCGAACCTGTCCGCGAGCATCCGCGCCAAAATCACTTTTCTCAAAGCCCCGAAGCGTGATGCCGCAATCGACACCGGAGAGATCGAGTCAACCGTCAGGGACATCCTCGCGGCCGTCCGCGACAGGGGGGATGCAGCCCTCCGCGATTACTCGATGGCGTTCGATCAAGCTGACGTCACGGTCTTCGAGGTGAGCGACAAGGAGCGGGTCGCGGCTGTCGAGAACCTCGACCCGCAAACGCGCCATGACACCGAATTCGCTATCGAGCGCGTCCGCGCCTTCGCGCAGGCTCAACTGGGCACGATCCTTCCTCTCGACATCGAGGCCCTGCCCGGTCTCCATCTGGGTCACCGGGTCATTCCTATCCGGACCATCGGAGCCTATGTTCCGGGCGGGCGCTACCCTCTCCTATCGGCTCCCATCATGACGCTCGTGCCCGCGAAAGTCGCCGGATGCGAAGAGGTCATCGCCTGCCTGCCCCCAAAGGCGCATCCGGCCATGATCGCCGGTTGTCACCTGTCCGGCGCTGATCGCATCTTCCGCGTGGGCGGCGCGCAGGCGATTGCTGCCATGGCCTTCGGAACGGATAGCATTCCTGCGGTCGATAAGATCGTCGGCCCCGGCAATGCCTATGTGAACGAGGCCAAGCGGCAGGTCTTCGGGCGTGTCGGCATCGATCAGCTTGCAGGACCGAGTGAGATCTTCGTAGTCGCCGACGAGACCGGAGATCCAGAGCTGATCGCCGTGGATCTTCTCGCGCAGGCCGAGCACGATGTGAGGACACGGGTGGGCCTCATCACCACGAGCCGGAAATTGGCGGAGACGACCCTTGCAGAGATCGAGCGGCAATTGCAGGATCTGCCTACGGCTCCTGTCGCCGGTCCGGCATGGCGCGATCACGGCGAGGTGGTGCTCTGCGAGGACGAGGAAGCGATGATGGCCTATTCAGACTTCATTGCCGCCGAGCATCTTCAGGTTCACACAGCCGATCCTCATGAAACCGCTCGGAAACTGCGGAACTACGGCTCACTCTTCATCGGCCCCCTCGCCAGTGTCGTGTACTCCGACAAGTGCTGCGGGACCAATCACACGCTACCGACCATGGGAGCGGGTCGATATACGGGCGGGCTCTGGGTCGGATCCTATGTCAAGATCTGCACCCACCAGTGGCTGGACGAGCGTGGAGTTGCAGCCGTTGCGCCACCGGCGACCAGGCAAAGTCAGAGCGAGGGCTTGGAAGGCCACCGCCGCGCGGCAGCAATTCGGATGAAGACGATCTGATGGCGATGTCAGCACCGGATTTCATCAGTCAGTACAATGTCAGCATCTTCCAGCCTGCGAGAATCTCAAGAAGGTCGACCCAAGCCATTGAGCCGTCGCCTATGAAGGTTCGCACACGCTGCTAAAGCGGAAATCCGGATAAGTTTCACCCCGTGCCAGAAGCGGACCATAGCGCCAGCTCTAGATCCGGATCTTGCAGGCAAGCAAGTCAGGACGAAGTATGAAGGACGATGAACACTAAGGCTCAGCCAACTCTTTCATAAGTGCCTTGGCGGCGCAGAGGTCCAGCATGTCGCGACCCTCCGTAAACCACCCGTACATGGGGGCGAGAAGACATCGCGCTTCGGCCATCTTGCCGTGGTCTCGCCAAAGCCGCGCCCGATTCACAGCAGCACGCAGTTCGAAGGACTTCGCCCCTGGCTACGTGCAATGTTGAGCGCGGCTTGCAGATATGCCTCGACCTCGTCCGGCGTAGCGCCCTGAGCGCGCCGCAGCTCGCCCTCGAACCGGGGCAAGCTGATTGGACCCAAGCCGCCTCTCAAGGCGAAGGAGATCTGGTCCATTCGGGTCAGGCTCCAAGTCTCTCATCGCATCCGGGACTTGGCCTTGTTCAACCTGGCGCTCGACAGCAAGCTGCGCGCCTGTGACCTGGTCAGGCTCCGGGTCGACGATGTGGCCCTCAATGGGCGGGTGCGCTCCCGCGCCACAATCATGCCGAGGAAGACCGGCCGGCCCGTCCATTGAGGGCCACACCAAGATCGAGAGTACCGTGCGGTATCTCGGCATCGACGCGGACGATGCCCTCCTGACTACGGAGCAGGTTGAGATCTGACCGCTCAGAGGCTACTGCCTGCTATGGGGAAGGTCTGGACCTGAGGCTTAAGCAGCCACAGGACAAACGACCGGCGCGCGCCAGGAGCAGCCATTTAGGTTTGCTCCATGGCTCGTCCACTGTCGACCCTTCGCAGACAATTGAATCGTCCAAAGCAGTGGCCGCTCTCCCAATCCGCTAGGTCACGCTCGACAGTCGCGTTGAGGCCTTGATGTGACTTGACCCGACGCGCTTGAGCTAGCATCCCCATTGCCGAAGCGTGGATACGGAACTTGGTCCCGCAGTCAGCCAATGATTGCGAGCCACTCGTCTCTGAATGCAGCGACGCTCAAGCTGCTGAAATCCTCGAAGCTGCGCTGTAGCTCAGATCGGCATCGTCGGCGTTTTGATACCATGACGCTGCATGGCCGCGCCAATTCGGGCGAAGTCGGGCTGCGCCGGCGGCTCGGCCGTGCCGATGTCGCGGAAGAATGCGATCATGGAAGGCTCAATGAGCACGAGCATCCGCACCGGGTCGACGCCGTCGTTCGAGTAGTTGTGCGGCGCCCTCGGGTCGACGCGCACTGAGGTGCCGGGGCCCGCAACCGTCACCTCGGGCGGGACGCCCGTGGCAAAATGGCGAACAGTGAGCTCACCCTCGATCACGTAAATGAGTTCGGGCGAAGCATGGCTGTGCGGCGGAGTACCGGAGCCTGGTGGAACCTCGACCTCAATAAGTTCGAGGTTCGAGCCCGCAAGGCCGCCCAGGAAGCGGATGCGGTCGGCGACAACCCAGAGGGTCTCGCCGTCTCCGGGGGTGGTGACGTCAATCTTCATCGCCGGTCTCCTTCATATGCGATGCGGCGTCCGCGGGAGAGTTGCCCAAGGTGATCGCGGACAGGATCAACTCGAGCGCCCAGGACGCGGTCTCGCCGGCCTGGGCGCCGGTAAGACCGCCGTAGTCCTTCAGTACCTCCCATGCCGAGGCCGAGTAGAGCAGATGCGCCAGCGCCTCGATCTTCTCGGCCTCGGCGGGCGGGAGGGAAGCGATGGCGGGAGCGAGTGCACGAGCGAAATTGGCGCGCCGGTTCGCCACCATGCCCATCCGCATCTCGCGGCCGGTCCGCGAATGCAGGGAGGCGCGGATCGCCGCTTCGTGCCTATCGAACTGCGGGAAGGCCTGTCGCGGGCCGTCGACGACGTCATTCAGGCTCTCCGGCGTCGCGGAGACGCCGATCCGGGCGTTCAGCCAAGGCCAGAATGCGGCCAGCAGATCGTCCTTGGTCGCGAAGTGGCGGAATAGGGTCCGCCGCTGTACCCCGGCTTTCCGGGCGATGGCTTCGGTGCTGATTTCGTCCGGGGTGCTCGCCGAGTCCATCAGCTCGAACAACGCGGCGAGGATCGCCTCGCGCGTCTCATGCGCTTTTTCCTCGCGCAGTGGGCTGTTGTAGGCACGGACGCTGGACATACGGCTCGCTCAAAATTTCGCGACACTGTTAGTGTCATCAAAATCGACCGCTGTCAATTGATGTCGCTTCAAGTGACATCAAATTTCTCAATTCGATGTGTGAGGCATTTGGCGAAGGCGGTGTTCTGAACTATGTCCAGGTACCGAACGACCTTCCCGCACCCGACGCAGATATTCGCGCCGCCACCGTCGCGTTGGAGCTTCGGGTCAACTTTCAGGATCCCGCTGCTCAATGGGTATCGGCTCTCGGCGGACCTTCGCAACCTGATGGCGATCACCGTTGAGCCACATCCAGCAGTGTTCACGTTGGCGGGTCCCTAACCTAGAGCGCTAGGATAAAAGTTGCTAACGTCCTGGCGAACCTGCTGCATTCATAGTGAAGCAATTCGATCAACAATATTATATCGAAGCACTCGACTTACCTTACCTCAGGCGCACTAGCAAGCTGTCTGTCGACCATTAAACTGTTCCGCAAGCCTCCAGATGTATACTCTACAGCAATGGGTAAATGGACGAAAAGGATCTGAACCGATGCGGTGGAGAAGTGATGCCCCGCGGCGGATCTAGGTTTTACAAGATGCAGTTGAAGACTAGCCCCGCCTCTATCCAATCCCGTAGCGCGGCGGGAACTTTGGAAGCTATCCTAAACGGCATTGTGCAACCGGTCATCGTCAAGGACCGTGCCCATCGTTTTGTATTTCTGAACGACGCGGCATGCGTCCTAATCGGACGCTCCCCTGAGGAACTGATCGGTCGCGTGGATCACGACTTCGTCCCAAAGGAGCAAGCTGACACCTTTTGGGCGCTTGACGACGAGGTATTTTCGACCGGTGAGGACCGCCAGGTTGAAGAGCACATCACCGCGGCAGATGGTACCATCCGTATCCTTAGCACCCACAAGCGTCTCGTTGCTCTCCCGGGGACGGCTGGGGAGGAACTCTTCATCGTCGCGGTCATTTCCGACATTACGGAGCTCCGGCGGTCCGAAGCGGTGCTGCGCGAAAGCGAAGAGCACTATCGCCACTCCGTCGAGCTGAATCCCCAGATTCCCTGGATCGCCGATCCGCACGGGAACATCATCAGTGCCTCGTCCCGCTGGCACGAGCTCACGGGGATGCCCGTGGAGGAAGGGCTCGGCCGCGGGTGGATCGCCGCCCTGCACCCGGACGATCTACCGCCGACGCAGCAGAACTGGCTGCAGTCGGTTGCGACGGGCAATCCGTTCGATACAGAGTACCGACTGCGTCTATCCAACGGTAGCTACCGTTGGTTCCGGGCTCGCGCCACAGCACGGCACAGCGAAGATGGCACCATCCTTCGCTGGTACGGCACGCTGGAGGACATCCACGAGAGCAGGCTGGCCACGCAAGCGCTTCGGGAGCGGGAACGCCAACTTGCGACCGTGTTCGGCCAGACCGTGGTCGGCATCCTGCATCGGGGTTTGAACAATGAGGTGCTGATGGTCAACCAGCGCTTCTGCGATCTTGTCGGGCGTACCCGGGAAGAGCTCGATGGTCTCCCAATGAAGGATTTTACTCATCCGGAGGACTTCCCGCGGAACCTGGCCGTGTGGGAGGAACACCGGAAGCATGGCACGCCGTTTCAGATCGAGAAACGATATGTCCGGCCGGATGGTACAGCGACCTGGTGTACGGTTCATGTCTCGTTTGTTTACGATGAAAGCGGCAAGCTGATCTCCACCATCACCGTGGCGCAGGATATCGAAGAACGGAAACGGGCCGAAGAGCAGTCCCGAGAAAGCCAGGAGAACTTCCGCTACCTGGTGGAGTTGAACCCGCAGATCCCGTGGATTGCGGACCCAGACGGGCGAACCATTGAGATCAGCTCCCGCTGGCTCGCCCTGACAGGACTGTCCCGCGAGGAGGTGCTCGCTGAGGGCGGCTGGGCCAAAGCCGTGCATCCCGATGATCTGGAATCGGCAACGCGGAAGTGGGCCCATTCCGTCGCCACGGGCGAGCCGCTTGATGATGAGTTCCGCCTGCGCGCGGCTGACGGGAGCTATCGCTGGTTTCGCGCACGGGCGACAGCCCGACGTGACGAGACCGGCGCTATCGTTCGATGGTACGGGACGGAGGAGGACATCCATGACAGGAAGCTTGCGGAGGAGCACCTCCGTTGGGCTGCGTATCATGATCCACTGACCGGTCTGCCCAACCGGAGACTTTTCCAGGAGCGGCTCCGGCAAGCGCTCGACCGGGCTGCTGCATCGCACCGAAGGGTCGGCTTGCTGATCGTCGATCTGGACGACTTCAAGCAGATCAATGACCGGTTCGGCCACGATGCGGGGGACGCTGTCCTAAGGGCGTTTGCCCAGCGGCTCCAGACCACAGCGTCAGATCCCGACGATGTAGCCCGCCTCGGCGGGGACGAGTTTGCCATTATACTGCCTGATGTGACGAATGAGGCGGACGTCGCCCGCGTTGCGAGCGACGTCATTGCCCAAGTCCGCAAGCCGTTGAGCGGAAGCAATATCGGACGGGACTACCGCGCGAGTGTCGGCGGGGCCATCACCGCCGGACCCGGCGCGGAGCCTGATGAGCTTCTGAAACAGGCGGATCTCGCGCTTTATAGCGGCAAGGCTGCCGGACCGGGCCTGTTCAGGATGTTCGAACCCGCCATCCGGGAAAGAATCCAGCAAGCCGCTTCGGCTCTGCGGCTGGCCCAAAAGGCGATCGAACTCGACTGGATCGTTCCGTTCTACCAACCGAAAGTCACGCTCGGCACCGGTGCTATCGCGGGCTTCGAAGCGTTGTTGCGATGGCGCCACCCCCGCCTGGGGCCGCAGCCTCCCAGCGCGCTTGCCTCTGCGTTCGATGATCCGAAGCTTGGCGTCGCCATCGGTGAGCGGATGCTTGCCTCTGTCCTGAAGGACTTGCGCTCTTGGCTCGACGCCGGTCTCGATGTCGGAACGATCGCCATCAACGCCTCAGCCAGTGAGTTCCTCAGTGGCGACTATGCCGAGCGGGTGCTCAATCAACTTCGGTCGGCCGGGTTGCCGGCAAGTCGCCTTGAGATCGAGGTAACCGAGACGGTGTTTGTTGGGCGCGAGGCGGCAAACGTGGAGCACGCCTTGCAGACCTTGAGTGCTGCGGGAATCAAGATCGCTCTTGACGATTTTGGCACGGGCTATGCGTCTCTGACGCACCTGAAGAAGTTTCCTGTCGACGTCCTGAAACTCGATCAGTCATTCGTTGGCAGCCTTGAGGAGGAATCCAGCAATGCGGCGATTGTCAAAGCCGTCGTGGATCTTGGCCAGAGCCTGGACATCACGGTGGTTGCCGAGGGCATCGAGACGTCGGCACAAGCTGCCTTTCTGCGGGACCACGGGTGCGATCTAGGCCAGGGATACTTCTTTGGAAGGCCGATGGCTGCCGAAGCCGTTTTGCCGTTCATCGGGGTGTGGTCGGCCAGAGTGAACTGAGGACGCCGACAATCTCGCGCTTCGCGGCACCGTAGGATCCGAGTTCATCGGTTACGATCACCCTGGGCACATAGCACAAGCTCTTGAGCAGCTTGCGAAAGAAGCGCTTGGCCGCCCTCGTGTTGCGGCGGCTCTGCACCAGCACATCGAGCACGTTCCCGTGCTGATCAACCGCTCGCCAGAGGTAGTGCAGGTTGCCTCGGATGCGAACGAAGACCTCATCCAGAAACCATTTGCCGCCGGGCTGCGGCCGCCGCTTGAGCGTCTTGGCATACACCCGCCCGAAGCACAGGCTCCACTCACGAATAGTCTCGTAGCTGACCACAACTCCTCGCGCTGCGAAAATCAGCTCAACGTCACGCAGGCTCAGGCTGAAGCAGTGATACAGCCAGATCGCGTGGTCTCAACCTTTGGAGGCCTACGCGGCGGCCCTGGAAGAGGCTGGGTTTGCAATCACCTCCCTCCGCGAGCCGATCCCAGATCACAGCGGGCGCCAAGAGCATCTCGAGCAATGGGCGCGTGTCCCGCTGTTTCTCTGGTTAAAGGCACGTCCGTTCCCCCGCGAATGCGCCTGATCAACCCTCGATGACGGAAATCACGGTACATAGCCTGTGTGGACGACCCCGCTGCGTGGGCAGGCGAGCGCGCCAGGAAACGTCTGCCCCGGGTCAGGAGCCACCTTTAAGCGTGGCCGTATGAAGGTCCGCTCATCGCGTAGTTGCAGACATTCGCCTGCCCCACGCAAAGTGAGTCGATCCACTCTAGGGCCGATCGAAGTTCGTCCGCTGTTACCCGCGGCGTTACCCGAAAAGAAACGAGGCGCTGATCTGCAGGGACAGAAATGTCACTAAACCCTCGCCGGATAAGGGTTTGAAGTGGTGAGCGCGCTGGGACTCGAACCCAGGACCCTCCGATTGAAAGTCAGAGCCTCTCTTGGTAGCCGAAGGATCCCACCAACGCGCCGCTTTCATCGGAGGCTAGGACCTAGCGGGGATTGCTGAAGAAGGTGTCCTCGGCCGCCAGATCCGCAATCAGCTGCGCCAGTGCTTGCGCGGCGGAGAGCAGCTCCTGCCGCTCGTCGTTCGTCAATTGTCCAACTGGAGCACTCCAGCGTCGGTCAGACATCGGGTTCTCGACCTCGGCCGTCTGCAGCAGAGGTCCGTCCTCGTCCCAGCTCACGGTCAACTTTGGCATCGCGCAACCTCGTGAGATGTTGGCCCTCCCAGCCAGGGGCATAGAATACCCAGTCCGGCCGCAGACGCGAACTTCTTCATCCTCAGCTATCCGCCATGCCTGCACCCGAGGCTCGCGCTCACCAATGCGGTCCGGGCAGGCGCGGACCAGAGCCTCGCTGGTGAGGTTGCCACCAGCGATCCGTTGCGCGGCTTCAGGGGCGGTCGGAAGCCCAGTCATTTGGACCAATCCTCAATCAACCGGCCATAGGCCTCCACGGCCTGATCGATGCGCGAGATGAGGCAGTACTCATCCGTCTGGTGCGCCATGGCCGCCTCCCCAGGGCCGAGAATGACGGTTGGCGGCCTGCCCATGGCCGGGGTTAGCGCCGACGCGTCCGTGAAGTAGGTTGCACCCTGCGGCGCGGGCATCGCTCCCAAGAGCGGGGCCATGATCTCGAAGACCCGCCGGATCCACGGGTCGCCGGGATCGGTCCACACGGCCGGCACGTCGATGATCGGCGATATTTCCATCGCATCGCCCAGAAAGCTCCCGACCATCTCGCGCACGGAAACATGCGCCTGGCCCGGCACAGTGCGGATATCGAGGCTCACTTCGGCATAGTCGGGAACCGAGTTGGTGTTCAATCCGCCGTGGAAGGTACCGATGTTCAGCGTCGGACCGCCCAACACCCCGTGTCGCTGCACGTTGAAGTCAAAGTCAGTCAGCTTCATGACCGCATGCGCTGCTTTGACGACCGCGTTCTCCCCTTTCTCCGGCATAGAGCCGTGCGCGGTCACGCCCCGTGCGACTGCCTTCAGCCACAAGGCTCCCTTGTGACCGACAAGCGGTGTATTGGATGTAGGCTCGGCGACAATCAGGGCACCGGCGGCGCCCAGAAGCCCTTCCTGCTGGCACAGATGATAGGCCCCTTCTGAACCAGTCTCCTCACCGGCGGTGATGATCAGCACGGTGCCAGGACCCCTTTCCAGCGTAGTCCGGTGGGCGATGCAGGCTTCGACAAAAGCAGCAACGCCGCCCTTCATGTCGCTGGAGCCGCGGCCATACACTCGGTCGCCCTCGACGTCGCCACCGAACGGGTCGACCGACCACGGCTGCGAGCCAAGAGGCACCGTGTCCAGGTGGCCGGTAAAGGCAAGCGGCAGGGCATCCCGGCCACCGATGCGTGCGATCAGATTCGTACGCTCCTTTCCGAACGGGACTGCCGTGACAGTAAAGCCATTCTCCTCCAGCCGCTTGGCCACGAGGACTGCGCATCGAGCCTCGTTGCCAGGAGGATTGATGGTGTTCTGGCGGATCAGTGCCTGGGTAAGCGCAACAGCGGGTGAAATCGTCATGGGCCTCGCTTTCTGAGGAGTCTTGCAAGAACGAGCTTACCGCAGGGTGGCTGCTCCTGAAGGGGCATGAGTGGGATGCTAATCCGGTGTCGGATGCGGCGCCAGGGGCACTTGGCTCGGGCTTCGGACCCGATCCTGTGCCTCCTGGTCCAGGGCGCTGGAGCCCCGTCAGCGGGATCCGTGTCGGTCAAGTGGCAGCCCAAGGGGTCGTGAGGTCATCAAGAGTGATGTCAACATCCAGCTCAACAGATGGTCGCCTGTCACAAACTGGCCATGCAACCCGGAGAAACTCTCCTGCGGAGGGAGCCGATATGCCGCTTCTCATTCTCGCGATCCTGTTCGTATGGTTGCTGCCTGACCCTCTTCATGCTCAGGATGTGCCCTCCCCTCTCACGCGGATCGCCTTCGGCTCCTGCGCCGACGAGGAGAAGCCTCAGCCAATCTGGGATGCGGTCCTGGCTTACCAGCCCCAACTGTTCCTGTTCGTCGGCGACAACGTCTATGGCGACGTTCGTCAAGAGCGTGTTGTGCCGGATGGGGAGCTGATCCAGAGCCTGCAAGAGTCGTATGCCCAGGCGGCTCAGATATCAGGAATGGCGCGGCTTAGGAGCGCCATCCCGCATCTCGCCACGTGGGATGATCATGACTATGGCAAGAATGATGCGGGCGCCGAGTTCGCCGGCCGCCACGACGCCCAGCGGCTCTTCCTGCAGTTCTGGAACGTGCCGCCGTCGGATGTGCGCCACCAGCGGGAGGGGATCTACCACAGCCAGACCTTTGGGCCCGACGGGCAGCGGGTGCAGGTGATTCTGCTCGACACCCGCTTCTTCCGCTCCTCCCTCAAGCCCACGGACCAGCGCAATGCCGCCGGTCGCGAGCGCTATCTGCCGGACGAGGACCCGGCCAAGACGATGCTGGGTGAGGCACAGTGGTCGTGGCTGGCCGAGCGCCTTCGCGAGCCCGCCGATGTGCGCCTCATCGTGTCGTCGATTCAGGTGGTGGCCGAGGGGCATGGCTGGGAGCGCTGGGGTAACCTCCCGCGCGAGCGTCAGCGCCTCTACGACCTCATTCGCTCAACCGCCGCAAGTGGTGTGATCCTGCTATCGGGCGATCGCCACGTCGGCGGCCTGTACCGCGAGACCACGGCGACGCCCTATTCTCTCATCGAGATCACCTCTAGCGGTATCAACCAGGTCTTCCCCGGCAACAGGGAGGAGGGTCCGAACCGGCTCGGCGCGATCTATGGCGCCCCGAACTTCGGCACAATCGATGTGGATTGGTGGGAACGAACGGTCACCCTCTCCTTGCGGAGCGGGAATGGTGAGCCCGTGCGCCGACAGGTCGTGCACTTGGACGAGCTGAGGATCGCGAACCCATAGCTTGCACAGAGCGAGCCCGCTTCATGCCTCAGGACATTGCTGCGCGTTGGCGCGGCGCCAGGCACCGCCGATTTAACGAGCTGGGGGCAACGCGCCTCCCTGGATTGGCAGATCAGAAGCCCGCCGCAATGTTTGTCACCTCGGCCCAAACCGTGAAGGCTCGGGCGCGGGACTGGCGCCGATCAGAGGCGTTGCTTTTGGCGGAGCGGCGGAAGAGGCTGGCCACTTGATCGTGGACTGAAAGGAAGCGTTGTGCGTGCCCGGCTGACCTGAAGCGCTTCATGATCCGCTCGCGTCGCCGGGTCGGCTGATGATTGTTCATGGCAACCTCATCCAGGTGCCATTTGTTTCCGGATGCGGGCAGACGGAGGCGGATCTGATTGGCAAAGCCCTGGCCAAACTTCAGCGCCCGCTGCCGCACCGTCTCATGACTGACCAGGATCCCTCGGGCGGCCAGCATCTCCGCCACCATGCGCAGGCTCAGTGGAAACCGGAAGTACAACCAGACGGCGTAGCTGATCACGTCAGCCGGGAAGCGGTAGCGACCATAGCGGGAATGGCGAAGCGGCATCATCCCTCACGGATGCCCGGATCCGGCCACCTGCGGGTCAACTTGACGGTGCCTTGGGGTGTCTGATCTTAGAATCGTGGGGTCGGCGGAGGTCATCCCATTCGCATTCCCGGCGGGTCAGAACCGATGTCTGGCGAGTTCCTCCCTCGTGTCGATGTCCTGAACGACCGCCGGATCCGTGGTCGGCCATTCCACGACATCCGTCCTTCCACGCAGGATCGGACCTGCCCCGACATCTCCGGAAAGGCCCTGGATCAGAACTTCGAGCTCGCGCGAGATCAAGACGGGGTTCCCACGCCGGCCGTTCCATGTCGGGACCAGAGCTGCCGGCTCTCGTTTCTCGTGCCAGCCGGCCACGAGACCGTCGATGAGATCGGTTTTCACGAACGGCATGTCTGCAAGGAGGATCACGGCCGCGCGGGCCGACCGCGGGAGCGCGGAGAACCCGGCCTTCAGGGATGTGGAGAGTCCTTGAGCGAACAGGCCGTTGTGGGCGATCCGAACCGGAAGCTCGGCGAGCGCCGCCCGGACATCCTCGCCGCGATGGCCGGTCACCACGATGACCGGATCGGCCGTGGAGCGGATTGCGGCCTCGGCCGCATGGCGAACCAGGGCCTTGCCGTCGATCTGCGCCAGCAGCTTCGGCTCGTCGCCGAAGCGCGTGCCGCGGCCAGCCGCCAGAAGAATGGCCGCCACATCGCCCGTTGTCCGGCTCATTCCTCACCCTCGCTTTCGCCACCCTCGCGCGGTTGTGGACGCGAGACGATCTCCATGAGAAGCCCTCCGACGCCAAGGGACATGATGTCGGCACGCGTCACGGGCACGTCCGCCAGAAGGCGGTGCAGAATCCAATCGAACCCGTTTTCCTTCGGAGACCGGGCACAACCCGGGGCGCCGATGACGGGCTTGCCGGCGATGAATCCGATGAGGAGCAGGTTTCCGGGGTCGACCGGCATGCCGAAATGCTCCACCCGCCCGCCGGCCATCTCGATGGCGGATGGGATGACGTCACGGCGGTCCGCGATGGCCGAAGCGCCGAAGATGACGATGAGCTGCGGTTCGCCGCGCGCTTGGTCGGCGAGCTCCTGCGCCAAGGCGGCCGCCTCGTGAGGCACGCGACGATCGAGCACGATCGTTGCCTGTGCCGGCTCCAGCCGTCTCGACAGCACGGTGAGGGTCTTGTCGACCATGCTCGGCTTGAGCCCCGGAAGAAGTGTTGAAACAACGCCGACCGAACGGCGCAGATAGGGCGCGACACGCAAGGCGCTCTTGCCCGCCTGGGCAATCCCCTTCTGCAGCAGAACCTCCGGAACCGCATAGGGGATGATCTTGACGGTGCCGATCATCTCGCCCGCGACGACCGGCTTGTAGGCCTGCAAGGTGGCGGCCGTCATGGCCTCGTCGACGGAATTGAGCCCGCCGATGGCTGCGACGTCGATCAGGAGAACGCCCGCAGTCTCGGCATGGAGATTGGAGCGCCCCGTGAAGGGTGCTTCGACCATGACGTTATCCCCGGCAAGAGCGCGGGCGAGCCGGACGGCCGCCTCGTTCTCGGGGACGTCACCGGGTTCGAACCGGGCTGCGATGATCGTCTCGACACCGGCCTGCTTCAGCCGTTGCGCGATGTCGGGCGAGACGAGGGTTCCCTTCTTCACCACCGTTTCGCCGGCACGCACCCCATGAGCTGCAAGGGCGCCGACGGCCTCCTCCACCGGAACAGGGCCGAACTTCACGCCGGGCGCCTCCGATCTTGGCGCAGGGTCGCGACGATCTCGGCCAGCACCGAGACGGCGATCTCCGCAGGAGAAACGGCCCCGATATCGAGGCCGATCGGAGCATGGATGCGGGCGAGGTCCGCTTCGGCAAAGCCGGCATCGGTCAGGCGCTGAACGCGGCGCGCATGGGTTTTGCGCGAGCCGAGCGCGCCGATATAGAAGCATTCCGAGCGGAGGGCCGCGAGGAGCGCGGGATCGTCGATCTTCGGATCATGGGTCAGCGCCACCACGGCCGTATAACGGTCGATGCGCATCTCCGGCAGCACGGCGTCGGGCCATTCGGCCAGCACCGGCACATCCGGAAAGCGCTCGGGAGTCGCGAAGGCCGTGCGGGGATCGATGATGGTGACGTCGAAATCCACGCCCCTGGCCATGGGCGCCAGCGCCTGACTGATATGCACGGCGCCGATCACGATCACTCTCACGGGCGGGGCCTGCACGGTCAGGAAGAACTGGCGGCCGCCCTGATCGACGAGACCGCTCTTGCCTTGGCGCAGCCTTTCCCGCAATGCCTCGGCCAGCGGGTCGCTTCCGATCTCGGCCTCCCGAACGAGGCGCTGCTCGCCGGAGATGAGCTCGGTCACGAGGACGGCGGCACGTCGCGCCGCGCGCTCGGCATTGAGGTCGGACAGGAGGCTCAGGCGCATGCCGTGCCCTCGCCTCTGCGACGAAGCGGCGATGTACGGCAGCATTGAGAACAGCCGAACATCCTAATCCACCCGCTCCACATACACCTTGATCCGCCCTCCGCAGGACAGTCCGACCTGCCAGGCGGTCTCGTCGGCGACTCCGAACTCGAGCATCCGCGGCTTTCCATCGGCGATGACATCCAGCGCCTCGGTGATGACCGCGCCCTCGACGCAGCCCCCGGATACGGAACCGAGGAAGCTCGTGTCTTCGTCGATCACCAGATGGCTCCCGACCGGGCGAGGCGCCGATCCCCAGGTCTCGACCACGGTCGCGATCGCGACCCCCCGGCCCTCGCGCCTCCAGGCTTCTGCCGTCTTCAGGATATCCGTTTCGGTCGAAAGCATAAGATTTCCACGCGGGATGAGGAGCCTGCGAGCAATGCTCGGTGATCGATACTGCCACCACCGGCCCGCGAAGCGCAACCGGCATGCGACGGCTCATGCATACGGACAACGACCCGAGCATTGACAGGCGCTGCGATGAGGCGTCTGATCCACGTCGAACAAGCACCACCGTCGGATGGCTCGCGGGCAGGATGCTGAACGATATCTACAGCCGGCGCATCTTGGAATTCGCGGCCGACATCCCGCTTCTGGGAACCCTGTCGGATGCGGATGCCAGCGCGAAGGCGCATTCGAAACTGTGCGGATCGACCGTCACGGTCTATGTGAAACTCGACCGGGACGTCGTCAGCGCCTTCGCTCACGAGGTGAAGGCCTGTGCCCTCGGCCAAGCCTCCTCGTCGATCATGGCACGCCATGTGATCGGCTCCACGGTCGAGGATCTCAAGGCCGTTCGAGAGGAGATGCACCGGATGTTGAAGGCCGGCGGGACGCCACCGTCCGGCAAATGGGCGGATCTCGCCCTCCTGGAGCCGGCACGGGATCTCAAGGCCCGTCACGCCTCGATCCTTCTCACCTTCGACGCCGTTGCCGAAGCGCTCGCCAAGGCGGAGTCTGCCGAGACCAGCGGCGCGGCCAGCGATCCGTAATCCGTCAGCGCTACCCCGTTCATCAGGCATGGCAGCAATGCTTGGCAGGTGACGAGCCGCCGGATTTGCCCTTACTCTGGCACCGGGGCTGACCGAAGGAGGAATCAGCATGGCCATGACGATGCAGGGCGAAGTCACGCTTCCCGCCGATCGGGCGACGGTGTGGGCGGCCCTCAACGATCCCGAGGTTCTGAAGGCCGCCATTCCCGGCTGCCAGGAGCTGGAGAAGATCAGCGATACGGAATTCCAGGCGACGGCCAAGGTCTCGGTCGGACCCGTGAAGGCGACGTTCAAGGGCGGCGTCACCCTCGGCGATCTCGACCCCCCGAACGGGTATACCATCAGCGGCGAAGGCCAGGGCGGCGTCGCCGGATGGGCCAAGGGCGGCGCGAAGGTACGTCTCGAAGATGTCGACGGCGGGACCAGGCTGGTCTACGACGTGGAGGCGAATGTGGGCGGCAAGATCGCTCAGCTCGGCGGGCGTCTGATCAACGGCGTCGCCAAGAAATACGCCGACGAATTCTTCGCCAATTTCGCCAGGATCCTGTCTCCGGCGGAGACGCCGGCCTAGTCGGGTCCGATTCATTCGGCACCTGTCTCCGATATACTTGACCGCTCGAAGAGGGCGGTACACACTCGATACCGACGGAACGCATCCGTGCGGTCGTCCAACAAAAATGCCTGTCGGTGCCTGAGACCACCTTAAGGTTGGCCGGGTTGCCGGCTCCTGAGGAGGAAATCACGCATGACCACCGTCTCACTGACGGTGAACGGTCAATCCGTCACCGCAGACGTCGATCCCCGCACCCTGCTCGTTCAGTTTCTCCGCGACAATCTACGGCTCACCGGAACCCATGTGGGCTGCGACACCAGCCAGTGCGGCGCCTGCGTCGTCCACTTGAACGGCCAGGCCGTGAAGGCCTGCACGACTCTTGTCGTCCAGGCGAACGCAAGCGTCGTCACCACCATCGAGGGGATCGCCCAGGGCGGCGAACTGCACCCGATGCAGGCGGCCTTCCGTGAGCATCACGGCCTTCAATGCGGGTACTGCACGCCGGGCATGATCATGTCGGCCATCGACATCGTCGCCCGCAAGGGAAACGGTCTCGACGAGCAGACCATCCGGGCCGAACTGGAAGGCAATCTGTGCCGGTGCACGGGTTATCACAACATCGTCAAGGCCGTTGCCGCCGGAGCGCAGGCGATGGCTCAGGCGCCTCTTCGGCAGGCAGCCGAGTAAGGCTGCGCGATACGCTCGTACAAGGCAGGGCGCTCTCACGAGCAGGCGCACGGTGCAGGCGAGCCTCTGGACGGGCGCCTTTCTCCAAGGCGTTGTCCGAGGTGCCGCTTCACTCCCCGCCTACCTGAGAGTCAACGAAGACAAGGGAGGATTTCATGACCGCAACAGGCATCGGCGCTCCCGTACGCCGGAAAGAGGATCAGCGTTTCGTCACCGGCCAGGGACGCTACGTCGACGACTTCAACCGACCTGGCCAGGCCTACGCGTATTTCCTCCGCTCGCCGTATGCTCACGCGAGGATCCGCTCGATCGACACGGGTCCTGCCACGATCATGCCGGGTGTCGTCGCCGTCTTCACTGGCGACGATCTCGCGGCCGACAAGATCGGAGGCCTCATCTGCGGCTGGATGATTCATTCCAAGGACGGTTCGCCGATGAAGGCGGGACCGCACCCGGCGCTCGCACAGGGCAAGGTGCGCTACGTGGGCGACCATGTGGCGGTGGTGATTGCCGAAACCCTCGCTCAGGCCAAGGATGCCGCAGAAGCCATCGTGGTCGATTACGAGGTGCTGCCAGCCGTCGTCGACACCGCCGAGGCCGCGAAGGCGCCGGTCCAGGTGCACGACGTCTCGCCCGACAACACGGTGTTCAACTGGCATCTCGGCAATAAGGACGAGACCGAAGCGGCCTTCGCGCGAGCCAAGCACGTGACGAAGATCGACCTCGTCAACAACCGGCTCGTGCCGAATCCCATCGAACCCCGTGCGGCCGTTGGCGAGTACGATCCCGGCACCGACAATTACACTCTCTACACGACGAGCCAGAACCCCCACGTGGCGCGCCTCGTTCTGTCGGCTTTCATCGGGGTTGCGCCCGAACACAAGCTGCGCGTCATCGCTCCGGATGTGGGCGGCGGGTTCGGGTCGAAGATCTTCATCTATGCCGAGGAGACGGTCTGCGTCTGGGCGGCGAAGAAGGTGAAACGGCCGGTGAAATGGACCTCCGACCGCACGGAGGCCTTCCTGTCCGACGCCCATGGCCGCGATCACGTGACCCATGCGGAGATGGCGACCGACGAAAACGGCAAGATCCTGGGTCTTCGGGTTCACACCACCGCCAATCTCGGCGCCTATCTCTCCACCTTCTCGTCCTCGGTGCCGACCTATCTTTATGCGCCGCTCCTGTCGGGCCAGTACGATATTCCAGCCATTTATTGCGAGGTGGATGCGGTCTATACGAACACCGCGCCGGTCGATGCCTATCGCGGCGCGGGGCGGCCTGAAGCCACCTACGTGGTCGAGCGGCTCGTCGAGAAGACCGCCCGCGAGCTCGGTCAGGATCCGGCCGAGTTCCGCCGCAAGAACTACATCACACAGTTCCCGCATGCGACACCGGTCATCATGACCTACGACACGGGCGATTACGCCGCCTCGCTCGACAAGGCGCTGGAGATTGCCGACTACAAGAACTTTCAGCAGCGCAAGCAGGAGAGCGCCCGCCGCGGCAAGCTGCGGGGCATTGGGTTCTCGAGCTATATCGAGGCCTGCGGCATCGCTCCCTCCCAGGCGGTCGGTTCGCTGGGTGCCGGTGTGGGATTGTGGGAATCCGCCGAAGTGCGCGTGAATCCGACGGGATCCGTCGAGGTGCTCACAGGTTCTCACAGCCACGGCCAGGGTCATGAGACCACCTTCGCCCAGCTCGTTTCGGACCGGCTCGGAATTCCCATCGATCAGGTCAGCATCGTGCATGGCGACACCGACAAAGTGCAGTTCGGCATGGGAACCTACGGATCGCGGTCCGGTGCTGTGGGCATGTCGGCCATCGCGAAGGCTCTCGACAAGGTCATCGCCAAGGGCAGGAAAGTCGCGGCCCATGTTCTCGAGGCCTCCGAGGGGGACATCGAGTTCAAGGACGGCAAGTTCGGCGTTGCCGGCACGGATCGGGCGCTCGGCTTCGGCGAGGTCGCCCTCCAGGCTTACATCGCCCACAAGTTCTCCGGCCAGGATCTGGAGCCCGGCTTGAAGGAGGGGGCATTCTACGACCCCACCAATTTCACGTTTCCGGCGGGCGTTCATATCTGCGAGCTGGAGATCGATCCCGACACGGGCGTAACCAAGATCGAGCGCTGGACGGCGGTTGACGATTTCGGGGTGATCATCAACCCGATGATCGTCGAAGGCCAGGTCCATGGCGGCATCGCGCAGGGGGTCGGGCAGGCGCTTCTCGAAGGGGCCGTGTATGACCAGAGCGGCCAGCTCGTGACCGCCAGCTTCAACGATTATTGCATGCCGCGCGCCATCGACCTGCCGTCCTTCCAGGTCGGCATGACCGTGACACCCTGCCCCTCGAACCCGCTTGGGATCAAGGGCTGCGGCGAGGCCGGCGCCATCGCGGCCCCGCCCGCGGTCATCAACGCCATCACGGATGCCCTCGGCCATGAGGACATCGCAATGCCGGCAACGCCCCAGGCTGTTTGGCGGGCGGCTCAGAAAGCCCGCATGCCCGTGGCGGCGGAATAAGGGAGGACAGGCATGTACGCGTTCGAATACCACCACCCCACGAGCGTCGAGCAGGCTGCGGACCTCGCGACCCGGTCCGAGGACGCCAAGTTCCTGGCTGGTGGGCACACGCTTCTGCCGACTATGAAGCTGCGGCTCGCAGCGCCAGCCAACCTGATCGATCTCGGCCAGATCGCGGAACTTCGCGGTATCCAGCGATCCGGCGATGCGATCACGATCGGCGCCATGATGAAGCATGCCGAGGTGGCAAGTTCGGCCGATGTTCGTGCAGCCATTCCGGCTCTCGCCGAACTGGCCGAACTCATCGGCGATCCTCATGTGCGCAACCGTGGCACCATCGGGGGCTCGATTGCCAACAACGATCCTTCTGCGGATTACCCGGCAGCGTGCCTCGCCTTGAACGCCACGATCGTCACGGACAAGCGGAAGATCACGGCTGACGACTTCTTCCAGGGCATCTTCACGACGGCCTTGGACGAAGGCGAGATCATCACCCGGATCTCGTTCCCCGTTCCCGCGCAGGCTGCCTATGCCAAGTTCCGCAACCCGGCCTCCCGCTATGCCCTGGTTGGCGTCTTCGTGGCCCGGCACGCCGATGGCGTGCGGGTCGCCGTGACCGGAGCCGGGTCCAACGGCGTGTTCCGGCTCCCGGAGATGGAAGAGGCCTTGAGCCGGAACTTCGCCGCCGAGGCCCTCGACGGCATCGCCGTGCCGGAGGACGAAATGAACAGCGACATCCATGCGGATGCCGCCTACCGGGCTCACCTCGTCGGAGTCATGGCGCGCCGGGCGGTACAGGCGGCTGCCGCGCGATCTTAGGCGCACCCGATCCGAGCCACATCGAAGCCGATGCCCGGGCGCTGCCCGGGCATCATGCCCATGAGGAGCAGCAAAGCCCGTGGCCGACCACCCCGGTTCCATCGACGACACATTGATCCTGCTGGAAAACGAAGGCTATGTCGCCGGCCGTCCCCTCGCGACAGTTCTCTTTCTGGCATTGAGGCTCGGACGCCCACTCTTCCTCGAAGGGGAAGCAGGTGTCGGCAAGACGGAGATCGCGAAGGTGCTGTCACGAGGTCTCGGACGGCATCTCATCCGCCTACAATGCTACGAAGGCCTCGACGTCGCCTCGGCCGTCTACGAGTGGAACTATGCCGGGCAGATGATGGCGATTCGGCTTGCCGAAGCCGGAGGAACGGTCGACCGCGATGTGCTCGAGAGCGACCTGTTCTCGGAACGGTACCTGGTGAAGCGGCCGCTCCTGCAAGCTCTCGAGCCTCAGAGCGCCGGGGCACCGGTTCTGCTCATCGACGAACTCGACCGCACCGACGAGGCCTTCGAGGCCTTTCTGCTTGAGGTGCTGTCCGATTTCCAGGTCACGATTCCGGAGCTCGGCACCATCAAGGCGGAATATCCGCCCATCGTGATCATCACATCGAATCGCACGCGGGAAATCCACGATGCGCTGAAGCGCCGCTGCCTGTACCACTGGGTCGATTATCCGGATGCGGAGCGGGAGCTCGCCATCCTGCGGAGCCGGGTTCCGGAGGTGCCGGAGCGGCTGTCGCGGGAGATCGTCGGGTTCGTGCAGGCGATCCGCAAGGAGGACCTGTTCAAGGCGCCGGGCGTGGCGGAAACGCTCGACTGGGCCTCGGCCCTCGTGGAACTTGACGCGGTGGCGCTCGATCCGGCGCTCGTCTCGGACACGCTCGGCGTGCTCCTGAAGTACCAGGACGATATCCAGAGGATGCAGGGCAGCCGGGCGAAGGAAATGCTCGACCGCATTCAAGACGCGCTGAGGACTTCGGCGTGAGCGGCCCCTCGGCTGCACGTGGCGAGGGGCGCCTTGCGGACAATATCGTTTATTTCGGGCGGGCTTTGCGCAATGCCGGCGTGCCTGTAGGCCCTGGCGCGGTTCTCGATGCGATCGCAGCGGTCGAAGCCGCCCGGATCGGAACACGCGAGGACTTCTACTGGACGCTTCATGCCGTCTTCGTGAAACGGCATGAGCACAGCATCCTTTTCGACCAGGCGTTCAGGATCTTCTGGAGACGGCGCGCGCTGATCGAGAAGCTCATGGCCCAGATGTCGCCGATTGCCCCCGGAGGACAGGAGGAGAAGAAGCCCCAGGCGGGCGCCCTGCGTATTGCCGAGGCGCTGGCTACACCCCGGCAGGAGAAGTCGGAGACGGTCGAGAGAACCGAATTCTCCGCCCGTCTCACGGTCTCAGAGCGGGAGGTCCTGAATGCGAAGGATTTCGCGCAGATGTCGGCTGCCGAAATTGCGCAGGCCAAGCGTCTCATTGCCGAGATGTCTCTGCCGGACGACGAGATGACCACCCGCCGCTTCCGGTTGGACCCGAGAGGACGACGGATTGATCTGCGCAGAACTCTCCGGCGGTCATTGCGCGGAGGAGGCGCCGGAATCGATCTGGCCTATTGTTCTCCCACCGTTCGGCATGCCCCTGTCGTGGCGCTCATGGACATCTCCGGATCGATGGCGGAGTATTCCCGGCTCTTCCTGCATTTTCTGCATGCCGTAGCCGAGAAGAGGCGGCGTGTTCACTCCTTCGTCTTCGCTACCCGCCTGACCAATATCAGCCGTGAGCTGACGAGCCGAGATCCCGACGAGGCCCTCGCGCGCGCATCGCGACGCGTGCAGGACTGGGAGGGCGGAACGCGGATCGCTCATGCGCTGCATGCCTTCAACCGCCATTGGTCTCGTCGGGTGCTCGGGCAAGGCGCCGTCGTGCTGCTGTTTACCGATGGCCTCGAGCGGGAGGTGACTGGAGAACTGACTTTCGAGATGGATCGGCTCAAGCGCTCCAGCCGCCGCCTCATATGGCTTAACCCGCTCCTCCGGTTCGACGCGTTCGAGGCCCGTGCTTCGGGCATCCGCGCGATGCTGCCCCATGTCGACGAGTTCCGGCCCATTCACAACTTGGCCTCGATGGAGGACCTCTGCCGGACATTGTCCGGCGCGCCGTCGGGTCAAGCCAGCCCGCGTTCCTGGTTGCAAGCATCGTGAGTCTCGCTCGCCCGGTGCGGCCGATCTTTACGCCGGTTAGCGCTGTTTCCAGTTGCGTGGAGTCATATCTCTTCTGGGATGTGCCGCATTTTTGACGGCGAACCGGAGCCACTTCGCCGAAAATGCTCTATGGCTTTCGCCCTGTCATCACCATATGGGCCAGCATGTCGCATCGAGGCCACCCGTGAGCTCCTCGGCAACCTTGCGGCCTGCTCTTGAGGATCACGACCCGTGTTGCCACCGCCACCTTGGCTCGGATGCGGATGAGCACTTCATCCTACCAGCCGGCGAAGCGGGCTACTAACGCGTCGTCAACTCTGCCTTCGGCAACATCCATGAGAGCGTGGTCCAGGATCTCCACGGCCCTGGTCGCTTCTTCATGGGTGAGGAGGAGCGATGGCGTCATTTCAAGCACATTGGAATTGATCCCGACATAGTAGAGAACGAGCCCAAGTTCGAAGGCGCGGTATGCCACCTTCGCCGCCTGCTGCTTGGCAGGTGACTTCGTCTCCCGGTCGCTGACCAGTTCGACCCCGAGTGCCAATCCTTTTCCTCTCACATCTCCAATGAGAGAGTGCCGGTTTTGAAGACCGGTGAGCAGGTTCTTCAGATGCTCCCCGACATCGGCGGCGTGCAATGCGAGTCCTTGCTCTTCAATCGTATCGAGCACAGCCAAGGCGGCAGATGCACAGACCGGATTGCCGTGGACAGTCTGAAACGAGAACGCAGCGCTGTGGTTCATGATCGGGGTCGGCCCGACTGCGGCTGAAATCGGAAGGCCGCCGCCCAGTCCCTTCCCGAACACAATGATATCGGGTTCGATGCCGAAATGCTGGAAGGCATGCAGGCGGCCCGTCCGCCCGAGCCCGACCTTGACCTCGTCGGCTACGATAAGGATGCCGTGGTGGCGGCATAGGGCTTCGACCTGCCTAAAGAATTCCTGGGGCGGAACCACCATCCCGCCGTCGGACTGGATCGGCTCCAGGAAAAGCGCCGCAACCTCTCCCGGCGGTACCGGCCCTGCCAGCAGATCCTCAAGATCGCTGAGCGCAGCAGCCATCGCGTGATTCTCTCCTCCATCGCGGTAGGGATTCGGATAGGGGATCAATGTCAGGCCGGCCGATCTCTGGGCACTGGCTTGCGTCGGATGGCCGGAAACGGCCATGGACCCTACGGTGCCGCCGTGATAGGCGCCCTGGAACGCGATGATCCTGGCCCGGCCCGTGGCCGCCACGACCGCCCGGGCCACAGTCTCGTTGGCATCAGACCCGGAATGGCCAAGCCAGACTCGTCCGGCAGCCCGTTGGGGAACGATCGACAGCAAACGCTCAGCCAATGCGACTGCCGGGAGGTTCGCCCCGGATAGATGGCTCGCGCCTGCCTGGCTCGCGAGGGCTCGATCCACTGCTGCGCGCACCGCAGGATGGGAGTGCCCGAGGCTGGCTGCGCCCCAGGACGCCGAGAGGTCGAGAAGCCTTCTGTCCTGATCGTCGATGAGATACGCGCCCTCGCCGCCGACGGCTGCCTGAGGGAAGAAGCGCAGGAACGACATGCTCGAAAGGGCTTGTTGATCGCGCTCATAAAGGCTCATCGCAAGCCGTCCTTCCCGTAGACAGGATTTACTCGAAGAACCCGAGCAGTTCGTCATACTGCACGACATGACAGTAGATCATGTTAATGATCTCCAGTTCGCGATGGTGCAGTTCCATCGTGGCGGCTGCACAGCAATCATCGACAACGACGACGCCATAGCTTTCGTCCGCGAGGCTTCTGACTGTCGACGATACGCATTGATCGGTGAAGATGCCTGTGACGATCACGTCCTTGATGCCCATATTGTGCAGAACCAACCGCAGGTTCGTACCCGTCAGGGCGCTGTCCGTCGTCTTCAGGACCACGATCTCGTCGGCCCGCGGCTCCAGTTCCGGCACGACCTGTGCGTCAGGGCGGTCCTTCGGGAGTAGGAGATAGTTGAAACCGGGCTTTTTCTGACTGAGCGAACGGTCACGGCCATCCGGCTTGAGGCAGGCGATACGCGCGAAGATGACCTCGACGCCCCGTTGACGGCACTCTTCGATCAGCCGCGCGGTATTCGGGATCACGGTATTCCGCATCCGCTCGTAGAAGGGGCGCCAGCGCTCCGTCTCCTCCGGGGTATCCTTGTCCTCGAGATATGTGTTCTGAATGTCGATGACCAGGAGAGCCGTGGTCAACGGGTTGAGACGGATATCAGCGGGCTCCTCGGCGTTGGCGTAATAGAAGGAGCGGTAAGCAGTTTTCCAGTTCATGACGCGTGTTTCCGTTTTGTAAACTTGCGGGCCAGGAGAGCACCGATCTCACGGGTCGGGAACAAGCCGCCCGGCCTGAAAATAAGAATGGCGATCATTGCGAGAGCAAGAACAACTTCCGTGACGCCGATCACCTGCTCTCTGAAGATCCTCGCGCTGTTGAGAGCCCCCTCGATCGCTCTGAGGCTTTCGAAGGCACCCGTCACGAGAAACGTGCCGATCACGGCGCCGGTCACCGTATTGGCGCCGCCGATGACAAGCATTCCAAGGATCACGAAGGTTTCACGCAGATAAAAGGCATTCGGCGAAAACGACGTGATGAAGTGACCCCAGAGGGCGCCACCGATTCCAGCGACGAAAGCTGCAAGCACAAAGGCCCGCCACCGCAGGTGGGAAATGTGGACGCCCAACGCACCTGCCGCGACCTCGTCGTCGCGGCTTGCCCGGAGCAATCGTCCTGTGCGTGATTCCTTGAATGCGAGCGCCGCGACGACTGCCAGGACCGCAACGGCGGCTGCGAGCGGGAGATCCGTCGCGCGGGGCACGCCGAACAATGTCCGTGGTCCGTTGGTGACGTTGCTCCAGTTCGTCATGACCGTATGCAGCACGACCAGAAGCGCGAAGGACGTGATGACGGCTGCGGCATCGGAGAGCCTCATCAACGGATAGGACAGCACCGCCGCGACCGCCGCCGCCACGAGACCGCCGATAATTATTGCAATATAAGGCGACAATTGGATGCCCTGCAGCACGCCATAAAGGTCCGGAAGGGCCATTCCCTTCATTTGCGCCGGGATCGTGAGGACAGCGGAGGTATACGCACCGACGCCCATGAAACCGATATGTGCGAACGACAGAATCCCCGAGTTTCCCATGAAGATCTGCAGTCCGAGAACAAGGACCAGAGAAATGCAAAGGTTTGTTGCAATACGATTGAAGACACGAATGCCGAGGGCCTCTACACCTGCGACGAGCAGGAGAACCAGGCCAGCGAGGATTGCGATGGTAAGCAGATGACGGGACATAGCGGCCTCAGGTGCGTTGACCGGTCGCCGGACCTTTGAGAAGGCCCTCGGGTCGCCACAACAGGATCAGGATGACAAGGCTGAAGGTGAATGCGTCCCGGAACTTCAGGAGTTCCTGACTCAGCGTGTAATTGAGTGTCGTATCGATGAACGCGAGCAGGAACCCGCCGAGCACCGCGCCGCCCAGGCTCCGCATGCCGCCGATCACGGTAGCGATGAATGCGACGAGGAGAGGCTCGTTGCCGATCCCCGGCACGACGGTTCCGATCCTGCCGATCCAAAGAATGCCGACGATCCCGGCCAGGAGGCCACTGATCGCGAAGGCCGACGAGATGATCAAGTTGGCGGGCACTCCCAGCATTCGCGCCATGGTGAAATTTGTTGCCGCCGCCCGCATGGCGATGCCGAGCACTGTGCGGCGCATCAGAAAGGCGAACACGCCGAGCAGCACGACGGCTGCCGCGATCGTGATCAGGTTTCGCACAGGCGTGATCACGCCCGCAATCTCGACAGTCTGGGAGAAGGCCGCCGGCAAAGGAACATTGCGAGGCCGCGGCGAAATGAAGAGGAGCGCCGCATTCTGAAGGAGGGTCGAGAACGCGAAGGAGGTGATCAGCACGGCTGTGACTGATTTGGCACGCACGGGGCGAAACGCGACATAGTCGGTGAAAATGCCGGTGACGATCGCCATCAGCACTGCGACCGCTGCCATCACCAGCCAAGGCAAGCCGGATCCACCCACCAGAAACAGCGTGTAGCCCGCCACCATGATAAGCTCGCCATAGGCGAAGTTCACGAGCTTCAAAATGCCGTAGACGATGACGAGGCCGAGCGCCATCAGCGCGTATGCGCCGCCAAGACTTAATACGTCGATCAGGAATTGCAGAGCAAACGTCACGTCTTCACCCCCCGAGATAGACCGCATTGAAATCAGTGGCCGCACTGATTTCGTCCGCCGTTCCGGAGGCCGCAATCCGTCCGAGGCGCATCACATAGGCTCGGTCGGCGACGTCGAGCGCCTTGGCAATGTTCTGCTCGACCAGCACGATGGTGAGACCCGACCGCTTGAGAACACCGATCATCTCGAAGATCTGGTCGACAATGGCTGGCGCAAGACCAAGTGACGGCTCATCGAGCAACAGAACCTTCGGACGGGACATCATCGCTCTTGCGATCACGAGCATCTGCTGCTCGCCTCCCGACAGGGTTCCGGCCGGCTGGGCCGAGCGCTCGGCAAGGCGCGGAAAGAGGGCCAGCATCCTTTCCCGATCCTCAGCCACCCCTACCCGGTCATGGCGCCGGATATAGCTGCCGAGCATCAGGTTCTCCGACACGGTGAGGTCCGGAAATACGTCCCGCGTTTCGGTGACGGTCGCAAGCCCTTTTCGCACCATCGTCTCGGGGCCCGCCGACGTCACGTCTTCGCCCGCCAGCCGAATGGAGCCTGCCGATGCCTTGAGCGCTCCGGCGATGCACATCATGGTCGTAGATTTCCCGGCGCCATTGGCGCCGAGCAACGTTATCAGCTCCCCGCGCTTCGCCGCCAGGGAAATGCCGCGCACAGCCCTGATTGCGCCATAGCGTACTTCGAGATCGGCGACTTCAAGCACGTGCAGCCTCCGATCCGAGATAGGCTTCGATCACCGCCGGGTTTCGACGCACTTCGTCGGCTTTCCCTTCCGCGATCGTCTTGCCGAATGCAAGAACATGAAGCCGGTCGCAGAGCCGCATGATCAGACTCATGTCATGATCGATGATGAGCAATCCAAGGCCGCGGCTTTTCGGGAGCCCCGCGAGGATGTGAAGAAGAGCTTCCGTCTCTGCCTCGTTCATGCCTGCGGCAGGCTCGTCCAGCAACAGAAAGGCAGGATCGGCGGCCAGAGCGCGCGCGATCTCGACGCGCCGCTTGTCGCCGTAACTGAGGCTCGCCCCAAGATCATCCGCACGAGGAGAAAGGCCAAACTCGCCGAGCAGCGTCTGCGCCTTCTCGCGTGCGACGCGCAGGCTGCAGCCATGCGCGAGCGCTGCGGACTCGACATTGTCGAGCACTGTCATGTTGTTGAACAAACGAACGATCTGGAATGATCGCGAAAGGCCCTCAAGTGCGATTTTCCGTGGCGTGAGACCAGAAATCTGTTTGTCGCCCAACATGACCTGCCCGCCTGCGAGCGGCACCTGGCCGGTCATCGCGTTGATCATGGTGGTCTTGCCCGACCCATTCGGGCCAATCAATCCGACGATCTCGCCTGGTGATAGGGTCAGGGATACACCGTTCAGTGCGCGCAGACCGGAGAACTCGACTGCGACGTCGACAACTTTAAGGGAGGGATTCGGCATAAACTTTCCGGAAAAAGAGCCTCGCAAAAGCTGGGCCTTAGCTGTTTCCCCCGGAGCTGTCTCCGGGGGAAACGTGGAGATCAGGGTGCGGGAACGCGCTCGGGGCGGCGCCAGCCGACAAACTGGGGCTTGCCGCCCTTGAGCTCGAGAACCACCGCGGCCTTGTTCGGTACATGTCCTTCCGCTGCCGTTCCATAGTCGAGCTCTCCGGTGAGGAGCTTGAAGCTGCCATCCTCGAGAGCCTTCGCAACCGCATCACCGTCTGTGGATCCTGCCGCCTTGACGGCTTCAGCAAGCAGCATGATCGAGTCCCAGCCTGTTGCCACGAAGGACGTGTCAGGATCTTCCTTGAACATTTCCTTATAAAGCCCGATGAATTTCGGCATGTCCGGATGCGCCTCCGGCCCCATCCAGGTATGCGTGACGAAGAAGACGTTGTTGCCCATCTTCTCGCCCAGAGCCGTATGTAGGGCCGGGTCGTCATAGGCATCTCCGCCCAGAACCGGTGCATCGTAACCGACCTCACGGAGCGCACGGATGATCATCCCGATATCTGTTCCGTAAGACGAGACGAAAATAACATCCGGCTTCTTGCCGAGCGCCTTCAGGCGCGCGAGCTGGGCGGAGAAATTGTTGTCGCCGTTGGTGTAAGTATCCTCGAGGAGGATCTCGCCGCCATTGGCCTTGAATTGAGCAACGAAATACTTGGACAGAGACTTGGTGTAGGCGATGAACTGGTCCGTGACTACATAGGCCGTCTTCCAGCCTTTTTCCTTGGCGAGATCGGCCGCAACCGCACCCATCGTGGTGTTCCACATCGAGAGTGTGAACTGCTTGTCGCCGAGCGTCCACGCGCTGTAGAGAGGATCCGACGCACAGGTCGATAGGCCAACGACGTTCGCCTGTTGGGCCTCTCGCCCCGCCGGACTGCCGAAATCGAAGTCGCAAGGAGCGAGGATCATCTCAGCCCCCTTGTCGATGAGTTCGACCGCCACATTGCCGACCGTGACCGGATCCGACTTGCCGTCGATGTTCACGAACTCGATCTGCTTGCCAAGCACGCCGCCATTGTCATTGAGGTACTTGACCGCAACCTGCGCTCCTTTGAAGCCGGGCGTGTCGAGAGGCGCCTGTACCCCGGTCAGCGACAGGGCGCCGCCGATCACGATCTTGTCGGCTGCCTGTGCGGCGGCCGTCGTCAGGAGAACCGCCGCCGCGGCTGTCCCAATCAATCTCGTCAGGTGAGTGTTCATTCTAGTTCCCTCTTCTTGTCTGCGCCATTGGATCACTTGGCAACGCGGATCCAATATCGATCATCATCGCCAACGCGGCCGCTCAGGAGAATGTTGGCTCCTTGATTGAGCGAACGCGTTGTCGAAAAACGGCATATCTATCAAAGGATTTTTTCAGAAACTGCGCAATCCTGATGTTGTGTCGCCATGAGCAGTTATCTCGCCGCTGCGCACGAAACGTTCCATCATTCCGAGACAAAGCCTGCCTCATCGAGTGGCGGGAGTGCTCGAAGCACATCCGCGAGCCGCACCACCCACTGCTCTACACCTCGGACATTGGAAATCAGGTCATTCCGAATCTCGACCAGAATTGCAGGCAGTCCGCGGTCAGTGCCATAGATCGGCACCGCATAATCTTCGTCTCTGTGAATGCCATAAGGCTGGTTCGCTGCGATGTTGAGCATCGAATCATGCGACAGCCCTGAGATCACTGCCTCGGCGAAACGCCGCGAGCGATCGAACAGAATTCCTCCGTGCCAAGGACGCGTAACGCCGAGAAAGACAGGCGTGAAGCTGTGGATCGTCACAAGTCGGGTGTGGCGCCCCTGTGTTGTCCGACGGTCGAGATGCGCCGCAATGACAGCGTGAAAGGGATCGAAAATGGCCTGCCTGCGGCGCTCGCACTCCTCAGTGCCAAGACCAATATTGCCCGGAATATCCGTCGCTTCTGAGCGCACGGGCATGCTCGATTGGCAGCCGAATGGCCGGTTCAAATCGACAAGCAGGCGCGAGTACGTACCAAGGAAGGCCGGCGCATCCAGAGCCTCGGCCAAGCCTCGTGTGACCTCTGCCGCACCAATGTCCCAAGCGATGTGCCGTGTCAGATCCTCCGGTGATACACCAAGATTGTTGTACTCTGAGGGTATGTGATTGGAGGCATGCTCGCAGACCAACACGATCTCCGAGGCTCCGGCTTCGTTAAGGATCTCAACCGGCGGCGGCCAGTCTTCCGAGGCCGACCTGGATAGGCCCGATCGACGTCCATTCATCAGTAGAGCGTTCTATAAATGGCACAGACTTCGGCCATGTCGCGACCGGCCAGAAACGCCATTTCGGATTGCCGTACACCGATATAACTCTCGACAAATGCGGGTGCGAACCAGCTCTGCACAGCCGGGTTGGCCGTGAAGGCATCGAGCGCAGCCTCGAGCGTCTCCGGCAGTCGGACGAGTCCTTTCTCGGCTCGTTCACTCTCGCTCATTGTAGATGGGTCCCCGGTGATAAGCGGCGGAGCCGGAAGATTGCTCTCTATGCCGCTGAGTCCGGCGCGCACGATCGCCGCAAGTGCCAGATAGGGATTGGCCGTAGCGTCCACGGCGCGGAATTCGAGGTTGAACTGCTTTGCACGGTCGCGCCCGCCCATGGACACGACTGGACAGATGCGCAGCGTCGCCTCACGATCCTGCTCGGCGAGCCATGTATAAGACGAACTCCAGCTGTGCGGCTTCAAGCGCAGATACGACGGCACACTTGCAGCCGTGAGAACCGTCATGGCCGGAAGATGGCGCAGGATACCGGCGCAGAAGGCGCTTGCGACAGGGGAGAGACCGCCAGGCCCATCGGGTGCATAAGTGACGGGACGCCCCTCGGCGTCGATGAAGCTGAAATGGATATGAACGCCATTTCCAACGCCGTTCGGATCCGGTTTTGGGGCGAAGCTGGCCCGGGAGCCGAGCATCCGCGCAACCTCCCGGGTGATCTCGCGGATTGCGACTGCACGGTCTGCGGCGGTCATCGCCTCTGCAGGCGCGTGGGTGACTTCGAACTGGTGCGCACCATACTCCGCGAGAACCATCTCGGGTTCGACGCCAGCTTCGTCCAAAGCGGCGTAGAGCATGGGTGCGAATGGGTCTGCTCGCCGCAGCGCTTCGTACGAGAAGGCGTGCGCGGCCGGTGCGTCGCTCACCAGCTGGAACTCCTGCTCGAAAGCGACGAGCAGCGTCAGCCCACTCACCTCTTTCAACGCAGCAAGAGCGGCCTTCAGGTAGGTTCGCGGGCACCCCTGCCAAGGCGTCCCGTCGAGCTCAACGATGTCCCCCATTACCATGTCGAAAGGAGTCGCGGCGCCGGTCTTCGCGGTCGTGTAGCGGGCGCTTCGATCGGGCAGAATGCGAAGGTCGCCTGCCGAGCCCCAGGGATTCGGGTCGGAAATGGTATTGAAGGCCGTTAGACACAGATTGGCCGGGACCCAGCCGACGCCGGTAGTCGCCTTATCAAGATGCTCGACCGGGATAGGGCGCCCCCGCGTGATGGCGGCGAGATCGGTCGTGACAACGCTGACGAGCGGCGTGATTGAGCCTGCATTCATTGCCTGCCCCCTAGCTTTGTGACAGAGCGTCGAAGCGGGACACGATGGTGTCTGTGTTCGATACCCAGCAATAGCCGCCGAATGCCTTCAGAGCGTGTTCATGTCTTTCCGGCGTAGGCGCTGCGCAGGCATCGGATACGCAGGCGACAAGATATCCCCGGTCAGCCCCATCGCGAACGGTCATGTCCACGCATTGGTCGGTCAGGATACCGGCCACAACCAGATGGCGGATCCCAAGATTCTTGAGCAGGTAGTCGATATTAGTCGAATTGAAAACGCCGGACGACGTCTTCGGCAGCAGGATTTCGTCTCCGACCGGCGCAAGCTCCGGCGGAGGCAACCCCTCTTTCAAGCTCGGAGGTATGTGGATTGGGGTCAGCTTGTGATCGAGGGAACGGTCGCGGCCATCCTCAGTCAGGCTCTGAATGATCGTATGCAGAACCTCTACTCCGGCAGCTCTCGCGCTTCGCAGGAGTCGCTTCTGATTTGGAATAACGCGCTCTCTGAGCTCACGATAAAAGTAATGGTCTTCCGTCCAGTCCGCATGGTCCGGATCAAGCCCGGGCTCGAGCCAGATGCGTTGCATGTCGACCAGAAGGAGCGCAGTTCTACCCGCCTCGAAGGGACCATCTCGGCGCGGCAGAGGTTCAGTCATGGAGGGCGCTCCAGCTTTAAGGTGACATCATAACGCGGAATCACTTCTTTCACGGCAGCTTAACAGTTGCGCCACCGCCGCAGCAACTTGTGAAGTCTACGGGTTGGTATGCAGTCATGAATCTCTGAAGCAGCGCGACTGCGGCCATCAGTAGGATACCACAGACGCGCTGCCATCTGCACTGGCAGCATCTGCTATGATTGCGGGCGTGAAGAAGTGGGATCCACTCTTGAGATCTATCCGATGCCACCCTGTCAGGCGGCGTATCGTTCACGCAACCGCTCGGGCTACTCTGGTGTGGCCCGAGGGGTCCGCGACGCAGATCAGTGATGAGTTGATCAGAAGCTGTTATTCGTGTGGCTTGCCGCCTCGGCCTCATAGCTTGAAGGCAGATGGTCTCTGCGAAGTGGCGGCCGAGCTGACGGCCGCCAGTGTTGCGGCCGTGTGGAGTGCGGATCGAATTCCGGATACCACTGCCGTGTTGGGGTGGAGCTCGTCGTCCGGCGGCCCAGCATCCACCCCAGAGCGCAGCCCAGCGCTCCAATAGCGAGCACGGTAGCGAGCGGGTGCTCCTGCATGGGTCGGCTCACAACCTCTTTCCCCTGCCGATAGTACCGGGTGGCCTCGGGCAGATACCGTCTGCCCTCTTCCAGGTAGCTCTGCCCGCGCTCGTAAAGGTCGCGGGCAAGACCATAGACCTGTTCGGTTCCGGGCAGGCCGGTGTTGGCAGATTTGCCCTCTAGCCCCTGGCCCGGAGGCGTGGGGGCCTCGTTCAGCGCATCCGGTTCGCATTCTGCGGCCACGCTCTTCGATGCGGACGTGGTCCAGGCGGGCGGGTCACTGGCCGGGAAGCTGTCGTCGACGGTGTCGTCCACATGCCGCTGCTGAAGAGGTTTGGGCTCATGATCCGCATCGATCGGGCGCTTCTGGTCGATCTTCTCGTCAGGCATAGGAACCTCCATTTCCTGCTCAGGGCAATGGAGCCTCAAGCAAAATGGTTCCGGTTGACGGGTCGGCAGCGGCGATCCCTCGTTTTGCCGTAACCCGCTCCAACTCAGACGGTGAGCGGAACCGAGGCTTGACCGATGCCTAGTGCTTGGAATCGGCGCGCGCCTCCACGATCTCACTGACAGCCCACTTGCGAGGCTGGGCTGTCGCGCCGCCCTTAGGTTTTTCTTTCTTCGGCTTCTTCGCTTCCCGGTTCCCATGCTGTTCGCGATGTGCCATGGTTCAATCCTCCAGCGCCCCACGATGCTCTGCCGCGAGAGGCCTCGATTCTTAGATCATACCGCACGAAGACAAGAACGTCCCTGGAGCTTATTCTCCTGTGGCGGTTCGGGCTCTTGCACGTCATGTGCCGAGCGTACTCCACTCCGGATTCGGTGCCTAGCACCGGAGTGGCTCGCGAGATGCGGCGGTGCCGCGGTCGAGTAACATTTCCTCGATCATCCGCGGGCTAGGAAGAACCGGAAAGTCAAGCAGAGATCATGGGTAATGATCTGATGCAATCAGCAGCGGTTGTTGTTGATCGGCTCCATCAGTCCAGCGATACGCCTTTCTCCTCTACCCGAGACAATGTAACGCCTGAATTTGTGTTCGGGATTATTCGCGAGACCCTGCCATCGGCAATCGATGGCTTTGCAGAGCACATCCCAGAGGAGCCCAATTCAGCCCCTCTTCGCTAACGGCGGATGAGAGCAGCCCGTCCGAGACCAATTGCCTATAAGTCTCGTACGCCCCAGGGCAATTACCGATTGGCTGTCATGACGGGCGCACCACGGTTTCCGAGCCAGACCCATTCCAGGCTGTGCGCGCCCTCACGCTTCACATATTGGTAGCCTGTTTCCTGCCACGAGAGAACGTCATCCCGCTTGTTGTCGAGGATAAAATCGCCGTGATCCGTGCGCACCATGAGCACAGCATGTCCAGCGCCGTCCTCATCAATGGCCACCGTCATCCGCAGGGCTCGGCGAGGCAACCCTATCTCGATCAGTAACTTGCGTTTGAGAAGTTGGATGTCCTCGCAGTCGCCGAGGCCATCGTCTGGATAGTCCCAACGATCCGCGACCCCCCAATGATCCTTATCCGTCACTGCCAAGATCGTGTGGTTCACCTGCTCGTTGACATCTCTGAGGATGGCCCAGGTGTCGTGAGACAGCGGGATGAACTCTGGTTCTGACGTATCCACCTCGCATTCTTGGGGCAGTTGTTCGCAGAACTCGATCCAAGCCCGGGTCGGTCCCGCCCGATCCATGGGATGAAGAGCCTCACGGATGGCCGCCGTGATCGATGGAGATCCTGCAAGCGCAGGCTCAGCCCCCACCATGAAGAGCACGGTGGCCATGGCCAGAACGACGGCCTGCATGCCTCTTGTGAACGCACCTGACCACCGGGCACAGAAATCCCGAGATACCCAATGTGTCATATCCCACCCGCTTGGCCTTTGCTTTCAGCCAAGCTGACAGGAGGGCCGGATTGAAACAAGCAGGATCGTTCCGCCTCAAGCGAGAGAAAGGGGATCTGTTGGATTCATGTCACGCCCCGAGAGGGGCGGGTTCCAATAACCCCTGCCCTAAGCTCGTGCTTTTCGGGCGCCGGCCCCTTGCGTGGGTGCCTGGGTCAGTCGCGGTCCTGCCGTATAGTCCGGTCGTGTTTTGAGAATGGCCATGGCCCGGGCTACCGTATCTTCAACCCGGCGTGAAAACCCGAAAACCGGGAACTTCAGCATCGCGGCTCTCCTGTCAGGGACGGCGAAGGATCATCTCATCGTCGTGAACAGCACCTTACCGAGCTCGTCAGTGATGATTGTGATCCGGTCTGGCAAAACCCGGTCGGAAAGAATGTCCGTCCAAAGGGCTCTCGCGCCGCTCGGGTCAGGCACCAACCACCGAACCGGCAGCTCACAGCCCGGTCGATCCCAAATCATCCGGTTGTCGATGAAATGGTGAAAGAAGGAGTGTGGCATAGCGGAACCCATCCATCCTGCGGGCTTTACCGACGCTGTGCCATTAACCAAGTTAATCTTTCGCCGAAAAGGTGATCGTTCCCGGAAAACTCTAGCGTCCTTTAACCCAGGTCGTGGCCGCGCAGTCCCGGATCAGGCTGTAGAAGGACAGGCCGATGTCAGTTTGGATCGGATAGGGTGACCTTCCCAATTGGATGCTGAGGAGAACATGATTTCAGACCAGAGACGAGCAAGCGTGCGTGCAAGATGCGGACGTTTCTCCATGAAAGGATCTCTGCTGCACGATCATGGCTTATATGGTTGATGTGCTATCGCGCATGCAGAACACCTCACGCTACCGAACGCGGTTGCGCTTCGCACTTCAGGCGCTTGCGAGAATGCCAGCTCTCCGTGCGAGCACTTCAAACATTGCTCGGGCGTGCTCGACGGTCTCAGGAGCCGGATAGTTTTGCGCCTGTGCCAAGGCCGAGCTCGCAACCAACCAGATTCCAGGATGAACGGAAAGCACGTCCTTGAGTGGATCCAGCTTGTACCACTGCATTGCGGCAACGGCCTTCGAAGGGCTGTTGATCGGATATCGCTGCCTCTGACCAAGTGCGGTTTCGAGCCTGATATAGACGGGAGAACTGAAAGTGTGGCTGTTCATGAGTGGTGTCCAGATACGGGAAGGTACAATCTAACAGGCTGGCTGGTCAGCTATTGCAGGCACATGGGCCATGGAGCGAAAAGGCTCGGCCGCCTCCATAGGACGAAGTGATCCTGCTGTGCCAGTTCGAGGCTGCGGGCTTGCTCCAAGCACGCAATTTGCGCTTCTACGGCTCTAAGCTGTCGCTCAAGCTGGCGGGCGTACCGACGCACAGAAGGCACGGGTTTGCGCTTTTTGCCATTCATTGGGGCCCCCAAGTTCACGAAGACAGCCGTTGCCATGCTCTGTGCGCAGGCTCGACCATTCTCGTTAGTTGCGTGTGTGCCCCAGGCGTCTGTTTTGTTTATGTGTTGGTAACTACTGATTCGCGCCTGTCGGGTCTGTCTGGAAGACGACACAACATGCACTTTTCTTCGCCTACGCCAGCTTGTCGCAGGCCGGGCTCGTCCGGATCCGGTGGTGCCGTCTCACTCGGCCGCCTGGCGTTCACTCCGGATGGCGTTCGCAACCTCTGCAAAGACCGGAAGGCTGCGCTCGATCATCGGCTGCGAGGCCGTGAGGCTGATGCGAAAGTAATCAGGGACGTCCATGACGCGACCCGGCATGACGAACACATCACGTTTCGCCAGGGCGTCCCAGCACTGCTCCCCGCTTCCACCGGGATACTTGCAGAACAAATAGAAGGTACCTTCAGGCTCCAGCACGTCGTAGCCTGCCTGCTCCAAAGCCGCAGTCATGCGGGCCCGCTTGGCCGTGAGAGCGTGCATGTCGATGCTGAGGCCTTCCAGGTCCGGCACGGCATACTGCATCACCGCGTTGGGGAAGCACCATCCCAAGGCCATTTGGGCGGCAAACAAGCTATCCTGGATCGCCTGCTTATCCTCGCTTGGCATCAACGGCGACAGAGCCAGGTAGCCCAGCCGCTGCCCTGGAGCCAACAGAACTTTGCCGTAGCTGTAGGAGATCAGCGTCCATGGATAGACCGCCGCTGGGCTGATGAAATCGTGCCCGTCAAAGCGGATGCGGCGGTAAGGCTCGTCGGAAAGAATGAAGATGCGTCTTCCAATCCGCTCAGAGGCGCGGTTCAGCAGCTCCGCCAACGCGGTTAGCTGGTCGCGGCTGTAGATGCGCCCTGTCGGGTTATGCGGCGTGTTGATAATCACCACACGTGTTCGCGACGAGATCACCGCATTGATGGCGGAGAGATCCAGGTCAAACCGCTCACCTTGGAGCCGGACCTTCCGGGGCACGGCATCCGCCGCCAGGAGCATTGGCTCGTAACAGAACCATGCCGGCGTCGAGAAGATTGCCTCGCTACCCGCATCGAGCAGCAGACGGAACGCCACCGCGATGGCTGCCATGGCCCCATTCGTCAGCGCAATATCGGCAGGCTCAAAGGGCAACGACAGCTCCTGCCCCAGGCGCTCGGCCAGGAGCGCCTGGGGTCCTGACTCACTGGTCTTATAGGCGAACCAGTCCTTATTGCACGGCACGGCATGGTGCCGGATGGCCTCGACCAGCCCCGGCAGGGGCATTTCATGGGGATTGCCGAAGGTGAAATCACAGATGCCGGGATCGCCCCGCCTGTCGGCGTACCGGGACTGAAAATAAAACTGCCGGATCGGCTCGAAGCTGTCCGCCGCAGCGCGCACACGGTTGGAGGCGACTTGCATCCTATCTCTCCTGGGTCTGACCTATGCTGGCTCGTGAAGCGCGATGACGCTGCCTTCAAGAGCGATGTTTCCTGGCCACTTTTCCATGAGGGTGGCGGAGCATGGGAATCACCGGAGGAGAGGTCCCCACCTGGATGGTCTCAAGCACCTTGAAGCCATGTCGTTGGTAGAGCGGGATGTTTTCCGGGTTGGACGATTCAAGATAGGCGGGAGTTCCGGTCGCGCCGCAGGCTCTCAGGGCATGAGCTAACAGCATCGAGCCATAGCCCTTCCGCTGCCGGGCAGGATCGACGCCGATCAATGGCAGGTACCAGTGTGGCTCATGGAGGTGATCGTCAACGCCAGCCGTTTGGACCAGGGCATTCTGAACAGTCGCCGATCGGTTCGGTTTCGAGGATGTGGGGCTCCTCAGGAGAGTGGTCCGTGGTTTAAACTGATCCGTCTCTACGGATATGTTCATTGAGGCTATCATGGCCCATTTCTCCATCAGGATGGGAGCCTAGTCAGGAACACACGGAACTGAGTACCATGCAGGGGACGAGGGCGGCGTGTGGAAGATCACGTACTCGCCTGCGCAAGCGCCTGATGAAGGCGGCTACATTCAGTTAACAATGTTGCATAGAGCAGCCTTCGAGAGGATTGCAGTGGCCGGGTGCACCTCTTCTCCATCGCTTGCTCTGGGCCCGATGAGAGCTCGAACTCGAAACCGTACTGAGTTCGGCTCGTGAGCCATTGTGTGGGTCGGCTTGGTATTCAATGCTCCTGCACCTCGATCGCTTGCCGTTTCAACGGGAACACCTCTTACACCGGCTCCTTATCCAAGAAGATGAGAGAAGGGAGGAACGTATGTCGGTCTCGGCTTCAGGTCCTCTTCATGCCTACTTGGCTGGCCTTGGAGGCGACAACCGTGGGCGTCTTGCGGGTGATGTGCTCCTCCTGCCGGATGAGCAGCTGGAACAGATCCATGACTATATCCAATGGCTGTTTCCCTTGCCCGCCCGCAGCGCCGCTCAGCCGGACGCGCCTGTCCTCACGGAGGCCGAGATCGACGCGATCAGGGCCGATCCGCGAGCGGCGGCGACACTCAAGCAGGCGGAGGAGCGGATGCTGCGGTTTTATCGTCAGACGAATGGGTGGCTCACCGGACACGACCACAACCATTTACGGATTACCCGCATCATCCGCAGCCTGAAGCTCCTCGTGGGACCGGACGCGGCGCAACGCTTCCACCGGGCCATCCTGAGCCTGCACGAGGCGGGCGGAGCTCCGGCCAATGCCCGCAGCTTGCAATTTTGGACCGAGGCCGCCCAAGATTGAGGCCACAGGCCGGATCATGGGCAAAAGCTACGCCGAGACTGAGGTTTCAGGCGGAGTATTCTCCGCCACGCCATAAGCGTATTAGACGAATGACATACCGAGCCAAAACGTGAGAAAGGCCAGACAGCTGACAATGGCAGCCCACTCGGATGCTTTCAGCCTGCCCGATCCCGACACCGATGAGTTGTTGCCTGCGATCATGGCACCCCCTCGCCTCGCGTGTCCTTGTTGCTGCCAAGGACTCGAGGCATCTGATCAAAACCTGTCGCAAGAATACGGCGCCAGGCTCGGGCTTGATGTGTTCGCCGGCACACTCCGGTCATTGTTTCATGTCGGGCCTGAATTTTTGCCTAAAGCGCGGCATTCGCGGCATACTGCCATGGTAACGGCGCAGGAAACCCGGCGCTGGAGCACCAGGTCCGTGCGAGAGAACCGCATAAATGCCCGAGCAGCGCCGAACATTATGCCATCGGTGATCCGCTGATCATGCCGAAGCGACCCGGCCAGATGACCGCGCTAGGATTTACTGAGAGCGCCGTGCGATGACCCATACCGCGTGAACGATGCCGGGAATGTAGCCAAAAATCGTCAGGAGAATATTGAGCCAGAATTGCCCACCGATGCCGACGGTAAGAAACACGCCAACAGGCGGCAAAAGGAGCGCAAGGAGAACACGCAGGAAGTTTGCCATCAACGCCTCACATTAAAGCTGAAAAGGATCATCGCGCGCAATCCAGCGGATGCCGGTGACGCTCGCATTCCGGAAGTCTGCAGCCCTGCTGAGCGGCCTTGTTCCTGCCATGGGGATTTCCGCGGTCAGTCCATATCCTTCGAGAACGGAAATGCTGCCCCTCGGTTCATCGCTCAAGCCCAAATCGTCGGCGATATTTTCCGCCGACTGGGTGCGACGTTCTTTTCCCTCAGCCTTGCCCCTGAGCCGCTTCCTTGGAGCCGGTCACGTCGAAGACAGGATCGAGCCGACCAGTACGGGCGGCAGTCTCGGCTTGGCGTCTTACGCAGGCCCGGAAGCGAGCAGCACTCGTGCGGCCGTGACCCACATGACCAGACCGACGCCGCTATCGAGAATCCGCCACGTTCTCGGGCGGGCGAAGAAGGGGCGCAGCAGGCGGGCGCCATAGCCCAACGAAAAGAAAAAGGTGAACGAAGCAAGCATGGCTCCGAGTGCGAACATTCCTCGCCCTTCGTCGAATTGGGTCGAGATCGACCCGATCAGCACGACAGTATCAAGGTACACGTGAGGATTGAGCCAGGTGAGCGCCAAGCAGGTGAGCAAGGCACCCTGCAGTGTGGTCTTGGCTGTCCCGGATACTTGGAGACTGGCCGCGTTTGAGAAAGCCGATCGGAAGCTGCGAGCCCCGTACGCGACAAGAAAGGCCGCGCCTGCATACCGCATGACGGGCTCCACCCAGGGCATGACGGTGCTCACCTGCGCAAACCCTATAACGCCGACCAGGATCAGCGCAGCATCGGAGAGAGCGCAGGTCAAGACGACCGGCAGGACGTGCTCGCCCTTCAGGCCAAGGCGTAGGACAAACGCGTTCTGTGCTCCGATGACGAGGATCAGGCTCAAGCCAAGCATGAAGCCTGCGAAGAAAGGGATCGTCATATCGACTCCGCGAAAATCAAGGGTCGATTGAGCTAGCCCGAGCTCCCAAATTAGGATAGTTAAATTACCTGAAGCCACGTTAGAATTTCTAATCCATGCTCGACTATGCCCACCTGTCCGCACTTACGGCTGTGATCCGAACCGGCAGCTTCGAACGGGCTGCTCAGCACCTCAACATCACGCCTTCAGCCGTTTCACAGAGGATCAAACTGCTGGAGGAACGGCTCGGGGTGGTGCTTGTGGTCCGAGGTCAGCCCTGCACGGCGACCCAGGTGGGTCAGCGCCTGTGCCAGCACGTCGAGCAGGTGGCGCTGCTCGAAAGCTCCCTGCACGAGGACCTTCCGGGGCTTCAGGCTGGAAATCAACCCGTGACGCTGCGGATCGCCGTGAATGCCGACAGTCTCGCGACCTGGTTCATCAAAGCCATGGCAAGGACGGAAGGATACCTGTTCGATCTTGTGCTGGATGATCAGGACCACAGCGCGGAATGGCTCCGGCGCGGCGAGGTGGTGGCAGCCGTGACGGCGCACGCCACGCCGATTCAGGGCTGCGACTGCCACGCCCTTGGCGCCCTGCGCTATGTCGCAACAGCAAGCCCGGAATATTGCGCCCAGTGGTTTGCCGACGGCTTCGGCAAGTCTGCGGCGGCACGTGCTCCGTGCCTCATCTTCAATCAGAAGGATCGGCTTCAGGCAGATTGGCTACGGCAGGCCTTCGGAACCGACCTGCAGCCCCCGCTTCACTGGCTCCCTTCGTCCCAGGCCTTCGTGGATGCGGCTCTGGCCGGGATCGGCTGGGGCATGAACCCGGAGCCGCTCGTGATGGAACACCTTCGCGCCGGACGGCTGGTTGCGCTGAGGCCGGATCAGCCTCTGGATGTCCCGTTGTTCTGGCAGCAGAGTCGCATCGTGGCACCTGTGCTGGGCCGTATGACTCGTACCGTCGTGCAGGAGGCCAGAACGATGCTGGTACCGGCATAATACAAGGGTCAGGTCTTGGAGCTGTACGACCCGTCCGCTCCAGATCGAGCTTTCCCGAGATCAAAGGGTTTTCAGGTACTCGACGAGCTGCCAGCGCTCTTCTTCCGTCAGGCTGTCCGTGCCGTAAGGTCTGCCTTCGTGACCCTTGTTCGAGTTTCCGAGCCGCGATGTATCGAACTGAAACGATCCGACATCTGAACGGAAGCCGACATGTTTAGGGTCGAATTCTCGGCTCCCCACCATGAAGCTCGCAGCTCGCTGATCGGATGGCAGAAGAAGCTGATAGAGATTCGGTACTGAGCCGTTATGAAGATAGGGCCCCGTTGCCCATATTCCGTTGAGCGGTCGAGCCTTGTATTCGAGCCTCAGGCCTTTTCTTCTCTCATCTGCCAACTGCTTGGCACGTGCAAGCAGGTTTACCTGGTTTTCCACGGCGACGCCCAAATCTTCCACCACGTCGGTCCTGAGGGTTCGCTTCGCCGTGATTCCTCGAACCAAACTTCGATTGGCTTCATCCAACGATTGCGGCGGCGTTATCCAGTCGGGCGGCGCCAAGATCGTTCCGATGACAAGATTGCGCACGATGTCGATGCTGGCGGACTCAGGCTCGAGGGGATCACCTTCCAATGGAGGAAGTGGCGGCATCCGAACACCTTCAAGGACACCACTTTTCGACCTCAGTTCTCGTGCGTTCGTGGCCATGACCGGATCGGTCTTGATCGCCGCGAGAGGCGTCATGACAACTTTGGTGAAACGGTCAGGGCCTGTTCGTTTCGCAATGGCATGGCAACTCACACAATAGCGGTCGTAGAGACGCTTGCCTGCGGAGGCCATCCGGGCATCAATTGGCTCCAGATCCCGCGGCCAGACGGGCGAAGTCAGCTTCCGCAATCGTTGTTCGATGAGCATCAGATTGAGCCGATCCACACTGCTCTCGTAAAAAAGCGGCGGCACCACCAATCTTTCCGCCGGTATCTCCACACGGCCGAAAACCCCGAGCACCTCCCCGACATTCCGAGCCAAGCGCTCGAAAGCAAGCACGTTGGGCGCGGATCCATTCCATTGCACACGGTCGTGGTGAGATGTGTCCCAAAGGAAGGGATAGCTGACCGGAGCATTCGGCGGATGATTGTTTTCGGGTTGATTGAGATTGATCGCGGTAGAGCGATTGAAGATCATCCCGAAGGCATCCAGGCGAGCGGGGCCCCAGGCGACGTCTGATCGACTATGACTGACGAAGCGCTTGAACTGTTCTGAGAACTCTACGAGGTTACGGCGAAGTTGCTCTTCGTTTACCGGGGTGGTTCCGGCCGGGGCAATCAGATCTCTGACCTGCAGGCGCGATCCTACTTTCTGGCGGAGTTCACGAAGGTATGACCGGACGCTCTGCTCATCCGTGACGGGCGGTTTCAAAGCCTGGAGGCGCGCAGAAAATCGCTTGAACTTCTCATCGCTTGCCGCAGTGCTCTCAAGTGCTGCCGCCAGGCTCTCAATGAACGCGAACATATCGGCGTTGGCTGGGCCGCCGTCGATCTGCAACCGCTTCCGCTTGAACTCCACTTGGTTCGTGTGACAAGCGGCGCATGTCATACCGATCCAGGCCCCACGCTTCTCGTCATCGTCTCGGACGAAACCAATCGGCAATCCATCCGGATTGCGGTCGTTCAACAGCTTTGATCGATAAGGAGGGATGTATCCAAAGCGGGCGAGCTTATCATCCAGGAACATCGCTTCGCTGTCTGGCCTCTCCAAGGCGATGAACCAGCTATAAGGCATCAACTGCGAGCCCTGGGAAGCAGTGTAGAACCACGTCCTGTCGTCCTCGCTCCAGCCTTGATCCAGAAAAGCCGGCTGGGTAAAAGGCTCCGCCGAGCTTGGCCGGGCCCATCCGGCGCCGATGCTGAGCAATATCGTCAATACAGATGCAGCTCTCGACAAAACTTTGTTACGCATGCTCCCTCCCGAAAAGCTGGGGGTGAGGAGAAAATGTTCATCTAACCTGGGAAGCATAAACCTGATATACTGAGAGTAAGAATGCTTGAGCGATGCTGTATTGTCACCAATGAACGAGCATCTTTACAACTGAGTAGCCCCTAATAGTAGGGGAGTGTTACTGACCTTGTTCTTCGCCTGCATAACGGACGAGTGTGATGGTACAGCTATGTTGGAAAGCCGGGTAAAGTCTCCCGTGGTCAGCACTGCAACAGGACCACGCCACCTCGCGGCGATTTTGGTCGCTGACGTTGTCGGTTCGACCGCGATGATGGAACGGGATGAGGTCGGCACACTTGCCGCCATGCAGAAAGTCATGACGGAAGTTGCAGAACCCGCGGTCAAGAAACATCACGGGCGGTTTATCAAAACGACGGGTGACGGCGCGATCATTGAATTCGGCAGCCCTGTAGAAGCTGTCATCTGCGCGTTCGAGGTTCAGCGCCAGCTGGCGGATCGGGCCAGCTCCGAGGCCGTCGAGAGGCAAATTTCCCTGCGGATCGGAATCAATCTGGGTGACATCATCTGTGGGCCCGATGGGGACTTGTACGGCGATGGCGTGAATGTCGCCGTCCGCCTGCAGGAGATCGCCGAACCGGGGAGCATATGCATCTCGGCCAAGGTCTACGACGAATTGCACGGCAGGTTGAACCTCAGATTTGAGCAACGTGGTGAGCAGGTCCTGAAGAACATCACTCGTCCGATCCAGGTCTACGCCTCACGAGGCACAGCTGTCGCAGCGCGTGCCTCGTCCCATGGGAGCCGCCCCTTCCCGCTCCTGACAATGCCCAAGAAGCCGTCCATTGCCGTTTTGCCGTTCAGAAATCTAAGCGATGACCGGGAAACCGATTATCTGGCAGACGGCATTGTTGAGGATATCCTGACGGCGCTCGGTCGATTGAGGTGGCTTTTCGTCAGCGCTCGAGACTCTACTTTCATCTACAAGGGAGGAGCGGCCAGCCCGAAGCGCATAGGAGCCGATCTTGGTGTGCGCTACCTTCTTGATGGCAGCGTGAGACGCTCGGGACATCGTATGCGCATGACGGGGCGCTTGCTTGAAGCGGAAACTGAGACACAGATCTGGGCTGGCCGCTACGATGGCGATGTGGAGGATGTCTTCGAACTCCAGGATAGGATTACGGACAGTGTTGCCGCGGCCATCGAACCTCATCTTCGCCGTGCCGAGATCGAACGAGTCCGACGCACGCCTCCTGAAAATCTAAGCTCCTATGATCAGTTTCTTCGCGCTCTTGGAAAATTCTATGAGGGCACACGAGACGGCGTCGAGGAGGCCTTACGCCTTCTAGAAGAAATTACGATCAACGATCCCGGCTATGCGCAGCCTCATGCGTTGAAGGCTTGGTGTTACGTCTACTACATTGCGCAGGGCTGGAGCCGGAATACCGCCAAGGATAGCCAGGAAGGCATTGCAGCCGCCCGGCTGGCAATAGACCGGGAGCGGGATGATCCGACCGTTCTTTGGATGTCGGCGCAGGCGATCGGGTATCTTGGTCACAACCTCGATATGGCCATGTTTCTTCTTGACCGAGCGCTTGTTCTCAACCCGAGTTGTGCTCCCGCCTATACGATGAGCGGGTGGGTCCGCTGTTGGGCAGGCCTGCAGCAGGAAGCGATTCCTCACTTTCACTGTGCAATGCGACTGAGCCCCTTCGATCGAACCATGGTCGCGATGCTGTCTGGCCTCGCCGTCGCGCTTTGCATGGAAGGCCAGTATGACGAGAGCATCAAGTGGGCTCAGCGGGCCATCAGTGAACAGGATACTTGGACTGCAAGCTACAGACCTCTCATAGCAAGTCTCGCTCAGCTCGGGCGCATTGATGAGGCTCATCGAGCAGTAGAGCAGTTGTTGTTCCATGATCCCGACTATCACATAGAAAAGATCAGGAACCTATACCGGCCGTCACCTGGGGCTGATCGCTACCTGGAAGGTTTGATCAAGGCAGGGCTTCCGGAGTAAGAGTTTCTATTCATGCTGGTTGGGCGCGGTGGTGGAGCTGAATTTCTGGTGCTGGGAGCTCCGATCGATAACCTGACAAGCCGCATTCCGTCACTTTGCAGAGGCGCTCTGTTGCTCGGCAGTGCCAAGAAATTCTCTTGCATCGCCGCAGTCTAGTCGGTTGAATCATGCTATTATCAAGGGAATTCGAGAAGAACGTGCTCTCCAGATGAGAATTGTTCTTTCCTATCGCCGCTTGGATGCGGGAGCCATCGCAGGTCGAATTTTCGACAAGTTGGCCAAGCATTACGGTGAAACGAATGTCTTCATGGATATCGACAGCATTCCGTTCGGCGTCGACTTTCGTGAGCACATCCGAAAAGAACTGGACAAATGCGACGTTCTTCTCGCCATCATCGGACCACACTGGGCAGGGGACCGCAAGCACGCGCGGATCAATGCTGAAACGGACCTCGTTCGGATCGAGATCGAAACGGCTCTTCAGCGGAATATTCCGGTCATACCGATCCTGGTCGATGAAACAGCGATGCCAGAGCCGGAAAATCTCCCCGAGTCGTTGCGGCCTCTTGCGTTCCGCAATGCTGCACCGGTGGACAGCGGCCGCGACTTCCACCCTCATATGGATCGCCTGATCCGAGACCTCAATGATCTATGCGGGACCAGCGCAACTGCGAGCCTGGGAGGCAATGTGGCTTCCGCCTTTCCCGGCCAGAGCCAAAACAAGAAAGAGCCTCCGTCTGGAATTTTCTCGAGCGAAGCGCCGGCACAGAGAGGATCGGCACAGGTCCAAGCAAGTTCAACAGCCGAGAATCCGACATGGCTTTCCCGTCGAACAATCCTTTGGGCTGGGCTTGGCGGCATCGGTCTTGCGTCCGCAGGCATTGTGGCAGCCGTAGCGCCGATTTACCGGCCGCGCATGCCCACCCGGCAGCGAACGGCGATAGAGCTGATTACGGTAAACAGCCTGGGCAAGCGCAATAAACCGGATCAGCAAACTATCGAGTTCTTCATTCAGCCGATTGGAGCCGATTCTTCTCTGCAAATGGCGCTAATCCCAGCTGGGGACTTCATTATGGGCTCGCCCTTCGACGAACCTAAGCGGCGCCCAAATGAGGGGCCACAGCACCTGGTGACGGTGCCGCGGTTTGCGATGAGCCGCACCTCTATAACACAAGCCCAATGGGCGGCTCTGCTTCGGAGCGCTCCGGAAAAAATCAAACGCGACCTGCCGTATGCTCCATCATTTTTTCAAGGTGTGACCTTACCCGTGGAGTCGATCAGCTGGTTGCAGGCGGTGGAGTTTTGCGATCGGCTTTCGAAATTGACTGGTCTTCGTTACCGACTGCCGACGGAAGCCGAATGGGAATATGCCTGCCGTGCTGGCACGATGTCCCCTTTTCATTTTGGCCCAACCATTACCGGAGAGTTGGCGAATTACTGCGGGACCGGTGGCGCCGTCCGTGGGATGAATAGCGGCCAAGACATCTCCAGCATCCAGTATGACGACACAACCTATGAAGCAGGCTCGTATGCGGAAGGACCGATCGGAGTATTCCGCAACACGACCACGCCCGTAGGTTCCTTTCCGCCCAACAGCTTCGGGCTTTACGATATGCATGGCAATGTCTGGGAGCATTGCCTCGATACGTGGCGTGAGCACTACGGGGATGTTCTGGCCGACGGAAGGGCCTATTTGGACGGCCGACAGGATTTACGTGTTCTGCGCGGTGGCTCATGGTCACATCATCCAGCGATCTGTCGGTCCGCTTACCGCGATGTTATGATCTGGGATACGGCAGGATGGCAGGGCCGCGTAGGCTTAAGAATCGTATGCGAGTTGCCGGATGAATGATGGACGACCAGTGAGCTGCACCACCAGGATGCGAGTGACTTGACCGTCCGTGGATGGCTGACCGAACCTTGGCCTGACGGATGGAGGCAACAGCCTCAAGGTGCCAGCTAGGGGCAGAGCAATCGGCAACGTCCCTGGCTGGCGATCATTGGGCCGAAGGATGCTCGTGCGACGGATGGGCGTCAATCGTCACATCCCGCCACGCGAGCCGCCACCGCCACCGCTGCCACCGCCACCGCTGCCACCGCCGCTGCTGCCGCCGCGACTACCACTGCTGCCGCTCGTATTGCCGGAGCTGCCGCTCATGGTGCCACCACTCTTACCGGTGGTATTGCCATTGCTGCCGCTCATCGTGCCATTGCCGCTCTTACCAGTCGTACCACTCATGGTGCCGGAGTTGCCGGTGCTGCCGCTCATGGTGCCACCACTCTTACCGGTGGTACTGCCAGTGGTACTGCCAGTAGTACTGCTCGTCGTGTTGCCGCTGTTGCTGGCGGCGTTACTGCCGCCTCTGGCGCTTACGCCCGTACGATTGTTATCACCGCTGCGGTAATAACCCGACTCAAATATGCCGGCTCCCGGCGCTCTGACCGAGCCGGTTGTTTGCACGGGACAGGCCCAGAGACGACGCGAGCCGACTTGCACAAGGCCACAGGACGGATCTGGCCGCTGGGTGACGATGCCGCGCGGCGTCACGCCCTCGTAGTACTGAACCGGGCCGCCTGGGCTCGTCCTTGCGGACTGAGCCATTGCTAGACTCGAACTCAAGATCAGAACACCGAACGCAAGAGGTGCGAAGGGCAATCCAGGCATAGCACTCTCCTCATCATGACAGGCATTCTGTTGCCGGGCTCACCATCAACCATGAAACGAACCCTGTCGGTGCGCTCGGGCACATGGCAACGGATCGGTTTCCAGCGAAAGATCTCCCAATGGCTCATGTGGCGCCTCGCAGCCGGCATTCTACAAGACAGATCGTGTCGGCCAGAAGCGCGCACGAACAGCAACTCACCATCGCCTGACGCTCGAACCGGAGCCATACAACTGCATTGACTGACGCGTCCGCCCGATCACCCGTTCTCCGCATCACACTGTGCGAAATAGTTATCACACTTGCGGTAAAGCAGGAAGATCGCCGTCCAGTTTACCTCGATCCGGAAAAGCCCGTAGCCGTTCTTCCTTGCGCAATGTGACGATACCCCGGGGATTGCGAGGCAATCCGGTCGGGCCCGATATCCTTTCGCGCCATCACCAAGAGTGACTGAGCTGTTCCGATGTCGAACAGGCCTCCCTATAGTGTTCCAAGGACTAGGCGCAGGGCGTGTGATCGCAGCCGGTCCGGTAACGACTCGGATGACCGGAGGAACACATGCCGGAGGATCCTGTTCAGACCATCGAGAGCGAAGAGAGCCCCCGTGGGCCGGAAGAAGGTGTTGCCCTCTGTCTGTCCGGCGGGGGCTATCGAGCGATGCTGTTTCACGTGGGAACCCTCTGGCGGCTCTACGAAGCCGGGCAGCTCAATGACATCGCTCGCATCTCCAGCGTTTCAGGCGGATCGATCACGGCCGGCGTGCTGGCTATGGCGTGGCCCCATCTCAGCTTCGACCCCGTACGCGTGCTCACCGACTTTGTCCCACGGGTAGTCGAGCCGATCCGTGCGCTGGCAGGAGAGACAATCGATGCCGACGCGATCTTCTGGGGCATCGCCCTGCCGGGTCGTATCAGCGACCAGGTCTCCGGCGCCTATGATCGCTATCTCTATCATGGCGCAACCCTGCAGGACCTGCCCGACGCGCCACGGTTCGTCATCAATGCGACCAATGTCCAATCGGGTGCCCTCTGGCGTTTCATGAAGCCCTATATGCGTGATTATCGCGTTGGCGAATATCGTAGACCGCCGATCCCACTGTCTCGCGCAGTTGCTGCCTCGTCGGCCTTTCCGCCTGTCCTCTCACCTTTCGAGTTGAGGCTCGACCCCGATGGCTTCACTCCCGGTTCCGGTCACGATCTCCAACGTGAACCCTTCACCTCGAAGGTCATGCTTACCGATGGGGGTGTCTATGACAATCTCGGGCTTGAAACAGCCTGGAAACGCTACAAGACGATCCTCGTCAGCGACGGGGGCGGCAAGCTCGCGCCAGAGGAGGAGCCCAAGACCGATTGGGCGCGGCATGCCTATAGGATCATGGACCTAGTGGACAATCAGGTCCGCTCGCTGCGCAAGAGGCAGGTCATCGACTCGTACAAGGCAGGCTCCCGGAAGGGGGCTTATTGGGGCATCCGCACGAATATTGCCGATTATGGGCTCGCAAGCGCCCTGCCCTGCCCCCATGAACGTACCCTGGCCCTCGCTGAGATCCCGACACGGCTGAAGCGCATGTCCGCCCACCATCAGGAGCGGCTTATCAATTGGGGATATGCCGTCTGTGACGCCGCATTGCGGAAGCATGTGACACCAGACCTGCCGAGGGGCGAATTTCCTTGTCCGGGCGGAGTCTGAGGCATGGCTGTCCCGATCCCGAGACGCTTCGTCGAGTTCATCCTGCTCGGGCCTATGGACGATCGCCGCCAGTTGCAGGAATCGCCAATCCTTGCAGATGTTTGGATCGCTTTCGCGAATGATCCGGATAAACCGCAGGACCTGCTCATCGAGCCATACCGCACGGTGCCGTCCGGCCGGGTAGCCGCCGCAATCGTCGACAGCGGCCCTCCCGCACAAGGCGAGGAGGATCGCAACGTCGCGTACGTGCAAGGGATTGTCGCGGCCCGGCTAACATTCGAGGCCGTCATTCGGCACCTCGTACCGATGACGTACTGGTGGTCGGTCGGTAACGTCAGGACGAAGCTCAGCCCATACTCGCGCGACCGTATCGAAAAAATCGTCGACACACTCATCACGACGGCACAAGCCTGGGAGCGGAGTTCCGGCCAGCCCCCTCGGGCAGAACCATTGCCCGGAATCGAACTCACTCCGCTCGACCGCTACGTGGCCCTGACCGGGATCATTCATTGGGCTTCCCTTGGTCCAACTCGCCCTTCCGGCGCGAAGCGCCTCGCGCAGCCACGAGACCTCACGGCACTGCTTCAGTGGATCAAGGGTCGGGAGGTAGCGGAACGTCTGACCACTCTCTTCGGGAGCATCGATCCGGAGACACCCGAGCGCACATCCCTGGTCTGGCAGGTCTCGCTCAACCGACGCGCGACCGCGGCGCTCGAGCGCTCGGTTCCAGCCGTAAAGGCTGATGCCGCCCGCACGCTGTTCTCCATTAACTGCGAGGACATCACCTGGGCCGTGCTCGACTCTGGGATCGATGCCAAACACCCGGTTTTCAAGGACAGGAACGGCAAATCCTGTCGCGTCACGCGCAGCCTCGACTTCAGCACCATTAGACAGATCATCAGCCTGGACAATCTTCGCGCCGAAACGCTCAACGTACGTGCGGACATGCTCCTTAAGAGGCCTCTCCTCCATCCGCCGGAGCCGGCAAAGGCGCGGGAATACCTTGCCACCCTTGCGCAGGACGCGCGGCGCGGCAGGTCCATGCAATGGGAGCTCGTGGAGAGATTCGTTGAGATCTTACCGGATACACCACCCAACGGCAGCCATGGGACCCATGTGGCTGGCATCATCGGCGCTCGCAAGCCAGATAAGGAGCCTGGTAAGGAGGAAGAAAACGATTTTGCCCACGGCATGTGCCCGGACATCAAGCTTCTCGACATTAGGGTCCTGGCTCGATCGGCATCGGACACCGAGTTCGCCGTGATAGCCGCATTGCAGTATCTCCGACACATCAACGAGCGCGCCGGGTTCATGAACGTGCACGGCGTCAACCTCAGCCTTTCAATCCCGCACGACGTCCGCAACTTCGCCTGCGGCCGGACGCCCGTTTGCAACGAATGCGAGCGTCTCATCGAGAGCGGCGTAGTGGTCGTGGCGGCAGCCGGAAATCGCGGCTATCACAGCTTCGAGACACGTGAAGGATCCTTCGAGAGTTATGCTGCTTTCAGCATCACGGATCCTGGGAACGCCGACAGCGTGATCACCGTCGGCTCGACGCACAGGTACTGGCCTCATACTTACGGAGTGAGCTTTTTCTCCAGCCGCGGTCCAACCGGAGACGGGCGTCTGAAACCTGACCTCGTGGCGCCGGGCGAACGCATTCACGGGCCGCTGCCGGACAATGGCTGGGGTCAGCAGGACGGGACCAGTATGGCGGCGCCACATGTGAGTGGCGCCGCGGCAATGCTGATGGCCCGCTACTCGGAGCTCATCGGGCAGCCCAAACGCATCAAACAGATCATCTGCGACAGCGCAACTGGGCTTAACCGTGAACGCACTTTCCAGGGCCATGGAATGCTCGACGTCCTCCGCGCCCTCCAGAGTATTTGACGGGAGAGCTGGCATGATCTTCAGTCTTGATGTGAGGCCCGCCCGGAAAGGCGATTGCCTGCTGGTCCATTGGGGATGCAAGGACGATCCTGGCCTGATGCTCATCGATGGCGGCCCGGCGAAGGTTTATCGCAAACATCTGCGGTCACGGCTCGGCGAGATTCGAGCAGCGCGGCAAATCGGCTCGGCACAGGCACTTCCCGTTGACGTCCTGATGGTCAGCCATGTGGACGATGACCACATTCACGGTATCTTGGATCTCACGGGCGAGCTGGTCGCACAGAGCGACGAACGTCGGCCTGCCCTCCTCGACCTCCTGGGTTGCTGGCACAATACCTTCGACGACATCATTGGGAATACGCCCGAGGAGATGCGGGCGTCCATCACGGCCCAGTTCGGCGCCGCCGCGGTCGGAGGTGATCCAGAGAATATCGAGGGCCTTGACGCGGATGCAATCAAGGTGTTGGCGAGCCTCGGCCAGGGGCATCGCCTGCGCGACGATCTGCGCCGCCTCGATGTCGCGATCAACGGTGAGTTCGGGGGCAAGCTCATCATGGCGCGAACCGGGGCGAAACCGGTCGACCTCGGCCGGGATCTCAGCTTGACAGTCGTTGGTCCGATGCAGGCAGAGCTCGAGGCGCTCCAGACGAAGCATGACGAGTGGCTGAAGAAGAGAGACCTGAAGCGCTCCTCTCCCGAGGCAGCGCTCGCGGCGTTCACTGACGAGTCAGTGCCGAATCTGTCGAGCATTGTCGCTCTCGCCGAACTGGCAGGAAAGCGGATGCTGCTGACCGGGGATGCCCGTGGCGACAAGATCCTGGAAGGTCTGGAGCTGACGGGTTTGGTTCCGCAAGGTGGGTCTTTGCATGTCGACATCCTGAAAGTTCCGCATCACGGCAGCGCCAACAACATGGAGCCGAGCTTCTTCGAGCGTGTTACCGCGGATCACTATGTTTTTTCCGGGAACGGGGAGCACGGCAATCCGGAGCGTGAAACCTTGGAGATGCTGTTCTCTGTCTGCGGCAACCGGCCTTTCACGCTTCATTTCACGTATCCGATCGAGGAGATCGACGCAGAGCGCTCCAAGAGAAGAAATTGGGTGCCGGAGCGTGATAGTTTGGCTGCGTTGTTTGCGAAGCGGGACATGCCAGCGGCAGGTCAGCAGGTCGTCTGCGCCCAACCGAACCAGCCCCACGTCATCGATCTGCTTACCCCTCTTGGGTTCTGACAGAACCAAAGATGTGCGGCCCGGCAACGTCCAGGCGGCTCCCTGAGAACTGCGCTTCGCTCATGCACTAACGGAACAGAGTAGCAGCGCGCCGATCTTGGGTATCCATTCGAGGCGGGTGCGATCCAGTCGAACACCCGGCGTTCAAGGCCACGATGCTCTAGCGAAGCGTTCCATCATAGGTTATCTTTCATCGATAGATCATTTTCGACCCAGTTTGAGTGGTGTCCTCAAGTCAAAGTGACGATGGTCGAACGCGTAGGATCGACGTTGCAATGATTGCGTCCGCAACCCAATGACCAGCCGAGCAGAGGCGGGTCAGAGGCGCCGTTGTGAGGTCTGCAGAATGTCTCGATCCGACCCATGGTGCGGGATGACGGGCTCCGAACGGGAGCCTGCGATGTCATTGGCCCTGTCCCGGCCACGTGTCATCATCATGAGCGACGTGCGCCTCTACCGCGAGGGCTTGGCGCTCATTCTCTCGGGTGACGCGAGCCTGAATGTCGTGGGTGCGGCAACGCCGCAGACCGCGCTGGACGAATGCCGGACCCTCTCTCCGGACGTGGTTCTTCTCGACACTTCGCTTCAGGAGGGTATTGGGCTGCCGCGGCGTCTGATGACGCAGTACCCGCAGCTGAAGGTGATCGCGGTGGCTATTTCGGAAGCGGACCGTGACATCATCGCGTGGGCGGAAGCCGGCGCAGCGGCGTTCGTAGCCCGTGAGGCATCGACCAGCGATCTCATCATGGCCATCCATCAGACCATGCGAGGCGAGTTCGTCTGTTCTCCCCGGTTGGCGGCTCTCCTGATCGGCCGGCTGGCGACACTCTCGGCGGGCCTCGGCTCGCCCAGTCCGGCAACTCCGCTGACTAAGCGGGAACATGAAATCATCTCCCTCATAGAGACCGGTCTGTCCAACAAGGAGATCGCCTGTCAGCTCCGGATCAGGGTTGCGACTGTCAAGAACCACATCCACAACATCCTTGAGAAGCTGCAGTTGCGGCGGCGAGGCGAAGTCGCCGCCCGGATTCGGCGCGATCCGAGCATCACGCCCTCACCGATCTTCTCGACGCAGGCTCCTCCCGGGCTATAGGGCTTTCTCAGCAGAGGTGGAGATCCATCAGACCTGCGTGAGTAACGTCGATCGCCACGCCGTCATGATGCGCAGCCGCCGCGCGTGAGACCCGCTCCAGCGGGAGGCATGCCACGGGGCCATTGGAAGAATGGATCTCGCTAGATCCAATGGTTCATGCCGCTGTGCCACATATCCATCGCGCCGCCGAGCGTCCTGTCTCGTGGGATCAGGCAATCATCCACTCGGCAGCGGATGTCGATCTGCATCCTCGTTTGGATCCACGTCTAGATCCTCGGCTTCATTTACCCCAACGCTTGAGCGGCGCAAGGTGGGGCGACGTGGAACAGACATGGCTAAGATCCGAGTCCTCCTCACAAACCTGCCTGACATGCTGGCTGACATCATCTCGGGCATCGTCGCATCGGACGCGGATCTGCTGATCGTCGGGCGAGTGAAAGGTGTGTTCGAGGCCTCGGCGTTGGTGGAGGCCGTGCACGAGGCGGATCCGGACATCATCATCACCGGACCCGGTGATGGCACTGCGGGTCTCGATCCGGTGCGGTTGTTGTTCGCCGTCAGACCAGCGAAGGTGCTGCGGATTCTGGAGAATGGCCGACGGGGATTGCTCTACGAGTTGCGGCCCAACTGCATAGCGCTCGGCGAGCTCTCCACCGCTAGCTTAATGGCTGCCATCCGTTCGGCGGAGGACGTTCATGGAATTTGTCGATAGCATCCTGATCCGCCTCGCCGATCCGGCCACGCGGGAGAATCTGTTCGACGACGACGCGCTTGAGCAGGTGCTGCAGGCAGCCTTCGACTTGTCGAACCAGCCCATCGAGGGGCCATTCGGATCCCGGTTCGATGAACTGCGACTTGGCTACGGCCTGCCCACAAGCGTCACCGTAGAAGGCATGTGGTCGCCAGTCGGAATGCCGCAGCAGACCCGCATCAGTCTGCAGGTCGACGGCCTCGCCGGGGGTGGTCTCCATGCTGAGGCCGTGTGGCGCGGCGCGATCATTGCCCGGACGGTCACTGATCTTGCTTCGATCGACAAGGTCTCGACTGCACGCGTGAGCGGCAGCATTGATGACGAGATCATAACCGCGCTCGGTGGCCTGCCGGCGGACCCCGATGCGCTCGAAGCGGAACGTCGCACCCGGCTCAAGGCAAAGTTGCAGGGATTGGTTGGCCAATCCGAACTCGTCGACGATGCCCGCTTCGACGCTTGGCTGACCCGTCAGGGCGCCAGATCGGCAGGCGAGATGATACGCTTCCTGGGGGGTGACCGGTCGGTTGCCGGCGTGACGGTCGCCTTTACGCCGCTCGCGCAGGGCGTCCCGCCGGCACCCAAGATCCTGCCGCTTGCCGCGGCCATCCTCGTCAGGCCCATGCCGGTTTCCATCGGCGAACTCATGGTGACCACCCACCATGTCCGATCTCGGCTCGAGACTTCCGGCCTCGACATGCCTGCGGTGCCCGGCTTCACGCGGCGGCAGCCCATCACGGTGATCTGGATCGTGCCGGCTGAGCTTTTCGACGATGCCGCCTGGCCCGGAGCAGCGAACAACCTTCCGGACGATCAAGCGCGCGTGGCCCGGCGCAAGGCGGCGGGCCGCTGGTTGGCCGCCGAGGGCATCGGCTTGGTGGCGGTATGAACATCAACCCTCGAGAGACAGTGAGGTCCCCATGGCGAGTGTCGCAGCTGCCTATCCATTCATCGAAGTGAAGATCACACCTCCCGCGGCGCCCGTTGCGCAGCGGTCCCCGGGCGTCATCGCCATCGTCGGCAAGGTCCCCGCGCAGGACAACGGCACTGCGGCCATGAACGTACCGGTGCGCGTGGAGACTCTCGACGACGCAAAGCAGGCGTTTGCGTCCGCTGCCGACGGCACTCTGGTGCGCAACGACCTCTATAATTCTCTCGAACTCGCCATGCTCCAGGATCCGAAGCCGAGCAAGATCTACGGGGTCAAGGTGAGCGACGATTATGCGGAGGGGCTTGCCTCGCTGGAGGCTGTCGAAGACGTCACATTCGTTGCCCTCGCCCGGGAATGGGACCTCGGTGACGATGACGGCGCCGGCGGACCGACAGGTCTGATGGCGCTGAAGGCGCATTGTGAGGCGATGTCGGCCCAAGGGAACCGGCGCATCGGCGTCGCCATGGTCGATCCGACGCGGCCGAAAAGCGGCACATATGTAGCCGATACGGTGGCAGCGCTCACGGGCGCGGAGGCGAACCTGCGCAGCGATGTGTCCCGTATGATCGTGGTGGCAGCACGCGCTCCCAATGCCGATGACGCAAAGGATGTCGCGAGCGCCGCCATGGCCGCCATCGCGGGCTTCGAGCCGCACATTTCCACGGTTCTGAAGCCAATCCGGGGCATCACCATCCCCAAGGAACTCCAATTCAGCCCGGCCGAGATCAAGGGATTGTCGGAACAGAACATCCTTCCGATCATCGACCCCGACCTGATCGTCGGCGAGAGCCTCCATTTTGCCGAAGGGCGGCTGTTCACCTCCGATGCGCGTCTCCTGTTCATCGACATCGTGCGCGTGCTCGACGATATCGAGTTTAGACTTCGGGCAGGCCTCATTGGCCAGATCGGGGACGCGCGGATCACGAAATTCGGCCTTACCCTCTTGAGGTTGCAAACCGAAGGCATCCTCGACCCGCTCCGCCGGCGCGCTGTGATCGACAGCTACGCTGTTGAGATCCCACTGCTCGACATTCTGTCCATCCCGGAGGCGGCCCGCTCCGCCGGTGACGTGAACCTCGTGACCGAAGCCCGCGCCAACCGTGCGGTCGACATGTTCGTCACGATCACCTACGGCCCCGCGGTCCACCGCCTGAGGGTCAACCTGGTTGCCAAGTTCTAGGGAGACTGAACCATGGAATGGAAGACTCGCCTGGCTGTGACCTTCAAGTCGAGCAAGGGAGGGAATGCGGTCACGATCTCCCCGATCGACTCCTTCACTCCGACCTTCTCGCTGAACGCCGAGCCAATCCACTCGATCGAGGACACCCATATCGGCGTCATCTATCAGCCGCAAAGCATGACCTTTTCGATGACCGTCAAAGCCATCGGCGAGGTAGCTGGCCAGCTCACGGCTCTCGCCATGGACGGAACGCCTTTCGACGTCACGCTGCTCGAACAGAACGGCGATGACTGGTCGTTCAAGAGCATCCTGATGCACGACTGCATCATCACCAGCGCAGGGCCGAGCAGTGTTGGCATTTCAGGCGCACCGGGGGCGACCTTCTCGGGCTTCAGCCTCAGAGCAAAGGCCGACCCCAAGGCCTTCCCGGCCGATCAGACTGAAGCGGAAATTCCATAATGGCCAGCACCCCTGGATTGGCACGTGGAGGCTATGCCGCACGGGTGACGCGAACCGGCTTGGCACTGGTGCACGAAGGCGAACTCGTTCTGCCGGCTGCAGGCAGCGAGGCTCAGGCGGAACAGGTCATCGCCAGCGACCGCACCATGGTTCGATACCGTTTCCCGGTCGAGGTTCAAGTCGTCACAGGCGGTGGCGGCGTCAGCCTCGACAGGCTCACGGACCTGGTGCTCACCAAGCTGATGCACGCCGCCGACAGCGTGGACACGGACTGACATGACGATCGACGTGGAGGTACCGATCCGGATTGTGACCGATGCAGCGACCCTGGTGCATCGCCCGGAGGCTCTGCTGTCGGCCATCAGCGCGGCGACGCGTCGGGTGTTGGAGCACAGCCGGCAGGAGGTGCTGCTGCCGGTCGGCGGATATCTCGGGGTGTCCCTGGATCGACCGTCCGTGAGCTGGTCCGGAGAAGCCGCCTCCACCATTCCTGCCATGGTGAGGTCGGCGCTGGAGGACGCCCTTGCCGCCGATCTGGTCGATGTCGCCGACGACGCAGGGCTGTTCCGGCTGGCTGATCTCGCCGCGAAGGTGCCGCCGCCATTGGCGGAGCCACCCCGCGAGCGCGCCCGGCGGGACCGACTGTCCGGTCTTTTGAGGCTCTACCAGGTCCCGAGCTACGAGGGCGGCGCGGAATGGCTTCAGGTCAACTACGACGAGCGGATCTACTTCGGCGAGAAACTGATGCCGGGCTGGGCCTACCTCGCCGCTGCCGATGCCGCCGACCTCAAGAAATGGCGGGACAAGACACTGGCTCTTGCGGGATTCAACGAGGACAACAAGCCGCCGCAGGGCAGACCATACGGGATCCTGACTCCGACGACGAACTTCGATCCCGAAAGCCGCTGGCACTTGTTCGTCACCAAGGACGGAACCGAATGGTTCGAGATCTACTTCGCAGGGTTCTTCGAATACCAGGTCGAGGGATTCGGAAAGGACGCCAAGGTCGCCCGCAAGCTCGTTGCACCGCGCACGGGCAACGGCCTCGCGCGCTGGATGGACAAGCCCGCCTCCGAGGTGGAGGGTCTGACCCTGATGCAGGATCGCTTCGGCAGCTTGCTCGAAGCCGATATTCGCCGCTTCGCCAAGGACCTCACGGAGCTCACGCACGAGCAGCTGGAAGAGGTCGTGCAGACCGCGGTCGGCTTTCATCTGCTGGAGCTCTGGAAGACGGTCGAGACCAGCGCTGTGTTCCTGGACATCGAGGTGGGGGATAAGAGACTTCTGCTCGGGATGCCCGCGGACGCCGGTGCGATCCGGTGGGAGGGCGAGGCCTATCTCTACCCCAATCTGGGCGCCGTTCCGCGCACCAAGCCCATCACCTACGGCAAGGGTGGGCTCGGCGGCGGCAAGAAGACTCCAGGCGCCGGATCCGACGAGGCCGGCACCGGCAGCTCTGGGGGCAAGGACGGAGATCAAGGCACCGAAGGCCAGGACGGCAGCGGCGACAAGGGCAGCAAGGGCGACGGCAAGGGTGGCGCGAGGCCGCGCTATCCCGGCCTCAAGGCCCTTTTTCAATTCGCTCTGGTTTGCGAGCCCTTCAGAGGCGAACGGACGATGACCCAGATCGGGCGGAAAGCCGACCGGCTTCGCCGCATGATGGAAAGCATCGCCTATAGCCTCAACATCGAAACCTGCGATTATGCGGCGAACTTCTGCCTCAACGCCGCGTCAGCCCTGAGCGGCCGCGTCGTCGCTATCGGTCAGCACTCGGCCCGCGATTCCGCCGGCGCCTATTTCACGGATCCGGTCCGCCAGGGGAATCTCGGACTGATCCGGTTCGTCCCGACCATTTCACCGGCCATGCGGATGCTGCGCTACTCCGCCGGAACCGCCGCCCTTATCGATCAGCTCGCCCACGAGGTTCTCGATCTGGCGCAATTCGCCAAGGCGGAGATGTTCGAGGGTGAGTATGCGACCCACTCGGTGCCCTGGCGGTTGCGGTTCCTGGAGGAGTACAAGCCACAGGTCGCCGAGGCGGTCGCCAATCTGTTCATCATGACCTGCCGCGTCCTGATGCTGCAGATGCTCAAGAGCTCCCGGGAGGAGATCGACAAGCGGATCAACCACTTCAACAGCTACGCACCTTATTTCGAGCTGCTGATGGCCAGCACCTTCCAGCGTCAGGGCGAGATGGAGTTCCTGCGCGACCGGCTGAAGCACGCATCGCAGCTGCGGATCGCCGGGCAGGTCGCCGACTCGCCCGCCGGGATGGCAGCTCAGGGCGCCTCGCCGTGGCTCGCCGCATCCGCCAGCCTCGTCAAGCTCCTCAGCGGCGGTCAAGCTCTGATCTATCACGCCGGCAGCGAGGGTGAGGTCGTTTTCGACGGGCCCGAGCCGAGGGTTCGGGACAGCCAAGGGATTCTCTGGACAGCCGAGCAGATCGAGATCGCGCTCCTCATGGCCCGCGGCACCGGCGAGGGAGCCGACCCGCTCGTGAAGCAGCTCTTCGACATCCCTGACGTCATGGAGAAGTTCAAGGCGAACCCGACCTCGATCAGAACAGCCCTTTGGGATCTCCTCAAGGACATGGAGCGCAACAACCAAGAGCAGGAGATGCTCGTCCGCATGGACTGGCTCTATGCCTTCCGGGCATCGAAGATCAACGAGGATATTCCCAATGCCACAGTGCCTCGCAGCAAGTACCGGCTCGGCGGTATCCATCTTGAGGCGCACAAGCAGATCGGCGAGTTTTTTCTCGGTCAGCCCTGCTATGCCGAGGGGCTCAACTATGCGTTCGATGTCGAACTCGGCAAGCAGGGCCTGATTCATTTCGTGGAGTTTGCCGGCATCGTGGCTCTCTCGGTCCTGTGCCCTCCTGCGGGCGTTGCACTCGGGGTCGGTGTCGCCGTCAACGAACTCGACAAGGCCTACCGGCAAAAGCGCCTCTATCAGTCGCTCATCAACCCTGAGAAGGTCTTGACGCAGGCCGAAGTCGAGCTCGACCTCTACATCGCCTGGATCGGCTTCGCCCTGAGTTTGATTCCCGAGGCTGGCACTGTGATCGGCGCCGCTCGTCAGGGTGTTAAAACCGCGTTCAAGGAAGGCGCCCGGGCCGGAGCCAAAGCCGCAGGAGAATTCGTCGCGAAAAAGATCGCCACACAGATAGCCGAGGCTCTAGCGAGAGACATTCTCGAGGTGCTCATTCGCGACATGGTCACGGCGATGGCGATTCAGGAAGTCGTTCAGCGACTTGCTTCGCCGATCGCCGGCTACGCGATGGAGCAGCTTGAAATGGTGCATTCGACCGGAGGTCCGGAAGGGGCGCAGGCGATGATCCGCAGCGTCATCGCCCGGCATGCCCGAGAACGCCAGGAGGCCCACTCATGACCCTTCCACAATCACCCCGACTTTCTCTTCGCGCCGACCTCGGAGTCCTCCGTGCCGCCGTCGAAGGCGACGCGGCCATGGTGAGAATGTCGCGCGAGCTTGAGACGAAGTACCGAATTCCCAAGAGCGAAGCGCAGGAATTCATGATGGCCCTCGGGGCAGCGGCCCTCGACGGGATGGGCGAACTCACACTGGGGCGCCTGACCGCACGATTCAGGACGATGAACGCGTTGCGCGCCCAGGTCGGCGAGGCGCTCGACAACATTCTGTCCGGCAAGGCCATGGGCGACGCGGGAGCGCAGAACCTGCAGAGCCTCTTCGCTCAGGTGAAGTCGGAAATGGAAGGATTGCAGAAGGACCTGCAGCAACGCGAATTGCCAAAAATCGCCGACGAGCTTTCGACCAAGCTCAAGCAGGACCTCGAAGGCACCGCGAAAAACCTCAAGGAGGCGGATCCGCATCTGACCCGTGGGCGATTCTACGAGCCGCCGGGCGTCCTGAAGGAGGCCTATAACGATCTCGCGCGGAGGAAGCCGGCACTGCACAAAGCCTTCGAAACAGCCCGTGCGGATCCCGAGGTGGCGGCGATCCTGCAGAAGGCGTTGACGGCCGAGGAGCAAACACAGGGGGCTCTCATTGCCGACGCCAAGGCGCGGATGCACGCCAAAGGAGCTTCGCTGGCGGAAGTTGCGGATCTGGAGAAAGCCGTCAAGGAGCTCGGGGCTGCCCGGCGAAAGGCGTTGATCAACAATCCGGAGACGATCGAAGGACGAATGAAGATCGAGGTCTTAGAGCGGATCCACGACGAGGACCTCGCCCAAGCGATCGCCGAGAGCGACTTCATCCTGTTGCCATCGGCAAAGGACGAGTTCGGCGGCGTGCGCCCGTTCGCCATGGATGCGGCGGGAGGCGCGAGCCGCCTCAAGGAGGCCTGGGCCAATTTCAAGACAAAACGGAAAATTCCCGAGGGTCAGCCTCTCACGAAGTCGCAACGCAGCGACTTTGCAGGGTTCTGGCGAGAGAACTACCTCGTGAACGAAGGCCGTTCGATGGTCTCGGAGCGCGCAGCCACCTGGGAGCTCGGGCGGCATGAAGATCTGAACATTCTCAAGCCGCCGAAAGGCTACTCGAAGTCGGGCGGCACGGACATCGTCGGGTTCAAGGACAACGGCGAGATTTGGGTCGCTGACGACAAGGCGTGGTTCTCGTCCAAGTCCGCCTCGGACGTGCCGGCATTCACGCACGAACTCGCGGACGACATCCTGGCCGATGTCGCCGATTTCGAGCGCCAGATCAACGTCGAGTGGAAGAAGTTTCCTGAGCCGACCGATCCCGTGCAGAAGCAGCGTCTCACCATGGCGCGCGATGCAGTCGAGCGTTACCGGAAATGCGGCGAGGAACTGAAGGCAAAGACGGCCGGCTGGAAGAAGGGCGAGATCTTCGATCCGGCCAAGACCGCCGAGTTCAACGCGATTCTGAAGAAGTACAATGTGAAGCTGAAAGTCACGAGCGCGATCGGCATCGTGTCGGAGGTGAGCGAACGGCTGAAGCTTCTCGAGGTCGGCGTTTGGAAGCCCCCGGTCCCATAGGTGCAGGCACATGGCCCAGACCAGCTTTACGATCTTCGGCAGCAGCGATGAGGCTTTCGGGACGTCGGTCACGATCCCGTCCGCCCTCATTGCCGACGGCCCGGTCATCGTGCCGCTCTATGCCGTGACCCAGATGACGCTTCAGGAGAGCTATCACCTGCCTCCCATCGGCTCAACCGGACACAAGGCGATCGTCGCAACTCACGACGACTCCGTCACCCTCACCGGCATGCTGGTGGGCAAGAGCCGGTTCCTGAACAAGATCGCGCTCGAGACCATCGCGGAATCCTCCAAGCGGGGATCCTTCATGCAGGCGGCAACAGGGGGGAAGATCTCCGGCCTTATTCTGGTGACGGCTTTGACCATCCGAACTGACATGCACGTGAAGTCGCTGAGCTTCACGGTCACCAGCCAGAGACGCGAGTCGATCGATGTCTCGGTCACGCTGGACCATATGCCCAAGCCGAGCCTTCTTGGAAAGATTCTCGACGCCAGCACCCTGGTCGTCGGCCTTCGGGACTTCGTGGGATCATGATGTGGACATTCCCTCTCTCCCGCTATCTTGTTCCCGCCGTCGGCGACGCGGCGCCGGAGGGCTTTACCCTCGTCGAATCCCAGGTCGCCGGGGGGCTGCCGCACTATGTCGAGCTCAATCCGCGCCACCGCCTGAAGCTGACCCTGCCGACCGGGCTCGCACGCCAATGGCTCGACGCGGATCCCCAGGTGATCATCTCGACGAGCAGCGATCAATCGGACCCGTTCGATCCTGCCGCACCCGAAGCCCCGATGGGCCAGTCGCCGCGGATCACGCTGATCCGGGATGGGATCGTGATCGGGGCGACAGCATTGGCCCTCGCGCCGCCGCGCCGCTTCCCGCCCGGAGAAACGGCCGCCGCCATCGAGGTGAGGGTGATGGCCTGGCGATTGCGCGCCGGCGTCATGCAAGGCGCGTCCGGCGACTCGTTCATCCGCCTCGCATGGAAAGCGGCCGACGAGGCGATCGCCGAATTCGGTCCGCCGCCCACCAACGAGTTCGTCGTCCGGCGCTGGCCCGTGCAGCTTCGAATCGAGTCCCTCATTCAACGGCGGCTGTCGATCCGCTATCGCGGCCACCTCCTGAAAACATGGCAGAGACATGAGCCTCGCTAACCTCACCGAGACGCACAAAGCCAAGATCGGCAATTACGCCGGCTGGCAGCTCGATTTTTTGCTCGAGGATCCCCCGAAGCCTCGCGCGGCTGGCGGCGCGGGCAGTGGGATCGGTGTTCCCGCGCCCCTTGCGGCGGTGGGTGCGATGCTGGGAGTCGGATCCGGCGAAACATTGACCCTCTCCAGTCGCGGCTATCACGCCGAGATCGAAGCGGCGCTCGAGGAGGGCCTCAGCGGCGGGCGTTACCACATGGTCATCGAGGGCCTCACCGATGCGGACCATGGATGGCTCGTGAAGAACTTCGGTGGCGTGAAGCGCCTCGTCGCGAAGCTTTACATTCACTGGCAGGATATGGGCGGGATCGGCGGGTATCTCGCCAATCTCGGAGGTCTTACGGACGCCGTCGGTGCTGTCGGCCGTGCCGAACCGGACGGAAAGATCTCCGATCTCATCGTGACCTCGGTTCAGCGGCGCCTGGGGGCTCGCACCTACGAGACCGAAATCACCGCGACCGAAAAGGTGTTTTACAATCTCAGATCGACCCGCATCGAATCCGTTGAGACGGATACGAAAAAGGAGACGATCGACAAGGTCAAGGCCGCGAGCGGAATCACGATCGAGTTCATCGAGCCGAAGACGACATCAGAGAAAGCTAGCCAGAAGGCCAGCGACGATGCGCCCGCACCGACCAACGAACGCTGCAGCAAGGTGATCGACTCGATCGTCAAGGACTTGGAGCAGAATGTCGCCGGTCCATCCCAGGTCCTGATCCGCGACGGGCGAATGATCATCGGGCAGCGGAACGTCCCCTATCGCACCGATACTGCGGCCGGCACCAAGCCTCTCGTGATCGACGCCGAAACGGGGCTCATCGAGGTCTCCCGCGAGGCGGTCGACATGGGCGAGCTCGCAGCCGAGGACAATCCGAAACCAAAGCCGAAGCAATTCACGCTCACGCTGAAGGGCCGGCCGGACTTGAGGCCGGGTGAACTCGTGACCTTCAAGGCACCGGACGATTCCGGAGCCTCCGCCTTGGGGATCGGCATGGGAGAGGCTTTGGCCGGCGGCTTCGCAGCACCGCTGCTTGGCGGCTTGGCCGAGCAGCCCGACACCGTGCTGTACGTAGCCAGCGTTCTGCACCGCCACAGCAGAAACTCGGGCTTTTATACAATCGCCAAGGGCACGGTCTACGACGACCCCAAGAAGCCGTGGCAGTCGTTGCCCGAGGCCAACAAGCCTCAGGGCACCCAAAAGAAAACGACCGTCCGCAGTGCCGATCCCGCCATCGCGGCTGCGGTCATGTGGCGCGAAATGGTCGACAGCCGCATCGCCAGCCTCAGGCTGCTCGAGGCCGGCGAGATCTGGGATTTCCAGGCCCAGCCGGATACGGCCGAAAAGACGGTCGGGCTCTCAAGCACAGTCTCGGAGGGGCTGGTGCCCGACGATGGGCGGGCGCAGGCGATCGAGACCCTCGATCTTCCGCGTCCTCCCCTCAGGCGCGTCCGCGGCGTCGCCTATCTGACCTCGTTCGCCTGGGGCTATTGCGGCCAAGTCGTGCCACGCTATCCGGGAGCGACCGTGGCGCTGGGCTATCGACACGGCAAGCTCAATGATGTGCTCGATCTCGGCGGGATCTGGCGCGGATCATTGCGCCCGAATGCGAAGCCGGGGGACTGGTGGCTGACCTTGCCGGTCGACGCCAAGACGGCGCCCGGAACCGACAAGAAACCGCCGCCTGCTCACCACGACGGAAAGGTCGTGAATGATCTCATCGACGCCGAGGGCCAGCGCATCGTCGAGACCGCGAGCTTCGTGGTGCGCGTCGGAAAGGGCAGTCTCCCTCGGGCCGGGGCAACGGACCAACGGCCGAAGATGGGCGACGCCGCTGGCGAGGGGATCACCCTCGAGCACAAGAGCAGCAAGGCCCGGATCACCATCGACAAGGACGGCAACATCACACTCTCAGGCAAGACGATCAGTCTTGTCGCCGACGACGTGGACGTCAAAGTGAAGAACAAGATGAAGGTGCATGGTTAGGAGAGGCTCATGAGCAAGGTCTTGAGCAAGGCCGATACGGTTACCTGCAGCTTTCAGGGCAAGGTTCAGTTCAAGGGCGCCGCGAGGCTGGAGGTCAATAGCCAACCCGTCCTCGTGGTCGGCAGCATCGTGGGCGCGGAGGTGACAGCCTGCGCGGGAGCGGGCAGCAATCAGCCGGTCTGCACCTCGGTCCAGAGCGTGTCGGCCGGGAAGGCCGAGAAACTGGAGGTCGATGGCGAAGCCGTTCTGCTGGACAGTCTCGGCGGGCTGACCGCCCCGGCGCACGTGCCGAACAAGCTCCTCATCCCGGTGCCGCCTGCCCAGACGAAACTGGAGGCGAGCTGATGCCGGATCTCCGCTTCACCCGTGCCGAACGGCTTCGCCGCAACCTCCTCGGCCGGGGCTTGCAGACGCGCGGCGTCACTCCGGGATTTGATTTGGGAATCGACCTCGTTCTATCGCGAGGACCCCGCGGCCTAGACTTCGCGCAGGTCACCGATATGGACAATCTGGAGCAGGGTTTGACTCTGGCTCTGACCACGGCGCTCGGCAGCGATGTCTTCAACTCCGACTTTGGCTTCGACGGCCTGAATGCCATCGCGGAGGAGACCGACCCCGTGCTCATGCGGGAGAGGATCCGGATCAGCATCATCCAGCTCCTCCAGAAGGATCCTCGGATCAAGAACATCATCGACGTCAGGCTGGACAACGGCCTGCGCAACCCGTCGCCGACGTCCCGGGGACAGGATCAAGCCGAACGTATGGCGGGCCGTGGGATCCTGGACGTCACCGTCGAGTTCGAGACCCACACGGGCGATCGAGGGCAGCTCACCGTCAACCAGGTCAAACTCAATGCCAGATAATACGTCCAACGCCACCATCATCGACTTCGGTGAGGTTCTCGCGATCGACGAAAGCGTGCAGCGCTCCACCGGCGCCGAAGCCTTCGGTGTCACCGACACCGGCTTCGTCCCGAAACCCTTCGGCCGTCTGCTCGCGGAAAAGATCGCCCTCGCCCGCATGCTCTTCGGCAGCGACATCGATCTCGGGTCCGGCTCGATGCTGCGCAAGATCCTGGAGCTGACGGCTCTCGAGGATGCGCGTCTCTGGGCCAATCAAGCGGCCCTCTACGACAGTCTCTTCATCGTGAGCGCCTCCGGTGACGCTTTGAGCCGGCATGGCCGGGAACTCGGATTGCCGAGGCCCCACCTCGAGGCGCGTGGGCGGATCAAACTGACCCTGGGGGCCGATCTCCCGGCCGGGCAGCAAAGGCTGACGATCCCGCGCGGTGCACGCCTCGCCACGCCGGGCGGACATCACGTCGCGCTCGCGGAGACGGTTTCGTTCCGCACGAAGAACGAGGCCATCGAGGTGCAGGTCGAGGCGTTCTATCCGGGACCAAGCCACAATCTCGACCCCAACGTGGACATGGGCGGCACCAAGGTGGAGAAAATCGACCGCTGGAACGACGCCGACCCAGCTCTCAACGAGTTACACGCCACCGAGACTGCCGTTGGCGAGCGTCTGATCACGATCGAGCATACGCAGAAACTCACGGGCGGCGAGCTGCAGTGGCCGGATGCGCGATATCGCGATCTTTTGCTGAACGCACCGCGCTCCCTCTGGACCGTGGAATCCGTCAAGACGGCCGTGTCTCTGGTGCCGGGCGTGTCTCAGGTCCAAGTGTTCGACGGACGCGGTGGACTGGACATCAATCAATCCATCTTCGGCAACTTCAACTTCATAGAGCGGGTCTTCAGCGCCGAGCGCGACCTCGGAAGCCCGTATTACTTCACGGTTCTCGTCGCTCCGACGCCCTCTGCGATCTGGGATGGCCCGGACGGGTTGAAGGTCGCCGTGGAATCGGTGATCGAGGACCTGCGCCCCATGGGGATCTTTCCGGTGGTCGAGGTCACGACCGAGATCGGGATCGGTGTTGCGGCGAAGCTCGTCGTGCGTGGATTGCCTCTCCCGACCGGCACCCGCCAGACCATCAATGCGTCCGTCGCGGCCCGCGAGCTCAGGGCGCGGCTGCGGGCTCGCATTCGCCGCTACATCGACCAGCTTCATCTGGGCGAACCGGTGCGGGCCGCCGAGGTCATCTACGCCCTCATGGACGAGCCCGGCATCGTCGACGTGCGCGATCTGCAGTTGCTCCGCTATCCGGCGAGCTTCACCTCGTTGAATTTCAACAGCCCGGTTGCCGCGACGCCCGAGGTGGTCGCTGGTGGACGGAACATCGAATTGCAGTTCAAGGAGCAGGCCGTGTTCGCCGACGTCGACGATCCTGCGTTGCTCGAGATCGTGTAGAGGTGGCGCGATGAGCCAAGCCGCAACCGTAGACACCGTGATGTCGGCGAGCATCCGCAATCTGACGCTCAACCTCACGGGCCCATTGGCCGCCGGGGCGATGCCCTCTCCGCTCCCGATCAGCCCGGGCGGGACCATCCAGGTCGACTGGAACGCCAGACTTCCCCTGGTGCTGATCTCGTGCCGCATTCCGCTCGCGGACGAGCGCCTTGAACTCGACCTTGCCGTCGTTGAGGGAGCGGACGCTTTCACCTTGCCGCACTTGGAATTCGCCCCTTACACCGATCCGGGCGCCGCACTCCCCGCCTACGTGCCCGCTCTGGGCGAGGACGACCGGGCCGCTCCCTTCACTCTCCAGCTCGCCGCGCGCCACGTGAGCAGGGGAGCGGTCTCGGATGTGCCGGCCGCCGATCTCGGCCGGTTCTTCGAAGCCACCCTGATCGAGGGCAATCTCGGAAAGCTCATTGTCCTGCTCACGGCAGAAAAGAACCGCCTGCGACGCCAGTCCAGCGACATCCGGGCCATGCGACGGCTCGAGGAGGCCCGTCTCGACGCGCTCGATCGTTACGGTGCGGATCTCGGCGTGCCGCGACTGTCGGATGCGCTGACCTGGGACAGCTCCACCGGAGAGATCGTGAGCCGGCCGCTCATTGGAGCGGACGCGCTGCCCATAGCGGAGAGCGACGCTGATTTTGCCCGCAGGCTCAAGATCTACAGGCCTTTCGTCGTTCCGACCCGGCGAAGGCTCGCAGAGTTGCTGAACGGAACCGGCTTGGCGGATTCTCCGGAGCAGAACAACGGCTTGATGGGAGAGATCGGGCTGCGAACACGCTTCGCGATAAGGGAGAGCGAAAACAAGTTCGCCGTCGCGATGCGTCTTTTCAGTTCCGCTGGAGACGAGACGCGAACCAACTTCCTGGATTATCTGAGGCGTGTACGGCTGGTGTGGCCGGCGCCGACGGTGGCGGCAGACCTCGTGCATGCGGAGCGTGAAATCCCCTCTGCCTCGCGGGCGAGGATCGCCGCGCTGCGGGCTCACTTGCAGGACGGCTATCAATGGCCCGATGACGCCGCCATCGCACCGGGTCTCGCGAACGCCCTGGCGCGCGCGGCACGGATCGTCAAAGCCCTAGGGTCGGGTCAGACCTGGCGTGTTCTGCGCGCTCAGGACCCGGACGGCGGCAGCCGTTATGAACTCGGACTCGGTGTCGATATCGAGCCCCCCTCTCCGGCGGTTGTCGTCGAGCTCACAACGCTGTTGCATGATCCCGGCCGTCAGGTCGGCGCCGATGCCGAGGCGGAAGCCCTGATCCTCGCGGCCCGATCGGAGGTGGTCAACGGCGATGAGAACGCCGCTTGGCTGTGGCATGCCGCAGGGCTTGAGACGGTCCATCGGGCCAACGCCGAACGCCTTTACCTGTCCCACCTTCCGACACGGGGCCTCGTCGTGACCGGAACCGCCCGGAGTGCAGATGTGGGCGCACCAATCGAGCATCAGGCCCACTATCATGCACCGGGCGACCCCGGATCGAACGCGGCGCTGCTCGCCGCGATGGCCACGGCCGACGCCGCATGGCAGGCTACCGGGGCACCTGCCCTGGACCGGATCGCCGACGACCAGGCGGGCGCCCTTTGGGATCAGGCTCGCGACCTGCAGCCCGGAGAGCCTGCCGCGCTCGTCCTCGCTGCCGCGGGGTTGCCGGTGGTGCAGAGCGCTGCACGGACCGTGGTCTCGCTCAAGCAAGTGCCCACCGAGTTGGTCGAGACGATCCGTCTGGAGCCTGGCCTCGCCAATCGGATCATGACCAACGCCGGCGAGGCTCCGGCAGAGCTGTCGAGTTTGCTGAGCGTTCTGCGGCAGGCCGGCGTCGCGGCAGTCCTGCCGCTGGTGCTTGGAAGCGACGACATCCTTCTCATAGCAAGCGTTATCGGCCTTCCCGAGGCCGGGATCAACCTGAACGAACGGCGCCTGACCGGCTTCCGGTGGTACGTCGTGCCACTCGGGGGGAACGGGCAGATCACCGCGTTGGGCAGCCGCGTGACACTCACGCCGACCCAGCCGGGGCTCATGGGGGTCGTGGTGCTTGGATACGTGCGGACCGACCAGACGGATCCCTACGAGGTTCAGCTCGATCTGCCGGACGGTGCCGTCCTGTCGCTTGGCCAATACGAATTCCTGATGAACGCATTGGAACATGCGTTTCCGATCGGCGTCGAGATCAACACGTTCTTCATCCGTAAGAACCATGTCGACGCCGATGGAGACGGAACAGTCGAGCCGCTGCGGGGCTCTGCGGGCCGGAGCTATCGTCGCTTCCGCGATCGGCGCGGCCTCGGCCGCTATGCGGCGGCAAGCAACCCCGGGCCAGGAAAGGATCCGTTATGAGCGATCTCAACATCAACTTCGGAGGGCGGTCTGCGGACAATGTCTATTCCAGTCTGCTGAAGCAGGGAATCTCACGCCACGACGCGGGCCTGTTCGTCAGTGCATGGATCTACGAGAATCTCGGCTATACCCTGCGGACGTTCAGCTACACGCAGAACTTCGAGGCGCATGATCCGGCGCCCCTCGGCACGTTCGATCAGCAATTTCACCATAAGCCATGGCGTGACGGGGAGGATGTCGTCCAGGCCGAACCATCCGCAACCGATGACGGGTTCAACCGTCGCTTCGACAACATCGAGCGGGACCTCGCGGGACTCGGAACTCTCTTTGCCGGGGAAGTTGCGAAGCTGGAGGCCATGCGCGAAAGCCTGTACAACCGCTTCGAGGAGCTGCGTGCCGAGATCAACCGGATCAACAGCGACATCCTGAGGCTTCAGCAAGCGGAGAAAACCACGCCGGATCTCAAGCCGAACTTCGGCGGGTTGATCGACAATGGGCTCTTCCTGGGCACGACGACCTTCATGGATAAGAAAGTCAACCTGTGGAAGACGTCCAAAGGCGAGATGATGATGCTGCCCTACATCAACCCGGTGAAAGAGCAGGATCTCGTCGGCAAGTTCGCCGAAGGGGCAGGCCAGCTCGGCAAACTCTTCTCCGAACGTGCCGAGATCCGCGAACACTTCACCGGTCCGGTCAAGAAGGTGGAGCTCGTGGAAAAATTCGGTGACGTCGTCATGGACAACGGCGTGACCGTTCGCGACACCGTGAACGTCCTGTCCGATGAGACGGAATTCGAGTCGCTCGACAAACTCGTGGCCGAAGTGGCCGATCGCAATGCCGCCGTGATCCGGACGACCGAGGGCGGAACGGCCGCGATCGGGGCGGTTCTCGGCGTAGATCCCACACGCAACTTCAGTTCCGTACCGGTCAGCGATCTCACCAACGTGACACCGGAGGTCAAGACGGCACTCGCGAAAAACAACGTCAGGACGGTCGGAGAGCTCGCGACACTCGAGCCGGACCAGTTCGCCACCATCATGACACGGGAGGGAATCGACCAGAATGCCGCCAGTGGCGCGAAACTGCGCGGATTGGCACTGACCCTGACCCAAGTGCGCGGGGGACTGCGCTAAGGCGTCGAGCGGCGGAGAAGGAGAGACGGGCATGCTGGAGCATCGGACATGACAGATGGAGTCAGCTCTTGGAGAGGACAGAAGTCCCATTGAGCGCGCATCCCGGATCGTGCATGACTTTCCTCTTCCCACAAGAGGTCGCTTGAGTGGGGATCCGGTCTTGGCGAATGTCAGCCTGGGAAACAGACCAGCTCCTCCCGTAACCGAACGCACAAAGGTCCGACGGCGGATGAGACCGGAGCTCTTTTTGATAGCTTTCTATTCATGCTCGGATATGCTCATCTGACAGTCGAAGTGCAATTGATGCCTATGTAGAAGAGTATTCATTGCCCAAGGGAGACCGCCTATGCCAAATCAGTTTTGGCCGCTGGCTCTCGTTATTCTTTTCTCACTGCTGATCCCCATTGCAGTCCTGATCGGGCGTCATAATACAAAGAAGTACAGGCAGCGCCTTCTCATCAATCTCGAGGAAACCTACGATAAGGTGCCCGGTCCCAAGCCGAGGGATCTCCGGCTCGTGTCATCTTTCGAGATGGCACGCTACAAATATGATTTGACGAAGCCTGGAGAAGCTGAGCGCCCGACTTGGCTGTATGACGTCGGCATCTATGCGATGTCCTGTCTGATCTACGTTCTCCTCTCCGCCCTCGGCTTCACCTATACCTTCTTGCTGGCTGTCGATACCGGCCTCTGGTCCGGACAGAGTCTCTTCCTGCTCGGGCTCAATGACTGGAACGATGGTTCGTCCGCCGCGCGAGCATACCAGTTTCAGACGGCAACGGCCGTATGCTTCGCCTTCCTCGGCGCATATGTCTGGTCGGTGACCTATCTCCTGCGACGTGTCGCCAATTACGATCTGTCGCCGCTTTCCTTCCTGCGGGCGTGCGCGCAAATCCTTCTCGCGTGCCTGTCTGTCGCAGTCGTTCGCCACGTCGTCCATGCCGCTGGCTTCGGCACGGCCGCGGGTCTCGGCGAAGGCATGTTTCTCGGTGTGGCCTTTCTGATGGGCTTCTTTCCGACGCTTGGGCTGAACTACATCGTTGAACGGTTTCCCTCTCTTGAACTCAAACGCAACGATCCCGCTGCGAAGGCGGTGAGCCGCGCTCTGCCGCTCGACATGATCGATGGAATGGACTCATTTATCAAGTTCAGGCTGGGCGAGATGGAGATTGAGGATGCTCAGAATCTTGCAACTGCCAACCCCATCCTACTCTTCGTCGAGACTCCCTATGGTCTCCTCCAGATCATCGACTGGGTGGCGCAGGCGCAGCTGATCGCGGCTGTCGGTCCCGGGAGGGCCAAAGATCTCCGGGACCTGGGCATCCGGACCGTATTCGACCTGGAACAGACAATCCGGCAGGACAAGCTGTGCGACTTTGCCGGAGCCATCCTGTTCGGGGACAGGAGGGTGTCGCCCGACGACCGCGATGCTGTCCGAGCGCTTGTAGGCACGATGAGCCGGAGCCTCCATGTTCAGCGCCTGCGCCAAGTGTGGAACGCAGTGCTCGTCGTCTCGACTCCGGCCGACGAGATATCCGCGAAGGACTCATGGCCTTTGATCCTTCTGCCCGGCGGCCTGGCTCGCGAAGCGGAGAGTGCAGATACCCGCAACAGCGCCGCAAGGAATGCAGTCTTCGGCCAGGGAAGCGACAGCGGCGGCCCCAGTTCAGGATGAAGGGCGAAGGGATCGGTTTCGAGGAACGGAGAAAGCGAACATGACACGCGCCGTCGATATCATCCGCAAAGTTGCGCCGAGTGCGAAGAAAAACTATGTCTCCGCTTTCGAGCAGGGGGACGAGCTGCTCCGGAAGCATTCGATCGACACGCCGGATCGTCTGGCGCATTTCCTTGCACAGGTATTGCATGAAACCGGCGGTCTGATCTGGGAGCGCGAGAGTTTGAATTACGGTGCCGAGCGCTTGTGCCAGGTATTCGGCCGAAGACGGCATTCCGCATGCATCACCCCCCAGGAAGCCCAGAGTCTCGCCCGCAACGAACCCGCTATCGGTGAGCGGGTCTATGGCCTCGGCAACCCCAACAAGGCGCGGGAACTCGGCAATATCCATCACGGCGATGGCTTCCGGTATCGCGGCGGTGGCCTGCTCCAAACTACAGGTCGGGCCAATTACCGCCGCATGAGCGAGCTGTGCGGCGTCGATTTCGAGGCGGCACCGGAGCTGATCGTCTCCCCCGAGCATGCCCTGAGACCTGCCTTATGCGTCTGGTCCGCGGGCAAGTTGAACGCTTATGCCGACTGCAACGACATTCTCGCCATTTCACGCGCAATCAATCTTGGAAGCCCTCGATCCAGGGCAACGCCGAACGGCCTGCAGGATCGTGTGAGATGGCTTGCCGAGATATTGCCGCTGATCGATGAGGTCGAGTTTCATGTGGTCTCAGGCAGCCGGCCGAGTGAGCCCGAGCGCGTGCAGGAGCGGCATGCCGGCAGCAGCGTCGGCGTCGCCGCACGTCTCGGAAGACGCCTGTTGCGGGCCGGAGACGAGGACGAGACGGTGCGTGCCGTCCAACTCGCATTGAGGGAACTTGCCTATCCCCTTCACGGTACGGGCTACTTCGGGCCTAAGACGGAGGCGGCCGTCAGAGACTTTCAGGTGAAGCACAACCTCGAAATCGACGGTGTCGTCGGTCCCGAAACAGCCGGAGCGATCGATGCGGCGACCGGGCGATCTCAGCCGGTGCCCGAGGTCTCTGGCGCCGAGACTCCCGCATCGGGTGAACCCTCCGTATGGGAGACCACTCGCGACGAGGCCGCGGCGCCGCGTCTCACCGAAATACTCGGCGACCGAATGCTGCAGATCGGCGACTGGAGCGATGCCGTGAGGGTGGCCCAGCTCGCGCTAGCGAAGCTCGGCTATCAGCTGAAGGGAACAGGGTACTTCGGCGGTGCGACCGATATTGCCGTCACGCATTTCCAGGAGACGCGCAGGCTCGAGATCGACGGAGTCATCGGGCCCGAAACGGCGAAGGCCATCGACGCCGAGGTGGCAGCGCGGGTTCAGCATGATCTGGCCGAAAGTGTCGCAAAGGGGCAGCCGGAAATTCTATCACGGGATGACCGCCCCCTGTGGCTGATCGAAGCCCTTCGATGGCTCGACGTCCGCGAAGGCCAAGGGCGCGCCAACAATCCCCACATTCTCGAATGGGCACGTGACGAAGGCGGCGCAATCGCCACGTCGTATCGGCAAGATTCGATTCCATGGTGCGCGCTCTACGCGAATATGGTTCTGACCAAGACCGGCTGCCGGGGCACGGAAACTCTCTGGGCTCTCGACTTCGTCAACTGGGGCCAGAAGCTCGAAGGACCTGCGGTCGGCGCCTTCGTGCCGATGGTCCGGCGCGGCGGTGGCCATATCGCCATCGTGGTCGGCCGTGATCAGCACGGCAATCTTATGTGCATTGGCGGCAACCAGGCGGATGCCGTGAACATCAAGCCATTTCCGAAGGCCCGGCCGGTCGGGTACCGTTGGCCGACCGGCACCCCGTTACCCATGAGAGTCGGCTTCGAGACCCTGCCATTGGTGAAATCCAACGGGATCGTCTCCGCGCGGGAGGGCTAGGGACGGGACTGATCGGGTCCGAGCATTCTCGCGGGACAATCATGAGCAGCCGTCGCGATAGGATTCTGCTCGCCTGCCAACCGCTCTTCAGGAGGAGAGGCCATGACCATCGACGACAAACTTGCAGGAACCGGCCAAAAGAAACTTCTGGCGATCGACGGAGGCGGCATTCGCGGCGTGCTGGCGCTCGAGATCTTGGCCAGGATCGAAAGCATGCTCGGCGCGGGCCGGCCCGAGTTCCGTCTGGCGCATTATTTCGATTACATCGCCGGAACGAGTACCGGCGGGATCATCGCCGCCGGTCTCTCGAGAGGCATGTTGGTTTCGGAGATCCTGGACTTTTACGAACAGGCCGGAGCCCAGATGTTCGACAAGGCAAGCGTTTTCAAACGTCTTCGTTTCAAGTTCGAGGATGAACCTTTGGCGAGAAAGCTCAAGGAGGTATTCGGAGCCGACACGACGCTCGGCTCGGATCAGCTGCAAACGCTGCTGCTGCTCATCCTCCGCAACGCCACGACCGACTCTCCGTGGCCCGTCTCAAACAACCCCTACGCCAAGTACAACGATCAGCACCACCTCGGCAACAACCGCGCTCTACCGCTCTGGCAGTTGGTTCGCGCGAGCACCGCCGCCCCGACCTACTTCCCGCCCGAGGTGATCGATGTCGGCGGGCAGTCGTTCATTTTTGTCGACGGCGGCATGACGATGTACAATAACCCCGCGTTCCAGCTATTCCTGATGGCCACCGTCGATCGCTTCTGGCCCATGGCGCCCAAGGAACGGCGTGGCTGGCCCACCGGCGTCGACAACATGCTCGTGGTCTCCATCGGAACCGGGACGAGCCCGGATGCAAATGCGCAGCTCACCCCCGATCAGATGAACCTGTTGTTCAACGCGTCGTCGATTCCGTCAGCGCTCATGTTCGCCGCTCTCAATGAACAGGATTTTCTCTGCAGGGTGTTCGGGGATTGTCTCGCAGGCGATCCGCTCGATCGCGAGGTGGACGACATGATCGGTTCGCGTGGTCCGCTCGCGCCGGATCAGAAGCTCTTCACTTATCTGCGCTACAACGCGGAGCTCACGCGCACCGGCCTGGACGCTCTTGGCCTTAAGGACATTGCGCCTGAGACTGTGCAGAAGCTCGACTCCGTGGCGGGTGTCCCGGATCTGCGCCGCGTGGGACGGGCGGCTGCCATCAAGGTGAAGCCGGATCATTTCTCGCGCTTCCCGCACGATGGCGAGCGCAGCCCCGCAGTAGCGGTTTAGCAGGAGGCCCAATGTCACGAGTCGCCGCCCTTGCAGGCCGCCGGATCGACGCGGGCGATGCCGCGCCTGCGCGGTTTCCCCTTGCGTCGGTTCCTCTCGTTCGCGAGAGGCTGCGCAGCCTTTTCCTCGAGCACGAAATATCCGCGCTCGTGTGCTCCGCCGCCTGCGGAGCCGATCTGACGGCCTTGGAAGTCGCGGAGCAACTTGCAATCCGGCGTCACATCATTCTTCCGTTCGAGGTTGATCGCTTTCGAGAAACGTCGGTGACGGACCGACCGGGTGACTGGGGCGACATCTACGACCGCATGACCAAGAAGGCGCGCGAGGCTGGCACCCTCACCCTCCTTGAGAAGGTCGGCACCGGATCACGAGCCTATGCGGCGGCCAACATGAGGATCATCGAGGAAGCCCTGACGCTCGCCGGCAATCCGCCACCATCCCGGGCAACGCTTGCCGTGATCGTCTGGGACGGGCACTCGCGCGGCGGGGACGACGCCACGCAGCAATTCGCGGATCTTGCCGAAGAGCACAGGTTCGAGGTCGCTGAGGTTCTGACGGTTTGACCATGCGCTTCAATCCGACGGTCCCTTGAAACCATGCTTGCGATCCGTTGGCTCAGAAAGCCTGTCCAGATTGAGCAAGAATCAAAGCGCCAAGCTTCTTCAATTGCTCTTCTGTCGATTCGATCATCCAGGTCCGGGGAGCTGGCTTCATGCGTTTGGCCTCGTTGAACTTCGCCTGACCTTCCGTCTGCCGTCCCAAGCCAAAGAGAGCTTCGACGATCGTCGCACGCACCCAGTACTCTTGCTCACCCCGCTTCTGCTCGTTCTCGGCCTGTATGCCGTTCTTCAACAAGCTCTCACCAATGGCGAGAACGCGCTGGCGTACACGGCGGGCCAGAACTCGATCCGCGACGGCCTCTTCGCTTCCGCTCGTTCCGGCGCGGACATCCAGCAGGAACGCATAGTTGATGCCGTTGTAGTGATCGTTCTTCAGATAAAAGCCCTTCTCGTAGGCCCAGATGGCCTTGTCCAGCGCTTGGCGCCTTTCATCCGCCGGTACTGCATCGATCTCCGCCAACCGCTTATGAACTGCCCCCCACAGGCCGAGGGTCTCGGGATCGCTCGATGTCTCAGGCTCGAGAGGCGCCAGGATCTGGATCGCGTCCAGCAAGCGCTGCTTCGGATCGAGGTCTTTCGACTTGTACGTCGCCAGCGCCAGTTGCTGGATCAGGAATGGATCCGCATTGCACGTCTGCACGGCGCACACGCCGGACAGGATTGTCCGCGCCGTCTTGAAGTCTTCCCGGTCGCGCGCGCTCAGGGCCGCATTCATCAACTCGGCCAACGGCTTCGTGAGCGCTTCCCTCTCAGGCTGGCTTGTGGCCTCCACGAGCGCGTCCTGAGTCCGCTTCTCGGATTCTCGCTCCAGGGCCGCAGCCTCTGCCTTCAGGGCGGGGGGCGTCAGATTCCTGATGAACGTATAGACGGGGCTGTCGTAGTTCTGCGTCCTGAAGATTTCCCTGCACGCCTGCGACAGCGCATCTCTCATGCGGGTCACTTCACCGAAATCGATGCCTGTTCCCAGATGCTCGTAATGACGGATGACAACCTGCCCCATGTCGAATGGGATCTTGAAGCCCTTCTCGGCGATGACGATGGTCGTCCGCGGCTTGAGGGCATAGCGAACTCCCAGTTCAAAGAAGGCATTGAGGTTCGCGGTTGAAAGATCGGCAATGACGAGATCTGCATTGAGCAGTTGCTCGTACATTGGGACGTTGATGTTTCCCGCATGTTGAATTTCATCGGCGCGGACGCATTCGAAACCTGCGTCCGTGACCGCCGGCTTGATGATGTATTGATAGGACTTGTCCAGATTGAAGGTCTTGTTTTGGTGGAAGTCCGTCTTCTCACCATAGCCCATGACGACGAAGCAGGTCGGTTTGGTGATCGTCTCATTCATGTTCGCCTTCCTCGATGCAACGATGACTGAGAACCACGAAATCCCGGAGGTGATCGCCTCCTCGTTCCCGCTCTCTTGACGTCAGAGCGGCGCTGCGGGCACCGCAGGCATTCCAGAGCTCTTCTCCAGCGATCGGCCACGATCAGAATTTTCCCGATTCCCGAGGAGCTTCGTACTCGACCTTCACGTAGGCCCTGGTCGGAGCTTGTGCCGGGTTCGTCGATCGGGCCGAAACCAGGTGGTATCCTTCCCGGTCTGCGTCGAACGCCAGACGGAGGGGATCCTGGCCCGAGCTGCGCCCCTGGCGTGTCCGCTCCCCCTCTGTCGTGCTCTTCGCTCCCGCGGCGTCCGGTCGGCTGACGCGCAGCTCGATGTCCCGGCCGCCCTCGGTATAAACCTCGAGGCTTATCCTGGTCCCGACGGCGGCCCATACCGCGCCCGCCAGCGAGAATGTCCCAGGCCTGATCTTCCCGCCGTAGCCCGGCGACGCGGGATTGGCATCGCCGAGATCGTCGTCGAGCTGGAACTCCTGCATCGTCCGGCGTTTCGCGGGCCCGAACCCGCCCGTGATCCCGGCCGGGCCCCAGACGGCATATCCCATGGGCGGCACCCAGATCTCCACGTGACCGGCGCCGTCGGTGAAGATGTCGCCTTGGTTGGCGCCGCTGTAATCGTGCAGCCGGATGTTCGGCCCAAAATCCGTGGGGATCCTGGCCGAGAGCCACTGGCTGCCATGGTCGTTCATGCCGATGACCGCCCTGCCGCTGCGTTCGATCAGAAGGAGGTCGGGGGAGTTCTGGAAACGGACCTTGTAGGCACCGTCCTTGAAGTTGAGCTTCTGGTGCGCCCAGACCAGGTTGACGACGTAGGGCCGGACCGGATGCCTCTCCGGGTCCGCGGCGTACCGGGTGTTCGGGTCGTTGTTCACGAACAGATCCTCGTAGAAGACCACGGGACTGCCGTCGACGGCCATGGCGGCCGCGTAGGCAACGTCGGCCCGAGGATTGTCGGGGTCGAGGGTCGGCATCGCCTCGTTGTCGTTCTTTCGCCAATCGCCGGAACGGTCGTTGTGCTCGTCGGAGTTTTCCTCCGAATCCCAATGGGTGCCTTTCCAGGTGTCGTGGCTGTTGACGAACGGCGATGTCCTGATCCGCTCGTCCTGCTGGACATTGGGCAAGCCGCCCATGTCGAAGAAGCCACCGCCGTCCACGAGCCGGAGCAAGGCGTCCCGGAACCCGATGTCGAACGTCCCGGCCCGTCCGGCGGTCTGGCGCGACCAGGCGTCGATCTGGTCCTTGCCGCCGATGAATTCGCCCACGGCGAAATACCCGTCGGGCCGGCCCATGGCATTGGCGAGCAGGTCCTCCACCACGGCGGGCGGGAAGTGCTTGACCGCGTCGAAGCGGAAACCGTCAACGTCGGTCTGCTTCTTGAACCAGACGAACCACTGACGCGCCTGGTCGCGCATGTAGCGGCAATTGCCGCCGGGATTGCTTGGGGTGTCGTAGCAGATGTCCGGACCGAACATCGGGTCGTTCCAGTCGCCGGAGGTGCTCATGTTGTCCGGATTGGGGTGGAAGTTCCAGTGATCCTTGGGCCAGCGGCCGGCCTCGGGACCGCCGAAGCCGACGTAACGGAACTTCTTGTGCTTCTCGGCGTCGCTGCCGCCCGGAGCCCGCCGGTCGAGCTCACCGCCCTGCACGTGGTTGAGCACGATGTCGGGATAGACCTCCAGGCCGTTGGCATGGGCCACCGCCACGAGCCGGAGCAGGCTGTCCTTGGTTCCGAAGCGCGTCGGAACCGAACCCTTCTGGTTTTTGTCTCCGAGGTCGTAATGGTCGAACGGAAAGTAGCCCATGCTGCTGGTTCCCGCATCGGTCTTGACCGGCGGCGGGATCCAGATGCCGTCGAAGCCCATCTCCCGCAGGCGCGGAGCCAGCTTGGCGAGGTAGGTATACCAGTCGGTCGGATAGCGGTTGTTCCAGGCGTTCCACCAAAACCCCTGGAAAACCACCTTGCCGTTCCAGGGATTGGCTTGTGCGTATCCCGACGGCGCCAGGACGAGGCCGAGCGCGGCCACCGCCAGGATGAGGCGCCGTCCCATCAGAGAGCCCAGATCCATGAAGCCATCCTCCCTCTGTCCACTGGTCTCCCGGCTCCCGTCAGGGACGCAGAACATCGCCGCTTCGGTCGAACTGCGTGACGTCTCCCCCGACGCGGTAATTCGCGGCGAGATCCCAGTTGCGGAACATCCTTCCGTCATTCGCGCCGATGAATTCCATGTAGGGCTTGAAGAGCCGGGACAGCGCACCCGATCCGCCCGCTTGGCAATTCGCCACCCCCACGAACTCGTGCAGCGTTGCCGTCTCGCCGTTCAGGAATGCGGCTGTTCCGATCGGCTTCAGGCGGCTCTTCGGGACGAACAATCCGACATCGTCATTGGCCTGGCTGCCGGTCGCCGCCTGGGCGCTGTAAAAGCCGATGCCGGTTGCGTTCGCGAGGCCTGCGTCCTTGCCTGCCGTGGTGACACGCAGCAGGGCGCAGCCTGAGATATTCTGTCCGGCGCTGAACAGGACCCGGTGAAAGGCGGGCGTGTTGGAACGTGCCGCGAGTTCCTCGGTGCAGTCGATCATCCCGGCATCGATCGGCCTGCAGCGGGCCGTGTCGAGCTGCAGCGGCGCCGTCGCGGCGCGGACCACCGTCACGTCGTCCCGGTCCTGATTGACCACGACGCGCGGAATGGGGGGAGCAGGCTGCACGCCATAGACCGCAACGGAGTAGTTCCGCGGGAACGTTGTCGGCCGCTCGTTCGGTGGGTTGTAGGTGCGGCGCGGCTCGTCGTCTCCGTAGGTGGCGACGAACACCTTCCCGCCGGCCACGAGCGGAGGTGTGAACTTCGCGAACAGGCCGAGGCGGTCGCGCTGCGCCACCTGCTCGCTCGTCCACAGGGTACGGGTCACGTCCTGGGCGTCGAGCGCGAGCACGATGCCCTTGACCCCGCGCTGCCGGTTGGCGTCCCCGTCCAGCGGGACCACGGCCCACAGGATGCCTGTGCCGGCTTTCTTGCCGTCCGCCGACAGGGCGATCATCCCCCCGGGCATGCCCAAGGGCGGGACGAAGGCGCTCCGCTGGGGATCGTCGACGTTCTCCAGCCTCCCTCCCTGGAAACGGTAAGCCTTGAGAGGGTTGTTCTCGCCCCAGACGTAGACCCGCCCGGTATCCGGCCCGTCCCAGAAGACCGGCGAGCCATGGATGTTGCCCCAATGGGTCTGACCGTTATGAACCTGCGCATCGGCCGCCTTGAAGTGCTGGACCGCCTTGGGATTCTGGCAGCCATTGCCGGATCCGCTCGACGCGAACTTACCCATATCGTTGCGCGAGAGCAGGTAGAGCACGCCCTCCTTGCCGCCGCTGACGATCCGCTCCGGCGTGCCGGGAAGCAGGACGGGCCCCGCCGAGCCGAGGTCCAGGTCGAGATCGTTGAGGAACTTGAAATTGCACGGCGTGAAGTAGTCCTTCACCTCAAGATTCTGTCCTCCCAACCTCAGTTTGACGAAGCTGCTGCCGAAGTTGGTTCCGTTGCGGTCCGCATCGAAGGTGCCGTTCCCGGTCATGAGATAGATGTTGCCCTGGCCATCCGCGGCCGGGCCTTGGCCAGACTGCCAGATGCCGCCGTCGTTCCCGGACGGCGTCGGATGCCAGAAGGCCTTCTGGGCCAGGGTCTGGGCATCGAAGGCGAACAGAGCACCCCGGTTCCCGTCACCGCCGAAGCCGACATAGATCACGCCATCTGTCAGCAGCAGCGCCGCGCGCTGCTTGTGCTCGCACGGATTGACGGTCCCCTGCGTCGCGCAGGGGTTGGAGGGATCGGTCGAGGACGGCCCGATGGCAACCGCCGGCATGCGATGCTTACCGTTCCGCAGGTCGAGCGCGTGAAGGCGGAAGACGAGGCCTGCCGGTCCCTCGTCGTGCCAGGCCGCGACGAACAGGGTCGTCTTGTCTTCGCTCACGACAGGGGTGCTCAGGATTCCCCACTCGGGATCGTTGGTGCTCCACATGTCGATGTCTTTCGTGCCCGGCCTCGGCTGTCCCAGCCAGGTCGCCCAGAGCGGCACGGTTCGCCCGTCCGGCCCCCGGTTCTCCTTGTCGGCATCGTAGACATAGACCGTGTTGTGCATCGTCGCGATGATGACCGCGTTGAACGTGCCCCGCACAGCCGGGGCATTCGGGTTGTCGCCCGTGTCGATCGCCAAGTTGGAGACATAGAGAGGCTGGGCTGTCACCTGCCCGTCCGTGTAGAGCGTCCAGAGCTTCGCGAAGCGTCCCGAGGCGACGTTCGCCGTGGTCAATTGGGTCTCGTTGAGATTGGCGCCTGTTCGCGTGTTGCCGTATTGCTGCGTGAGCACGTCCGCCGCTGCCGCGGAACCATGTCCGACGGCAAGAATACACCCAGGGGCGACGATGATGCCGAGGCACAAGGAACGAAGCAGGAGATGCTTCATGTCTGGCTCCCATTCCTGCGATGTGCAAGACACGCAGACGCAACGGCGGGCGGGAGAACGGAAGCATTCGCCAGTTTGACTCTGGCTTGAATGATCTTGATTTGCTTTACGCAGCCGACTGGAGGCGATTAACGAGCCAACGCGAATTCTATTAATTCTACAACAATGCGCACAGCATTGTCGATTCAGAGCGGGGGCGCACCGGCTAGCGCATCATGCAGAAAAGTGGATTCCACTTTAGGTCCGATGCTCTAGTCGAGCGCGCGATCCCAGGGAGGGACGGGACCGAGCCGTTGCACCAGGAAATCGATGAAGGCCCGCACCTTGGCCGGGGGATGCCGGTTGCTGGCATAGACGGCGAACACGCCCGGCAGTTCCAACGGCGGGTGGTCCAAGGTCAGCGCCACGAGGCGGCGCGCACGGATGTCGTTGCCGAGCAGGAAAGTCGGCTCATAGACCAAGCCCTGGCCGGCCAGGGCGGCCGCCACCAGCGCGTCACCATTGCTGGCCTGAAAAGTTCCCCTGATCGGGACGGTGACGGATCCATCGACGCCGAACGACCACCGATGAGGCCCGAGGGTACTCGACAAGGTATAGCCGAGGCAGTTGTGAGAGGACAAATCGGCTACGGTGCGTGGCTTGCCCCGCTCGGCTAGATAGGCGGGCGAGCCTGCGACCAGAAGCCGGCACGGGGCGAGCTTGCGGGCGATCAGGGTCTGATCGTGGATGCGCCCGATCCGGACCGCCACGTCCCAGCCCTCCTCGACCAGATTCACCATGCGGTCGTTCAGGCCCATATCGACGGTAAGCGCCGGATGCAGGCGGGAGAACTCGGCCATCAGGGGAGCGATTTCGCGCACCCCGAAGGACACAGGAGCGTTCACCCGCAGGATCCCGGTCACTTCGATCCGCTCCGCTGCGGCTGTGGCTTCCGCCTCCGCCAGTTCGGTGAGGATGCGCTCAACGCTCTCGAGATAGCGCCGTCCGGCCTCGGTGAGAGTGATCTTGCGCGTCGTGCGGTGCAGGAGCTTGACTCCGAGCTTCTCCTCGAGGGCAGCGACATGCTTGGTCGCCATGGTCTGCGACATCCCCAGGGCGCGGGCAGAGCCCGAGAGACTTCCAAGTGCGGCAACCCGGGCGAACACCCGCATCCCGGTGATCTGGTCGAGCATTGATCTCACTCCACGAGTGTGAAGTGTTAACTCGGTCGACCAGATTATCAAACCCGGCCGCAGAAGGCATATCGCAGGGATCATTCCATCCGGAGACCTCTCATGATCGACACCCGCACCGCCCCTTATGCCGCCACCGTGCTCCGCGTGGCGCTCGGCGTCCTTTTCCTCGCCCATGCCGGCCTGAAGCTCTTCGTCTTCACGCCTGCCGGCACGGCTCAGTTCTTCGGCAGCCTCGGCCTGCCCGGCCCCCTCGCCTATCTGGTGATCCTCGCCGAGCTGATGGGCGGCATCGCCCTGATTGCGGGTGTTTACAGCCGCATCGTGGCGCTGGCTCTTGTGCCGATCCTGCTCGGTGCCATCGTCACGGTGCATGGTTCGGCCGGGTTCTTCTTCAGCAACCCGAAGGGCGGCTGGGAATTCCTGGCGCTGTGGATCGTCGGTCTGATCGCTGTCGCCCTGCTCGGCGATGGTGCTTACGCGCTGCGTCCGACCCCGGCTGCCACCCGCCCCGCGCTCGCGCGTTGAACCTGACACACCCATGCTCACGAGGCGCACGCTCATGACCGCATCCGGAGCCTTCCTGGCGGGTGGTTCTGCGAACCGCCCCGCTCAAGCCCACGGCACCACCCCTGGCGTGACGTCGGCCAGCGCCCCCATGCGGATCGGCACGGTGGCCTTGACCGTGCGCGACCTCGACACCGTCACCCGTTTCTACCAGGAGGTCATCGGTCTCGCTCCAGTAGAGAGCGGCCCTGGTCTCGTGCGCCTGGGCGTGGGCGGAACGGTGCTGCTGGAACTGCGCCATGATCCGGCCGCTCCGCTCGCCAGCCGCCGGGCCGCGGGACTCTTCCACACGGCCTTCCTGCTGCCGACCCGCACCGACCTCGCGCAGTGGCTGTTGCACGCCGCCGAACTGGGCGTGCCCTTGCACGGCGCGTCTGATCACCTCGTCAGCGAGGCGATCTATCTCGCCGATCCGGAGGGCAATGGCATCGAGGTCTATTGGGACCGGCCGAGCGAGACCTGGGCCTGGCGCGACGGCATGGTGGCCATGGACACCCTGGCGCTCGACCTTAACGGCCTCGCGGCCGCAGCCCAGGCCCGCGAGTGGTCGGGGCTGCCCGCGGAATCGTATATCGGCCACGTCCATCTTCAGGTCGGGGGTCTGGAGCCGTCCGATCGCTTCTATGCCGGTCTCCTCGGGTTCGATGTGGTGTGCCGCTATCCCGGCGCGACCTTCCTGTCCTCGGGTGGATATCACCATCACATCGGCACCAACATCTGGAACAGCCGCGGCGCTCCGGTGCGCATGGGACCGACGACCGGCTTGGCCGACGTCGAGATCGTCGCCGACACGGGCATGTTCGAGGCCTTGCGCTCCCGCCTGACGCCCGAGCAAGCCACCGAAGCCGGTCCGACCCGGCTGCCGCTGCATGATCCATGGGGCACATCCATCACCGTCGCAAAGCGCTGAACGGCAGACGGGCACCTGGCGGCGGGCTTGAGGAGAAGAAGCAAGGCCAACTGGCCGACCTGGGCGGCTACGGTAGCGCAGCCGCACCATTGATCGGATCAAATGCACCGACGCCGAGTTGTCTTCGATCCAACCTGAACCGAAAGCGTAGCGAGATGGTCGACCCGGCTCCACCCCCGCCGGCCCTACAGCCCTCAGGATCCCCGATCCTGACCGCCGGCGGCATCGTCCTGGCGATCGCAGGCCTCTATTTCGGCCGGGATATCTTCGTACCCTTCGCCCTCGCGATTCTCCTGAGCTTCGCCCTCACGCCGCTGGTCAACTGGCTCAGGCGACGGCGGCTGCCGCGGATTGCGGCGGTTCTCGTCGCCGTGACCCTTGCCTTCATACTGATCGCGGGCATCGCCTTCGTGGTCGGGCGCCAGCTCGTTCAGCTCGCCGGCAATCTCCCGAGCTATCAGACCACCATCACCGAAAAGATCCGCTCGCTGCAGGCCTCCGCGCCGGGCGGAGGAATCGTCGACAAGGTCACGACGACGATCCAGGATCTGGGCAAGGAAATTTCCGGCGAAGAAAAGCCCGCTGACAACGCCACAGCGCAGACACCCGGGTCGAGGCTCGGAAGCGCTCCCGCGCAGGAGCCGGTCACCGTGAGGCTCGAGGCTCCGCAGGCCAAGCCTCTTGAGATCATCCGAACCGTCGTCGGCCCGCTTCTGGCGCCGCTCGCCACGGCAGGATTGGTGATCATCTTCGTGATCTTCGTGCTGCTCGAGCGGGAAGACTTGCGCGATCGGTTCATCAAACTTGCTGGGGCTGGCGATCTCCAGAAGAGCACACAGGCCATCAACGACGCGGCCTCCAGGGTCAGCCGCTATCTGCTGATGCAGCTCGTGGTGAACCTGACCTACGGCATCCCGATCGGCATCGCCCTCTACTTCATCGGCGTGCCGAATGCTCTGCTGTGGGGCTTGCTGGCGGCGGTGCTGCGGTTCGTTCCCTATCTAGGCCCTTTCCTAGCCGCTCTTTTTCCCATCGCCCTGGCGGTTGCGGTTGATCCGGGCTGGACGATGCTGTTCTGGGTGGTCGGACTGTTCCTCGCCGCCGAGCTCATCAGCAACAACGTCATTGAGCCCTGGCTGTACGGGTCGAGCACCGGGCTGTCGTCCCTGGCCATCATCATGGCGGCCATCTTCTGGACCAGCCTGTGGGGCCCCGTCGGGCTGTTCCTCGCGACCCCTCTGACGGTCTGCCTCGTCGTGATCGGTCGCTACGTGCCCCAGCTCGAATTTCTCGGCGTTCTCCTGGGCAGCGATCCGGTGCTCGCGCCGGAGGAGCGTCTCTATCAGCGTTTGCTGGCCGGCAACCTGGAAGAGGCGGTGGAGGTGGCCGAGGACTACGTCGACGAGCACTCCTCGCGCGAGTTCTACGACAACGTCGCCATCCCGGCCCTTCGTCTCGCCGAAAACGATCGCCAGCGCAGCACCGCCGCCACGAACCACAGGCGTCTCGTTGCCGACACGGCGATCTGCGTCGTGCGGGAGGTCGAAGACCACGTCCGGGAAAAGGCCAGATCCGGCGAGGCGGACGAAGATCGGCCCCTCCCTGCCCACGACACGCAGCCTGCATCCGTCCTCTGTCTGGCAGGGCGTACGGAACTCGATCGCGCCGCTGTCGAGATGATGGCGCAGGTACTCCAGGAGCAGGACGTCGTCGCCCGGGTCCTCCCACCCATCGCCGTAAGCCAAGGCGCCCTGGGACAGCTCGATCTCCAAGGCATCGAAGTGGTGTGCCTGTCCTATCTTCACCCCCAGCCGCAGGTCTATGCACGCTACATCTGCCGGCGCCTCCGCCGCCGGGCGCCTCATGTGAAGCTCGTCGTCTGCTGTTGGAATCTTGCGCCCGGGACGGAGCACACGGACGATCTCAGGAAGCAGATGGCGGCGGATGCCGTGTTCGCCTCCCTTGCAGCCTGTGTCGAGCAGGTGTCCGCATGGGTCGAGCACCCGACGTCGGGCGGCCCAGTCCCCCTTGTTCATTCCGACACCGAGCAGGCGCAGCTCACGGAACTGCACAATCTCAGCCTGGATTCGGCTAAGGACCGTCAGTTCGATGAGGTGTGCAAGACGGTCGCGCAGGCGTTTGAGACCCCGATCGCCCTCGTTTCCTTCGTCGATGAGGTGCATCGCCCTCCATCCGATGCGACGGGCCCAGCACAGGAACCTCAGGATACCCACCAGACCCGCCATGAGCAATTGCTCGACGCGCATGTGATCGCAGCCAACGAGATGCTGGTGTCCGAAGATGTGAGCAAGGATCCCCGTTTCGCCGACGACCCGCTCGTGCTCGAGAAGGGCATCCGCTTCTACGCCGGGGCTCCGCTACGGACGTCAGCGGGACTGGTCATCGGCACCCTGTGCGTCATCGACACCCAGCCGCGCGAGTTCTCGGAATCGGATCGCCGACGCCTCCAACATATGGCCGACACGCTGATGAACCGGATCGAGCGCCGCTCTGCGGAAGCCTCGGGCAAGGCCGAGCCGCTCTCGTCGCAGTCGCGCACAGGTCATGAACCGGCCCTCTGATGCGGCCCACAGGGCAGAACCCAACGGCGTGCTACAAGACCGTCATCGCCCGATCCAAGAGCAAAGGTGGCGCGCAGCTGGATCGCACGGCTCAACCACGCGTCTCCACATGGCGGACATTCCCGCGACGTCCGAAGCCGGTCATCGTCTTGGATAGAATGTGAGCTACCTCTGCAGCGGCCCGGTTCACACGAGCAACCGGGAAGGAACGGTACGCAACAGAGTCGTGGATTCCTTCAGCGCCTGAACAACGTGTGAATCAAGCCGCCACGTCGAGCAGCGTCCTGGCGCTCGACCTGAACATGAAGCGGTTCAGGGGCATTCTCCAGCGCGCGCCCGACAGCCTGAGCCGATTCATCCAATTCCTGGAGGATTGGCTCACGTGTGAGCTCTCCTTCGGCCTGTTCGTCCGTCGTGGACTGCACCTCGATCTGCCCCGGAAAATCGTTCCAATGTTCGTACAAGATGTAGTCCCGGTGCCCGGCCCTGATGGGAGACGTTCGGTCGAGGATAACCTGACGGGACACATCCACGACGATCAGGGGACCATGAAGAACCGTTTCGTCGAGCCGGCTCACGGTGCCCTCGACGAAGCTTTCCATCGGAACGGGAGGGTGAAAGTGGATGCGAACGCTATCACCGACTGCGATCTTCACGTAAGGCATCTCAGACATCGGCAGATGCTCCGTCTCGGTGAGGCTGGCGCTGTGAGGCCCATATCGCCGCTTGGGTGCGATTAGTTGCCCCGATCTTGCGCAGAATCGCCTTGACGTGAACCTTGGTGGTGGATTCGGTAATATTCAGCTTGTGGGCGATGATCTTGTTAGGGTTTCCCTCTCTCAAGAGGCCCAGGATCTCTGTTTCTCGTGCCGATAGCTTGTAAGCCTTCAGATCAGGCAGTCTTGCTTCGCTTGCCTCTTCAGCGTCGCTGCCCTGAAGCGGCATGTTCCGATCTTGAGTGGCGCCTTGCATATAGGAGGCGAGGACTGCCGAAGGCACCATGCCCTCGCCGAGCATGACCAGTTCAAGAGACGCCATCAGGACATCAGGAGCGCTTGCGGCAAGGCAGAAGCCCGCGATGCCCGCACTGCGTCCCATCACCACAAAGTTGAGGTCGAACCAATCCGCGAGAGCAACGATTCTGGCCGCTGGGAACCGCTCATTGACCTGCTTGGCAATCTGAAGCGTGCGAGGGGTGCTCTGATTGGCTTCGATGATCACCAACGCAGGCTCATGAGCCAAATGCGGAAAACGGGTCGGATCAGCAGCGGAAGCTGCCTCGGTGAGAACGAACGGCGTTCCCGCCAAGAGATCTTGGAGGCCTGAACTAACCAGAACGCTATTAAATATCAGAGCTGTTCGGATCGTTGGAGAGGAAATGCTGGATCGTTTGTTGATCTGAGATGAGCAGCCATGCACAAGCGTCTGCGCAGTCATCATACCCCCTGTGGGTTACCCTAGGTAAAGGCAATGTAGACAGGCGGCGGATCCTTGTCTGTCGGATAGACGACAAGACTTGGCCAGCAGAAAGTCCTAACGATAGGCCAGGATGAAACCTTATTCCTAAATCCGCCGGTAGGCTGTCTCCTAGAGGTCAGGAGCTGGGTCGGCCCACTTCCTGATGACGACCCGTCGAGGCTGAAGCCCGCGCCTTTGAAGTTCCGCTTTGAGCGTCTCATGAGACCGATGGGCGTCGCCAAATGGAGGCATGATGATCGGCCCGCAGATCCGCGACCCCGACAAATCGCTCCGGACAGCCATGGAAGAACGACTGCATCTGGTGCGCGCGTCCCGGCCACCTCGCACCATCTCTTCGTTCGACTGCGTTCGTCAACGTCCCAAACGAAGATGGGATTAAAAGGCCGCTTCGCATCGTATACGTCAGTAGGATAACGGAACCGTCCAGACCGGCCGAAGAAGATACATTCCTGTCAAGATCGTAATCCCACTGCGCCCGGCAAGGCTCAAGGCTTCTCAGATGGACGAATCTTTACGTGGCTGGAGGCTATGATGGATCTCGATGCATTGACGACCCTGCTGCCCGACGTCATCCGGGCACACCGGGGCTGGGCTCCCTTCATCGTTGGCGCCCTGGCTTTCGCCGAGTCTCTCGCCATCGTGTCGTTCCTCGTTCCATCCACCTTCCTGCTTCTCGGCATAGGAGCTCTGATCGCGGCCATGGGACTGGATTTCTGGCCTGTCTGGCTGGGAGCAGCTCTCGGGGCGATCCTCGGTGATTGGGTCTCCTATGCGATCGGATACAGATTCAAGCACGCGGTGTTCGGAATTTGGCCGCTCTCTCGTCATCCCACGCTGGCCGACCGAGGCGAGCGATTCTTCTCCCGATGGGGTGCATGGAGCGTCTTCCTGGGGCGCTTCATCGGTCCAATGCGGGCTGTTGTTCCATTGACGGCCGGCATCTTCGCAATGCCGATCCTGCTGTTCCAGATGGCCAACATTGCCTCTGGATTCGTTTGGGCCTTCATCATGCTGGCGCCAGGCAGCGGCCTGACTGCCCTGGCGCAGTGATCATTCAGCCAAGAGGTGCTCCGCTGATGAGCCTCTTGCGGGCAGAGTCAACCATGCCTAGTTCAGCTCTGCCTTAGGGTCCGGGCCCCTCTGGCGAGCGGGTCGCCGCTCGCGATGTCGGACGCCTTCTCTTGCTTTTGCACCCACAAGCGCGAACAACTGGAGGATCCAGTCTTGGCTTCCACTTCTTTCGAGCCTCCCGGCGAAGTCCATGGCTGGGAGGTTGCGCTGGCCTGATCCCATCAGACGCAAAGATCTTCGCAAGCGTGCGGATTAAGCCCTCCACCGACTCCGTATACCTCGCATGAACGACGCCAAAGGCACAGATGTCATCGGGCTGCTCGGCCCTCTGCGGCGCTATGCCCGATCCCTCACCCGCGACGAGATCCATGCGGAGGATCTGGTGCAAGACACGCTTGTCCGTGCCTATGAGCGGCGTGGCTCCTTCCGCGCCGGCGGCAACCTGCGCGGCTGGCTGCTCTCGATCCTGCACAACACCTTCATCGATCATCGACGTCGTCAGGTTTCGGAGCTTCGCCGCCTGGAACAGGCTGCCTCATTCGCCAACACGCAAGCTCCGGCCGAGCAGGAAAGCCGGGTACGTCTCCAGCAGGTCCAGGCCGCCTTCATGAGCCTGCCGGACGAGCAGCGTGCCGCCCTGCATCTCGTGGCCATCGAGGGCCTCCCCTACCAGGAGGCGGCCGACGCCCTGAAGATCCCGGTCGGCACCCTCATGTCCCGCCTGGGCCGCGCCCGTGCCGCCTTGCGAGGCTTCGAGACGGGAAGCGAAGTGCTGCAAAACAAGCGTTCAGGCCTGCGCATTGTCGGAGGATCCGATGTCTGACCCCATCACCGAAGCGGACCTTCTCGCCTATGTGGACGACCAACTCGCTCCGGCCCGGCGGATCGAGGTCGAGGAATATCTTGCGCACGATCCGGAAGCGGCCGTTCGGGTCATGGCCGACTTAAAGAATCGGGATGCCCTGCGGCTGCTTCACGCCGCGCCGTTGGCTCGTCCCTCGGAAACCATGCTCCGGTCGGCCGCCCGGCTCGAGCGCGCCCTCGCATGGCAGGAGTTCGGGCTGAAGCTCCGCCGGATCGCGGCCGTTGTGGCGCTCGTCGGGTTCGGTTGGTTCGCCCACGGCCAGGTGGGCCTGGGCGTCACCGACAGCGAGGCATCCCCCAAGCCCCCGGCCTTCGTTGAGGATGCATTGCACTCGCACGAGACAGGCCTCTTGCGCGCCCGCATGGTCTCGCAGCCCGAAGTCGAAGCCTATGATCCCTCCGAGATCCTGGCCGTGACCGGGATCCGGCTCCCGTCCCTGCCTCAGGATTGGCAGGTGCGGGATGCGCAGGTCTTTCCGTCGCGCTACGGCCACAGCGTCGAAATCGCGATCGATGCCGGTGAGCTCGGCCGGGTATCCCTCTTCGCCGCGCAGGCTCCGGCCTTCGACGTGACCGCCCCGACCCTGGCCCGCTTCGACAAGGTGAAGGCCGTGTACTGGCAGACCGGCCAACTCGCTTACGCGCTGACCGGAAACGGCAGCGACAAGTCCCTCGAACGGGCGGCCCTCCGGCTATCCCATATGCTTCAGTAACCCCCTCAGGAGACACAACCGATGAACACACCCTATGCCTGGCAGACCGCCACTGCCCGTCCCAGCGGCGCCCTCTTCGACGAGGGCCTGCGCCAGCACATGCTGCGGGTCTACAACACCATGGGCGTCGGTCTTGTGGTGACGGGCCTCGTGGCCTTCTTCGTCGCCTCGACACCGGCCCTCTACGTGCCGATCTTCCAGACCCCGCTCAAATGGGTGGTGATGCTGGCGCCCCTGGCTTTCATCTTCTTCTTCTCGTTTCGCATGGAGCGGATGACGGCGGCCTCCGCACGCACCGCTTTCTTCGCCTTCTCGGCGGTGATGGGCCTGTCGCTGGCCTCCGTGTTTCTGGTCTTCACCGGCGCCAGCATCGCCCGCACGTTCTTCATCACCGCGGCCATGTTCGGCGCGACCAGCCTCTACGGCTACACCACCAAGCGCGACCTCTCGAAGTTCGGCTCGTTCCTGATCATGGGCCTGATCGGCATTCTCATCGCATCGCTGGTGAACATCTTCCTCGCCTCCAGCGCCCTGCAATTCGCGATCTCGATCATCGGCGTGCTCGTGTTCACGGGACTGACCGCCTACGACACGCAGACCATCAAGGAGCAGTACGCCGAAGGCTTCGGGCACGAGACCAACAGCAAGATGGCCGTGTTCGGCGCTCTCTCGCTCTACCTGAACTTCATCAATCTGTTCCAGCTGCTGCTGAGCCTCACCGGGCAGCGGGAAGAGTAACCTCCGTCCATTGCCAGAAAGGATCGATTTTCATGGACCATCAGGACCGTCAGGCCATTGAGCAGCTCTTCGGCAAGATCGCTCAGGTGGAGCGCCAGTCCGCTCCTCCGGACACCCAGGCGGCGGATTTCATCCGCTCGCAGATCAACCAGCAGCCGAATGCGCCGTACTACATGGCGCAAACCATCGTGGTGCAGGAGCAGGCGCTGAGCGCTGCCCACGGCCGCATCCAGCAGCTCGAGCAGGAGCTCGCCAGCCGCCCGGCCGGCGGAGGCGGCTTCCTGGCCGGCCTCTTCGGCGGCGGATCGTCGCGGCCGCAGCAACAGCCGTCCTACCAGTCGCATCAACCCTATCAGCAGCCGATGCACGGCATGCCGCCTCACATGACGCCTGGTATGATGGGCGGCATGGCTCCCCGAGGAGGCGGGGGCTTCCTGGCCGGTGCGGCACAGACCGCCATGGGCGTGGCCGGCGGCGTGCTGCTGGGCAACATGATCGCCGATGCCTTCTCGGGCGGAGATGAGCCGAAGGCGGCCGATGCCGGCCAAGCCGAACCCCAGCAAGCTGCGGCCGAGGACTTCGGCGGCGGCGATCTCGGCTTCGAGGAAGACATCTGATTCCGAAGCAGGCGCAGCCCTGAACGCAGGGCCGCCAGGTTTCGTCCGCAAGAGATCAAGACCTGCCGGCGCGCCGCGCCGGCAGGGTTGTCATGGCTCATTTCGGATGCGTCCCGAGGCACGGCCGGGCCTCTCATTGACCAACTCAGCCGTCAGGTATAATTTTAGGCAGACCTTGGCAGATAACCTTCGTCCGCTTTCCGGATGAGGGTTTTTCTGGAGGCTGGACATTGCGCGGACTCGCGCTCTGTCGACTAGAGCGGTGTTACGACTTCGCGTGGAACCCTGCTTTAGATGAGATTTGCGTGCCTTCTGTTTCATGCCAGCGGCCTCTCGAGGCGAAGGATGAGCGGGGATGGCTGTAGCGCTCATACTGGTTCTGATCACCGTTGGCTCGGTGGCCTTCCATCTCTTGAGCCCTTGGTGGTGGACGCCCATTGCATCCAATTGGGCGTATATCGACTCGACGATCATCATCACCTTCTGGATCACCGGCGCGGTCTTCGTCGCGGTCGTTCTCTTCATGGCCTATTGCGTCTATCGCTTCCGCCATCAGCCTGGCCGGCAGGCTCATTATGAGCCGGAGAGCAGACGGCTGGAACTGTGGCTGACCGTCGTCACCGGCGTTGGTGTCGCAGCCATGCTGGCGCCGGGGCTGTTCGTGTGGAGGCAGTTCATTACGGTCCCCCAGGATGCGACCGACGTCGAGATCCTCGGTCAGCAATGGCAATGGAGCTTCAGACTGCCCGGTCCCGACGGCAAACTCGGTGTGTCCGATACGCGTCTCATCAGCCCCGACAATCCGCTCGGCGTCAGCCGGGAGGATCCGGCGGGACAGGATGACGTGATCGTCGAAGGCGGCGAACTGCGCCTGCCTATCGGCAAGCCCATCAAGGCGCTGCTGCGCTCCGTCGACGTCATTCACGATTTCTACGTGCCGGAGATGCGGGCCAAGATGGACCTGGTGCCGGGTCAAGTCTCCTACATCTGGTTCACGCCGACCCGAACTGGAACGTTCGAGATCCTTTGTGCGGAACTCTGCGGCGTCGGTCATGCACAGATGCGGGGAACGGTCGTCGTCCAAGAGCAGAGCGATTACCAAGCATGGCTGCAGGATCAGGCGTCGCGCAGTTTCGCGCGCCTCGCACCTGCGGCCCAATAAACGAGTTGCCGGCTTTCGGCGCGCAAGGGGGCAGAGCAAGCGGACAGGGAGTGCAGCCTGATGGTTGATGTCCCACTCGGATCCATCGGAGCGGCGCCCGCCGCAGCCGTCGACGATGTCGAACTCTATCACCCGCATAGCTGGCTGACGAAGTATGTCTTCAGCCAGGATGCGAAGATCATCGCCATCCAATACTCGCTCACAGCTCTCTCGGTTGGACTGATCGCCCTCGTGCTGTCGTGGCTGATGCGCCTGCAGCTCGGTTTTCCAGGCGTCTTCTCGTTCATTGATGCGAACGCATATTACCAGTTCATCACCATGCATGGGATGATGATGGTGGTCTATGTGCTGACGGCGCTCTTCCTCGGCGGCTTCGGCAACTACCTGATCCCGTTGATGGTCGGCGCACGCGACATGGTCTTTCCCTATGTCAACATGCTGAGCTTTTGGATTTACCTCCTGGCGGTTCTGATCCTAGTTGCGAGTTTCTTCACGCCGGGCGGCCCCACCGGGGCCGGTTGGACCCTGTATCCGCCCCAGGCGATCATGTCGGGCACGCCGGGCGGGCAGGACTGGGGCATCATCCTGATGCTCGTCTCGCTCATGGTCTTCATCATCGGCTTCACCATGGGCGGTTTGAACTACGTGGTGACGGTGCTGCAGGCGCGGGCACGCGGCATGACCTTGATGCGCATGCCCTTGACCGTCTGGGGGATCTTCACCGCGAGCTTCATGGCGCTGCTGGCGTTTCCGGCCCTGTTCGTCGGAGCGGTGATGATGCTGTTCGACAGGGCTCTCGGCACCAGCTTCTTCATGCCGGCGATCGCCGAGATGGGGCAGCCTCTGGAGCGCAGCGGCGGAAGCCCCCTGCTCTTTCAGCATCTCTTCTGGTTCTTCGGTCATCCAGAAGTCTACATCGTCGCCCTGCCCGCCTTCGGCATCGTTTCCGACCTGATCAGCACCCACGCGCGCCGCAACATCTTCGGGTACCGCATGATGGTCTGGGCCCTTCTCGCAATCGGCGCCCTCAGCTTCGTGGTCTGGGCCCACCACATGTATGTGAGCGGCATGAATCCGTATTTCGGATTCTTCTTCGCCACGACGACGCTCATCATTGCCATTCCAACGGCGATCAAGGTCTATAACTGGGTTCTGACCCTCTGGCGTGGGGACATCCATCTCACCGTCCCGATGCTGTTTGCGCTCGCCTTCATCGTCACTTTCCTGAACGGAGGGCTCACGGGCCTGTTCCTCGGCAACGTGGTGGTGGATGTCCCGCTCTCCGACACTATGTTCGTGGTCGCGCACTTTCACATGGTCATGGGCGTCGCGCCCATTCTCGTGATCTTCGGAGCGATCTATCACTGGTACCCGAAAGTGACAGGGCGGATGCTGAACGATGCGCTCGGGAAACTCCATTTCTGGATCACCTTTCTCGGTGCCTACGCCATCTTCTTCCCAATGCATTATCTCGGCCTCATGGGCGTTCCGCGCCGCTACTACGAGATCGGGGAGATGAGCTTCGTTCCCCCGTCGGCCCATATGCTGAATGCCTTCATCACCATCGTGGCTCTGATCGTCGGCGCGATCCAGTTGGTCTTCGTGTTCAACCTGTTCTGGAGCCTGCGCCATGGAAGGCCGTCCGGGGGTAATCCCTGGCGGGCGACAACCCTCGAATGGCAGACTCCGGAAACCCCGCCTCCGCATGGCAACTGGGGGCGGGAACTGCCGGTGGTCCACCGCTGGGCCTACGACTACAGCGTACCGGGTGCTGCGGAGGATTTCCTGCCGCAGAACCAACCGAATGCTCAGGCCCGGCAGGGAACGTCCAATGAGTAGCATCCTCCTCTTCCTGTCAGCGCTTTTGCCCATCGGGATGTGGTGGCTCCTGCGCCAGGGCGTGATGTCGAAGCCATGGCTGGAACAAGGAGTTGTCGAAGGGCTGCCGGGACCGCCACCAACCTCTGCGGCAAAAGTGGGCCTCGGCGTTTTCCTGGCTGTCATCGGGTCGCTCTTTGCCCTCTTCATCAGTGCCTATGCGGTGCGGATGCAGATGCCGGACTGGCGCGATGTCCCGCTCCCGAACATCCTGTGGCTGAATTCAGGGATGCTGCTGCTCAGCAGCATCGCCTTGCAGGGAGCGCGGAACGCGGCGCGTGACGGGGATGCCATGGCGCTGAAGATAGGGCTGCTTGCTGCAGGCGTGACGGCCCTGGCCTTCGTGTCCGGCCAGCTTTTGGCTTGGCGACAGCTGACAGGGAACGGATATCTCCTGACGTCCAATTCAGCCAACGCATTCTTCTATGTGCTGACCGGGATCCACGGGCTTCATGTTCTGGGCGGTTTGGCGGTGCTGGGCAGAACCACCGCGGCGGCTTGGCGCGGGCGACTGTCCGAGCGGCTGAAGCTCAGCGTGGAGCTGTGCGCCATCTATTGGCACTTTCTGCTCGTGGTTTGGCTGATCCTTTTGAGCATCCTGGCGGGTTGGGCAGGGAGCTTTGTCGAGATCTGCCGGCAGCTGCTGACTTGAGAGGACATCCTGTCATGGCCGAGCAAGCCTTTTCCAACCTCCAGGCCGCCTCCCATGAGACCTCGGGCCTGCGCAGCGTCGCGGCCGACTTTTCCTCCGACAGGCAGGCGTTCAAGAACGTGCCCTGGGGCAAGGTGATGATGTGGATCTTTCTGCTCAGCGACACCTTCGTCTTCGGCAGCTTCCTGATCGCCTACATGACCGCGAGGATGTCCACCACGGTCCCGTGGCCGAACGCCAGCGAGGTCTTCGCCCTGACCATCGCAGGCACCACGCTGCCGCTGATCCTGATCGCCATCATGACCTTCGTGCTGATCAGCAGCAGTGGAACGATGGCGATGGCGGTGAATTACGGCTACCGCCGCGACCGCAGGAAAACCGCGGCTTTGATGCTTCTGACGGCTCTCCTCGGCGCCACTTTCGTCGGCATGCAGGCTTTCGAATGGACCAAGCTGATTCACGAGGGCGTGCGCCCTTGGGAGAATCCCTGGGGCGCCGCCCAGTTCGGCTCGACATTCTTCATGATCACGGGCTTCCACGGGACTCATGTCACATTTGGCGTGATCTTCCTTCTGATCATTGCGCGGAAGGTCTGGCGTGGCGATTTCGATCAGGAGCGCAAAGGGTTCTTCACCAGCCGTAAGGGCAATTACGAGGCCGTGGAGATCATGGGGCTCTACTGGCACTTCGTCGATCTGGTCTGGGTTTTCATCTTTGCCTTCTTCTATCTCTGGTAAGGGGCCGGTCATGAAACAGGCAACCGCACACACCCCCTCCCATGCGCAGGGACAGCAGCATCCCATCAAGCTCTATCTCGTTGTCTGGGCATGGCTGTTCATCTTGAGCGCGGGTTCCTACTTGGTCGACTACTTCCAGCTCCAGGGTATCCTGAGATACGGCCTCATTCTCCTGTTCATGCTGCTGAAGGCAGGTCTCATCATCGCCGTGTTCATGCACATGGCGTGGGAGCGTCTGGCCCTCGTCTATGCCATTCTGGTGCCGATGAGCGCCGTGCTGGTTTTCATGGGCATCATGGTTCTCGAGGCGAACTACACCCTTCTGTCGCGGATGACCTTCTTTGCATCAGGCCATTGAGCAGCAGGAACCCAAACCTTCCGAGTGCGGCTGACTGGGTGCATGCAGGATAGGCCGGTCCATTGAATGGGCGTGCTCGGCAGGAGGCGGCCCATCCTGTGGAATAGCCCCTCCCCTGCTTCTCATCGAAAATACGCAACAGAGCCAATCAGGATACTGCCGAGCAGGATCAGGGCGAAAGCCGGCCAATGTTTCTTGAGGCTGAAGGATTTCGTGCTCTGCCGCGGCTCGAGGCTCACGCCTGTCCCCACGGTCTCACTTGGCTTCGGACTGCTCAGCCGCCCTCCCCAAAGAGCCTGAGCAGCACCGTAGAGCACACCGCCGATGATGAGCAAAGCACCAAGCCAAATGAGGAGAATGCCCGAATCCATGGAGTTCTCCATGCTTGCCGAACGATCGATCATAGCATGATTGCTGCGGTTTGAGGATAAGCCCGGTCAAGCGCCCCGATGGCTCGGCCCGATACGTGCTGATCACAGCGGCTATGATATCGGCCTGAGGTGGGGTGTCGGCGCAGGGATTTGGAGCCTGGGTGCCGACGGTTCCGATGTGTTGTGCAAGCCGGTTTTGGCGAGGCCTTTCGGCCCCGATGCGCATCTGCAGGGCGCTCCGGCGGCGTTGTGAGGCTGTGCTCGACGGGCGCTGAACAAGCAGAAGCGCTTAAC
>NZ_SPJX01000251.1 GCF_004458765.1 Microvirga pakistanensis | reverse complement strand
CTCGATTTTGCCGGCCACATCGGCAGCCGGACCTGACATGTCCAACCCGTCCGAGTGCGTCCGCTTTACCCCGCGCAGCTGACAAGATTGTTCTGTTTTAGGTGTGCCGATCACAGGCCTTCCCCAGCAGAGCTGCTCAACATCGCACGGTCTCGCTTTCGATGTTCCCCCTCCTGAACCGGCCGCAGAGTTCATTGGCTGTGCTGTTCGGTGTTCTGGCCATCAATCAATGCTGTGGCTCCGGCGGATCCGCCGAACCAGCCAGGCCACTCCGATGAGGGCGAACGGTACGGTGAACGCGGTCGCCACATTGGGATCCACGTGAAGGTCGGCCGCATGCGCGCCTTCAAACAAGAGATGGGCCAGACTCGCAACATAGTATGTGATCGCGGCGACCGATAGTCCTTCGACCGTCTGCTGCAGTCGGAGCTGGGTCCGGGCGCGCTCGTTCATGGCTTCGAGCAGGCTGCGGTTCTGCTGCTCTAGGGCCACGTCCACGCGCGCTCGCAGAAGCTGCGCCGCACGAGCGAGCTTGCGCGACAGGTTGACCTGCCGCTCCTCAGTCGAGGCGCAGGTACGCATGGCGGGATTCAATCGGCGGGACAGGAAGCCGGACCAGCTTTGCATCCCTGACGCCGGGCGCTCGCCGATGGCATTCAGACGCAGGCGAACGAGCTCGTCATAGGCCCGCGTTGCTCCGAAGCGGTAGAGACTGGCGGCCGCACCGGCCTCCAGCTCCGCCGCAAGTGCCGTGATGCGGTTGAGAAGTCGGTGATTGGCCTCGAAATCGTCACTCTCCCGCATCTGCCGCAGAAGATCCGGCAGCTCAACCTCGATCCGGCGTATCGACGGCGCCAGCGCCTGCGCCTCCGGCAACCCAAGGAGGGCGAATGTCCGGTAGGTCTCGATTTCGAGCACCCTTTGCACCAGCGCTCCAGCTTGGTCCGGCGTCAGGCCGCGGTTGATGGTCAGAACCCGCACCCAGCCGTCGGCATCCGGCTTGAAATCCGTTGCAATGAGAGCCCTGCTCTCCTCCGCTTCCGAGGCTGCGATCTGCGTCTGGCCAAAGACTTCCTGCAAACTGGCCCGGATATCGCCGCCCGGAACGAGATGCAGGTCGACGGCAACAAGAAGTTGACCCGGAGGTGGCAGTTGCCTCACCTGCCTCAGGAAGAAATTTGCAGACGGATGGAACGGCTCCGCCGCGGAACAGTCCGGGACCGTGAACTCCCAGGTGCAAGTGGTAAACTCCGAATGGCTCTCCCATACTAGGACACCCTCTGGCACCTCTATGCGAAGGTGTTTCGCATCGATTGTCGGACCAGGTGAGCCGCAGCACGCACAAAGCTCCGTCAGCGCGCCCCAATGGACAGCTGCTGCATCCGGGTTTGTCACATAGGCAAGATGCAGGAGTCGCCTTGGGGTTGAGATGGGAGAGAAAGGGCGGGCGTGAACCTCCGCAAGAACACGCTCTCGCAACGGGTGGGGCTCCGAGTTCTGGATCATGCACTCTCCCTTCCGGCATGATGCAGCCTTCGAGCTGCAGCTGGGCAGGACACCCGACATCACATGCACGAGACGGCTGCCGAAATGCACCCGGACCGGATTGGCGAAGATCTGGAACGGAAACCGGTGATGCTAGCGGCTGGCGGGATTGATCATGTCAGCCCGCCTACGCGCTCTCCCCTCAGGCCGAGTCAAAGTGACAACACCCGAACATCTGTCTTGATATATGGCCGTGAATTTGAATCCGTTCGTCCTTTTTGCGAAGCGCTACGCCGTTCTGTTGTAGCGCAAGTGAACTTCGTAGCGGCTATCCTCGTCCTCGGCCACGTACTCGCGGAACTCCCGATATGTTAACGCGGTCTTGCCGAGTGGTGTCACCACCACCTCTAGATCCTGGGGTGATGGGTGCCTCGTGATACCACTGATCGGCAAATCAACGTTGGTTAGTTCCGCCAGCTCGATGACCGAGAATCCGATCGCGTCATCCATGATCAGGTCCGCCGGCGCCCAGCGCGCAATGACGGCTATGACGGCAATGCCCACCACGGCGGCGATGGCGATCGCGATCGCTCCCTTGACGAAGCCAAGGGCCTTGATCGCTGCCCCTGCCCCGGCCGACAGCGTCTCTTTCAACTTCTCCCACGCCCGACTCAGATAGTCGACGAAGGCGTCCTGGAAATCGTTCAGCTGCTCACGAAACGCGCGCTCACTGTCGACCTCGAAGCCGACCACACTCATCGCCAACCCGAGTGCCGGCTGGGACTGGTTGAATACGGGTTGCTCGATTGTCCGGTTCTCACCTGAATCGACATCGCTGAAACGCTTCGTAAGCTTCTGCAACGAGCCGGTTGATCCGTCTGGCAGAAGCTCCGCTGCGAGGAAAGTGAGCGCGACCTCGTCTGAACCGAAGGACTGCGGCGAAGTCTCCTGCCGAGCGCGCAACCGCTCCGCGACTATCTGAAACCGTGCCGTCTCCGGCGGCACGATGTTGATGAACTCAACGTTCGACAGCACCGTTGGGCCGAAAATCGGAAGTCCGGTGGTGTTTGGCATCGCCAGTTGCAACTCATAGATGCCAGGGGGCAGGTCGTCCGGTATGACGAAGCTCAACTGATCTTTCACGCGGCAATCGCGAATAAGCGCTGTCTGTCCGTTGATCTGCTCAGACAAGGGGGTGGTCAGATCGCCAAAGACATGCGCATCCACTTCCGCAGAGCCAGACCCGTCCCGCGCCTTCAGGCGCACTTTGATGTCGAGGTTCATGAAGTTGACGCCGCTCAGCATCACGCTGTCACCGTTGGCGACGTCGGGCACCCTCGCGCAAACCGAGTCGGGCAATTCATTGCCCGGGCAGTTGCCGGTTTGGACGCTGCAGTTCTGCCGAATTACCCCGTCGGCGCCCAGCACAAGCGCGCATTTTTGCTGGATCTCCGCCGGGAGCCTGTCGCCCAGCGATATGGGAGGTCGATGGGAGGCCGTACGGAGGTTATTGACCCGGCAAATCTGCAGCTGGGCCTCGAAGAACTCGCCGCCAGGGTTGAAGAATCGATTGAGACCCGGCCGCTCTTGGAGCGCGGCGGCGTCTCCGAACGCCGCCTCGGCAGACCGCAGCTTTATCTCCTGGACGACTGCCGTCGTTAGTGTCGCCATATCCACGGGCTTGGTGGGATCAGCAAGGAGCGATGGCTCCAGCCCCGCATCTCGCAAATCGGGCTCCGTCGTCCTGTAGCTGTCGACCGCGCACGCCAGGACCGCCCGAACCGTGGGCGACATGTTTTCAAACACTGGAAAGACTGCGGCTTCGAAATCGTTTGCTGCATTGTGTCCCGCCAGATGCCGTCGTGCCGTCTGGAAAAACGATGCAGCCAATACGCTCGGAATGGAGGTGCGGGCGCGCAGCCGCTCGAGCTTATGAGTGCGGCTCTGCTTCGGCTTGCAACCCAACCCAAGCGGAATGCAGGCACCCACGATGCGGGGTGGCACCTCCTCGCCCGGGCAGGGGGATTTCGTCGCATCCTTATCGTCCGAGCAGCAGGCGTGGACGTGAACGTCACCCTTATTCTTGATATGGATGTCGACGCGACATCCGGTGGTACGTTTCCCAATAACCGGCCCGTCCGGATCTTGCGTCATTTCAGCCTCTCAGGCTCGCCTTGAACTTGCGATGTTACATTTCGGTCCAGGGCCTGAACCGAAGTACTGCGAGGGGCACTTCGAAGACTCTTTGAAGTAAAGGTAGCATGGCTTCTTGGTCAGCAGAAGCCAGCACCTGTTCGATAACTATTTAGAGTGGGTCTGGTGGACAGCTGCGGGGCCCATGGTGCCGCCTGCCAGAAACCACGTACTGCTCAATCCGCGATCCTCAGTCCATGCCGTTGATCACCACACCCTAAACTTTGCTATTCTGCTGCTTCCCATGCGGCCAGAGGATAGGCCCCGGCCCTGACGCGGGAAACACGGCTGGCCAGCCTCCATCCGTGACACAGGTGACTGATGGCGCGCCCGCTGAACCAGAAGATCATCGAGAACCTCAAACGGGATCCAGCCAGGGGGTTGGAGATCCCCGACGAGGCGTCGGTCGGTCTCTACCTCATCCTTGAGCCCGGTCGCGCCAAAAGTTGGAGCGTCCGCCATAAGGCCGACGGCAAGCCTCGCAAGCTCACCCTCGCCCGCTGTCCCCGAATGGAACTGGCGGATGCCCGCCAGGCCGCCGCTGAGGCGCTATGCATCCTCCCGGCGGGTGGCGACCCGGCCGGCGATCGGATCGTGCATGAGGCTTGATCATGAAGAGCGCCGACGCGTTCCTGATGTCGTCGGTACCGAGCGATCTATGATCGTCTCGCAGCACCTTGTGTTCACGCAACTCAAGGGTGCCTGCTTTTCGAGTACGGCAAGCTCCAGGGGAATGCGCTTGGGCAAGGAGGGCTGGTGGATGTCTGACATTGCTCTCAAAGCAGACCGGGCGTCCTATGGTGGCTGAAACTCACTATGCCTGGGGTTTGCGAAAGCGGTCTGGCATCTGGGGGTTATTGGCGGGGTTTGTGTCGTGACGCGACAATCGTGTGATCGCCGTGCCATCCACCAGGGGTCGTAAATCAGCCTCCAGGGCATCCGCCTCCTCCTTCGGGTAGACTTCCCTGCCTTTGATGTGGAGAGCAAACGATTTGAGGTGTTTGGCCTTCTTTACAGGATCCTCGATGGTTGCCTTAGTCCATTCGTAGAGTGGGTAGCGCTCGACCCCATCCGCCTCGGCCTGCGCCACATAGTTTGCAAAAGCATCGAGTTGGCATTTCATGGTTGCGTCGTGCTTTTCTAGGATGCGGCGCAGCGTTCCGAGCGCCGGAGCGCCTGCATCATGCCGTGCAGTCTCCGCAAGCTCGTGAGCTAAGTAGAGCCGCAACTGGTATTGCCACTGATCGCTCATGCCTCGGCTCCATCAGGATGCTCAGGTATAACCACTCTGCTGCGGATTATAGCACCTTCCATCGAACCACTCGCGACTTGAAGGTCATCTTGGGTCAAAGAGGCCGTAAGCGGGCTGTATAATGGTCGGCTCTTCGCCACTTCTCGGAAGTCCGGCCTAATTCCGAGATCGTCCCAGCGAACTCACGGACAACCTGCACCTAGCGGCTGATGTCATCAGTCTCGGAGGGCCGGTAGGGGGCGCTATTGATACATAGGCTTGCTCCTACCTCCAAAGCGGTAGACGGACTGTTGGTTTTGGCCGATCAACGCTTAGTCCGCGCTGCCGCATCCCACGTTCCTATCTGGACGACTCTCACCAAGCCAACAGCCGTATCCTCAGCCCATCGCGTTGACTGTCATACAGAACCTACGTGCTCCGCCTGCACGCGCATCAGGGGAAAGTTCAGCTTCGCCACCTCGTTGCGCCTCCTCATTTGGCATCGACAATGTCGGGAGCCTCTGCCAAGGCGCCGGCAGCGCTGACTAGGTCCGTGTGCCCAAAGCCCCTGCGTTAGTCGAGCACAGAAATCACCTCCGGCGTGACGCGGAAGAAGGCAACGCCCAGCAGCACGTCATATGCATACTCAGTGATCCCTTCGGGGAAATTCCGCGCCAGGAGCCGCGCCGCGTGCTCGACCTCGCCCGGGTCGTTGACCTATGTCGCCCGGCCGCCCACCGACACGGCGCGGATCTCGCCCCAATTCACATAGGGTAGATTGATCGCCGACGAGACTCGGTCATTGCCCACCGGGTTCTGGGCCTTCTGCGAGAAGCCCCACAGCCGAGGTAGAGGGTCAATCCATCGTGGGTGTAGCTCACCGTTGTCGCCTGCGGGTAGCCGTCGGGGCGGGTGGTCGCGGGGGTCATGTCGTTCGCGCCATCCAGGATGGCGAGGATCTCGCTGCGAAGGGCGGGGTTCCTCGCAAAACCTCCGGTCACATGGCTTCAGGTTCGCCCGTGTTCGAATCCCATTGGCGAACAGGCGCATGACATCAGCTGTCGGGATCTCTGTAGGCGATTGAGCCCGACCGTCCGGCGGGACGGCCAAAACGCCAGCACGGCCAGGATGAACGTCAGCAGCAGGAGCGCCGCCATCATCTGGACGACGCCGAAGTTCACGCCGTTTTTCGCCACAAACCAGCTCGTCACGAAACCCGCTGCAATCATCAAGAGGCGGACGACCCAGCCATCATGTCCTCCTCTGCCGGTTGAAGGAGGTCACAAAGCCCGATGCTGATGGTTCTGCGTCAGATCGGGTCCTTTAAATGATATTCGACACCCAAAGCACCAGTTCAGTTGCGGCCTTGCCGAAGGCCTCGTTGAGGCCTGCCGCCGCCGCTGCCGCATCTGTGGCCTGAACCGGAACGCTTGCGTGCACAACGCGCGAGCCGACGAGCCGTCCGTCTCCGGCCAGGATCTTCGCCGAGAACTCAACAGCAGCGCTAGGTTCGGGCAGCAGCTCCACCTGAAAGCTGCGGATGTCGATCAGGAGCTGGTAGTCAGCTGTGAGGCCTTCCGTGGGACGCGCGACAGCCTGCGGATAGTTCGCATTCTCGAAGCTCTGTATGATCTTTGACTGCAGAAGCTTCGGCAGGCTATCACTCCATTGTGAGTCCAGTGCGACGCTCTCTTCCTCCTGCGGCCGCACGAGGATCTTTTGTGTGTCGAACAGAACGATCGCGCTCGGCTCTGGGATCGCCAGCTGCCCGCTTGCAACCTTGTCGACGGGTGGGAAGGCGCGGGGCGCCGACAGGTCGTAGATCCTGGCCGGCGCTTTGGAGGGCCCTCCGCCGCCAAGGCGCTCAAGGGCGTCCAGGATCCGGTCGAGGCGGCCGGAATTGCGCGCGAGAGCCTCTGAGAAGGCATTGAGATTGGCAAGGATGCCGTGCAGCGGTTCCGCATTATCGGCAATCAGAGTATCGAGGCGCCGCAAGGCTCCCCGCGCCGCCTGGCTCAGATCCTGGCTCGCGTCCGGATCCGCCTTCAGAACAGGTGCACCTCCCGTTGAGCTGGGGCGCGGCGCGGTGGGCGTGCCGCCTTGGAGGGCGATGGTCGGCGCACCCATGAGGCCTTGGGATACGAGGCCGGCCTGAGTGTCGCTCCTGACGGGAGTGCTGCGGTCAAGGGAAAGTGTGGCGATCACCTGATTGGGGTCACCCGGGTTGAGCCGCAGGTCGGCGACCTCCCCGACCGCAATGCCGTTGAACAGGACCGGCGAGCCCGGCAGCACCCCTGTGACGGGGGTCTCGAACACGACGCGATAGATTTCACGGTCGCTGAATCCGCCGGTGCCGCGCAGCCAGTACACAAAACCAAAGGCGGCCGCGACCACACAAAGCGTGAACAGTCCGATGAGCGAGAACCGCGCCTGTGTCTCCATGTTTGCGCCTTCGCAAAACTCCTGAAACGCTCGAACATCCCGGCTATCGAGCCCGGACCATGGTAACCGACACCTGCGATAGCTCGGTGCCCTGGGAGCGGATGCTCACCGCTTGGCGCGTACCTTGAGGAGCCATGGCAATTCCTGCCGAGAAGCCGGGTCCCTCTGCCACGGCATCGATCCGTCCTGCCGAGACCCGGCCGGAGATCCTCCCTTGCATGTTGCGCGTGGTTTCCATCCAAAGGCCAGCGACACGTCCTCCCTCGGCATTGATGTCCGTCCTGAGCTCGAAATTGTAACTGTCGCTGGTGCAGCGAAGATTCTGCCGAAGGTTTGTGCCGGCGGACGTCACCGCATACGTGGCCTGACAGCGAAGGCGTTCGGTGGTGCCGTTCGACAGGGCTACCGTGCCGCTGCCCGACCATGATCCGGCAAAGCCGGCAAAGGGGTTCGAAGAGGTGGCCTGGGTCTGCGCATGAGCCAGCGCTCCAGCCAGCAGGAACACCAGCGTGCCAAGAGGCAGATGGCGTGCGTGCGAAAGGGCGTTTGCCAGTCCTGCTGGCATAGTTCCCACTGACATGGTTCGGCGCCTATGGCATCCGGGCGGCACCGGCCCAGCGTAGCGCCAATTGGGCGAATTGGCGATGCTGTACTTGGATTTCCTGAGCGGATTGGGTCAGATAAACTGGTGGCGCCTCGGCGGTTGCTGCGCCCACTCGGCCTTCGAATCCACCAATCCTTCCAGTCCGCAGGCTACGGCTAACGTCCGAAATGGGCAGAAACATAATGTTGAGAGAACCAAATAAAGGTCCGCTCGTCGCGCCTTGGCAGAAGTTCGGCGTACCTCCGGAAGGTGCCCAGAAGCCGTCGTTCCCGAGTACTCTGCGTCACCGAGGGGCGACAACGACGCAGGTGGCGAGACTGTTTGACCGCGTTCCCGGGCAGGTGTTCGGCGATGGCTGGGCTAACGATGGCAGCTTGCGCTGCAACCGCATTCAGGATCGCAGTGCCCTCTTCGAACCGCATCCTCGTGCCCCGCCGCGGCGATCTAATCGACCTATTCGAACTGCCGCGCAACGCCAGCATTAACGTCGTTGATCATGTTCGCATGCCGATCGATGAAACAGCTAGGCTTGGAGTCTTGAATGAGAAAGAGCAGCAAGGCCAAGCTCAGGGAGGCGTTCCTGCATCTTGAGAAAGAGGTGCCGGAAGGCGTGGCCCGACAGGTCCGCAACCTGCGTCATCCCAATGCTCGATGGGTCCGGCTCCCGCTTGGTGTATTGTTCGTGCTGGGCGGTCTTCTGGCGCCGGTGGTGCCGATCCTTGGGGTCTGGATGATTCCGCTCGGGCTGCTTCTGCTGGCCTATGATATCCCATTCCTGCGCAGACCCATCGCGAACTTCACGATCTGGAGCACCAAGAAATGGGTTGCTTCGAAGGAATGGTTCAATCGTCGTGTACGCCGTTCTCCTTGATTGACCGCAAAAATGGTTTCGGCTCTGGCTTTAAGGATCACCTGCGCACCCACCATGCTCTGTGTGCCTGCCTTCGCACAATGGCCTCAGCGCGGTGCCGGCCCGCGCAGGAAATCACGAACTGCGGCGCCAAGCTCGTCCAGCCGGTCGACGCCGATAGACATATGGGTCCGGCCGGCGAACTTCAGTGCCGTAGGGCTCGGCAACTCCCGTCGAAAGCGTTCCATGCTCGCCTGCCGGAACGGCACCATCACATCCTGCTCGAAGGTTCGGAGCTTCTGGGCGAGCGCGGCATCGCTGTGATCAAGGGGAAAGAACGTGCTGGCGTAGAGCGCAAGGGCCGGTGCCTGCACCCGCGTGTAGTTGCGCTGCCACGCCCCGAGCGCGGCAAATGATGCCGCGAAGGCCTCCTCGTCCGGTACCGGATGCAGCGTGCCGGCAGCATCGGGCCGGGCGAGCTCTTGAAGATAGGCCTCAAGCCCCTCTGTCCATGGAATGTCGCCCAGCCAGGCTGCACGGTGCCACGCCCGAAATGCATCGAGTGACCGCAGGTCTTCGGCTCCGGGGCTGTTCACCGCGAGAATGTCGCCGAAGGCCTTCAAGAAGGTGGGCGTGGACCAGTCATAGGCTGCATCCAGGTAAACGAGCGCTCCGACACGGTCCGGATAGCGGCCTGCCAGTTCTGTGATCTCGTTGCCGCCCATGGACCACCCCAGCAGATGCGCCTGCTGAATGCCGAGCGCATCCAAGAGCTGGTGAAGGTCTTCGGTCAGCATCGAGCCGTCATAGGGCCCGGGCGGGGCATCCGACCGTCCGTGACCGCGCCGGGCATATGCAATGATGCGGAAGTCGGCGCGCAGGCAAGTTGCGAAATCCTGGAAGACGTGCGGATTGTCGCCGATCCCATGAACCAGAACGAGCACTGGCCCATCACCGCCCCAGTCGAGATAATGGAGCGTGATGGCGTTCACCTCGACAAAGGCCGACCGGAAAGGAGCAGGGGCGCAATCGCTCGACATGCCAGGCAGCCTCGCCACGTCTGGAGTGGCAACGGAGCCATTGCAGGAGGCAGCTTAGCAGCATGCCTCCACCATGGCTCGGGTTTGACCATAAACCGCCAACCCGGTCATGTCGATCAAACGCAAGCTAAAGATCCTTTCAAGTCAGGGTGTGAAGTTCGCGCAATCTATGGAAGGTCGGCTTAGCCGATCCACGCGGACCAAGTCCTTGCTCCGACGAAGACCCGTTCCGGTGGAGAATCTCTCCGGCCAAACCAGTTGGCTTTCCACGCGTTATCCGTGGTTGATCGGATGATCGCCCCTGGTCGCGAGAGGATCATGCCTTCAAAGGAACAACGTCACTCTCTCCAGGCTCCGGGACCGCCATCGAACCACCAGGCCAACCGGTTCCTCGCCGCGCTGGATCCAGAGGACTTTGCCCTTCTTGAACCTCATCTCGAGGCGGTGATCCTGCCGCGCGGCACCGTGGTGTACGAGCCAGGCGATCCGATCCGGTACACCTACTTCCCGCACGATGCCATCGTGTCCCTGGTCGATGTGATGGAGGATGGCCGCCTGGCCGAAGTGGCGATGTTCGGGCGAGAGGGCTTGTTCGGCCTGCTGAGCGCCTTCGTCAGCCGGGAGGCCTTCGGGCGCTACGTCGTGCAGATCCCCGGCACTGCCTCGCGGGTGCCCCTCGATCAGATGCACGCGGCCATCCAGGCCCGCCCCGCTCTGCAACGGCAGGTGCTCGCCTACAATGAGGCGCTGCTCGCCCAAGCATATCACACCGTGGCCTGCAATGCGGTGCATCCGGTCGAGGCGCGCTGCTGCCGATGGCTGCTGAGCACCCATGACCGCCTGGACGAGGACGCCCTGCCGCTCACCCATGAGTTCCTGGCCGAGATGCTCGGCGTGCAGCGCTCCACGGTCAGCACCGTCCTGCGCGGACTGCAAGGCAGCGGCCTGATTGAGCAATACCGCGGCGGCATTGCGGTACTCGACCGGTCTGGTCTCGAGCAGGCCGCCTGCGAGTGCTACCGCAAGATCCGCTTTCGCTTCGAGACGCTGTTGCCCGCCACCTATGCCGCGTCCGAGCCTGATCAAGGCAGGCTGGACTCCTCCGCACAGTCCGTTCGACTGCAGGCCCCTCAGGTCAAACCATAATGATCATAACGCTCAAGAAAGGTCTGCTCTGCCGGCCAGGGTTGACCGAACTCTTTGATCCGAGGAGTGCCATCTGACATTTTCTTCGAGTTTCGCGGCTCGATCCGCCCATTGCGGGCCGGCACTGCCGCAACGTCGCTTAGCATCTGCGCAAAGACGCTGGCATCCTGGTTCGTGACTTTGCCGGCCCCCACGGGGATGTACCGATAGGCGAGGCCTAAGCGCTCGGCCGCCACCGCAAGAATTTCGCTCTGCGGCTGGTCCTCGGCATCGCTGTCCGGGCGGTTGCCAATTACGGATTGGAACCCCTTCGCGCCTGCAATCCCGAGGTCCGGCTCAGCCAGTTGGTCAGAGGCAGACAAAAAGGGAGTAATCGTCGGGAGCTTCACGCACTTGGAACCTCCACCGGCACCCACGGGCTGTCGGCCGACGCGCTGGTGGAATACTTCCGGCCGCTGACCGCATGGCTTCAGGAGCAGAATTCACAACGGCAGTGCGGCTGAAAACCCAAGCCGATCTGTCAGGGGCTGGAAGTTGGGAAAGACCAAAGGGACTGCACGCTCTTCCCGCAATTGCGCAACTCGACGCTGAAGGCGTCCAGTCCGCCATCCTTCAGCTCCCCATTTCCATGGATGGCTGCGGACACCGCTTGACTCTGCCAGATGGCCCGGTGCAGACGGCGCGGGCGTCATCACCACATTGCGAGAGCCCAGATGGGCTGAACAGGCAGATCCTCGGTGCTCGGAGGCTGCCGTTATCCAACCGCCAAGGCTGCAACGGCCACGGCCATCGTGAGCATGCAAATCGCTTGCACGAAGAAGAACGCGAACCGTGCCGAGGCGGCTGCATCCGAGGGCGCGAAGGCGATGTGGACCGTCGTCTGGCAGATGCGCGCGACCAGAATGGCCCCAGCCAGCCAGTTGAGGAGACGGCTATCCGCACCGACCGCGGTGGCGCACAGGGTGATCGCGCCAAAGACCGGCAGGTTCTCGACGCAGTTCATGTGGGCACGCATGGCGCGCTGGTACCAGTTGCTGCCCTGGGGCCGGTCGGCCTGCCATTCAGAAATCCTCACCCGTCCCGTGAGGATCCTTGACCAGCGATAAACCCCGACAGTTCCGAAGAGTACGAGCACCGTCCAGACGGCAAATCCGAGAAGCGCCCATTGCGGGATTGTCATCGAAACCCTCCGCACTCAGATGGCTGCGCTGAACATCTTGGCAGGTGCGCCTCCCAGCCGCCACACCTCGAAACGGAACCTCGAGTTGAACGTGTCGTCCCCGCCAACAGAGTGCCATACGGCGGCCACTGCCCCGAGATCCCGACCGAGGGCCGGCTAACGGGCGGAATCAACCTGTGAAAGTCAGTTGAAGGTCAACCTCAGCCGTTGAACGCCGCGCAGTAAAGGGCAGATCGTGGCGGCATTGCAGACGGCCGCTAAGCTGACATCTGGTCTACTTCCGCGAAGTGCCGCTAGCAGACATTCCGACTCATAGGTGGAACTAAGCGGAACTGTGTCCAGAATTGCCGATGTCGTGGGCTCGGTGGGCGGCGCGAAGCCGAACGGGAAAAGGCATATGCAGAGATCCAGCTTGAGGAACATGCCACTTTCCCCGATGATGGGCCGGCTGCGCCCGTCAGAGCATCGAGACCACGCTACTCCCGATCTGAAAGCCTGTCGTCACCCCAGCCAAGGAAGATCCGTGAGGCTGGATCGATTTCGCTCAAAGGGTCACCGCTGCTATAGTGCCAACGGGCAGTTGGACGTCCTGTTGCTGTTGGAGGTCGGGCTTCGGGCTTTGGCTCAGCACACACCTGCTCCAACCGTCCAAAGATACTCGGGATGGCAAGCAACCGCTGACCGGACGCACCGTCCCAACAGGGAGGGAGCAATGAAGGCAAGGCTCGTTCGCAGCGCCGTGTTGGCGTTTTTCCTGACAGGCGCCGCGCAGGCACAAGTCTCCGTCAAGCTGGGTGTCCTGAATGACCAGTCAGGAGTCTACTCCGATCTCACGGGCCAAGGCTCGGTGGTCGCCGCACGTCTGGCGGTCGAAGACTTCAGGCCCGTCGACAAAGGCATAAAGGTCGACATCATCTCGGCGGATCACCAGAACAAGCCGGATGTCGGCGCCAGCATCGCACGGCAGTGGTACGATCAGGAAGGTGTTGACGTCATCCTCGACGTTCCGACCTCTTCGGTGGTGCTCGCTGTCAACGCCCTCACCCGTGACAAGAACAAGATCATGATCAGCTCGGGCGGCGGAACCTCCGACCTGACCGGGACGCAATGCTCGCCCAACACGATTCACTGGACCTACGACACCTGGGCGCTCGCAAACGGCACGGCCAGCGCGATGGTCAAGCGTGGCGGCGACACCTGGTTCTTCCTGACTGCGGACTACGCCTTCGGGCACGCGCTCGAGCGCGATGCGGCAGCCCAAGTGAGCAAGGCCGGAGGCAAGGTCCTCGGCACAGTCCGGCACCCGTTCCCGGGCCAGGACTTCGCATCGTTCATCCTCCAGGCGCAGTCATCGGGGGCAAAGGTCATCGGACTGGCCAATGCGGGTGGCGACTTCGTCAACGCCATGAAGCAGGCGGCGGAGTTCGGCGTCGTGCAGGGCGGCCAGAGTCTCGCCGGGCTTCTGGTGTTCATCACGGACGTCCACTCGCTCGGTCTCCAGGTGGCGCAGGGTCTGGTGATGACGGAGGCGTTTTACTGGGACTTCAACGACCAAACCCGGGCCTGGTCCAAGCGCTATGCGGAGAAGATGGGAGGCAAGATGCCATCGACGGCCCATGCCGGGGTCTACTCCGCGACGCTTCATTACCTTAAGGCCGTTGAGGCCCTGAAGGACAAGGATGCGGCTAAGGTCATGGCCAAGATGAAGGAGATGCCCACGGACGACCCCGTGTTCGGCAAGGGCAGCATCCGGGCAGACGGGCGCAAGATCCATGACATGCACCTGTTCGAGGTTAAGAAACCCGCCGAGTCGAGAGGTGCGTGGGACCTGTACAAGCACTTGGCCACAGTTCCAGCCGACCAGGCTTTCCGTCCGCTCAACGAGGGTGGCTGTCCTCTGGTGAAGGGCTGACTGGCGGGATCCGGCCTGGAATGCGGCAAGGCCTGGACGGGCGCCGTCACCCGGACTTGTCCGCTTTGAGCCACCGCCTGCCGGGCGTATGATTGCGACACGCCCGGCGGATTGCCTTACCTCCCACCTGGAGGCGGCCATGAACAGGCTCAGGAAGCCCGGTGTCGTGGCGTTCGCGTATGTCGTGCTCGCTGGTGGCTCGGCAGCCTCGATCGAGACCGCGACCGATGCCTAGTCCGGAAGCTATTTCCTGGCCTGTGCCAGACAAATCCACCTTTTGGACGGCCATTGGATCGGCTTTGAGGTGCGAGATGGCCTCGCGCAGGCCGTGGCACTCGTTCACGAGGACCGATTCCCGCCGGAGCAGCCACCAGGACGTCCTTAGGAGCTTCGGAGCACACCTCGAGCACTGCCATCGCAATGTTGGCGCTCGCCGCTTCCAAAACCTCGACCGCGCCTCCCCAGGCTCTGCGTCCATCGAAGTAGTCGCCGGGTGGATCGATCTTTTGCGCCGATGCTGGTCAGATGCGGATCCTGGGCAGGCCGCTCGTTCGCATGAATGACCTTCCGATGAGGAGCAACCAGCCCTGGGTATCGGCTCCTTACGGTCAGGTCATGCATTCGGGCATACACTCGTTCCTCATGGGGAACAGGTTCGGCATATGGCGCTGAGGCGTTCGCCGGGAATTGGCAAGGAGTGCTCTCAGCGGTTGGAAACAGCAGGTGAGTCAGTTCACCATTATGGTGTCGAATTCCGCCAGCGTATCCCGCAGTTGGCCTTGATCCGTCAGCCGGCGTAATCGAGCGATGAGCCGATCCAGCCGCGGGGTGAGCACGATCAGGTAGCGGCTCGGCTCCGTGACCCTATAGGTGTGGGCGAGCCCTGCCGGCACGAAGACCGTGGTCCCTGCGGGGGCGTCGACCTCGCCGTCCTCGAACCTGAAGCGGAGGTTTCCTTCGAGTACGTGCCAGGCTTCGTCATCTGAACGGTGAATGTGCAGGTAGGACGGTCCGGAGTCGGTCCACTCATGGATGACCAAGGTTTCTCCACCCGCCGCGATGGGCGGCAAACCCGGCTTGGCGATAATTGACGACGCGGACATCGAGCCCCCGAATGGTTGAGTGCAACTGCGCACGGTGGGTGGTCCTCGCTTCGGCAGCGGTTATACGGCACGAGACACCCCCGATCCGTGCGCTTGGTCACCCCCCGTTTGGGCAGATGGTGCAAACATTACAGGTAGAATCGGGAGCGGCATGACATACGAAGCTGCTCCTGTGACCTCGGCAAGGTGAGATCGAATGGTCATGCTGTTTCAAGGGATGGGATCTGCTCTCTCAGGCCCGAAGGGCAGACATTCATGAACATCATCGTTTTCGGCGCGAGTGGAGGTGTGGGGCGCTGCCTCGTCGAGAGAGCCCTGTCGGAGGGTCATAAGGTTACGGCGGACACCCGGGGAAGGACCGACCTGTACTCGACAGCTGCCCGCAACATCGTGCGGGGAATGCGGTTGCAACGGGTACGGCGCCTCATCTTTCTGTCGAACTTCGGCGTCTTGGTTGAGACGGCAACGGACATTCGGGAAGTGGCGCTCCTGTTCCTCGCCAAGCGAGTTCTCCGCCACACGTTGGACGACCACCGACAGGCATTGGACATAATCCAGGAACATGTGCCGGAGTGGATTGCAGTGCGCCCCCTGCCGCTGACCAATGGCGTACCAACTAGACGGTATCGGATCGCTGTTGATGGCATTCCTGCCAATGGAACCCACATCACGCGGGCGGACGTCGCCCACTTCATGTTGCGGCAAGCACAACGGACCAAGCCTATCTGTGCAAGGCACCGGCGATTGCCTATTGAGAGGCAGCGGAGTTCCGGCCGCTCCCCCTTTTGTGAGCGCAAGTCCGGAACGAGCGGCCAGCCGCTCGCGATCTCGTCGTCGAACTCGACCGTCCCGGCTGCGATGGGGCCGCGGTAGCACTGCCTGGAGCAGTTCTCAATCGTTACGTACGCAACCGAACGCAGGGGAGCCTGTTTTTCGCCCTGCTGACGCCCGGCGCCGCTCAGGTCGGAATAGTAAAGATGGCGCGTCTCGTTAGATCGCCTCGAGGGTTGAGGCAGGTTACAAATCTCGTCTGCGCCTAATAGTTGGTTCACCGCAAAAGAGGCTCGAACGCCTGGAGCAGAATGAAACAAAGGTCAGTTGTGGGTCAAACTCGGCCCCCACAGACAATCGCGCCAGAGTCCGTTTAGAGGCTCAAAACCGCCATCCAGTTTAGCCTTGGGTTCTCGTACAGCTACAGTGCAATTGCTCGAACCATAGCTATCGACAGCCTTAGCCATGACGTCCATGGGCTTAAACGAGCCCTGCAGCACCAAAGTGCTCCCGGTGCTTACTATGTGATTACCAGGATTGAGATCTGCGGCCTGCCGGCTGGCCACTCAGGAGCTAACCTCTTGGGAAGTATGGTGAGCGCGCTGGGACTCGAACCCAGGACCCTCTGATTAAAAGTCAGTTCCTAGCCCTGATCAGCACCTAACGTCTGATCACATTCATAAAGGCTATCGACCAAGCGCTGCAAGGAGTTGGTTGCATTTGTTAAGCTTCGTTAGTATCAGGCGATAACAGCCGGTAACACCCTCCTCCCGTTACCCTGGCGTTACCCGGAATACACGATGCCTGCTCCCCTCACCGCTCGATCTGTCGAGAACATCAAGCCTGACCCCAGCCGCCGCCTCGAGCTTCCCGATGGAGCCCTCCCCGGCTTCTACCTTGTGGTCCAGCCCTCTGGAGCCAAGTCCTGGGCCGTACGGTATCGGGCTGAAGGAAAGCCCAAGAAGTTTACCCTGGGCCCCTACCCTCGCCTCTCGCTTGGAGATGCCAGGGAGCAGGCCCGTACCGCCCTGCGCCTGGCCTCTGAGGGCCGTGATCCTGCTGCCATGCGCACAGCCGCCGAGCGGGAAGCCGAGGCTTCCACCAAACTGCGCTTTGGCTCCGTCGTAGCGGAGTTCATCGAGCGCTACGCCAAGCCGCGCAACCGCACATGGCCCGAGACGGAGCGACTGCTCACGAAAGCAGACCTCGCACCTTGGCAGGATCGGGACCTACGCTCGATTTCCCGCCAGGAGATCCTTGCGGTACTGGACGCCATAGTGGAGCGGGGAGCTCCCATTCAGGCCAATCGCTTGGTCGCGGCCCTGCGCCGTTTCTTCGGCTGGGCGGTCGAGCGTGGACTCTTAGACGCCTCGCCTGTGGCTTCGCTCAAACCTCCTTCGGCAGAGGAGGCCCGAGACCGAGTACTGGCTGACGGGGAGCTTCGGGCGATCTGGCTGGCGGCCGAGGACATCGGTTATCCCTTTGGGCGGGCCGTGCAGCTGATGATCCTGACCGGCCAGCGCCGCTCCGAAGTTCTAGAGGCGGAGTGGTCAGAGTTTGATCTGGAGCGGCGTCTCTGGAGTATCCCGCGGGAGCGGGCGAAGAATGGCACTGGGCACGTAGTCCCGCTCTCACCACTCGCCTTGGAACTGATCCGAGGTATGCCCCGGGTCGGGCAGGGACAACAGCTCCTATTCACCACGAACGGGGCAACACCCTTTTCAGGCGTTTCCAGGGCTGCGGAGAGGCTCTCCAATCTAGCTGCGGAGTATCTGAACTCCGATCCCGGCGGCGTGCTTGCTCCCTGGCGCCTACACGACCTCCGGCGGACCTTTGCAACGGGATGCGCTCGGCTTGGAGTCTCTCTGCATGTAGTGGAGAAGACTCTGAACCACACCTCAGGCACGTTTGGCGGCATCGTAGCGGTGTATCAACGTCATGAGTTCTTGGATGAGCGTCGCCGTGCCATGAACGTCTGGGCAGATCACGTTGCTGACCTAATCCGTCGGGTACCTCAACTAGTAGAACCTGCGGAAACATCTTATGCAGCCTAAGCGTCGCCGTGTCGGAACGGGAATTACTGTGCGAGATGAGATCGACCGTAAGTGGCTTTCTGCGGACGATGAGCCTGATCAACTGCTTAAGCGGTTCGTATGGACCCTTTCCAAGCTCCCTTCCCAGAACTGGTACGAAGAGTGGCGTTCTTATGCGGCTTCCGTTCTCAAAACCCATGGTCTGCCCCCTTGTTTTGGGAACTATTATCAGAATGAGACGGGTCACTGGGTCGAAGACGGTTGTTTTAGAGAAAGCCTTCTAGCGCTGCACAAAGCCTTCTTTCAGACAAATGAGGCAGAGGATCTTCCAAGCCGCTACTATAACTATCCATCACTGATTGATGATCGATACCAGCCGCTCACCGAAATTGCTGAGGCCAAGTTCGGCTCTGACAGTACTCCGCATTTTGCGGCTCGGATTGCACAGGCGATTTGGGATTTGGAACTGAGTAGAGAGACCAACAATGCACCAGGGGCGGAAGCGGCAGCTTTCTCATTAGGTCATATCGCAGCGTCATTGAAGCTCAAGTTAGAGTGGGAGGGACCTGCCATATCTGGGCAGAAGGCGAGAATGAATATGGCCGAAGCTCGCCAGCGCGGGGCTGGTGTCCGTAAGGCGAGAGCCGAAGAATGGCGCGCGCCTGCACGGAAGGTTGCACGAGAAGTTTGGCGAGAGCGCCCAGAGCTTTCAATCTCAGAGACAGCTCGACGCGTGCGCAAACGTTTGGTCGATGCGGGCTACTCCAGTCTTCCAAGCAGTGATCGCGCGGTCCGGGATGTCATCGGAGACCTCTCGCCGCAGAAAATTGGAAGCATCAGATAGATGCTTCCAACCATCGCTGGAACTGGCTTTTTGAGAGTTCCAATGCGGTAGTTCAATCCTGTGTTCGCCCGTTAACACAGGAGCGAACACCTTGATGCATAGGCACTACATCACCCGAAAGGCCCTTCGAGCCCGCTACGGGGGCATCTCCGAGATGACCCTCTGGCGCTGGGAACACGACGAGAAGCTCGGGTTCCCAAGGGCCCTCGAGATCAACGGTCGGAAGTACTACGATCTCTCAGAGATTGAGAAGTTTGAGCGTACCCAAGCGGAATTTGCCGCTCGCAAGCGGATGGCGTGAAGATCATGGTATCCGCTCGTCATCCCCGCCCGCCGCAGCGTAGCCCCGAGCCGCTGGAACTGTCTGTCTACGATGGACGGAATCTCCTCGGCCATATTCTTGAGCATGGTCGAAATTGCACAGCGGTAAGCTGGCCTGCCCAAATTACGCTTGGCACCTTTCCGAACAGGCGGCTCGCTGCGGCTGCTCTCTCAGCCGCAAACCTCACTATCGGAGCCAATGCACAACCTCTTCTTAGCCCCACTGATGCGATGGGTCGCGTCTGCGCAAGCAATCGAGGAGGCGCACAATGACCAACCTCCCGAGAAGACCGACCCTGACTACCTTCACTGCGGCGGAGCTCGCAATTCGGCAGATGCCGCCAGCCCGATTTGTTGTTCCTCGGTTCATCACTGAGGGCCTGACCCTGCTCGGTGGACGGCCCAAGGTAGGGAAGTCATGGCTTCTCATGAATATCGCCCTCGCGGTTGCTACTGGCCGGAACATTCTAGGGGAGAAGGTAGCGGCGCCAGGCGACGTTCTCCTCCTAGCACTTGAGGACAACGAGCGGCGGCTCCAGGCCCGGCTCAATCTCATGCTTGCGGGTGAAATAGCTCCCTCACGTCTGCACCTTGCCACAGTCTGCCCTGCTCTAGACCAAGGTGGTCTAGCGGCGATCCGGGACTGGTGTCGTCGCCTTGATAATCCTCGCTTGATTATCGTCGACGTCTTTGCCCGGGTGCGCCCCAGGGCACAGTCTGGCGCTCGCCTGTACGAGGCTGATTATGACAGCGCCCTGCCGCTCAAGTCCCTCGCTGATGAGTTAGAGCTCGGGATCATTGCGTGTACTCACACTAGGAAGGAGCCAGCTGCTGTTGACCCCTTTGACAGCATCTCAGCCACGACAGGGCTGGCCGGCGCGGCGGACAGCATTCTGATCCTGGACCGCAACAGCACTGGTCCAACGCTATATGGCCGTGGCCGCGACATGGAGGAAGTTGAGGTTGCGCTCGTATTTGAGCGAAACACCGGAACTTGGAAGCTCATCGGAGATGCGGCAGACGTAAACCGCTCTGATGAGCGGAACGCCATTATCGCAATACTCACGGCGGCAGACCAACCGCTCAGTCCTAAGCAGATAGCCGAGCGGTCAGGCCTTGGGCATGCCTCCGTCAAGCATTTGGTTCGGCGGCTTGTTACTACAGGCGAAATCACCAAGTCGGCTCGTGGGACGTACTCATCTGCGGGCGCCCCTGTACACCTCGTTCACTCTATTCACTCCCTCTCTCAAAGAGTGACGATGGTGAATGGAGTGAACGGTACCGGTACAGCGACGAGCAGCATCTGAAGCTGCTCATCAGGTCAACTGTCCCTAGAATTCCCTACGTTACGGAAGTCCCCAGCCCTGAATGTCGCGTCTGAAACACAGACGATGTCCGTCTGAAGATCTGTTTTAAGTGCGCTCGAACGGTAGTCACGCAGATGCGTGATCTGCCCACAGTCGGCCGATACGGCCACAACCATAGAAGGATGTATTTAATGACAACGAAAACTGTCGATCTGGAGCTGGATCACTATGAAAGTGAGGCCGATCGCCATGATCAAGAGATGATGGACCAAGGAGCTGATATAGCAAAGGATTTGTTCCACTATCTTCTTTGCGATCCCCGAGTGCGCGGTCGAGAAATCGAGGCTATCTGGTATTATCTTCAGAATCGGGACTGGCCACTTTTCCCGCTAATCGAGCGGTTCCTTGAAGGGCCAAACCCCGGTTGGGAATCTGAGCTCGAGGAAGCTCGTAAAGAATACGAGTCGCGTACCTTCTGGCACCCGCTCCCGTTTGCGTCTGATGAGACGTTGGACTGACTCTCGTCTCTTCCATAAGCGGAAGTGAGGATATAGGCCTCCTCGGTTGGCTCCGCTACCGAGGAGGTTATGCCATTTAGGGACCGTCTACCCGCTTACTGGCTTGCGGGTGCGCGCAACCCCGATGTTAAAGCATATCCAACAGTTCCAATTTCTCGTTTCGCTTCGCTGATATAGCCAGATCTATTCCCTGCTCAGACATGTAGCAGGACCGATGGGAAAGAGCTGTTCGTGAAGCTCATGCGTAGCGTGGTAGAGCCTCGCTGCGAGGCCATTAGGGAGCCCCCTCTCAATGGCTAGGGTTAGCGCGTGATGTTGCTCCGGGTGGAGGGTTCCAACAAGCAACTAGACCGACTTCTCCCGACATAGCGACTCCAGCTACTGAGAGGCCTTGCTTTGTTTATGGTTTAGCTTTTCCAACACCGTGGCAGAGGGTTACGTCATAGCATCCAACCGCAACCTAATCGCCGAGGCTCCCTTCCTCTCGCGGTGCTTGCTCGATCCAGTTGTCGACACCAATGATCGGACAACAAGCCGATGGAGGACTTCGCCACATCAGAGCAACTGGATCCCTCTGAATGCCTCGGCTTGCTCAAGCGCCGCGCTACGGCGATCGCCGAGATCAATTAGTGCATCAAGAACTCGGAGCAACTGCCGTGCCTGGTCGGCACGAAGCGGAAAATTGGCTTCAGCAAGCCGCTGGACTGTCGCCGCTGTACGGGCGGGCAGCGTGGTTGCAGTCCAGACGCTCTTGGTGGTCGTAAGCGAGTTGAGGACAGCGTTCGCCTGGACTGCAAACATGTCGAGTGGATACGCGCTACCCGCCCGCTCGCAAAGCGTCAGAAATTGATCCATGACGTAGGACGACCAACCGGTAGCGGCGACCAACCGGGTTACGAGCGGCATCACTATGCGAACTTGCGACCAATCACCGTTGGCAAACCGGGCGGCGCCCGGAGCCTCCTTGTCGACAGGCACGAACAGGAGCGCCCGGATTAGCTTTGGCAAGTCCCATCCGTGAACCTGACCGGCGCGATAGCTGTCCGGATCGAACACGGGATCCCGGACGACCCGCTCGACACAATCATTCAGCAGGTCGAAGGCATTGGGGAGAATTGTCGGGGCATCAAGGACGTGCCGTGTTACCATCTTGTCAGCAAATTCAGCCAGGATGCCCAATCCGGCCTCGTCGTCTGTCAGGAACGGCGCCAGCAGTTCCTTGCGCACGAACTCGACTTCAAGCAAAGGCGCAGCCCGCGCGAGCAAATCGCCCAAGACGTGGTTCCATTCAATCAACAAGGAACCATCGGTATCAGATCGCCGCCGAGGCCTGTCCTGAAGCCATGACGGCATGAGCCGTTCCGCAGTCCAGACTACAAGCTCCTTCAAGGCGGCGGCCAGCATCGGCTTATAGCGATCAGATTGACACCATGCCTCGACGGGGAACAGCGGAAACAGGTGCGCTGCGTAGGTCGCATCAAAGAACGGATTGGGTTCGTGCCAGCCGGCTTCGTCAGAATGGCTATAATGCACTTTTCCCGACAACTTGACCCAAGCCGGCGGAATGGATGCCAATGAGGAGTCAGCGGTCTCGTACAACCGCTCACGCGCGCGAGCGAGGCTTTGCTCCCGCGCCTCTCGGTCGGCGCCGTCGTCCTGACGCCCGTTCTTGATCTCGAACCGGTGATGGAACGAGAGCTCCATGGCGAGTTGGGCGGCAACCCACCGCACATGCTCGTCCGGGTCCATAAAGAGGCCAGCAAACGCGAGCTGCACCACATCATGGATCGGGTGGAGCGTAAGATCAAACAGCCGGAGCACCGAATCTCTGCGCGGCGAGCCTGATCGGCGGTCATGCACCAACGCGGCGACAAGGTGGTTGGCCGGATGCCAAGGGATCTTCGAGCGGCTAAACGCCTCCTCTGGCTCCGCCATGATCGCGACGCGACCCATAACATCCCAAGCCCACTCGTAGTCCGCGCTGGCGGCAGAACCGAAACGGATGACGGCTGCGGCAACGGCAGTGATCGTCGTCTGTGCGGAGTGCGTGCCTGCCTCGTGCCGCTCAGTCAAGATCGTGGCGTTGTCTCGGGCTTTGGCGAACACCACAGCGTCGGCTAAGGTCAGACCGTCGGCAAGGACGTTCTCCTGAAGCGACTTCGTGGCCCACGCGATAACGCTATACTCCTGCAACGTGGCGGTGCTCTCCTCCAAGCGCTTTTCCTGCGCCGGCGTCAGTGGGACAGGCGGCTCATAGGTGATCAGGGCTTCGTCCGCGACAGTTCGATGCTGGCGGTAGTTCCGAACGTCGCCGAGGCCCGCCCATCGCTCCGCAGACTCTTTCAGCGATGCCGCGGTGCGGGCACTCGTCCGTGCCTCTTCGACCTCGTAGGGCAGATCACGCGGAAAACCGGCCAGGGCCTCCTTGAAGCGCCGCTGCAGGCCATGGTCCGCGGTCAGAGCAAATTGCATCGCAAGCTCACGAACATCGCGCCTGCGACTCCGCCGGGTGTCGAGGAACTCCTTCGCTTTGGCCTTCTGTCCGGTCAGGCGCGACAGAAATCCGAAACCGAACAAGTCGACGTCCCGCGTCGGCTCTTGCGCGACACGGGCCAAATCGTGGTGCCAGAGGCGCTGACAGGCCACGATTGGAAGTGTCGTCTCGGACGTATCGTATGTCTCAAGCGCTAGAGCGAGCGCGAGCCCGAGGACCGCATAGCATTCGCTCCCTTCGACAACGGCGCGGATCACCTCGTCCGTCGGCCGGTTGGCCTCGAGCTGTCTGAATGCCCAGTAACTAAGGGATAGGAAAGCGCACTCAAGCGGATTGGGTGCGAGATACCCGAGGAACCAGCTGTAAACATGCCAGTCGCCCCAGAACTCCTGCTTACCCCAGGGAAACTCAAGGATCACGGGAACCGGCGTCCCCATGCTGTCACGGTTGAGGAGCTGAACTTGGCGCCAGCCCTTGGTCGCATGGTTAGCGAGATCGTGGATCAGCGCGAGCGCGGCCTCGGGTCTTTTGGCGAAGAGGCCGGCAAACGGCTCGTGAAGGGGTGATGTCGGATGGTAGTAGAAGCTATGGCGGTCGATCCCAATGTCGTCGAGATCAATCCGGTTGCGTCCCTTGATCGGGAAGTGCGGACCCTGCAGAGCAAGGATTTGCTTCATCGTCCGGTCTTGCTCCGGAATGGCGCGAAGCTGTTCGAGCCATTCCACATGTTCTCGATACTCGCGCTCTTCACGGTCAAGCCGATCCTGCGGGAGCTCTTCGATCAATTCCGCTTTCGCGACGGCAACCACTGCCGTCGGAGCCACTTCTGCCATGATTGGCGTGAACGCCATCAGGTCACCATAGGCTTCCCGTCGCATGCGCTCGTTGTTTGCTGCGCGTTCGAAAAGCGCGATCGCCGGTGCAGGATAGGAACGTGCGGACCGCATGATGATCGTACGCAGGCCAATTGCGAGGCGCGACCGTGCCTCGGAGCCGAGGCTCTCCCACCGGCCATGCTTAAAAGTGAGTTTTTCGGAGTACTCGACGCTCTCTAACTCAACTAGCCAGTTGGAGCACACATAGATGAGGGCTGCGGAGCGCGGGTTCTGGAGGTCCGCGAAAACGTTCTGCCAGACACCGAAGACTTCAACCACGATAGGCTGCAATCGAGCGGGCAGGATCGAGGCGATCGACAGCAGCCAATCCAGGAGCCGGCCCCAGCCCTCGAAGTCCGATGGCCAGCCAAGCCTGTCGGCCAAACTGAGGCGATCCACACCGTCCATGCCAGCATCACCTTGGAGGATGGCTGGGCTGGGGATCGTGTGCTGGGCTTGGAACCAGACAAGCAGCTTCTCAAGCAGCGCATAATCGTTCTCGGCGAGGAGCGCCTGGAACTCCTCATGGCGTTGGACGAAGGCTGGTGTGAGCGGTGGAGCCGTCAGCCACTCCCGTAGCCACTGCGTGCGCAGTGGCTGACGCTCAAGGTCCCGGTAGCCCGCCGACCATCTGCCCGGCGACGCGAGAGCGTTTTGCGCGAGTAGTCCAACCACGCGGCCGAGCAACGGCGGCTCGCCCGCGCCGATCAGGGCGCTCGTCCAGTCGTCACCAAGGTCGATGAGCAGCCGGAAGAACGCCCACTCGAAGAAGATGTCATGCGTGAAGGAGTATGCCGCGCCGGCATCGTGGACGCGGATGACGTGATCGGCCTTCAAAGCGGCGATCTGGGCTACCGTGGCATCCTTGAGCGGGCGGGCTGGGATGCTCTTTCCGAGATTGCGCACGCCCGTTTCGGCTAGGTCCAACAGCGCCCTTTGCCGTTGCGGCACCGCTTCTTCCGGTGCATCATGGCCGGCACGCGCCCACCAGGCCGAGATGAGGTCGACCTCGGTCTGCGGTGTTGTCAAGTCGTCTGGGAAACTTCGCGCGAGCACAGCTGCGAAGAACGGTCGCCGAGCGATCTCGCGGACGCCTGCCGGGCCGAAGAGCAACCGCCTCAGATTAGGCTGTTGCCGCGCTAAAGCCTCAGCCTCCTCGTCTGAGAAGCTCTCGACGGGAACGTCCCCGATGCCGGTTCCCCGATAGAAGCTTGCCGGAAACCACGCCCGGTACGGCTCAAGCCCTCGGTCGCGCGAGGTCGCCAGGACCTTCCAGTGTGCAAGCTGTTCGTTTTCCTCGATTGCTCGGAGAATATCGGTGACAATGCCTTTCTGATCGGGCCTGATGCGGTCGATGCCATCGATGAACAGGACCGGCGTCCCCGTCACGCTGATCTCGGCCAGGAGATCGGCAACCCTGCGGTGCTGGAGTCCGAGGGCGGCCGCGAAGGTCAACCAACTGGTTCCCTCAAGGCGGTCGGACTTCAGGAAGAGAATCGACCCTTTGGATCCCTCGATTCTGGCGATCCGTTTGAGTATCGCGGATTTGCCGCACCCTGGAAGGCCGCTAAGGTTGACGAGACGGCACTCGGCCAAGCGGTCCCTGATGCTTCTTTCCAGAGTGGGGCGTTCGACGCGAAAGCCCTCGATCTCTTCGGACACATCTGCCATCCAGTCACCTGAAAGCGCCTGCAAGAGATCGATATCGCGCCGGTAGTTCGGAGCGACTTTGAGCCGTACGGCACCACGGAGTTCGCTCAGCAGCGTCTGCCGCGTCCACTTGCGGGCGGTGCCGGCGCCATCGCGCGCAATGCGGCGGAGACGGTCGAAAAGCAAAAGGTCTTGGCCATCCTCGTTGGCTGCAACAAGCTCCTGGAGGCGGTTGGCTATCTCCGTTCCAAAGATACCCCCTTCAGCCGTGCCAGCGAGGTGCAGCGCCACGAAATGGGCATAGAACTTGCGCTCCTCATCAGGGGATTGGGCCCCAAGAAGCGGGGCCAGTTCCTCACGCAGGGATCGCTCGGCAGCGGCCGCAGCGCCTCCAGGAGCGAATCGCTGCGCAAAATCATCACCGGAAGGACTGCTTTTGGCCCAGTCGATCAGCCGGTTCAGCGTCCGGAAACGCCCGATGGCGACATTCTCGACGACGAAGCCATAGGCATCGAAGTCGCCATTGAAGCGATCAGTTGCGCGGGTCGCGACGGCGCGCGCGAGGATGTCGCGGAAGGCATCATTGGCGGCGCTAATCTGGATCGTACGTTTTGCCTGGAGGCTCAGCCTCCGTGGCAAGCCGGCATCGTCAAGCTCGACGATAATGTCGTCCATGGGGTCGCCGTGCCCCTCCTGCTGAACCGCCACCGTCTTCACGATGCCATTCAGTCCGGCAATGCGCTCCTCTCGCAACAACGCGGCCAGATGATAGGCGACCACTGAGTCTTCGTAGGTAAAGCCGGCTCCGCCTGTTAGCTCAGTTGACGTCGCTGATTGCTTTTCTTCCGAGGTCAAAGGATCCATAAGCGAGCTTTCCCAGTCTAGACCTGCCAAGTCGCGCTACTACAGACGCCAGCCTTGCTTAAGGCATAGAAGCAAGGCTAGTCTACCCGACTGCCGCGGCCCTATTCATATCCGCACCGACCTTATGTAGGCTAACCCTTGCTCTTTAGCGTGCGGCGGATACCTGTGATGCTATGTCGAACCCACTGCATACTTTGAGCCTTTGGGTGAACAGGTGGATCACTTCCGAACATCGCTAGCGCATTCCGCTTGGAAGGGGCTTCGATCTTAATTTCCTTAGCGCCTCGTCCGGGTTGCGTCATTTCCCTTGATCATGTGCGAATAGAAGCTCCTAGCTTTGCCTGCTACTGAGCAACAATTGTTTTCTCAGTTCGCACCACGAGGACACGTCTCAGTCGGCCATCCACCTCAAACTCGACCTCGTCTTCCTCTGTCAGACCGATCAATTCTTTGCCTAGCGGCGAGTGCGCTGCAAGGAAGCCGTTCGTCAGATCGTCCCGGATTGGGCTCAATGTGAATGTCGCCGTCTTGTTATCGTCGAGGTATCTGATGACAACTCGGTCACCAGCACGGATCCCAGTGGAGGAACCAATTGGCTTCTCTACATCGTTGAGACTTGCCCCATTGTACTCCTGAACTTGAGGTTCGACCTGCTCTTCAGATTTCTCTGAATCGCCAGCCCCTGCATCAGCCAGTCTCGACGGCAAGGTAATATGGGCGGTGAAAACCCTATGACTTATCACACCATTGGAAGGCTCAATCCCGTGGCGCTCGAGTGTCGCAAACAGATCATCCATGCAACCATTCGGATCGAGCGTGAAACTCGACGCCCAGCAGCGCCAGAAGCGCCAACCAACCCGTTCGAGAATGCGCTGACGGCGCATGTCGTCCGCCCAGCGCTCCGGACCATGATACTGATCCCCGTCACATTCGATGGCTAGGCGCCGCCCGTTGGCTCCCTCGACGACAAGGTCGATGCGGTACCCCATGGCGCCGACCTGCGGAGTCACCCGATACCCGCGCTCCAGAAGACGCCGTAGCACCTCACGCTCGAAGTCCGACTCGCACATGGCCTCAAGGTCGCCCGTGGGCGTGGCCGCACCGGCCATCGGATCACGGAAGTGACGGATCACACGCGCCTTCAGGTCCTCAGGTTTGAGTTCCTCCTCGCGGACCGAGCGGACGAGCACGAGACGGTCGCGGGCACGTGAGAGCGCCACGTTGAAGCGCTGCTCGAACTGGGCTGCCGTCTGAGCCTGCTTGCTGTTGGGATCAGCGATCATGGACAGGAAGACGATATCGCGCTCGTTGCCCTGGAAGGTAGCACTGTCACCGCAGGCGATCCGGTGGCGCATCATCAGATCTTCCCCGAGCTTATCGAGAAGCGTGCGGTTAATGAGGGCAGCCTGCTTCGCTCCAATCAGCGACACCACACCGATGCTGCGCCAGCGATCCTGGGCCTCGATACGAGCAAGGGCGGGATCCTCAACAATCTTGCGGATCTCACTGACGATCACCTCCGCCTCCCGCGGGTTCTGCTTATCCCCCTGGCGGCGCCCGTCCGGCACGTAGATGTCGACGAGCGGCGGATCGAGCCGCTCATGCGCCGTCGGCACGCGCAACGGCACCAGAGGCTCAGGGTAGAACTGCATGGAGAACCGGATAATCGGTTCAACGCACCTGAAGTGCTCCTTGAGCATGACCAGCTTGTCTGGGAACATGACCTTGGCGAGGTCGTAGAGCGAGGCTCCCGGAAGCAGAAGCGTCTTAAAGGGCTGCCCTTTGAGGAAGCCGTTCTCAAGGCGGTCAATCTTCGCGTTCTCGATAAAGGCAGCCGTCGGGCTCACCTGCTTGTCGTCGCCGACCACGAGGATCTTCTTGCCGCGAAGGAGTGCCGGCACCTCACGGATGTCCGATTGAGAGGCCTCGTCCATAATGACGAGGTCGAATGAGCCGACCTCGCCAGGCAACTGCTCCGCAACGCGCCATGTCGGCATGATCCAGCACGGAATGGCGTCGTAGCACTGCGCCATAGCGCTACGGGCGTCGCGGCGATGCCGGACGGCTCCCTTGCCGGTGCCCTTACCGGTCCTACGGAGGGCTGTGGCGAACATCATCAGGGCAGAGCGCACCGGCCCAGACATGGACCGACCAAGCTCATAGAAGGTTCGCTCGCGCACCACCCGCTTAAAGGTTTTCCGAATTTCAGCATCAAGGCGGACCCGTTCCTCGGCCAGGCTACGCAGCCGATCCCGGTCATCGATCCGCGCCAGGTAGGCCGAGGCTGCCGCCCAATCCCATGCCTCACGCCAGTCGACAGGGATCAAGGCATCCGTCTCACCTTCGACTGGTTCTATGGCCAGACGCCGGCTCCAGAGAGGAGCCCCTGCTTCGCGGATCCGGTCTGTGACGGTGCGGGCAAGCCCCAAATGGTTCTTATGCTGATTCAGATCATCGATTTGGCGCCTCAAGGCACCCCAGAGGCGGGCAACGGTCTCTGTCCCGATATTGGATCGGCCAATAGCCTCGCCCAGCAGGTCGCGAGCCAGTTTTCCGATCTTGCCTGATGCATCCGAGAAAAGCGCCTCGAGCCGGGACACTTCAACGCCCGCGGCAGCGAGCTGTGCGGAGGCGGCCGCATTTCGAAGCGCTTCCTCGACGTTTGTCATCCGGCCAGGATCGCGCCACAGATCCCGGGGCGCGCTCGCCCCAGGTACGACCTGGCCGAAGACATCCTCAAGCGTGCGCATGGCGCCAGCCCCCTCCACGAGGACGGCATCAAGGAGGCTGACGAGTTGCTCGATTTCCCGCGCCGACCCTGCAGACGGAGCGCCAATCTCCTCGGCCAGCGCCCGCCACCGGACGCTCAGTGAAGTGATCTGCTCCCGCCAGACGAGGTATTGGCGAATGTGATCCCAGTCCTCCCGAGCAGCCGGCACGCGCCCTTGCACCTTAATGGCCTGCACAACCGGCCGGAGGGCTTTCTCGCGAAAGGCAAAGAAGCCAAAGACCTCCTCGCCGTTGGCGAGGCGACCGATCAACGTGGTCGCCTCAGCGGCTGCTGGCTCGAAGGTATCAGGCAGTTCCACCGGCTGGGCCAGGTAGCGCTTCCGCTCCTCGACAATCGGCTTTGCGTCTTCCACGAACCGCAGGAGCAGATCGAGAGCGCCAACTCCCCGCTCGTCAGCGATCGCATGCTGAGCCACCGGCTCAAGCCAGGAATTGGCCTTGGTAATCGCTTGAACACGCTGGAGGGTCTCAAGGGCTTCGGCTCCTCGCAGCGCCTGCCCAATGGCACCAGCGGAACCAATGCGGATCGTCAGCGAGCTATCTCGTGAGGCTGCCCCCGCGAAGCGCTCGGACCGGACGAGGTCCTCATGCAGCCGGGCAATGACCTCCCCGTCGGGTAGATCCTCAACCGACGGGAGCACCGCATCCAGGTACTCGAGACGGGAACCGAGGGTCAAACGGGCCGCTCGAAGAGCGGAGATCTCATCGTCTGACAGACCAGCATCCTGCGCGGACTGCTCCGGGCGATCCTCGAACCACCTGTATTGCTCTGCCGAGGAGACAATCCGCTTTGCAAGCTCCGCCGGCCGCTCACCAGCCGCTGTCGGGGCGAGCTGCAGCAGGGCGAAGCGCTCGATCTCCTTATCGACCGCCTCAAGTCGGGTCCGGAGGCCAACAACAGAGGCTTCTAGGTCCCGGATCAGACGCGATTGCTCGCTGGGCTTGATACTCTCCACCACTGACTGCAGGAGGCGCACAGCCGTCTCGAGTTGCTTAAATCCTTCTCGCTCCGTGGCCGTAATACTGATCGCGAGATCCCGAACCCCTTCGGGCAGCTGGTTCCGCAGGACCGCAAGGGCAGGCTCGCCATGCGACACGACCAGGACCCGCCGGCCCGTGGCCATGTAGTGGCAGATGATGTTGGAGATCGTATGCGTCTTGCCCGTGCCGGGCGGACCCTGCACAACGATGCCATCGGTGCCTTCCAGACGGCGCACGATCTCGATCTGGTCATCGTTGAAGGGCTTGGGGAAGAAGAGGTCCGTCGCCTCGGCCTGGGGCGCTGCCTCGGCTGTCCCGCCCATGGTCTCGCCGACGCGATTTCCCAGTGGAGCCCAGATATCGTTCGGCTGCTCGGAGGAAGGCCCCATCACAAGGGTCTGAGCCGGGCCCGGCAGAGTGCCTTCCTCGGCGGCCTTCTCGACCGACTTCTTCAGGTTCTCAAGATCGGCCAGGATGAAGCTGTCGGACCGTCTCCGGGCAAACAGAACCCAACGGTCCGAGACGGTCAGGTGCTCGCCGGCCGAAGGGACAGGCTGATCGGGTGCCAATGCCTGGCGATCGGGCAAATACACGCCTTCGGCATCCAGACGGGCCTGACAGGCACGAAGGATAGGCTCGAATCCCTCGCGCCGATAAGGCGAGACACCCTCATCGGCATCGACGGCCGCGATCGCCCGACGAGACGCGTCTAACGCCAGAGAAGCCCCTTCGACACCGAGTTCTTCGAACGGGCGCATGTTAACCCCGGCTGTGGCCGCCCGGGGCCTGACCTTGATCTCACCGCCGCCGAAATCGTCGATTTCGATCTCAACGAGACGCTCGACCAGAGGAAGGTCGACCTCATTGCCATCCCTGAGCCAGCGAGAGAGCCCCATACCCCAAACAAGCTCGAAGGACTTGTCGCCTCCTCCGAGTTCGGCGAGTTGGGTGACCTCAAACAGCCGCTGATACAGCGCTAGGGACCGCCGAACTGGACGTTCCGCCACCGACCAGGGCAACCATTGTTCGGTGATCCACGTCTCGGCAGCGCTCCAGACGTCGGGGCGATCCTCCAGGCGCAGGCGCACATCCCAGCGGGGAATGGTCTCGTCCTTCTTGATGGCTTCCGCCACATCCTCCGGGCGCACGGCTCCGGAGGCGAGGAGTTCATCCCGTTCCGTCTCCGCCACCGTCCGAAGCAGGTAGTCCCGCAGTTTCGGCTCCCGCTCGGGATCGGGGGTGATCTCCAGCCAGTCTGCTGTGGGTTCTGGCGGTGCGGGAGGATCACTGCGCCGGAGCCGCTCCACAGCCAGCCACACCGGGCCATCCTCGTCCACCAGATCGTGACGAACCCCAGGCATGGCATGCAGTTCGTGCTGGTGCAGCACAAAGGTCTGTCCGGTAGGAAGCCGATGCTCCGACAGCCGCAGGGCTGGCCGCTCATCCAGCCGGACCACTTGCTCGACATATCCCAGAAGATTGTGAAGGCGCTCAGCGGCAGGTGCGACAGTATCAGGTGCAGACATCATGTTCTTTGGTTTGCTTCGTTCCTAGCCCCTCGAACGAAGCTTTCGTGATGGCAGAGTCCTCTGAGCGTCTAGGGTCGGTCAAGCTTAAAGTGTCCCGCCTTTGGGCGTCACAATGACCATCCCTATGGCTCAAAGCTTCTCGGAAATGCTCGACAGAAAGGCGTGAGCAGTCGATTAGAGCGTAACTTACTTACAGTACGGGGTACTCGAGGATCGTATTGCACTCAGTGTCGGACAAGGTCACACGAAGATGCGAGTCAGAGCGTTCGGCCCTGCAGGCGCCGGGACGTTCCTGACCTTCCGCTTAGCGGCTGCATGCAGACCAAGCCGCAATGTCTCAGATGTGCCAGAACCTGACCTTCAAGGAGGACGCAATGTCCACGCGAGACTGGTCTTACGATGCCACACGCCGAGAGCCAACTCGCATAGTGTCCCGTACAGCCCGATGAGGGGGGCGGCAGATCCTCTGGGCGACTGCCGTCACATTCAGGTCTCATTCGATCACGTCGTCGGCAAGCGCAAGCAACATCGGCGGGACTGTCAGGCCTAGTGCTCCCGCCACCTTGAGATTGATGAAAAACTCCAGCTTTGCGGGCTGTTCAACCGGCAGATCCGCCGGCTTGGCTCCTCTCAAGATTTTGTCGACGAAAGCAGGCGCGCGGCGGCACATCGCAACCTGATCGGGACCATAGGACATCAGTGCGCCCCCATCAAACGTCTCCCTCGACCACACCGCCAGGGGTAGGTGATGGGTTAGGGCCAGCTTCCCGACAAGGGATCGATGCTGGTAAACCAAACCGTCCCCGTTGATCGTCACCGCCTGCATACCAGCCTCAGCCATGGCCTTGAAGGCGCGCTCCAGTTCATCAGGCGAACGTGCTTCGAACGTGACGTTTTCAAGCCCCAGTTCGGCTGCTGCGGTTTCAGTGACACGCCTGTACAGGGGCGCCAGTTGCGAAGTGGGATTAACGAGCAAGGCAACCCGGAGCAGGTCCTCCCTCATGTACTTGAGGTATTGCAGGCGCTTCGAGACGATATCTGCCCCGAAGTTGGACAGCCCCGTCATGTTCCTCCCCGGTCGCGCGAGGCTGTCGACGAAACCACTTCCCACGGGATCGGGAACGCCCATGAAGACAACAGGGATCGTGCTGGTCGCGCTCTTGGCATAGGGTGCCGTCTGCGGGCCCACCGTCACCAACACATCAACGCCGAGCCGAACCAACTCGGCTGCCATACTCCGGAAGCGCTCAGGGCTTTCGCCGGCGAACCGGTGCTCGAGGGCGATGGTGCGCCCGTCCATGTAGCCGAGATCCCGGAAGCCCTCGACAACAGCCGTGTAGTACACTCCTTGTGCCTCGGCACTGGCGGCGTGCCAGAGAACACCGACGCTCGGGATCCTGCCGGCCTGCCCGCGAGCGACACGCGATCGATAAAGTATCGCCCCGCCAATCAGCGAAAGAAACTCTCGCCGCCTCATTGGGCCACCTCGCCAGATGCGCATAGGAATCTGTATGCACGTAAGGCAGCCATGATGTTACCCCTGCGGCGAACCCGACGCCAGCCACTCCGATCCACCTCGACCATGCATCAGCAGGCGTATTCTTCGAAGCTCCAACTCGGCTCTGCTACGGTCGACTGCCGCATCAAAGACACCCAAGGTGTCGATGAGGATCTAGCTGACGAGCGGGGAGTCGAGTAGGCTTGCTCCTTCGAATGCGAACAAGAGGAGGCTTCCCGATGGGCCGCTCTCTATGCTTCGCTGCGCTTGTTTCGGTCCTGCTTACCTCGATCTTAGCAGCCCAGACGCCCGCCAAACCGGTCCGCCTTGGAATGCTGTGTCCCGTCCGGTGCGCCGGTCCCGGCTACACCGCCTTCGAGGACGAGCTACGCAAGCTCGGCTGGGTCGAGGGCCATAATCTCACCATCGAGCGGCGGGCGCTGGAGGGGCGCTATGAGCGTGCGTCTGAGCTTGCTGCCGAAATCGTTCGGTCACGCCCCAACCTTATCGTTGGTCCGAGCGCACCAATAGCCCGAGCCCTTAAGGACGCTACATCGGAGATCCCCATTGCGTTCTCCTTCGTGGCCAATCCCGTCCAAATCGGTCTGGTGCAAAGTTTGGCTCATCCCGGGCGCAACGTCACTGGGGTGGCTTCAATCACGCCCGGAGCCTTCCTCGCCAAGCAGTTCGAGATCCTGCGCGAGCTTCTGCCACAGGCCCAAAGGGTGGCGGTGCTGGTGAACCCCGCCAATGACGACCATCGTTTGGCCCTTGCCCGCGAAGTGCCTATGGCTGCCCAGTTCGGGTTGCGCGTTGACGTGATTGAGGTTCGCGCACCCAACGATGTTCCTGCTGCGGTCGAGAGTGCAAGGAGGCTCCGCGCCGAGGGGCTGTTGGTTCTAGGCGATGCGATCCTGAACACGCCCCCCAACCGCGTGCCCAATCTGCTGGCCCGGACACCGCTCCCGGCGCTGTACGCAAACCGTGACCCGGTACTGGCTGGAGGACTGATCGCCTACACCCCGGACATGCTCGCGATTGCCCGCCGCCACGCCCAGTATGTGGACCGCATCTTGCGCGGTGCCTCTCCCGCCGACATGCCGGTCGAGCAGCCGTCCCGGTACAACCTGATCGTCAACATCAAGACCGCAAGGGCGCTCGGTCTCACTGTGCCGCCGTCCCTCCTGTCGCAAGCTGATGAGGTGATTGAATGATGATTGCGCAGCATTCCCGCTTCCCAATGCGCGGGTTGCGCCCGGGCCACTCCACCTCGAGCGAGATCCGCTGAGGCTCAGGGCCATGATAAGGAGGCGTCGCCGGTTTCGTGGCCTGTTCCAGAAGTACTTCATTGTGCTGTTCCTGGCGGTGGTCATTCCGCTCGCTGCCAACGGCATCAGCGAAGCCTGGTTCGGCTACCGCGATCAGCGGGCCAGGCTCGACCAACTGCTCGGTGTCGAGGCACGCTCGGCGGCCGCCAGAATTCAGGGCTTTCTTGACGGCATCACCAACCAGCTCGGGTGGCTGGTGCAACTCCCCTGGAGCGAGGAGCCGGACGAGCGGCGGCGGATTGATGCCCTGCGCCTGCTGCGCCAAGTGCCCGCCATCGTCAGCCTCACGCTCGTCGACGGCACCGGACGCGAGCGGTTGTACGTGTCGCGCATCGGCCTCAACCGGACCGAGAACCGCACCGACCGAACAGGGGACCCCGCTGTGGCCGGAGCCCGATCGGCGCGGATCTGGTACGGACAGGTTAGCTACTACCGCGGCTCCGAGCCCTACCTGACAGTCGCGATCTCCGGCAATCGCCCGTCGGTCGGCATCGTCGTGGCCGAGGTGAACCTGAAGCTGATCTGGGACGTGATTTCGGCCATCAAGGTTGGCGAGACAGGCTACGCCTTCGTGCTGGACGGACCAGGCCGGCTCGTTGCCCACCCGGACATCAGCCTCGTCCTACGTGGGGCGGACGAGGCGACATTGAACCCTTTCCGGGCGATCCGGGAGGCTACCATGCGAGCCGGCGCCGGGCTCACAACGAGCTGGGACGCAGAGGGTAATGCCATTGCGGCGGCGGCTGCACCCATCACAGGCCCCGATTGGACTGTTGTGGTCGAGCAGCCACTTTCCGAGGCGTTCGGGCCGATCTATGCCGCCCTCTGGCGGACCGGAGGCCTTCTGCTGGGCGGTGCTGCCTTTGCCGCCATGCTCGCCTTCATCCTGGCACGCAGGATGACCGAGCCCATTCGCCTGCTCGAGGAAGGCACTGAACGCATTGGCGCCGGGCAGTTCGACCACCGGATCAAAATCAGCACGGGAGATGAGCTTCAGCGGCTGGCCGACAGCTTCAACGCCATGGCCGCTGAACTTGCCGTCTCGCAGGAGCGCCAGGAGCGCATCGCCAAGCTCAAGCGGTTCCTGGCGCCGCAGGTGGCCGAACTCGTCGACCACGTTGGTGACGATACTGTGCTCGAGGGCCGGCGCACCGAGGTGGTGGCGGTGTTCTGCGATCTGCGGGGCTTCACCGCCTTCTCGGCTAAAGCGGCGCCGGAGGAGGTCATGCGTGTGCTCTCCGAGTACTACGAGGCGCTTGGAGCAATCATCACCAGGTATGCCGCCACACTCACCAGCTTCTCGGGTGACGGCCTGATGGTGCTCGTCAACGCGCCCGTTCCAGTCGAGGAGCCTGCCTTGCGGGCCGTCGACTTGGCGGTGGAGATGCAGGAAAGGGTGCAGGAACTGATCATCGGCTGGCGAGCACGCGGCCACCGCATCGGCTTCGGGGTGGGACTAGCCATGGGAACGGCCACGGTCGGGCGGATCGGGTATGAGAGCCGCTTCGACTACACGGCGATCGGCAGCGTCGTGAACCTCGCCGCCCGGCTCTGCGCGGCAGCAGCGGATCGGGAGATCCTGACGGATGAGACTGTTGCCGGCGCCGTGAAGGACAAGCGCCCCCTGATCCCTCTCGGAACACGGCCTATCAAGGGTTATGACGAGGAGCTGCCCGTGTTTGGTAGAGCCGTGGATGAGAGGCCATCCGCCCCGTAGGATCGCGGCCTTTCATAGTGCCCGCTATTCGATCACCTCGTCGGCAGCGGCCAGCAGGCTTGGCGGGATCGCGAGGCCCAGCGCCTTGGCGGTCCCGAGATTGACCACAAGCTCGTACCGTGTCGGCGCCTGAACCGGCAACTCGCCGGGGCTGGCTCCCCTGAGAATCCGGTCCATGTAGGACGCGACGCCCTGGTGAAGTCCTTCCGCGGTGGGACCATAGGCGAGCAGGCCTCCGGTCGCCGCCATGTAGCGGCTACCGTAGATTGCCGGCACCCGATGCTGCTCGGCAAGGTCGACGATCAACCGCCGCTGCGCGAAGGTGAACACATCTGGCAGCACCAGGAGCGCCCCGCCAGGTGCGGCTGCAAGATCCGCAATCACTGGCTCGATCCCGGAAGCGTCCTGGGTGAATGCAAGGACGGGCACAACCGAAAGAGAGGCGGCGACCGCCTCGAACTCACGGATGAAAGGCGACGCATGGTTGCGCGCTGTCTCCGGGTTGAACAGGATTGCGGCCCGCCTGACCTGCGGATCGATCTCCTTGAGAAGCTGCAACCACTTACCTCCAAGCGACGGCTCAAAGGTTGTGAACCCGGTCGCGTTGCCGCCGGGGCGGGAGAGATTGCCGACGATGCCGTTGCCGACCGGGTCGGCGACCTCGAAGAAGAGCACAGGGATGGTTTTGGTTTCGGCGAGCACGGCCAGGATTGCGGGCGTGCCGTTCGTCACGATGAGCTCAGGACGCGCCGCAACGGCCTCCTTTGCCAGCCCTGGCAGTTGGGCCGGGGCTGTTGCCACGTGCATCTCGACCTGCACGTTGACGCCTCTCGTCCAGCCCAGGGGCCGGAGGTGTTCGGCAACGTCCCCCCAGTCGTTCCGCGCGAGCAGAGTCCAGGTTTCCACCCATCCGATCCGCCGGACTCACCTGACACCTGGGCTGCCGGCTGCGTGGCCCGGAGCAACGCCGATGCGCAGAGAAGCCGGATGAGATCGCGTCGCCTCATGCGACCACCTCTTCAAGCGAGTTGACCCAAGGCTACCACGGAATGGCATCAGCCACAGCCTTGGACGCCCGACTGACGTCATGTGTGTCGCGTCATGGAATGTAATTCTCTGATGTGCTTGTCAGGCTACCGCACCGGGATCCCATATTGCAGGCCGCCTTTGGTCCAGAGCGCGTTCTGGCCGCGCTTGATCTTCAGGCGCGAGCCTTCGCCGACGTTCTTCTCGAACGACTCGCCGTAGTTGCCCACGTGCTTGATGACGCGAACAGCCCAGTCGTTGGTCAGACCGATGGCCTCACCGAACCTGCCCTCGGTGCCGAGCAGGCGCTTGATCTCCGGGTTGTCGGAGGTCTTCATCTGATCGACATCCGCCTTGGTCACGCCGAGCTCTTCGGCGTTCAGCATGGCATTGTGGGTCCAGCGGACGATGTCGCCCCACTGATTGTCACCGTGGCGGACTGCCGGGCCAAGCGGCTCCTTCGAGATGACCTCGGGCAGGATGAGGTCCTCATCAGGATTCGAGACCCAGGAGCGAGCCACATAAAGCCCGGACACATCGGTGGTGAAGGCATCGCACCGGCCGGCATCATAGGCCTTCTTGGCCTCGTCCGCCGTGGCGAAGAGGACAGTCTGGTACTTCATGGTGTTGGCGCGGAAGTAGTCGGCGAGGTTCAGCTCAGTCGTGGTGCCCTGCTGGACGCAGACTGACCTGCCATTCAGCTGCTTGGTAGAGGAGACACCAAGCTTCCTGCGGACCATGAAACCCTGGCCGTCGAAGTAGGTGATCGCCGGGAAGTCGAGGCCGAGCTGGGTGTCGCGCGACATCGTGTGCGTCGAGTTACGGGACAGGACATCCACCTCGCCCGCCTGAAGCGCACTGAAGCGGTCCTTGGCATTGAGGGGAATGAAACGGACCTTGGTCGGATCATCGAAGATCGCGGCCGCGATGGCGCGGCAAAAGTCCACGTCGAAGCCCGTCCCGTTGCCTCGGGCATCGGGCATGCCGAAGCCAATGGAGCCGCTGCTCGCGCCGCAGGTCAGAAAGCCCTTCTGCTTCACGCTGGCGAGCGTGGCCTGGGCCGAGACACCGGTGGCCATGAGGCCCGCCGCCACAACGCCGCAGGCAAGGGATGCGATGGTCTTCGTCATGACGCTGTCCCCCCGTGGAGGTTCCCGTCATCAGTGCTCCCCACCGCACTATAGCAGATTGCGTGGCGCACGCTTCATGTAGGCTTTACGCAGTGGCGGGTTCGCCAGCCTGCCTTTCGGCGTTACGTCTCACCGGCGATGATGCCGATCAGGCGTATGGGGCGAAGGCAGGCAGACCCACCCGCAACGTCTTCGCCCGCTCCAGATCATCGACGTCGAAGCCCTCCGTAAACCAGCCGTGGATCGGCCCAGGAAGTCACGGGCCGCTGCCGCCGCCCGCGATCGCGCAGCCTCCGCGCCAGATCGCAGGTGACTTTGAGTTCCTACAACCGAGCGCCCTGCTCGCGCGACCTCCAGGGCGGCGCGGCAGCTATGCCTTCCGGGTGGGCGAGTTTTGCGGAAGGCCGTGTGGAACAGACCTCGTCACATCTGCTGGGCTGAACTAAGGTAGACCTCGTCTGACCTAGCCTGATGGAGTGGTCGAATGAGACGGCGAACCTTTCTCGCTCTCACCGCCAGCATCGCCGCCCACCGTGTCCATGCACAAGCGGAGGTACCCGTCGTCGGCTTCCTCAGCACTGGCTCCCCGGAGACCTTTGACCGGCTAAGGATCGCATTCTTGAATGGCTTGAAGGAGGTCGGCTTCAACCCAGGTCGGGACGCAAACTTGGAATTCCGCTGGGCTGACGGAGACTACAACCAAATGGCTGTGCTGGCTGCCGAGCTTGTTCAGCAGCGGGTCAACGTCATCGCGGCCACGGGAGGCGAGGTCTCAGCCCTAGCCGCCAAGGCCGCGACCTCCACCATCCCAGTTGTGTTCTCGATCGGCAGTGATCCGGTGCAGCGCGGCCTCGTGAAGAGTTGGAACCGGCCCGGCGGCAACATGACTGGCGTAGTCACAGTGACTTTCGCGCTGGACGCCAAGCGGCTTGAACTTCTGCGTACTCTCCTGCCAAAGGCTGATGTTATTGGCGCAATCGTCAATCCTGCTCGTGCGAGTGCCCCCGAGAAGATCAGGGAGCTGCGAGAAGCGGCTGCCGCAAGCAAGTGCCAGGTTGTGATCGTTCAAGCCCGTGAGGAAGAAGAATTCGAGCCGGCTTTCGCGACGTTAGCAAGCAAGGGCGCAGGAGGCCTCATGGTGACCCCGGACCCCTTCTTTTTCACCCGGCACCGCCGTTTGGTTGAACTGGCTGCTCAGCATCGCATCCCGGCCATCTACGAGTCGCGGAACTTCCCGGCGGCTGGCGGCCTCATGAGCTACGGGACGAGCTTTACAGATGCATACCGCTTGGTTGGCGCCTACGTGGGTCGCATTCTGAAAGGTGAGAAACCAGCGGACCTTCCGGTGATCCAATCGACCAAGTTCGAGTTGGTGATTAACCTCAAGGTCGCAGCAGCCCTGGGCCTGGACGTTCCGGCGACAATCCTGGCTCAAACCGATGAGGTGATCGAATAGAGCCTCACACGAATTTCCGAGAAGACGCTGCATGGAACGCTCGATCCGGCCCTCACCGCATCCAGATTCGATGGTACAAAGGGGGGCGGTCGGAGGGTCGACGCATGTTAAAGCCGTTCACGACGGAACGCCTCGCAATTCGCCAACTGGAACTCCAGGACGCCCCCGAGTTGGCCAGGATAAGCGATGTCCCGGCTGTGAGCCAATGGATGGCCTTCATGGAGGGCGGCTTCCCGCTGGAAAAGGCGCAGGCCCTCATCACCAGCCAGGATCAGACCAAGGAATACTTCTTTGCGGTGCGGCTCCCTGATGGGACGCTGATTGGGGCCATGGGGATCATTGACCATCCTGACGGCACCATCGAGGTCGGCTACTGGTTCGGGGTCGACTACCAGGGCAAGGGCTATGCGTCTGAGGCGCTCCGGGCGACACTGGACCAGATCGCAGCCGATCCGCTGCTGGCGTCACGCCCCGTGTTGGCTGAGACGCGCCCCGACAATGCCGCTTCCATCCGGCTGCTGACGAAGATGGGCTTCTACGCCACGGGGCGCCCAGGTCCCCGGCCCAACCGGATCGAGTTCAGGCTTCGATGAGGGGCCTACGTTCACCAGAAGGTTGATCGATGAATATTCCTGACCTGTTTGAATCGACACCGAAGCTTGACCCCTNCACGATCGGCGCCGATCGTGACCCCGCCGACGCTACGAGTCCACTCGCAATATCACGTGCGTAGCGGCAGTCGGCTCAGGGGCCTTATTCGATGCTGATTTACAGTCAGCTCTACTTCCGCGTCGTGCCAATAGCTGCCCTTCCCGCCGACGACGGAGTCGGTTGGCCCTATCAGCCAAACAGAGCTCGGGCAAGGAGGCGCAGGTCGACGGGCTTGTCGCAGCGGGGGATTCCTTGTAGGCCTCCGGCAGCGCCCATTGCTCGTAGCCGGTTGCAAGCACGCAGGGATGGCGCACTTGCGCAGGGCATCGGCTACGGGAAGGCTTCTCGCCCTTGAGGTTCACGTCAAGAATAGCCCCGTCGATTGCCTTTTCCTGTGCCAGTACAGTCAGGGAATCCGCAATGCTCGCTACCGGACCCAGCACGACGATCAGGCGCTGGAACAGCATCAGGCCTGCGGTGGTGAACCACCTCGCATAGTCTCAGCATCGAACTCAATCCGTAGCTTTGCTCAGACTGCCGCGTCCAGCCGAGGCATGGGTACCGGACAGGAACTTGTCGAAGCGGGAGCGGATTTTGCGATAGCACTCGCAGGCCCCTCGTTCGAGCCCGGCGCGGTCGATCACATCGATGCCGCCTCGTCGTTGCTCAATCAGGCCCGACATCTGGAGGCCGCGTAAGATGGGGCTGACCGTGGAACGCTGCACACCAAGCATTTCGGCGAGGAACTGGTGTGTCAGGGGCAGCGAGTCCTTCGAGGGCAAGGTGTCCTGGTTCAAGCGATCATGTGTGCTCAGAATCCAGCGGCAACACCGGGCCTCGACCGTGTGCACGGCATTGCAGGCTACGGTATGATACGCTTGCGCGAGCAGCGCCTCGTTGTAGGCCAACACCAGCCGCTGAAGAGCGGGGCGCGTCCTGATCGCCTCATGGAGGCGGGCCAGGGGAATGCGGGAGGCGGTTCCAGGGATCTGCACAACGTAGCGCCCGAAAGCTTCTCGGCTCGCAAACGCGGTCAAGAGACCGAACAATCCCTCACAGCCGAAGATGGCCACTTCTGCCAGACGGCCATCCTCCATGACATCAACAAGGGAGACGATGACATCGTGCGGGAAGTAGGTGTAGCGGATGGGATCCCCGGGCTCGTACAGTACAGTCCCACGGGGCAGGATGACGGCCTCCAGATGGGGTTCAAGCAGGGTGAAGTCGTCGGGCTCTAAGGCGGCCAGGAACCGGTTGGCACGATGGTCTTTCGGTAGCTTCCTTACCAAGGCGGTCCGCAACGCTCCTACAGGCTGATGAGAGTACCTGACAACGTGCCGCAGGCGGATCACGAAGACGTGATACTGACTCATACGTTCGACGTAGCCGCAGGTCTCAAGGTCGCCTCAGGGTCAAAATCTCACGTTCCTGCCGATTATCGAACGTCAGCACCTGAGTGTCGAAGCGGACCGAGCGCTTACTTCTCAGCAGTGCCACGAGCAGCCCTTGCCTGGCCTTTGTGTGAGCTCGCATGGGAGGTCGCGCCGAGCGTGCGAGCATTAGGCCACCCGGCCCCCGAGGAACTCCCTGATTCCATAGAGGATATCTCACCCAGCAGGAGGAAAACCAATCAGCCGTGAAAAGTCGTGTCGTTTCCGCGTGGAGTAGTGATGCCTGAGAACGGCTCCTATCTAAAGCTATTGTCCAAAGCCGGGCTACGGGAACCGCTTCCTTTCCCCGGCCTCGGCACCGCGCTCTGGCCTCTCGGAGCCGTTCATGTTCTGCACAGGAGGATCTTATGCCTCGTTCTGGATCAAGCTTAAACTTGAGAAGGCATGTGCTAGCCGGAGTTATCGCTCTCCTGGCATTCACCGCGCCACCAGCAGCGGCCCAGCAGGTTCCGACCGACTTCACAGCCATTGTGAAGCAGAAGATGCCTGCCGTCGTCGCCATTACCACCAGGCAGCGCGTCGAGGAACAGGAGCAGGCGCAATCGCTGCCGGACGACCTGCCCTTCCGCGAGTTCTTCCGCCGCTACTATGGCGAAGGCCCGGAGCCCCGCCGGCAACAGCCCCGGCAGGCACTCGGGTCAGGGTTTGTGATCAGTTCAGACGGACACATCATCACCAACAACCACGTGGTTGAGGATGCGGCCGAAATCCACGTTGTGTTCGGTGACAGAACCAATGTCCCTGCCACCCTCGTCGGCCGGGATCCGGCCACTGATATTGCCGTGCTAAAAGTCGATCCTCAGCCCAACATGGCCATCGCCACCTGGGGCGACTCGGATGCTGCCGAGCCGGGCTCCTGGGTAATTGCCATCGGCAGCCCGTTCGGCCTCGGCGGCACGGTGACGGTTGGTGTCGTCTCGGCCCGCTCCCGCGACATTCGCTCAGGCCCGTATGACGACTACATCCAAACCGATGCCTCGATCAACCGCGGCAACTCCGGTGGACCGCTGTTCAACGCCCGTGGCGAAGTAATCGGCGTGAATACGGCGATCTTCTCGCCCTCCGGCGTCAATATCGGCATCGGCTTTGCCGTTCCTTCGAAGACTGCTCAAGCGGTGGCGGACCAGCTGATCCGCACCGGACGGGTCGAGCGGGGCTATGTGGGACTGCGCCTGCAGGAGCTCACGCCGGCCATTGCTCAGGCGCTCGGCCGCTCGGACGACAAGGGCGTGCTGGTGGCCTCGGTGGAGCCCGGCGGGCCGGCCGACAAGGCGGGCTTCCAGTCAGGTGACTTGATCACGCAGTTCGAACAAAAACCGGTGGAGAGTGGTCGCGATCTCTCCCGTGCGGTCGCTGCCATGAAGCCCGGCACCCAGGCGTCGGTGACCGTGATCCGGGACGGCAAGCCTCAGGAACTGGCCATCGTCATCGGCCAGCGCAGCGACGAGCAGGCCGCCAGCTCGACAGCTCCCAACGGAGCGGGTGACGGCAAGCGGCTCGGGCTGGCGCTCAGTCCGATCCCTGAGGCAGCGAGAGGTCAGCTGGGGCTGGAGCTCGGCACGTCGGGCGTGCTGATCCAGCGGGTTGATCGGAACAGCCCCGCCGCGGAGGCCGGTCTCCGTCAGGGGGACGTGATTGTCTCGGCCAACAACCAGCCGGTGAGCGCTCCGGCGGATGTGGCGAGAGCCTGGACGGACGCCCAGGGTCAGAAGCGACCGGTGCTCCTGCGCGTGAAACGTGAGGATCAGTACCTGTTCGTCGCCATCGAGGGATAGCAGCAGCGCAGCCGCAGCACGCCCGCGGCTGCAGCTTGCGCTGACCCATGCGAGGACTCACTCAGGGCGATCGCTGCTGCCCCCCGTTGAGTCCTCGCTCATGGTTCGAGTGATGCTGCCGGTCGCCTCGATGTCAGGAGCCTGGCCTGGCACCACCATGGGCCCTCTCATGCCGAACGTGACGGCCCCGCTGCACCCGTCGTGAAGGGCGCTGGCCTGTACCTCCTGTGGCAGGCAGCGGGCTGGCATATCCTGAGCGAAATCGGGGAGCGATGATCCAGAGGCGGCAACGCCTATGACTGCAGCCGCCAATGCACCGGGGAACGTGCGCTTGAGCAAGTCGACCTCCTCTGCATATTCAATGTCATGGCCTATGCTTCAAAACAGCAGACCGTGTTCTGGGTTCCTGAGGGATCGCACGAGCCTGGAGCGCGCCACTCCAGAGGTATCCTCAACCCTTGAAGCGAGGGGATGCTTTCTTACCTCATCCGCCACCACAGCATCGGCTCTATGGACAGGTCGCTGAAAGCTGACTTTGTTCGTTCATGATCTGACTTTGGTTATGACCATGAAACACCTCCACGTTCCTGCGAAAGGCGAGAAGCGCCACATCATCAGTCATTTGCCCGGGTGGCTCATGGCCATGGCACTTACATGGTCCATTGGCCCGGCTCACGGCATCGAAGGAGGCACCCTCGCACGGACTAACGATCAACTCGCCCGCGCCACAGTCGCCGTCGGTACACTCGTTCAGCCGGATGGCTCTCTCCGGTTGAGCCGCTGTTCAGGAGCTCTCATTGCTCCAGATCTTGTTCTCACAGCAGCGCACTGCATCAGGGGGAACCCGGTGGGGGCTGTGGTTGGTCTCTATCAGGGCAGCAGGCGAATTGCCTCCGCCCATCGTGTCGCCGCGGCGGCTCGTCATGCTGTCGGGTCAGGTCGCCTCGCGTCCCGCGATCTGGCGGATATGCTCAACGAGATCTCCCTCGACATTGCTGTCTTGCGCCTGGAGACGCCAGTCAGGGGACGCAGTCCCCTGAGGCTCGCTGACCGATTGCAGCGCATTCCCTCGACCCTGCAGCTGGCTGGCGTTGGCCTCTCGGGACACGCGGCAGGAACGCTCAAGACAGCCGCGCTGAGGCCTCTTGTGATGACCGAAACGGGACTGATCATCGCGCGCACGGTCGGCGCCCGCGTCTGCATGGGCGACTCGGGAGGTCCTGTCGTCATCCCGAGCAGGAGCGGCCCACTGCTAGTAGGCGTGGCGAGCGCGGTCATCACCCCACAGGCGCCGTGCGGCAACATCCTCATGGTCGCCCCTGCCACGATCGCCGGTCCGTAGTCTTGAACCGGAGGACAGGCCATTCATCGGGCTTGGGGGTCCAGATTTTGCCGGAAGCACCGGGGCAGCCGATCCCCTCCCCGGCTTCAGGAGAGAGGGGCTGTCCCGGCACTCGCGACAGGGCAAAAAGTTCGGTTATTGCGCTTTTGCGCTAACCAGCAGGATTAGGGGCAGACCTCGACTCGGCGCCATTCTCCACGAATGCGCTCGCGGGCAAGATGGCAGCCCGGCTGGACCATCGTATTTGGATCATAGCTGATCTGAGGCTGAATCGGGGTACCCGGAGACACGGAAAAGATCGATCCTGTGGTCTGTGCCTGGGCGGAGCTGATCCCTGCCCCAAGAGCAATCCCGCCAACCCCGGCGGCGGCAATCGCCGGTATGACCCAGCCCGGATAGGCCGAAGCCGGCGTCGGCACAGCGGCCGCTGAGGCTGCGATGGCGAGTGCTGAGGTAAGACCAATCAGGGTTTTTCTCATGACCATTCCTCCAAAATAAGGTGCAGCAGGCACCCTGCTTTTTCAGTTTCGTCACAAGGAATGCGACAGCTTTCCACTTCTCGGGAAGACCTGTCGCTGTGTGGGAGAGAAGCGGACGCGTGCAACAGCACATTGCTTCCGTCCGCGTCGTACTAACATTGATGGACTGGGAAGGTTCCTATCTTCAGGTCGTGCCGAATTGAACGAAGTCAGCGTCAAATCTGTCACGAATTTCTGTCGGAGCGGACAACACGCCGGCCGGCCTGGGTCCGGATGTCGACCGCATCGGAACGGGATCGGTGTTTCCACAGCCTCCGGCAGGGCCTCCAATTTCAGGGATCCGGACCAGCGGAACCGGCGTTGTGAACCTGCGTCAGGAACGCACGATTCATTGAAAAGGAGTTGTAACGCTCGGCTGAATGGAGGGAGGTCGTGACCGAGTCCCCTTACGAATTGCTCGGCGTAAAGCCCAATGCGTCTGCGGACAAGATCCAAAAGGCGTACCGGAAACTGGCCAAGAAGTACCACCCGGATCTGAACCCTGGCGACCGGAAGGCTGAGGACCGCTTCAAGGCGATATCGGCCGCCTACGACCTGCTGAGCGCCCCTGAGAAGCGGGCCCGTTTCGACCGTGGCGAGATCGACGCTTCCGGTGCCGAGCGGCCCCGGCGGCGATCCTATCGCGACTTCGCGGCCGAGGACGCTGGGCCGTCCTACCACAGCGATTCCGGCTTTGCGGATTTCATGGATCAGGACATCCTGTCGGAACTGCTCCGCCGCGGCGCACGAACCCGGTTCGCGATGCCCGGGCAGGATCTTCGCTTCCGTCTCGTCATCGACTTCCTTGAGGCGGTGAACGGCACCCGCAAGACCGTAACCCTGCCGAACGGCCAGTCGCTCGACATCACTATTCCGGCCGGCATCCGGGACGGCCAGGTGGTGCGGCTCGCCGGCAAAGGGGAGCCAGGCATCGGCGGCCTGCCCGGCGACGCCTTGATCGAAATCCACGTGCGTCCGCACCGCCTCTTTGTGCGGGAGGACGACGACATTTGCCTCGAGGTGCCGATTTCCCTGCGCGAGGCCGTCCTCGGAGGCCGCATTCAGATCCCGACCCCGAGGGGCCCCGTCATGGTCAGCGTTCCGAAGGGCAGCAACACGGGACGGATCCTGCGGCTCAGAGGCAAGGGCGCACCACGGCCGGACGGGACCCATGGCGACCTGCATGCCATCCTGAAGGTCGTCCTGCCGGACCGCCCGGATCCGGAACTCGAAGCCTTTGCGGAGCGGTGGACAGGCGGCGCGTCCTACAATCCCCGAGATGGCATGGAGGCGTAGATGCTGACCATGGAGGAGTTCCAGTTGCGTCTGGACGTCGATGCGGGAACGGTCCAGGTCTGGATTGAGGAAGGCTGGCTTCTTCCGCAGCGGGACCAGGCAGGCTTCGCCTTTTCCGAGCTGGATGTAGCACGAGTCCGGCTGATCCGTGACCTCAAGGACGGGATCGGGGTCAACGACGAGGGCATTGGCATCGTTCTGAACCTCGTCGACCAGGTTCATGGCCTGCGGAGCATTCTGCGCGAGTTCCTCCATGCCGAAGCCGGCGGTCCGCCCAGGTCATAGGCCAGCCGGCCCGGGCACGACGTTCGGAACGCAGAATCGGCAGCGCCCTGGAAGACGCCCGCGCGTCCAGGTATCACTCCCTTGGACCAGGACTACGCTGCTGTTTCCTTCCGTTCTCTTCGCCACTACCCCATAGAGGCCAAACCACTCATTCTTGCGCGGTGCCTGGGTGCCTGAAAGCGCGCTGGCCCGCCTCGACGTTCTTGGGCTTGCCGGACCACGCCTTCTGGGGCGCCACATGAAGAGTGCGGCCTTAGATCGGCGTTACGCCCTGGGGTGCAAGAGCCGGGACGGCAGCATGCTGCCGTCCCGGCTGTTCTTGAATCCTCTGGCCTAAGCGGGCACGCCCTGGGGTGCCGACATGGCAGCGTTCGCCTTGACCGAGGGCTCGGGAGCGACGGCAAGCGACGGGTTGTCCTGCGATGACGCACTACCGACAGACCCATCTTGGCGTGCCGGACCGAGCTGACCGTAAACCCGGGCCCATTCAAAACCTGACTTGTAGCGCAGATCCATGAGCGGGCGCAGCTCAGGCTGCGCCAGGTCCATGATGGTTGCGTCGCGCCAACGCCGTTTTGTGAGCTGGTTGCGGGAGAACGGCCAGAGCCGTCTGACCTCTTCCTCAACCTGCAGCACGATCTTGCCGCCTATGGTGCGGCGGAGATTGAATCGTCCAGTCAGGGGCATGGCTTCCTCCGTTCCGTTACTCCTCCCGCTGGCCCAGGAGGGACAGCAGAAGCTGGAAGAGGTTGAGGAAGTTGAGGTAGAGGCTCAGCGCCCCGAAGACCCTGCTGGTGAGAGCAGCATCACCGTGGGCAAGGCCCGCGACATACTCCTCCTTGATCCGCTGGGTATCCCATGCGGTCAGGCCCGCGAACACGAACAGGCCGATGACCGTAATCGTGAACTGCAGGGCCGAACTCGCGAGGAACAGGTTGACCAACGAGGCCAGGATCAACCCGACCAGGCCCATGAGCAGGAACGATCCCCAGCCGGACAGATGGCTGCGCGTGGTGTAGCCCCACAGGCTCAAGGCACCGAAGGACGCGGCCGTGATGAAGAAGACGCGCGTGACGCTCTCACCGGTATAGGTCTGGAGCAAGGCCGCGAGGCCGACGCCCTGGAGGGCCGTGATGCCCCAGTAGATCCCCTGCAGGCTCGCCGGAGATAGGCTGTGAGCCCCGAACGACGCGATCAGGATCAAGCCCAAGGGAGCCAGCAGCGCGACCCAGCCGAGCGGGGTCAGTTCGCGTGGGCCGGAGTAGAAGAGTTCGCCCAACGCCGTGTTCACCACCGCGTAAGCGACGGCACCGCTCAAGGCGAGCCCAAGCATCAGGTAGTTGTAGACGCCGATCATATGCGCCCGCAGGCCGGCGTCAAACTCGACCCGCGACGGCGCGAACGTGCCTGGCCCAAACCCGTATGGCGCCAGGCGAGAATTGTCATTCCACCGAGACATGACAAACCTCTTCAAAACAGTTGCCGATCAGGTTCAGCGACGACTCGAAAAGGCTCATGCGGATCTCGCCCGAGGAGACATCCCTGCCCCGCAAAGTGGCGCGAGAGGGTCCGTCCTAAGCCTCGTCGGAGTGCATCGGCCAAGCCATGTCCGCGAGGTGCCGGCTTGACGCTATAGAGATGAGAATGCGCAGCAACGCTTGCAAGTCGTACCGCTTTCAACACAAGGGCCGGACAAGGGATTTTTCGCGATTCGGCAATACACCGGTGAGCGTCGACTGCCGGCGACTTCGCCTATGACAGTCCAGGGGTGCCGTCGGGCTGATCAGCAGCCGATGCAGATATCTGGGATGATTTCTCTCGGGTCTCTACTCAGAAGCCGCTCGTGCTTCTTGGACAGCCCGACACGCTGCCGACCGTCAGGTTTCGACTTCTGTGCGTCCTCCACTCTGCTCAGATCCCGTTCGTACGTGGCGGTCTGCGCTTGTGAAACCAGCGTCGGGCCCTGGTGCGCCGAGGCCGCCGGAAGAGCCGCAAGGCTCAGGAACAACGCTGTAAGAAGTCTCCGATGCATAAGGATCCTCCAACCATAGAGGGGTCCATTCTCTCAAGCGGATTCCCGCTGTGAGTGATAGGACACCGGTGTCATCGTGATTCATTACCAGCCTTACGAGCTCTCGCCTGCGCAGCCCGGGCCAGCCTTGCCGCATGACGCAGTTCCGGATGATAAATCCCATGAACCCGCTGTCGCCTCTTATGGATGCCGCGGATACCCCTGTCAGTACGCTGCCAATTTGGGGTTCGCAGAGGAGACATACTTCGCTGCGACGACAGCATGCTCGTGGCTCGGCCACTCTGTTGGTTAGCTCCAACCGTCCGCCGCCCTCGCTGTGGCCGCGGATACCGCAGAGACGTCGGGACCCCGAAGACCAACGGACATGAAAACATAACAAGCCCACCGGAGACGATGCTCCCGAGAACGAAAGGTGTCAGCATGTTCATCCCCTGCCCTCCCTTGACGAGGAAGGTTCATGTGGCCGCCCTGAGAGCTGGCCACATGGACGAAGCGCATACAGAACGCGGATCAATGTGAGGACGAGCATCCTCGATCCTTCCGGCCTTGAGCCTTATGCCGCAATCTTTTGGCTCGGGCTCTCAGCTTCATTCCCGATCGTCAAGCCGATCGGTCCCGCATGCACGGGCACGGTCTCGCCGTCCTTGATCTCGCCGGCGAGGATGGCCTCGGCCAGCGGGTCCTGCACGTACTTCTGGATCACGCGCTTCAAGGGGCGCGCGCC
>NZ_SPJX01000664.1 GCF_004458765.1 Microvirga pakistanensis | reverse complement strand
GACGGTGCGTCAGGGCGAGGGCGCGGTGGCCGCCATCGGGCAGGCGCCGACCAAATTCGTGCTCGTGAGCCCGAACGACCGGGAGCAGATGCTGTTCTACATGAGCCTGCGGGAGGTTTTCCTCAATCTCCCGTCCTCGACGCTGGAGGTCCGGCAATCCAAAGCCGAAGGCGCCCGGCTCCAGGCTATCGCGCCCGAGGCCCGTACGACGGAGGACTGGCTGGCGCTTGCCGAGTTTCTGATGGGCTCCAGCGGCCGGCGTGCCGCGGAAGGACCCCTTGCCGAGGCTCTCGGCCGCCCGATGTCGGCAGCCCAGCGCGCCCGCGCCGATTATCTGAAGGCGCTCGCGGCTGGTGCGGAAAGGCGCTGGCACGATGCCATCCGTCTGTTTGATCGCGCGAGGCCCGGCCTGGATCCGCTGCGCCGGGGCTGGGCGGAGTATGGCCGCTACGCCGCGGCCTCCCTGGCGGACCCGAAGCGGGTCCAGCCTGCACCAAGGGTTGCCGTCGGTGATCCACGGACGGCGGAAATCGATGCCTATCTCACGGGTTTCCGTCAGGACCTCCAGGCAGCGGCCGCCGCAGCCGCGGCGGCCGAAAGGCGCTTCCCGCGCGATGTCGGCCTTGCCATTCTTTCTGCGTCGCTCGCACAGGACCTCGACCGCCGTGAGGACATGTATGCCGCCTATGAACGTGCCCGGGCCATCGATCCGACCGATCCGGTCGTGATCGCCTTCGGGGCGACCATCAAGGCGGATTATGACCGTGACATCGATGGCGCTCTTGCCGATCTCTACAAGGTTGCTGCGACCGATCCGACCTTCACGCTCCTGAACCAGATCGCCTCTCTGGAGGAGAGCCGGGGTGCCCATGTCGAAGCCGAAGCCGCCTACCGGCGCGCCATCGAGATGGAGCCGCACAATCCGATCCCGTATGTCAATCTGGCGATCTTCCTGCTTGATCAGAGCCGGGTCGAGGAGGCAGGCGCTCTCATCGACAAAGCGCTGGCTCTCGATCCGACGACAGCCTACTCGGCCCGCGGGCGCCATTTCCTGCAGACCGGCAGAATGGCCGAAGCGATCGAGGCCATGCTGGCCGGTTCCGCCGTGAACCCGGCACGTTCCAATGATCAGCTGATCCTTGCCGATGCCTATTTCCAGAACGGCGACTACGAACTCGCCCGGCAGACGCTCGACAATGCGGATCGCCTGGATCCCAGGGCGCCCATCGTTCCCATTCTGCGCACCGCCTTCGCCCTGGATCTCTACCTGGCCGACGAGGCGATTCTGGCCGCGCGCGAGGCCCTGCGGCGTTCCCGGGCGCGGGGCGGCGACTACGCCGGCATTTCCGTCAGTCAGCAGAGCGGGTCCTATCCGGTCGAAGCCTATCGCTTCATCGGTCTGCATGACTGGGCGCGGTTTTATGCCGACCGGACACTCGATCCGTTTCAGGCTCAAGGGTATTTCGATCAGGCGATCGTCAGCCGTCCGGGGCTGTTCCCGACCGAGCCGACGCTCGATACGGCGGAAGGCACCGAACTGAACGGGGCAGCCCTGAACCTTTCGATTCAGGGCCTTCTCCTGGACCCTCTGGCGGTTGCGGGTCGCATCGGGAGGTATGATCCGCTGCGGCGTCCCTTTCTGGACACGGAGATCCGCAGCAGCGTGATCACACGGGGCGGTGAGCTGGGCTGGGCGGGCGGGCTGCAGGTCAACGGGTTCTCGAACGAGCCCCTGCCGACGAGTTTCAGCGTGTCCGCCAGCGCAAACCGGGCACGGGGAGATCTCTCTGCGGATAACGAAAGTGGACGAGGCCTCACAGTGAGTCTCGGCACGGCCCCGACGGCGGCTGACCGCTTCATGTTCATGGGCTGGGCGACGGAGGGAAAGCCGGGCCTGACGGATCTCAACCGTATCGACTACATCCAGCATATCGAGCGCGACGCAACCGACCTCTTCGGTGTGGTGGGTTGGAGCCACACGTTCGGCTACCGGAATATCCTGTCGGCGGCCGTGTTCGCCACACGGAACGATACGCTCGATCGGGGAGAGCTGTGGGATTACACGTGGTTTCCCACGATCAATACCGTGTGGCAGGAAAAGCAGCGTCTCGATGGCGTTGTCGGAGCGGTGAGCCACGCAGTCGGGATCGGAGATTTCAATCTGCGTTACGGCCTGGAGGCTCAAGCCGGCAAGGCGCGATATAACGGCCTTAGCTTTACCCGCTATATCTATGGCGGAGGATACGAGGAATACGGGCAGGATTCGGCTGTTTTCGAAAGCCCGTTCCGCGGCGGCCGCAGCTACGCCGATCTCACATGGCGCCCGAACGACAGATTCGAAGCTCAGGCGGGCGTCCATCGCACCTTCCTCGACGTGAAATATGCCAAGCCCGACGTTTGGGTGTCGCCGCGCGTCGGCGTCGGCGTTTCGCCGCTGGAAGGGCAGTGGCTCCGTGCGGCCTATATCGAGAATGCCGAGCCCTTATTGACTTACACTCTCGGCCCGACGACCACCGTTGGACTGATCCCGCATGATGCGCCCGCCAGCGGACCGACGAAGAGCCTCGTCCTGCGCTGGGACGCGGAATGGACACCGCGTGTCTTCACCGCACTGGAGTATCAGCGGCAGATCTTGAACGACCTCAACATTCCAAGGATCAACACCCTCAGCAGCTTTCAGGACATCGAGAAAGCGCGCGCGGAATGGATCGCCGGAACGGTCAATGTCTGGCTGGGCTACGGCATCGGCGTCTTTGCCACGGTCGGCGGAACGACGTCTAGGATCCTGGAAAGCTCGTCGTTTCCCGAGCCGCGGGGCATCGGGGAGCCTGTGCCCTATATTCCGGAGCGCTTCGCACGTGCCGGCGTGACCTTCGTCCACCCGAGCCGCTTGCGTTTCACGCTGACCCAGAATTTCATCGGGGAGCGTTCCGGCTCCTATGAGAACGATCGGCTCGATTCCTACTGGACGACCGACGCGACGGTGAGCTGGGAAACATCGGACCGCCACCTGCAGGTGGGCCTCACGGCGTTGAACCTGTTCGACCAGAAATATGAATACGGGTTCGAGATACCGGCTCCAGGCCGTACCGTTGCTGCGACCGTGAAGGCGAGGTTCTAGAGCTGTTGCCACTTGCATGGAACAGCTCACTCCCTTGGCTCGCCGCGTTTCTTGAGCGGCGAACCGGCTCCAGCACCATCGGGACCTGGAATTGCAGCATCGCCGAGAAAGCTCGACATCCTTTCGATCAAGCGCACGTGCTTGGACCGATCATCTCCTTACCCGGCCGCTCTTCGTCGTGGCGAAGCCTTGTTCCGCTCATGGACCAGGCGGATGAAACTCCGTGCAGGGAGCCATCCGGATTAGTCTCGCAGCGGCAACAGGCTCAGGTATCGCTTACGGAGCTTGCCGTAGCATTCACATGCCGTTTGTTCGAGGCGTGAGCGGTCGCATATTGCGAGCCTTCCTCGACCCTGCTGAATCATTCCCCTGCTCTGAAGAGCATACAGGACCTCACTGACGGTCGAGCGCTGAACCCCGAGCATCTCCGCAAGCGCCTCGTGGGTAAGAGGCATATCGTTTTTGCCCGTGCGGTCGTGAGTCGCGACGATCCAGCGACAAGCGCGCGCTTCGACGCTATGAACCGCATTACAGGCCACATACTGGAGGGTAAGAGTCAGGAGAGCCTCCATGTACCGGGAGATCATATCCTGAACGGTCCGGCGGGAGGCAATTGCCTCCTCCATTTTCCTTGTGCTGATGCGCCACATCGAACCGGGTATTTGCACAACATAGCGTCCCAGGGACGCGCTTGGGGCGCCACATAGGGGCAGCCCGATCATCGCCTCCCGGCCGAAAGAGGCCATCTCGGCGATCCGGCCATCTCTCATATCACGAACGAGTGAAACAACCGCAGTGGTAGGAAAGCCAGTATATCGAAAGACCTCGTGCTCCCGCACAAGGATCATCCCCCGCTGAAGATCCACCTGTTCCAAGTGGGGCGTCAGCCAGCTGATGTCGTCTCGATTCAAGGTAGCCAGGAGGCGATTGGTCAGGAAGTCCACCATTCGGAAGTCCAGTATGATCCATCTCATGCGGATCGGATAATACGGATCATCGGCTGGTGGGCCAAGCCGCTCGGGTGCAAATGCGTTCACACGGAAACTCCGCCCGGGGTAGAGCCGGGCGGAGCTGTCTTTGGAGGCCTGATACGCAACGCAGCCTGCCGCTCTTGTACGGGTCATTCGTTAAAGAGTTCTACTCTGTGCAGCCATGACAAAAGGTCCAGGTGAAGTAGGCCCTCCAGGGTCATGCTCGACGCCTTGGCCCCAGCCCATTTTGGAGCGCGGAATCTTCATTCCAAGCTGCGACGTTAAAACAAAATTCAACACCATCGCGCATGGTAAAACAGCCTGAATTTTGCGCGTCAGGGGGCGTGCGCTTCCCGCGGCGTTGTGGGCAGGCAACAGAAGAACCATGCGACTTCTCATCCATTTCCTCGCGAAGCTCCTGCAGCAGGAGCCGCACCTCGCAGAATCGTGTGCGCCGCTCGGGCGCTCGTTCATCACTCAGCCTGCTCCAGTTGCGAAATCGGTGCGTTTCTGTCCGGCGTAGAAGCGGCCTGATCACACCACCGGGCTCGGGATACACCGATGCTCAACAAGTCACACGATAGCGAGAGTGGGCAGTCGTTATGGACGATCTCCTGATTGAGTTCCTCACAGAAACGTCCGAGCATTTGGACATCGTTGATGTGGAGATGGTGCGCTTCGAGCAGGATCCGAACAATCAGGCGATCCTCGGCAATATTTTCCGCCTGGTCCATACGATAAAGGGGACCTGTGGCTTTCTCGGGCTGCCGCGTCTTGAGTCGCTCGCCCACGCTGCCGAAACGTTGATGGGTCGATTCCGCGATGGCATGCCGGTAACCCCGCCCGCAATCTCACTTATTTTGGCCACATTGGATCGGATCAAGCAGATTCTCTCCGCGCTCGAACGTCAGGGCGCGGAGCCATCCGGTTCGGATCAGGACCTGATCGGCGCTCTGGGCGAGATGGCAGTCAATCTCTCGATCAATGAGCACTCCGTTGCGGCCGTACAAGCAGGAACGAATGGCACATTGCCTCATCAGGTTCTTGAACGCGAGCTGAAGCCAGGCGAGGTCTCCCTGGACGAGCTTGAAAAAGCCTTTCGTGAGGCCCCAGGTCCGGAAACGACTCAGCTTTCATCTGCACAAAGCGCTCCGCAGCCGCCATCGCTGACCAGGGACGCTCTGGTCGAGGCGAAGTCCGGCAAAGCGCCGGAGGTGGGCGAAAGGGAGGGCGCTTCGGCCAAAGTTCAGACGATCCGTGTGAATGTCGATACGCTCGAGCACCTGATGACAATGGTGTCGGAGCTCGTTCTGACACGCAACCAACTGTTGGAGATAGCCCGCCGCACCGCTGTCGATCATGGCTACAAGGTGCCCTTGCAACGGCTGTCGCAGGTCACAGCCGAGTTGCAGGAAGGTGTCATGAAGACCCGTATGCAGCCTATCGGCAATGCCTGGCAGAAGCTGCCGCGTGTGGTCCGCGATCTGTCGAACGAGCTTTCGAAGCAAATCGATCTCGTAATGGCAGGCGCTGATACCGAGCTCGACCGGCAGGTTCTCGATGTGATCAAGGATCCGCTCACTCACATGGTGCGTAACTCCGCGGACCATGGCATCGAGTCTCCTGCAGACCGTAGAGCCGCCGGGAAGCCCGAGAAGGGCACCATCCGCCTAAGCGCGTTCCACGAGGGGGGCTCGATCACCATCGAGATCGCTGACGATGGCAGGGGCCTCAACTTCGACGCCATCCGCAAAAAGGCTGTCGAGCGGGGAATTGCCTCTGAAGCAGAAGCAGAGCGGATAAGTGACGCGCAGGTCGCGAAGTTTATCTTCCACCCGGGCTTTTCGACGGCTGCCAAGGTGACATCAGTCTCGGGGCGCGGCGTTGGAATGGATGTCGTGAAAACGAATATCGAGCTGATCGGCGGGGTCATCGACATCCGATCTGAACAGGGTAGAGGATCTACCTTCATCATCAAGATTCCGTTGACGCTGGCGATCGTATCCGCGTTGATTGTGGCTGCAAAGAACCAGCGGTTTGCGGTTCCTCAGGGATCCGTGCAGGAACTGGTACGGGTCGGATCCGGCTCCGATCACATGATAGAGCGCATCAACGGCACTGCGGTGCTCCGACTGCGTGAGCGGTTGCTGCCGATCATACCGCTAGCCAAGGTGATGGGGCTCTCGGAGGACGATGGTGCCAGCGAGGGCTTCGTGGTTGTCACCCAGGTCGGGCCGCAGCGCTTCGGCATCATGGTCGACGAGGTTTTTCACACGGAAGAGATCGTGGTGAAGCCCATGTCCTCGAAGCTCCGCCATATTCCCCTGTTCTCCGGCAATACGATTCTTGGCGATGGCGCTGTCGTGCTCATTGTCGAACCCAATGGGCTCGCCCGCATGATCGGCTCGGGATCCGGTGACGGGCATCTTGCGACAGAGGGTGCGCGTGACGAGGCAGGCTCCGACGAAGACAGCGCGACAACGATGTTGGTCTTTCGCGGCAGCGGGCCTGCGCTCAAGGCCCTGCCACTCTCCTTAGTCACCCGCCTCGAGGTCATCGATGCGGCAGAAGTCGAATGGACCGGAGGGCGACCGCTCCTGCAATACCGCGGCAGGCTCATGCCCATCGTCCCGTGCGATGAGGCAATGGTCGTCAAAAGCCAAGGTAGTCAGTCGCTGATCGTTTTCTCGGATGGAGATCTGACTTTGGGGCTCGCGGTTGAAGAGATCGTCGACATCGTCGAGGATCGCCTCACCATCGAACTTGTGGCCGATCGCCCTGATCTGATTGGCTCGGCCGTTATCAGGGGCAGAACAACCGAGGTCGTCAATCTAGCCCATTATCTACCACTGGTCGCGCAAGCCTGGGTTCAGGCCGGCACGTCGGAACGGCGGGGCAGGTCAGTTCTGTTGGTCGATAACTCGGCTTTCTTTCGAGAAATGCTCGGGCCGGTGCTCAAGAGTTCCGGCTACAAAGTGCACATGGCGCCGAACACCATGGAGGCACAGCAGGTTCTTGTCTCGCGCGCATGCATCGACATCCTCGTGATTGACCTCGACCTTCTTGAGCGCTCCAGCTTTGACCTAATCGGGCAACTGCGGGGAACGGCAGCCCATGCCACGATTCCTGTGATCGGACTGACGCTCAAGCACGATCCTCAACAGGTCGCACTCGCTCGCAAATTGCGGGTCTCAGAATTGGTCTCACGGCACGATCGCAGAGGCCTCCTTGCTGCTCTCGCAGAGTCCAATCCCGTCATGGAACAGGCCGCGTAACAATGACCACAGCCGATATCAGAGACTTGCAAAAAGCCAAAACGTCTGCGGAGCCCATGGAATATCCAACCGTAGTCGTGGCGGGCCAATTGCTGGGCCTCCCCATCAGCCGGGTGCACGAGGTTTTCGTCACCAGCGAAATCACCTCTGTTCCACTGGCTTCGCCGGAAATCACCGGCCTCCTGAACCTTCGGGGGCGTGTCGTGACCGCCGTGTCCCTACGACGGCGTTTGGGTTTGCCCGATCTTGAAGACAGCCAGCGGCGATTAGCTGTCGGTCTTGAGCACAAGGGAGAACCTTATGGGCTGCTTGTGGACGAGGTTGGGGAAGTGCTGAAGCTCGATCCAAAGGTGATGCAACCGACTCCTGGTCATCTCGACGCGCGTTGGGCGGGTGTAGCCCAGGGAGTCCACCAGTTGGAGAACAGGCTCCTGATCATTCTTGACGTCGACGCCGTGTTGGAATTCACAGCCGAGCGGCAGGCGGCATAGCATCCAAAATCCCTAGGCAATCCTTTCAACGGTAAGATTTAAAATCGTGGCACTCAACACTTCCACTCCTGTTCTCGTTGTCGATGATTATCAGACGATGATCCGCATCATCAAAAACCTTCTCAAGCAAATTGGCTTCACCGACGTGGACGAGGCCAAGGACGGCAGTGAGGCCTTCGGCAAGCTGAAGGAGAAGAGATATGGCCTCGTGATCTCTGATTGGAACATGACCCCCATGACAGGGTACGAACTCCTGAAGATGGTGCGGGCCGATGGCGAGCTGAGCAGCCTCCCGTTCATCATGATCACCGCCGAAGCCAAGACCGAGAACGTGGTGGCGGCGAAGCAGGCGGGCGTCAACAACTATCTAGTAAAACCATTCAATGCTGAAACGCTGCGATCAAAGATCGTAGCGGTCCTGGGCGAGTGACGACATTGCGACCACCAAAGGATCTTTTTCAACCCTTGTCTCTAGACCAGATAACCATGGCGCGCGAGAGCATTGCGGCAAAGCGGCATGCTGAGATCATGCGGAGCTTCGCGGCCATTCAGGCCGCGCTCGAACCGGAGAGCGGGGCCTCGAAAGCGTTCATCGACCAGATCCGGGGGGATCTTCGAGAGGCTCTCAAGCTGAAGGAGGAACTCAGCGCGATCACGGAGTCGATCCAGCGCACCAAGCAGGAAATAGCCACACTCCGCTCCGTCAGTCCAGGAAACGGGGAGCCCTCCAGCGTCACCGATGAACTCGGAGCCGTGGTCAGTGGCACGGAGGTTGCCACGAACACGATCCTTGCTGCGGCGGAGGAGATCGACGAACTCGCCAATTCACTGAGCCGCAGCGTTCCTGATACAGAAGCGGACAAGGTCCTTCGAATCTCGAACTCGATCGTGACGATCTTCGAAGCCTGCAACTTCCAGGATATTACCGGTCAGCGCATCAGCAAGGTTGTGAACTCGATGCGGTTCATAGAGGAGCGGGTTGCCAAGATGATCGAGATCTGGGGTGGGCTGGAGAGCTTCAATGACGTCGAAGCCATAGAGACAGCCAGGAGAGAAGGGGATGACGCTCTTCTCAATGGACCTGCGCTGGACCGCGACCCGGCACGCATCTGTCAGGACGACATCGACAGCTTGTTTGGATGAGCTCGCGCGGTCGAGAAGAGTGAAATTTTCTAGATGGGAGCTACATGTTGCGTAGGCTTCCACTAACGCGTTTCTGAAGATGATCCTGGAAAGATGGTTCGCCAGTCACCGGAGCGACCGCCATGCCCAGGTCCATAGGGACACGTGCACTCCTCTCCCGTTTCCGCGCCGAAGGTCATTTTGTCGCACGGACGGCCTCGACCTGCAGTCGTGACGATCATCTTGAAGCACCGTGCTGATCGGGTGGGCGAAGTCTCAGATTTGTCTCGATAAAACAGTAGAAATCACAGAATTACGAATGTGTGGGCTCAACATATTGTTCTTAGAGCAGTCAGCCTCGCACAAGGTTAGCAGGCAATGGATATTCGGATTCCACTTGCTGCAGGTCATCAATGCGCGCGCTCAACAATTTCCCCCTCATCGTCAAACTTGCCATTCCCGCGGCGATCTTTGTCGCGATCACCATTGGTCTGGTCGCCATTGCTAAGCATGGGCTTGACGACCTATCGGCCGATACGAAAGAGCTGGCGCAGGTTGAGGCTGCCCGTCTGACAATGATCCTCAAGATCAACTCGGAAGTGAATGAGGCCAGTATTCAGGAGAAGAACCTGATCCTCTATTCGTCTGCGGACGTCGATAAGATGACCAACGCGGAGAAGAACTATCAGCAGTACAAGGCTCTCGCCCTGCAACATTCTGATGAGCTGATCGGACTGTCTGACACGCCAGAGCGCCGCACCCTCAATGAAGGGATCAAGGCAACAGTTTCCGGCTACTTCGCTCAAATGGACAAGAGCGTGGCCTATGCCGTGAAGGATCAGGATGCAGCTGCGCTCCAGATCTCTAATGGCGACGGACGGGATCTTCGCATCAAGGTCCGTAATCTCCTGAAGGACCGCGTCGAGGTCAACGAAAGGGCTCTCGATCAGGCTAGCGCTGAGGCAGAAGCACTCGCTTCCTCCACATCCACATCCCTGATTGTCTCATCTGCCGTGGGTATCCTGATCGCTGTCGCACTGCTGGGCTCGATCGTTGTGTTTGCCGTCGTGCGTCCCCTGAAGATCATGACCGGCGCTATGGGTCAGCTGGCGAATGGCGATCTCACCATCAATGTCACTGGTACCGAGCGTAAGGATGAAGTGGGAGCGCTTGCCCGCTCGCTCCAGGTGTTCAAAGACAATGCCATCGAGGCTCGTCGGCTCGCGGCCGAGCAGGAGGCGGAGAACCAAGCCAAGATGCGCCGGGCCGAGATGCTCGACCAGCTCACCAAGACCTTCGAGCGCAACGTCTCGTCGCTGACGCAGGGTCTGTCCTCGGCCGCCACCGAGATGGAAGCCACTGCTCGCTCCATGACGGGTGTGGCGAGTGAAACCAACCAGCGGTCCGTGACCGTGTCATCGGCGGCGCAGCAGACATCGGCCAATGTGCAGACGGTGGCGGCAGCCACGGAAGAGCTCTCCATCTCAATCCGCGAGATCGCCGCCCAGGTCGGCCAGTCCTCGCAGGTGGCCGAGCGCGCGGTCCAGGGCACCCGGCGCACCAACGAGACAGTGCAGGCGCTGGCGGCCTCCGCCGAGCGGATCGGTAACGTGGTCCAACTGATCAACACGATTGCGGGTCAGACCAACCTCTTGGCCCTCAACGCCACCATCGAGGCGGCCCGCGCGGGCGAAGCCGGCAAGGGCTTTGCCGTGGTGGCCACCGAGGTGAAGGAACTGGCGAGCCAGACCGCCAAGGCCACCGAGGAGATCTCGGCCCAGATCGCCTCCGTGCAGCAGGCCACCCAGGAGACGGTGGGGGCAATCCAGGAGATTGCCCGCACGATCACCGAGATGAGCCAGATCTCCACCTCGATCGCCGCCGCCATGGAGGAGCAGGGCGCCGCCACGTCGGAGATCGCCCGCAACGTCCAGGAGGCCGCCCGCGGCACCGAGCAGGTCACGGGAAGCATCGTGGACGTGCAGCAGGGGGCGGGTGAGACCGGTGCGGCCGCCAATCAGGTGCTGGGAGCGGCGCAGGAGTTGGCCCGCCACTCCAACGATCTCACTCATGAGGTGGCCACCTTCCTCTCTGGCGTCAAAGCGGCTTAGCGGGACGATGCTGCAGAGGATCGCTGATTCCAGCGATCCTTGACGTCTTTCTCTGCGCTGGTCAGGAGGCTCGCCTCGTCAGCGTGGGCAGGAGGGGCACATGTGCCGGGTTGTTTCGCCACGGAACTCAGTACGAATTTTGGACGAAGATCGACGACGGAGCCAGCCAGCCCCGTCTTAAGGCCAAGCTGACGCCTAATTGCCACGTTTGGCTGGAAAATCCCTCTCTGAAAATGAGGGATATGATGTTCGCTCGTCTGGTTCTAGGCATCGTTTTCGCCGCTTGTGCCCTGCCCGCATCTGCTTCCGACCGCGCCCTTATCGACGCTCTCGTGGCGCAGCATGCGAAAATTCACGGTGTGCCTGAAGCACTTGTGCATCGAATCATCCAACGGGAGAGCGGCTACAACCCTCGGGCCGCCAATCGAGACTTTCTCGGGCTCATGCAGATCCGCTACGCCACAGCGCGCGGCATGGGTTACAAAGGCCCTGCGTCGGGTCTGCTCGACGCCTATACGAACCTCGCTTACGCAGTCCCTTATCTGGCGAATGCCTATATGGTGGCCGGCCGAAACTCAGACCGTGCAGTCGCTCTCTACTCTGGCGGCTATTACTATGAGGCTAAGCGAAAGGGGCTGTTGCGACAGCTGAGGATCGCGACGAGCGAACCTGTATCGACAATTTCGGCTGCTCCCTCCGCTCTCGTGTCCGCCGGAAAGCGATAATCCTCGACGGACCTTGAGGGAGCGTCCAGGATAGACCGCGCCGGCGACAGCAACTACCCCTTTGTTTATTCACTGATGACGTAAACCTTACTTGAGAAGTCCGCGCCAACCCGACACAATCCAATGGCATGGCACTCATGGGACAGCACACGTGAAGCAGCAGGCTAGAGCGGAGCCGACATCGAGCCTCCAGCAGCATCCCCGCCCTGCAAAGGGCTCGTCCTTGGTCGAGAGGGTTTCAGAGAATGACTCTGCAGCACCGGACACTCACAGATCGGAGGGATGGATGACGCCCCTCAACATCCTGGCTGCCATCACTCTGGGCCTCCCTGGGCTGGCGATGATCTTGCTCATCGGTGGGAACCCCAGCATTCAGGAAGGAACCCTTGCGACGCTCGCCACGCTTCTGGTGCTGTCGGCCTTCGTGATTGCGGCCATATTCGAAATCAAGCGACTCGCGGATCAGCCATCCGACAAGAGACTTCCCTGAGAGTCGGCTCGGTCCGCTTACAGGGAGCAGACCGACAGTTCCGGCTCTCCGAATCGGCCAGGGTCATCACTGGACTGTCGGTTTCGGATCATAGCGTCATTGGGCATGCCGTGAGTGTTAATCCCTCATTTACCATGAAAGCCCATCGTATTGGCTCCATGATCGGAGCCTCGCCATGGCCTATGCTGAGTCGTTCTTCCGCACCTGTTCTGATTTCGGCGGCACAACAAGACAGATCGCGCTGAAAGCGGCGTTGGTAGGTCTCGCCTTCGCGGTGTTTCCCTGTTTTGCAGGCTCTGCTTCCGCCGAAAGTGCGTTCCACGCACGCGGCGCGGACTTCATTCGAGTGATAGGTGCTGCCGATCCCACCCAAGCCTGGACGAGGTTCTGCCGGCGCTATCCCCGTGAGTGTGGTGTCGATCTCTCCCAGCCTGCACGCATTTCGCTGTCTCCGGCTGTCTGGGCCACCCTCACTTCGGTGAATGAGCGCGTCAATGCATCGATTTTGTCAGTGACAGACCAGGATCGCTGGGGCGTTCTCGACCGGTGGGATTATCCTGATGACGGTCTCGGCGATTGCGAGGACATTCAGCTCCTGAAGCGGAAGCTTCTGGTCCAGGCAGGCCTGTCGCAACGTGCCTTGCGGATGGCTGCCGTCATCGATGAGCAAGGGCAGGGCCACGCCGTTCTGATGGTGCTCACGGATCGGGGGGACTTCATTCTCGACAATAAGCGCAACGATATCCTGTCCTGGCGTCAGGCAGGTTATACTTTCGTCAAGCGTGAAGGCACCAACGGAAAAAGCTGGGTCGCTCTTGGAGATCGGACAGCCCCTGCGATCACCGCCAACCGATAGCGCGGATGGAAGGCCGCGCTAGGCGGCCTTGTCCATTTCACGGCGCATGATGAACTTGGTCCTTGTTTCCTGCACGATAGAAAAGCCATGCCGTTCATAGAAGCGGCAGGCAGGATTATTCTTCAGAACGAACAGGGCTATCGAGCCCGCCGTTGCATGGCACTCCTGCAAAAGTCTTTGCATGACCTGGGAGCCAATGCCACGTCTTTGATGAACAGGCGAGATATAGAGCTGCTTCAAAAAGATCTCGTCGCCAGTCTTCCGGAATTCGATCCAGCCGATGTCCTCCTCGCCGTCTCGGGTGATGATCCGGGTGTCTTCCGGACGCCACAGGCTTGCAAATTGCGCCTCCTGTTCTTCATCGACCCACTCGATCCAGGCCCTTGCGAGAGGTTTGATCGTTTCGCGATAAAGATGAAGGGCAAACGTGTAATCGTCGGAGCGAGCAGGTCGTAAGGCAACAATCATCGGAATATCAGCGGGGAGGAAACGATGTGGTCCAGGCGAACGCACCATATTCGTGGCGCTCGTTACCAAAAACCTGCAGACCGGATCAAGTGATCCGACCTGCATCCGGTCAGGCGTTCAAGTCCACGAGATCGACCGCTTCGAGACATCGTTGCGGATTGTGGCCAAAACGCCATGGTGTTCCAACCGGCTGCTCGCCGACGGTCCGTATCTTCGGGAGGCGATTGCTGCGACAAGTATCAAGATAAGGACGGCTCCAACATGGCTCGTGAGCTTGTGCCAGCCTTCATCCCGTTTGGCTTTCGGCCCTTCATTTCCGCCCGCAATCTGGCGTTCTCGACTCGGAGGATTTCGGCTCTCTCCACGTGCTCACGGTTGGCACGGGTCAGCTCCCGGGTCTCGCTCCTCAGTTCCGCAATTTCGGCCTTGAGCTCCTCACGTTCGGCAGCCAGGCGATCGTCTTGCTTGGCTTGTGTCTGAAGCGCGCGAATCTGCTGCTTCTGATCCGTCACCTTCTGTTGCAGCTTCCTGATCTTCTGCTCAGCTTGCACGAGCAGCCGCTCCAGGTCTTTCGGCTGCTGCTCAGGTTTCCCTGGCCCGATGAGCTTTTCGCCTGATCCTGTACGAAGCACGTCTAACCAACCTTTCCTGTCTGCGCCTCAAAAAGAACAAACACAGAACATACCAAAAGGTCAAGCCAGGGCATGACCTTTCTTCGCTGATTTCCTGGGGCGAAAGAGGTGAAGGCGAAAAGACGAGGGATCCTCTCGTCAATGGTGCCACACAACCATAAAACCGAAGAAGCGGGATTCCTTGCGGACAGCATGAACCAGATGATCCGACCGCCACAGGCTGATCAGAGACCTGCACTCGAGACTCTCGCGGGTTCGGTGGAGCGCGTCACCTTCCATAATGCGGAGAACGGCTTTGCCGTTCTCAAAGTGCATGCGCGCGGAAAGCGCGACCTTGTAACAGTGGTCGGTCACACCCCAGCTGTTGCTGCAGGCGAATGGATCACTGCCAGCGGGGTGTGGGTCAGCGATCGTATTCACGGTCTGCAGTTCAAGGCCGAGGTGCTGAAGACGACGCCGCCAACCGGGGCAGAGGGGATCGAGAAGTATCTCGCGACCGGTCAGATGCGCGGCATCGGACCTGCCATGGCGAAACGGATCGTGGCAGCCTTCGGAACCGACACGTTCGAGATCATCGAGGCTCAGCCGGAACGTCTGACCGAGATTCCGGGCATCGGCCCCTGGCGAGCGTCGAAGATCGTAGCGGGCTGGGCCGAGCAGAGGGCCGTGCGGGAGATCATGATCTTCCTGCACGCCCATGGAGTCGGGACGGCGCGGGCTGTGCGCATCTTCAAGACCTATGGCTATGAGGCCATCCGGGTGATGACCGAGGATCCCTATCGCCTCGCGAAGGACGTCCGCGGGATCGGCTTCCGAACGGCGGATGCAATTGCAGCCAAGCTCGGCATGGAGAAGACTGCTCCGCAGCGTATCCGGGCGGGCATCTCATTCGCGCTTCAGACCGCCACGGACGAGGGCCATTGCGGTCTGCCGGTCGAAGCTCTCACCCGTTTGGCAGGACAATTGCTCGAAGTGGATGCGACGCTGATCCGCACCGCAATCGCCGAGGAGCTTGCGAACGGGGAGGTTGTCTCCGATACGATCGGCGGGGAGATGTGCCTGTTTCTCAAAGGGCTCTATTCGGCCGAGAAGGCGATTGCCTCGCGGCTGATCGAGCGGGCATCTGCTCCAGCGCCCTGGCCTGAGATCGATCTCGACAAGGCGGTGCCTTGGGTGGAAAGCCGCACAGGAAAGACCCTGGCGGCGTCACAGCGTGATGCTCTCACGCTGGTGCTCAGCGCCAAGGTGGCCGTGGTGACGGGAGGGCCGGGGGTCGGCAAGACGACTCTTCTCGATTCGATCCTGCGCCTGCTCGTCGCCAAGGGCGTCAAAGTAGCGTTGGCGGCTCCCACGGGACGTGCAGCCAAGCGCATGGTGGAGCAGACCGGGTTGGAGGCCAAGACCATTCACCGCCTCCTCGAAATCGATCCTCAGCACGGGGGATTCTCGCGCAACGAAGAGAATCCGCTCGATTGTGATCTGCTCGTTGTGGACGAGACCTCCATGGTCGACGTGCCGCTCATGAATGCCCTGACCAAGGCCATCCCGCCCCATGCCGGTCTGCTGCTCGTCGGCGATGTCGATCAGTTGCCCTCGGTCGGCTCGGGCCAGGTGCTGGCCGACATCATCGCCTCCGGGCGTATCCCCGTTGCCCGTCTGACCGAGGTCTTCCGACAAGCCGCGGAGAGCCGGATCGTGGTGAACGCTCACCGCATCAACAACGGCCAGATGCCGGAGCCACCCAGGGCAGGAGAGAACAGCGACTTCTACCTTATCGAAATCGATGATCCCGAAGAGGGAGTGCCGAAGATCATCGAGATGATCAAGAACCGCATTCCACGCCGGTTCGGCCTCGATCCGGTCAAGGATATCCAGGTTCTCTGCCCGATGAATCGAGGTGTGCTGGGAGCCCGCAACCTCAACATCCAGCTTCAGGAGGTGCTGAATCCAAATCCTCCCGCCAAGGTGGAACGGTTCGGCTGGCGCTTCTCTCCCGGCGACCGTGTGATGGAGACGCAGAACGATTACAACAGGGAGGTGTTCAACGGCGACCTCGGGACGGTCGCCAGGATCGACGAGGAGGAGGGAGCGCTGATCGCCTCGTTCGATGGCCGGGAGGTGTCGTATCCGTTCGGTGAACTCGACACCTTGGTGCCTGCGTACGCGACCACGATCCATAAGTCCCAGGGGTCGGAGTATCCGGCGGTGATCATTCCAGTTGTGACACAGCACTTTACGATGCTTGCTCGCAATCTGCTTTACACGGGCGTCACCCGAGGCAAGCGCCTGGTCGTTCTCATAGGACAGAAGAAGGCCGTCGCCATGACTGTCAAAGGCGGGAAGGCGAAGAGGCGTTGGACCAAGCTGCAGGAGTGGCTGTCTTCGGCCTGATGCGCTCAGGGGCAGATGGCTCAGATCTTCACGGCATCCGCTTGCCGGCCCGGGAGAGGTATGGATCGCCCTCCCTCTGACGCACACGTTCTTTTCTGACGCCGCTGCAGGGTGGCAGGTTGCTCCAGCTATAGGTGCTACTTCTTTCTATCAGAACGGGACGAGCCGGCTGCCATGGCATCCCATGGGGCTGCTTGTCCAACCTCCAGGCCCGCACTAACATGTTAATCGATCCAGGCTCGCGCCAGACGAGCCAGATCTAGGAAGGACGTTGCCCTGGAGGATCAGATGACACGCGCCACTCGCCTGTCTGCACTCGCTTTTGCCGGCTTTCTACTCTCATCCGTCTCCGCCTTTGCCGGACCTAAGATCGTGTCCGGCCCGGGTCCAGACCCGAACTGCTTCAAACCTTGGAGCGCGCAGACCAAGTACATGCAATGGGACAAGAAACCCGGCCCATACCGCATTGCGGTGGTGAACGGTTTCGTCGGCAACACCTGGCGCATCCAGATGCTCCAGACCGCCAAGGCTTATGCCGAGCAATCCGGAGTCAAGGAGAAGATCAAGGAGTTCAAGGTTGTTTCGACCGGTACCGATGTGGCCGCACAACTCGGCGCCATCGAGGATTTCATCAACCAAGGCTTCGACGCAATCATCACGATCGCGGTGGCGCCCGATGGATTCGACCGCGTGATTCGCTTGGCCGACCGCAACAATGTAGTCATCGTGCCCTTCGACAATGTGCTCGACACCGACAAGGTCATGCAGGTGAACGAGGATCAGCTCGAGATCGGCCGTCTCTCGGCGCGACATCTTCTGAAGGAGCTGGGTCAGAAACGGGACGGCAAGATCCTCGAGGTCAGAGGCTTGCCTGGCAACTCCGTCGATCGTGACCGCCACCTCGGCTTCCGCGAGGTGATGGAGAAGGAAGGTAAGTTCCAGATCGTCGAGGTCGTCGGCAATTGGGATGACGGCACCGCCCAGAAAGCCACTGCCGATGCGATTGCCGTGCACGGCAAGTTCGACGGGGTGTTCACCCAAGGCGGGTCCACCGGCTCCGTTCGCGCCATGATGGATGCCAAGCACCCCTTCGTGCCTATGGCAGGAGAGGGCGAGAATGGATTCCGCAAGCTCATCGCGCAACATGCGAGCGCCGGGCTCAAGGGATTCTCCTACAGCCAGTCACCCGGACTCGTGTCGATCTCCATGAAGGCTGCGATCTCGGCGCTTGAAGGCAACCCGATGCCTCAGCTCATCTCGGTGCCGATCCCTGCGGTCGATTATACGACGCTCAAGGACAACGTGAATTACTGGTCGAACCTCTCGGACAACTTTTTCGCCGCGAACGAATTCCCGGCCTGCGGCGTGAACGTCACCGCACCGGAGATCATGGCGAAGGACGCCAAGAACACCCAGTAAGACACGGACGACCCGCTGCTCCTCTCCTGCTGCCGTTCAGGAGAGGAGTACCTCCCGAGCCTCCAAGGGGTCCCATGACCGAGCCTGAGCCTTTCTTCGTTCTTGAGAACGTCTCGAAACGCTATGGAGGCGTCCACGCACTACAGGACGTGAATTTCGCATGCGCCCGAGGCTCGATTCACGCGGTTCTCGGAGAGAATGGCGCCGGCAAATCGACGCTCATGAAGATCATGGCCGGTGTCGTGCAGCCCGATGTCGGCCGCATGATGCTCGAGGGCTCTCCGGTCGCGTTCCCCAATCCCGCGGCAGCCAACCGGGCCGGCATCGTCTGCATCTTTCAGGAGCTCTCGCTGATGCCGGAGCTCACAGTGGCAGACAACATCACCCTGTCGAACCCGCCGTACCGCTTTGGCCTGATCGATGGGCGAGCCCAACGCCGACGCTCCGAGGAGTTGCTGGCCCGGGTTGGTTGCGAGGACATCAACCCCTCCAGCCGCGTGGCTGATTTGCCGTTGTCCCGCCGACAGATGGTTGAAATCGCGAAGGCGCTCGGCCGAAACCCGGATCTCCTCATCCTTGACGAGGCGACCTCCGCACTCACGGCTAAGGATGTGGATCGGGTTTACCGTCTGCTCTTCGACCTGAAGGCGAGAAATCTAAGCATTCTCTACATCTCCCACCGCATGCATGAGATCGAAGCGCTGGCCGATCGCTGCTCCGTCTTTCGCAATGGGCGGCATGTGGAGACCTTCACCAAGGGCGCGCGGAGCCGTGACGAAATCATCGGCCTCATGATCGGGCGCGAGATCGAAGGGCAGTTCCCGCCCAAGCCCAGTCGACCGAGGCCAGCTCCGCTCATCGAGATCCGGGATCTCGCCTGGGAGAACCGCCTCACTGGGGTGACGCTCGAGGCCGGTCGCGGTGAAATCGTGGGGCTGGGTGGCCTCGATGGTCAGGGCCAGAAGGAATTGCTGCTTGCTCTGTTTGGTGTGCTGCGGGGCGTGAGCGGAAAGGTGATGGTCGAGGGCAACGTCGTGGCGCCGTCGTCACCCAACGCCGCCAAGAACGGCAGAGCCCGTCTGGCGCTGGTGCCGGAGGATCGCAAGAGCGAAGGTCTCATCCTCTCGATGTCGATCTCCGATAATCTCTCCATGGCCTCGCTTGGCCGTCTCTCGTGGGGACCTTTCATCAATGCAGGCCGTGCCCGGGCCGCGGTGGAGAGAGCCATTGAGCAGCTGCGGATCAAGATTGGTGATCCGAGCGATCCGGTCTCGACCCTGTCGGGCGGCAATCAGCAGAAGGTGGTCATCGCCAAGTGGCTCGCGACGAATCCGGACGTGATCCTTCTGAACGATCCGACCCGCGGCATCGACGTAGGGACAAAGCAGGAGATCTACCGCCTCATGCGCGAACTCGCGGAGGCTGGGGCCTGCATTCTGTTCTACTCCACCGATTACGAGGAACTCATCGGGTGCTGCGATCGGGTCGCCGTCATGTACGACGGACGTATCGTGCGCGAACTCGCAGGTGACGCCATCAATGAGCACAACCTCATCGCGAGCGCATTGAACATTGTGGAGCAGCGGGAGCCGACCCATGTCTGATGCCGTTCTCACGCGCGACGCCGCCGAAGCAGGCGATGCCGCACGCCGGCGAGGCAGCCTCGGCCTGAAGCTGCAACAGCAGGCAGGCATTCTCGGCGCCCTGGCGCTCTTCATCGTTCTCTATCTCTTCTATCAGGCGAACCATCCCCGCGGCTTTACAGGGCAGATCCTGATCCAGAACGCCAACGAGGCTTTTGCCCTGGCGCTGATCGCGATGGCGCAGACGGTACCGGTTCTCATGGCAGGACTTGATCTCTCGGTGGGCGCCGTCATGACGCTTTCCGGCTGCATTGCCAGTCATCTTGTCAATGGGACGCCAAGCGAGATCGCGCTCGGTATCGCAACCTGTATTGGAGTCAGCGCCAGCTGCGGCTTCATCAACGGCTGTGTAGTGGTTTATGGGCGCATTCAGCCGATCATCGCGACCCTCGCCACGAGTGCGATCTACATGGGCTTCGCCCTCATTCTACGGCCGACACCGGGCGGCAAGGTGCATGAGGATCTTTCCTGGGCATTGACGAACGACGTGAGGGAGTTCGCGTTGACCTTCGGCCTTTTCGAGAACGGCGAGGCGGCGTGGCTGCAGCCATTCGCCTGGGTCCCGGTGCCGTTGGTCCTTCTCGGCCTCATTGTTGTGCTGATCTGGGTGCCGTTCACCCGCACCGTGACAGGCCGGACCGTCTATGCCATCGGGTCCTCGGAGGGAGCCGCCTACATGTCGGGGCTGCCCATCAATCGGGCGAAGCTCGCGGCCTTTACCATGGCCGGTCTCTTCGCCGGGCTCGGCGGCCTTTTCCTGGCGCTCCAGACTTCCTCCGGGAATGCCGACATCCCGCAGGCGGGCGCCTACACGCTGAATTCCATCGCGGCGGTGGTCATCGGCGGCACATCGCTTCTTGGTGGGACCGGAAGCGCTATCGGTTCCGTGATCGGCGCCCTGGTGTTGCGCACGATTTCGTTCAACTTCCGCATCTTCGACATCGCACCCCTCCTCCAGCCGCTCTTCGAGGGTCTCGTGCTTCTCGCCGCCGTGAGCCTCGGCGGTCTGAAGCTGCTGCGCCTCAAGAACAAACTCGAGGTGTTCCGGTGACCAGAGCCGCCGCTACCAGAAACACTCCGCAAGCCTATCGTCTCGGGCCCGACGACAAACCCGTGGTCTTCGCGGCCGGTTTCGTGCTGCTCATCCTGATCGTAGGGACGGGCTACACTCTCTTCACGCAAGGCAGCATGCCGCTCCTGCAGCCGCAGTATCTCCTTCAGCAGCTTCAGGTGGGATCCTTCCTGGGCATCGTGGCGGCCGGCCTCATGCTTGTGATCCTTCTCGGCCACATCGACCTTTCAGTGCCCTGGACCCTCACGGCCGCGGCCATGATGGCCACAGCCGCCGGAGGGGCATGGGCTCTTCCTGTCGGACTTGGGATCGGCCTTCTGGTGGGGGCCATCAATGGCCTCGGGGTCGCCTATCTGCGGGTGCCGTCCATGATTTTCACGCTTGGCGTGAACGCGGTGATGCGCGGCCTCATGGTAGCCCACACGGGCGGCTTTGCCCCGCAGACGGCAGCCACAGATCTGATGCAGTATCTTGCGGTCGCCCGCATCGGCGGCGTGATCCCTGTCGCGCTCCTCGTTTGGCTCGTCGTTTCGATCGTCGTCGTTGTGGTCCTGACGCGCACCATTCTCGGCCGCGCCATCTACGCTATCGGCAACCGGGAGCGGGCGGCCTATCTTTCGGGTATCCAGACGAACCGCGTGATCCTCGTCGCGTTCGCCCTGTCGGGCGCAATGTCTGGTCTTGCTGGCGTTCTTCTGGCGGGCTATTCCACGAAAGCCTATCAGGGCATGGGAGATGCGTATCTGCTGCCGGCGATCGCCGCCGTCGTCATCGGGGGTACCAACATCCTTGGCGGACGTGGCCGCTATCTCGGAACGCTTTTAGGCGTTATTCTGATCGTGCTCCTCAATTCCGTGCTTTCGATCATGCAGATGCCCGAGGCGGGCCGGCAGATCATTTACGGCACCGTTATCATTGCGATGCTGCTCGTTTACGGGCGCGGAAATACCGTTACAGGGTGACGCGCGCCTTGGCTGGAGAGGTTCGGATCTGACCCGGGCAGCGGTTCAAGTGATCAAATCATAGGAAGGGCGGAGATCCCGTTTTCGGCTCAAGACGAACTCTGTTTCGCCCATGATTAACGAAATAACGAGAACTGACGGTGGATACTGGCGATGATCGCCCTTGAGAATCCGAGTCGAACTGCGCTGTGTCAGCATATCTGATCCTGTTCCTGAGCCTTTTCGCCGCCATTCTGGTGATGGGCACGGCCATCCTCTTCCTGCACGGATACAACGACGATCTCGCACGAGCTGAGGGCGATTTGGCGAATCTGGCACTTGAACTTCAGGAGCGGACGGAGGGAACCTTTCGGGCCATCGAGAATGTACTGTGCGACGTCGTCGGGAGAATTCCTGAGCCCAGCCTCAAGGCGGGCGAATTAGATGCTTTCTCCGCATCGCAGGCGACAAAAGCCATTCTGGTGGGGGCGGCTCATTCCCTGGCTCAGATCATCCGCATCGATCTCATCAATGGCCGGGGGCGAATCGTAGGCTCATCGAATCCCCACCTGATCTCGGATTCGATCTATGTGACGGACACCTCCTATTTTCAGACTCTCTCGACGGATGCGTCTCTGCTTTCGTATCTGGGAGAGCCTATGACGATCAAGACAACCGGTAAAAAGGTTCTTTCCCTGGCTCGGAAAATCAGCGACGCCGAAGGAAATTTCCTCGGCATAATCGTGTCCACCATCGATCTCAGCCATTTAGAAAGAATTTACAAGGATCATCTCGGAACACGCTCGTTGGCGATCACGCTCTATCGACGTGACGGCATCGTTCTTTCCCATAGCCCGATCGCCCAGGGAGCGCTTGGGCGCCGATTCTGGAAGCCCAACACCCCTCTGCAGCGGGTGATCGCAAAAAACAACCCGACTCTCGTTCGCGACATGAGCAGGATCGACGAGAAGGAACGGTTGTTCGCGCTTCATCCTCTCGCCAACTATCCAGCCGGCATAGCGGTGAGCAGAACCATCTCCGAGCTCATGGCCGGACGCCGCCTTGAAGCTCGCTTGATCCGCTTCATCGCCTATCTCATGGATGTCGCAATAGACACTGCCAGCCTCCTCGGCCTGAGGCATGTCAGAACCGGCATTCTCAGGGCCGCCAGCGAGAGCTACCTGTCGCGCCACGATATTCTGACCAAGCTGCCCAACAGGCTGCTTTTCAGTGAGGAACTGAAGCGAACATTCCTGGCATCGCAAAGGTCTGGCTCAGATTTCGCTTTGTATCTTCTCGACCTCAACCGGTTCAAAGATATCAATGACACTCACGGGCATGGTGCGGGGGACGAGATCATTCGAACCGTGTCACGTCGATTGCGCGAGCGTCTCAGAAAGAGCGATTTCATCGCTCGAATTGGCAGCGATGAATTTGCAATCATTCAAAGGCCAATCAAAGGCCGGCAGCAGGTCATAGACCTTGCCATGGCCATGCAAGCCGCCATGAAGTTTCCATGCACTGCCAACAACGCGGAAATCGAAGTTGGGATTTCCATCGGGGTCGCGCTTGCATCCTCTGACGGCAAGACTGCGACCGAACTCATGAAGTCGGCCGATGTCGCCCTCTACGCGGCGAAGTCCGATTCCGAGAGCAGCTACCGGCTATACGATCCGAACATCAAGGATTCTCGGATCGAGCGCCGCGCCCTTGAAGGGGCCCTGAAGACCGCCCATGAGAACAGGGAATTCGAGTTGTTCTATCAGCCGATCCTTGATCTGGCGACCAATCGGATGTGGGGGTGCGAGGCCCTGGTGCGGTGGAAACACCCCAAGAAAGGAATGATCTCACCTCTCGAGTTCATCCCGACCGCAGAGGAATCCGGTCTCATCGGCCCCATTGGCGACTGGGTGCTCGAGGAAGCCTGCTTGACGGCCATGACGTGGGATCTCCCGTTGAAGGTCGCGATCAATCTCTCTCCGGTGCAATTCAGGCGGCGGGACGTTTATGCCAGCGTTAAAAAGGCCTTGGCCATATCCGGAATGCCGGCTCATCGACTGGTTCTGGAAATCACGGAATCCGTCAAACTCACCGAGGAAGCGACGGCAACCCTCAAACGACTCAAGGGGCTGGGAGCGTCGATCTCGTTGGATGATTTCGGCACGGGTTACGCATCAATGAGCTATCTCAGGAGTTTTCCGTTCGACAAGATCAAGATTGATCAGTCTTTCGTGCGGGGAATGATGGACTCATTGGACAGCCGTGCGATCATCAAAGCCACCATTGGTCTCGCCAAAGACCTCAAGATGAGTACGACCGCCGAAGGTGTCGAGACCGAAGAGCAACTCAACGCTCTGCGACTGGCCGGCGCCTCCCAAGCCCAGGGCTATCTCATAGCAAAGCCAATGCCCCGGGAAGCCATCGCAGATTTCATCGCGAATCTTCGAAAGGCTCAGCAGAATGCAAGAGACGATCAGTTTGCAGCCCGAGCCATAGCTTAGCACCTGGGCCGGATCATTGAGACTGCCAGCAACCTTGGATACACAGCAATGAGCAGTTCCAAGACGAACCGCTCTGTTGTCTCTGTTCAAGCACTAAGTCGACTGCCCCTGAAGATATCCCTTAGCCGCTCTAACCGGAGCGTTGCACCGCGGTGCTATGGTCGTGAGTACATCCTCGGGGGCGGTACGACCCAGCCAGACATCCAAAGCCGTAGTCGCAACCCAGCCCGGTTCACTCACCGCACGATCAGTAAGGATTGGGAGTGCAGCATCGGCGCAGGCTCTGACATCCGCAATGACCGCCTGAGGCGCGCGTGCCTCGGCGAGACGTTTGTCCATCTCAGCCTGTAGTGGATCAACAATCAGCAAATTGACGATGAAAGCCAAAATCTCGTGGAACATGTCCACCTCCCATTCCCGACAGTCAGATCAGATACGATCCGACATCACGTAAGTGTGGGCACAGCTTACGCCAGAGGGGCCCGGATCAGGGTCCCTACCAAGGTAGGTAGAGTTCGTAAGGGTTCAAGGCACGGGATACTAGGATCCGAAGATATCCTTTCAATCAGCGACTTCAGGCGGTTTGATCCAGTCCTCGGTAACAGGCTCCCGATATGATGGTGTCGGCCGGATTCATGTCGTCTGCATGGGCAATCGCAGAGCTTGGCTCAGTGGAGGTCTGCCTCCACCCGCGCTGAGATCGACCGTCCTGCCATGCCTCACTTGTGGTCAGCTTCGTCGCAGATCCTGGTTCAGTGACCTGAAAGAAAGCTCTATGAGCCGGAGCATCGATTGCCTCAACAGACCGATCCGAGGATCATGCCGGCTCCATGCCATTCCGGCGCTTTGTCGCTTCAGACTCGGACGAGTTCAGGTATTCGATGAAGGCACGCGCTTCCGCCGGCTGGGAGGCCGTTCTCGAGATGCCGACGGCGAACAGAATCAAGGCTTGAATCTGCGGAGGAAAAGGGCCGAGGATTTCGATGCCGGCGACACGAAGAAGCTCAATCAATTATTGAGAACCGAGTTCTGCTTCCCCGCTTGCTACGCGGCGCCGACCGGCACTCCTGGAGGAGCCTGGACCCGGCGCTGCGACACTGGTCCGGCGATGCCCCACCTGTCCAACAGTCAGATGACGTGATCGCCACTGGGTCCTGTAGAATAGCAGATGCTCCTTGCAGCGAGAACAGCTTGCCTCACCGCCTCCTCGCTGTCGATACGAACCCGTGACGAGCCTGAACGGGCGGCAATGGCAATGCCGGAACGGGCGAATCCCACAAGGCTTCTGGACTGGATGTATCCTCCTGACATCAGCTTCTCCATTGCGGTGGAGGCAAGGGCAACGATATCCGTGCCCGTGAATGCGTATTAAGCGCAACGGCAAAGTCATTGTCGTCATTCACATGCCGTAAAACAAAGCCCATCCTAGGCAGGATCAGTGACGCGAAAAGCCAGTCCGGTATTACCTGCGGCGCGTACGAGCGGCACATTCCTTCAGTCAAGAAGAAAAAGACAAAGAGGACGTGAGTCGTCGCAAGGACAATCAGTTTTTACCCTGAAAACTTCCGAGAGTCCGGTTCAATACAGGCCTTCTCCCCGAGGCTGGTTTCTGTTGCTCTTCCTGCTTCTCGGGTCTGAGTTAACCTTGGGAGACCTCGACTTTATTGGCTGTCTCTTGGATCCTGACAACGATGCTGTTGGGGGTCCTGTAGTCGGAGAAAGGGCTATTTATGTAAGGTCTTAAGCCTTCATTTGCCTTGGCTTCGTTCTTCTGCAGGTCAGGCACTTACATCCGATCGGCTTGATGAACGTTTCGAAATAGTTCTTGCCATAGTTGTAGGTGATTTCGTCACCTGGCTTGATGCGCTTGATGGCCTTGATGCGGATCCTCCCGCGCGAGACTACGGCTTCAGCATTCGGCCGGCAGGCGTGATTGATGTAGCGGGCCGTGTTCCAACGCGGTGAACCGTCGATTGTCCAGCGGCTGTTGATCTCGAACAGATAACGGGTGTTCCGGCGACGCTGGACCTCTTCATTCGAGATCTTTGGGCCCAGGTACTCAATGATGAACGCCCCCTTCTCGATCACTTCAGTTGCGAACAGGCCAAGGCCGGTTTCAGACCGCCTGACGCGAAAAGGCTCCTGCAACGCTATGACTCTCATGGACCGTGAATGCTCCGGTTCTTTTAAAAACACGCAAGTGTCTGTCAAACGTTCTGCAATTGATCAAGTTCGAAGAACGGATGAGCCGCCAAGCGCGCCAGGAGAGGAGGAGCCCCCAAAGGGCAGTGAGACGCTCCTGAGATGTGTTCCCACGAACAGCGTCATTTCAGCGAAGGCTGACAGGCCATTGTAGGGGCAGCCAATGATTCCAAGAAGGCGATGTGCTTGTGATTGGCCGGGCGCCATAGGCATCCCGACTCGCGTTTAAGAAGCTCGGCCGAGCGACTATGACGCTCCACGCAACGTTGCTTGAACGGCAAAACGGAGAGCGCAGGCGGAGATAACCCCGCCTGCGCTCTGGCAAACCAACGCCGGGTAACGAGCGATGTCTCAGCGTCAGAAAGGCAAATTAGTCACTGCTGTCCGCGACAGAGGCCCGGTACTGAACGCGCAAGTCTTCAACGGCTTGAACGAAAGGAAGGCGACTTGCCTCATGATGGCCCAGAATGTCCTGCCGCACGAAGTCCTTCAGTTCCTCCTCGGCGGAGCTTCTATTGACCCGCTCGAGTTCCAGCGCGATCCTTTGATCCATGTTTTCCAGAACATTCAAAAGGTAGTGCAGTTTTGCTTGTGCCTCTGAACTAAGGAGCGCTGGATAAGTGTCCGCGATCGTCTGCGTTTCAGACTTGAGCATATGCTCCATGGCTTGCCTCGCTGGTGGAACCTTAAGCAATAGTTTTTAGGCGAGGGAGAATAGGAGTGTGATCAGGCGTTCCGCAACACTTCCGGTGGTACTTGATACTTCTTGGCTAGTCACGGCCTCTATGAGAGGCTGTGATATACCCCGTTAGGATGATCCTCGGCATGAGAAGATTTGTTGGTTATCCCGTCTAGCGAACGTCTCAGCGCTTGCCGGTCGCGATGTGGCTTGGCAACAAGATGTCAGTCTTTCATAGGCCATGACATAGATCTTTGTGCCTTTATGAACGGGATTTCTGAGACTCAGCCGTCAGTCTAGGCAGATCCCTTGTCATCCAGGCGATCATGCTATCGGCCGTCTTGAGATGCTCAGGCATTGAGATGAAGGGGCCGTCCATAGCAGCGGTGGATGCTGGATCTTCTGGGTCCAGAATAAGATCGGCAGCGTTCTCTGGCTCCGAGTCTGTGGTCCTGCCGAATCCCAGGAAAAGCAGCAGAAGCATACCTAGTGAGCCGAGAGCCACAGCAAGCAGAGATATTGCTAAATCGACAGCCAACCCATTACCCTTGTCGTCGACAATCTTGGCAGACTAACACCATCCTGTCGCCCCTCCAACAACAAGCAACCGTCTTTGAACTCTGCTTCCAAGTTAAACATGGGGACAGGATTGATGGGTTTTTGTGTCCGCTGGCGCGGTGCCGCGCCCTGTCTCTTGCGAGACCTGCACATCGGACGCTTCGCTGGTTCGGCGTCGCACCAACTCTGAACCAGAGCATTGGGCTCAGCTGCGTGCTGGTCGGCGGCCCATTACAATCAAGGCCTCTTGCCAGTGTGGCGGAGTACAACCTCGCCAAGAGGTCATTTGCCTCTTCGTGGCGGGCATAGCGAGACGAGGGGCACCTGCTCTTGAAGAGTGCGCCGGGGGCCAAGGTCGAGGGAGCAGTCCTCCCTATGCTATAGAATTCCCTGCGCCAAACAAACAATCACCTCGACCCCGCATCTAGGAACTCGCCACGGGGTTCTGCTGCGAAGAAATCGCTGCCCGAGAAGCATTCTTGCGGTCTGATGCATTGAACTCGCGGCCGCCGCTCAAGTGGGAGAAGAGGGACGGGAAGGTTCTGTTGAGCAACCAAGCAGCCGCGAACGATATAACGAGAGTGAGGAACGTCGTACCGAAGTAATTCGCGATCAAGCCAGCATCTCCTTGAGGTGGCAGGAGTACCGCAAGGCCATCCTTGACGAAATGATTCAGCGGCCAGTGAATGGCGTGCAGGAAGAATGCGAGCGCACCCCAGGTCACGATCTGCCGTCCGATAAAGGTTCGCATCAGGAAGGGCGCGCAACCCCAGAAGGCATAGACGCCGAGCAGCCGCATCAAACGAGTCAGAGGCTCCAGAACAATATAGCCGAGCACGGTGCTCTCCGTCACGAAGGCTGGTGCGACAGTCCTCATGCCGACAACGATCAGGTAAACCACCATCGCGGCAATTGCTGCCTTCGGGGGAATGAAATCAAGGTTCCAGTTGCGGCTCTGAATCACGCCGCCGAGATAGAAGAAGAAGAGCACGTCGTTTCGGAAAAAGACCGGTACATCGAAGTCGAAGAGCCAGATCAGCCCGATGGCAGCAAGCCCAATGTAGGGGATCCTCCGAAGGATAAGACCTAGGAGAGGAGTGCAGAGAACCGTTAGGAAGAGGTCACGCAGAAACCAGAACTGGAAATTGACGGGGCGGCGAGTGATGCCCGCGAGTGCGTTGACGAGCTGAGTGAAACCGAGATCATCCAGATTGTAGTTGTCTATCAAAATCAGGAACCCGGAGTTGGGTGAGATCATCCGGATAACAAAGAAGACGACGAGGACGATTGCGCACCAGGAGATCATGGGAAGAAGGATCGAGAACGTCCGACTCCTGATCCGCTTCCAGTAGAATTCGATTCCAGGCCTCCAGTTTCTGAAGAACAGGTAGCCTGATATCGCGCCCAGGAGCGGTACGGAACTATAGAAGAGATAAACGAAATAGATGTTCACGAATGTCGCGAGCGCGTGCTCTTTGTCAAAGCCCGTGAAGCCATCGAAGGGGGAGGTGACCGAGCCCGGGAAGTTGCCGTAGTGCAGGAAAACGAGACCAATCACCAGAAGGAGACGTAGAAAATTTATCGCATCCCGATGCCTTTCTTCCATGGTGCAGCTCCTTGTTTCTGCGTCGCAATGCGCCTCGTCGAATGCGTCTCACACTTGGGCAGGCCCGCTATCTCAGAGGCGTGCCGAAGCGATCGGCAAGCGGAGAACCCCGTTCATGAAGCGGTTTGGACCAACAGCGGCATTCCCCGTGTAACACCTCGACTACTCACGGCGGTTCGGTGAGGCTTGTTCGCCGTAACATGCGCTTGATGGGTTGGCACGATAATCCCTTGGTGCAGCTCGATAGTGCGGATCTCACGAAGAATCTCGTGGAACAAAGCGTCAGATCGGAGATTCCTTCCGGCGTGAGCCGTTTCGCAACTGGCAAAACAGGACTTGCCCGGGACCTGTGATCTTCACGACGATTGCCAGTAGAGCGATTGCCGGACTTAGAACCATGATAAAGATAAGCGCCAGCACGAAGCCAAAAGGCAGATTTGCGGAAGATCGGCATCGGATCCAACACGCTCAAGGCATCCTGATCTATTCTCGTTGGACTGCACCATCCCTCGGTATTCGGAGCCCTCCATCTTGAAAGAATCAGCGGCAGCGTCGGGGGGTAGGCTTACTTATGGGGATAATACCGTCTATTACTACAACGGGTGATTGTTTGCTCGGAATGTGAGAGCTGTATCTAAGGGGTTATACCTGACGGTAGGAGTGTAGGCTCCGAGCTGTCTTGCAGCACACAGGCGACAACGTATTGGATGGTCGCATACCCCCGGAACACCCTCCTGAACAAAGCTCAAACTGATGGGACATGTAGGCGGATGTCGGTTCAGTAAGCCATATGCTTCATGAAAGAGATCCTGCTAGCGAGCGACCGGGAGCGAGCCATCCGTTGGGCCTTGGGTGCTCGGGAGATATCCTCTTTTCTGAGCTTTCCGCATCCGGGGTACTCGTCAATTCGCAACAATTTGCCTCTCGTGGCAGGCATTGTGAGACGGACGGGTCATCTTGCACCCTCACGTATCTCTCGATCCGGCCACGCGATCGATGTGACGATAGCATCCTCGGCTCCTTCCGGTATGGCTGAGTGATCGATAAGAATGGATGGAGTCACAGGGGATGATAGGAATTGGCTGCCTGGCGCCTCTCGTGCTGTTCGTGGCGGGAGCCATCCTCGGACATGTCGTGATGGGCTCGGTTGGCGTGCCGTGGGGAGCCGGCCTCGGATTTGGAGCCGGAGTGGCGATCCTGGGCCTCCTGGGGTGGGCCCTTGACAGGATCAAAAGACGGTAAACCTGGACAATGCGCCAAGTCGGTCGCGATAGCATGCTTCCCCCAAATCCGAACTGGCGCTACAGCTTCGGCTTCGATTCACATGAGACGGCCGATCCGGGATGGCAAGCTGGCGTGACGAGAAAAATCAGAAGGCACGTGTCCGCCTGGAGAAGCGCCTCACCGAATTTTTTCCGCCCTGCGTGCTCTCTCACGCGCTCCGACAGCCCCTGATCCCGCCGACCCAGCGGCGGGCGGTGGAGTCGTACTGGCGACATCGCCCTCTCCTGGCCGATCGGCTGGCGCGGGCTCTCTCGGCCCGAAGTGGCCAGCCTGCAGGCTGGCAGTGGCGTATCGGATCGGACAAGACATCCGGCGTGGCCCTATCCTTCCGCACGCCGCCGGCGCCTTACCGGGAGGCAGCCTTCGCCCGGGGATCGGGGCATTGCTGTGTCTGCGGCCAACCGGTTTACAGACTGGGATGGCATCGGGATCTCTGGGGCGACGGGAAGCCGAACCGGAATGCCACCTGGCATGCCGCCTGCGTTGTCGCGTGGCAGCTTTGGACTTCGCCGGCCGATCACCTGAAAGCGCTGAAAAGGCGCCAAGGGAGGAAATGCGCCAGGACAGGCCGACGTCTGCTCAGGAGCGCCGAGGTGGATCACCGTGTTCCACTCTACGCTGTCTGGTCGGAGCATCGCCTGCTGTCATGGCCTGAGCTGCTCGCCTTCTGGGGTGTGCCCAACCTCCAGGTGATCAACAGGGCGGCTCACCTTGACAAGTGCGCCGAGGAAGCGACGGAGCGGGCCAGGCGCCGCGCCGTCCTGCTGTCCCCGAGCGAGAGCGGCGCGGACGAGCCCATCTCGTGATCATTCAGCGTCAGTCCTCAACGGACTTGCGAAGGGGCCGCCGAGATACTGTTTCTCTCGAGAAGGATGCGTCCGTGCATCGTGCGGCGCTACGCTTCCCCCGCCTTGCCCAGGGCGGATCTCATCGTGAGCCGGATCAACGTCGGGGCTTCTGGCAACTCTCTCCTGCCGGGCTGGTTAATAGGAGTTGATCAGACGACCGCGTGGGGAACAAACCAATGCTTGAAATCGACGAAGGGCAGGTTCGTCAAAGTGAAGCTGCCTATCCTCAGCATGCCGCCTCAATTGCCCTGACCATCAACGGCGAGAGCTGTCAGCTCCAGGTCGATGCACGCACGACGCTCCTTGATGCGCTGCGGGACCGGCTTCATCTGACGGGAACGAAGAAGGGGTGCGGCCTCGGTCAATGCGGCGCCTGCACGGTGCTCGTCGATGGCCGCCGTGTCGTGTCATGCCTAACCTTGGCTGTTATGAACCAGGGCAAGTCGATCACCACGATAGAAGGAATCGGCGACGGCGAGCTGCATCCGCTCCAGAAGGCTTTCGTCGAGCACGACGGATTTCAGTGCGGCTATTGCACCCCGGGTCAGATCATGTCGGCCATCGGCTTGATCCAGGAGGGCCGAACCCGATCTGACGATGAAATCCGGGAGAATATGAGCGGCAATCTGTGCCGGTGCGGCGCCTACACCAATATCGTCAAGGCCATCAAGGATGCTCTCGTGCAGGGGGTCGACGCGCCTGAAGCCATGCGGCAGGCCGTCGAGGCGATCCGGCAGGATGCCGAGAAGGGGGAATAGCGTCATGGTCCCTTTGTCCTATATCGCCGTCGCGACTCCGGAAGCTGCAATCCGCCGAACCGCCGAAGGGCAGGGTGCCGAGTACATCGCGGGTGGCACCGACATGATTCAGCTTTTGCAGGAGGGCATCGTTGCGCCCTTGGAGCTCGTCGACATCAACGGCATCGCGTTCGATGATGTCTCCGTGGCCATCGATGGGATCCGGATCGGCGCGATGGCCCGGCTTTCCGATGTGGCGGACGATCCCGTGATCCGTGAACGTGTTCCGGTCGTTTCGAGAGCTCTGTACGAGTCGGCCTCGCCCCAGGTCCGCAACATGGCAACGGTCGGGGGAAATCTGCTTCAACGAACCCGCTGTCTTTACTTTCGCGATGCGACAACGCCTTGCAACAAGCGCGTGCCAGGGTCCGGATGCTCGGCGCTGGACGGGCAGAACCGCGTCAATGCCATTTTGGGCGGAAGTGATCACTGCATCGCAGCCTATCCTGGAGATCTCGCCGTGGCTCTTGTGGCGGTCGATGCCGAGTTGATGGTCACAGGTCCGACAGGTGAGCGCACGATTCTGGTCGAGAACCTGCATCAGCTTCCGGGCGACACGCCTCATATCGAGACGGTGCTCAAGCCTGGCGACCTGATCACGGCGATCTGGATCCCGCTCGCTGCTGCGGGACGACGCTCGCATTATCTGAAGGTTCGGGACAGGACCACATTCGAGTGGTCGCTCGCCTCCGCTGCCGTGTCCCTGGGCCTGCACGACGACGTGATCCTGGACGCCCGGGTCGCGGTCGGTGGGGTCGGGACGAAGCCCTGGCGCCTGCGGCACGTGGAGGACATGCTGGTCAACCAACGCCTGGACCAGGCTCTTGCTCGGGCCGCGGGTGAGTGCTCCGCAGATGGCGCGGAGCCGCGCGGGCAAAACGCCTTCAAGGTCACGCTGCTCCGGCGGACCGTTGAACGGGCTCTGCTTCAGATCGGAGGTCTGGCATGAATGCGCCCCTCACCCCATCCGTGGGCCAGCCTGTCAGCCGTGTGGACGGTCCGCTGAAGGTCACGGGCCATGCCCGCTATGCCGCCGAATTCGATATCCCCGACATGCTGCATGCCGCGTTGGTGTTGAGCACGGTGCCGAATGGAACCATCGCGGCGATCGACGATGAGGCTGCAAGGCGGGCTCCGGGCGTTCATGCCGTCATCACGCACGAGAACGCACCGCGCCTTCCCTACAGGCGCATGTCTCAGCGCCCCCAGGTCGACGCGCAGTCGGGCGACCAGCTGCAGGTCTTCCAGGGGCCGAAGATTCACTTCAACGGGCAGCCTGTTGCGGTCGTGGTGGCAGAGACGCTGGAGCAGGCGACCCATGCCGCGAGTCTGGTGAATGTCGCTTACGAGGAAGACGAAGCCTTCACCCGGTTCGAGCTCGACAGAGGCCAGCGTCCGAGCTCCGGGAACGAGAAGGCCGGCCGTCCGGCCGAAACCCAAATGGGAGATGCGGATGCGGCGTTTGCTGCCGCACCGGTGAAAGTGGACGCCACCTACATCCAGCCCCGTGAGCACCACAACGCCATCGAACCGCACGCTACGATTGCCCTTTGGGACGGTGATTTCCTGACCCTCTACGACAAGACGCAATGGGTCGATAACGACCGGAAGGAGATCGCCCATGTGTTCGGCATCCACGAGGATGCGATTCGGGTGGTGTCCCCCTTCGTCGGCGGCGCCTTCGGGTCGGCGTTGCGAACATGGCCCCATGTGACGGTCGCAGCCCTTGCGGCCAAAGTCGTAAGGCGGCCCGTCAGGGTCGAGCTGACCCGCCGCGAACTCTATACCTCCGTGGGCTTCCGGCCCCACACGGAACAACGGGTGGCGTTGGGAGCCGAACGGGACGGCACGCTCACGGCGATCATTCAGGAGGCCTGGACCCAGATCTCGGATTACGAGGAATATGCGGAGGTGACCCTCGACCCGGCGCGCAATACCTATGCGTGCCCGAATGTGCGCACCCGCTATCGCCTGGTCGAGATGAACACCAACTCGCCTTGCCCCATGCGCGGACCGGGCGTCGCCACAGGGCTGCTGGCCCACGAGACGGCCATGGATGAACTCGCGGTGGCGCTTGGCATGGATCCCATCGCGCTGCGCCTCAAGAACTATGCCGAGAAGGATCAGCACAAGGATCTTCCCTGGTCGAGCAAGGAGTTGCGGGAGTGTTACCGCATCGGGGCGGAGCGGTTCGGCTGGGCCGGACGCAACCCGGAGCCGCGCTCCATGCGGGCGGACGGGCAGTTGGTCGGCTATGGCATGGCGACGGCGGCCTACCCAGCCCACCGTTCCAAGGCATCTGCCGAGGCGACGCTGTTCTCGAATGGAACGGCGCTCATCCGCACGGCTGCATCCGACATGGGGCCGGGCACCTACACGTCGATGACACAGGTAGCCGCCGATGCTCTCGGGTTGCCCTTGGAGGCCGTCCGCTTCGAACTCGGCGATACCGATATGCCGTTCGCGCCCGTGCATGGCGGCTCGATCACGCTTGCCAGCGTCGGAACGGCTGTCGAGGCCGCCTGCCGGGCCTTGCTGGATGATCTTTCGCATGTGATCGGGGCGGATCTGAGCGGCCCCTTTGCCGGTCTGAGTGCCGACGACCTTGAATGGCGCGACGGAGGTGCCGTCAGGCGCGGCGGCGGAGAGATGGTGCCTTTTGAAAAGCTTCTGCGCGAGCTCAAGCTCGACAAGATCGTCGGGCATGGGACCTCGGCTCCGGGCCAGGAGAGTAAAACTTACTCGAGCTGCGCCTTCGGAGCCGTGTTCGCGGAGGTGCGTGTGGATCCGGACCTCGGCACCGTCCGCGTTCACCGCGTCATCGGCGCCTACGACATCGGGCGGGTCGTCAACCCCAAGACAGCTCACAGCCAGTGTATTGGCGGAATGGTCGGGGCCATCGGCATGGCACTTCTGGAGCAGGCGGAATGGGACGAGCGCTTCGGGCGGGTCATGAACAGCAATCTCGCCGAGTACCTCGTGCCGGTCTGTGCCGATATCCGGGAACTCGATGCATTCTTCGTGGAGAGCGAGGATAGGATCTTCAATCCGCTGGGAGTGAAGGGCGTCGCGGAACTGGGAATCTGTGGGGTCGCTCCCGCCATCGGCAATGCCGTCTACCACGCCACGGGCAGACGCATTCGCGACTTCCCCATTCTTCCCGACAAGCTCCTCTAGAGTATTTTTCGGCGAAGTGGATCCGGTTCGCCGAAAAATGCGGCACACCCAGGAAGAGATGATTCCACGCAAGTGGAAACAGCTCTAGTCCCGCGGGAAGGCAGCCAGGATTGCGACGCAGGAACAGAAGGAGGAGGCGGTGCAGCAGGAGCCTGCTGCCTGTGCATCTTAGCCAAGCGGCCAGTGCAGTTCTCGGATCCGGCCTTCGTCGGTTATCCGCTTGCCAGCCTGTCTGCAACGAAGGCGCCTGTCGGGCGTCGCGAACACTATCATGAAAAGCGCCCCTATGCTGTCATTCGCCAGATGTCCTGACCAAAGCAGTCACGGCCGCATGCCGTCCTTTCCTGAATTCGTGCTGCTCATCGCCCTGGTGATGAGTCTCGGTTCGCTGTCGATCGACAATCTGCTTCCGGCCTTCGGTCCGATCCAGGCCGACTTCGCCATCTCCAATCCCAACGACCTCCAGCTCCTGATCACCGCCTACATGGTGCCTTTCGCCATCATGCAACTGGTCTACGGTCCAGTCTCCGATGTGATCGGACGACGGCCGACCTTGATGATGGGTCTGGCGATCTATGTTGTCGGCGGGCTGATCGCGACGTTCGCCTCCAGCTTCGCCATGTTGCTGATCGGGCGGGCCGTCCAGGGGGCTGGATTGGCGTCGACGCGTGTGCTCACGGTCGCGATCGTGCGCGACCGGTTCGCCGGCCGGGAGATGGCGCGTGTCATGTCCATCACGATGATGGTCTTCATCATCGTGCCGATCCTGGCGCCCGCGTCAGGCAGCCTTCTGCTGCTTCTGGGCAGCTGGCATTGGATTTTCGGAACGATCGTCGGGGTCGCGGTTCTGGTGGCCGCCTGGTTCTACACCCGAATGCCCGAAACCCTTCACCAGGAGCACCGGAGATCCTTCTCGCTCGGTCAGATCGCATCGGCCGTCAGAATGACTGTCTCCACCCGCATCAGTATCGGGTATGCGACCGGGATGGGGCTCATGTTCGGCTGCCTCATGTCCTATATCGGTTCGTCCCAGCAGATCTTCGAGACGGAAGTCTATGGGCTCGGAGCCTGGTTCCCAGTGGCTTTCGGCAGCATCGCAATGCTGATGGGGCTTGCTTCCTTCACGAATGCGCGGCTCGTGCGGCGACTGGGAATGCGACGGCTGTCGCATATCGGCATCTGCGGCTTTACCCTTGTCGCCGCGACGCAGGTGGCCGTGGCGCTCCTCTTCGATGGGCGGCCGCCGCTTCTGCTCTACGCATCGATCTTCGCGATCAACCAGTTTCTGTTCAGCCTGACCATGCCCAACTTCAACGCCATGGCGATGGAGCCTCTCGGGTCCATCGCGGGCACGGCCTCGTCGTTCATCGGGTCTTATACGACTCTCGTGGGAGCGGTGTTGGGGTTTGTGATCGGCCGCTCGTTCAATGGAACGGTCATCCCGTTGAGCCTCGGCTATCTCTGTCTTGGAGCCGCATGCCTTCTCGTCGTTCTCTGGACCGAGCGAGGGCGTCTTTCCATTCGAGGCCAAACGGAGACCAGACCAGAGGAGCGTTTGTTGAAGAGTGCCGCAGAATAGAGACAGCTGCGCTCCGGCACAGAGTAGCGCCTCCCTTTTTCGACGCCGCGTGAACATTCTGCGGAGGGTCCGTCAACTTGGCCAGTTGATGCGCTCTTCCTGTCCCGCTCGCTCACCCGGGGTCCCTCATGATCAATTTCAAGGTCAACGGTGGAGATCGAAGCGTCGATGTGCCGCCGGACATGCCCCTGCTTTGGGCTCTCCGCGACATCATCGGCCTGACCGGAACGAAGTTCGGGTCGGCATCGCCCAATGCGGGGCCTGCATCGTTTACCTGGATGGCAAGCCGACCCGGTCCTGAATTCTGCCCGTCTCCTCGGTCGGCACCCGGCCGATCACACTCACTGACGTGGCCGCGGCACGTAAAATCGGTTCGTCCGGCCCATCTTGGATCAACACTGCAACGATATCCGTGAGGGAAGCGGAGGCCCTTCGCCGAGCTCCCGTATCGTGGCATGCATCCGATGAGCATAGCCGACCTCATCAGAATACCTCTGCTCGATAGGGGCCCGGCACCCGTTTAAATGGCAAGCCCGTACTTTATGGCACATAATGTGGTCAAAAAAGTACAGATCGGGTTCACTAATGGCCGTAGTCGACCCCAGATTGCCATCGTAGGCTCTCCCAAAGCTCCTCATCGAAGGGGCGGCAGGGTGGAAACGATGGCGGCTTCAGGTCCAAAGCTGAGCTACGACTTCATCATTGCGGGCGGAGGTTCCGCCGGATGTGTGGCGGCGACACGGCTGGTCCGTGATTTCGGCTGTCGTGTGCTCCTGATCGAGCGAGGACCCGCCAAGACGGCATCCATCATGCGCATGCCGGCCGGATATATGAAATATCTCGCCCGGGACGATTTTCTCGAGATGCACCAGACCGTGCCTCAGCGGCACCTCGGGGGAAGAGCCCCGATCGTTCCCCAGGCGAAGGTCCTCGGTGGCGGCAGCGCCGTGAACGCCATGGTCTACATGCGCGGTCAGCGAGAGGACTACGACAGCTGGAGCGCCTATCTCGGAGACGGGAGCCGCTGGTCGTACGCGGACGTGCTTCCTCACTTCAAGGCTTTGGAGCGAAACACGAAATTCAACAACGCCTACCATGGCATCGATGGCGACCTGCTCGTTTCCGACCCGGGAAGTCTGTGCGACACGACTCAGGACTTCATTCTCGCCGCACAGGGTCTGGGCCATCCTTACAATCTCGACTTCAACGGCGAGCGCCAAGAGGGCGTCGGCGTGATGCAGCACACCATGGGGCGCGCCGCCAACGGCCGGATGGTGCGCTGTGACGCCGTGGCGGCGTTCCTGTCACAGGTCATGGGGGATCCGCGCCTGACCGTCGTGACGGACGCTCTCGTCACCAGGATTCTCATCAAGGCCGGCCGCGCCGTCGGCGTGGAGTACAGCACCAACGGGCAGCAGGCTCAGGCCTATGCCGATGGCGAAGTGCTCGTGGCGACGGGCACATACAACACGGCGAAACTGCTTATGCTGTCGGGGCTCGGCCCAGCCGATCACCTGAGGGAGCATGAGATCCCCGTGGCGGCCGACCTTCCGGGAGTGGGAGCCAATCTGCAGGATCATCATGAGGTGCCGCTGATCGCATCGACGCACCGGCCCAGCGGATACTTCATGCAGGACAAAGGCTGGCGCATGGTGCGAAACGGCCTCCAGTATGTTCTCTTCGGGACCGGACCCGTCACGACGACCGGAATTGAAGCCTGTCTGTTCTACGATCCGGACGGTGGCGAGCGGCCGACCGTTCAGCTGTACTGCGCGCCGATCGTGTATCTGGACCGGGACGTATCGAGCGCAAAGCCAACCTATGGCGTTACGCTGACTTCGTGCCTGCTCCGACCAAGGGCGCGCGGCTCAGTCCGGCTGCGCTCCTCGAACCCTGCGGACAAGCCCATCGTCGACACGAATTTCTTTGGTCATCCGGACGATCTGCGCCTGACATTGGCTTCCCTCCGCTTCGCCCGCCGGCTGCTTGCAACGAAGCCGATTGGACCGAAAATTGCGGACGAGCTGCTGCCCGGACCCGGCGTGGAGAGTGACGAGGCTCTCGCCGATTATTGCGGCAAGACCGTCAAAACCAATTATCACCCCTCGGGCTCCGCCCGGATGGGTCCGGACAGCGACCCGACGGCCGTGCTCGATGCCCGGATGCGGGTGCGAGGGATCGAAGGCCTTCGGGTGATCGATTGCTCCGCTATACCGTTCATCCCTTCCGCCAACACGAATGCGGCCGCCATGATGCTGGGACATCGTGCGGCTGAATTCGTGGCAAATCCAAGCCAAGAAGTCGCCAAGGATCGACGCTACGAAATGGTATCCTAAAATCAAATCTGGCCCGGGAAGCGAGATTCACTGGGGAAGCCTGTAAAACAGTCAGCGTATTCGGCTCAATTCGACGAACGCGGATCTGTCGAAAGGACGCGAGAACGATAACCGCCAATGAGCGGAACGATGAGGAAACGGTCTGCTGCACGACATGGAGGGCGGCGAGAATGGAACGCAAGTCGGTCCCAGTCTATGAAGTTATTGTCTTTCCACCATCCGCATCGTTTCGGTGGAACGTGCATGACTACCCTCATCACCTAGCGAAATGGCATTATCACGCCGAATACGAACTCCATCTCATCCAGAACTCTTCGGGTACCATGATGATCGGGGATTTCGTTGGTCCTTTCGAGCCCGAGTGCCTTGTCCTGACCGGCCCCAACCTGCCTCACAACTGGCTGAGTGATTCAGGAAGCCTGACCGTTCCTGACAGAGACATGCTGATCCAGTTCAGCCCCGAATGCGCCGATCGGATTTGCACGAACTTTCCTGAATTCGAGGAGGTTCAGGTGCTGCTGTCCGAGGCTGCATTCGGACTGCTGTTCTCTGGTGAAACCGCGCGTCAGGGGGCCGCCCTTCTCAGGCAGATCGGTGGCGCTCAAGGTGCGCGACGGATGATCCTCTTTCTGGAACTGATGGCGATACTGGCAAGAAATCCTTCCGAGCGCAGAACGCTGTCCCATCGTGCTCCCGCTGCCACGATCCCGTCGCGCCCGTCGGAAAAAGCGGAGCGTGCCATCAACTACATTCACAACAATTATTATTCGGACGTTCATCTGACCGCCGTTGCACAACTCTGCGGGATGGAGCCGAGCGCCTTCTCGCGCTTCTTCAAGAAGCAGACCGGGCATACCTTCGCGAAATATGTCAACCAGACGCGTATTTACTCTGCCTGCACGCTCTTGGCTCACACCGACCGATCCGTCACCGAGATCTGCTTTGACGTCGGGTTCAACAATATTGCGAACTTCAATCGACAATTCGTGAAGTTCTGCGATCAAACACCTTCCGCCTATCGTCGAACGGCGCGCCGCTGCACCACGCCGGGGCCGGCTCCGCTTCAGGACCATGTTTTCCTGTCGTCCAGATACGGATTTAACCCGACGGCGGACAAAAAAGTACAAATCCCGATGAGGAGAGGCGTGGAAGAGTTCGCCGGCGCTTCATAAAATTTCCTAGGAAGCGGCACGAGACGTTCGCGCAGCTTCCGGGAGCCGGGTCAGACAATCACCTTCTGATTTGTTCGCCCCGAGCCTGCCAAAACAATACGGCCAGCTCCCAAGGAGGGGCGCCGCATATTCTGTTCTCGGCGAAACGACAATGCGTCTTTCGCCAGAACGAGTTCGGGAGGGAAAACGCCATGTATCACTTCAAGGGACTGATCGCCTCTGCATTTGCGACTGCATTGCTCTCAAGCACGACTCCGGCGCTTGCCGACTTTTGGTCTGACGCTGCGAAAGGACTGGAAGGGACGACCATCCGAGGCATCTCCGAGAGCACGCCGCCGTCCAACTACGCCAAGGACGTCCTGGGTCCTGCATTCACGAAGGCAACCGGCATCAAGGTCGAGTTCGAGGCAACGTCCTGGGACCAGATGTACGACAAGGCGATCAAGGACATGGAAGCCAATACCGGCATCTATGACTTCGTCTATATCGAGCAGGACATCATCTACAGCTATCTCGCCCGCAATTTCCTGGTGGATATCACTGCGGATCTGAACGAAAGCCCCAATCTCAAGTCGCCCACTTTCGACATATCGAAGTTCACGAGCTTCGTTGACAACTTCAAGAACGACAAGGGCAACCTGTTCGGCGTTCCGATGGAGGCTTTCATCAAGGTCTATCTGTACCGCAAGGACCTGTTCAACGATCCCAAGGTCAAGGAGGCCTACAAGGCCAAATACGGCGCCGACCTTGCCCCGGCAAAGGATCACAAGGAATATCGCCAGATCGCTGAGTTCTTCACGGAATGGGGAAAGTCCAGCGGCGGGGAGCTTTGGGGAACAACCGTCCAGGCGGCCTCGGGCCATCCTGCATCGGTTTATGAGGTGGTCGAAAGCGTTTTCCCGACCTATGGGATCTACAACTGGGGTATCGATGCGAAGACCTATGGCGCATCGGTTGCGAATGGCGGGCGTCTCAACAGTCCCGAAGCCAAGGCGGCTCTCGCTTGGTGGATCGGCAATCTCGCCTATGCACCACCGGAATCGACATCGAGCACCTGGGACGAGATTGCCGCGACCTTCGCTGCGGGCAGGGCGGCACAAGGACTCGTATACGGAGAGAATGCCGCCTGGATCGCAACGGATGACAAGAAGTCGACAGTCGTCGGAAAGGTCGGTGTGGCGCTCCCGCCCGTTGAACCCGGCGTCATCGAGCAGGCCACATCGGGCCAGGGCTATATCGGCTATTACGACGGCGGCGCCTTCGGCATCCCGCATTCGTCGAAGAACAAGAAGGCCGCTCTGCTCTGGCTGCAGTACATCGGGCAAGAATCCGTGCAGGCGGACTGGGCACTTGCCGGATCGCGCATCACCCATAATGCCACCTACGATGATCCGAAGGTGAAGGAGCAGGACAAGAAGGTCGACGGCTATTACACCCTGATGCGCGAGAAAGGACCGCTCTTCCGTGGTGCTCCTCCCTTCCCGTTCCACAATCAGGTGCGTGAGGCTATCGCTCCCTTCATCTACCAGGCGATCACAGGCGAGCTGAAGCCTGACGAAGCGCTCGACAAGGCGGCTGCTGCAGCGGATGCAGAGTTGAAGAATCTGGGCTACCGTAAGTAAAGCACCTATCCTCCTGAACTCTCTTGGCCACCGCGTTCCGCTGCGGTGGCCATCAAACCCAAATCGCTGATCCGTCGGGATCGGTTGGCAGGAGCACACGATGCGTTCGTCCTCGGTGGGATGGCTATTCCTCGCGCCGACCCTCCTCATCCTGTTCGTCTTTGGGGTTCTACCCTTCCTCTACGTGCTTGTCATCGGCTTCACGCAGTGGAACAGTTTCGCTGCCGACCCTGAGATGCGGTTTACGGGAGCCGACAATTTCAGGCGCCTCGTCTTTGACGACCAGTTCCTCTACTCCCTGTGGCTGACGCTGAAATTCGCGTTCTTTGCCGTCGTGAGCGAGATCGTGCTGGGATACTTTCTGGCCCAAGCGTTCATGCGGGACTTTCCCGGCAAGGGGTTCTTCCGCACCATTCACACATTGCCGCTTGTGATCGCCCCGATCGCTGTCGGCGCCACTTGGCGCCTTCTGACGGTGCCCGGCCTCGGACCCTTGCCGTATTACCTGAACCGCTGGTTCGGCTATGAGTTCAACATCAGCCGATATATCGATCAAGCCTTTTTCACCACGGTTGTCATGGATGTGTGGCATTGGACGCCACTCGTCACACTAACCCTTCTCGCGGCGCTCTCCTCCTTGCCGAAGGAGCCGTTCGAGCAGGCCCAGATCGATGGCGCGAACCGCTTTCAGATTTTCTGGCATATCACCCTGCCGCTGCTGAAGCCTGCCATTCTCGCAACGGTCTTCATCAGGATGATGGATGCGCTGCGCACCGTCGACGAGGTCTGGATGCTGACCGGCGGCGGGCCCGGGGCCGCCACACGTTACATCGGGCTGCACATCTGGCGTGTGGTGTTTCCAAAAACCGATTACGGGTATGGATCAGCCATGTCGCTCATCACACTCTATCTTACGATCGTCCTTTGCTGGATGCTCTACGCGGGGCTCGTCGCACGGCGCGACTTGAAGAGGGCTGACTGATGCGTCACTTGCGCAACAAAGCGTCGGCTTCGCTTGGGGCCATTCTGTTCTGGCTTATCTCCAGCATCGTCACGCTGCTGCCGATCTACTGGATGTTCGTCGTCTCCGCCAGGAGCCGCGTCCAGCTGTTCGGCAGCCCGAGTTTCCTGATCACGAGCTTCTTCACCGAAAACTATACGAGCACGGTGAGCGATCCGGCGTTCCAACGGTACATGGTCAATTCCATTGTTATTGCCACGGCAAATGCAGTTCTCGTGACGACCCTGGCCCTGTTCGCAACCTATGCCTTGTCGCGCTACAAGCTGCCAGGGAAGGAAAACCTGTTTTTCTGGACGATCACAAACCGTATGGCGCCGCCGGCAGTATTCCTGCTGCCGCTGTTCCTTCTCTATACCCAGGTCTTTGTGGTGGCGGATGTAAGGCTGTTCGACACGAAGATCGGCCTGATCCTTCTCTATTGCGTCTTCAATCTTCCGTTCGCGATCTGGACCTTGAGGGGGATGATCGACGCAATTCCGAAGGAGCTTGATGAGGCTGCCTTCGTCGACGGCGCCAACACATGGCAGGTCCTGACCAAAGTCATCCTGCCACTGGCCAAACCTGGTCTTGCTGTCACCGGAATTCTCACCTGGGTGTTCGCGTGGAACGAATACCTGTTCGCGGCAACGTTGACCAGCGTGCACGCGCGAACCATTACGACTGGACTTGCCGAGTTCGTGACCGTCACCGGCACCAATTGGGGTCGGATGGCTGCGACGGCGATGTTGACCCTTGTCCCGGCCCTTCTCGTGCTCGGCCTAGCGCAGCGTCACATCGTGGCGGGTCTTACCTTCGGGGCTGTCAAGGAGTGATCTGTGAGCGATCGAGCGGAGAAAACTGAGGGGAGGCGGCACGGTTTCCTACCTATTGAGACCAATGCGTTTGACCGTGTCTTCATCGCGGTCTTGCTGTTCGTGGCCTTGCACCTGTTCTGGATGCGCTTCGTCGAAGCTGCTCTCCCTCTCGGCGTTGCCACGGTGTTGTCGCTGGTCCTTGGGGCAATCATTGTCATGCGTGGATAAGGAGGAGCTTCGATGAAAGCGCTCGTTCTTGAGGAAAAGGGAAAGCTCGTTCTCCGTGATCACGTCGTCGAGGAGGAGCTTGGCCCGCGGGATGTTCGTATCCAGTTGAAGGTCGTGGGCGTGTGCGGCAGCGATGTGCATTATTACACGCATGGCGCCATCGGCCCGTTCGTGGTTCGGGAGCCTATGGTTCTCGGCCACGAGGCAGCCGGTGTCATTTCCGAGGTCGGCGCTGCCGTTCACGAGTTCAATGTGGGGGACCGGGTTTGCATGGAACCGGGAGTCCCGGATCCGGCCAGCCGGGCGACGCGCCTGGGATTGTATAATCTCGATCCCGCCGTCAGGTTCTGGGCCACGCCTCCGATTCACGGTGTCCTCCGTCCGAGTGTCGTTCATCCTGCGGATTTTACGTTCAAGCTGCCGGACAATGTGTCTTTCGAAGCGGCGGCCATGGTTGAGCCCCTGGCTGTGGGGGTTCATGCGGCGACGAAGGCTCAGGTCAGGCCCGGGGACATCGCGGTCGTCATCGGTGCTGGACCGATCGGTCTCGTGACGGTCCTCTCGGCTCTTGCAGCTGGATGTGCTCGGGTGATCGTGAGCGACGTCGATGACGACAAGCTCGCGATTGCTGCGACGCTGGGCCCGGTCAACCCGGTCAATGTGCGCGACCGCGATCTCGTCGAGGCGGTGCGTGCGGAAACGGACGGATGGGGGGCCGATATCGTGTTCGAATGCTCCGGGAACGAGAAAGCCGCGGCCGATGTGTTCGACCCGCTTTGCCCTGGAGGGAGGGTCATTTATGTGGGCATCCCGCTGGAGCCGATCGCTTACGACGTCGCCAAGGCTCAGGTGAAAGAGGCTCGGGTCGAGCACGTTTTTCGCTACGCTCATGTCTTCCCACGCTGTATCGCCATGCTTGCTTCGGGCGCTATCGATGTCAGTCCTTTGATCACACGGACCTTTCCTTTCTCCAGGAGCGTCGAAGCCTTTGAATATGCGGCCTCCGCCCCGAAAGGGGAGGTGAAGATTCAAATCGATATGCAGGACCAGGACTAGCGGAGGAAACATGGCGCCAGTCTCCATTGTCAATGTCAGGAAGCGGTATGGCTCTGCTGAAGTCATCCATGGGGTAACCGTGGACATCGACGACGGCGAGTTCGTCATCCTGGTCGGCCCTTCCGGCTGCGGGAAATCGACCTTGCTCCGCATGATCGCGGGGCTCGAGGAAATCTCATCGGGCGACGTCAGGATCGGCGGGAACATCGTGAACGACAAGCCGCCGAAGGACCGCGACATCGCCATGGTGTTCCAGAACTATGCGCTCTATCCCCATATGACGGTCTACGATAACATGAGTTTCTCCCTCAGATTGAAGGGGCGCCCGAAATCCGAGATCGACGCGAAGGTCAGGCGGGCGGCGGCTATTCTCGACCTGGAGAAACTGCTCGAGCGCTATCCGCGTCAGCTTTCGGGCGGGCAGCGCCAGCGGNTGCGCGTCGAGATCAAGGAACTGCACCAGCGCCTCAAGACCACGACGATCTACGTGACGCACGATCAGATCGAGGCCATGACCATGGCCGACAAGATCGTGGTCATGCACGACGGCATCGTGGAGCAGATCGGCGCGCCCCTCGAACTCTACGACCGGCCCAGGAACCTGTTCGTGGCTGGCTTCATCGGATCGCCGGCCATGAACTTCATCGAGGGACAGATTTCGGTCGTCAACGGCCGCCCTCAGGTGAGAACCGAGGACGGAATTGAGCTCCCGGTGTCAGTCCTGCCCAAGCAGGTCAGTGATGGGCAGAAGATCGTTTACGGCCTTCGCCCGGAGCACATCGCGCTGGGCGAGGGGGGGCAGGTGGCGAATGTCTCCGTGATCGAGCCGACGGGTTCGGAGACGCAGGCCTTCATGAGACTCGGTTCCAATCCGCTGGTAGGTGTCTTCCGGGAGCGGATTGTGTTGCGCCCGGGCGAACGCCTCGGCATTCGCCTCGATGCCGACAAGGCGCATCTCTTTGACAAGATGACAGGACAGCGGTTGTCTTGATGGAGAGCCGAATGGAATTTGAGGGCAAGAGTGTTCTTCTGACGGGGGCCGGCAAGGGGATCGGCCGGGCGACTGCCAAGCTCCTGGCGAATCGTGGTGCTCAGGTTGTGGCGATGACCCGCACGAAAGAGGATCTCGACAGTCTGGAGGGCGAAATCGGATGCCGGTCCATCGTCGTCGACCTTGCTGATGCCACCGCGACCCGGGAGGCCGCCCGTGTGGCCGTGCCGGTCGACTATCTGGTGAACTGCGCGGGAACGACGGCGCTCGATTCCTTCCTTGAGGTAACCGCCGAAACATTCGATTGGATCTATGCGGTCAATACGCGCGCGCCGATGATCATCGCCCAGGAATATGCGCGCGATCGCGTGGCTCGTGGATTGCCGGGTGCGATCGTGAATGTTTCGTCGGTGTCGTCCTTCATCGGTTTTGCAGACCACGCGGCATACTGCGCTTCGAAAGGCGCACTCGATGCCTTGACGCGGGTCATGGCCAACGAACTCGGACGCCACGGGATTCGTGTGAATGCCATCAACCCGACGGTCACGCTCACACCGATGGCGACGAAGGCCTGGAGCGATCCCGAGAAGTCGGCGCGGATGCTCTCGCGCATTCCCTTAGGACGTTTTGCAGAGCCCGATGATATCGCTGAGGTTATTCTCTATCTTCTGAGCGATCGGGCCGCCATGCTGAACGGGCTTGCGCTGCCTGTGGACGGAGGGTTCATGATCAATTGATACATCACGGGAGCGTCAGCCGAGGTGTTGCGGCTTGTGCAGGCTTGCTCCTTCACGATAGATGGATCCCGGTGTCTCAGTGGACAGGTTCAAGTCAGATGGCTCAATCCCTTTCCCTTCATAACCTTACGTTACTTCCAGAGGCGATCGCCACGCCACGATATGCGCGCGACGCGTTGCGCGCAGGGATTCTCCACATCGGGGTCGGGAACTTTCATCGTGCCCATCAGGCCGTATACCTGGATGATCTTTTCAACCTTGGAAAAAATCTGGATTGGGCGATCGTCGGCGCGGGCGTCCGCTCGGGCGATGCCGCCATGCGGCAAGCGCTGGAGTCCCAGGACTGGCTCACGACGGTTCTGGAGCTGGAGCCTGGAGCCAATCGCACACGCGTCACTGGATCCATGATTGGTTTCGTGCCAGTCAGCGAAAGTGGCAAGGCCATCGTGGATACATTGGATGACCCAGCCATCAGGATCGTGTCTCTGACGGTAACGGAGGGTGGTTATTGCATCGATCCGGCGACTGGATCCTTCAACCCGGAGCATCCGGAAATCCGTTACGACGCATCCCATCTCGACACGCCCAGAGGCGTGTTCGGCGTGCTGCTGGCGGCCTTGAGGCGACGTCGCGAGCGAAACCTCGCTCCTTTCACGATCATGTCGTGCGACAACATCCCCCATAATGGGCGCGTGGCCATGGAGGCCGTCGCAGGCCTCGCCGATTTGATCGACCCGTCCCTCGCTGCTTATGTGCGCGAGGCCGTCGCATTTCCTAACAGCATGGTCGATCGCATCACTCCTGCCACCACGGACCGGGAGCGCGCCATCCTGGAGGAGCGGTTCGGCATCCGCGACAACTGGCCTGTCTTCTGCGAGCCCTTCCGGCAGTGGGTCCTCGAGGACCGCTTCCCCACAGGACGACCTGCCCTCGAGGAGGTCGGCGTCACCTTCACGCCGCATGTTGCAGCCTTCGAGCTGATGAAACTGCGCATCCTCAATGGAGGGCATGCGGCCATCGCCTATCCGGCCGCCCTGCTGGGCATACATTTCGTCCATGACGCCATGGCGGATCCGCTCGTGCGGGGCTTTCTCGACAAGCTGGAGGCTGAAGAGATCATTCCTCATGTGCCACCGGTGCCGGGCGTCGACCTGATCGGGTATTATCAGCTCATCGCTCGTCGCTTTTCCAATCCTGACGTCGGCGATACCGTTCCCCGGTTGGCACAGGACGGTTCGAACCGGCAGCCGAAGTTCATCCTGCCGTCCACCCGCGCCCGGCTGCAGGCGGGAGCTGATGTGACCGGGCTTGCGCTGGAATCCGCTCTTTGGTGCCGCTATTGCGCAGCAACGACCGATGCAGGCGAACAGATCCTGCTCAATGATGCGAATGCCGAGCGCTTGACGCCAGCTGCCCTCGCGGCCCGAGGGAACCCTGGCGTCTTCTTGGAGCTGCATGACATTTTCGGCGATCTTGCCGCAGTACCGCAGTTCCGTTCACGTTTCCAAACGGCACTCGACTCCATCTGGCGGGAAGGCACGCGCGCGACGCTGCAACGCTACCTAGATGGAAAGCTCGGTTGACACCAACTGCTACACCATGAGCAACGAGCGATGTCATGAAGGAGGTAGCCGATGTACATGGGCATTGATTTAGGCACCTCCAGCGTCAAGGTTCTTCTCATCAAAGAAAGTGGAACGGTTATCGACGAGGCAGCAGTGCCGCTCGCCCTGTCACGTCCGCACCCTCTCTGGTCCGAGCAGGAACCGCAGGCATGGTGGGATGCCGCTGTGGCTGCCGTCCGCAGCTTGCGGGCGCGTCGCTCTCTCGACGGCGTGACTGGGATCGGCCTTTCCGGACAAATGCACGGTGCGGTTCTTTTGGACCAGAGCGACGAGGTCCTCCGACCGGCCATTCTCTGGAACGACGGACGTGCAGGGGCGGAATGCAAGGAGCTTGAGCGGCGTGAGCCTGCCAGCCGCACCATCACCGGGAACTTGGCGATGCCGGGCTTTACCGCTCCCAAGCTCATCTGGGTCGCCAAGAACGAGCCTGATGTTTTTGCGCGCATAGCGCGCATTCTGCTCCCGAAAGACTGGATCCGCCTGAAGCTCACGGGCGAGGCCGTGAGCGACATGTCCGATTCTGCCGGGACTCTTTGGCTGGATGTCGAGAAGCGACAATGGTCCGCTGCGATGCTCGAAGCGACGGGCCTCGACGAGAGACAGATGCCGCGCCTCGTCGAAGGAACCGAAGTATCCGGACATCTTTCGCGGAAGGCCGCGATGACGCTAGGTCTCCGTCCTGGCATCCCGGTCGCCGGAGGCGGCGGCGACAATGCCGCTGGAGCCGTCGGGATCGGCGTCGTGCGCCCTGGTGCGGCCTTCCTGTCGCTCGGCACATCGGGGGTGATCTTCGTAGCCGACGATGCCCTTAAGAAGGATCCCGAGCGGGCGGTTCATGCGTTCTGTCACTGCATTCCCGGCATGTGGCATCGCATGGCGGTGATCTTGTCGGCGGCTGCCACGCTGTCGTTCACGGCTCGCCTCGTTGGCGCTCCCGACGAAGCCTCGCTGCTCGCCGAGACGGAAGCGGCAGGTCTTGCAATCCAGAACCGGAGCCGCCTTGTCTTCCTGCCCTATCTCAGTGGAGAACGGACGCCTCACAACGATCCCAGCGCTTCAGGCGTCGTCTTCGGACTCGACGGGGCGACAACGCGGGCCGATCTCGGCCGTGCCGCTCTTGAAGGGGTGGCATTCGCTCTGGCGGATGGGCTGGAGGCCCTCGAAGCCCATGGTGGAACGATCAAAACACTCTCCGTCATCGGCGGAGGTGCTCGCTCGAGACTATGGGGGCGGATCCTGGCGGCGGCGCTGCAGAGGCCCCTCACATATCACCAGGGAGGGGAGGTGGGGCCGGCACTGGGTGCAGCGCGCTTGGCCGGAATCGCCGCCACGAGGGCAAGTGTCGATGAGGCCTGTCCCCCGCCACCTGTCTCTCATGTCATCGAACCGGAGCCTGACTTGGTGGAGACTCTGGAGCCACGCCGGGCGTTGTTCCGCCGACTCTATTCCGATCTGAAAGCGTCCTTTGCGGTATCGGTAGCCTGAATCATTGTTCCCGCATCGAGCAGGAGTACTCGGCACGACAGTTTTCTGCTCGGAGACTAGGCGGCTCAAGCATGAGTGCTACTTCTCCTGTATCCCATAGGCCTCTTCGCGGCCGACGATGGGTACGGGAGGAAAGTTATGCGACGACTTGCCAGTCTTACGGCCCTGCTGGCCGCTACAGGTAGCATTGCGTACGCCCAGAACACCTTGCCTCAGGTCAACGATGCCTATTTCCGTTCAGCTCAGGCCGCTCTCCAGGAGCGCCTCCGCATGTCGCCCAACACCAACCGCGCAAAGAACGTGATCCTGTTCGTTGGAGACGGCATGGGCATCTCCACGGTGACGGCCGGCCGGATCTATGAGGGGCAGAAGCGTGGTGTCGATGGCGAGTCGAACTCCCTCGCCATGGAGAAGCTGCCCTATGCCGCTCTTTCGAAGACCTACACTCACGATGCACAGGTGGCGGACTCTGCGCCCACCGCAGTCGCCATGGTGACCGGCGTCAAGACACGCAACGACGTGATCGGAGTGAATAGCGAAGTCGAGGTTGGCGATTGCGCCGGATCGAAGGGCCGAGAGGTCCTCAGCCTTGCTGCCTTGGCCGAGCGGGCAGGGCAGGCCACCGGCATCGTCTCGACGGCCCGCATCACCCATGCAACCCCAGCAGCCATGTATGCGCATACGCCCCATCGTGACTGGGAAGCGGACTCGAACATGCCGCCGGAAGCCATTGCGGCAGGATGCTGGGATATTGCTCAACAACTTGCAGCGTGGCCGCACGGCGACGGGTTCGAGGTCATCCTGGGCGGCGGCCGCGATCGCTTCCTGCCGGAAACCGAAAACGATCCCGAGGATAAGGACCGCAAGGGGTCCCGCAAAGACGGGCGCAACCTCGTGCAGGAATGGCAGAATCGCTATTCCAACAGTGGCGTATTCCTGTGGAACAAGGAGCAGTTCGACAAGCTCGATTCCAAGACCCCGCACGTCCTGGGGCTCTTCGAGCGGTCACATATGCGCTACGAAGCCGACCGACTCAAAGACAATGGCGGCGAGCCGTCTCTCGCAGAATTGACCGTGAAAAGCATCGACATGCTGAGACAGAATCCGAACGGGTTTTTTCTCATGGTGGAAGGCGGGCGCATCGATCACGCCCATCACGACGGCAATGCGTATCGATCGCTCGAGGACATGGTGGCGTTCGACAATGCCATCAAAGCGGCCCTGGAGAAGGTGAACCTGGACGAGACCCTGGTGATCGTGACCGCGGACCACAGCCACACGCTGACCATCAGCGGCTATCCGAAGCGCGGCAACCCGATCCTCGAGACGATCATTGAGCCTGACGGGAAGCCCAAACTTGGAAAGGATGGAAAGCCCTTCACAACCCTCGGATATGCGAATGGCCCTGGCGCCGTGAAAGAGAACGAGCCGCGTCCGACTCCCGCTAACACGACCTCGCCGGACTATAAGCAGCAATCTCTGGTGCCCCTCGACAGCGAGACGCATGGAGGCGAGGATGTTGCGATCTTCGCAGGTGGACCCTGGGCTCACCTCTTTGCCGGCGCGGTCGAGCAGAACTACATCTATCATGTGATCGACCACGCCACGAAGCTGAGCGAACGGTCGGGACTTCGAGCGGCCCAGTAGTCCTCCGTCGGGGCGGTCCCGCCGCCCCGATTGCCTCTCCCCTGCGCTCATCCGTCACTGGTTGATGGGGCAGTTATGCCTGACGTGCGCAGGAGCGCTGGAGCATGACCTGCGCGGAAAATCCCGTGAGAGATCCCTGCAGATTGTGCTGTCTCAAGAGCGATGCGCTGTTGAGTTTCGGAAGAAAGCTGACTACAGAACGGGTTCGTTCCCATTCGAACATTGCCCATGCATCTGCGATTCAGTCCCATCAGACCATTTCGGCCGGCCTGGCGAAGCATGTGCCGGGTCATGAGCCTCGATCCCCGGGAGCATGGGCCGGAGCAGCGATCTCGTTTTAGATCCGCTTTCTCGCCCCGTGTGATGGACTCCGCACGAACCGGCACCATCGCCATGGTGTCTTCCCCCCTGCAGCCGGTTTAAACGAATTTCGTTGCCGGTGTGGTCCGGCAGCCTCCTCTTCCTTCGCGTCTTTATTGGATCGTGATGCAGGACCGCCGGATCCCAGCCCGCTGAGAGAAGGAGCGCCCTGACGTGAACAGGGTATGGACAGAAGAAGAGCTTGAGATTCTGCGCCGTGACAGAGCTGCGAAAGTTCCGGTTCCTGTTACGGCTGCGAAACTCGGGAGACCGGTGCCCGCCACATATGCCAGAGCGCGCCTGATCGGCACGCTTGTCCAACCCCATCAGCCATGGGACGAGGCAAGCGTCGCTCGCCTGCGCGAGCTCGTGTCCGCAGACCCACCCATGACGGACAAGAGGATTGCGGAGGCGCTCGGGAGAACCGTCACCCAGATACGCTGGAAGATGCAGGACCTTGAGCTGATCGGTGTCAGGGATCTCTCAAAGCTGGCAAAGATCACAGCGTCCGGAACGGCGACAAGGCCTGCGAAGTTGCTCCCGCAGAAGTCAGGCCTTCCCACGCGAAGTGTCGCGAAGAAATCGCTTTCCGTTCCCGGCGCTGCACCTCAAGCGCAAGGGAGAAATCTCGTCAACAGGGCATATCCTGCGCCGGCTTACCACCCTCGTGCTGCCCTTGAGCGTGTGCTCAAGGACCTGGAAACTACCCTGGCGGAGCGCCTGAAAACTTTCGTCTCCGAAGCGGAGGCCGGCATGGTCCGAGCCGCGACTGATGCCATCGCGGAGAAGCGCCGCATCGACAAGCGCCTTGCGGAACTCGGCAAGCGTATCGTCGATGCGCAAGCGGACCGCATTGCGAGAGTCGCGCCCATGAAGGTTCAAGCAAAGGCAGCCGATGTTCATGTGCCATCACAGCGTCGTGCGCACCAGGCTGCGCCGCTCGTGCGCGAACACGAACCTTCTTCGAACGAGCCAAATCCCACCCCCACCAGATCTCTTTCCAAATCTCTTGCAAGGAAGCCTGTTATTCCCGCGGCACAGGTTGTGTCTCAGGCCGCATCTCCTCGTCAGACGCAGCCGTCGGCTCCGCCTCCAAAGATCCTTGTGGTAGAAGCGCCGGCGGCGATCCGTGCCGAGCCAAGTCCGAGCTCGGATCCGGTTCAGGTCTCTGGCCGAGGTGGATGGAAATCCGTGCGCCGGGATCCGGCACGCGTCGCGGCTCAGGCGAAAGCCAAGGCGACAAGTCGTGCCGATGCTGTCGATCTCGCCCAAGCCGCTCAGGCCGCCATCAACCGTTTCATCGCGGAGCGTGGTGTCACGAAGACAGAGAGAAGAGGAGTTCAGGCACTAGTCTCTCGCCTCCAGGCGAGGGGCTATATCGTGGTTCAGGATGGAGACGGCTGGGTCATCGACCAGCGTCATCGTGTTGAGAACGAAACTGCGCTCATTGCCTTCGCAGAGGCTCGCGGCATCTCGGATAATATGGCTGCATGAGAAACCGGGTCAGCTCCTCGCAGGACAGAGATGGAGGAGTTGACCTTTTGTCCGTTGCAGAATGCTGTCTGTCTCACCTCATGATGGTTGAATAAAACAAGAGGAGGGTCGCGATGTCGGTGCGCGCTCCTGGGACCACTTGTCCAACCTTCGAACGTATTGTCGAACACAGTCTCCTGCGAGGGCGCGAGATTATCATTTAAGTGATGTAGCGGCAGGATTGTGTGCTCTTGAGGCGGTGAAAAGGCGAAGCCGCTTCTATTGAACCGTGGAGACGCTTGTGACTTGGTGTGAGGTCTGGTTGTGTGTCTTTGTGGTGTGGTGTTTTGTGGTTTGGATAGCCCGCAAGCCTGCGTCGTTGCCATAGCAGACCCCTGATACGCCAAGCCCCCTGACGCGGGTTGCGTTCAGGGGGCTTTGGTGTGTTGGTTGCGGGGACAGGATTTGAACCTGTGACCTTCAGGTTATGAGCCTGACGAGCT
>NZ_SPJX01000156.1 GCF_004458765.1 Microvirga pakistanensis | reverse complement strand
AGGTACTCTGGAGCACTATCGGAGAACTGCTCGATCGCTTCCCCGCCGAGGAGTGCCAGAACTATCTCAGTAACTGCGGATACGAGTTCACCTAAATCGAATCCGCTCTAGCTACCGGTCAGGGGCGCGTCGATCGTGCAGACGACCCCTGGCGGCGCGAAGTCGATCACCACCGAGCCGTTCAGCTCCTGGGCCAGGCTGCGCTCGATGAGCCTTGTCCCGAAGCCGCGGCGCGCGGGCGGGGCGACCGGTGGCCCGCCCTTCTCCCGCCAGACGATCCTGAGGTGCTGGCCGGTGTCCTGGTCCAGCACCGACCAGTCGACCGCGATGCGGCCAGCCTCGTTCGACAAGGCTCCGTATTTCACCGCGTTGGTGCCGAGTTCCTGAAACGCCATGGCGAGGGGAAGCGCGATGCGAGGCGGCAGGCGGATGTCGGTTCCGGAAACCTCGAAGCGGTCTTGGAGCCCCTGAAAGGGTTCGATGCCCTGCTGCACGACCTCGCGCAGGGAGGCGCCGTCCCAGTTCTCGCGCGTGAGGACGTCGTGGGCGCGCGAGAGGGCGAACAGGCGCCCCTCGACCGCGTCCTGGGCTTCAGCCGCCGTGGCCGCATTGCGCAGGCTCTGCGCAACGATGGACTGCACGGTGGCGAGCGTGTTCTTCACCCGGTGATTGAGCTCGTTGATGAGCAGCTGCTGATGCTCCTCGGCCCGCTTGCGGGCGGTGATGTCGAAGGCGACGCCGATGGTGCGGCCGGGAATTCCGTTCACGATATCCCGCATCTCGACCCGCAGAAGCAGCCAGCGCCGCGAGCCGTCGGGCCAGACCACCTCCAGTTCCGTCTCGGCGTGGCGGTCGCCGTGCGCCAGCGCTTCCAGGGTCACGCGCCGCAGCTTCTCCCTCTCGCCCGGAGCATAGCGCTCCACGATGTCCTCCGCGCTGGGATCGCAATCGGGCGGCAGGCCGAGCAGGTGGTTCATTTCCGGTGACGACCTGATCATGTCGGTTGCGCTATCGGTTTCCCAGATCGCCATGCGTCCCGCATCGACCGCCAGCCGCAGCCGGCGCTCGCTTTCGGCAAGCGCGGCCTGCGAGCGCTTGATGTCGGTCAGATCGGAGACGAGCACGTAGAATCCGGCCACGCTGCCGTCCTCCCGCAGATCGGGGATATACTCCGATCTCACGAAGCGGAGACCGCCGGGAAAGTGCGCCCACCACTCGTGCCAGGTGCGCTTGCCCGCCAGAACCACATCGATGAACGGCTTCGCGCGACCATAGGCTTCATCCCCTATGGCATCCCACACATGGAGGCCGAACAGATCCTCAGGCCTCCGGAGGATCCACGTCTCATAGGCCTTGTTGTTGAACCGGTAGCGTTGCTCCGCATCGACATAGGCGATCAGGGCCGGCAGGTTGTCGGCGATCTGCCTCAGTTTTTTCTCGCTGGAGCGCGCCCTCTTTTCGCTCTCGCGCAACCGGCTCTCGCTGGCCTGCAGGGACGAGCGCGAATCCTGCAGCGTCTCGATGCGGCGTGTCGCGGAGGACATCTCGTCCGCATGCTCCCGATCCTTGGATTCGTGAACCCGCGCGGTTGCCTGAGACAAGCGATCCTGCACGCGAATCTGCAGGCGCAGCTCTCGGTTGGCGCGTTCCAGTTCCTCGATCCGCCGCCGAAGGGCGTCGTTCACGTCGTAAGGTGCGTTCATTGACTGTTATGCCCGATGGGGCTTGGCGAGTTGATGGGACATAGAGCCGATTCAGCGGGCGGCGAGGTCCGAGCCGTCAGCGCATCGCTCTTTTCCTGGGAGGATGTCCCTGGACGGCCGCACCGAGGGGCACGGGTCCGCTGGCGGCGGACGGATGAATTGAATAAGGTGCTCCTTCGACACAGGGGCATCGGGTGATGACGCGTATTCTTCGAGTGGGGCTGGTGATCGGCCTCGGCCTATTGGCGACGGCCTGCGACAAGTGCGGGAACTGGAACATCAACACGCCCCAGGTCTGCCATGGCTCCAACCCTCGCGGTTAAGCGCCCACGGGATTTCACGTGAAGCTCATCCTTTTCGACGTCGACGGCACCCTCGTCGACAGCCAGAACGTGATCGTGGCCTCCCTGCGCAGGGCTTTCGAGACCTATGGTCTGGCGCCGCCGAACCGCGAGCGCTCGCTCTCCATCGTCGGCCTGTCCCTGATCGAGGCCTTCACGGTGCTCGCCGGGCCGAAGGCGCCGGTCGAGGGGTTGGCCCAAGCCTACAAGGACGCCTACACGGTCCTGCATGTCGATCCTGCGAACGAGGCGCCGCTGTTTCCGGGAGCCCGCGACTGCATCGCGCGGCTCGCCGGCCGGGAGGACGTTCTGCTGGGGCTCGCCACCGGCAAGTCACGGAAGGGCGTGACGCGGCTGATCACGCAGCAGGGCTGGGAAGGGGTCTTCTCCACCACCCAGACCGCGGACGACGCGCCCTCCAAACCTCACCCGGCCATGATCCTGCAGGCCATGGAGGAACTCGGCATCGCGCCGGGCGACACGATGATGATCGGCGATTCCAGCTACGACATGGCCATGGGGCGGGCTGCCGGGGTGTTGCCGGTCGGCGTGTCCTGGGGCTTCCAGCCCGTGGCGGCTCTGGAGGAGGCGGGGGCGGACCGCATCGTCGGCAGCTATGAGGAACTCGAGCCGGTGCTGGAGGTCTTTCTCTCCTGAGGGAGAATGCAAGTTTTCCGCGCGGACGCGCCGGGCCCTCGCATCTTTTCACCGAAGCGCCTATCTCTCCCCCATGACAGAGACTCCCGATTGGTTCCCATCACAGGACGAGCCCGATCCCATGCGGGCCGCCCAGGCCGGCATGAAACCGACGCTGCCCAAGCGCTTCTACAAGGAGGCGGGCGTCGAGGAGCGGGACGGCCTTTTCCATCTCACCCTCGACGGGCGCGTGGCCAGGACCCCCGGCAGGAACGCCCTGGCCGTGCCATCCTCAGCCCTCGCCGAGGCGATGGCCCGCGAATGGTCGGGGCAGGGGGACGAGGTCGATCCGTCCACCATGCCGATCACCCGCATCGTCAACTCGGCCATCGACGGCGTCGCGGCGCGACAGTCGGAGGTGGTGGACGATCTCGTGCGCTATGCTGGGTCTGACCTGATCCTTTACCGGGTAAGCGAGCCTGCGCGGCTGGTCCAGTCGCAGGATTCGGCCTGGAACCCGATTCTCGATTGGGCGAGGGACAGCCATGGCGCCCGCTTCACCCTGGCGGAAGGCGTCATGCACGTGACCCAGCCCGAGGAGGCGATCGCCGCCATCCGGGCGGTGATCGAGGGGATCAGGTCCCCCTTCGCGCTCGCCGCCCTGCACGTGATGACCACGCTCTCCGGCTCGGTGCTGATCGCACTCGCGCATGCGTCCGGGCGGCTCGACACGGACCAGGCCTGGACGGCCGCCCATGTGGACGAGGTGTACCAGGAAAGCGTCTGGGGCGAGGATTTCGAGGCCATGGAGCGCCGCCGCAGGCGAGAGGCCGATTTCAGGGCCGCGTCGGACGTCTTCCGTCTCGCCTCCCGCTAGAGCATCGTGCGGCTCTCTGGGGCTGCCCGAACGATGCTCTTGATTCAAGAAAAAGCATCGGATTGATCCCGAAAGTGCAAGTCCATTTTCGGGTCCGATGCTCTGGAAAAGCCGCCGGTGCGAGGGCACCGGCGGCTTTTCACTCGAACCCGGCAGGGCTCAGACGCGGCGGAAGCTGATGCCGCAGCGCTTGCGGATCGAGGCTTCCTCGACGGCCTGCATCTGCCCTTTCAGGCGGGCGAGCTCGGCGGTCTGAGCGCCGTTGCCGCCGACGAAGAAGGCGGCCGGCCAGAAGACCACCAGCGCGGCGGTGGTGGCCACCGCATCGCGCGTCCGCGCCGAATCCTGCATGCCGGCGGCGGCCGCCGCCGAGCTGACGCGCTGAGCCTCGGCGTTCAGCTCACGGCAGCTATAGCTGCTGTAGGCCATCGGAGACACATAAGCTGCAGCGACGTCCTCGGAGCGGCTGGCGCAGCCGGCGGCCGGGAGAGACAGGGCCATGGCGGCAGCTATAGCCTTCGACGGAGTCATCATGACAGGTCCTTTCGTTAGAATATAACGTTTGGATGCATAGGTCCGCTGCCCGAGAATGGGAAGTGCTCTGGAGCACACGCCGATAGTGGGATATTGACGCGCCCAAGGCTGTGCTAAGCGGGAGCGGACCATTTCTCCCGGCACCAGGGATCATCCATGAAAGACATTCTGGAACGTCTTGAAGAGCGGCGGGCGCAGGCCCGCCTCGGCGGCGGCGAAAAGCGCATCGAGGCGCAGCATGCCCGGGGCAAGCTCACCGCGCGCGAGCGCATCGAGCTCCTCCTCGACAAAGGCTCGTTCGAGGAGTTCGACATGTTCGTGGAGCACCGCTCTACGGATTTCGGCATGGACAAGGTCAAGATCCCGGGCGACGGGGTCGTGACCGGCTGGGGCACGGTCAACGGCCGCACGGTCTTCGTCTTCGCCAAGGACTTCACCGTCTTCGGCGGCTCGCTCTCCGAGGCCCACGCCCAGAAGATCACCAAGATCCAGGACATGGCGCTCAAGATGCGCGCGCCCATCGTGGGCCTCTTCGATGCGGGCGGCGCGCGCATCCAGGAGGGCGTGGCGGCGCTCGGCGGCTATGGCGAGGTGTTCAAGCGCAACGTGATCGCCTCGGGCGTCATCCCGCAGATTTCCGTCATCATGGGTCCCTGCGCGGGCGGCGACGTCTATTCGCCCGCCATGACCGACTTCATCTTCATGGTGCGTGACCGCTCCTACATGTTCGTCACCGGCCCCGACGTGGTGAAGACCGTCACCAACGAGACCGTGACCTCGGAGGAGCTCGGCGGCGCGAAGGTGCACACCACCCGATCCTCCGTGGCCGACGGGGCCTACGACAACGACGTGGAGGCACTGCTGCAGGTGCGCCGCCTGATCGATTTCCTGCCCGCCAACAACATGGACGGCGTGCCGGAGATCCCGAGCTTCGACGATCCGAACCGCACCGATGACAGCCTCGACACCCTGATTCCCGACAACCCCAACAAGCCCTACGACATGAAGGAGCTGATCCTGAAGGTCGTGGACGAGGGCGATTTCTTCGAGATCCAGGAAGCCTACGCGAAGAACATCATCACGGGCTTCGGCCGCATCGAGGGCCGCACGGTGGGCTTCGTGGCCAACCAGCCGATGGTGCTGGCGGGCGTGCTCGATGCGGACGCCTCCCGCAAGGCCGCCCGCTTCGTGCGCTTCTGCGACGCCTTCAACATCCCGATCGTCACCTTCGAGGACGTGCCGGGCTTCCTCCCCGGAACGGCGCAGGAATATGGCGGCCTCATCAAGCACGGCGCGAAGCTGCTCTTCGCCTATTCCGAGGCCACGGTGCCGCTGGTGACGGTGATCACCCGCAAGGCCTTCGGCGGCGCCTATGACGTGATGGCCTCCAAGCACATCGGCGGCGACGTCAACTACGCTTGGCCGACCGCGCAGATCGCCGTGATGGGCGCCAAGGGCGCGGTGGAGATCATCTTCCGGCAGGACATCGGCGATCAGGACAAGATCGCTGCCCGCACCAAGGAATACGAAGACCGCTTCATGTCGCCCTTCGTGGCGGCCGAGCGCGGCTACATCGACGAGGTGATCATGCCGCATTCGACCAGGCGTCGGATCGCCCGGGCTCTGGCGATGCTTCGGCACAAGGAAACCGAGCGGCCGTGGAAGAAGCACGACAACATTCCGCTGTGAACATGCCAAAGCTCTTCGACCGCTCCTGGGTTTCCGCCGCCATCCAGACCATCGAGGCGGATTTCAACCGCTCGTCGGACACGCATCTGCTGCGGGTGCCACTGCCGGGAGCAGCGGGGGTGTCGCTTTACCTGAAGGATGAATCGACCCATCCGTCGGGGAGCCTCAAGCACCGGCTGGCGCGCTCGCTGTTTCTCTATGGGTTGTGCAACGGCTGGATCGGGCCGGACACCACGATCATCGAGGCGTCGAGCGGATCGACCGCCGTGTCGGAAGCCTATTTCGCCCGCATGCTGGGCCTGCGCTTCATTGCCGTGATGCCGCGTTCCACGTCGGCGGAGAAGATCGCGCAGATCGCCTTCTATGGCGGCGAGAGCCATTTCGTGGACAGCCCCGCGCAGATGTACGCGGAGAGCGCGCGGCTGGCGGCCGAACTCGGCGGTCATTACATGGACCAGTTCACCTATGCCGAGCGGGCGACTGACTGGCGCGGCAACAACAACATTGCGGAATCGATCTTCAGCCAGATGGCGCAGGAGGAGCATCCGGTGCCACGCTGGATCGTGGTGGGGGCGGGCACCGGCGGCACCTCGGCGACGCTCGGGCGCTACATCCGCTATCGCCGCCTGCCGACGCGGCTGTGCCTCGCCGATCCGGAAGCGTCCGTTTTCCACCGCCATCTGGCGGATCGCAGCGTGTGCACGGTATCCGGTCCGCCCTCGGTCATCGAGGGCATCGGCCGCCCGCGTTGCGAGCCGTCCTTCGTGCCGGAGCTCATCGACCGCGCCACCGCGGTGCCGGATGCGGCGAGCCTTGCTGCGGCGCGCGTTCTCTCCCGCCGCATCGGCCGCTCCTGCGGCGGCTCCACCGGCACCAATCTCTGGGCCGTGGCGCAGATCGTCGGCGAGATGGTGAAACAGGGCGAGACGGGCTCCGTCGTGACGCTTCTGTGCGATTCAGGCGACCGCTACCGCTCCACCCATTTCAACGACGATTGGCTCAAGGAGCGCGGCATCGACATCAGGCCGGCCGAAGACGCGATCGAGCGCTTCTTCGAGACGGGCGTTCTCTAGAGCATTTTTCGGCGAAGTGGATCCAGTTCGCCGGCAAAAAATGCGGTACACCCAAGAGAAGAGATGATTCCACGCACGTGGAAACAGCTCTAGTCGCATCGATCCCGTCATCCCCGGACCAGGTCCGCGGATGACGGAGACGATTGGTCAGAGGCGGTGTTTGCCGGCGCCGCTACGTCCCGATCTCCGCAAACCACTTCACCAGCAGTTGAAGGTCCGTCTGTGACAGGCCGTGCCCGGTGGGCAGCACCTCGTGCCGTACCTGTGCGCCCGACGAGGCGAGCAAGGTCGCAAGACGCCCCGCGTTGTCCTCCGGAATGATCGGGTCCATCGCGCCCGACACCAGCAGCACGCCCTTGCCCGCGAGGTCCGTCTGCGGCGCGTCCTGCAGCGGCACCATGGCGCGCAAGAGCGCGGCGCCCGCAAGCGCCTCCGGCCGCAGCATCAGCATGGCGGCCGCGATGTTCGCGCCATTGGAGAAGCCGAGCGCAACCGGCGCCGCGAGACCGTAAGCCGCGCGCGCCTCGGCGACGAAATCCGCGAGCTCGTTGGCGCGAAAGCGCACGTCCTCCTCGTCGAACACGCCTTCCGCCAAGCGGCGGAAGAAGCGCGGCATCCCGTTCTCCAGGATCTTGCCGCGCGGGGAGAGCAGGGCGGAGCCGGGCGAGACCATGCGGCCGAGAGCCAGCAGATCGTTCTCGTCGCCGCCCGTGCCGTGAAGCAGAAGGAGAGGCGGACGCTCCGGCGCGGTGGCGGGCTCGAAACGGTGGATGAAGGACAGCTCGGTCATGGGTTCCTCAGGATTTCCCTTAGGAAGGGACGAGGGCAATGGGGTGAGACCTGGATCCCGCTCCGTCATCCCCGGACTTGGCCCGGGGATCCACGTCTTGCCGGCGCAGCGTTCCTCAAGACGTGGATGGCCGGGTCGAGCCCGGCCATGACGCTGGAGCGGTCATAGCCTCAGCGGGAGGGAGGATCGGCTGAGCCTCAGGCCAGCTCGGGCAGATGGGCCTCGATCCTCGAGCGGCTCGGTTCGAGAAAGGCGGGGAGCTTCAGCTCGCTGCCCAGCCGTTCCTCCGGCTCGTCGGCCGCGAAGCCGGGGCCGTCGGTGGCGATCTCGAACAGGATGCCGCCGGGCTCGCGGAAATAGACCGAACGGAAGTAGTTGCGATCCTTCTGCTCGGTGGCGTGGAGGCCGTACTTGTCCGCGAGCTTCCTCACCATCTCGGCTTGGTCAGCGTCGTCCGCCGCACGGAAGGCCACGTGATGGACCGAGCCGCCGCCCATGCGCCCCGGCAGGAAGCCGCCGACGCCGCGGATATCGACCGTGCCGCCGATGGCGGTGTCGCTCCGGTAGCGGACGAGGGAGCCGTCCCGCGCCACTTCGCGGAAGCCGAAGACATCCGTGAGGATCGCACCGGTGGGTTCGCCATTTTCCACGAGCAGCGTGACGCCTTCGAGGCCGCGGATGGCATGCTCGGCCGGAACCTCGCCGTTCGCCCAGGCCTCCCCGACCTCCGCATCCGCCACGCCGACCAGGGACAGGCTGGTGCCGTGCGGGTCCTTGAATGGCAGCACGCTCTGGCCGAAGCGCTTCTCCAGCGCGCCGTGCTCGACGCCCTGCTCGATGAAGCGGTGGCTCCAGTAGCCGAGGGAGCCTTCAGGCACCCGGAAGGCGGTTTCGGAGGTCGAGCCGACGCCCGTGCGCCCCGGCGCCACATGCTCCCACGGGAAGAAGGTCAGGATCGAGCCCGGGCTGCCATGGCTGTCGCCGAAATAGAAGTGATACGTGCCCGGGTCGTCGAAGTTCACGGTCTTCTTGACGAGGCGGAGCCCCAGGACGCGCGTGTAGAAATCCAGGTTGCGACGGGCCGGACCCGCGATGGCGGTGACGTGATGAATGCCGTGGTGCCGCATGGCTCATGTTCCTTAATGCAGGGCGCGGAATGCGCGCCGCATGCCGGGAACATAGGTGCCACCGCCGACGGAGTAAGTGCCGAAAGGGCAGCCTTGCGGGATTGCAAGCGGCGGGACGCCGCAGACCCAAAGCCGCGCTGGCGCTGAAGAATTCGGCCCTGCAAGGATCCGGCAACCAAAGAGTCTCAGCAAGGCTTAACCTCAACGTCGATTCAGCATGGCGCGTTAACGGTTTGCGGCCGCCCCCCGTGTGAAGCTCATCCCCACACAGGAGATCGGCCGGCCCTCGCCGGAGCAAGGGCCGGCAGGGGCCGGAAGGAGTCAGAGGGATGATGAAGGACAGCCTTCGCGAGTTCATCGACAGCGCCGCAGAATGCCGTTTCATATCCGCGGATGCCGTGAAGCAGCTTACTGGAGAGATTCTGCCGGAGGGCATCGCTAGCCGCCTGGAAGTGGAATCGCTCCTGGCCGTGGACCGGATCGTCGAGGCGGACGAGAGCTGGGGCGCGGCGCTCACCGGGCTCGTGGTGGAATTCGTGGTGTGGAAGCGCGAACCCCACGGCGTGGTGAGTAACGACGACGCCCTGTGGCTCGCCACGGTCCTGGAGATCAGCGGTCCCAGCCGCAACGCCATGAATATCGCCTATGCCATCCTGGACGCGGCGGGCTATGTGGACGTGGCCCTGCTCGATTTCATCATGCGCGGGCGCCAGCAGGCGCGCATGAACCTCATCGCCGCCTGAGCGCCGGGTCTTGCGCCCTCTAAGCTGGTCTTTCGCCATCTAACCTAAATGCTGAACACGGCCCTGCTTCCCGAATGCACCGATGTGCAGTAACGGAGGTGGGGTTTAATGTTTTCTCGAGGGTGGAGCGTCCGAGGCTCATGTTTGACAAGATCCTGATTGCCAACCGCGGCGAGATCGCGTGCCGTGTGATCAAGACGGCGCGCCGGATGGGCATCAAGACGGTGGCGGTCTATTCCGACGCCGACCGCGACGCCCTTCACGTGGCGATGGCCGACGAGGCCGTCCATATCGGCCCGGCCGCGGCAGCAGGGTCGTATCTGGTCATCGAGAAGATCGTCGAAGCCTGCAAGGCCACCGGCGCTCAAGCCGTCCATCCCGGCTACGGCTTCCTGTCCGAGCGCGAGGCCTTCCCCAAGGCGCTGGCGGAGGCCGGCATCGTCTTCATCGGCCCCAATCCCGGGGCCATCGCGGCCATGGGCGACAAGATCGAGTCGAAGAAGGCAGCCGCCGCCGCCAAGGTCTCCACGGTGCCGGGTTTTCTCGGCGTCATCGAGGGACCGGAGCAGGCGGTGCGGATCGCCGACGAGATCGGCTACCCGGTCATGATCAAGGCCTCCGCCGGCGGCGGCGGCAAGGGCATGCGCATCGCCCATTCGGCCGACGAGGTGGCCGACGGCTTCGCCCGCGCCAAGTCGGAGGCGGCCTCTTCCTTCGGCGACGACCGGGTCTTCATCGAGAAGTTCATCACCGATCCGCGCCACATCGAGATCCAGGTGCTCGGCGACAAGCATGGCAACGTGATCTATCTGGGCGAGCGCGAATGCTCGATCCAGCGCCGCAACCAGAAGGTCATCGAGGAGGCGCCGTCGCCGCTCCTGGACGAGGAGACCCGCCGCCGCATGGGCGAGCAGGCGGTGGCCCTCGCCAAGGCCGTTGGCTACGATTCCGCCGGCACCGTGGAGTTCGTGGCCGGCCAGGACAAGTCCTTCTACTTCCTCGAGATGAACACCCGCCTGCAGGTGGAGCACCCGGTCACGGAGCTGATCACCGGCATCGACCTGGTGGAGGAGATGATCCGCGTGGCCGCCGGCGAGAGGCTGCGTCTCGCCCAGGCCGACGTGAAGCTCAAGGGCTGGTCCGTGGAAAGCCGCATCTATGCGGAGGACCCGGTGCGCAACTTCCTGCCCTCCACGGGCCGGCTCGTGACCTATCGCCCGCCGCAGGAAGGCCAGCAGGACGGCATCACGGTGCGCAACGACACCGGCGTCTACGAGGGCGGCGAGATCTCGATCTACTACGATCCGATGATCGCGAAGCTGGTCACCCACGCGCCCACCCGCGAGCAGGCCATCGAGGCCCAGGCGCAGGCGCTCGATGCCTTCGCCATCGAGGGCATCCGCCACAACATCCCGTTCCTGTCGGCGCTCATGCAGCATCCGCGCTGGCGGAGCGGCAAGCTCTCCACGGGCTTCATCGCCGAGGAATTCCCGCAAGGCTTCAAGGCGCCGGCGCCCGAAGGCGAGGCGGCCCTGCGCCTGGCGGCCGTGGGCGCGGCCATCGACCACCTGATGAACGAACGCAAGCGCCACATCTCGGGCCAGATGCGCGGGCCCTCCGCGGTCAGGTTCGAGCGGGAGCGGGTGGTGCTACTCGGCTCCGCCCAGCATGAGGTGGTGATCGAGGACATCGAGGGCGGCGTCGCGGTCGTCATCGACGGCCAGTCCTGGCCGGTCGAATCCGCCTGGACGCCGGGCCAGCCGGTCTGGAGCGGCACCGTGGGGGGTGAGAGCATCGCCGTCCAGGTGCGGCCGATCCTGAACGGCATGGCGCTGTCGCATGCGGGCGCGTCCGCCGAGGTGCGGGTCTATACGCGGCGCGAGGCGGAGCTTGCGGCGCTGATGCCCGAGCGCCAGGAGGCGGACACGGGCAAGCAGTTGCTCTGCCCGATGCCGGGTCTCGTGAAGGCGATCAGCGTGAGCCCGGGCCAGGAGGTGAAGGCGGGCGAGCCTCTGTGCATTGTCGAGGCCATGAAGATGGAAAACGTGCTGCGCGCCGAGCGCGACGCCACGATCGCCAAAATCCACGCCAAGGAAGGCGACAGCCTCGCGGTCGACGCGGTCATCCTGGAATTCGCTTGAAGCTAGCCGCTCCCGTCACGAGATAGGTTTCATGCCGCTCTACTTCGCCTATGGGTCCAACATGGACCGCGCCGCGATGCTCCAGCGCTGCCCGGGATCGAAGCCGGTGGGCATCGCGCGGCTCATGCGCCACCGCTTCACGATCTTCGACGAAGGCTATGCGACGGTGGTGCGCGATCCCCAGCAGGCGGTCTGGGGCATGGTGTGGGATCTGGCGCTGGCGGACGTTCCAGCGCTCGACCGCTACGAGAGCCTGTCGACCGGGCTCTATACCAAGGTGGTCCAGCCTGTGGTCACCGAGCAGGGGCCGCGCCGCGCCGTGGTCTATGTCGGACGCAGCGCCAAGCCCGGTGCGCCCCGTCCCGGCTATATGGAGAGCGTCGTCGAGGCGGCCGTTCATGCGGGCCTGCCGGAGGACTATGTCCGAAGCCTCGGAATCTGGCTGCCGAAGACGTCAGGCTCCCCGGCTCCCGCACCCGAGCAGCCCAAGGTCCGGCCGCTCTGGTCCGCGCCCTCGGGGACGCTCCGCAAGTAGAACCGCCGGCGAGCCCCTCCCGGCGCCCGTCAGAACCTTTGCCGTAGGCGCGCGTTGAGTCTCGTATGTTGCGTTGAGAGGTTCGTGATGCAGACGAAAACAAGCTCTATCTGGAAAGCCTATGGCTATGCCTGGGTGACGCTGGGCTTCTTCCTGATTTCCCTCATCGGCCATTGGCTCTTCGGCTGGTTCGCCTATGTCAGCGAGCAGCAGGCCCATGCCCAGCCCGTCCTGATGTCGGATTATCTCGTGGAGATGATGCGCGACACCCTGGAGAACTGGCAATCCGAGTTCCTGCAGCTTCTCTGGCAGGTGGGCGGTCTGGCCATTCTTCTCTATGTGGGCTCGCCCCAGTCCAAGGAGGGCGACGACCGCATGGAGGCCAAGATCGACGAGATCCTGCGACGGGTGGACCCGCAGAATGCGGAGGCTATCATCAAGGGGCTCGACGCGGATTACTCGGGACGTCACACCGACGCCCGCCATGCGCATTATTGAGGGATGATGACCGCGAACCGAATTGCCCATGTGCTGATTCACGGACGGGTCCAGGGCGTCGGCTTTCGCGCCTGGACCCAGCATCAGGCCCAGCTCCACGGACTGAAGGGCTGGGTGCGCAACCGTCACGACGGCAGCGTGGAGGCCGTGTTCTCAGGGCCGGGCGAGATGGTCGAGGTGATGCTCAAGGCCTGCCACAAGGGGCCTGCCGGATCCTTGGTGCAGCTGGTCGAACCCGTGGACAGCGTGGACCACGAGCTCGACGGCACGAAAGGCTTCGAGGTACGCAGGTCGGCCTAGGCCGATTTTGCGGCGGCTTCGACAGGGCCGCCCGCCTTCTTCCACGCGGTGAAGCCGCCCTCGATATGGGCGACGGGCTTGAGCCCCATGTCCTGCGCCGTCGCGGCCGAAAGGGCCGAACGCCAGCCGGCCGCGCAGAAGAACACGAAGGTCTTGTCCTGGGCGAAGACCGGCTTGTGGTAAGGGCTTTCGGGATCGATCCAGAATTCCAGCATGCCGCGCGGGCAATGCACCGCGCCGGGAATGCGGCCCTCCCGTTCGAGCTCGCGCGGGTCGCGCAGATCCACGAACACCACGTCCTCGCGCCCGTGCAGGGCCAGTGCCTCCGGCGTGGGCAAAGTGCGAATCTTTGCGCTGGCCTCGTCGAGCAAGGTCTTGTAGCCGCGTGTGATGGTCTGAGGCATCGCCGGTCCGTTCCTCTTTGAGGCTTCCAACAAACTGGGCATGATGGCGGCAGAGTCAACGGGAGACGAAGTTTGCTCGGGTTCACCCTTGTCGATTACGTGGCGCTGGTCTTCTTCGTCCTGGCGTGGTCCGGCTATCACGCGGCCGTCGAATTCACCGGGGCCGGGCAGAAGAGCCTGAACAAGGTGATGAACCAGTACCGCTTCCGCTGGATGGAGCAGCTGGTGGTGCGCGAGAACCGGATCGTCGACACCACGATCATGGCCTCTCTCATGAACGGCACGGCGTTTTTCGCCTCGACCTCCCTCATCGCCATCGGTGGCGCGCTGGCGCTCCTGCGTTCGACCGAGGAGGTCCTGCCGATCTTCACCGAGCTGCCGTTCGGGATTCCCCTCACGCGGCTCGGCTGGGAGGTGAAGGTCATCGGCCTTGCGGTCATCTTCGTCTATGCCTTCTTCAAGTTCGCCTGGTCGTATCGCCTGTTCAACTACATGGCGATCATCGTCGGGTCCGTTCCCGTTCTGAAGGATGGCAACCGGGAGGAGGCGCTGGCCGTCGCGCGCCAGGCGGCCGCCATGAACGTGGTGGCGGGCAAGCATTTCAACCGGGGGCAGCGGGCGTTCTTCTTCTCGCTCGCCTATCTGGGATGGTTCATCAGCGCCTACCTGTTCATCGCCGCGACGGCAGGCGTGCTGTTCGTCATGTGGCGCCGGCAGTTCATATCGGATGCGCACGACGCAGCCCTCGGAGGCGAACATGGCTAGAAACGTGGATTTGGAAGCGCTCGAAAAGGGCATGCTGGCGCTGCTCGCCGAGCGCGGACCGGGTAAGTCGATCAGTCCTGCGGATGTGGCCAGCGCAGTCGGAGGCAATCAGCCGGAAGAGTGGGGACCTCTCATGCACCCGCTGAGACGCGTGGCGGTGCGCCTGATGAAGGAGGGCCGCATCGTGATCCTGCGGAAGGGCCGGCCCGTCGATCCCGACGATTTCCGCGGCACCTACAGGCTGGCGCTCCCGGCGGCATCCGACGAGGCGTGAGGCGCGGGGAACAGCGCGCTCGTGCGTCCCGTCAGGTAATATCCGATCAGCCCGGCCCATTCCTTCGTGACCACGTCGAGCCGGCGCAGCCCGTCGGACACGAAGGCGAAGGGCCGAAGATTGTTGGAGCCGCCGCCGGTGCGGAAATCCACCGGATAGGCGGTGACCGGGAAGGCGGCCTTCTCGAACACGCCGATGGCGCGCGGCATGTGCCAGGCCGACGTCACGAGAAGCCAGCGCTCGCCGGCCTTCGGCTTGGCGAGCTCGCGCGCGTAGAGCGCGTTTTCCCACGTGGTGCGGGAGCGGTCCTCGATGACGATGCGGGCGGGATCGATGCCGATGCTCTTGAAGTAATCCGCGATGATCGGCGCTTCGGCGTCGCCGTTGCCGAAGATCGTGCCGCCGCCGCCGGATATGAGAATACGCGCCTGCGGATGGCGATGGGCGAGGGCGATCGTGTCGAGAACGCGCTCCGCCGATTCATTGGCGGAGATGCGCCCCCGCGAGAGCGAATCCGTGGCATCGACGGCGCCGCCGAGCAGGACGATTCCGTCGACCTTCGTCCCGTCGTCGCTGTAGGCGGGAAAACGCTCCTCCAGCGGCACCATGAGAGCGGTGGCGACGGGCGAAAGCCCGAGCGCGATGGTCGCTACCGCTGTCGCGAGCGCCAGGCCGATCCCGAAGGTCCGCAGGCGCCGGACGAGGGCGAGAACGAGGCCCAGGACGATGACGCTCAGAAGCAGGTTGGATGGCGTGGCGAAGAACCAGACGATCTTGGAGACGAAGTAAAACACCAGCCATCCTTCCACGTTCGGGGCTTAAACCTTCGACTCGGCCTCGTAGCGGGCCTTTGTCTCGGCGTTCGGCGGGTAGAGGCCGGGGAGGGGAACGCCCTTCTCCACCTCGCGCATCACCCACAATTCATAGCGCTCCTGCTCGACGGCGGCTTTCGCCACGTCCTCGACGAGGGCGGCCGGAATGACCACCACGCCGTCCCGGTCGGCGACGATCACGTCGTCCGGGAAGATCGCCACGCCGCCGCAGCCGATGGGCTCCTGCCAGCCCACGAACGTGAGTCCCGCCACCGACGGGGGCGCGGCCACGCCCGCGCACCACACCGGCAGGTTCGTGCCCTCGACGCCGACCGCGTCGCGCACGACGCCGTCCGTGATCAGCGCCGCCACGCCGCGCTTCTTCATGCGCGCCGTGAGGATGTCACCGAAGATGCCGGCGTCGGTGACGCCCATGGAATCGACGACCGCGATGCAGCCTTCGGGCATCGCCTCGATGGCCGCGCGGGTCGAGATCGGGGAGGCCCAGGATTCGGGGGTCGCCAGATCCTCGCGGGCCGGCACGAAGCGAAGGGTGAAGGCGCGGCCGACCATCTTCTCCGTCGCATGGAAGGCGGGCATCGGCCCCTTCATCCAGCAGCGGCGGATCCCCTTCTTCAGCAGGACCGTGGTGATGGTGGCGGTGGAGGCGGCACGCAGGGCGTCGGCGATGGTCTTGTCGAGGGTCATGAGAGTTTCCTGACGTTGGGATAGGCTACTCATAGCGAGGGCGCAGCCGGATGACCACCTTGGAGAATTCCTGTCCTCATGCATCAATGTGACGGTGTATGGCATGAAGCCTGTCGGGTGCACAATCCCGGAGGAATCTGCATGACCAGGATCGCCGCCCTGTTGCTCTCGGGTTTTCTCGCGTTCGCCCAGCCGGCTGCCGCGGCGAGCCCTGCGCCCGAGGAGGCGCGTCGCGCAGCTCAAGGAGCGGTGGCGGAGGTTCTGGATGCCTTGGCTCGCCGGGATTTCGAAGCGCTGGCGAGGTTCGTCGGCAAGGAAGGATTGGCGGTCAGTCCCTATGTGATGCTGCATGACGGGACCGTGCGGCTGTCCCGGGCGGAGGTGGCAGGCTGCGCCCGGGACGAGCGGGTGCGCCATTGGGGCGAGCTGGACGGAACCGGGAATCCCATCGAGACCTCCTGCAGTCGGTACTTTGACGAATTCGTTTGGAACGCGGATTACCGGCAAGCGGACGAGGTGCTCTACAACGAACCGCGCCGGCGCGGGAACGACATCAACAACAACCATGATTTCGCGCCCGGCGGCATCGTGGTCGAGCTGCACATTCGCGGCAGGAGCGGCCTGATGGAGCTGGATTGGAAGAGCCTGCGCCTCATCTTCCGCAAGGGCGAGCAGGGCCTGTTCCTGATCGCCATCACGCGGGACGTCTGGACGATCTGATCGCCCCGCACCGTCCCCGCTGCCGATGACCCGCATACCTCTTCCGGACAGGCCGGACGGATCGCGATGGCGTTGAAAACGGCAATCTCTTAAAAACTGGACGCCAGGGCGGAGTTGCCTCGGCCCAGCGTCACCGAGGAGAGGGCATTATGGCGGACAAGAAGATCATTGCCGTTGTCGGGGCCACTGGAGCGCAGGGCGGAGGGCTGGCAAGGGCTATCCTCGGCGACAGGGACGGGGAGTTCGCGGTCCGGGCCCTGACCCGGGACGGGAATGCCCCGAAGGCGAAGGAGCTCGCAAGCCTGGGGGCCGAGGTCGTCGCCACCGACATCGACGACGAGGCCAGCGTGCGGCGCGCCTTCGAGGGGGCCTACGGGGCCTATTGCGTGACCTTCTTCTGGGACCACTACTCGCCCGAGAAGGAGGTCGCCCAAGCCCGGATCATGGCCCGCGCGGCCAAGGATGCGGGTCTGAAGCACGTGGTCTGGTCCACCCTGGAGGACACGCGTCTCAAGGTGCCGCTCGACGACGACCGGATGCCGACCCTCGGAGGCCGGTACAAGGTTCCCCATTTCGACGGCAAGGGCGAGGCCGATCATCTCTTCACCGACCTCGGAGTGCCGGTGACGTTCCTGCTGACGTCGTTCTACTGGGACAACTTCATCCATTTCGGCATGGGGCCGCAGAAGACGCCGGACGGCAGGCTCGCCATCACGATGCCGATGGGCGACAGGAAGCTCGCCGGCATCGCCGCCGAGGATATCGGCAAGGCCGTCTATGGCATCTTCAAGCGCGGCGATGCGATGATCGGCAAGACCGTCGGCATCGCGGGCGGGCACCTCACGGGCGATGAGATGGCCCAGGCGCTCGGCAGGGTCCTGGGCCGGGACATCGTCTACAACGCCGTGACTCCCGAGGCTTATCGGGGTTTCGGTTTCCCGGGCGCCGACGATCTCGGCAACATGTTCCAGTACTACCGCGACTTCGAAGCCGATTTCCGCAGAACGCGCGACCTCGACGAGACGCGCGCCCTGAATCCCGAGGTGCAGACCTTCGACGCGTGGATCGCCCGCAACGGAAAGAGGATTCCCCTGCCGGATTAGGGGAGGCGGGGGCCAACTTAATCATCGCCGGCCTCGTGCCGGTGATCCCGACCAGAGCGCTGCGAGCGGCTCCGATGGCCATTCACACCCGCCTCCATCCTGCAAGGGAGGGCGCGTTCGCCGGATCGTCTCAGGCCGTCTTCGCAAACAGCTCGCGGCCGATGAGCATGCGGCGGATCTCGCTCGTGCCCGCGCCGATCTCGTAGAGCTTCGCGTCGCGCAGCAGGCGGCCCGTCGGATAATCGTTGATGTAGCCGTTGCCGCCGAGCAGCTGAATGGCATCGAGGGCGCATTGGGTCGCCTTCTCGGCGGCATACAGGATCGCGCCCGCCGCGTCCTCGCGGGTGGTCTCGCCCCGGTCGCAGGCTTTCGCCACCGCATACACGTAGGCCTTGGCGGCGTTCATGGTCACGTACATGTCCGCGACCTTGCCCTGAACGAGCTGGAACTCGCCGATGGGCTGCCCGAACTGCTTGCGCTCGTGGATATAGGGCAACACCACGTCCATGCAGGCCTGCATGATTCCGAGGGGACCGGCCGCGAGCACGGCACGCTCGTAATCAAGGCCCGACATGAGCACGTTCACGCCCTTGCCTACCTGGCCGAGCACGTTCTCCTCAGGCACCTCGCAATCCTCGAACACCAGCTCGCAGGTGTCCGAGCCGCGCATGCCGAGCTTGTCGAGCTTCTGGTGCGTGGAGAAGCCCTTGAAGTCCTTCTCGATCAGGAACGCCGTAATGCCGCGCGGGCCCGCCTCCGGGTCGGTCTTGGCATAAACCACGAGGGTCTCGGCGGTGGGGCCGTTGGTGATCCACATCTTGGTGCCGTTGAGCACGTAGCGGTCGCCACGCTTCTCGGCGCGGGTGCGCATGGAAACCACATCCGAGCCGGAGCCCGGCTCCGACATGGCGAGCGCCCCCACATGCTCGCCGGAGATGAGCTTCGGCAGATAGCGACGCTTCTGCTCGTCGGTGCCGTTGCGGCGGATCTGGTTGACGCAGAGGTTGGAATGCGCCCCGTAGGACAGGCCGACGGAGGCGGAGGCGCGGGAGATTTCCTCCATGGCGATCACGTGCTCGAGATAGCCGAGGCCCGTGCCGCCGAACTCCTCCTCGACGGTGATGCCGTGCAGTCCGAGCTCGCCCATCTGCGGCCAGAGATCCCGCGGGAACTGGTTCGTCCGGTCGATCTCCTCCGCCCGCGGGGCGATCCTCTCCTGGGCGAAGTCGCGCACCGTCTCGCGGATGGCATCGGCGGTCTCGCCGAGGTCGAAGTTGAAGGCCTTTTGGGCGTTCGGCAGCATTCCCGTTCCTCCACATGTCCACAGGCGTCGTTGCGCCAGGGATCGCTCGTCGTTCCGCCATGATCTTGGACAGCCATGCTGACCTTTTCAAGCGGTGCGGTGGAGGAAATTGGTCGAAGGCGGCCGAATGAAAAACTCCCCGGCGGTATGCAGGGGAGCTCAGAAGGCTCGTTGGGTGACGTGTCCTTATTCGTCGATGCTGGCGGTCTGGATCGGGTCCAGGCTCTGGCACTTTCCGGCGGGCGCGAGCCTGCGGTAGTCGCGCGGGTCGCAGGCGCTCTGGACGAACATCCGCCACTGGTTCTCGGTGCCGTAGAAGGTGTTGCGGTCCACGTCGCCGTTGACGCCCGGCACGCGGCCGGTGGTGGTGAACTGCCAGAAGGTCCAGCGGCGGTTGGCATAGCGCTCGTGGGGCTCCGCCGCCGTGCTGCGGATCCAGAACGGGTAATCGGTGAACTCGCCTTCCAGGATCTCCTTGTGGAAGGTGATGTCGGTATAGATGATCGGGCGCTTGCCCGTATGCGCCTCCATCTCCCGCAGCATGACCTCGATCATGGCGAGCGCCTGCTCGCGCGGAACCTTTTTCGGGCAGTTCACGGACTGGCCGTTCCATTCCACGTCGAGGACCGGGGGCAGGGCGTCCGGATCGGCCGGTACGTTCTTCCTGAACCAGGCCGCCTGCTCGTGGGCCGGGCGGCACCAGAACACGAAGTGATAGGCGCCGCGCGGAATGCCCGCCCTCTTCGCCTGATGCCAGTTCTCGAGGAAGCGGCTGTCCACGTGGTCGCCGCCCTCGGTGGCCTTGATGAAGGCGAACTTGGTGCCCGCCTGGCGCAGGGAGGCCCAGTCCACCTGGCCCTGCCACTTGGAGATGTCCACGCCGTGGATCGGCATCCGATGAGCCCTGGCCACGCCCTGGTGCGGGCGGGCGTCGCTTTTCATGGGATAATGGCCGGAGGGCGCGATTGCACAGGAGGCCAGCCCGAGGGCGACGGCGGTCAGAGCGCCAAGGCGGGCTGCCCGGAGGAACGTCGTCAAACCGGAGCTTCGGGAGCGGCGGGGGGAGCGGCGGCGTGTCTTCATCGGGCTTATCTGTAAGGGACGCAGAACTTGATCGCAGCAGGGATACCCCGATTGGGTTAACATCCCCCTTACGACCAAGCTTGCGCAATTCTATTACAGGTTAAACCAGAGCGTTGCTATTCCCAAGAAGGAGAAGAAGCCGACGATATCGGTGATCGTCGTCACGAAGGGGCCGGACGACACCGCGGGATCGACCCCGAGGCGGTTGAGGGTCAGGGGCACGAAGATGCCGCCCAGGGCCGCGAAGGTCAGCACGGTGATGAGCGCCAAGCCGATCACGAGGCCGATCTCGGCGGATTGGAACCACAGGGCCGCGATACCGCCCAGGATGAGGGCGAAGAGGACGCCGTTCAGGAGGCCCACGGCCGCCTCGCGCAGGATGATGCGCCAGGCGTTCGAGCGGCCCAGCTCGCGGGTGGCGAGCGCGCGCACGGCGACGGTCATGGTCTGCGTGCCCGCGTTGCCGCCCATGGAGGCGACGATGGGCATGAGGATGGCGAGCGCCACCATGCTCTGGATCGAGCCCTCGAAGAGGCGGATGACGCCCGCTGCCAGAAAGGCCGTGCACATGTTGGCGAAGAGCCAGGGGAAACGGCTGCGCTGGGTGTACCAGACCGTGTCCGACAGCTCCTCGTCCGGCTTCACGCCGCCGAGCTGCTTGATGTCGGCGTCGGCTTCCTCTTCCAGCACGTCGACGATGTCGTCGACCAGGATCACGCCCACGAGACGGCCTTCGGAATCCACCACGGCTGCGGAGACGAGATTGAAGCGCTCGAACAGGCGGGCGACCTCCTCCTGGTGCTCGGTGGCCTCCACCCGGTCCGGCTCGTCGTCCATGATCTCCTGGATCGTGACGGGGCGCTTGGAGCGCAGCAGCCGGTCGAGGGCGACGGCGCCGAGGAGATGCCCGGCCGGATCGATCACGAAGATCTCGTAGAAGGTCTCGGGCAGGTCCGCCGTCTCGCGCATGAAGTCGATGGTCTGCCCCACAGTCCAGAACGGCGGCACGGCGATGAACCCGGTCTGCATGCGCCGGCCGGCGCTGTCCTCCGGGTAGTCGAGGGAGCGCTGGAGCGCGACGCGCTCCATGGCGGGGAGCTGCTCCAGGACCTCGGCCTTTTCCTCGTCCGGGAGGCTTTCGAGAATCGTGACGGCATCGTCGGAATCGAGGTCGCGGACGCCCTCCGCCACGGTCGAGGTTTCGAGTTCCTCGAGAATCTCCTCGCGCACGGCCTCGTCGACTTCGGTCAGCGCCGTGAAGTCGAAGGCCGATCCGAGAAGCTCGATGAGGCGGGGGCGGTGCTCCGGCGCGAGCGCCTCCAGCAGGTCGCCCAGTTCGGATTCGTGGAAGTCCTCCACCAGCTGCTGCAGGCGCTCGGCATCGGACGCCTCGATGGCGTCCGCGGCGGTGGCGAGGAATTCCGGATTGAGCTCGCCTTCCTGGTCCCTGAGGGTCATGGGCTGAGGCACCGGCCCGTCGGGCGGCGGAAGAGTCGGGGTGTTGTCGACTTCCAGCATGAGCCTGTCCTCGGAATGTTGAGCGGGCCTTTTAGGAGGGTGCGCAGATGAGCGCAATGCGCCTGAAAGCCTTGCTCCGGGAATCGCTTGGCTGCCGTTCCTGCGGGATTGTTTCAGGTTCGGGGGAGGGTGATGCGGGAACCTAGTGCATCGTGCGGAAATGTGGACCCGGTTTTTCCGCACCAACGACGTTCTCCTCCAAGAAAACGCATCGGAAGAATGCATCGGAGCGTTCCCGCGAGGATCGATCCGCTTTGGGCTCCGATGCTGCCGAGTCGATGTCTCGGCCATATCGTTCCGAGAAGTTGAGTGCTTCATCGTATCGGGATCACCGGCACAAGGCCGGTGATGACCTCGGGAGCGGGGCCGTGTCTCCACCGTCATGGTCGTGCTTGTCGCGGCCTTCCACGTCTTGTGCGTACGGGGAGACCGCCTCCTGCATCAGCCATGCGCCGCGTCGGTTCGGAGAGCGGATGGAGCCCGAGCGTCGGCACCACCCGTGGGGTCGCCGCTTTGGCGCGCAGGATGCGCGCAACAAAAAAGGCCCCGGATGGGGCCTTTTTGTCATGCCCGAAGGCATCCGGTGAGTTGGTGCGGCCAAGAGGACTCGAACCTCCACGGGTCTCCCCACTAGCACCTCAAGCTAGCGCGTCTACCAATTCCGCCATGGCCGCGGAACTCGCTCCAGGAGTTGCGCTCCCGAAGTGGTGGTGGCTCTAACAGATCGATCCGGGCGCCGCAAGCCCATCTTTGCACCCTGCGGCGAAACTCGACGTTTCGTTTGGGAACGCATGCATGATCCGGGCCGCAATCCCTATATGGGGCGCAGGTTCGGGAGCGGCGCGTGTTGACCGCCGCCGCTTTTCGGGACCACAACACGCCATCATGAGCAGAAGGTGAAATGGTGTCGAACCTGCGCGACAGCTTGGCCGATCGTTTCGTCGGCGAAAGCGGATCCGATCCCGTGGAATGGGCCATTGCCGAGGGACTGACCCCCTACGCGGAGGCCGTTGCCTTCATGGAGGCACGGGCCCAGGCGATCGCCGACGGCGAGGCCCGCGAGCTCGTCTGGCTGGTGGAGCATCCGCCGCTCTATACGGCCGGAACCTCGGCCCGGCCGGAGGACCTGGTGGACCCGGACCGGTTTCCGGTTCACGCGACCGGGAGAGGCGGGCAATACACCTATCACGGCCCTGGCCAGCGGGTCGCCTATGTGATGCTCGACCTGAAACGCCGCAGGCCCGATCTGCGCCGCTACGTGGCGGCCCTCGAATCATGGCTGATCGGGACGCTCGCGGAATTCAATGTCCGGGGCGAGCGCCGGGAGGACCGGGTCGGCGTCTGGGTGCGCCGGCCGGACAAGGGCGAGGCCGTCGAGGACAAGATCGCCGCCATCGGAATCCGCGTCCGGCGCTGGGCGACCTATCATGGGATCAGCCTCAACGTGGAGCCGGACCTGTCCCATTTCTCCGGCATCGTGCCCTGCGGAGTCACCCGGCATGGGGTCACGAGCCTCGTGGATCTTGGGATCCCTGTGACCATGCCCGAGGTCGATGCGGTCATGCGCAAGGCGTTCGAGGACATCTTCGGCCCCACCGAGAGGGTCGAGGCGCCGTTGCTTCCCGGCCACTGACGGACAGTTATTTCACGTCCGCCTCGGTCAGGCTTCTCCTCCCGCCCGCTTCGTGCTCTAAGCTAGAGCAAACGGATGATCATTGGCGGATATTTCATGCAACGTGCCCTCCTTGCTTCCCTTCTTCTCCTCGGCGTCTCGGCCTGCGGCTATCGCCCGGATCCGGAGGATCTGGTGAAGGTCGTCGATTCGCCCGCCGACGTGCGGGTCTGTCAGCGCCTCGGCGAGGTGAGCCCCGTGGTGCCGACCACGCCCGGCTTCGGCTCCGCGTTCGACGGCATGAAGGAGGCGGTGGTCGCGCTGGGCGGCACGCATCTCTATCTGCAGCAGACTTCCCGGGACTGGTCGCTCGTGCGCGGCATCGCCTACCGCTGCGGCACGCGGGGCACGGTCACCCGGCAAACCGTCATCCGGGCCAAGGGCTGAGGAACAGCCTCGCGAACGGCGCTGCGTGGGCCTCTCTGGTAACGACTGGCGGAGGGCCCTCCGGTTCAGCCGTGACGGAACCATCAGAGGAACAGGGAGCCTGACGCCGTGCCTGTCATCGCCACTTCCGCCGATCTGAACTCGGACGCCGCGCGGGCCAACCGCGCCGCCTGGGCGGAACTCGCCCGTGACCTCCAGGCCCGGCGGCAGGCCGTTGCCGAGGGCGGGCCCGCGAAGGCGCGCGAGCGCCATCTCGCCCGCGGCAAGCTCCTGCCGCGCGAGCGCGTGATGCGCCTGCTCGATCCGGGCGCGCCATTCCTGGAACTCGGTTCGCTTGCGGCCTACGGCATGTACGAGGATGCGATCCACGGGGCCGGGATCATCACCGGCATCGGCCGGGTCGAGGGCCGCGAGGTCATGATCGTCTGCAACGATTCGACGATCAAGGGCGGCACCTATTATCCGATGACGGTGAAGAAGCACCTGCGCGCTCAGGAGATCGCGCGCGAGAACCGTCTGCCGTGCATCTATCTCGTCGATTCGGGCGGCGCGAACCTGCCGCACCAGACGGAGGTTTTTCCCGACCGCGACCATTTCGGCCGCATCTTCTACAACCAGGCGACCCTGTCGTCTCTGGGCATTCCGCAGATCGCCTGCGTGATGGGCTCGTGCACGGCGGGCGGCGCCTATGTGCCGGCCATGTCCGACGAGACCGTGATCGTGCGCCGTCAGGGCACGATCTTTCTCGGTGGCCCGCCCCTGGTGAAGGCGGCGACCGGCGAGGTGGTGTCGGCGGAGGATCTCGGCGGCGCCGATGTTCATGCGCGCCTGTCCGGTGTCGCGGACCACTACGCCACCGACGACGTGCACGCGCTCGCCATCGTGCGGCGCATCGTCGGCACGCTCAACACGCGCAAGTCCGTCGACATCGATCTCGCCGAGCCGGTGGAGCCGAAATACGCCATCGACGATCTCGACGCGATCGTGCCCACCGACCTCAAGAAGCAATACGACATCCGCGAGGTGATCGCGCGGCTCGTCGACGGCTCGGAATTCGACGAGTTCAAGCGGCTCTACGGCACCACCCTGGTCACGGGCTTCGCCCGGATCTGGGGCATGCCCGTGGGCATCGTCGCCAACAACGGCATCCTGTTCTCCGAGAGCGCGCTCAAAGGTGCGCATTTCATCGAGCTGTGCTGCCAGCGGCGGATCCCGCTGCTCTTCCTGCAGAATATCTCCGGCTTCATGGTGGGCCGCCAGTACGAGGCGGGCGGCATCGCCAAGGACGGCGCGAAGCTCGTCACGGCGGTGGCCTGCGCCCGGGTGCCGAAGATCACGTTGCTCGTCGGCGGCTCCTTCGGGGCGGGCAATTACGGCATGTGCGGGCGCGCCTATTCCCCGCGTTTCCTGTTTACCTGGCCCAATTCCCGCATCTCGGTGATGGGCGGCGAGCAGGCGGCGAGCGTTCTGGCGACCGTCCGGCGCGACAACATCGAGGCCGAAGGCAAGTCCTGGAGCGCCGAGGAGGAGGAGGCCTTCAAGGCGCCGATCCGCAGCAAATACGAGGAGGAGGGCTCCCCCTACCACGCCACCGCGCGGCTCTGGGACGACGGCATCATCCTGCCGTCCGAGACCCGGCGCGTGCTGGCGCTCGCCTTCTCGGCGGCGCTCAACGCGCCGATCCCGGAGACGAAGTTCGGCGTGTTCCGGATGTAGGCTTCGAACAAGGGCGGGTCAGGGCGTCTTCCTGCGGGACGATGTCTGCCTCGCCTTGACCTTCTTGGTCTTGGCGCCGGCCTGCGCGGCATGCTGTGCAGCGTGGGCTTCGATCTGCCTCTCAATGTAGGCGTCATTCTCCTGCACGGCGCGTCCCAGCTCGTCGTCGAACCTTTGGGCTTCCTGATTTCTGGACTTGATGATGGATTCCTGAAATTTGGACAGCGCCATTCCGGCAACGCCGGACGGGTCCACGCCACCGACCGTGTTCAGCACGTCCAGCCCGATATTCTCCCCGAACTCCCTCAGCATCCTTCTCTTGTGCGCATCCGCCATGGCGTTCAGATCGACCGGCCCCTGGGGGTGGGCTGGGCAAGACCCGTGGCGGGACAGCAGAGCATGGTGAGGAAACAAAGCTTCAGGATCTGTCGCATGACTGACCGTTCAATCAACAAAGGGATGGGGCAGAGCTGCAACAGGATTACGAAGAAACAGAGTTGCAGTCAAAGCGGAGGTCATTGTCTCCCATGCAGAACCTGTACGGCAGAGCTTGCTGATCCCGTAGGTTTCGAACCTTCGGGGGTGGTCTCCTGGTTTTGGGCTGATGAAAAAAGCCGGTGCCCCGGCCGCTCAAACGGGAGCGCTGTGCGTTATGCCTGCATGCAGGTGACAGCCAGATCCGACGAGCTTCGCAGCGTTTACGCTCGTGCCGTTGCGCAGACGGCAGGAATCCGTGATCCGCGCATCGAGCAGGCGTTTGCCGCCGTTCCCCGCGAGGATTTCCTCCTGCCGCCGCCCTGGACCACCATCAGCGCAGGCGTTGCGATCCAGACCCATGACCTTGCGGGCATCTACGACAATGTTCTTGTGGCCATCGATCGCAGGCGCGGCATCAACAACGGCGAGCCGGCGCTCCATGCGGCCTGGCTCGATGCTGTCGGCCCCCAGCCCGGCGAGGCGGTCGTCCATGTGGGCGCGGGCCTGGGCTATTACACCGCCATCCTGGCGCGCCTGGTCGAACCCGGCGGCCACGTGGACGCCTTCGAGTACGAGGCCGACCTCGCCGCGACGGCCGCGCGGAATCTGAGCGGTTGCGTCAACGTGGCCGTCCATGCGGAATCGGCCTTCGGACGCCCGCTACCCGGGGCCGACGTGATCTACGTGAATGCCGGGGTCGCGGCCCCCGATCCCGAATGGCTGAAAGCGCTCAAGCCCGACGGTCGGCTGATCTTTCCGTGGCAGCCCCATGACGGTTGGGGGCCTGCCGTTCTGGTGCGCCGTCGGGCGGAGGGCTTTCGTGCCACGCCGCTTATGACGGTCGGCTTCATCTCGTGCAGCGGCGCGGCGGCGGAGGAAACGACGCATCCCTTTGCCGAGGCGGATCTCGCCGCCATGCGTTCGATCTGGCTCACCGAAAGCCGGCCTCCCGACCAGAGTGCGATCGCCGTCTACGACCGGGTCTGGTTCTCCTCCGGAGAGGCAGGGGCCTGAAGCAACAGACGCGAAAAACGGGTTCGCACTTTCGGAATCAATCGCTTCTTCCTCTCCCGGCCTGCCGCTCGTGTGTGCTCTCGCACCTTACCTAACGGAATCATGACCTAGACTCATTTCCGAGAGGGACAGGGGAAGCAAGTCGGGCCGGGGTTACAAAGTACCGGAAATGGTTAAAAGTTGTTGCGTGCAGGCAACACCCAGAAACCTTCCTTATCCTGCCGCTCTTGGCCCAAGCGTCGCCGCGATCCCGCCATAAAGCGCGAGCACCTGTAGAAGTCTGTTAAAGTGCTTCCAAACCAACGCTTTATGACGAAGCGCTTCAGGGGCTCAGCCGATTAACGATATCGGACGACCTGTTGCGAGGATCATTGCATCGGTGGCGCAGCACATGGCAGATCACGAAAGTTCCATCCTGTTGGGGCTCTCGTGAGAACCGGATGGAAAAGAGTTGAAGTCCATGCACGCGCGCCTGATCGACACGATGAAGCAGATGAACCGTCGGATGACGGTGGCCGCCTGCGCGCTGGTGCTGCTCGGCACGTCCTCCGCCTTCGCTCTCGACGCCGCGCCGCATCCCCAGCCCCTGACTCAGGCGCTGACGCCCGGCCTCGTTCCAACCGTGAAGTATGGTTCGGTGCGCGAGGCGCTGCGCTCGGGCATGCGCGACTACAATGCGGGCGACAAGCTCGGAGCCGCCGCCGCGCTCGAATACGCGGCGGGGCAAGGGCATACGCTGGCGCTGTGGAAACTCGGTCGCATGTACGCGGACGGCGACGGCGTCGCGCACGACGATCTGCGGGCGTTCGAGTATTTCTCCCGACTCGCGGACCAGCACGCGGACGAGAGCCCGGATTCGCCGAACGCGATGGTCGTCTCGAGCGCGTTCGTGGCGCTGGGCACCTATTTCCTGGACGGCATCAAGGGCACCTACGTGATCGCCAATCCGGCCCGTGCGGTGGAAATGTTCAGCTACGCGGCATCCTATTTCAGCGATTCCAACGCGCAGTACAATCTCGCCCGCCTCTACATGGAGGGAACGGGCGTTTCCCGGGATGCGCGGCAGGCCGCGCGCTGGTTCAACCTGGCGGCTGAAAAGGGGCATCCCCCCTCCCAGGCGCTCCTCGGGCACATGCTGATGAACGGCCAGGGCGTGCCCCGCCAGCGGGCCAAGGGGCTCATGTGGCTGACGCTGGCCCGCGAGGCCGCGATGGCGTCCGGCAAGGACCCGTGGATCGAGAGCCTTCATGCGCAGGCCTTCGCCGGCGCGGACGAGAGCGACCGCAAGCTCGCTCTTGATCTTCTCGAGCAATATATCCAGACCCGCCACTGAAGCATTGGACGTGAAAACCGGATTTGCCCTTTCGGGATCGATCCGAACGTCTATCCCCAGCCTCTCTCAGCCATGACGGCGTAGGATGCGGGGAGGTGCGAGGGTGACGTTTACTCTCCGGTCTCCAGATCGATCATCACCGGCACATGGTCGGAGGGCTTGTCCCAGCCGCGCACCTCCTTGCGGATCGATGCGCTTTTCAGCCTGTCCTGCGCCTGAGGCGACAGGAGGAGATGGTCGATGCGGATGCCGTTGTTCCGCTGGAAGGCTCCGGCCTGATAATCCCAGAACGAGTAGAGACCCGGCTGATCGCTGCAGGAGCGCAAGGCGTCGGCGAATCCGAGATTCAGGAGCTCCCGGAACTTCCTGCGGCTTTCCGGCCGGAACAGCGCGTCGTTCGCCCAGGCCTCCGGATTGGCCGCGTCCTCCGGTTCGGGAATCACGTTGTAGTCGCCGCACAGGACGAGAGGTTCCTCCAGGGCGAGAAGGCGGCGCGCATGGGCGTTCAGCCGGTCCATCCAGGCGAGCTTGTAGTCGAATTTCGGCGTGCCGATGGGATTGCCGTTCGGCAGGTAGATGGAAGCGACCCGCACGATTCCTGCCGGTGTCGAGACGACGCCCTCGAGGTAGCGGGACTGCTCGTCGCCGTCGTCTCCCGGCAGCCCCCGGCGCACATCCTCGAGCGGACGCTTCGACAGGATGGCGACGCCGTTATAGGCCTTCTGGCCATGGGTGACGACGTTGTAGCCGAGCGCTTCGACCTCGGCCCTCGGGAAGGTCTCGTCCGTGCATTTCAGCTCCTGGAGGCACAGCACGTCGGGCTCCGCGCTTTTCACGAAGGTGGCGAGGTGGTCCAATCGCTGCTTGATCGAGTTCACGTTCCAGGTGGCTATGCGCATCTCGTCCGTCTCGTCTGCCTCTCTACAGCCTTCATCGGATGTTCGTCGAAAGCTTGCAAGGTGGCGCTCGCGGCCATCCCCACGGTTGCGTCCCCTGAGGGCATCATGAGCTCGTCATGAATCCATCCTGGTTCCAGGCGATCGACAGCTATTGCGAGCGGCTCGGCCCAGGCTTCTGGGCGGAGCCGGTCAATGCGGCCACGAACGCGGCCTTCCTGCTCGCGGCCGCGCACGCCTTCCTTCTCTGGCGGAGGTGGCGGCCGAGAGACTGGCCCGCCCTGTGGCTCATCGCCGTCACGGCCGTCGTGGGGATCGGAAGCTTCCTGTTCCATACCTTCGCCAATCGATGGTCCCTGCTCGCCGACGTGCTGCCGATCGCGGTGTTCATCTACAGCTATTTTCTGCTGGCCATGTACCGCTACCTGCGCCTGGGAGCCGCCGCCGCGACCGCGGCCACCCTCGCTTTCGCGGTCTTCAACCTGTCCTTCCCGCGCGTGTGGTTCAGCCTCTTTCCCGGCATCGGCCTGAACGGATCGGTCGGCTATCTTCCGGCCCTGGCGGCGCTGGTCGCCGTGGGTATCGCATGCCGGATCCGGCGCGCGGTGCAGCCGGGCCGCGCGCTGCTGTGGGGTGCCGGCGCGTTCGCCCTCTCGCTGGGCTTCCGGTCCATCGACAACGCGGTCTGCCCTGCGCTACCACTCGGCACGCATGCGCTCTGGCACGTGCTGAACGCGCTGGTGCTGTGGATCCTCATGAGAGCGGCGCTGCTGCGCGCTCCCGATCGAAAGGTGCCCCATGTCCCGCATTGAGATCCACGGCTATGCCATCGTGTCGGATGACGAGCGCATCGCCGATGCGGCGGGCCGGACCCCGGACGTGCTGCGCAACGAGGCGGACTGGGCCTATTTTCAGGCCGAGCTCAACCGGTCCGAGGTGACGGTGCTCGGGCGCCTGGGCCACGAGGCCAACCCCAATCCCCGGAACCGCACGCGGATGATCCTGTCCTCCTCCTCACGCGGAATCGAGAGGCGACCGGACGGCTGGTGGTGGAACCCCGGGATGCTCCCATGGGCGGAGGCCATCCGCATGGTCCTGCCGCATGGCGGCCGGGTCGCGGTGCCGGGCGGGCGGCGGGTCTTCGATCTCTTCCTCGACATCGGCTACGACGCGTTCCACCTCACGCGCGCCGAGGGGATTCTCGTCCCGGGCGGGATCGCGCTTTTCTCCGCCTGCGAAGCCGGCAGGAGCGCGGAGGCCGTGCTCTCCGAAGCGGGTCTCGCGCCCGACCCCAGGCAGGTGATCGACCCGGCCGGGCCGGTCAGCCTCGTGGTCTGGCGCAAATGACCTGAAACCGGTGACCTGAAACCTACCCAGTGCGCGCCGAGTTGACGTGCGACAGCCCCTGACGGGAGAAAGCACATGCGCCTCACCATTCCAGCCGTTCTGATCGTCGGCAGTCTCGTGGCCGGCGCCGCCTGGGCCCAGAGCTCGTCTTCGGGAGGCGGAGGCGCCGGTGGAGGCGCTTCCGGCGGAGGCGTCTCCGGGGGCGGCGCCGCGGGAACGTCCTCCGGCGTCGGGACGTCTCCCGGCATCACCGCGCCGTCGACGGGTGCTGCTCCCACGACGACCGACAACAATCCCGCGACCAACGATCCTCCGGCGATCCCGCGTCCCAGGCAGGGCGCTCAGTCCCCGGTCAATCCGGACGAGAATACGGGCCGCGCGCCCGCGCAGGACAGCGCGAACACCGCTCCGACGCCCCCGCCCGGCACCGAAGGGAGCACGGGAGGAACGGCCGCGAGCCGCGGCGGCGACACCACCACGACCGGCGGCATCTCCGGAAGAAACCTGCGGCCGGGCGAGCCGTCTGCCGTTGGTCCGTCGGAACGGGAGGAGGAACTGCTCCGGCAGGGCGAGGAGCTGGAGCAGAAAGCCCGGCAGGGCGTGTGCAAGGGGTGCTGAGCCCCACGGCAGCCCGCGCGGCCAGGCCGGTTCGTGCATGAGGGCACGGCTGAGCTCAATGCTCTGGAAGCCTGGGTTTTCCAGGCTTTCGCCGCGTTCGTAAGCCTTCGTTAACCATGCGCGCTCATTGTTTTCCGCGGCCGATGGAAGTGTTCCAGGCGATTCACCGGGGGTAGCGCTCATGACCGATAAGAGCTTCGCAGAGACGATCCGCGAGAGGGTTGCGGCGGTTGAAGTGGTGGCGGAGGCGATTGCAGAGCACGGGCGGGAAACGGACCTGCGCGATCTGCGCGTTCTGCTCATCAACACCATGAGCCTGCTGAGCCGGGATCCCGGCGTCGAAGCCGCCGTCGACGATCTCTATGCCGCTGCAAGGGAGATCGTGAACGACGCCGCGGCCGGCGTCCATCCGGTCATCCGCAACGTTCGCTGCCTGCGCGGCGCCCTTGTGCGCTTCTCCGAGCGGGTACCCGTCGTGTCCGGCCTGTCCGAGTCCGAAGAGGCCCCGCGCTTCCGCGGCCTGGAGGCGGCCTATGCGGTTCAACTGGAGCGCCAGGAGACGGAAGCAGTGGAGGAGGACGGCGCTGTCCGCTCGGCCGCCTGAAGCATCGTGCGGCGAAGGGGATCCGGCTCGCCGACACCTAGGAGGCCGCTCGGACCAGCGATGCGGCGAGACGCGCCGCCAGCGCGGCGTTGTTCTTGACGAGCGCGATATTGGTCGCAAGGCTGCGGCCGCCCGTGGTCTCGAACAGGAACGACAGCAGGAAGGGCGTCACGGCTTTTCCGGTCACGCCGCGGCGGCTTGCCTCGGCAATCGCCCCGTCGATGAAGCCCCTCATGTCGGACGCGGAGATCTCGTCGGCTTCCGGCACCGGATTGGCCACGAGAACGCCGCCGGTAAGGTCGAGGGCCTGCTTGGTGCGCATGAGATCCGCGATGGCCTCGGGCGTGTCGAGCCGGATCGGAACGGCCAAGCCGCTCGAGCGGCTCCAGAAGGCCGGAAACGTATCGGTCCCGTATCCCACCACCGGCACGCCTCTGGTCTCAAGATATTCCAGGGTTCGCGGCAGGTCGAGGATGGCCTTGGCGCCGGCGCAGACCACGGCGACGGGCGTCCGGGCCAGTTCATCGAGATCGGCCGAGATGTCCATGGTGCTCTCGACCCCTTGATGCACTCCGCCGATCCCGCCGGTGGCGAACACCCGGATTCCGGCCAGGTGCGCGCAGATCATGGTGGCGGCGACCGTCGTCGCGCCATGACGCTTCACGGCAACGGCGTAGGGCAGATCGGCGCGGCTGAGCTTCATCACCTCAGTGGCGGTGCCGAGCCACTCGAGCTCCTCGTCCTTAAGGCCGATCTTGATCCGTCCGCCGATGACGGCGATCGTCGCCGGCACGGCTCCGTTCTCGCGCACCACGGCCTCGACCTCGCGGGCGGTCGCGACGTTCTGCGGGTAGGGCATGCCATGGGTGATGATGGTCGATTCCAAAGCAACGACCGCGCCGCCGCGCTCGAGGGCTGATTCGACCTCGGGGGCGACGTCGAGGAAATAGCCGGTCACGGCATGGCTCATGGGATTTCCCCTTCAGGTTTCCGATGGACGCTCCGCGCCAGGGCGGATTCGAGCAAGGCGGGCGAGAGATCCGGACGGACGCTGTGCGGAGATTCCAGGGTCAATGCCGCCGCGACCGTACCGGTTCGCACCGAGTCCGCCAAGGAGCGGCCCGCGCGCAGGGCCACGAGGGTGGCGGCGATGAGGGCGTCCCCGGCTCCGGTCGCATCGACGATCCGCGCCGGAACCGGCGCGACGCTCGCGAGACCCGTGGAATCGATCGTGAGCACTCCGCCTTCGCCCAGGGTCAGGACGACCCGCGCGGCGCCGCAGGCGCGCAGCGCGACCGCGATCTCGCGCGGCGTCGCGTCGGGCTCGCCCAGGAAGGCTCGCGCCTCGTCCAGGTTGAGGAAGAGGATGCCGACACCGGCGAGGTCGCGCGGCAGGCGCATCACTTTCAGCGCCGAGACGGCGTCGACCGCCAGCATGCGGGAATGCCGCTGCGCCAGATCGAGCAGCGCGTGCAGGGTGGGCGAGGGGAGATTGCAATCGGCGAAGATCCAGGAGTTCAAGACCGCGGCGGAGAGCGCCGGCCATGTTCCGTGCAGGGTCTCGTGCAGGGTCTCATGCAGGGTCTCATGCAGGGTCTCGTGCAGGAGCGATGGCGTGAGTCCGTCGAGGATCGCCATGTCGGCCAGCCCGAGAACGAGTTCGCCGTCCGGGTCGAGAATGGCGACGTATTCCGCGGTCGCATGATCCCGCGAGACCGCCACATGCCGCGTGTCGATCCCGAGGCGCACGAGATCGTCCCGGATCGCGCGTCCGTTCTCGTCCTCGCCGAGGATCGTCACGAGGGTGGACGGGGTGCCGAGCCGCGTGATGGTTTCCGCCACGTTGCGGGCCACGCCGCCGAACGAGCGCTCGGACGTGACCGGGTTGGAGGTCCCGAGCCGGACGGTCTCGCGCGTGCGGTACTTCCGGTCGACGGTCGCGCCTCCGATGCAGATCACCCGGTTGTCGTCTGGGCTCATGCCTGCGGGCCTTTCATGGGATGGCGCTCCTTCGCGCTGACGACAGGCCTCACCGCGTGGCGAACGCGGTCGCGGCTGTGACATCCGACACGTGGTACCCGATCCGCGACACCCGGCACAACCCGAGGCGGACGTCGGGCCGGCTCGTGCGCAACGTCGCGGCTATCCTCTTGCGACGCGCTGGCTGATCCAGTCTTGGGCCATGTCGAGATTGGAGAAGGCGGGGTGGCTGACTCCATCGAGGCGGCCGAAGCCCGCCTCCAGATACCACCGCCCCGGAGCGACCTCGTTCTCGTCCGAAAGACGCACCAGCACTGCCAGGAGACGCTCCTCCTCATCGAGGACCAGCATGCCTTCCTCGTCAAAGCCGGTCGCCACGCGGATGGGCTGGAGGGTGAAGGTCATGCGGCCGCCTGTCCATTCTCCAGGTGCAGGTAGGTAGGGTCGAACTCGCCGGCTTCCTTCAACCTGTTCCAATCCGGAACCTTCAGCCGTGTTCCGTTGGTCTCGATGAGACCCTCGGCCCGCATCTGCTGGAGAACCCGGTTGACGTGAACCGTGGTGAAGCCGAGCGCATCGGCGAACTCGCCCTGTGTGATCGGCAGGTCGCAGGCATGGTCCTCGACCAGGCCGACCGCCCGCAGGCGCACCATCAGCTCGCACAGCACATGGGCCATGCGGCTCATGCCGTCGCGGCGGCCGACATTGGTCACCCATTCCCGGAAGATCGCCGCATCGATGAGCGTCTCGCGCCAGAAGGCCGCGGCGATGCGGGGATGGCGGGTGCAGATGTCGCGCAGGGCCTCATGGGTGATGAAACCGACACTGCATGAGCTGTTGGTGGCCACGCTGTTGTCGAGGACCTTGAGATGGAGGCTCTGGAGGTCGGGAATGTCGCCGGGGATGTTGAAGGAGACGATCTGGCGCTTGCCGCCGGCCGTGAGCTTGTAGGTGCAGGCGAAGCCGCTGAGGAGCAGGCAGGACCGGGAAGGACGGTCCCCCTCGCGCACGATGTCCTGACGGTCCTTGATGACCTGCACTTGCATGGGCAGGGTCTCAAGCGCCTGCCGCTCGTCCTCGGTGAGCGTGAAGACGCTCTCGATCTTGCGGATCAGTGGATTGTGGTCGGGATGAAAAGACGAGTGCATCGCGGCGCTCCCTCGTTGGCAGGCGGGAGCACGTCGTATCTCTCAGGTATCAGCGCCTAGATCCGGTTGCCGATAATAAAAATACCGTCGCACATAAATCAAGACCCGTCATTAATCCATGTTAATCTTAGGCGTTAAATTCGTGGATCGAAGATGATATATCGAAGTGACTTTGATTTCTATGAATGTACTTGTGATGTAGCCAGAGAAAGCTATGTAAATTGATGCCCACAATAAATAATTCATCAGAGCATCTTTCAGGGTGTCCGGCCACTTGGCACTGACCTTTCGCCCGACAGGGAAGGCGAAGACCATGACCCCTGACATCTCATTCATCCCCTTGCGCGTGCTCATCGAGGGTCATGACAGCGAGGGCAACCTCGTCCTCGCGGACAACCAGCTTGCCGCCGTGTTCGTCCGCCTCCACGGGGCGCACCATGACCCCCAGCACAACGGGTGGTGGTACCTGGAAGCCGGGTTCGGCAAGTGCGACATCCAGGCCGCGCCCCTGTTCAGGACGCCCGAAGAGGCCGGAGCCTGGATCGGACAGATCCTGACGGGCAAGCCCGCGCAATTTGCAAAAAGCTCCCTCCGGAACCGGACAGGGCTGCGCTCGGCTCCGTCGGCGCATCCTCTCGGGAGACGGCAACGAACGGGTCCGAGCCGCCGCCTTGCCCGGCCCGCGCGGTCCCGTGTGACGTTCGTCACGGTCGTCACGGCGCGTTGTCGGCAAGATGCGTCCATCGGAGCTTGGGAGGACCGCACCATGATGCTCGGCAATTCAACCGATCCGGAACTCACCGACCTCGTGCAGCGCAGCGAACAGGCCAACGCGGCGCTGATGCGCGGAGACATGAAGACGTACTGCGACCTCGTCACACTCGCCGACGATTTCATGTTGATGTCGCCGTTCGGCGGCACGCCCACCTCTGCGGCCGACTACACGCCCGAGCGCATGGATGCGATGGGACGCTTCTTCAAAAACGGCACCTTCGAGCAGGACGTCCTTCAGGCTTACATTTGCGCCGACATGGCGGTTCTCGCGATCATCGAGCGGGCGCATGTGGAGGTTGGCGGTCTCCCGGCCCAGGATTGGGCGCTGCGCGTGACCCTGGTCTATCGCCGAGACGGGGCGGAGTGGCGCCTGGCCCACCGGCACGCCGATCCCCTGGTCGGCGGTGTCAGCCTGGAGCAGGCGGCAGCCCTTGCCCGTGGCGAAGCGCCTTCCCCCCAGAGGGATCTGCAAGGCTCTGCGCCGGGTCGATGACGTGGGGGAGGGGGACGGCAGAGGACGCGTGGGACGGGACCCTTGAAATCTCCCCGTCATGGCCGGGCTTGTCCCGTCACCCCCTTTCCCTGCGGGAGGAGAGGCCACTACCCCTTTTGAACGTTCCAGGTGAGACAAACGGCACAGAAATTGCAACGTCACGCAAAGTACGTCTCGCCGTGTTCAGTTAGGGTTTACTGGAGGGATGTTGCGGGGGGCAGCAGGCATGACGGCGAGACAGGTTCAACTTTGCCTGTGGCGAAGACTCGAGGCTCAGCGGACGCAGCAGGAGGATTCCCGTGATCCGGCGCTGTCCCGGCGCGAGACGGAGGTGTTGCGCCATCTGACCACGGGGCAGGAGGTCGGCGCCATCGCAAGGCAGCTCTCGGTGAGCGAGACCGCCGTCACCGAGCACATCAGGTCGGTCTTCCGAAAGGCCCGGGCTCGGGTCGAGGCCGACCGGGCAGAAACGTCGCCGCAGGCATCTCTTGAATCTTCCGAACCCTAGAAGGTCTCGTCACGCTTGCCCGTCATCACTGGCCTTGTACCGGTGATTCAATCCGATGCTCCACTCGCGCGAGCACAACGCATCCACCTGAGCCGCGCCGGTAGGCCGTCGCTGGCAGAAGGACAGGCCATGGGGTGTGCCGGCTGAGGTTCAGGCGTACGGCGATTCCGGATCTCAGATCGGGAACACGCTCCTGCGGGACATCCTGTCCTGGGTTCTCCCTGTCTCACGGTCTTCGTCGCTTCGCCGCTCGTCACTCTGAAGCCTGAGCCTGTGAATTCGCTCCGGGCGACGGCGTGTCTGAGGCCTCGGTCGACGTATCGACGCTCACCACCACCGACATGCCGGGCGCGAGGCGCTCCGCGAGAGCCTGGCCCGGATCGATGGCGATGCGCACGGGAATGCGCTGGGCCACCTTGGTGAAATTGCCTGTGGCGTTGTCCGTGCGGATCACGCTGAACTCGGATCCCGCCGCAGGCGAGAAACGCTCAATGCGGCCGGTCAGCCGCGCATGATCGAGCGCATCGACCGTGAAGGCGACAGGCTGGCCGGCCCTCATGCCCGCGATCTGGGTTTCCTTGAAATTGGCGATGATCCAGATCCGCTCCGGGACCACGGTCATCAGCTGCGTGCCGGCCGAGACATACTGGCCGACGCGGGTCCCGACCTCCCCGAGCTCGCCATCGTCCGGCGCGACGATCTTGGTGTTCTGCAGGTCGATCTCGGCGAGTCGGACGGCCGCCTGGGCGCCCTGGACCGCAGCCTCCAGGGACTGGCGGTTGACGAGGGTCGAGGCGAGATCCTGACGGGAGACTTCAAGGGCGGCCTGGGCCTGGTGCAGCGAGGCGGTGGCCTGGTCGAGCGCGGCCCGGGCCTGATCGGCCTGGCTCTGCGTGGTGACGCCCCGCTCCAGAAGCGGCTCGATCCGATTCCAGTTGGCCGCGGCCTGCGTGAGAGCCGCCTGAGCGCTCTCCACCCGAGCCTGGCTCGAGGCGATTCCCGCTTCGGCCGAACGCTGCTTCTGCTCGGAATTGGCCAGCGCAGCCTGCTGGCTCGCAAGCGTCGCCTTCGCTTGTTCCAGCCTCTGCTCATAGATCCGGTCGTCGATCGTCACCAGGATCTGGCCGGCTTTCACGTGCTGGAAATCCTGAACCAGAACCTGAGCCACATAGCCGGCGAGCTGCGGGCTGATGACGGTCACCTGTCCGCGCACATAAGCATTGTCCGTGGTCTGCACGGTGCTGGTGAAGGGTGGAAGCCGCCACGCGTAGAGCACCAGGAGAACGCCGGCGATGCCGGCGGCCGCTGCGAGGATGGTGGAGGCGGATCTGAAAACCTTTGACATGACGATGTTAGCTGACGGCCGGTTGCGGTTCGGGTGAAAGGCGCTTGCCGATGGTGCGGATCGCGAGATGGAGGAGCATCGCGGCCAAGGCCAGAGCGGCCAGAAGGGCGATGGCGAGAAAGGCGTCGTTATAGGCGAGAACGGTGGCTTCGCGCGTCACCTGCTGGCTCAGCAGGGCCACACCCTCGGCATTGAGCAGGCTCCTGTCGGTGATGACGTGGCTGTAGGCGCCGGAGAGCTGCGAGATGCGCTGGGCGACGAGTGGGTTGCCAAAGGTCAGGTTCTCGACGAGGTGCTGGAAATGGAATTGCGTGCGCCACGTGATGAAGGTGCCGACCAGGGCCGATCCAATCACGCCGCCGAGGCTCTGCGTGGTCAGGAACACGACGATGAAGTTCAGGATGAAGGTGGGACCGCGCTGGAGCGCCATCATCATGCCGGCCGCCATGGCGGGCGGGAGGAAGAGAACGCCGGCGACTGCGATCAGCGCCTGGCTCACATACATCTGCTCGGGCCTCGTCAGGCTGGTCACGTCGCTGTCCATCAGCGCGCCGATCAGGAGGAGGGCGAAGGCCGTCATCCGGATGGCGTTCTCCCGGCCGGGCTTGAAGACCGCGAGATAGGCGAGGCCGCCCGCGATCGAGGAGCCGATGATCACCAGCGACAGGGTGGTCATCTGGTCGTTCTGCAGGCCGAGAATCTGGAAGAACGTGAAGGCGCCGCTCGTCTGCTCCGACATCAGGAGGCGGAAGACGAAGAGCATGCCGGCGAGGTGCAGGATCTCCTTGCTGGTGAGCCAGCGGATATCGAGAAACGGCGTCTCGCGGTTGAGCTCGATCACCACCGCGCAGGTCAGCGACGCCAGGCCGACCGCCAGCATGATTCCGAGCCATGGCGCTTCGAACCACCAGTAGACCCGGCCGAGCGTGAAGACCACGGCCGTGAGGCCGAAGCCGACGGCGATGAAAAGATAACTCACCACGTCCAACCAATGGATGACCTTGGCGCGGGGCGGCGGTGCGAGGGGCAGCAGGTAGACCGCCGCGAAGGACATCGTGGCGAGAGCGATCTCGAAGAGGTACAGGCCGTGCCAATCGCCCAGCATCAGCAGATCGGGCGAGATCAGCCGTGCAAGGGGCGCCCCCAGCGCGATGTTGGTCAGAACGAGCGGCTGGCCGACGGCGAGCTTCTTCGCCGGAGGGAGCGGCTCGAGCATGTAGAGGAAGGCGAGCGTCGAGATCGGTGCTGCCGCGATGCCGCTGAAGAAGCGCACGATGAGCGCCGATTGCAGATCCCGCACGAAAATGTGCAGAATCATCACGAGCACGAACAGCAGGATGCTCAGCTCCGCGAAATTGCGAAGCCCGAACTGCGCCCTGACTTTGACGAGGATCAAGGAGAGACTGACATTCGGCGCCATATAGGCGGCGATGAGCCACGTGACCTCGTTGGTGGTGGCGCCGAGCGGTCCCTGAAGCTGCGGCAGGTTTGCGGCCGCAAGGTTCATGCCCAAGCCTTGCGTGAGCGACAGCAGGAGCGAGGCGAGCATGTAGAGGGCAGCCCGCGAACGGGTCATGGGAGCAGGCGCCGCCGGAGGGGGCGGCGGCGCCTGTGGCTGCCCGGGGACCGAGAGTTCCGAAGAGGTTCCGTTCCTGGGGGCCTCGGCATCAGGAAAGGGAGGATCGTTCGGGCGATCACCTCCAATTATCGTCATCGACAATGCACCACCATCAGCTCGCGGCTTCGATGTTTCGAGCCATGGCCTGGAAAACGCGGATGGCGGCCTTTAGGTCGTCTTCGCCGACGTCCTTCAGAACATCGCTGCGGAATGCCTTGGCGAGTTCGTTCACGTGAGCGGCCTGATCCTGGCCCGCCGGGGTCAGGACGATCTGCTTTGCCCGCCGGTCGCCCTCGACCGGCTGGCGCTCGATCAGGCCCTGCTTTTCCAGCCCGTCGAGGAGGGGGACCAGGGTCGGGCCCTCGATTTCGAGCGCGTCCGCCAGCTCCGTCTGGGTCATGCAGTCCTTCTTGCCGAGGAGCATCAGCGTCCGGGCTCTGGGCAGGGTGAGCCCCTCGGCGCGGACCCTGGCGTCGAACAGGGTTCGCATCTTGCGGCTGACTTTCCAGAGCTCGTCGGAGAATGTTGTTTTCGCCGTCACGGCAAAACCTTGTTAGCAGGCATATGAATAGGGTACTAATTATATGGGCACTCCATAGATCTTTTCCAGGCCGCTTTCAAGATCCGGAGTGCCCAGGTGTCCCTAGGAAAGGAGGCGCATGACCTGCCGAGCGGACGAAAACCCGGCTTTTAAATTGTTGTTCTTGCGCGCCGGACATCATAGCTTGCGCGGGTATTTCCAACCAAAGGTCGAAGTGCAACCATCTTGCCTCCCCCATCACGCCAATCCGCTTCCGTCGGCGCCGTGCGCCGCACCTTCGCTCCCTGGGCCGATCCCGATGCCAAGCCGCTGATCCGCTTCGAGAACGTCACGAAGCGCTTCGGCGAGGCCGTGGCCGTGGATCATCTGACGCTGGATGTCTTCGAGGGCGAGTTCTTCTGCCTGCTCGGCCCGTCCGGCTGCGGCAAGACGACCCTCATGCGCATGCTTGCGGGCTTCGAGTTCCCGACGGAGGGCGTGATCACCCTGGCGGGCCAGAGCCTGGAAGGTGTTCCGCCCTACCGCCGTCCCGTGAACATGATGTTCCAGTCCTATGCGCTCTTTCCACATATGAGCGTGGAGAAGAACATCGCCTTCGGATTGAAGCAGGACGGATTGCCCAAGGCCGAGATTGCCGACCGTGTGGGCGAGATGCTGCGTCTCGTGCAGCTGGAGAAGCTCGCCCGGCGCTATCCGAGCCAGCTCTCGGGTGGACAGCGTCAGCGTGTGGCGCTGGCCCGCGCGCTCGCCAAGCGGCCGAAGGTGCTCCTGCTGGACGAGCCGCTCGGGGCCCTCGACAAGAAGCTGCGCGAGGAGACCCAGTTCGAGCTGATGGACATCCAGCATGAGCTCGGCATGACCTTCGTGGTGGTCACGCACGACCAGGAGGAGGCGATGACCATGGCCGATCGCATCGCGGTCATGGACCATGGCCGGATCGTGCAGGTGGCCACTCCCGGCGAGATCTACGAGCAGCCCAAGACGCGCTTTATCGCCGAGTTCGTCGGCGACGTGAACATCCTTGAAGGTCATGTGCAGGGCCAGGAGAACGGCCTCTGGCACGTGAAGTCGCCCTCGGCCGAGGCGCCGCTCACGATCGACGATCCCGACGAGGTGCTGCATTCAGGCCAGGCGGTCGCCATCGCGGTTCGGCCCGAGAAGATGGTTGTCCAGCGCGAGAAGCCGGGTCCGGACGCCCTCAACGTGCTCACCGGCGAGGTGTGGGACATCGGCTATCTCGGCGACTGGACCGTTTACCGGATCAGGCTCGCGACGGGCGAGATCCTGCGCGTGTCCTGTGCGAACGTGTCCCGCTTCGTGGAAAGCCCCATCGACTGGGACGAGCAGGTTTATGTCACCTTCGCGCCGGGCGCGGCGGTCATTCTGGCGGAATAGCCATGAAGGAACGTTCGTTCACGAAGAGGCTCACCGCAGGGCTGGTGCCCGCCGTGCCCTATCTCTGGCTCGGGGTCTTCTTCCTCGTCCCATTCCTGATCGTGCTCAAGATCAGCCTGTCGGACCCGGCCGTCGCGCAGCCGCCCTACAGGCCGGTCTTCGAGTGGAGCGACATCGCGGGCTTTATCGGCGCGCTCGATGTCGAGAATTTCGAGCTGCTGACGCAGGACGATCTCTATTTCCGGGCGACGCTCTCGTCCGTGCGCATCGCAGGAATCTCGACGCTGCTGCTTCTGCTCGTGGGCTTTCCCATCGCCTACGGCATGGCGCGGGCGCCGGAGCGGCATCGATCCCTGCTGGTGGCCCTCATCATCCTGCCGTTCTGGACGAGCTTTCTCATCCGCATCTATGCATGGATCGCGATCCTGAAGCCGGAAGGATTGCTCACGCAGGCGCTCACGGGACTGGGCGTCATTTCGGAGCCCATCGAGATCCTCAACACGGAATGGGCGGTCTATATCGGCATCGTCTATGCCTATCTGCCGTTCATGGTGCTGCCGCTCTACGCGACGCTGGAGAAGATGGACGACACCCTGCTCGAAGCGGCCCTTGACCTCGGCTCCACGCCGTGGCGGTCCTTCTGGACGATCACGGTGCCCCTCGCGATGCCGGGCATCATCGCGGGCTCCCTCCTGTGTTTCATCCCGGCGGTGGGCGAGTTCGTGATTCCCGATCTGCTCGGCGGATCCGAGACGCTCATGATCGGCCGCCAGCTCTGGAGCGAGTTCTTCTCGAACCGCGACTGGCCGCTCGCCTCCGCCGTCGCCATCCTGCTGCTCATCGTTCTCGTGCTGCCCATCGTGATCTATCGCGATGTCGAGGCACGGCGCTTGGAGACGCGGCCATGACGCGGCGCTTGAGCCTGTTCAACATCACGTCCCTGGTTTTGGGCTTCGCCTTCCTTTACCTGCCGATTCTGCTGCTCGTCGTGTATTCCTTCAACGGCTCACGGCTCGTCACGGTGTGGGGAGGCTTCTCGACCCAGTGGTACGGGGCGCTGTTCCGCAACCAGGCGCTCATGGAAGCGGCCTGGGTGACGCTGCGGATCGCGCTGCTGTCCGCGAGCATCGCGACGGTGCTCGGGACGCTCGCGGCCCTGGCGCTCACGCGCTATGGGCGCTTCACTGGAAGGACGCTGTTCACCGGCATGGTCTATGCGCCCATGGTCATGCCGGAGGTCATCACAGGCCTGTCGCTCCTGCTGTTCTTCGTCGCCATCGACCTCGATCGCGGCTTCTGGACGATCACGCTCGCCCACACCACGCTCACCATGTGCTTCGTCACGGTCGTCGTGCAGGCTCGCCTCATGACCTTCGACCGATCCCTGGAAGAGGCCGCGATGGATCTCGGGGCGCCACCCCTGCGCACGTTCTTCTCGGTGACGCTGCCGCTGATCGCGCCTTCCATCGTGGCGGGCTTTCTGCTGGCGTTCACCCTGTCGCTCGATGATCTGGTGATCGCGAGCTTCAACACGGGGCCGGGCGCGACGACGCTGCCGATTAAGATCTACAGCCAAGTCCGTCTTGGTCTTTCACCCGAAATCAACGCGGCCTCCACCATTCTCATCGGCCTGGTGACAGCCGGCGTGATCTCGGCGACCCTGCTCAGCAAGCGCTCGGTGCTGCGCTCGCGGCGCAACGCTCACTGAGCGGTCGCCTGCGGTGCCGGCTCGTTCGCGGGCACCGGGGCGGCGGGGAGGAGAGGCTTCGCCGCGCCCGACCGCTCGATCAGGGAGCGGGCGTTGGGTATCACCGTGATGTTGTCCCATCCGCCGTCGATGTCGAACGCGATGGCGGCTGCCGATGGGGAGCCGGCGGACGAAACTTTCGCCTTCAGGTTGAGCGTACGGTCCACGATCAGCACCTCGCCCTTGAGTTCGGCCGTCAGATCCGCGGATGTGAGCCTGCCTTCCGTCACTTCGCCCACGCCCTTCTGAACGACGATTTGCGCCTGCGCTTCGTCGAACGGGGTGCGGCCGCCCTTCCAGTTGAGGGACGCGAGGAGGGGGTGCTTCTCGACACGCTTCAGGGCATCGCCGAGGGCTATGCCGACGAGCTCGCCCCCGCGGACGGTGATCGTGCTGCGCCCCTGCGCCCGGCGGACCACTTCGACCGGATTCGTTCCCTTGCCTTCGAAGGCGAACTGCCCTTGGGCCTGACCGGTGATCCAGCGCGGTTCTCCCAAGCTGCTCAGGAAGGGCGCGATTTCGATTCCTGTGAAGGTGCCCTGGCTCTTGAACTCCGTCATGCCGTTGGCCGACATGAGCGACAGGCGGCCCTTCAGGCTGCCGTCATGGAAGTCGGCGCGGCCGATGGAGGCCTCGATCTCTCCAGGGCGGACGAGAACGCTGGCGGCCATGTCCTCGACACGCAGCTTGCCGAGGCGGGCCGAGGCGGCCGAGAGACGCAGATCCAGATCGCTGCCCGTCACACGGGCCAGATCCAGGCTTTCCTCGCTCCAGGAGCCGGAGGAGGTGCGAGCCTGGGCGAAGGGCGCGAAGAGGTCGGTGAGATCCAATCCCTCCGCGGCAAGCGTCCCTGTGATCACAGGCCGCTCCGTATCGAGGCGAACCGCCAGGGTGCCCTCCAGCTCGTCCTCGCCCAGCTTGACGGAGACTGAAGGCCAGGACAGGCGTCGATGGTCCATCGAGAAGTCGCCCTTGACGGAGAGCGCCTGGATCAGCGACCCGAACGGCAGCTTCACGCCGGTCCAGCGGGTGAAGTCCCGCACCGACCGGGCCTCGATGGAGCTCTCTCCCGTCAGGCCGGGATTGCGGCCAAGCTGGGCCTCGCCTTGCAGGCTCACACGGGCGGCAGGAGCGGAGATACCCAACCTGAAGGGGGAAATGCTGCCGGAGACGAGACGGTCGGGATAGATGGACGCCTCCGTCAGAAAGACGCGCTCGCCTCGCCACGTGGCGTTGCCGTAGGCCGTCAGAGGTTCGTTCTCGCCGACCCAGCGGATGACCAGTTCCTCGACCTCCAGATCCGCATCCTTCAGATCGGTCCAATGAATGCTGGTCCGGTTGAGGATGAGGCGCCGGGCATGGAGGGTTCGTGAACGGCTTTTGACCGCACTCGACCAATTCACCGCTTGAAGCGCCCGGGCGGAGGCCGTGATCCGGCTGTCGCTCAGATCGAAATCGGAGAGCTCGATCCGTCCGAACAGGAGGGGCATGATTCGGATTTCACCCCGCAGAATCCCGCCCTCGGCCTGGAGCGTCCGGTCGGGAAACCGGACCGTCACATCCTCGAACTTGACCCGCGGGATCGGCAGCACCGCAAAGGTGCTCCGGCCCTTGACCGTCAGGTCCAGCCCGTAGCGCTCCTTCATGTGGTCCGCGAGGGCGGACGACAGGCCGTTCTCCCTGAAGGTCCAGGGAGCGGCCGCTGCTCCGATGAGGGCAAGGGCAATCAACGCGGTGAGGAAGGCGACGCGGCGAGACATAGCTTCTGAGTGTTTAACCTTGCGTTCCGCCTCGCAAGGGATGGGAGAGGGGCAGCCTGTGGGCGGCGGGACCGAATAATCATTTGTTCTCATATATCCACCGCAAGGGATTGTCTAAATTGAGGCCAGGTTGCACCGTGTGGGTCGATATCGTTTCAAGAGCTGAGGGCAGGAACATGCCCAGGAGGAATCGTGGATGAATAAGGTTTACAGCGATGCGCCATCGGCGCTGGCTGGTCTGGTGAAGGACGGGATGACCATCATGGCCGGCGGGTTCGGCCTGTGCGGCATCCCGGAGACCCTCATCGAGGCGATACGTGATTCGGGGGCCAAGGATCTCACCTTCATCTCCAACAATGCGGGCGTCGACGGGGTCGGCCTCGGCCGCCTCCTGGAAACCCGCCAGATCCGGAAGATGATCTCTTCCTACGTCGGCGAGAACAAGCTCTTCGCCCAGCAGTACCTGTCCGGCGAGCTCGAACTCGAGTTCAACCCGCAAGGGACGCTCGCCGAGCGCATCCGCGCCGGGGGAGCCGGCATTCCGGCCTTCTACACCAAGACGGGCGTCGGTACGCTGATCGCCGAAGGCAAGGAGGTGCGCGAGTTCAACGGCGAGAAATACGTCATGGAAACCGGGCTGTTCGCCGACATCTCCGTGGTCCATGCCTGGAAGGGCGACACGGAAGGCAACCTTGTCTATCGCAAGACCGCCCGCAACTTTAACCCGATGATGGCGACCGCCTCGCGGATGACCGTCGCCGAAGTGGAGCACCTGGTGCCCGCCGGCGAGATCGATCCGGATTGCATCCACACGCCGGGCATCTTCGTGAAGCGCCTGGTCCATGTGAAGAACCCGGTCAAACGCATCGAACAGCGCACCACCCGCAAGCGCGAGGAGACAGTCTGATGGCATGGACCCGTGAACAGATGGCGGCCCGCGCCGCCAAGGAGTTGCGCGACGGCTACTATGTGAACCTCGGCATCGGCATCCCGACGCTGGTGTCGAACTACATCCCGCAAGGCATCCACGTGCAGCTGCAGTCGGAGAACGGCATGCTGGGCATGGGCCCGTTCCCGTACGAGGGCGAGGAGGACGCCGATCTCATCAATGCCGGCAAGCAGACGATCACCGAGCTGCCGACCACGAGCTATTTTTCCTCGGCCGACTCGTTCGGCATGATCCGCGGCGGTCACATCGATCTGTCCATCCTGGGGGCCATGCAGGTGGCGAGTAACGGCGATCTCGCCAACTGGATGATCCCCGGCAAGATGGTGAAGGGCATGGGCGGCGCCATGGACCTGGTCGCGGGCGTGAAGCGCGTGGTCGTGGTGATGGAACACGTGGCCAAGGGCAAGGATGGTTCGGAGGAGCCGAAGCTGCTGAGAGAATGCACGCTGCCGCTCACCGGCGCCGGCGTGGTCGATCTGGTGATCACCGATCTCGGCGTTTTCAGCCTCGACAAGAAGGGCGGCTCCGGCATGACCCTGATCGAACTCGCCGACGGCGTGACGGTCGAGGAGATCACGGCCAAGACGCAGGCCGAGTTCAAGGTCGACCTCGCCGCAAAGCAAAACGCCGCCTGACGCGCTCACGCATGAGACGATCCCGGAAAGCGGCCCTCGCGGCCGCTTTTCTTGTTCAGGAGCCTGATGTCTCCGGGGCTTTCGGGCGGGCCTCGGCGCTGCGCACCAGCTGAATCACCGGCAGCAGGCCGACGAGGACGATGACGAGGGCCGCGAGCGATCCGTCCTCGAACCGGCCGCGCGCCGCATAGGTATAGACCTGCGTGGCGAGGGTTTCCGTGTTGAGCGGGCGCAGGAGCAGGGTCGCCGGCAGCTCCTTGATGCAGTCGACGAAGATCAGCAGGGCTGCGCTGGCCAGGGCGGGGCGCATGAGGGGGATCTGGATGCGCCAGGCCATCTCGCGCCGCGATGATCCCAACGTGCGCGCCGCGTCCTCCAGGCTCGGCGAGACGCGGTCGAGCCCCGCCGAGAGGGAGCCGGTGGCAATCGACAGGAAGCGCAGGACATAGGCAATGAGGATGCCTCCGGCCGAGCCCATCAGGAGCAGCCCGAGGCGCTCTCCCGTGATGCTGCTCCAGGCCGCGCCGATCAGCCCGTCGATCTTCACCAGCGGCGTCATGAGCCCGAGCGCGAGGACCGTCCCGGGCACCGTGTAGCCCAAGCTCGCCACGAAGAGGGTGCTCTTCGTCAAGGTGGTTTTTGCGATCCGGGCGGCGGAGACGAGCAGGACAGCAAGCGCCAGCACGGCGAGGGTGGCCGTCACCGACAGGCCGATCGTCGTGAGGAGATGCTCGAGAAATTCCTCGTCGAATTGCGACACGAGGCTGCCGCGCAGGATCTCACGCACGAGAAATGCGAGCGGAAGAGCAAAGCCGAGGACGACCGGAATGGCGCAGAGAACCGTTGCCAGCACCGCCCGTCCGCCCGAGAGCGGAGCCGGATGCACCACGCGCGAGCGCTTGGCGGAGGTGGCATAGCGCCGGTCCTTGCGCCCGTAGCGTTCGACCAGGATCAACGCCACGACGATGGCCAGCATCACGCATGCGATCTGCGCCGCACCGGGGAGGCTGCCGCGATTGAGCCAGGTGTTGTAGACGGAAACGGTGAGGGTGCGCACCCCGAGGTATTCGCTCGCGCCGATATCGTTCAGCGCTTCGAGCAGAGCGAGCGACAGGCCGACCGCGAGGGCAGGGCGGGCGAGGGGAAGCGCGATGACGCGGAAGAGCTTCAGGCGGCTTGCGCCGAGAACGCGTGCGACTTCCAGCATGCTCGCGCTCTGCGTCAGGAACATCGCGCGGGCGGCGATGTAGACGTAAGGGTAGAGCACGGCGGACATCACCAGGACGCAGCCGTAAAGCGAACGGATCTCGGGGAACCAGTAATCGGCGCGGGATTTCCAACCCATGGCGTCCCGCAAGGCCATCTGCACGAGCCCGGCGGAGTCGAAGAGCTCCACGTAGATATAGGCCGTGATGTAGGTCGGCACCGCGAGCGGCAGGGGAAGAAGCCAGACGAGAACGGTGCGGCCGGGAAAACGATGGGCGGTTACGAGCCACGCCGATGTGATCCCCATGGAGCCCGCCACGAGAGCGATCCCGGCAAGAAGGGCGAGCGTGTCGACGATGCTCGCCGGCAGGACGTTCCGGATGAGATGCGGCCAGATCTCCGCGTCGCCTTCCGCCGCGATCCCGATCAGCGCCGCAAGGGGCAGCAGCACGAGCAGCCCCACTCCGGCCACGGCGGCGGAGAGCCACCAGGGAATGCGCTTGATGTTCCGCCAGGGAACGCTGCGAAACAGAAAGTGAGATCCGAGGGTCGCTTTCAACGTGAAATGGCGCTGCCGTTGCCGGCAGCGCCTCCTATCAGGGGAGCGGTTTCAAAAGGGCTCGTCGGCTTACTGGTCGAAACCGACCTTGTCGACCAGCTCGCTGGCCTTCTTCCGCAGTTTGGCGATCTCGGCGATCGGCACATTGTCCGCCTTGAGCTCGCCGAAGGAGGCGATCGTCGGGTGGATCTTGCTGCCGGCCTTCACTGGGTATTCCGAGTTGAGCTCAGCATGGATCTGCTGGGACGCGTCCGAGACCATGTACTCCATGAACTTCATGGCATTCGCCTTGTTGGGCGCATGCTTGGCGAGCGCCAGGCCGGAAACGTTCACATGCGTGCCGCCGCCCTCGAACGTGGGCAGGATCACGTTGATCGCCTCGCCCCACTTCTTCTGCTCCTCGTCCTTGCCGTTGAGCATGAGCGAGACATAGTAGGTGTTGCCGATGCCGATGTCGCACACGCCGGCCAGGATGTCCTTGGCCTGCTCACGGTCGCCGCCCGAAGGCTTCTTGGCGAGGTTCGCCTTGACGCCCTTCAGCCACTCCTCGGCCTTCGCTTCGCCCTTATGGGCGATCATCGCGGCGATGAGGCTGATGTTGTAGAGATGCTGGCCCGAGCGGATGCAGACCTTGCCCTTCCACTTGGGGTCGGCAAGCTCCTCATAGGTAATCTTGTTCTGCTTCACGCGCTCCTTGGAGGCATAGACGACGCGGCCGCGCAGGGCGATGCCGAACCAGTGGCCTTCCGGATCGCGGTACGCGGCGGGGATCACCTTCTCGAGCGCCTCGGACTTCACGGGCTGCGTCACGCCGTAATCCTTGGCGGCCTGGAGGCGCCCGATATCGACGGTGAGGATCAGGTCGGCCGGGCTGTTCTCGCCCTCGGTGCGAACGCGCTCCTCGAGACCGTTGTTGATGAAGATCGTATTGACCTTGATGCCCGTCTCTTTGGTGAATTCGTCGAGAACAGGCTTGATGAGGCCGGGCTCACGGGTCGTGTAGATGTTCAGCGATTCCTCGGCCGACGCGGATCCGGCCAAAGCCCAAAGAGCGGCAGCGCCCAGGAGCAGACTGCGTGCAATATTCGTCGTCACCATCATGATGTTCCTCACCGGCAGCATTCTTGGGCGCAAGCAAGCCCTACCTTAAGGCGATGCAACAACCATGAATGGCACGGCCGGGTCAACAAAATTATTAATTAAAACAACAACTTGTAGAATTTCTAAACTGGGCCGTCATTAGAGCTGTTCTAAGCTGAGATGGCTTGGCGGAGAGGGGCGGGTTCCTGCGGGGAGGTCTTCAGGCGTTCGATTTCGAACTCCAGCCTCTCCATATTCTTGAACATGCGTTCGCTCGTCAGGCGCAGGAGATAGAAGCCGAATTCCGGATTCTGGAAATAGAGCTGGCGCACCTCGTCATAGGAGATGGTCAGCACCTCGCCGTCCTCCATGCATTCGAGGGTCTGCGTGCGCCGGTTCTCGGGGGACAGGAAGCCCATCTCTCCGACGACCTGACCCTGGCGCAGCTCGATGTCGAGCTCCTTGAGGCGATAGCGGCCGGACAGGGTGTAGAACATGCAGGTGGCGCTGTCGCCCTTGGCGAACAGGATCTCGCCGGTCTTGACCTTACGACGGGTCATGAACGGCTTGAGCCAGTCCATGGAAAGGTCGCTCTTCGATGCCTGCTTCACTTGGCGGATCAGGCGCAGCATCTGGTAGAGGCGAACTGCATTCAGGGGAAGAAGAATCAGATTGACCGTGATGCTGGGATAAAGCCGCATGCCGACCGCATAGGTGAGCGACACCGCGTTCGTCGCGATGCCGATGCAGCGCAGCGGGATGATCGTGCGCATCGCGCTCCCGGTGATGGCCAGGACGGCAGCGAGCCACGCGAATGCGTCGAGCCAAGTCAATCCTTCAAGCCAAGCCATAGGATTCCTTCCCCTCACCCTTCATCTACCGCAACGTCATATACCGGCCACGGCCTGCGAAGGCTACAGCCATTCCCGCGTGGATCTGGTGGTAATCCGGTTGTGGCGGACGATAAAAAGGCCCCATTCAAAGGGCCTCGCACACTTCATCGGAAATGCCGTCGAGCGCGACTCAGGGTCGCGTCGCTGGCTGCGGAGGCACCAGTGTGCCGGGCACGCTCAGCTCTTGGCGCCGGGATTGCGCAGCTGCCGTTTCGGGTGTCCCGGCGCGGTTCGGGCCGGCTCCGGAGACCGAGGGCGGCGGGGGCAGATCCGTGCGCGGAAGGACCCCCTGGGGGGCGGGCGATGTCGAGCAGCCACCGAGGGTGAGGCTCGCGAATGCAACAATGGATAAGATCGTTTTCCGACGCATGCAGCAAGTCTCCCGTACTTTGACTGAAGCTAGGCTATAGACCGGCATTGTCGAGTCCGTCGAGGGCTGAAAATTCCTAGCGCGGGGCTCCTCTGAAAGGTCTTGAGACCTACTTTTACCGGAAGGTCTGAACATGGAGCCGAAGAGGAGTTCATGAGGCGTGATCCCATGAGAATGAGTGCGCAACCGTCCCGCACGGGAAGAGGCTTGCTGCTCGTCGCCGCAATTTTCGCCGCTTGCGGCAGTGCGGCTGAGGCCAAGTGTCAGGATGCACCGGGGCCGAAGGTCGATTGGGCGGGGTGCTCCAAGGCACGCCTCATGCTGAATGGAGAGGATCTTTCAGGCACCAACTTCCAGAGGTCGCTTCTGACGCTGAGCGATTTCGGCGGTTCGAAGATGATGAAGGCGAATCTGAGCGAAACCGAGATCAGCCGGACCCGCTTCGAGAAAGCCGATCTTTCGAGCGCCGATTTCACCAAGGCGCTTGGATGGCGGGCGAACTTCGCCGGGGCCGTCTTGGCCGAGGCCAACTTCTCTTCGGCCGACATGAACCGTTCGAACTTCGCCCAAGCCCAGGCTTCCAGAGCCAATTTCCAAAAGGCCGAACTGAACAGATCGGATTTCAGCGGTGCCGATCTGGAAGGCGCCACCATGACGAAGGCTGAGCTGGCGCGAGTCATCTTCCAGCACGCCAAGCTGTCCGGTGTCGATTTCAGCCACTCCAATCTGTCCCGGGCCCAACTGCAAGGGGCAATGCTTCAGGATGCGACGATGGCCGGGAGCTATCTGTACCTGACGCAACTGGCCGGAGCGGATCTGACGACCGTCAAGGGCTTGACCCAGGCGCAGGTCGACATCGCCTGCGGCGATGCGCAGACCAAGCTGCCTCCCGGTCTGGCGGTCCCGAAAACCTGGCCCTGCAGCAGCGACGACGATTGAGAAGCTTCGCGCCTGAAACCAAGCGCCAGCTTGACCGTTGCTTTAGTTGAGATTCCAAGACCCGAACCACCAGATGCCGGGAGCAGGCCAAGGTGACGACACTCAAGGAATTCGAGGACGCTCTTCGCGAACAGGGCATGCATATGGCTCTCGCCATCCTGCAGAAGCTGCGTGAGAGGGAGCGTGACAAGCGCACGGTGGCCCCGGCGCGGCGTATTGCGGGTCGCAAGATGACGCCTGAACTTGCACGGCGCATCCTCGAGCTTCACGCGACCACGGAGATGACTCAGCAGGAGATCGCCTTCGAGCTCGGGGTCAATCAGGGTCGGGTGAACGAGGTGATCAAGCGCGGCAAGTGGCTTGACGACAATCCAAACTCCCCGGAGGCCCAGGCAAGGGATAAAGCCAAGGCGCGAATGAGAGCCGCGGGAGGAGTGGACCGTGTCAAGGGCGGGAGAGCCGCCCCTCGAAAGAGCCAGGGCCGCAAATCCGACCCCAAGGCTCAATTGACCCTCGGAGACCTATAGGTTTCGGGAGATGCCCAGAAAAAACCCTGCCCGACGGGCAGGGTGGATAGTTGTCTCCTCGCCTTCGGTTGCTACCCGAAAACGCAATTATTAGCGCATGTTTAAAAGTTAAAGTCAAACCAATCTCATGTATTTATTGTCGATCAGAATATATACCTGAAAGATCCACGGTAACACAAAGGTGGTACTACTTTTGTTTCTTAGGTATATGTCCGCTTGTAAGGTGGTGTTGCTCCCTTGCAATAGATTTCTCCTACCGTAAGCGTAAGTTTTCAACCGTGGATCCTCACACTAGGGGTTACGGTTATGAAAAAATGCGTGTTTAGCCTTCTTGCCGGGGTTGCTGGTGTCGCATTGGCGGCAGCAACCGCGTCTGCGGCGGACCTTCCGGCCCGCGAAGCGCCTCCGGCTCCGATCATTGCGCCTGCTCCGATCTTCACGTGGACCGGCTTCTATGCCGGTGTGAACGCCGGTTGGGGCTGGCGCAGCGACGACAGCGAATCCGTGGTCATCGGCGGCGCGGTTCCGGGTACCTTGTTCTTCGACAACAATGACGACGGCGGCTTCGTCGGTGGTGCTCAGATCGGGTACAACTACCAGATCGGCTCGTTCGTGATCGGTATCGAGACGGACATCCAGTGGGCCGACACTGATCAGGAGGAGGAAGTGACCTTCGTGCCGATCGGGGCGCCGGGCACCTTCATCCCGGGCGAGTTCGACAACAACCTGTCCGACTGGTTCGGCACGGTGCGTGCTCGGGTCGGTGTGGCCTTCGACCGCGTCCTGATCTACGGCACCGGCGGTCTTGCCTACACGGATGACAACACCGGCTGGGCGCTGGGCGGTGGTGTCGAGTGGGCGTTGCCGGTGAACTGGTTCGGCTCCTCGGCGGTGACCTTCGGCATCGAAGGCCTGTGGCTCAGCTTCGACGAGGACGACGATGACGATGACGGCTTCGTCGGAACCTTCACCAGCGGCGGCGTCACGACCAATGTCTTCGCACCGGATGTCGGCAACGATGAGAACGACTTCTTCGTTGCGCGCGCCAAGCTGAATTTCAAGTTCGGCACGTATTAAGGCAACCACCCTCAAGAACAACAAGGGCCCGGGAGAAATCCTGGGCCTTCGTCTTGGGTCCGGAGGATCGGCCGCGACCGGCCCGTTTTCGGGTCCTGGTCGCGGCCTTGGCCCGTGTTTGCCCCCACGGGAAGCTGAGCCAATGGGCGGAGAACGTGACCTCAATGAGGCGCAGGATCAAAAACAAAATTTTTCGAAAAACTTTGGAACCAAGTCGGCTGGTGGGTGTTAATAGGGTCTTCCGGTCCCTTTTGCCCCTACGGCCGGACACCTTAGAGCACCCCTGCCGGGTGCTTTTTCTTTTTCAGCCGTAGCTGCGCTCGTCCGCAATGACCTTGCCATCGTTGGGGAGGGTGCCGGGCGGAACCAGCGTGACCCTGCCCCTCAGCTTAGTGACGGAAAGCAGGGTGTCCGCCAAGGCCGCCGCCAGATCGTCGGAACCCCGCCCGCACTCGGCCATCAGGGTCATCACATCGGTTTCGTGCTCCCGGTCGACGACCAAGCGCAAGCACCCAAGCTCCGGATGGCGGCGGCCGATCTCGGCCACCTGCTCGGGGCGCACGAACATGCCCTTGACCTTGGCGGCCTGGTCGGCCCGGCCCATCCACCCCTTGATCCGCAGGTTGGTGCGCCCGCAGGGGCTTGATCCCGGCAGGATGGCGGTCAGATCCCCGAGCGCCAAGCGGATGAAGGGATGGTGCGGGTCGAGGGTGGTGACGACGATCTCGCCGACGTCGCCCTCCGGAACCGGATCGCCCGTGCCCGGGCGGACGATCTCCACGATGATGTTCTCGTTGACCACGAGGCCATCCCGGGCGGAGGTCTCGTAGGCAATGAAGCCGAGATCGGCTGTGGCATAGGCCTGGTAGGCCTCGATGCCGAGCCCGGCGAATGTCTCCTGAAGCGATCTGGGAAAGGCGGCGCCCGAAACGAGAGCGCGCTTGAGGCAGGACACGTCACGCCCGTTCGCCGTCGCGCTGTCGATCAGGATCTTGAGGAAGTCCGGCGTGCCGCAATAGGCGTTCGGACGATAGGCCTCGATCAATTCGAGCTGCTGCTCGGTATTGCCGGGGCCGGCGGGAATGACCGCGCATCCGAGCGCCCGTGCGCCGGAATCCATGATGAAGCCGCCTGGCGTCAGATGATAGCTGAAAGTGTTCAGGACAATGTCGCCGCGGCGGAAGCCCGCCGCGAAAAGGCCGCGCGCCGCACGCCAGGGATCGGGCACGGCAGATTCCGGCTCGAAGATCGGGCCAGGCGATGTGAAGAGGCGTGCGAAGGCCCCCGGCGCATCTTTGACGAGCCCTCCGAAGGGCAGGCCAGCCTTCTGCAGGGCAGGGAGTTCCGCCTTCCGAAGGACGGGGATTTCGGCGAGGGCCTTGCGGTCCCGGACGCGCTCGATATCGATGCCCCTGAGCCGCTCCGCGTAGGCGGGTGCCGCGAGGGCGCTTCTCAGGATGTCCGGCAGCCGGTCGAAGAGAGCTGCTTCGCGCAAGGCCGGATCACGGGTTTCGAGTTCGTCGTAGTTATCTGCCAAGGCGTATCCTCCGCGTCCCCATAATCGCCGGGGCCATACCGTCGAGCCCAGGATGCCGGGCTGACGGTATGAGAACAAGCGTCGATGAGACGCCAAGTCGTGACAAGCTGTTTACGCTTGCGCCAGGGCTCCGAACGAGGCGGACGACGGCTCCGGCCCGAACCGGTTCTCGCCTGGGCTGCCGGGCTGGCAGTAAAGATAGAGGAGCGCGAGACCGCCGACGATGGGAACCAGGGCGAGAAGCAGCCACCAGCCCGACCGGTCGGTATCATGCAGGCGGCGCACACCGGCGGAAAGGGTCGGTACCAACGCAGCAAGACCCAGGATCGTGCCGAGGATCGGCATTCCATCGAGCAGGATCGAATCGATTAGATTCGCCACGATCAGGATGACGATCACCGGGAGCATGAAATACCAGTATTCCGGGCGCGACGAGCGGCCGGAGAAATCGGCAAACTTGCCGAGGCTGGTTCGGGTCGCCTGCTCTACATTCATTTTCAAGGTCTCGAAGTTCATCGTAAGCCCCTCTGTTCAGGCATTGTGCGTGAGTCGGCGTACAGACTCCGCTTCCATGGTGCTAGAAAGGTTACGTTGCAACGTCAAGATGCCGTTCGTCCCTGTACACTTGTTCCGGTCCATGGACTAGGCCAGCCACCGTTTCCGCCGTTTGTAGCTCTTCACCGCGCGGAACGACTTGCGGTCCCCCTCCGAGACGCCGAGGTAGAATTCCTTCACGTCCTCGTTCTCGCGCAGCGCCAGGGCGGGGCCGTCCATGACCACGCGGCCGGTTTCCAGGATGTAGCCGTAGGTCGCGTATTTCAGCGCCATGTTGGTGTTCTGCTCCGCGAGCAGGAAGGAGACGCCCTCGGAGGCGTTGAGAACGCGCACGATCTCGAAGATCTCTTCCACGATCTGCGGCGCGAGACCCATGGAAGGCTCGTCGAGCAGGATCATGGAAGGGCGCGACATCATCGCCCGGCCGATGGCGCACATCTGCTGCTCGCCGCCGGAGGTGTAGCCCGCCAGGGAGCCGCGCCGCTGCTTCAGGCGCGGGAAGTACTCGTAGATCGCTTCCAGGTCGCGTCGGATGGCGGCGTTTCCATCCCTGCGGGTGAATGCGCCGGTCAGAAGATTCTCCTCGATCGTCAGATGACCGAAGCAGTGGCGGCCCTCCAGAACCTGGATGCAGCCGCGCCGCACCAGCTCGTTGGGAGAGAGCCTGTCGACGCGCTTGCCTTGGAACTCGATGCTGCCTTTGGTCACCTCGCCGCGTTCCGCATGCAGCAGGTTGGAGATGGCCTTCAAGGTTGTGGTCTTGCCTGCGCCGTTGGCGCCGAGCAAGGCGACGATCCCGCCCTTCGGCACGGTGAGCGACACGCCCTTGAGCACTAGGATCACATGGTCGTAGACGACCTCGATGTTGTTGACCGCCAGGACGGTCTCGGATTCCTGCGGATTCATCTGAACGGCGCTGGCCATGGGCGGATCTCTCTTTCCTTCCCCCGTGAGGGAAGGGGCAGGGTGGGGGTGCGAGCGATAGTCTGTGCAGGTGTGGCGCCCGCACCTCCACCTCCAACTCCTCCCCACAAGGGGAGGAGGGGTTCAGGTGCCTGCGATCAGCTCGCCTTGTCGCAGGCCTCCGTGCGCTTGGGCCAGCCGGCGTTCTTCTCGGCATAGTCCTTCGCAGCGGCGTCGAGCTGGCCTTTCACGCGGTCCGTCATCGGCTCGATGGGATTGGAGATCTTCACCCATTTCGCGCCGTCCCATTCCTGCATGAAGGCGGCGCGATGGCCGTTGTGATCCGAGCAGGAAAGCACGAGCTGATCGGTGAAGCCCTCGAGCCCGAGCTCCTTCAGGCGAGCCGGATCGAGCTTGATGTTCTCCATGCCGCGGCGAACGTCCTCGCCGGTCACGGCCTTCTTGCCCGTCAGCTTCTGGGCCTGGGCGATTCCTTCCGCGATCAGCAGCGAATTGTAGATGCCGCGATTGTAGAGGAGCTCGCCCACCTTGTCCTTGGGAGCCTTCGAAAGGCCCTTGTCGACCACGTGCTTCTGGATGTCCTGGATGGCGGGGAAATTCGCTCCAACCGCGTGCCAGTTCAGCATCTTGAAGCCCTTGGCGCCTGCGCCGCCGGCGCGGGCGTCGTCCTCGCCCGGCCACCAGACCGAGTAGAACTTGTCGATCGGATAGCCCGAGCGCACGGCTTCCTTCACGGCCGCGCCGTTCATCGAGCCCCAGCCCCACATGATCATGTAGTCGGGCCGGTCGCGGCGGGCGCTGAGCCATTGCGAGGACTGGTTCTGCATGTCCTGCGCGGCCACCGGATAGAGCGCCACCTCGAAGCCGAGCTCCTTCGAGAGCTCCTGCAGCAGCGGGATCGGCTCCTTGCCGAAGCTGGCATCGAGATGCAGGAAGCCGATCTTCTTGCCTTTCAGCTTGTCCAGTCCGCCTTCCTTCTCGCCGATATATCTGACGATCATCGACAGACCGTCCCAGTAGGTGGCTGGCGGGTTGAAGACCCACGGGAAGATGTCGCCGCGGGCGGAGGCCGAGAGGCCATAGGCCATGGACAGGATCGGGATCTTGTCGACGGAGGCGCGGGGGATGAGCGGCAGGGTGATGCCGGTCGACCACGGATTGACGATGACCGGGTTCTTGCCCTTCACGGCCTCGTAGCATTCAACGCCCTTCTTGGTGTCGTAGCCGGTCTCGCATTCCTCGAGCACGAGCTTCACGCCACCGATGCCCCCGTCGCGCTCGTTGAGCATGCGCAGGTAATCGTGCATGCCGTCGGCGATGGGGGTGCCGGACCCGGCGAAGGGGCCGGTCCGATAGGTGAAAAGGGGTACGTAGATCGAGTCCTGCGCGAAGGCAGGCAGGGCCATGCCGGCGAGCATCGTCGCGGCGGCCAGTCCCAGGCTCAATTTGCGAAACGACATTCTCGTTTCCTCCCGTTGTTGGTCCGGCTGCGCCGGATTTTTAGAGTTCCCGTCTCCTTTTGCCCGGCCCTCAATAGGGGAACGGCCAGACCAGGAGCTTCTGTTTGCCGATCTGCCAGAGCCGCGCGAGGCCGTGCGGTTCGACGATCAGGAAAAAGATGATGAGCGCCCCGACGATCATGAAGCGCAGGTGCTCGATCGTGTCCGCCCCCACAGAGATGCCGAAAGGCGACAGAAGCGCAGGCAGCGTCAGCCCGAGCACGATCGGCATGATGAAGATGAGCGCCGCGCCGAAGAACGAGCCGATGAGGCTGCCCAGGCCTCCGATGATCACCATGAAGAGGATGAAGAAGGACTGGTTGATGTTGAACACGTCGTATTCCGCGCCCCCGTACCAGAGGAAGACGAGAAGCGCCCCCGCGACACCGCAGTAATAGGACGAGACCGCGAAGGCGAGGAGCTTGGTCTGGAGCGGGCGGATTCCCATGAGCTCGGCCGCGAGATCCATGTCGCGGATGGCGATCCACATCCGGCCGATGCGGCCGTGCACGAGGTTGGACGCGAGCCAGGTGAGCAGGATCACGATGGACAGGACCAGCAGGTAGCGCGTCTGGGGCGTGGCGTTCGGGCCCATGATCGGAACGCCGAACAGGGTGCGCAACGGCGCATCGAGCGCACCCGAGACATTGTAGTTCACGAGCCACGGAATGCGGATGAAGCACCATTGCAGGAAGAACTGGGCGGCCAGCGTCGCGACCGCGAGATAGAAGCCCTTGATGCGCAAGGACGGCAGGCCGAACAGGGCGCCGACGGCTGCGGAGAAGAAGCCGGAGACGAAGATCCAGACGATGACGTTCACGCCGGGAAACGCAGTCATCAGCTTGTAGCAGGCATAGGCTCCCACGCCCATGAAGGCGCCGGTGCCGAGCGACAGAAGGCCCGTATAGCCCGTGAGGATATTGAGGCCGATGGAGGCGAGCGAGAACACGAGGAACGGGATCATCACCGCCTGGAGCAGGAAGTCGTTGCCCAGGAACGCGAGGGCAAAGGCCGCCACGATGATGAGCCCCAGGCCGATCCTGTCCTGGCGCAGCGGGAAGATCGCGGAGTCGCTCACATAATTCGTCTTGAATTGACCCGCCTCGCGGTAGAACACAGGCGCTCTCCCTCAAATCCGCTCGATGATCTTTTCGCCGAACAGCCCCTGCGGCCGGTAGAGCAGGAACAGGAGGGCGATGACGTAGGCGAGCCACGTCTCGATGCCGCCGCCCACGAGCGGCCCCCAGTAGAACTCGCCGAGCTTCTCGCCGACGCCGATGATGAGCCCGCCGATGATCGCCCCGGGAATCGACGTGAAACCGCCCAGAATGAGCACGGGCAGGGCCTTGAGAGCGATGATCTGCAACGAGAACGACACGCCCGAGCGCGCGCCCCACATGATCCCGGCCACAAGGGCCACGAGTCCCGCCGCGAACCACACGATCACCCAGATCTGGTTGAGCGAGATGCCGACCGACAGCGCCGCCTTGTGGCTGTCCGCCACCGCGCGCAGCGCGCGGCCGATGCGGGTCTTCGAGAAGAACACCGCGAGCAGCCCAATCATCAGGGACGCGATGACGGCGGCGGCGATGTCGAGATGCTGGATCCGGATGGAGCCGCCGAGCGCGTTGATCTCCGTCGTGCCCTGCGGCAGGAGGAGCGCGTCCGTGATCATTTCCCGCGGGCTGCCGCCGAAGATCAGCTCGCCGAAGCCGATGAGCAGATAGGTGAGGCCGAAGGTTGCCATGAAGAGGATGATGTCGGGTTGGTTCACGAGAGGCCTCAGCACCACCCGCTCCACCACCACGGCGAGAACCAGCATGGCGAGCGCCGCGAGGATCAGCGCCAGGAAGGCCGGAACGCCCTTCTCGTACAGGCCGACCAGGATCAGGGCCGCGAACACCACCATGATGCCCTGCGCGAAGTTGAACACGCCCGAGGCCTTGAAGATCAGCACGAAGCCCAGCGCGATCAGCGCATAGAGCACGCCCGAGACCAGGCCTTCCCAGAGCGTCTGGATCAGGAGGTCCGGCGCCTCGCCCATGAACACGAAGGGTTCGATGAAAACTTTGTAGAGAATGTCCATCGGCTGCCCCTCAATGCGCCACGCCGAGATAGGCATCGATCACGCGCTGGTCCCGCTTCACCTCGTCCGGCGTGCCGTCCGCGATCTTGCGGCCGTATTCCAGCACCACGACGCGGTCCGAGAGGTCCATCACCACGCCCATGTCGTGCTCGATCAGCGCGATGGTCGTACCGTATTGCTGGTTCACCTCCAGGATGAAGCGCGACATGTCCTCCTTCTCCTCGAGGTTCATGCCGGCCATCGGTTCGTCGAGCAGCAGCAGGTCCGGCTCCATCGCCAGCGCGCGGCCGAGTTCCACCCGCTTCTGCAGGCCGTAGGGAAGGCGCCCCACGGGCGTTCTGCGGATGTGCTGGATTTCGAGGAAGTCGATGATCTCCTCCACGAAGCGGCGATGCTCGACCTCCTCCTTCATGGCCGGGCCATGGCGGAAGAGCTGCCAGAAGAAATTCGACCGCATCTTGATGGATCGTCCCGCCATGATGTTGTCGAGGGTCGACATGCTCTTGAACAGCGCGACGTTCTGGAAGGTGCGGGCGATGCCGCCGCGCGCCGCCTCGTAGGGGCGCATCTTCGGTCGCTTCACGCCCTTGAAGGTGATGCGGCCTTGCGTGGGATAATAGAAGCCGTTGATGCAGTTGAGCATCGAGGTTTTGCCAGCGCCGTTCGGGCCGATGATCGCGCGGATCTCGCTCTTGCGGATGTCGAAGGACACGTCAGTCAGGGCCTTCACCCCGCCGAAGCCGAGCGACACGTTCTCCACGGCCAGCAGCACATCCCCTTTGCTCAGAACCGGATGGTCGGGGGCTCTCATTCCGCGGCCTCCGGCAAAGTGGCTGTCTGCTGCACCGGGTATAGCTCCATGTCCCTGATCTTCACGCGGGCGGAGATCACGCCCTTGCGCCCGTCCTCGAAGGTGACTTCGGTGGAGATGTCGGCCTCGGGCGAGCCGTCGTAGAGCGCCTGGATCAGCGGCGCGTAGCGCTCGGCGATGAACCCGCGGCGCACCTTCTGGGTGCGGGTCAGCTCGCCGTCGTCCGCGTCGAGCTCCTTGTGCAGGATGAGGAAGCGCCTGATCTGGGCGCCGCCCATGCGCGGCTCTCCGGCGAGCGAGCGGTTCACCTCGTCCACGTGCTTCTCGACCATTTCATAGACGCGGGGATGGCCCGCCAGCTCCTGGTAGGAGGCGTAGGTGACGCCGTTGCGCTCGGCCCAGTTGCTCACCGCCACGAGGTCGATGTTGACGAAGGCCGAGACGTAATCCCGCCCGTCGCCGAAGCAGACCGCTTCCTTGATGTTGGGGTAGAACTTCAGCTTGTTCTCGACGTATTTCGGCGGGAAGAGCGACCCGTCGCGCAACTTGCCCACATCCTTGGCGCGGTCGATGATCTTGAGATGCCCGCTGGCGTCGAAGAAACCGGCGTCGCCCGAATGCACGAAGCCGTCGTCCGTCTTTGTCTCGGCGGTCTTCTCCTCGTCCTTGTAATAGCCCATGAACACGCCCGGGGAGCGGTAGAGCACCTCGCCGTTGTCGGCGATGCGGATCTCCACGCCCGGGGCAGGGCGGCCGACCGTGTCGGCGCGGATCTCGCCGTCGGGCTGCATGGTGATGTAGACGCTGGCTTCCGTCTGCCCGTAGAGCTGCTTCAGGTTCACGCCGATGGAGCGGTAGAACCGGAAGATCTCGGGCCCAATGGCTTCGCCCGCCGTGTAGCCCACCTTCACCCGCGTCATGCCGAAACGATTGCGCAAAGGGGCATAGACGAGCACGTTGCCGAGCCGCCAGAGGAGGCGGTCCCACGCACCGACGCCGGGCTCGCCGTTCAGGATCTTCTCGCCGACCCTGTTGGCGTGCTTGATGAAGTAGTGGAACATGCGGCGCTTGAGCGCGCTCGCATCCTCGATGCGCACCATGGTGAGCGTGAGGATGCTCTCGAAGACGCGTGGCGGCGCGAAGATGTAGGTCGCGCCGACCTCCCGCCGGTCCTCGGCCACCGTCTCGGGACTCTCGGGGCAGTTCACGCACAGGCCCGCAAGGAATGCCTGCGCATAGGAGAAGATGTGGTCGCCCACCCAGGCGACCGGCAGATAGGCCAGGATCTCGTCCGTCTCGGTGAGATGGTCGAATTCGCAGCCCATGCGGGCCGCCGCGATCACCGCGTCGGAGGTGAGCATCACGCCCTTGGGGCGGCCGGTCGTGCCGGAGGTGTAGAGAATGATGGCAAGGTCCGAGCCCTTGCCGTCCTGCAGCTCCCGATCGATCGCCGCGGCCTCGGTGGCATCCGCCAGGCGCGCGCGCCCCTCCTCGACGACCGAAGCGATGGCGTGCAGGCGGCTGTGGTCGTAGTCGCGCAGCCCCTTCTCCTCGTCGTAGAGCACGTGTTCCAGGACCGGCAATTGCTCTGACACGGAGAGGAGCTTGTCCACCTGCTCCTGGTCCTGCACCGCCGCATGGGTCACTTCCGCGTGGGCAAGCACATAGGCCATCTCCTCGGCCACGGAATCCGCATAGACCGGGATCGGGATCGCTCCGAGCCATTGGGCAGCGGCGATGGTCCAATAGAGGTGAGGACGGTTGTACCCGATGACGGCGATCTTGCCGCCCCGCCGGAGGCCGAGCGCCTGAAGGCCGGCGGCATAGGCCCGGACGGTGTCGTAGACCTCCGCCCAGGTCCAGGATTGCCAGATGCCGAGGTCCTTGTGGCGGAATGCGGTTCGCTGGGGACGAATGCGTGCATTCCGTGCCAGCAGTTTGGGGAACGTATCTTCGCGCGAATCCGCAGCCGCCGTCACCGACGTCTCCTCCCTGGACGCCGCAGGCCGGACGGCCTGCGGGTCGGTCTTCGTTTCCTCTGCTGCGCAGCTTCTTGGGCCACGCTTTAATTCCCGGTCTGTCGCCGGCAGCTCCTGAGGAGCGTTATGGGAGGTATTCTGTCGTGGCCCCCGGGTATCGGCAAGGGTACCGCACCACTACCATGGGCTAATATGATCGCGCGCGTTTCCGGGGCAGCGGGCGGACCCCCGATTCAGACCCTAGGGCACCGCCGTGAGAGCCGCGGGCTCGATCTCGGCTGCGCTGACCACCCGCTCGCCGCCGACCGTGTTCTTGACCCTGTAGAGCTGAGGGCCTCGATCCTGTGCGATCATGCGGACGATGCAGTAGATCCGGTGGTCCGCATAGCCCGAGGCCGGGCGGGTGATGCGTATAAGCTGGCCGATATGAAAGCTGTTCTCCATCAGCGCCTCCGCCATCATTCAAGACGCAAAGAGCACGGCCGTGACAGGCGAGACCGGGATGCGGCCTGATCGGGTTCCGTGCGGTGTTGGATCAAGGATGATGCCTGCGGCAAAACAATGACAGGAGCCTGTTCCACCGCAGGATCCGCTCCTGAATCCGACATGCGCCGAGTCAACCCGATTGTGCGGGAGGCGCATTAACATAGATCAATCTTGAGCAAGGGGCGGGATGCGGAAGATCTGGAGGCCTCCGCACCCGATGATCGGGGAAGCGGACTGCCTATTGTGTCGGTTGGGCAGGGGCGCCGCCCGGAGGGGGATTGGCCGGGGCCGTGGAGGCCGGATTGTTCTGGTCGGTGCTGCCGGTCTTGTCGGGGCCGTCCTCGCCGCAGGCCGTCAGCGCGAGCATGGCAACCAGGGGCAGGATTATTCGAAATCGCATGCGGGTCTCCTTTTCTGAGGCGTCAACTCATGGCTGGAGAGAAGGTTCTGGCCTGGAGCTTGGATCTTGGCGGCATTGTCCCCCATGTCCGCCGGAGCGTTTCAGGTGCGGCCTCCAATGGAAAGCGTCCGTCTTGCGAGGAGAACCGAACGCGTTTGCTCTCGCCGGGACATTTCCCTGGCCGGACGCGTTGTGACGGCAGGCGATCGGAGGCAAGGGACCCGCCATGGATCCGGAAAACCGCACGAACATCCTGACCGTCTTGGGCTTCGCGGCAGGTGTGCTGGCGCTGGGGGCGCTGATCACGGTCATGCTGGTCTTCGGGTAAAGGAGCCGCGCCCAGGACATCTGACGTAAGGGCATTCACATGCGGCCAAGCTATGGTAAAGAGGGCCAACCTCTCGAAACAAGAGCGGCGGGGCGGCAGAATGCGTCTTTTCCTGACAATCGCGGCGATGATCGCCTATTCAATGGTTCCGGCCCAGGCCCAGCCTTGGGGCGGGGGCGGCGGGTGCCCGCCTCAAACGCGCCCGAGCGGCTCGTTTTGCTTGATCGACATTCCCGATTCCGTTCGCAACAGGGGCATCTGCCCGGCCGGGTATGTCAGCACGGCCGACCGCGCCTATTGCGTTCTGGAGCCGCGGAAGGAATGGGTTAGAACCAGATCCGGCTGCCCGGCGGGCTTTCGGCCGAGCCCGGGCGGAGAGTTCTGCGCCGCCGATTGAAGGATTCGCGGCTTACCGGTGGAACCAGCAATCCGTCATGGGGAGCATCTCTTGGCTCTTGTGGTTGTAGTAGGCCTGCCGCGCGCGGCTGTAGCTCCAGGGCTCGTCTTTGCAGTTCCGTCCGAAGGCTCCCAGGTCGTTCTCGAAAATCACCCACTTGAGCTCTGAATTCGGGCACTGCCCCTCATACTGGAACGAAATGTTGCCGATTGGGGGATAGCAGTGCCGGCTCTCGGCCAAAGCCGTGCCGATCATGGCCAGGATCAGAACCGAGGAAGCTGCAAGTCTCAGCATGGCGAACCCGTGCGAATGCGTACACCGTCAGGAAGAGGGCCATCCTGCGCCTCGGGCGAGCTTGGCCGTTGCGGGCTCTCTTAGCAGCAACCTTATGCTTCGTCACGCCGCAAAGGGGGCTCGCCGCGCGTAGCCGGTATGATCGCTCCGACGCCGGCGGTCTGAAGGCAAACCGACAGAGGGCGGTCGGGCGGTTGCGCCTGGGCGATGAGCCTAGAACTGGCTCCACTGGCATGGAATCAGCTCTCTTCTTTGGTATCCGGCATTTTTGACCGCGAACCGGAGCCGCTTCGCCGAAAAATGCTCTAGTACCGGCCGCGGAGTGTCTCGAACCGGGCCACCTGATCCGCCTTTGGGGTATGATCCCTGTTGTACCCGACCGAGATCGTGAACATGACGTCGCCGTCCTCGTCCACGAAGCGGATCGCGCAGGAGCGTGTTTCGAAATAGGGCCTGTCGACGAAGTAGATCGCGCGGCAGCGTTCGATCTTGAAGTGACCGCCGATCGGGCTATCGCCGTGAACGTTGAAATAGCCATGCCCGAACTCGCCGGGCACGATGTCGCCGTCGCACTCGAAGAAGCCGTTCCGGTTATGCACAATGAAGATGACCTCGCCCCACGTGGTCAGGTCGTTCCAAATCTCCTCGAAATGTTCGCCCGGGACACGCAGGGCCGCCTCGGGGGTCAGGCATTCGAGCACCACCTGCATCGGAACCTGGCGGGCTTCTGCGATGGATTCGAGAATGCCGTCCGGCTGCTCGGCGAGATCCTGACGGATCAGATCGTTCACGGTTTGCGTCATCGTCGTTGTCCAACCCGCAGTTCGGGACTTGGTTTGAGTGGTGGAAGGGAGAGGAGAGCCGTTCTCCGGCTCTCGAGCGTGGAGACGCGAAAGGCGGCGCCTTGGGGCTGGTCTCTCGCTCTCATCATATTCACGCCCTTCCTATAAAGAAGCTGGCGCTCATTCAAGCTCAAAGAACGTCAGGGAGCGTATCTCTTCTTTAGAATGCTTACAATGAACGTAGTTTTTGGATTAAAACAATTAAAAACTAAAATATTTGACCTTGATTTACTTATTTTGTTAGGCGCATTCATCCAATGTATTCTGGGGTGCGTCATGAAACTCAGTTATGCCCTTTTGGCATCAACCGCTCTTGTCCTGATCTCGAACGAAGCGCTCGCGCAATCGGCGGTGTCCACGCCGATCCGGCTCGACGAGGTCACCGTCGAGGCAGACCAGAACGAAGCAGGCGGTGTCCTTGGCGCAAGCGGCTATGTGGCTACCTCGGGGCGGAGCGCGACCAAAACCGACACGCCTCTTCTCGAGACGCCGCAATCGGTCTCGATCGTGACGCAGCAGCAGATCGAGGACCGCAAGCCGCAGACCTTGCTCGATGCGGTTGCCTACACGCCGGGATCACGGGTTGGCGGTTACGGCTTCGATCCGCGTTATGATGCCTTCTGGATCCGTGGCATCGATGTCACCTATACGGGTGTGTTCCGCGACGGGCTGCGTCAGGTCAACTCTCCGAACGGCTTGTTCCGGCTCGAACCCTATGGCCTGGAAGGCATCTCCATCCTGAGAGGGCCGGCGGCTTCGATCTACGGTGCAAGCAGCACCGGCGGCATCGTCGACCTGATCTCGAAGCGTCCGACCTTCATTCCCTTCCACGAGGTGGAGGTTCAGACGGGCTCCTACGGCCGCCTGCAAGGCAATTTCGACCTGTCCGGCCCCGTCAATTCCGACAACACCCTGTTCTACCGGCTGACGGGCCTCGTGCGCGAGGCCGGCACTCAGCTCGATGCCGTCCCTGACGACCGGGTTTTCATCGCCCCGGCCTTCACCTGGAAGCCGACGGATGCAACGACCTTGACGATTCTCGGCGAGTACATGGACTCGACGACCGGCGGCAGTGCCGCCTATGTCAACAACTACGAATTGGATGAGAACGGCGTTTCGACGGGTCGGGTGATCGGCGCCACCAGGGTCTATGAAGGCGACGCGCGCTACAACGACTACCGTCAGAAGCAGGGGCGGATCGGCTATGAGTTCGAGCACCGCTTCAGCGACATGTTCACCCTGCGCCAGCGCATGCGCTTCTCGGCCCTCGGCACCAACCAGGAATATTACTCCCTCGGCGCCGGCTCTGGCCTGGTCCGCGAGAACAACTGGGGGATCGTTTCCGATACGCATCTCGAAAGCCGCGTGAGAACGGGCGCTGTCGATCACACGATTCTGACCGGCCTCGACGTCAGCCGCTTGAGCTACCGAAACAGATTGGCGTTCGGCGTGGTTCCCATCGGAACGGATCCCGACTTCGTCTACCAACGCGACGAGCAGACGCAGACGCTGACCGGGATCTATGTCCAAGACCAACTCAAGTGGCAGAACTGGCGCCTGACCCTGGGCGGCCGCCATGACTGGCTGACGAGTGAGTACGAAAGCAATGGAGCGGAGTTCGACCGTGACGACAGCAAGTTCACGGGGCGCGCGGCGCTGAGCTACGTGACCGAGTTCGGCCTTGCGCCTTATGTCAGCTACGGCACGTCCTTCACGCCGAATCCCGGGACGGTCCTCAACGGCGGGGTCGCCGAGCCGACGACCGGCGAGCAGATCGAACTCGGCGTGAAGTACGATCTGCCGAACGTCAACGCATCGCTGCGGGCCGCCGTCTTCGATCTGCGCCAGGACGATGCGGTGATCTACCAGGTCGTCGACGGCTTGAACCGGCAGATCCAGCTCGATCTGCGTTCGCGGGGCTTCGAGATCGAAGGTGTCGCGTCCCTGGCGGAGGGACTCAACGTTCTGGCGTCCTACTCCTACACCGATGCCCGCATTCTGGAGCTGACTCCGGAGACGGAAGGCAATCAGCTGACGAGCGTGCCCAACCACATGGCTTCGCTCTGGCTCGATTATACGATCCAGGAGGGGCCCGCGAGAGGTCTCGGCATCGCCGGCGGTGTTCGCTATGTCGGCTCCAGCTTCGGCGACAATCTCAACCGCGCCGTCATCGAGAACGATCCGCGCACCTATCTCGATGCGGCGATCCGCTATGACCTGGAAAACATCAATCCGAGCCTCAAGGGCGTGCGGCTCCAGGTGAATGCCACCAACCTGCTCGACGAGGACGGTCAGGTCTGCACGTCCAACTACTGCTACTTCGACGAAGGCCGCAAGGTCATCGCGAGCCTGCGGTACCGCTGGTGAGAGGGCTGTCCGCCATGTATCGCTTCAGCACGCCCGCCGCCGTCGTCCTGGGCATCGGCGGGCTCTATGTGGGACAGAGCGTCATCTCGGGGATCACCTTCAGCGCCCTGCCGAGCGTGCTGCGCGACCAGGGCATGCCGCTCGATCGGATCGGCCTGACCTATCTGGCCGTTCTGCCGTGGGTGCTGAAGTTCCTCTGGGCTCCGGCGATCGAGCGCTACCGGCTGCCGCCGACCGGCCCGAGCCGCTCGCGCTCGGTGGTGCTGATCGGCGGCCTGGTCTGCGCCGCCTGCCTCGTCCTCGTGGGGGCAATCGGGCCCACGAAGCTGGTGCCGCTCATGGCGGCCCTCATGGTCATCGCCTTCGCGGCCGCCACCGTGGACATCGCCTGCGACGGGCACGCGGTCGAAAGCCTGCATGAGCGTTATCATGGCTGGGGCAATGCCGCTCAGGTCGGCGGAGCCTATATCGGCGCGGCGATCGGCGCGGGCTTGTTCCTCATCCTGGTCGACCGCCTCGACTGGATGCAGGCAAGCCTCGCCATGGCCGTGCTGATCGTGCTTCTGGGCCTGCCCTTCGTGCTGTCGCGGGCATCCGTGCCGGTCGCGCCGCGCACGTACCAGCCGTCCTTGCGCGCTGCGCTCAGGCGCAGCGGGATGCGCAAGGGCCTCGTGCTCGCCGCCGTCTACACGCTGACCCAGAAATGGTCGCTCGGCATGGTCGGCCCCTTCCTGATCGACAAGGGCCTCGATCTGAGCGCCCTCGGCGTCCTCAACGGCTTGGGAGGCCTGCTGGTCGGCTTTGTCTGCGCGCTCCTCGGAGGCGCATTGGTGCGCATATGGGGGGCACGCGCCGTCCTGGTCGTCGCCCTGGTGCTGCAAGCCGGCGCCTTGTACGGCCTTGCGGCGGCCGCATGGTGGAGCGAGGTTCCGCAGGCGCTTCTGCTCGGGCTCGCGCTTGCCAGTTCCTCCGCCGTCATGGCCCTGGGATACGTTGCGCTCTACGCCCACTTCATGGCGTTGTCCGATCCACGCCAGGCTGGGATCGACTTCACGCTGCTGCAATGCATGGATGCCGCCGTCAGCATGGTGGGCGGTGTCGGCGCCGGCTGGATCGCCCAGCATTTCGGCTACGTGACGTTCTTCGGACTGGCCAGTTTCCTCGCCCTGCTGGCTGTGCCTGCCGGAGCCTATTTGAGCCGCCGTTCGGGAGAGCGCGGCCGCTCCGATGACGATCCCGTTCGGCACCGGGCTGCCTCACGGCCATGATCCCTTCGCTCGCGCCATGCTTCACCGGCACCTTCGTTCACTTCAAGGACGGTCTCGCCCTTCCCGGCGAGCACACGGGAGCCATCCCGTGCCGCGATCTGCTCGATGCGGGCGTGATCGAAGGCCTCATGGAGCGGTTCGCCGAAGTGTATCCTGGCGGCGACCGGCGTGCGCTCGTGTCCATGTGGGCGCAGTGGCACTTCGGGGCTCTCATCATCCCGACGACGGCGGCTGTCGTCATTCTCAACCGCGATCTGCCGGTGGAACTCGATCAGGTCGGCATCGCGCTGCATGAGGGGGGACAGACGGCGGCGATCATCCTGCCCCATGACGGCACTTCGCAGCCACCGGGTGGGAGCAGGACGTTCGCGCGCCTGTTCTCGGGCCATGTGGAGCCGCTGGTCCGCCATCTGTCGAACCAGTTCGGCGTCTCGCGCCGCATGCTATGGAACAACGCCGCCGACATCTTCGAGTGGACGCTGCAGCAGGCCGCCGCGGATGTGAGCGCCCATCCGGATGCGCTCGATGAGGGCAGGGCTTTGCTGCAGAGCAGGTCGGATGCGAGCGACCGCGCCAATCCCATGTTCGGCCTGATCCGATACGTGCCTCAGGACGGGCAGGCGATCAGGCGCCGCAAGCTGTGCTGCCTGCGCTACCTGCTGCCCGGCATCGAGTGCTGCGGCGACATCTGCCCGACGCCGCCGAAAGCGACCCGGAAGTAGGGAGACGTGCACAAGGGCAGGGTGCAGGACGATCAAGCGCGAGCACGGTTGTCTAAGCAGCGGAAAATCTGGGTCGAACTGCTTCGAGCAATTTGTCAGAAGGTGCGGCTAAGCCTTGAAGAAGGGGGTGGGGGACCTGAATTCGAACCAAGACTGACGGAGTCAGAGTCCGGTGATTGGATGTCACTGCTTGTCGTTAGACGTCGATGCTTGTCGCAACCCATTGATATTGTTTGATCTCATTGCCTCTGAGCATCCTTTGTTGTTGCTGATGTCACGTCCAGTTAGTGACATGGCGGTGATCTCGAGACCGCCGATTTATCGTGAAACATGCCGGGCGCATGGCGAAGGCTCCCGCAAAGACGGCCGAAAAACATCTCGCACACCAGTTGCAGGTGCGGCGGAGACTATGATTTGGCGAGGCATTGCCCCTGAGGTTGTCGAGCGGGAGGTTCGGACCCTCGAAAGTGCCATTCGAGCCGCTGTTCCGTTAGCAGGGGGTCAAACACCTTCTTGTTCATGAGCCCGATTCTCAGTCCGGCAACGAGGGCTTCGCGCATCAGGTGTGCATTGTCGGTGCGGAAGGTCGAGCGAACGGGAGTTTCCACACGCTCACGACCCGAAGCTGACCTTCATTGACGCGGGGGCACTCAATCCCACCCTTCTTGTTCCTCAGGCAGCCGCGCTCCGGTGCGATTTCCAGGCCTCGTGCTGCTTCCCCCATTTCGACATCGCGGTTACCGCTTCGTTCAGGCTCAGGCCCAACGGCGTAATAGAATATTCCACTCGCGGGGGCACTTCACCGAAGTCACGACGGGTGATCAAGCCATCCGCCTCCATCTGGCGCAACTGTTGGGTGAGCACCTTCTCGCTCACGCCAGGCAAGAGCCGGCGCAACTCCGCGAACCGGTGCGGCCGCAGATGCAATTCCCACAGCAGTGAGATTTTCCACTTGCCGCCGACCGCCTGGAGAGCGGCCGCAAAACCGCAATTATCTGGCTCCTTGCTCCGCATGCGATAGCTCCTGTCTAAGCCTAGGGTAGCTTACCTGAAGGTGCGTACTTCCAATCAATCCGGGAACATATATCTTCAAATGCGGCCGGCCAAACCGAAACTGTTTCTGTCGAAGCGATCTTCAACAATCGGAGAAATTGCCATGAAAACGGTAGTCTGCGTTCTTGGCGCGGGCCGGATGGGCTCGTCTATTGCTCGGACTTTTCTGAGCCACGGCTATGAGACATGGGTGTGGAACCGCACCCAGGCCAAGTGTGAGCCGCTGGCGTCGCAGGGCGCGCAGACAGCCCCCTCTGTAGCAGATGGAATCCAGGCGGCTGACGTCGTCATCATCAATGTCCTGGACTATGCTGCCAGCGCGACATTGTTGAAGCACGATAGCGTCACCTCAGTTTTGCCTGGCAAGACGGTCGTGCAGCTCACCTCGGGTTCGCCGCGATTGGCGAGGGAGGAGGCCGCCTGGGTGGAAGCACATGGGGCCTCCTACTTGGATGGGGCGATCATGGCGACACCCGACTTTATCGGCAGGCCCGAGGCGGCATTACTCTATTCAGGGCCACGCATGGTGTTCGAGGCGAACAGGGGCCTGCTATCCGCTCTTGGTGGCGGCACGACCTATGTTGGGGATGTTCCTGGCCAGGCCTCCGCGCTCGATACCGCTCTGCTGACCCAGATGTGGGGTGGGCTCTTCGGCGCCCTTCAAGGCATGGCTGTCATTGAGGCGGAGAACCTCAATCTTGAGATATTCCGGCACCAACTTACCGCTTTCAAGCCGGTCGTCGATGCAGCGCTTTACGATCTGATCGACCGGACCAGAGCGCAGCGCTTTTCCGGTGACGAGACCACCCTGGCGTCGCTGGGCGCCCACTACAGTGCCTTTCAACATCTGCTCGAAGCGTGTGAGGAGCAGGGTCTTGACGCGTCTCTCCCCGAGGCCATGAACAGGTTCTTCCGTCAGGGGCTCTCCCAAGGAGGCCCGGAGAGCGATCTTGCCGCGCTGGCCCCGTTGTTCCGGAAGGGCCACACCGTCGCTCCGCCCGCGGAGATCGCCAATGTATGACGCAGCACAGACACGAGTGGCGGCCTGCTCCTGCCGGAGCGTCGAACTCGTCCTCGCGGGCGAGCCCCGGCGCGTCTACGCATGCAGTTGCCTTGAGTGCCAGCGCTGCACCGGATCGGCGTTCTCATACCGGGCGATCTATCCAGATGCAGCCATCCTCAGCCAGAAGGGAGAAACGCGATCCTGGCGGCGAAGCGGCTCATCCGGAAAATGGCTTGAGCAACATTTCTGTCCCACGTGCGGATCAGTCGTGTTCATGCGGGCAGAAGCCCTGAAGAACGCGCTTTCCGTGTCGGCGGGCTGTCTGGAGGATGAGCAGTTTCCTGCACCACAAGTTCTCCACTGGCCCGAAAGGAAGCACCGGTGGCTGTGTCTGGAAGGTGTTCCTGACGCCAGTTCTGCGTGAGTACCAATCAAAGTAGGCGTGTAATCTGGGAACAAACATTGCACATCCAACACTGAGAAAGCCCGCCTTGCGTTTCGAGGCGGGCTTTAGATGTATTCGAGCTCGCGATGGGTGATTCATCGCCAACATTTGCACTAGCCGCCGCTTCGTCGCTGAATCGGGAACGCCTCATATAGGCACGGGGCTGACCTTACCCTAGTTTCCGCGCTTGCACGCTGAGCAGACCTTCATTGGATCCGCTCTACATTACACTTTGACCCTGATCGGACCATTGCGTGGCACTGCATTCCATATCGTCCCGCTCCGCGAAGATCGATCTAGCGACAGCCGGCCACCCGTTCCCATCACAGGAAACGGGCGTAGGAAACGGGTCGCATCACAGGTCATAGTTTGGGATCTCCCTCTTGAGCGTCGAGCTCACAGAAAAGGGATCTATCCATGACAGCACTAATGAACAAAACCGCCATCGTGACGGGAGCAAGCTCTGGGATCGGCTACGCCACTGCGCGGCTGTTCGCACGGGAGGGGGCAAACATTGTTGTTACAGCCAGGCGCGCCGATGAACTGAACGCATTAGTTGCGGATATCAAAGAAGGTGGCGGGCGGGCCATTGCCGTCGCCGGAGATGTGCGGGATGAGGCGCTCGCCCGGGCACTCGTCGAGAAGGCACTCGACGCCTTCGGTGGACTTGATATTGCCTTCAACAATGCCGGCGCGAATGGCGAAATGGGACCAACACCGGGCATATCGCTTGAAGGGTGGAACGAGGCGCTCGCGGTGAACCTCACCGCCGCTTTTCTGGGAGCCAAGTATCAGATCCCAGCAATGCTCGACCGTGGGGCAGGTTCACTGATCTTCACCTCGACCTTCGTTGGTCATACTGTCGGCATGCCAGGTGTGGCCGCTTACGCCGCCAGCAAAGCTGGCCTGATTGGGCTGACCCAATCACTGGCAGCCGAGTTCGGGCCGAAGGGCATCCGCGTCAATGCGCTCCTTCCAGGAGGGACGGATACTCCTATGGCTGAAGCGTGGGTCAGTACCCCCGAGGCCAAAGCCTTTGTGGAAGGCCTCCACGCCCTAAAGCGCCGGGCTCGTCCTGAGGAGATTGCTCAGTCGGCACTCTACCTTGCATCTGATGCATCAAGCTTCACGACAGGGACCGCCCTTCTTGCCGACGGTGGTGTCTCCATCAACCGCACCTGATACGGGACGGCAGCACACCTGAGGCCTCAGGCTTCTGAGGAGGCACCTGAGGCCTCAGCTATTCAGACTGGTTCTGAAACAAGTCTAGCCGCCAGATTTTCGGGAAATGTCAATTGAAGCAGCACAAGCTCTCCGAAGTATTTGTTCTTCATGACGTACATCGCATGGAGGCTGGCTAGGCTAGAGCTGTACTAGCTCACCGCCTGCACTGGGATGCCATGCTTCCAAATGCGCTCTAAAGACACCTTATCCAGCTCCATAAACGGACACACCCGAAAGCTTAGCCGTAAGCCGTTGATGAATATAGCACGCGACAGCCTCACGCTCGGGAGATCTCAACATGGCACGCCTGAGGCGTCTGTGCTTGTTCCGCTTTGGCGCTTGAAAGCCGACATTCGTTGGGTCATCGCACTTGGAAAGTCTGGCTCACGGCAGTCATACATTGCTTGCTCCGGTCGAACACTGAACCGGATGCGAGCGATCCGCAGACAGAACTGATCGCGGGACACTCTCAGTTGCGTGAACCTGGAGCATCTGCAAGCTCGACCGTGCGGCTCAGACATGCTGCGCTACTGTTGGTCTCATGTCAGTGGCGGGCCGGCCTTGGCAAGACCTTCTCTGATTAACTCACGATGTGCTCTGGATATGTATTCGCCGGTGCCAAGGAACTCGTCGAGGGAACGGATCGTGGAGTGCCTGCGCAGCTCCTCGACCGACGAAAGCGCCGCGGCCTTCTGGCCGAGATGCGCGTAAGCCACGGCTGCGAACAGGTGGCAGGACCAGTAGTCCGGTGCCCGGCGAGCACAGTCCCGCAGGTGTGGCAGGGCCTCGTCGAACCGTTGCTTCAGCAGGAGCGCGCGGGCCAGGTACATATCGTAGTTGGGCGGGTGGAGCGGATCGAGCACGAATGCCCGCTGCATGAGGGAGACAGCCTCATCGGCCTGACCCGCGAAGGTGAGGATGTTGGCCAAGCCCGCATGGTACTCAGCTTCACTGGGATTGAGCTCAACGGCTCGCCTTGCCCAGCGGATAGCCTCGTCATGGGTGAGGCGGCGCAACAGCAGATCGCCCGTCACCATGTGAGCCAAAGGGAGGGCAGGATCGGTAGCCAGTGCTCGTTTGGCATAAGCCAGCCCCCGCGCCAGCACCTTCTCCCGATGAGGCGGATCCCAACGCAGGGCAACCTCGCGGTAGTCGGCATAGGCCAGCTCCGCGATGGCCGGCGCGAACAGGGGGGCGAGCTCGATGGCCTTCTCGAACAGGGCGCTGGCCTCAAGCGAGCGCTCCCGTCGGTTTGTCTCGCGGAGGCTGCGACCGCGCAGGTAGTAGTCATAGGCTGTAAGGTCACTGGTCGGCTTTCCCAGGCTTGCCGCTACCTCGGCCTTTTGAATGCTGGCTCCGAGGCGGGCAGCAATCCTGTCGGCAATCTCGTCCCGAACTGCGAAGATGTCCTGCAAAGGCCGATCATACCGGTCGGCCCAGGACTTGGGTGCCGCCGTATATGTCGCTGAGTTGGGCCGCGATGCGGATCTGATCCCCTGTCTTCTCCACGCTTCCCTCCAGGGCGTAGCGCACGCCGAGGGTGCGACCGACCTCGGCCAAGTCAATTGGCCTGCCCTTGTAGGATAAGGTCGAGTTGCGCAAGATGACGAACAAGTGCGGGAAGCGGGTCAGTGCCGTTAGGACATTCTCTGTCAATCCATCGCTGAACTATTCCTGCGATGGATCACCGGAGCGGTTGGCGAAAGGCAACACAGCAATTGTCGGACGGCCCTGGTGATCCGGTGCAGACGAGAATTGACGGCTCAGAAAAAGGGCGATCAGCCCGACTGCGACGATGGCCATCACGGCCGCCGCGAGGGGAATAGCACGGTTGCGCCAGCCCAGCGCCCGCCGGGGACGCAGGCGCAGCATTTGCTCTCCGGCGGCACTGAACGTGCGAATTGGGCGCGGGATGTTCTTGAGCCTTCGTTCTCCGACCTCCTCAAATCGGAAATGATCCCGAGCGTAGTCACGGACAGGGCGGGACACCAGAATGCCACCCGGCTCAGCAATTTCCTGCAATCGGGCCGCAATGTTGACGCCGTCCACGAAGACATCTCCGTCCTTGGTGACGTCCCCGACGTGAATGCCAACGCGGAAGCACAGTGGGCTGCTCGCTTCTTTGCATCAGCGCTGGACGTCCACAGCAAAGCCGACAGCTTGGACAGTACTGCCGAATTCCGCCAGGAAGCCGTCATCCATAGTCTTGACATTTCGGCCACGGTGGCGTTCCGCGGATGGATAGACGATCTTGGTCAGCAGTTCCTGTAGGCGAGCGAATGTGCCGTCCTCGTCCTCGCTCATCAGGCGAGAATAGCCCTCGATGTCGGCGCAGACTATTGCGAGCAGACGGCGATCCGGCTCGTTCACAGCACCCTCCCGTCACTAGGATGGTGCGCTTTCCCGTCGACCAGGTCCATGTGGGACGGCAGCAATAGAGTTATGTGATGTTATGGCGAAGATTCCGGAGGCCTTCCGCTACGATCGCCTCAAGCCAGGAACTTCAGACCTTTCGACGAGTGAAGTCACCTCATCGGCCTCGCCTTTGGCGGGAAGGACCGCTGTTGGCCCGCCTGAGACGTAAGAGCTTGGTCCGCTTGGGCACCTGAGAGCCGACGTTCGTTGGATGACCGGAAGGTGAAAGTTTGACCCGAAAGAGACCTTTTAAGCCCGAGCTTCAGATCGAGGCGGCTCAAGCCACGCGTGGGAGGGGCTGGATCACCGTGGGCTAGTCAGCCCTGCGCCTGACCTGCCCGACACGGTTCAGCACCTCACGCGGGATGCTGTAGTCCCTCACCACAGCCTCCCAGTTCCGGAGGCCGCATAGCTCCCGCTGGATCATGAAGGCCCAGACGAGGTCTGCTGCATCGTCCAGCAAGGCACGGCGACGATGGTCCCGATCAGGTTGGTGCGCTTCCGCATCGAAGGCTCGCAACGCCGCGAGAGCCTGCTCGACTTGGCCGCTCAAGGTGCCAAGCGTATGCGCTTTCTGCTCCCGGAGCTCGTGATCAAGCACGCTCCAGCCTGTCTCCGGCTGAAGACCGGTCGACGAGCTCTGGGGAATGCGAACTGCCATCTCAGGTCTCCGCCAGGCAACGATGGAGGGGAGATAGTGCTACAGCCCTCATGGGTGAACGCGACACCCTGGCGCAAGCCCGCACAGGCCACGCCTGCTGGCATCTGTCACGTGGCGATGTGAACCAAAAGCCCTTGCTGCCTGCCACGGAGTTGAACTTGGCGGGAGGATTGGGACCTCGTGAGCCACTCCGGATCTCCTGTGGCGCGGATGCAGTCCTCAGACGCGACGATTGAGCCGCCAATCTCGCGCGTCACCTCCTCGAGCCTGCTCGCCACGTTCACGACATCGCCGACGACGGTAAACTCGATGCGCTCCCTGCCGCCGAGATTGCCGACCGTCACCGGGCCACAGTGAACTCCGACCGAGACACGCAGCGGATTGGCGCCGCGAGTGGACCTCTTACGACTCCAGCGCTCGATCTCCTGCTGAAGTTCGAAGGCGCACGCGAGCGCGCGGGCCGGCGCGTCCGGTTGCAGGCCGATCGAGCCGAAGGTCGCCATGAAGCCGTCGCCCAGGTACTTGTCGAGGGTGCCGCCATGCCTGAAGACGATGGCGCAGCTCCGCTCCTGGAAACTGCGCAGCAAGGCGAACGTCCGCTCGGGCGAGAGAGGCTCCGTGATCTTCGTGAAGCCGACGATGTCCGCGAACAGGACGGCCACCGTTCGTGTCGCCGGATCCCCGAACGCAGTCCCGCCGCGGCTGGCGAGGGCCTCGGCCACGTCCGGGGAGACATAGCGTGCGAGGTCCGCGCGCACGACCTCGGCCTCGACCTGGTTCAGCAAGGTCCGTCTGCTGCGCCAGACGGCGAGGGTGATGAGCAGGGTGAACAGGGAGGTTGCAACAAGCTGGGTATACCATGCCGTCAGACCGACAAAGGCAGGCTTGAAGGAGATATCCAGGGCCACGGCTGACGTAAGTGCTCCCTCCGCAGCCGCATCATTGAACCGCAGTGTGTCCGGCTGGGAGTAGATCTTGAAGACGCCGATCGACCAGATGACGAGGATCGACAACCCCGTCCAGAGCACCCGCCTTGGAGAGTAGGTGAGCGCAGCCTCTCCGAGGAGAAGGAGAACGTAGAGGAATTCCTGCCCGCGCAGGCGGGTCTGAAGCGGCCAGTCGTTGCCGAGACTGGCTGGCGGCGGGACCAGGATCGCGGCCGTCACCAAGGTCACGTCGAGGACGATGAAGCCAAGCTTGATCGTCTCGCTATGAGGATGGTGTCGCAGGCGGTACGGGATGAAGCCCAGGAGGAAGAACCCAAAGGCGTAGGCACCGTAATAGAGGTCCCGTGGCCACGGGACGAGCCAAGCCAGCCACACGGAAACAACGATGATCGCGATCAGCCGGGCGTAGAAGGCGAACTGGAGGCCTTCGAGCTCTGCCTGTCGAATGCTCGCCTGAAGACGACCCTGGGAGTGCCCAAGAGACCAAAGCGATCGAAGCCCATCCGAGATCCTGGACACAAAGCCGACAATCCGGGTTGCCAAGTCAGACATATGCTCACTCTGCTGATCCAAGAAGATCAGGATCTGAACCTGATAGCATTCCGACAAGGGCCTTGCACGGTGCCAGCGGAAACGGCAATGGGGAGGCTAAGGCCAGAATATGGAATCCTCGTCGAAGCGGACGTTCCGGAAACGCAGGGGCTCGGTTCCTATCGGATGCGCTCAATGCGCAGCGGGAACTTGCCGCGCACCCGCAGCGGCTCGAAGCTGCCATCGAAGCGGCCGAGCCGGATCAGGCCGTCCCACCGGTAATCGGCGTAGAACATGGCCGGGTTGCCCCCAGGGCTTGAAGTAGCAGAGATCGCCCGGCCGCTCGTTGCCGAAGGGGCCGCTGCCATCCTCCGTGAGCTTGCGCGGCAGGTAGGCGATCCTCTCGTTGTTGCCGTAGTCCTCTATGGTGAGGTCCAGGGGGAGAAGCGTGGCTAGATCCCGTGCCGACGGGTTGTCGTAGAGTGTAGCCATCATGGTTCGACCACCGAAGGTCAGCTTGATCCTCACATCGGTCGGCTTCTGGCTTGCCGGATCCCTGCCGCTCTGACCGTGAGCCAGACGCGGCACGGCAGCCGCAAGCGTGGCGCCTAGCATCGTGCGACGGCTGATCGTCGGTAGTCTCATCACCATGGACATGCTCCGGATTGTGCGGGACGAGGCTTCACTACTGCCGGCTTTTCTCGCTGGGCTAACCCGTAGCTGCCGGAAAGGGATTTGGCCAAGCCCATCGTGCTTAGACCTGAGGGGGCAATCAGAACCAAACCGAGGTTTACGTAGCGGTAAGTTTTGCTAGCGTAGGATCATAGTCCAAGGCATGACGCCTCTGACCGTGTTCGCCTCCGCGGCGCAATGATTGTTGCTCGCAGGGGCAGTCGTGAGGTTTGGCCATGAAGATCGGCTCCGCGTCATCGCAGAGTGTCCCCGTTGCGGTCCCAACGTCCACCCCATCGACCACGTCGTCGGTCTCCAACGCATCGGCACCTTCGAGTTCGATCACAATTTCGATGCGGTCGAAAGCCCTGTCACTTGAGCTTTTGAACATCCTCTTCAAGTTGAATGTCGAGGTTGAGGGCAGCAAAGGTGACGACCTGATCTCGATCATTTCCCGCGGCCGGGGCCAAGTGAGCGTCGATGGCGGCGATGGCGATGACACGATCGATGTCCATGCCCCGAACGTGGTCGTCAATGGAGGATCCGGCAACGACCGCGTGACCGTGTCTGCGTGGGATCGCGCCAGTATCTCCGGAGGCGACGGAGATGACGTTCTTGCTACGCTTGGGGGGCACCATGTGACTGTTGACGGCGGCTCGGGTGATGACACGATCGATGTCCGGTTCGCGCAGCATGCATATGTCTCGGGCGGCAGCGGTGATGATACCATCACCGCCTGGGCCTCGCGTTATGCCCTGATTGATGCTGGGAGCGGTGACGACCATGTCCGCTCCTTTTCATCGGGCCACATCGATCTCGGTTCTGGAGACGACAAAATCGACTCCCTTTGGGGCGGCTATGTGAACGGTGGTAGCGGTGACGACCTCGTTTATATCTCCCGCGCTGCCACGGTGGACGGTGGCAGTGGCGATGATCGCCTGTGGTCGGGTGGCAGTAAGGGTGCCGTGATCTCAGGTGGTCTGGGCGATGATCAGGTCTCCATTGATGGCGGCACCGCGATCTTCAACAAGGGTGACGGGAACGACAGCATTGGTCTTGGCCCATTCAGTGGAGAGAAGAACACGATCAAGATCCATGGCTATAGCGCTAACGATGTGAGCCTAGTTGAATCGGACGGGAGCGTGCACCTCAGGTTTGCCGGCAGTGATGACAGCATTAAGCTGAAAGGCGCGATTGGCACAGCGCTGCTGACGTTCGACGATGGAACGACCATCGACCTAGGAACGAAATACTCGTCAGAGATTCGGACGTTACATACTGACATTCAGCAGTTGCCAGCGGGATTGAAGTTCGCTTGATCGCTCGATAATCGGTTTCCCATCAAGCCCACTCAGAGAGACTGCACTTTTGTCGGGCCTTCTTCTTTCATGGTGCGCGGAATTTTTAGGAAGCAGGACGTATCCCATAGAATCCGCTGCGGCAATCTCCCGCTCAGCATGAGCGGATGTGCTATCCGGGGAGGTCTCCTATTGGCACGAGGCCGACCTTGTCCCAAGTTCCGCGGTCGCGCGTTAAACGGACCTTCGTTCGATCGGCTCTTCGTTACACTTCGACCATCTCTGATATTCGACCACTTTTCTTCAGCGGCTCAGGAAGGCACGAGCATGTTCAACCTCGGCTAAGCCTGGCTGAGCTCGTGCCGTAACCTCAAGCAGGCGCGCATAATGCCGGCGCGCCGCCTCACCAGCGCCGTCCAACTCAGCGGCCCGCGCAGCGCCATAGATGGCGCGAAAGCGACCAGGCTCCGTCATCTGGACGGCCTCGTACTCGCGCTGCGCCTCGGCGTAGCGGCCCATCATCAGCAGCATCTCCCCCAGTTGCTCGCGGGCGGGAACGAGTGGTCCAGGCGTCACTGGATGCTTGTCCGTCCGCCCCTCGCGCTCGGCCGCCTCCCGCATTGTCGTGACCGCCTGATCATGCTGGGTTCGTGCAAAGGCAACCCACGCTTCGGCAGCGAGGCGCAGGATCTCCGTCTGCTCCGCCCAATAGGCATCGCTGCCGCGAAGAGCCGCAGCCGCAGTCTTCAATGCCTCAATGTCAGCAGCCGCCGCATCCGGGCGCCCAGCCCGAGCCGCGCCCACGGCACGAGCGAAGTGCGTGTTTGCGACAACCAGCGGTGCCGTTTGCTGGCCTGGGGTGAGAGCCGCCGCCTCCTCCCATGCCCCGCGCTCGAGGGCAAAACGGGCCGGCATCACCGTCAGGGCCCACGCAAAGATCGGCGCCGGCGCGCTCCACGATGCAAAGCGCCCCAAGTCGGTGATCACGCGCTGTGCCGCCTCAATCTGTCCGGTCTGGAGATAGCCGTAGACCATGTAGTCCAGCGCATGAACCTCGTCGAACACGGCCTTCTGCGCCCGCGCCGTCTCGGCGGAGCGGCGGTTGGTCTCGATCGAGTCCTCCCAGCGCCCGATCCGGGTGAAGATGTGGGAGGGCATGTGCAGCGCATGCGGGGCGTCCGCTGCAATCTCGGCGTAGCGCTCGGCTGCCGCCACACCGCGCGCCGCGAGTGCCGGCGTGTCATAGGTGTGGATCAAGTAATGGGCGATGCCAGGATGCTGCGGCTGCCGCGCCCACGCCCGCTCCAGGATCTCGGCGGCGCGAAACTGGCGCGCGTAGGTCTTGTCCGTCGGGGGTGCGGCCATTGCCAGAGCGAGGGCGTAATGGATGCCGACCTCTAGGTCGTCGGGAAAGCGTCCGTACAACCCGCTCATCGCCTGCTCATAGCGCTCCAGACGGGCTCGATGCGTCGCCGGGTCGTCGCTGCCGTAAAGCTCGGAAAGGGCGGCGATGAAGCCAGCCTCGCGCTCGCTCCGGGCACCGATCCGCCGCGCCTCCTCAAGCACAGCGCGCCCCTGCCGGAGGTTGGTGGCGGTGGTGACGGTGAAGGGATTCACCAAGAGGGCCATGGCCTCGCCCCAGTAAGCCATAACGCAGGTCGGATCGCGCTCGCGCACCCGCCGGAAGGCTTCGCCGGCGGCTTGGTACCAGAACGAGTGCTGAAGCTTCATCGCCTCGTCGAAGGCGGCCTGCGCCTCGGGCGTGCAACTGACGGGGAAATGAACTTCGCCGAGGGTCGCCGCGCCTGGGGACGCGCTCTGCGCGCGGCCGTGATCATGCTGGGCCTGTCCATATGCTGGGCAGAGCACGAGACCCAAGGCCACCGCCCACAAGTTGGTTTTCGCTGGCATCGCTTCCTCCCTGCCGGAGGACCCGATTGGGCGCCCGGCCTCATCCGCGAATACCCAGCCCAACTCACCATACGCCCAGCCTAGCGCGGCTTCAACGGTGCTGCATGAGTGATCCTTGATCGATTGCTCTGCCACTTCCGTTGAATGCACGCTGCCGGCTTGGTCGGGAAATTCCACCAGGATAGGCGTCTTGGATTGTCGCAGGCAGAAGGCCTTGAGGCGGCCCGTCGGCGGGCCGCCTTGGCGTTTAGATCTCAACCTGCTCCGTAGTCAGAAGGGCATCGTCGACATCAATGCCGAGATACCGCACGGTACTCTCGATCTTGGTGTGACCCAGCAGGAGCTGGACGGCCCGGAGGTTGCCTGTTCGTCGGTAGATCATTGAGGCCCTGGTACGTCGTAGGGAATGGGTGCCGTAGGCGAGGGGATCAAGGCCAATCGCGCGAAGCCAGGATGCCAGCAGGCGGGCGTATTGGCGCGTCGTCATGGGCCTCCCTCGATTGGTCCGGCTTGGCAACAGCGGCTCGCCCCTGTGCCGGTCCTTCTTCTCCAACCAGCGCCCCACAGTCTCGCGGGTCTGCTCGGGGGCCTCTGTTGGGACCGAGTTGATGAAATGCAGATAAGTTGAGCTAAATCAACAGCTGAGAGAAGAAAATTGGCGGAGAGGGGGAGACTCCGCGGAAAGCTACCCGAAGCCCTGAAACAACAAGGACTTAGCGGCACCAGATGGACGCCCTGTGTAGCACTCGTGAGGAGGCCACCTCAACGAGCGTTCTGCATTGAAATCCACGCAAGGAGCGGTAGTTTGGAAGATATGTCCGTCGCTATCCTTGGCCTGAATTGCCCTGGCGGTCGGCTACCTTCGATCCCCGGTTATGAAGGTCCGAGAGGAAGCAGTATGCACACCTTCGCGATGATTGTTGTACTTTCCTTCCTGACCTGACCCGGACCCTCGGAAGTTCAATTCACACGCTGGCCAATGGAGAGTCTGGGGCGGCCATCTCAAAAGGCTGCAGTTCAGAATCCTCACCTGGCTTGCGAGGGCTCTGCGTGCCACAATATCGAACGCAGGAGGCTGCAGCATGGGCAGGGCTGCTCCGATCATTGCCTGGCTTCATCAGCAGGGGCTGAGGGGAATGGGCTCTGGCAAAGTTCTGGAGGGCTTGTGTGAGCAACTCCTGAACGCAGGGATCAACCTCGACCGATCAGTGGTCGGTTACCTCGTGTTCCACCCGCAGTTCGACGGGATGAACTTCACGTGGACCCGCAGTACACGAACAGCCGAACGGCAGGCTGTCGTTCGGATTGACATTCTGCGCCTTCCTTCGCCGTTTCTGAACATGCAGGCGACCGGAACTCGTGAAATGCGGTATCGCTTGGATGATCCTAACGTTGTGCTGCCATTTCCTTTCCTGGATCGTCTCAGGAGCCTCGGCTATAAGGATTACTTCGCCTTCTTCGAGCCGTTCGGTACCTGCGCGGATCGGACGGTCTGGCCTGATCTGCCGGACGGGTTGATCATGCACGAGGGGGTCACTGGCTCATTTGGCACAACCCAGGAGGGCGGGTTCAACAGGAGTGACATCGCCCTGTTCCGCGACCTCGCGGTGCCGATCTCGGTTGCGATTAAGGTTGGGGCGATCCTGGAGATGGCCGAGACCCTCCTAGGGGCCTATCTTGGGCCAACCTCTGGCCGAAATGTGCTGCTCGGGCATGTGCGGCGCGGGCAAGGTCAGATCATCAGGGCCGTTGTCTGGCATAGCGATCTGCGCGGCTCGACCGCCCTGGCGGAGACCAGCGCGCTTGACACGTACCTTTCCACACTCGACAGCTACTATGACTGCGTTGTTGATGCGGTCATCGCGCATGGTGGCGAGGTTCTGAAGTTCATCGGGGATGGCGTGCTTGCCATGTTTCCCTTCGGGGACGACGCCCTCACGGAGGTGGAGGCCTGCGAACTGGCGTTTGCAGCTGGGCGTGATGCTCTCGCAAGGCTGGAAAGCATCAATGCTGAGCAGGCTGCGGCAGGAAGAGCGCAGATCCGCTGCGGGATTGCGCTTCATGCCGGCACCGTCATGTATGGCAATGTGGGCTCGGCGCAGCGGCTTGATTTCACAGTCATGGGGTCGACGGTCAACGAGGTCGCGCGCCTGGAGACGCTCTGCAAGACGCTCGATGTTCCCCTCGTCCTGTCAGAGGCTGTTGCAGGGCACTTGAAGGAGCAGCTTGGGAGTTTGGGCTGGCATGCTCTTGCGGGCGTCAGCCGTGAGATAGAGGTGTTTTCACCTCTAGCAACTGCTCCGGTTCAGGAAGGGCCCAATCCCGGCTGCAAGCTCTGACTCATCGAGCGGACAACGGTGCCTTCTCCAGTCGCGTCAACTCGTCGGGGTCACGAGGGGACGCCACCATAGGACGAAGCCTCACTCGCCGAGGCCAGTAACATCGCCGTCTGGCAGATCTTGTTGAGAAACTCCGCAAGTGCTGTTTTTCGGGTGCTTGACGTGCAGGATGCTGGGCCTGATCTGGCACACAGACCCTAGTAATAGACCGACGCAGCCGCGCCTCGGGATTTTTCAAGACTATCGGCACGAAGCGGACGTTTGATGAACGTCCGCTTCTGCTTTGAACTCGGCCTTTTATGTGAGCGGCCAGGCTGGACAGAACTTCACTCTAGCTGGCAGGGTAGTATGCCAAGGCTCCCTAGTTTTGGTCAGATGCCGGCGGTCCTGGGCGAACAAGCTGGGCGAAGAAATGAGGCGCCCAGGCTCGCTCGGAACGAACCGGAGTACCCGGTATCCTGAAGCTTGGATCGCGTCTGCAAGCGTCGGCTCGGAGGTCTCGTCCAAGCGACAGAACGGTTTGGCGGAAACAGCCCCGAATACCTCCGACTTCGACCGATTTCCCGGCTTTCATCTACTCGAAATCTAGCTTCCCCCCGAGCGGAGTCGTCGGCGCAAGCTCCGAACGAAGATTTCCTGGAACGCTACGGTGCTCAGGGAGGTTACCCGGGTCGTGGCTCAACCCAGCAGGAGAACAGGAATGTCCGAGAAGGATCTGAAAGCTCTCTTTTTGCACCAGCTCAAGGACACCTACTTTGCCGAGAACGCCATTCTCAAAGCGCTACCGCAGCTGGCAGAGGCCGCTCAGGCTGAAGAGCTCAAGGGCGCTTTCGCTGTCCACCTGAAGGAAACCGAAGGGCAGGTGAAACGCTTGGAGCAGGTTTTTCAGATGCTGGGCGAGAAGCCTACGGCGGTCGAATGCAGGGCCATTCAGGGCATCATTGAGGAAGGGCAGGAGATCCTTCAGGAGTTCAGGGACGGCGAGGCCCTGGATGCTGGGCTGATCGCAGCAGCCCAAGCGGTGGAGCATTACGAGATTACCCGCTACGGCACCCTGTTGGCCTGGGCCAAGCAGCTTGGCCTCACAGAGGCCGAAGGTCTCATCCAGGAAACCCTGGTTGAAGAAGAGAACACCGACCAGATCCTCTCTGAGTTGGCTGAGGACGCCATCAACCCTGCCGCTGCCACTTAAGGCTCGGAGTAATGAGAGCCGGCTCACATCCAAGAATGAAAATAGTTGCTCCGGTTGCACGATACCTGCTGCCTCACTCCCTGACAGGGGAGCAACTCTGGCGCGACCTCACCTTCGAGGTTTGGCCATAGCAGACGCCGGTAGCACCGGCTGGGTGGATGGGGTCAGCTCATTGTGATCAGGGGGAGCATAGGTTCCGGGCAGCAGCTTCTCAAAGTGATAGCGGATCCTGCTATAGCACTCGCAGGCTGCCTGCTCGAGGCCAAGTCGGTCTGTCACCACGATGCCACCTCGCTGCTGGGTAATCAGACCGGTCGCCTGAAGAGTACGCAGGATGGCGCTGACCGTGGAACGCTGCACACCTAGCATCTCGGCCAGAAACTCATGAGTGAGGGGTAGGGCATCATGATCCACCCGGTCATGCGTGCTGAGAAGCCATCGGCAGCACCGGGCCTCGACGGAATGAATGGCGTTGCAGGCCACCGTCTGGAACGCCTGCGCGAGCAGGGCGTCGCTGTATCCGAACACCTGCCGACGAAGAGTGGAGCGCGATCTGATCGCCTCGTGCAGGTGTCTGAGCTCGACCCGCGAGCCAGAGCCGGGAATTTGTACCACGTAGCGCCCGAAAGCTTCGTCATTGATCAGATGGCCCAGATACCCGCAGAAGCCCTCACGGCCAAACAGCGCCACCTCAACCAGACGGCCATCCTCCATCGCTCCAACCAGGGAGATGATGGCATCGTGTGGGAAATAGGCGTGCCGGATGGTGTCACCGGTATCGTAGAGCACCCGGCCTCGCGGCAGATCCACAACCTCAAGGTACGGCTCCAGGATCGCAAAGTCGCCTGGTTCCAGCGCGGCAATGAAACGGTTGGCACGATGATCCCGCGGCAAGCTCTTGGCCGCTGGGAGAATACGTCGCCCGTCCGGAAGCATGATCCCTCTCACGAGCAAGAACAAACGACTAACTGAGCCTTAATAACGCGCCAACGGCAGTTTTGTTTAGCCGATGAATTCTGTGACATGTCAGGACGGCGGTGAGGAGGAGCCTGCCATGTGCAAGTAACTCTTGCGCGCCCTCGTTCTTGGCTACTTCACGCTTCGGAGGTTAGACAACCAGAGATAAGTCCCACAGACTCAGGCTGATTTTATCCTGCTTTTACATCTTGCCTGTCGTTGGCAAGTGCCCCAAAGCCCGCTGCAATGCGGCCGTCAGCTCACGCGAGGCAAACGGCTTAAGCAGAAGCTCGCTCTCGACGACTTCGCCACCTTCCAGTCTTTCGCTGTATCCAGTCATGAGGATAACGATCAGATCGGGCGAAGCAGCCTTGGCAAGCCTTGCCAGGCTAATCCCATCCATCTCGCCGGGCATCACAATATCCGACAGCAACACGTCAAAGGACGCTTTGCGCAGAATTGACATCGCCTCCGTCGCAGAGTGTGCTTGCTTTACTATGCAGCCTTGCTCCTCAAGAGCATTGGTAGCCAAGGCCGAAATATCGGGATTGTCATCGACAACGAGGACGTTCAATCCCGCAGGCAGGGAGGGCAACTCGTCGTTCTCGGCAATCACAGCCTGCATTGGCTCGCATGAACGTGGGAATAGCAGTGATACCGCAGTGCCTGTTCCGGGAGTCGTATCAAGCTTCAGCTTGCCTCCTGATTGATGAACAAAGCCATACACCTGTGCCAGCCCCAGCCCCGTTCCCTTGCCCATCTCCTTAGTCGTGAAAAAGGGCTCGAACACCCGGGCGGCGATGTCCTGGCTCATGCCCGTGCCGGTATCGCTCACCGTGAGGCAAACCTCGTCCGTGGCAGGATGATTTTGGCTCTGGATGCGCAGCACGCCGCCGTTTGGCATGGCGTCACGGGCATTCACGGCAAGGTTGATGAGAGCGACATGGAACTGATCCGCATCGATCTTCACGGGCCACAGCTGTGGGCTGAGGTCCAATTCCACAGCGATGTCGTCGCGAAGGGAGTGGGTCAGCATCCCTCCGATCTCGACAACCAAGCGGTTGAGGTCTGTAACGGCAGGCGAAAGCGTTTGACGGCGGCTGAAGGCGAGAAGCTGGTGCGTGAGGGCCTTGGCGCGTTCGCCGGCAAAAACAGCATTATCAATGTAGCGCGCACGCCGGTCCTCCCTGGCCTGGCGCAGCATGTCGAGGCTGCCCATAATGATGGTGAGCAGATTGTTGAAGTCGTGGGCGATGCCACCGGTCAGGCGGCCCAGGGCCTCCAGGCGCTGCGTATGGTGGAGGCGTGCTGTGGCCGCTGCCTCGCGTCGCACAACCCAGACCGCCGCCACCATGGCAAGTGTCAGCACCAAGGCCAAGCCAAGTAAGGAGGCAATGATGGGCAATCTCACGGCCGCCAAGCGGCGATCCAGGTAAGCCTGATCGAAGGCCACCATCGTGAGAAACGGGTAGCGCTCCGACGTGGTGAAATAGCCGACGCGTGCGACATTATCGATGGCGCTGAGGTCGTCGAAGCGGCCGTTCCGCTCCGCAACGATCTTTTGGAACCGGGGCAATGCGGAAAGGTCCTGCGCATAGCTCGCCTCTGCCGCGCTGCGGACGCGCACGATGCCGTCAAGGCCCGCCAGCGCGACCATGCCTTGTCCGCCGATGTTGAGGCCGCCATAGAACGAGGTGAAGTCTCTCAGGTCATAGGAGGCCACCAGGATGGCCTGGAGATTGCCCTCGCCATCGCGAACCGCTCGCGTGAATTGGATCGTCCAGAGATTCGAGATGCGTCCCAAAACTGGGGGGCTGATATAGAGGCCGTCCACCCGGTTCTCGCGATGGACACGGATATGCATCCGGTCGGAGACATCAACGCGCTCGGGCTCAGGGGTGAGATTGTTCACCAGCGCTCGTCCGTCAGGGCTGACAACGGTCAGCTGCACAATTGCACTCGGCAGGTTAAGGCTGCGAAGCCGCTCGAAAAGCTCGCTTGGGGTCGACTGCGGGGAAAACCCTGTTGCGAAGTTCTTCAGGAACCCGTCAACTGAGTCCGATGTACGCTCAAAGTTTGCGAGCAACAGGCGGGAAACCCGCTCCGCATTGGCTGCCGCCTCGTCGGCCATCTGGCGCTTTGTCTGGCGCAAGGTGCCAAACCCGATTAGGCCAATGCCGATACAAAGTACCGCCCAAGCAACGACGAGCCACAAAAGTGCCCGTTTCCCGCTCAGGATCTCCGCAATGTTGCGCACGTTGAAACGCCCCAGATGAAATGAATTCAGCCATATCCGTAAAACTTCAAGAGGAATAGCAGGCTCTCTAACTCATGTGCTCACGTTAGGAACTAGAAGTAGGCAAACACCTTCTAAACAAGCGCCGATGCTTGATCTCGCAGGGCTCGGGTTTCTGGCCAATTTGCCTGTGGAACTAAGTCGTGTGTCAAAGGTTGTTACGGGTCCCATCCCCGCTTGATGATACTTTATGACCATCCGCAAAACCCGCAACGTTTCGCTCACTCCTGAGCTGGAGTTCCTTATTGACAGCAAGGTCGCCTCGGGCCGTTATCGTAGCGCCAGCGAGGTCGTGAGAGCCGCCCTGCGGCTGCTGGACGAGCGCGAGCGTCAGGTTGAGCAGCCGCTCAGGCGTGGTGCCGTAGAGCGCGCACCATGCTGATAAACTTCCCGGCCAAACAGCTGCCGACCATGCATGACTTGCTTCAAGGTGGTGGACACATGGGCGCCCGCATGCGGGCGCACGATTGGTCCACATCGCCGCTGGGGGAGCCAGCACATTGGCCCCAGTCCCTGCGGAACTATGTCGAGCTGATGCTCAATGCCAAGCAGGCGATGTTTGTCGCCTGGGGGCCTGAGCTCGCTTTCCTCTACAACGACGAGTATGCGCCGATCTTCGGTGTCAGGCATCCTGGCGCTCTTGGCCGTCCCTTTGCTGAGGTGTGGGCCGATATCTGGGGGCAGATCGGCCCCATCGTCGAGCAGACACTCTCCGGACAGGCGAGCTGGTTCGAGGATCTCCTCATTCCCATGGAGCGGCACGGCCGCAGGGAAGATGCCTGGTTCAGCTTCTCCTACACGCCCATCCGCGATGAAAGCGGCCAAGTCGCGGGGATGTTCTGCGCCGCTGTTGAGACGACGGGCAAGGTTCTTGCTGAACGCCGAGCCATGGCTGAGCGTGAGCGCCTGCAGCAACTGTTCCAGCAAGCGCCAAGCTTCATGGCGATAGTCCGAGGGCCCGATCACGTCTTCGAGCTTGTGAATTCATCCTATCAGCAACTGATCGGTCACCGCGAGGTGCTCGGAATGCAAGCGCGGGAGGCGCTGCCGGAGCTCGTGGAGCAAGGCTTTATCGAGTTGCTGGATGAGGTCTACCGGACTGGAAAAGCCTTTATCGCGAACGCAATCCCGATCTCCCTTCAGCAGGTGCCGAGTGGAGCGGCCGAGCAGCGGTTTCTCAACTTCGTTTATCAGCCTATCACCGATGCTTCCGGCCATGTTACCGGTATCTTTGGTGAGGGCTACGATGTCACCGAGCAGGTCCAAGCTGAACAGGCGCTGCGGGAAAGCGAGGAGTTCAACCGGCGTATCCTGGAGAGCTCCAGCGACTGCATCAAGGTGCTCGACACCAACGGCCGGCTCCAATTCATGAGCGCGGGCGGCATGGAGGTCATGGAGGTAGACGACTTCGGGGCCATTCAGGGTTGTGACTGGCGCAGCTTCTGGTACGGTCCTGAGCATCCCAAGGCGCGTGAGGCTGTCGAGACCGCTCTTGCCGGCGGTATGGCCCGCTTCCAGGGGCCGACGCCGACCTTCAAGGGCACTCTCAAATGGTGGGATGTGGCTGTCACGCCGATCACCGGGCCTGATGGCAAGGTCGAGAAGATCCTCTCGATCTCGCGCGACATCAGTGACCTCAAGAAGATCGAGGAGGCCCTTCGCAAGAGTGAGGCGCGGCACCGGGCAATCATCGAGGCGACGCCGGAATGCGTGAAGCTGGTCGCAGCTGACGGCAAGGTCCTGGAGATGAACCCGGCTGGCCTTGCCATGCTGGAGATTGCTGATCCTGCCATGCTGAAAGGCGCCAGCGTGCTGGATGTCATTGCTCCCGAGTTCCGGCAGGAATGGAGAGCCAACCACGCGCGTGTTTGCAATGGTGAGAGCCTGAGTTGGGAGTTTGACATCATCGGCCTGAAGGGCACGCGTCGGCACATGGAGACACATGCAGTCCCGCTAACGATGCCGGACGGCTCCACCGCACATCTAGGTGTAACCCGCGACATCAGTGCACGTAAGCGAGCCGAGGAGCACCAAAAGCTGCTGATCAACGAGCTGAACCACGGGTGAAGAACACGTTGGCCAGTGTGCAGTCAATTACCGTGCAGACCCTGCGCACTGCCGTGACGGCGGGCAGCGCAAAAGAAGCTCTCGAAGGCCGGCTGCTGGCTCTTTCCCGTGCGCATGACGTGCTGACGCGGGAGAACTGGGAGGGAGCGGGGCTTCGCGAGATCATCGGCCAGGCGGCTGAGCCCTACAGCAGTTCGGGCAAGGACCGGCTGCATGTGAAAGGGCCTAAGGTGCGGCTCTCACCTCGCATGGCTCTGGCGCTGGCGATGGCATTGCAGGAGCTGGCGACTAACGCGGTGAAATACGGTGCGCTGTCAAATCTGACGGGTCAGGTCCAGATCGCATGGAAGGTCGAGCAAAAAGACGGGCAGCCCTGTCTACATCTTGAGTGGGCGGAGAAAGGTGGGCCACCTGTTCAGGTGCCCAAGCAACGTGGCTTTGGCACACGCCTGATTGAGCGCAGCTTGGCGCATGACCTCGGGGGCACGGCCCAGATCAGCTTCAAGCCGGATGGCCTCCGCTGTACTGTCCATGCGCCCTTGGCATAAGGCGACCGAGCTAAGGCACCAAGGGCAACACAGTCATCGGTGGGAACGTGCTCAGGCAGGGATGAGGCCATGCCGAAGCATGATCTCCTTGACCTGCGCCAAGTCGGGCTTGCCTGGAACGTTCACCGCCGCAGCAATCTCCTCAAAGTAGCGCCGCCCGATTGAGCCCGGTGTCAGGACCACCAGTGCCCGTGCGGCCTGCTCATGCAGGTTCTCGTGGTGGTGCACGCTCCCGCGCGGGATGAAGATGACCTCACCGGGGCGCAATTCGCGCCTGTCTCCGTCCAAGGTCATCGTGAGGGTTCCTTCCAACCCATACACGGCCTCGTCCACGTCGCGGTGGAAGTGCGGCGCTGGCACCCGAGCTTGTGGCGGAACGGTGAATTCAAACATGACGAGGTCACCTGAGCCTTGCGTTTCGTCGATCAGGAACCGCAGATCCAGGTCGCCAATCCGGACAGTCTTGCTGCTGCTGCCTTCCATAAAGCGCTCCTCTGATGTAAAGTGACTTTATGTCTGCCAACATAAAGCGGCTTTATAATGAGTGCAAGTGCGTTTGAACACACGAAGGGACCCGGGGCGGGCGAGCACAATGGCCCTCCGTTCGTGGGAGCCTTGCTGCGCCAGTGCTGGCGGCGCGTGCGCGACCGGATCCAAGACGCTGTTCGAGCTGCTGGTTTTGACGATCTGCAGGAGGCGCATCTTGCCGTATTCACTTACCCCCTGCCTGACGGGGTCAGGCCGGCGGACCTGGCAAGGCGCATGGGGATGACACCGCAGGCCACCAACTACCTGATCGCTCAAGTCGAAGCACTCGGATACCTCGAAAGACGCGCCGCAAAGGGCAGTGATCGGCGCCTGGTCTACCTGACGGAGCGCGGCTGGCAGGTGGGTGAGACGATCTTTGGCTGCCTACGTGAACTACAGGCAGAATGGGCTGACGGCGTCGGGCAGCAGAGGTTCGCCGAGTTCATGGACGTCTTGCGACACCTGGCAGCGGAGGAACGGGCGCCGGGCTTTCCCAAATAGGTCATGCGGCAGGTGATCTGTGCTTTGAGATGCGTCGTCCGCACCGCTCAACGGCATGTAGGCCGGCGCCCCCGCTCAGATTGAGTGTTCGAGCAGAACGTCAGCATTTGACAGTTACTGTTGAAAACCTGCCTTCAGCGCCCAGACACCTGCGGATTAAATTGGGTCACTGGCGTAGCCACAACATCAGGTACGTTGATGCTATCAAACTGGCGCTTCTCGGAAGTAGCGCTTGGGCCCACACGTCCTGCCTAAGACACCCGTGACCGACAACTTTGCCTTTGTTGCCCCCATGCTTCCATGATCGCCCTCATCAAGGGTACGCCCATAGTTCATCGGCCGCGTGGGCATCCCCACTCCAGCGTAGCTCTGCCGGCGGCTTGGGTGGAAAGACCCTGACGCTTTCTTGAGTTCACCAGGTTTGTGGGCTGCAGTCCTTCCCGACTTCTCGCCGACAAGCCGCAAGGTCGGACAGATCATCTCCGCCATCTCGGCAGTCGCGTCGATCAGGGCCTCTCCGTCCGTGGTACCGTACCCATACTCCGAGGGCATGGCTCCGGGGAAATCCGAAGCATTATTGTCCAGGAACAGCGCAACTTCCCAGAATGCAACGCCGGTTTGGTCAAGCGAGGTGAGAGGAAACGCGGTATACCGCCCCTTGGGGAGAGCGTCGGCGTAGCGCCGGGCTGCGTCAGGGAGATCACCGGGAAGACCTGGGATGGGCATGAGGGCTCATTGGGCTGGTTGCACGTGTCCTCAGGGTAAGCTAGTGCCCACCCCAACAAGGGAGTTAGTGCGCCGGTCTCCGCCGGAAAGATACACTTGGTCCCAAAGCCGCTTCTGTGGGCTTTGCCTCGATCCAGCGGCTTTCGCTTCATGCACCTAGGTCACAGTTGCCTTCAGAATGCGTAACGAACTCCACAGTAGGGGAGCTTGTCCGCCAACAAATCCTGAAAGCGCGTAAGCCATTGCTGCTTCCAGGCTACCTTGTAGCGCAGGTTCAGCATGCCGCCCTCTGAGCGCTTGACCTGCTGCAGGTCAGGACGCCACAGGTACTCCTCGGCCTTCGGGTGCCAGCGCAGGTTCACCTCGTGCAACTGCTCATTATGCGTGAGGAAGATGATCTCCGCCCGCAGCTGCTCCTTCGCTTCCTGTGAGAGCACGTCATTAATCTGCTCGAACAGCGGCTGATAATCCTGCTCCCAACCTTCGTAGACGATCACGGGCGAGAAGTTCAGGTGAACCTCATAGCCTGCGCGCACAAAATCATTCACCGCTGCAATGCGCTCGGCGATAGGGGAGGTGCGCACATCAACGACCTTGGCGATCCTCTCGGGCATCAGCGAGAAGCGAATGCGGCTCTTGCCCTGCGGATCGTACGACAGCAGATCCCGGTTCACGTACTTGGTCGCGAACGAGCACTTGGCATTGGGCAGGCGCCGGAACAGGCCGACCAGATCTCGGACATTGTCGCAAATCGATGCATCGACCGAGAGATCGCCATTCTCGCCAATGTCATAGACCCAGTGCTGTGGATCGATCTGGTCGGGCGCGGGAAGGATGCCCTGCCGTGCCGTATGTCGCTCAGTGGCCGCGCATGCTTCCTCGATGTTGACGAAGATCGAGATCGGGTTGGCATAGCCCTTGCGGCGCGGAACATAGCAATAGGCACAAGCCATGGCACAGCCGTTCGATGTCGAAGGGGCAATGAAATGGGCGCTGCGGCCGTTCGGACGCATGGTAAGTCCCTTCTTGACGCCGAGCACTAGGCTGCTGCGCTTGATCCTGAGCCAATCCTCGGCATTGCCCTCGTTTCCGTGAAGGGACGGAATCGTCCAGTGCGAGTCGACGTAGAGGCGCTCGGCATCCGGGTACTTGGCGAGGATTTCCTGGCCACGAGTGTAGGTTTTCACGGCCGGCTCAAGGTAGATCCGCTCAATGTCGATCAACTGCTTCGGCAGGGCCATACAAGATTCCACCAGTCCGCTCCCCCGATGCCTAGGCACAGGTCCGATACGGAGTCATTTAAGAGGATTCGCTGATCTATATGGTCATTCGCAGGCGGGATTTCAGCCTGTCAGGCCGCTAGATGTGCGGTCTAAGCACCTCCATTGGGCTCGGTCTCCAGCAAGGCTGCTTCCTCCTGCTCCAGGAGTGCTGCTTCCGCTGTGTTAAGACCAAAACGCGCCGCTACATCAGGAGCGTAGCGCAACAGATCCGGACGCAGCCGGATGAGCGCCAGATCCTTCACCTTGGCCTCAAGCATCACGTCGAACTCAAGACCATCCACCGCCCTCATGAAAGTGATGAACTCGAACGGATTGCAGAAGTCCGCATGTCCCGTCCACACGGGCGCGACGTTCACCATCGTGCTCTTGCGGGTCTTGCGGTCCGTGCGCTTGACCTGACGGAGTTCTGTACGGGGTGACGAGAAGTGGATCTTAGGTTGCTCACCCGCTGGCCAGCTCCTGAGAATGGCCTCGACCGTCGGCCGCAACTCCAGCCCTTCCGGGTTCAGGCACCAGAAGTGCTGATGGTCGAAGACCAGCCTCACACCCGTGTGCTCGTGGATCCAGAGGATGTCGGCCGCGCTGAAGCGGATATCGTCATGCTCCAGCACAAGCCGCCGGCGAACCGGTTCGGGAAGGGTCTTCCAGGTCTCCACCCAGCGTGCGGCACTGGCCTGCCGGTCGCCGTACATCCCACCGACGTGGATTACCAGCACCGCTTCCGGGCCGAGCTCCATCAGGTCCAGCATCTCGGCTTGGGACAGGAGGTCCCAGGTGCTCTTTTCCACCAGCTTCGGGTCAGGGCTGTTGAGCACCACAAACTGCGAGGGATGGAAGGAGAGGCGGACGTCTAGACGCTTGGCTTTCGCTCCGAACGCCTGCAGCTCGGCAGCGCTGTCCCGCACCATGCTGTGGAACTGCGGCATGTCCGGGTGGGTGGCGTAGGGCGCGATATCCGACGACATCCGGTACATCCGGATCTGGTGCCGGTCCAGGTAATCGAGGATCGCGTCGAGGTATTCGAGCGAGACCTTCAGATGCGGATTGCTGCCGGAGCGCCGGGCATCGTTGCTCTTGAGGTCAGGCTGCCCCATGATTTTGACCGGAAAGCCGAGGCGGGCAGGCCGGGTGCTCATGGCTGCACCATCACGTCGGGGCCGAAGCCGAGCTTTGCAGCAAACATGTTCCAGGCCTCAGGGCGCAGCGCGCCGCCTGTGGCCTGCCTATGACCGTTGCCGTAGTTCTCGTCAGCCCCTGGAGGAGCATGGTTGAGCAAGAAGGCAATCAGATCGAGGTCGAGAGCCGTGCGGGCGGCAAAGTGGATCCAACCCGGCCGATAGCCCGTGTTGACGGCAAGGACGATGTTGTTCCTGAGGCGACCGCGCCAGGCTTGCGCCACCAGCGGATGGATCTGGCATGGCGAGTGGAACCAGATCAGCGCCACATTGCCCTTCACCTTCGGAGGCACGCGCTTGGCGGCCTCAAGCTCCCGCTTGACCTCCTCACGGGCGGCTTGGAGAAGGGCAGTCTCCGGGTGCTCGCCGGAGAGAATCTCCTTAGGACCACCAGCCTTCATAAGGAGTTCTAATGCAGGCTTTGCATCTCCGCTGGCGCTGCGTCGCGGCGCATTGAGCAGGGTGGTTGCCTCCCGCAGGGCGGTGATCCCGTAGCGCTTGCGCGCGTCCTCCATTTCCCCGAAGCCCGCTTTCTCGGCCATGTCGCCGATGATGCCAAGCGCAGCGATCCAGAGCAGATCGTCAATCTCGGCCAATGCAGCGACGCACCAGTAGGCCAGCAAGCTGGACGTGGGCACCGGGTCCATGTGGAAGCCCGAGATCACGGTTGCCGATCCAGGGATGCCAGTGGGGACGTGGTGGTCGATCACCACGGTTTCGGCTCCCGCCAGGATCCCGCCCTTGCGCACTCCCAGATCGGCGACGATCAAGCCGCCGACTGGAGCGTTAGACAGTTCGGTGCGCATTGTATCGGACCAAGGGTTCTCCCCCCGTCCCAAGATCCGGACCCGAACGGGATGAGCCTGCTGACCGAGCGCCCGCGCCAGCAGGGCACTAGCCGACAGACCATCCGCATCATTGTGCCCGAGGATCAGCACGGGAGCATCAGCCCTAAACCTGCCCACAGCCGTGCGGAAGGTTTGCTGAACAGCTGGAATCAGGTTTTCGGCACTCACGGCATCTCACCCGCAAAGGGACACCCACTCCAACGAGCAGTGTGGGCCGGAGTTCGTTCCCGTTGGAATAGCCGTTGCCTCGGCCTTAAACTCAAGCGGCGGGTCTTCCGGTATTCGCGCCGTGCGCTCCTGGTGAGCCTCCATCGTGTCCTGGGGTGCTCCGGAACATCCACCTCAGGCGTGGATTGGTAATGCGGCGAGTTCTGGAGACCTCCCATGGGCACCTATCACCGGCACGGCGTCGAGAGCACAGCCGCCGTCTTTCGTCACCCGATCCATCCGATGCTGATCCCTTTCCCGATTGCATCCCTGATCGGCGCTCTGGTGACCGACATAGCGTTCCGAGCCACCAACAACGTGTTTTGGGCTGATGTGTCGTTCTGGCTGCTTCTGGCCGGCGTTGTCACGGGTGCAGTCGCGGCCATTCCGGGCATGATCGACTTCTCCACCATCGACCGGGTGCGCAGCCTCACAAGCGCTTGGGTCCATGCCGGAGGCAATGTCGTTGCCCTGACCCTTGCCATCATCAACCTAAGCCTGCGCTGGAACGATCCAGTGGCAGGGGTACAGGGCTGGGGCTTGGTTCTGTCGTTTGTCACGGTTGCCTTGCTGGGGGTGACGGGCTGGCTGGGCGGTGAGCTATCCTACCGGCATCGGATCGGCGCCATCAACGACGAGAGCGGGGCCGCCGGCGATCACAGTGTAGAGGTTGCACGTGCTGAGAATCGGTGGGTTGCGAACAAAACCCGCTGACCATTCCCAAGCTTCTACGTACCTTTGGTCCGCGGCTGAGGTTGCTCCATGACGCGATTAGAAATCGTTGGCGGCATCGGTGCCGGCAAGACAACACTTGCCCGTGTTCTGGCTAAGGCTTGGAGCTCGCAGGTGGTGCACGAGGACGTGCTCAACGTGCCCTTTTTCAGCAAGTTCTACGCGGCTCCTCAGGTCTATGGATTTGAGAAGAACATTAGCTTCCTTCTCTCGCATGCCGATCTCATCCGGGATGCCGCAGGCAAGAGCGAGGACTTGATCGTCTGTGACTTCGCCCTCTTCCAGGATCTATCCTACACGGACATCGGCTGCTCGCCGGCTGATGCAGATGCTATAGAGGCTGTCTATCATCGTCTTATCGACCGTGTGGGTCATCCTTCGCTTGTGGTTCATCTGCGATGCACCCCTGATACTCAGATACAGCGGATCGCACTCCGCGGCAGGAGCCAGGAAACAGGCATTGAACGTGCCTATCTCGCTGACCTGTGCGCAGCCATCGACCGCCGGCTGGAACAGGTGCGATCAGAGGCTCCCGGCCTGAAAGTGGTTGAGGTTGACACAGATAAGGTCGACTTCGCCACAAATCCTGCGGCAGCCCATATATTAGCAGGAGATTTCATCGCTTCCCTGGGAACTGCGGCCCCGATGCTTCCTGAGCGCGCAGGCGCAGCGGGAAGGCTGGCCTGAGCATTTCCTGCTGATTGCCGTGTTACCGGCGTGCTCTGCTTACCGCAGCAAGCCCAATCGCCAAGCCGCCGAGGATCGCTGCTGTCGCGGCCGGATACATTTGAGCTTGCAGATAGGGGCTGTTCTTGAGAACAACCGGGTACCCCAGGCTGCTGCGCTCGGCTCCATCCTCGCGGGGGCTATAAAGATTGTCCCGGCGTGCAGGAATCTCCGGGTTTCTAGTCTCTTGGACCCAGTACCCGACAGCCTCCATCAGCCGGTCGGTCAAGCGCGGGAACAGCCTGCCCATTAGCGGAGCCATCTTGCCGCCAAAGCCGACGGTCAACTCGCGCCGCGGGGTCTGACAAGCAAAGAGGATCGCCTTTGCAACGAGGGTAGGGGAATAGATAGGCGGCGGAACCTGGACGCCGGTCTCGAGGTAGTTGCGGGCATGCTCGGGAAAGGGCGTGTCGATGGAGCTCGGCTTAATGTGGGTGATGGAGACAGGCGCGCCTTCCCGCTCAAGCTCCATCCGGAGCCCTGTCGTGAAGGCCCGGACCGCGTGCTTGGTCGCGCAGTAGGGGCCCTGAAGAACAACGGTGCGCTCGCCCAGCACGCTGCCGATGTTGATAATGGCTCCACCCCGTCGGCGGAGATGCTTGGCCGCTTCGAGGGAGCCGTATACCACGCCCCAGTAGTTGACCTCGAAGACCCGGCGATGATCCTCAAGCGTGACTTTGTCCAGCTCGCCGGCTGTTCCTACGGAAGCATTGTTCACCCAGCTGTCAAAGCCGCCGAAGCGCTCAATGGCCGCTCGAACGGTGCGCTCATGGTCCTCCCTATAGCTGACGTCAGCGGCAACATAGTCAACGCGGGCACCGTCCGCCTGCAGTTCCTCTGCAATCCGGCGCAAAGCCTCCTCGTTGCGGGCGACAAGCAGCACACCGGCTCCCGCTTTTGCAGCCATCCGCGCCGTTACCAGGCCGATGCCGCTGGATGCGCCAGTGATCACGATCACCTGTTGGTGGAGGGGCTTCAAGTCGGGATTGCTCATCGCCTGCGTGCCGAGATCACATGGAAGATGAGCACCAACGCATAGCTAAACCTTCGGTTCAGCATGTGACACATCGGCGTTGTCTTCCCTCTTTGCTTACAATCGGCTGCTCCAAGACACACATAAGAAGTCAGCAAGGCGGGCGGCTCCAAGTCGCCTTTAGCCTGTCTTGCGAATGCCACATCTATCCCAAAGCACCCGAGTCCGCTGACCAGCGGACTTCCGTCAGAGGCATGTTGTCGTGCTGACCGAACCCGTGAGAGCTGCCGCACCCAGTCCTAAACCACGAACCGGTCAGACGTCATCGAGGCTCTGGCGGCCGAAGCGTGTGCTCGTGACTCCGGCTGCGCTGGAGTGGGAACATGGGCGGGCCATTCTGGAGCGGGCCGCCGCTCTTGGGTCCGAGATTGTTGAGCTCAAGAGCAATCGCCTGACGGGCCTTTCCGGCGAGAATAGCCGGCAGGCCTATGTGAACGCCAAAGCGACCCTTGCTGTTGTGGTTGCGCCTCCCAGCAAGCGTCGCCTGCAACCGATCCCACCCAGTGCGGACTGGCGCGTGGACCTTGCGGAGGGTTGCCCAGCTCACTGCCAGTACTGCTATCTCGCAGGCTCCCTTGCTGGTCCGCCGGTCACGCGGGTCTATGCCAATCTGCCAGAAATCCTCGACAGCCTGACAGACTTTATAGGCAGAGGCGGCGTGACATCCCGCTCAACCGACAGGGCGCATGAAGGAACGACCTTTGAGGCGTCATGCTACACGGATCCCCTGGGCATCGAGCACCTGACAGGCTCCCTGGCGTCGACAATTGCGCATTTTGGCTCCTGGCAGTCTCCGGCGCAGCTGCGCTTTACGACCAAGTACGATGCGGTCCAGCCCCTGCTCACTCTCTCGCATCAACGACACACCCGGATCCGCTTCTCAGTCAATGCCCAGCCGGTGGCGCGTTTCGAGGGTGGCACGGCGCCTGTTGCAGCCCGGCTTCGGGCTATGCGCCAGGTGGCTCTTGCAGGGTACCGGGTGGGACTGACGATTGCTCCCATCATGCCGGTGGAAGGCTGGCGGGACGCTTACAGCGCTCTTCTGCAGGAGGCTGCGCAGCAGATCGCCGACGTTCCGGATCTTGACCTAACGGTGGAGCTGATCACGCATCGCTTCACGCCGGGGTCAAAGAGCGTGCTGACCGGGTGGTATCCCGGCTCCGACCTGGACATGGACGAAGCCAAGCGAGCGCGTAAGACGACTAAGTTCAATACGGTCAAGTACGTGTACACGCCCGATGTCATGAGGGACATGCGCGCCTTCTTTGAAGAAGCAATTAGCAGCCACCTCCCTGCGGCCCAGGTTCTGTACTGGACCTGACCCGAGGTCGACCGAGGCGGCTGGAACCTGGCGAAGGACTGTCTGTTACCGTTGAAGAACTCTTGGAGGAGCACGTTCATGGCCACAGACGCCCGCTCGATCTATGTCACAGCACTGCGCAACACCCATGCGATGGAGCAGCAGGGTCTGCAGCAGATGGAAGCCCAGATTTCGCGTCTGGAGCGGTATCCCGAGTATGTTGCTCTCCTTCAGCGGCACATTGAAACCACACGCCAGCAGCTGGCTCGCCTCGAACAGGCTCTTCAATCTGCAGGCGAGAGCATCTCCAGCATCAAGGAGACCGTCACCACAGTAGCTGGAACCATCGGCGCTACGGTTCATGGCCTGTTTCAGGATGAGACGCTCAAGAACCTCTATGCGGGCTACGCTTATCAGTATGAGCAGATTGGAGCCTACCGTTCTCTGATCACCATCGCAGAAACTGCCGGCGAGACGGCGCATGTTTCCGCATTCCAGCAGTCGGTGCAGGAGGAGGAGCAGGCGGCCCAGGATGTTGCTGGCCTCATCGAACCTGTCACCCGCCGCTACGTGGAGTTGACCACCAGCGGGGATAAGGCCGACCGCTAAGCACACTGCTCTCCTTCAACCTCAAATGTCAGTCATGTCGCCGCCTTTCTAGGCGGCGACATGCAATCTTCTTTCCAGCTGGCGAGCCTCAGTAGTAGCGCAGATCCGTCGCCTTGCCCCAGAAGATGCGATAAGCGAAGGCCGAGTAGGCGGCGATAATCGGCAGGACCACCAAGGCACCCACGAAGATGATCATCAGCGACTCCGGCGCGGCGGCAGCCTGCCAGACTGTCAGCTTGTCCGGCACAATGTACGGGAAGAAGCTGTAGGCAAGGCCGTGGAATCCAAGCATAAAGATACCAACGGCCCCCGCGAAAGGCAGCCAGCAGAAGCGGTCCGTACGCGTGGGCAGATGCCGCAGCACGATGCTGAGCCCCACAAAGAGGCCTGCAGTCACAAGGGGAATAGGTGCAAGGAGAACGAAGTTCGGCAGGCTCAGCCACTTGTCCCAGATGCGTTCCGATACAAGCGGTGTGACGACAGAGACCGCCACCATGCCGATCCCCGACAGAAGAAGGGTGCCGCGAGCCCAAGCCACGGCCCGGCGCTGCAGCTCGCCTTCGGTCTTCATGATGAGCCATGTCGCTCCGATGAAGCTATACCCCGCAACCAGGCAGAGAGCTGTCAGCAGGGCGAAGGACACATTGGCGGCGGTGCGCTCGAAGCCGACGATGTAGAGGCCCAGCATGTAGCCCTGCATGAGGGCAGCCAATGTGGAGCCCCCTATAAAGGCACGGTCCCACCAGACCTTGTGCCCCGCAACCGACTTGGCCCTGAACTCGAAGGCGACCCCGCGCAAGATGAGCCCGAGCAGCAGGCCGGCGACCGGGAGGTAAAGTTCTCCCAGAATCGCGCCATGAGCCTGCGGAAAGGCGACAAGGAGCAGGCCGACGGCGAGCACGAGCCATGTCTCGTTGGCGTCCCAGAAGGGGCCAATGGAGGCGATCATCCGGTCGCGGTGCTCCCCCTCGGCGGCGCCGCTGAGGATACCGACGCCGAGGTCATAGCCGTCGAGCACCACGTAGAGAAGGACAGCAAAACCCATCAGGCCCGCAAAGGCCACGGGCAGCCAGGTGGCAGGAGTAAGATCCATGATCATGGTCCTTTACAGGGCGGCTGCCACGGCCTCGCCTGCAGCCGTTGCACCTCCCGCGCGGACGGGCTCGGCAGGGCTGTGGTCGGCCGGCGCGGCAGACTTGCGCGCGAGGTAGAAGATCGTCGCGATATAGGCAGCCAAGAGGCCTGCATAGACGAGCAGGTAGCCGATGAGCGTCGAGGCGATCATGGGGGCTGCAACGCCGGAGGCGGCCTGCTTAGCGGTGAGGATGCCTGTCACGAGCCAGGGTTGCCGGCCGATCTCGGTGACATACCAGCCGGACAGGGTAGCAATCCAGCCGGCGAAGGTCATCGCGACCAGCACACGGGCCACATGACGGTGCACCTCGCCGCTGCGGCGCAACTGCCAGGCAGCAAGCCACGACACGGCGAGCATGAGCAGGCCGATGCCGACCATGGTCCGGAAGGCGAAGAACACGGGCGCAACCGGCGGGCGGTGCTCGAAGCTGTTGAGGCCCTTTACCTCGCCCTGCCAATCATGCGTCAGGTAGAACGAGGCGATGTTCGGGATCGCGATCTCGAACCGGTTGGACTTCGTTGCCTCGTCCGGCAGGCCGAAGACCACCATGGGTGCGCCCTTGCGGGTCTCCCAGATGCCCTCCATGGCGGCGATCTTGGCAGGTTGGTGTTCCAAGGTGTTGAGGCCGTGCATGTCGCCGACGAAGATCTGAACCGGGATCAGGGCCGCTGCCAGGAAAACACCTGTGCGCAGGCCCGCCATGACGCCCGGCGAGCGGTCGCGGCGCAGCCAGCGGAACGCGGAGACGCCGGCCACGAGAAAGGCCACCGTCAGACCAGAAGCCAGCAGCATGTGCGTCAGGCGGTAAGGCATGGACGGGTTGAAGACGATCGCCCACCAATCGGTCGCATGAGCCACCCCATCGCGCATCTCGAAACCTGCGGGCGTCTGCATCCAGGAGTTCAGGGCCAGGATCCAAAACGCCGAGATGGTGGTGCCGACAGCCACCAGAACCGTCGCGAGCGTGTGGACCCGGTTCGAAACACGGTTCCAGCCGAACAGCATGATGCCTAGGAAACCCGCCTCCAGAAAGAAGGCCGTCAGAATCTCGTAGGCCAGCAACGGGCCGGCGATGTTGCCGACCGTGTTCATGAAACCCGGCCAGTTTGTGCCGAATTGGAAGGACATGGTGATACCGGACACCACGCCGAGCGCAAAGCTCAGGGCGAAGATCTTCACCCAGAACTTATAAGCGTCCATCCAGGCGGCCTCGCCCGTGCGGTTGAAGCGCAGCTTGAAGAACAGCAGCACCCAGCCGAGCGCGATGGTGATGGTCGGGAAGAGGATATGGAAGGAGATATTCGCGGCGAACTGGATGCGCGCGAGAAGGAGAGGGTCGTCCATGATATCTACTTGTCCTTGCCGCTGCTGCGGCGGTTCTTGGAGCCCGAGGTCAGAAAGACGCGGTCCTTGATGTCCAGAATCTTCTGGACCTTCGTGCCAAGCTTCAGGAGCTGCACCAGACGCACGGTCTCAAGGCGCTGCATGTCGGCGTACCAGTCGGTCAGAAGCTCGAAGAGGTCGTGCATCTCCCGCATCCGGGCCTGCGCGTGGCGCTCCTCGGTGCTGGCGGGTTCCTGCATCAGGACCTCGCGAAGGAGGGTGAGCGTGGGGTCGATCTCGCGCTTCTTGCGCTCCTCCACCAAGGTGCGAACGATCTGCCAAATGTCGTCAGGGGTAGAGAAGTAGTCGCGGCGGTCTCCTGGCATGTGCTGTAGGCGCACCAAGTTCCAGGATTGGAGCTCTTTCAGTCCCATGCTCACGTTGGAGCGCGAGACGCCAAGCCGCTCGACGATGTCCTCGGCGTTCAGGGGCTCGCTGGACAGGAAAAGCAGAGCATAGATCTGCCCGACGGTGCGGTTGATGCCCCACCGCGATCCCATCTCGCCAAAGTGCAGTACGAAGGTTTGGATCAGAGGCGGGAGATTCACGGCGGCGTCCTGAAGTTTCAGAATTTACTGAAATATCGGGATTCAGCACGTTGTCAACAAGGGACAGGATGCCGCGCACGTGCGGATTTTTGCCTCGCCGGGGTACTGTCTACAAACATCTTCCTGGGAGAGGCCACGAGACAGCCCAAACCACCAAGCAACTGACACCAGAGCGCAGGGAACACCTGTTTGAGCCCTTGGTGACAGCGCACGCGAGCGTTCGGCTGATAGTCAGCAGAGGCTGTCATCATGCTAGTGGACAATCTTGAGACCCTCTACACCGCCTGTATTGTAAAGCTCAGGAACGCCGAGCCGCAGGTCTAGCGGCTGGAGCAGATTATCCAGCGCTCTGGCGGCGTGACTATGCAGGTCGGAGACGAGATCATGCCGATGATCCTTCGCGAGAATCAGAAGATGCAGTCGATGATCGACAACGATGAACGCTCGGACGTGTCGCTGATTGCCAGTGCTCAGATTGGCGAGCATTACGAGATCGCCGCCTATGGCCCCGCGGCAGCGCATGCCAAACTGCTCGGACGTCAAGAGGATCTCCAACTCCTTCTGCAAACGCTGGAGGAGATGCGCACGTACGAGCTATTGACCCAAATCGCTGAACGCTCAGTCGATCAACAAGCTCCGGCATAAACTCCTTCGATCCTCACGTACGGCGGTGAGCCTGTCGCTGTACGTGCCGGTCTGCTCATCTCACACAGACAACCACGACATCACGTTCTTTCAACGGGGGAGATCCGTTGCCATGGCATGCGAACGGAGCGTCTGGGACTAGCCGCCAGGATCATCATCATCTCGGCGATGTTTTCGGGCGTGACCAGCCCCACAAGGCGAGCCTCGCCGTTGGCGACCCCTATGGCAGGCAAACGGTCGTTCTGCATGAGGCGTAAGGCATCCTCAAGCGGCAGGCGGTGGTGAAGGACCGGGATGTCGGCGCGCATGACCTCCATCACGGGCGTGTCCGGCCCCCGTTCCCGCAGGGCCCGGATCATGTCGTCACGCGTGAGCACGCCGCGCATACCTCCCGCACCGTCAACAACCGGGAACTCATGCTGGGTGGTCTTGATCAGACACTGCACCGCATCCTCGACGCGGCTGCTGGGTGTCAGGGTCTCAAATCGGGTTATCATGGCATCAGACACCAGCAAGCCCCGTGACACCTGACGCATCTGGACCGCATGGGCTTCCGAGGCCGCCCCCAGATAGACGAACACCGCAATGAAGATCAGAAGCGGGTTGCCCAAGAGGCCGAGCAGGCCAAGGCCGAACGCCACCACCTGCCCGACGGTGGCTGCAATCTGTGTGCCCCGGCTGTACCCGAGGCGGTAGGCCAAAACGGCACGGAGCACGCGCCCGCCATCCATCGGAAAGGCAGGAATGAGGTTGAAGACAGCCAGGAAGATGTTCACCGAGGCGAGGCGGGCCAGCAGGCCGACCCCTGAATTCTGCACCTCCATGCTTTCCCACGGCAAGACACCCCCGAGCAGCAGGAACAAGACAGCAGCAATCGCGAGATTGACAGCCGGGCCAGCCAAGGCGACGATCAACTCCTGAGAGGGCTCCTCGGGGATGCGCTCAAGCCGGGCCACGCCACCAATCGGCAGGAGCGTGATGTCCGGCGTTTGTACGCCATAGCGCCTGGCCGCCAGAACATGGCCGAACTCGTGCAGCAGGACGCATAGAAAGAGCAGAAGAATGAAGATGACGCCCTGGAGCGCTGCGTCGCGGCCACCCTGCGCGTAGTGCGTCACGCCAATCCAGACAAGGAAGAGGAGAAAGGTGAAGTGCACGCGGATAACTGTGCCCTTCACGGAGCCGATAGGAATGGACCAGCCCATAATCTCTCCTTCCAAGGTGTTCCTGATGTGGGAACGTGTGATGTCAGGGACAGGTTCTCAAGCGTTGTGGCGACCCGCTCCCCACCAGACCGGCTTCATCCTGCTCGATTGAAATCACCGGTCGAGCATTGGCTCGGTTGAGGCGAGCCACCGTTTCGGTCAGTTGCTCACGCGGAGTCGGCTTTCCCATCCAGGGCATTCCCAGCGGTTCTTCGGGCAGGGCAGGTGTGAACGGAAGGCGCGTGTCGAACCCGATGCGGAGACTGTATCCGGCAGGCTCATCTTTGGAGGGAACGGCTTCCCCCAGAATCCCTGGGCAACCGCTACCGACATGTCTGCGGTGCTCCGTCCCAACTAAATTTGCCGTCACGCTGAAACAACGCTGGTCTCCTTCAAGTTCGTCTGGGTGGGCGGTTTGGCAGCTTGAGCGAGCCGCTCCCCAACAAGCAGGAGCTCCCCATGGATCGTCGCCTCGTTTTGGTCAGCCTGACAGCGGCAGTCGCTGCTCCGGCCTTAGCGCAACAGAGTAACCAGAATGCCGGAACCTCACCCGACACCACAGCCCGCAGCGGACTGCTCGGACCAGACGAGATGCAGCACATCCAGCAGACGCTTCAGCTCGGCATGGTGGCCCTGGAAACGTCGCGCATTGCTCTTCAGAAAGCTCGCAACGAGAACCTGAAGCAGTTCGCCCAATTCGAAACTGACGAACAAACAACGCTTGCTCAGGTCCTGCACACAATGATGGACCCGACAGCGCCAGCAGCCACTGGTGCTACTACCCGAAGCCAGCCAGCCCAGACAGGCTCCTCCGCCTCCTCGACGCCATCGACAGCAGCAAGCTCTGCGGCTCGGGCGCCGGACTCAGTGCTCGATACCAAGGGCCGGGAGACGATCCAGAAGTTGCAGCAGGCGTCGGAAGCTGAGTTCGATAAAACCTACTTGGCGGGGCAGATCGAGGGTCACCGCGACTTACTGCAGGTTCAGGAGCGGTATCTGTCGACAAACCCTCAGAACATTAATCACGTAAATGTGGTGAAGCTCGCACGCGGACAGATCAAGGAGCATATTGCGCTTCTTACGAACATTCAGAACATCGTTCGCTGACGAGCCAACGCAGATACCCCATTTGGGCTGCCTGGTCAGACTGCGTCTGGCTGCCGGTGCCGGGCGAGTATGGCCCTGTCGGCCCGACACCGGGCGCGGAGCTTTCGTAAGCCGATTGTCTGCATCATGTGAAAAGTTGGACGTTCCCAAAGGGCACGGCTTTCCTGGATTGGATCAGCGGACGGTAGCTGTGACGCTTACATTGAACGGGAAGCGCACCGACGAACTCCTAACCCAAGCCGCGGAGCGCTCCGTCAATTAGCAAGCGCCCGCGGAAAGCTCCGCGATCCCGCATCAGCTGGCGGGCTCGCCTTACACCTCTCGCCTGCACAACCGCTTTCCTATTGAGGCCTCCCACCGAAGGGCGAGGATTAACTTGCCGCGACCAGCTTAAAGCTAGGAAGCGAGTCTCAGCAATCCTTTCGTTACGGCTCTGAGTTGCGACCCAGCCGGTCACCGTCTCCGAGACGTGGGCCTGTGTTGGGGTGAAGAGGAGGTTGAGCCCTTGGTGCGGAGCATCTGCATTGCAATGAGGCCTGCGCCCGCGAGTGCAGCGAGGGCGATACCCGGTACAGCGCTCTTGGCATTGAGCCGCGCTTGCAGGGACTGGCTGGCCGCGAGCGCTCCCTGAGCCAGGGATGGCTGGTCGCCGCCATCCTCCCGCCCCTGGTGCCCGGGATCACGGCTCTCCTGGAATGGGGTTGAAGCAAGGGTGGAAGCCACTGGGCGGAGCATCCGCAACGCAGCGAAGCCTGCACTCGCAAAGGTGGAGAGGACCATACCAGGGACCGCACTTACGGGATTGAGCTGCGCCTCCAGGAACAGGCTGGTCTTGCGCGACCCGCCCGGCAGGGAGGACCGCTCGACCCCGTCCTGCCGGGGCTCGTACAGATTATCTCGCCTTTCCGGGCGCCCGGGATCGTTGCTTTCTTGGAGAATGCGTCCACCGGCTTCCATGACATAGTCGGTCAGACGAGGCGCCACCGCTCCCATCACGGACAGAGCCCAGCCGCCAAAGCCGATGACGATGTCGCGCCGGTCGTTCTCGCAGGCGAAGACGATGGCCCGCGCAACCAGCTCGGGATCATAGGACGGCGGTGGGTTCTTCGTGCCGGGCGTATCCAGATAGCTACGCGCATGCTCCATGTAGGGGGTATCAATGGCTGACGGTTTGATGAGCGTGACCAGAACCGGTGCGCCCGCTTCCTCCAACTCCATCCTGAGCGCATCGGTGAGCCCCTTCACGGCGTGCTTCGAAGTAGAGTATGGACCTTGCAGGATATCGGCGCGGTCGCTCAGCACGCTTCCCATGTTGATGATCTTGCCGCCGCGATCGCGCAGGTGCTTGGTGGCCACGAGGCAGCCATGCAGGACGCCGAAGTAGTTGGTGTCGAAGAGCCGCCGATGGTCTTCGAGCGGGATCTGCTCGACCGTGCCGAAGATCGCCACGCCGGCATTGTTGATCCAGGTGTCGAAGCCGCCGAACTCCTGGATGGCCCTCTCGGCGACCCGCTCCACGTCCTCAAAGCGCCCGACATCCGCCGCCACCGCGATGGCTCTGGCGCCTTTTACCTCACAGTCTCGCGCGAGATCCTGCAAAGCGGCCTCGTTGCGCGAGACAAGGACGAGCTTGGCTCCGCGATCAGCCAAGGCGCAAGCGGTCGCGAGACCGATACCGCTCGATGCCCCGGTGAGAACCACCACTTGCTCTGCGACTGGCTTGAGACGCACTGCCACGGGGCCTCCTGAGCCGGGATCCCATCCCGGGTTCTGGTCAAGGAGATAATGAGTGTGGAAGTTCCGCCGGATCCGCCGGGCAGAAGCTCAGGCGATCACGGCAACCCCGAGCAAAACCACCACAGCCAGCGTGAGCTGAACCCGCAGGGAAGCGTACCATCGTGGCGCAAGCCCTTGACGGACGGTGGACAGGTCATAGGCCAGCAGCGCCAGGAAGCCGACGACGAGCCCAATGAGACCGGACGTGTTTGGGATGAGCAGGCACAGGAACGCGAGCAGTGCGGGGAGAACCGAGATCGCATAGCGGAAGAACGGCACAGGACCGCCCTCCCGCGGCAGCATCACGCCCCATTGCACTCCGCCCATTAACGACAGGATGCAGGCGCCATAGGCACACAGGGCCATCCTCGGATCCAAGGACCAGGGATGGATGCCGAGAACAGACGCTGCCGTCAATAGAGCAAACGGAATGACCCCGGCCCGTCCCAGGAGCAGAGCGGGTCGCGGGATCGCGTCCGTCGTCATCATGGTGGCTCCTCCGTGGTCGCGTGGAAATGTGGCGGCGGGTCCCTCGCGTCAATCGCGCCTGTTGTGCTGCGCTTATCAGAGCACGCTCAAGCTGAAACCCCTCCTGTGGTGGCACGTTGCTTCTCATTCCGGCTGATGCGGAGGCTGCACCGATGATGTGTCCGTACTGCAAACATGACGTGGAGAGTCCCTGCACCGATATGCCGGAGGTCCAGCAGCGCGCAGCCAGCCATGTTGAGCGCTGCGAGAGGGCGTTCGACAGCCAGATGGATGCAAGCCAGGGCCAATCTGGCGGCAGCATCTAGGGATTGGATCGAATCAGGCACTGAGGCGCCGCGCACCTTGCGCAGGAGGGTGAGATGACGGACACGACCGTGACAAAGGTAAGCAGCGCCCATTCACCCACAGGCGACCAAGGCGAGGTTTATCTGGCCTCAGGCAAGAGGCTGTCGATGCGCATGTGGCGCGATGAACCACCAAGCCAGAACAAGCCCGCTCACCGGCAGGACTATGAAGTTGTCGGCTATGTAATCGCGGGACGGGCTGAACTGGAGATCGAGGGCCAGACCGTGCGGCTGGAGCCAGGTGACTCCTGGGTGGTGCCGGCGGGCTCGCAGCATACCTATCGCATCCTGGAGACCTTCACGGCCATCGAGGCAACCGCTCCTCCAGCCCAGGTGCATGGACGTGAGCAGACATGAACTCTTGGCTACGCTGGACGGTTAAGCATTGAGCGATATCGGAAAAGCAAGCTCCTAGCACGACGTTGCAGTAAAGTTTCGGGCCGCTCTCCCAGCCCACGTCGACTCTCGTGAGGGCTGGGATATCTTCGGAGGCGGTCCTGAAGCTTGTACTCTGGGCATACGATCAATGGTCAGCACCCTAATCAGTCTGCGCCCCCTCCGCGCGTAGGCTCATTGAGGAAACGTTGGGCAATGTCGCGTACGGCCTCGTCGCTCCGAGAAGCATCATCAGCCTGGTCCCACGGATGGGATAAACTACTCTCCAGTTCGTTCAACAGTTCAGGATGACGTCGCGAGAGAAACCGTATGGTGCCGAAAAAAGGTGCTCAATCGTCACCTCACGGCGACGAGCCTCCACAATTTGAGAGGAGTCGGGCTGGTCCTGTGTGAGGAAAGCTCATGACAACTCGATCTTTGGTTTCGCTCCTCGCGCTCAGCGGGTCTTTCGCTAGAGTTTGGAACGCAAGCGCTGCCGCTCGTGCGATAGCCGGATCGACAGGTGCCAACCTTCGGAGCGGCTTGGGCGTAATCAGAGAGTAGTGGCAACAGAATTGCTGTGGAAACGCACAGAATGCACGTCAATACACAGCGATATGCCATCGCGGACCTTCCAGCTTCGCAGTATGTAACGGCATCATATAGCCCTGGCACGTTACACTCGGACATCTATGCGTCTCACGATAATTTCACTGATCCCACTGGCGCTCGCAGCCAATCCTGCACGGGCAGAGACAACCTCAGTCTACACCGACGCCACCAAGTGCCGGGTCGAGGACACCAATTGGGATCACTTCTTTCGTGAATGCAAAGGTCCGAATGGAAGAATGGTGACGCTATTCTACCTCGAAGGCATCGCTCGCATCATTGTTGATAAGGACGAGGACAGCCCAAGTGCCGAGGCCGCCATTAACGTGGGCGGCAATGGCAAGGTCTTTGGCGACAAGATTGAATGGCGGCTCCGGGATGGCAAGCCTTGCGCCGTGATCACGCGGGTCAGCACGGATAAAGGATCACGCCTCATTGTAACTTCTTTGGACAAGCCTGCCCGACCACTAGGACAAGAGCGGACGAATGAGGGTGCACGCAGAGCGGCAGAGATCGTGTGCAACAACGAAGCAGGCACCAACTCAGGTGCCGTTACGAGTGCGGCCATTCCAGGGCTAAATGGCCCGGCTGCCGAAGCTATACGGGCGCAAATCAAGAAGGAAGACCTCAGCGATCCAGAAGTCCACGTGTTCTATGGCGACCTCACTGGGAATGGTACGAAGGATGCGATCTCCTTCGTCTACAGCCCGATTGAGGGTGGAAACGGCATCAGTCTCTCGGTTTGGGTTTGGTATGACCGCAATGGAGTGTACCAACTTGCACGGAATGCCAACACAGATGACATTGTTGGACAAGATCCTCGCGACGTGAAGTTCGCACCGGCGCATATTTCAGTGACGACCACGGTTCTCAAGCCGGGCGATCCGCGATGCTGCCCGACTGGCACAAAGACCTTCACGATTGTGGATCGCTAGTCATTGTTCATGGCTGTCGCGCGTGTCGCGAGCTTTTGCGCCACAAGGCTGGCTCATTCAACAAGGTGCTTCAGCCGTGGGCGTAGAACATTGACGTACTGATTGAGGACCGGATTCAGCCACTCGCGCTTCTCATCATCGTTTTTGTACGTGCCAATCGCCCTTGTCGTCTTGATCGCCATCTCTCCTGAAGACCGGACGTTACCGATCTCTGTTCCTTCGGGGAGTTCAGAAGCAATCTGATCCAACTGAGGCGATAGGAGATGGAGAACTTCTTCCTCAAGTTCACGCTTGCGTCCTGCGAGGAAAACACCACACGTTCTCGTACTCTGGTAGGCTGTAATCCAAGTCCCCGGCCATAGGAGTTGTGCGCGAACATTGTTCGGCCAGTACAGCTTCAAGGGCTCCTGATCGGGATCATCGAAGCTCATGCCGAGGACAGGCTGCCACCATCGGCGATACTCGGCCTGCTTCGGGTTTTCGGATCCTCCTTGACCACCTGCTTTCTTTCCTGGGTTCGCGCTCGGACCTCGTTCTGGCTCATCCTCAGAGCCGATCTCCTCCACACCGACTGAGCCATCGGCCTGATAGATGACAATGTTCCGCTCGAAGACGTCCGTCCGCGCGATGACGCGAGGCTGGATCGCGAGCCCATCGTCCCCAAGGTCGTAGAGCTCGACCTCGACGAGGCCAAAGGAGAATCCGAGAGCCGCGTTGCGGTTAATAAGTTTTGCTAAGGCACCAACGTCCTCCCGAATGCCATCACCTGCGATCAGGAGCAGAATGCGGCCTGAGCGCATCGTGCGGACGACTGCATCGGCAAACTGGTGCTCGACAAGCGTCGGATTGACAGCCTTAGCGAATTCGAACGGGATGTTGCCGTGCCTGCTGGGGGCCATCGAGACTTGACGCTGCAAATCGGCATAGGACCAGCGGGAGATTGCCCGAGCATAGTCCAGCACTTGGGCGACCACCTTTCTCCGCGCTTCCCACATGAACAAGGGCCTTCGGGAGGGCATAGCTCGGGCCGAGCACCATGGCCTGCTCGATCAACCGAAAGCCCTCTGCCGTAGTTTCTGCGTCCTGAGACCGGACGGCAGGCAGCGCCCGCACCACGCAGTCATATGCGTCGATGTTATCGGGTCGCTTGCGCTTTGCCCATTCGACTTCACTCAGCGTAATCGTCGGCTCGATGGCTCCGACAATGGTTTCCGTTACGCGGTCTTGAAGATCGAAAAGGTCGGCAAACTCGCCGTCGTACCGCTCGGACCAGAGATGGCTGGCGGTGGTGGCATCAATCAGATGGGCGATGATGCGAAGCCGACTGCCTGCTCGCCGAACGCTGCCTTCCAACACATAGCGGACGCCAAGATCGTGGCTGACTTGGCGGATATCCACGGCCTTGCCTTTGTAGTGAAAGTGGAGTTATGGGCGATCACGAACAGCGACCGGAAGCGTGAGAGCGCCGCAATGATTTCCTGAGCCATGCTACCGGCGAAGTAGTCCTGCTCTGGGTCGCCACTCATGTTTGTGAAGGGAGAACCGCAATGGATGGTTTGTCGGGCAGGGCGAGCGATTTGGGAGGGTCTATTCTGGCTGGGGCAGGCGAGGCTGCCTCGAGGGCATAAGCTCGAACTGGCTCCTCAATGTTCTTCACTTTCTGTGGCCCAAGTTCCGTAAAGGTGAATCATACCCGTAGGCAGCCTCAGAGAGGCAGATACCACCCGATTCAGCGATGCTTTCAAGACGTGCGGCAATGTTCATTCACTCACCCGACAGGTCGCTGCCCCGCACCATCACGTCGCCGACATGTACTACGATACGGAACCGAACGCGGCGCTCGGCGGGGTGCCATAGCCTGCTTGAGCGAGAGTCTCTTGCACAGCTACGGCGCATTGGACGGCATCAACGGCGCTGGGGAACTCGGCCAAAAGATTATCGCCAGCGGTGTTTGCTATGCGCCCGCCGTGCTCCGCAATCAGCTTGTCCATTATTTCACGATGGGCAGTGAGCGTGCGGAGCGTCCCAACCTCGTCCTGCTCCATAAGCCGCGAGTAGCCCACCACGTCAGCCGCGAAGATGGCTACAAGCCGCCGCCCGAACTTGTGCTCCTGCCGATCCACGGGAGCCTCAATGCTACTCAAGATGGATTCTGATGTGGACCGGGCAAGGTGTCCAGTCTTTAGCGGAAGAGAGGAAGGTTATCTGTCAAGCTGGACTGGAAACCTGAGCGCGGAGCATCGGAAGCTGCTATGGTAAGGGCCCTTCCGGGAGGCGGTACTCAGGTGTAGTATTCTCCCAATCAGGAGTGTTCCGCTACCAGAGGCCATAAAGGTGTAGCAGATCTGGTTGGGATGCAGCCCCCTCGACCAGCTTGAACGGTCAGTCACCCGCGTTGCGTCAGAGTACCTCGTCTAAGCTGTATACGCTCGGCATCCCAAGTTGCTCCAGCGAGAGAGCCGCCATGGATGACTTAATCCGGTTTGCAGGCGCGATGGTCGTCATCCTTATGCCCGGTCTGGGCACCGCCACCGAAATGCCGGTGGAGGTGGACGCGAACCTTGTAACGGCTCTGGATACATCAGCCTCGGTTGGGCGCTACGAAGAATGGGCCGAGCGAGAAGGTCTGGCCTCCGCTCTTGCTCATCCTGGGTTCTTGGCGGCAGTTCGAGCCGGGCATCACAGGCGCATTGGCTTTGCCGTGTTCATGTGGTCAAGCCACGGCCACACGAAGATACTTGTTCCCTGGACCACGATAGCCACGCCCGAGGATGCTGCGCAGATCTCCGGGAATCTGCGCTCAAGGCATCTTATCGAAGAGGCCCAGCTTCTGGACCGGGATATCCCGACAGATCATTACGAGGCTCCCACTGGACACCATCAGACTGATATCGCGCTGGCGATTCGCTCCGCATCAACGCTTCTTGGATCTGCTCCGACCTCAAGCCGCCGCTCCGTCATTAACATCGTTGGGAATGGACCAAGTAACAGCGGAACGGAGCCTGCCCAGGCCCGCGACGCTGCTCTGGAGGCAGGACAGGTCATCAATGGCCTTGTCGTCGGTTCCGGCCTTACTGGTGATGTCGAATATTACCGCACGCATGTGATCGGTGGCCTAGGCTCGTTCGTCATGCAGATCTCCAGTACGCAAGAGGTCGCCGACGCTTTCCTGGCTAAGTTCCGCTTGGACATTGCGGGATTGAGCGAGGGCACGTCTTTCGACCAGCGGTTTCTCACAGCCAACAGGATGTCTGATCAGCCCGATCCATAAACCAGGAGGCCAGCCATGCGTGTGATCATCTCGTCTCTCAAGATCATCGGGCTCGGCTTGTGGTTGGCCACGGGCGGTGCTGCCGCCCAGACACTGCCCTTGCCCGAGTCACTCGTCAGCCTCAACAGTGAACGAGGTGCCCGCCTGCTGCTGGAGAGTGAGGCGAACCGCGCCTACTGGCCGCTGAGCATCCAGTTCGTCACCCAGAAGAACCAAGCCTACTGCGGTGTCGCCAGCCTCACGATGGTGCTCAATGCGCTGGGCGTTCCAGCCCCGTCCACCCCGGAGTTCGAGCCGTTCAAGACCTTCACCCAGGACAATCTCCTCAACGAGACAACTGAGAAGGTGCTGCCCAAGGAGGTGCTGGCGAGGATCGGAATGACCCTTGATCAGATTGGTGGGATTTTGGAGTCCTACTCGGTTACGGCTGATGTGCGGCATGCTGCAGACACCAGTTTGGATGAGTTCCGCAAGCTTGCCACCGAAGCCTTGAACACTCCCAACCGTTATGTGATCGTGAACTACCTTCGTCGCACGATAGGCCAAGAGCGCGGAGGGCATATCTCTCCGCTGGCGGCTTATGACGCTGACACAGATCGCTTTCTGGTTCTGGATGTCTCCCGGTATAAGTACCCGCCCGTCTGGGTTGAGGCTGACGATCTTTTCGCAGCCATGAACACGCCCGACTCAGACAATGGAAACCGAACGCGAGGCTTCGTGCTCGTGGCCTGGACCATCTGACCCTGCCCTGATCCTCCGTCTCTGCTTTGTCTAATTGCCTCGCAGTTGTTCTGATGGGGCTGGTTGACCGGCTGACTTGAAGCTGCGGGCTGCCTCGCCGCCCTTCTGGAACAGGCGCATGGCCTCTGGACCGCTCAGAGCACGGGCTACCTTGATGTCCTGAACGCCACCACCTCCTCGTTGGGAGCCTCTGCCAGGAGCATCCAGTCGAAGTCACAGCCTGGGGTCATGTGCCAGGAAACCAGCCTTCCACGCAGCGACTCGAACAGCTTGGAGACGGGCTCTGTGCGATCTTCAGGGGTCTGCAACATGCCGCGCATGGCCTCACGGGTGAACCGTCCATAACCGATGAAGGTTGGCATTTATCCCTCCCTGCGCGCCGCATTTGGATGAGCAGAGGGATTATATTACCTTCTGATATGGATCCTCGAACGACCTCGCATACCCACTCAGGATGAGGTGCGTTCGTTCAGCCTAATGTGGTTCGATGCTCCATCACCTGAAAGGAGCAAGCCATGGCGGGTAAAGCTCGCATGAGGCCGTCGTTCAAGAAGCACACCCGCCGCTACAAGGAGGTGATTGCCCCAGCCAAGGTGCTCGAAGGGCAGAAGAACCTTACCAAGAAGCGGCGCTACGCCAACCGCCACGGTTAGTTGGGTACCGGCCGAAGTCGAGCGGCTGCCACGGGCGGCTCAAGGTTGAAGCGATGAAGGATACGACTCTTCGTCGAAGGCAACTTTATCGTCCCTGTCCCAGAATGCGATGGCAAGAAGCTCTTGGCGTGTCACTCGACTGCCCATCTCATTCGCAGCAAGGAAGCCTTTAACCTGATCTTGGCGGGAGGGACGCACAAATGCAAACGCATCTGCAAAATCAACTTCCTCGCCGAACGCAAATATAAAATGAAGAAGATCGGTATCTTCTGCGAAGTCAGGCATTAGCACCGGCCCAGATAGACGCTCACAGTTCCGAGAGGACGGTAATGGATAATATCTATGGCTTTCCCAACAGTGAGATCATAGGCGAACACGATAGGGATGATATTCTTATGGCTTCGGTTCACATCAGTATGGGCATCGGCGCGAAACAATCGTTTTTCTCGGTGAGAGGTGCGATTCCGACAGAACGGGTTCGCGACGTGGCCAGATTGCCAGCTTCCGATACTGATACCGAGATTGATCTTGCCCGTCGCTCCAGATCACGTGGGGACGCACGGCTTCGCAGAGATGGCGGCGTAGGTCAGTGATGTTGACGGGACTTAAAGTGACGGGCCGCCGTCTACTGAGCGCAGCGTCGACTTCGTGCTTCATAAGGGCTTCAAGCGTAATAACCCCACGCACCCGACTGACCTGAGAGAGCCACCGCAAACCAGAGCTTCAACAGCGAACCCGAGCCGGTGCTGGGATTTCTGCGGCTACAGCGGGTCAAACTGTCATACTCAGAATAGACTACAGATGCGGGCGGTCAGGGCCATGATCGACCGCCTGATCGGACAGTCTCCACACTGATATGGTTGCTTATGAGGTGCCCAAGCCGACGTATTCGCTGAGGGAACTAGGCCGGCGCAACCGGTTGAGGCGAGCTAGGGAGGTGATCTGTGCCCGGATGTCTTTCATTAGACAGGCAATCCCGCCACCCGCACCGGCGGCAAGATGAAATCAGGACGCTAGTGGCCTGAGAGGCGACACCAAGTTGCAACAGTGAAGGCAAGATAGATTAAGCCAAGGGGAAGACTCAAAACGCCACGGGCAGTCTCAAAGACACTCTCAAGAAGAAGTAAGCCGCAGCGGCATGAAACTCACCACCCCACCGAACGTCCCGGTGGGGCAGGTGGCGCAATAGCGGCGCCGCTTGACACGACAGACCTTAGCAGTTGGTCTGCTGCTTCGTCGTTGTACTACCCGTGACATTGTCGGTCTTTTGTTGGGTTGTAGTCGAGCAGCCGGTCGTTCCGGTTGTACCAACATCCCGATGCTCGATCGTGATGTTCTTTTGGTCCGGTCCCGAGGCTGCATCCCCAGCCGCACCGCCGACACCCGCGCCAACGGCTGCCCCAACCGGACCTCCAACAACGGCACCAGCCGCACCACCGGCTACGGCACCTGCTGCTGCGCCCCCAGTTTCAGCAACGGCAAGAGCTGGGAAAACCAGGGCAGCGGCAACAAAAGCACACTTCAGGTCTACACGCATGGCAGCACCTCCGTATGAGCCAATCGCTCACAGCGATCCTGTGCTCAATTAACGGGAGCGGCCCAAGAGCGTTTCAGCTTGGCTTTTAAGGCAACCCAGTTGCTCATTGACCCGGCTCAACGTGGTAATTTTCCTAGTAACAACCAGAAGAGTCCTAAATTCGCAAGCAGGAACATCCATCCAGGATTCTCGTTGGTCCGCCAACATTGCGAGGTTCCGTCGAGTGCAAAAACACAATGACCTGAACGGGCGAATTGCCGAACTGGCTGCTTTCCTTGATCCCGTTGCCTTTCAGTACGATGAACATCTTTTCCTTGAAAAACGCCGGAAAGCCGCATGGCGAGAAGCGGCGAACCGGATCAGACAATAGGAGGATTGCGACAGTGCGGCCCGACTCTTCTGGGCGAACGTGGCAGATCCGCTGGTGAATGAGCGCTGGTCCTCGGCGCTCATTCCTCTTTTCCCGCGCTAGATGATCCTGAGCTTACGCATCATCGACGGAAGGTCCAGGCGAGCGCCGTGTGCCCGTTCATCATCTGTTCGGCTTTCTCTGGCATCCGGAGAAACACGCAGAAACGGGACACCGGAAGGACAACAATGTTCGGCCAATCGCACTCGCATCGGGTTTGGCGAATGATGAATGCCTTGATCGATGCTCGACCCGAGTGGGCTGATCAAGGCACGTTCGAGGCAGACCGGGAGAAGATGCTCCAGTATGGCATCACTATGGGAATGACAAAGGAGGATCTCTTCAGGATCACCGATCCGGACTTGATCTTAGGGTTATGGACGGCGGCTGTGGCTAGAGACGCTGAAGTATGAAAGGCTCTGCCCTTTGAGCCTCACGGGAGACGGAAACTTCGACGGTGACCGGCATTGTCTGTGCTACCTCCGAGGAGTTCGACACTCTTCATCACCGATTCGAGTTCGATCTGGAGCCGACCACCCTTGCCGGTTTCCAGTTCTGGAAAGGTCATTTCCAACCTGCGCTCGGTCCATTGTCCTAGCCCAGTCTGGCATCGGGAAGGTCAATGTTGCCACGCTGGCCACGATCCTGAGATGGTATCCATCGTGGTCCACAACTCGGCAGTATGTGTCGAGGATCTGCTCAGGATCATGCGCTAACACGAGAATCAGCAGGTGCGGGAGGCCGGCTCACGTTTCCTGACTGCTTGCGACGGAGAATAGTGGCATGGGCTCGCTCAAGCCCTTGAGAATATTGGTGCCACGGTCCTCCAGCCGGAGATTGGACCCGGCTACTAAATCGCGCACGGTTCGCGACACCAGCACCTGACCGCCCTCGGCCAGCGCGGCGATACGGGCTGCAATGTGGACCGCGATACCACCGATGTCCTCGCCCTTCATTTCGATCTCACCCGTGTGGATGCCGCATCGGACATCCAAGTTCAGCACCCGCAGGGCCGCTATGATCGTGGTGGCGCATCGGACGGCTCGTGCAGGACCATCAAAGGTCGCCAGAAATCCGTCGCCGAGCGTTTTCACCTCTCGTCCGCGAAAGCGGTCGATCTCGCGTCGAACGATCTGATCATGCTCGTCGAGGAGGATACGCCAGCGCCGGTCGCCTATCTCCTCGGCCCGCCTTGTCGAGTCCACCAGATCGGTGAACATTACTGTGGCAAGCACGCGGTCGGGTTCAACCTCGCCATGGGTGCCGGTGAGGAACTCCTCAATCTCGTCAGCCAATTCATCCATGTTACCGGCCCATGTGAGGTGATCAGGGCCTGGGAACTCGACGTATTTGGCTCCAGGTATGTTGTCGGCAAGGTATCGCCCGCCTTCAACACGGACCCGTGTATCCCCTGAACGATGGAGTACCAGGGTCGGAACACGGATCGCGGGCAGGACATGCCGAACATCAATCTGGCTATTCATCCGCGTGAGCATGATGGCTGCCGAGGGGCTGGCGCTCAACCGTTCAAATCGAGCCCACCACTGCTTGAAGCGGCCATCGGTGGCTTTGCTTGGCGCGAAGGTGCTCAAACTCGCGCCCTTTCCCCACGATTGCGCAATGTTCTCCAGGGACTGCTCGAACTGGTCGGGCGGCAGCACCCAAGTGTGGAAGTGGGCATAGGTCCCATACAGGATGAGCGCTTGGGTCCGATCCGGGTAGGTGGCGGCAAAGAGCATGCTCATTGCACCTCCCTCGGACATACCGAAGAGCGCGGCGCGCTTGCTCTCTACCGCATCCATGACGGCTCGAACATCGTCCATGCGCTCTTCGAGAGTCGGCAGGGCTCCAAGGCGGTCCGAGAGACCGGTCCCCCGCTTGTCGAACAGGATCAGGCGACTGAATGAACTTAGGCGGGTAAGGAAGTGGGCTACGGTCGGCTCATCCCAGTAGAGATCAAGATTGGAGATGAAGCCTGGAACAAGGACCAGATCGAGCGGACCCTTGCCGACCACCTGATAGGCGATCCGGAGATCACCGCTCTTAGCGTAGTGCGTCTCCACCAGCATGGCTCGGCTCCCGTGTTGGAAAACCTGTCCGCCGAAGATAGCAGATGCTGTTCAGATCGGAGGAGATAAGTCGATCTGATCGATGCGATGAGGTTTTAGTGCAGGTAGGAAGCCTGTGGCGTCAGCCGCGAAGATGGCTGGCAGCCGCCGCTCGACCTTGTGGCCCTGCGATCCATGGGAGCCTCGGTGCTGTTCCAGATCCGATTCTGATATGGACCGGGTAAGGCGTCCAGTCCTGATCTGGGCACAGCTACGTTAAGGGCGGGCCGGCAAGCTCTATTCAAACTGCTGACACGCATGGGCCAGAACTTCAGCCTGTTCCGGGGTGGGAGGGCCAAGCGGACCGGGGAGCCCATCCCGTTCGGAAGGGCGTCCGAAAGCGCGAATGGAGTTCTCGAACTCGCCTCGGGTGATGGTGAGCCTGCGAGCCTCAGCCGACTCAACCTGGTAGGTGTGGGGAATGCCTTTGGGGGGCAGAAGCGTCTCTCCCGGAGGCGCGCAGCGCTCCTGATCTCCGATCCGGTACCGCACCACATCTTCGATCACGTGAAAGATTTTATCCTCGTCATGGTGGATGTGCAGGCTGGTGAGTTCCCCTGTGAGGCTCGGCGCTCAAGGACCGAGATACCATCTGGACTGTCCCGTTCCGAGACGCGGATGGTGACATAGGTGTTGAGGAACCAGATGTTGTGGCTATCGGCAGCTTCCCTGTTCATTTCTTCATTTCACAAGCAGCAGGGTAGGTACCTAAGCGTAATCGCAACTATATTACGAAAAACAGAAATTCCGGTGCAGAGAAAAGTCAGATTCACCGGACTTTTGAAGACTTTCCTCACGACTTCATGGCCGGAGTGACCACCGATGCCTGTATCAGCGGCTGAAGATTGAGGTGCGAACCGTCTATTCGTTCATCATCCATGCTGCTCCGGATCGTATTCGGCGGCGGGTTGGGCGAGGTGTCCAGTCGTCTTCGAAGACATAAACGAAAGATTATCTGCGAGGCTTTAACTGATGGGATTACAAACCGCTGGTCGGATGCTTTGCCAACTCATCGTGCATGAGGTAAAATACTTTCTTCTTACATCAGGAGGCGACAATGCGTAAGAATGCGCTGGTTGTTGCGTTCTGTTTGCTTGTGTTACCTGCATCCGCTCAAGATAAAGCCGAGTTTCAGAAGATTGCTGATCATTTCGTGGAGGCATACGCTAAGGGTGATCTCAACGCGGTTCTGAAACTCTATGCAGAGGATGCTTCCATCCTCCCGCCTCAAGCACCTATGGCGAAAGGGCAGAGCAGCATCGCAGGATTCTGGAAGGACGAGGCGCAGCGCGCCGAACTCAAACAGGTCACCGTCGTCGATGTCCAGCAGCTTGGCAACGACAGGGCGCACGTGATCTTCACCACAGTCGGGCGGACCAAGGGGCAATCACCCCAGGAGTTCCAGGGCAAAGGCACGGCTTTGGTCCAGAAGGCAGGGAATGAGTGGAAGATGCTGGTGCATGTCTGGAACCGGAATGACCGTGGCCCGTGAGGCTATAAGAAGCATCCCATTGTCGGCATGGTTCAATCCGCGCAGGCAGGGTTTGGAGTGGCGCACTGATCGGACGGTTCGGAAGTGATTGGCCGGGGAGGTGCCAATGGGTTGGGCAGGGTCCGGAGCGCTGATCGCATGGCACGATGTCGAGAAGGGCCGCGAGGCCGAGTACCTCGACTGGCACTCCCATGAACATATGAAGGAGCGGCTCGCGATCCCTGGTTTTCTCCAAGGTCGCCGGTACTCCGTTGTCGGCTCTGGGCCTCAGTTTCTTGTCTTGTACACAGTCCTTAAGCCCGATGTCTTTGCATCCCAGACCTATCTGGAACACCTGAACCATCCCTCGGAGTGGACCCAGCAAGTTATGCCTGCGCTGCGGAACATGAACCGGAGCCTTTGTCGCGTTGCAGCATCGAGCGGATCGGGTGCGGGTTGCTGTCTTCAAACCACCCGGTTCTCTCCTGAGCCCGGATGCGAGCCACATTTGTGCGGTGTATTGACGAGCGAAGCGCAGTCGCTTGCGCACCAACAGGGCATCTGTGCCGCGCATCTCCTGATTGCAGATCAGGACCGAAGCAGGACGCCAACCCGCGAAACAGCCCTTCGGGCAGGCCAGGATGCGGTGGCCGATTGGGTGCTGGTTGTCGAAGGCTATGACGAGGCTGCGGTGGCTAAAGACCGTTCCGGGTTGCTGCGGCAGAGCGGTGCTGGGCCGAACATTACCCGCGATCTGTACGGGATAGATCACATCTGCTTCTGAGAGAAGGCGTGTACTCCGTGAGCCCCACCTCTGCATGCGTCGGTCTGAGAGTGGGTGAAGGATGCACCAGTAACCTTACGGCTTGCGACCTTACGTCTGCTGCCGCTGGTTGGCATCGAGTGCCTCGCCCTCATGCTCCAAGTGCAAGTAGCCAGGGCTAAACATTGCCACCTTCTGCAAAGCATCCAGATCAAGAATGGTGAGATGCCTGCCCCTGAGTTCAACAAGACTGTCGCGCCGCAGATCCTGGAGCATGCGGTTGGTATGGACGATGGTGAGCCCGAGTGTGTCGCCCAACTCACCCTGCGTGATGGGCAGGATGCAGGATTTGCCGTTGGTCAGCCCCACGGCTCGCAGTCGGTAGAACAACTCGCACAGGAGATGAGCCGCGCGCTCATAGGCGCTGCGCTGGCCAAGGTTGACCACCCAGGCTCGCAAAGTTGCCTCATCCACCAGGGTAGACCACCACAGCGCTTGGGTGATGCGGGGATGCTGCGCCATCAGGTCGAGCATGGTGTCGCGCGGGATCAGGGCGATGGTGGCCGGGGTGAGGGTCGAGATGGAGTGATCCATCTGGCGCAGGATGAACACGTTGATGTCGCACAGATCACCGGGCACAAAGTAGGCCATGATCTGCCGCCGCCCATCCTCCAGGGTCTTGCAGCGGCAGGCCCAGCCTTCGATCAGCAGGATCACGGCTTCTGGGCAGTCGCCCTCGCAGATGATGTCCTCGCGTGCAGGATAGACACGGACCTGACGGGTGGCCTTGTCTAAGGCGAGCTTGTCGTCGTCAGAGAGCTTGGTGAAGTTCTCCAGCTTGCGGATGAGAGGGCTCGGCATGGCGGCGTCCTCCGCTAGGCGCATGATACCACACCCAGGACCACAGATCTCATTCGATTGAGTCCGTCAGGGAAGATCGAACCTGGACAGGTTGGCGCGTGACGCACTCAGCAACTCGCGCGAGCGGCGGATACCCTCGTTCGGAATGGGTCTACGACAAGCTGAAACCCGTGCCTGTGTTGCAAAAACTCTGGTCAGAGGGAGATCTCTATGAACTGCGAACGAGGATCATCGTTCTTCTAGACGATGTGAGGCTTGGAGGCATCCATGGCAGGACCAAAGCAGCCCAACCAAGATGCGGGTCTGGAGAACCTGAGCGTCAACAGCAGCCGACGTAGCGGTGTGCAAGAGGACGGAACCGGCAACCCGGCTCACCAGGACGGAAAGCACGACTCAACCAACAGCGCGAGGGTGCCGGATCAGCAGATACCCGTCGAACAGTCGCCAGGAATTGAGGATACCGAAGGTCACCCGACCTGAAGTTATTCGATCGTCACAGCCCTTGTCTGAAGAACTCCTGCACTACCCGCGTATGCAGTGGAAAGGCTGTTTCGACCGGCTCGTGAACAACAAGCACTTCCGAGACCTCGGCGTCATGGAAAAACGGCTCCTCGTGCATGATCGGACAGCTTTGGCAGAAGAGGAGGTTCTGCCGCCGATCTGGTGTGGTCTCCACTGCTACGATCCGCAGTGTTTCGGGGGCGATTCTCACGCCCGTTTCCTCCAACACCTCTTGCGCCCCAGCTTCCTGCCAAGTCTGACCAAGCATCTGGTAACCTCCCGGCAGCGCGAGTTTGCCCTGACCCTCACCGGGAAGGGCGCGTCGGATCATCAACAAGCCACCGCACAGCGGCACCAGCACGACCACTACGGTGGGGGTGTTTTCGTAACGAGCCATCACAGTCACCTTCTGTTCTGCCACTTGGTGCGAGGAGCGCAGGTGATGGTATGGCTTCGGGAAGCTAACGTCTTCCGTACATTTGCCACATTACCTCGCTGCATTGCACACGGAGACCCTGGAATGGGGCGAGGACATCGGGGCATTTTCCGGCACGTCGTGCCGCCAGCGAGAGTCTCTCAATGCAACAAGCCCTGCTGCCAGCCGACGCCCCAACAGTTGCGTTTCCTCGTCCTTCGGGCCCTGCACCGAACCAAGCGCTGGGCTCTTGTGACCTTCAGCGGCTTGGGGAGCGGCTACGCGTGACATACGGTCAGGTTGAGAGTGCTCTTCCTGCGCGACTGGCAGAGCTTGTGGAGCGGCTCGCACGACGCGAGCAGCCCGAAGATGAGGTCGAGAGGAACTGTTACAAGACGAGCTGTGTCGAGTCGACGGGAGGGTCTGCATGAAGAAGGCGCGCAAGCTCTATGAGAGCCCAAGCGGTGATCGCTGGTATCTGATCAGCGATCCTTCAGGGGCTATCTTCATCCGCCACGAAGGGAACGTGGCTTCCGGAGGGCAGGTGGAGCACGAGGAGATTGCGAGCTTTCTCGGTCGCGGTGAGGGTCCGGAACAGCAGGAACTGCTGCGCCTGATTGGAACACTTGTCGAGGAACACTCCATCCACGCGTAATCCGTTCTATGAAGCGCGGAGTTAGGGGGTGATCGAGAGAACGGCTCTCGGAGGCAGACCAGCTTAGATAGCACGGCGCGAGGAAACCAGTCCCACGGCTGCGGCCCTTAGGTCTCGTCCTCTTCCGGCAGAGACTCGATCCTACCGATGTCCCATGCGCGGTAACCTGCCCGCCGTTCCAGGGCTTCCACCTGCCGAAGAAGCTGTGCCGCGAGTGCGGCTTCGCGCCGGAAGCCCTCATCACCAGGGTCGCTTCCGAGGCGCAGGTGCATATCCCGCACCCTCGCCTCCAAGGCTCGCCTGAGAACACCTATCTGCTCTTTGTTCAGTTCGAGCAACATCGCGCCTCCAAGTAGGAACAAGTCGGATTCAAGCTCATAGCCTCTCCACCTGATGACCGTCGCTGGGATCGATTCTGTCACTCATGCCGTCTTGGAGCATAGGCTAGGCGCTGCCCTTCAACGCGGATCGACCACCTCAGCCATCGAGCATCCGGATCATGTGGACCTTGTTCACCACCCGACCATCCACCATCAGCATGGCGCGAGGCTCCCGTCCGAACTCAACGAAGCCGCATGAGCGATAAAGCCGTTGCGCAGCCGTATTCCCCTCGGAGTACATGAGCAGGACTTGCCGAACTCCCTGAATGCGTGCTGCCTCGGCAAGGGTTTGTTCGACCAGGGTTCCGCCGATGCCGCGACCACGAGCCGAGGTTGAGACCGCCATCCCGTACAGAATTGCTTTGTGGCGCTCCTGGGCACGCGGCAGCACATCGAGACCGACCGCCCCGGCCATCTCAGAGGATGCTTGATCGAACGCCCCAAGGACGAAGTTGTGGGGTTGCTGGGGCGATGAGATCCGCTCCTTGATCCATTCAATGGGTTTGGACCAATATTCATCATGGGTCACGACGAAAGCTGACGGGGTATCCTGAAGCGTCTGTAGAGCGAAGGTCCGGTAGGTTTCAGCGTCATCATGGGTCAGCCTGCGGATCGAAATGGGGTCGGCGTGCCCGCTGGTCATTCTGTTTACCCCGTCTGCGTGCGCTGATTATGACGCGCAGAGAATCGCCGAGCATTATCTCAAAAGGATCACCTCTTTCCACCCAGGACGACCGTGATCTTCCGCAGCATCAGCGGAATGTCCGGAGGAGAGCGGCTGCGTCGCTTATGGTCATCAGACCGGTCGCAGTTTGCATTTGTTGAGTAAGGTGGTCGCCGTTGTGCCGCATTGCTCGTGCAGCTTGGCCAGTCAGAATCACTTTGTCAGTTTTCAAGAGGACCATCTGAATGAAGCCACGCACCATCGAAGAGTGGGTCACATATATCCAGACTGCTCCACGTCGTCTCAGAAACGCCACGGCGCAGGTCAAAGTCCGGGAGCAAGGGATCGACCGGTATCCCGCGCAGACGACCCATGCCTCTGATGTGCCAGCCAGCCCAATACTCATCCTTGGAGCGATCACGCTTGGGCTTCCGGCCCTCGCGCTGATCCTGGTGGTTGGGATGAACTCGGGCGTCCGGGAAGGCTCTCTTTTGACCATCCTGACGTTCCTCGTGATCTCGGCTTTCGTGATCGCCGCGATCTTTGAGATCAAGAGGCTTGCTGACCAATCTGCTGATCCGGATCATCGCTAGATGGCCATCCGGCATCCGTATCCTTCGGTCGCGAAGGCGGCTCTATTCCTAGTGTTAGCCGGGTTGGGTACCTAAAGCAGCTTTTGTGAGCGTTCGCCCAGAAGGCCCCGATCCTTTGCTGCTTGGCTGGCGACAGGGCCGCGTCACATCACGGAACGACAGTCCACATCCTAGCGGCAGAGGTCTGATCCCTCCCCACTTAGAGGCAGATCCTCGACAGATGACCGGCTAAACTAATTTTACGGGAGCATCCCGAATACGATCATCGTCGCCATGGCCACTCTGGATCGACTTTCTTGAGGAACAGACGCCGGGCTTCCTCCGACAGACTCAATGCCTTTCCAGGAGGAGGGGGCTGCACGAGCTTGGGACCATGCCAATCCTCCCGCTTGAGCGATCGCAATGCCTCGGGCGAGAGTTTGGGCAGACCCTCGGTAGCTATGCGATGACGCAACTGCTGTAAGGTCTCGTCAAGGTCGTCGGGCATGGCTGTTCTCGCAGCCAGAAGGGCACGGAGTCCAAGTTATCGCTCGAGGGCAGGGGAGGTTCCTTTCCGTGCCTTACCCATGACTGAGAATCGGCCGGTTCGGTCTCAGTCTTTCCCACCCTGAATGACCATCAGCCGCCCCAGCATCGGCGGAAGGGCCGGGGGAGGGCGACTGGTCGCCTCCAGATCCGTGAACCGGGCCTTGCACCTGGGATCATGCTGGTCCGGAGGTCGCTCCCAAGGAGGTGACTTCCTCTGGCAATCGAGGGCAATCCTGTCGATCGACTCGCAACGCAGAATGACGGCTCCAAACTTTTCGGCAAATCGAGCCAAGCGATACTGGCCCTTGCGGTGGGGGCAGAGGGGGCAATCGATGCGGACGATCACCCATGGCTAATCGCTGAGCCGCTCGATCATCACTGCCCCATTTGGCAATGGGAACGACAAGTCGAAGGTTCCAGGTGCTTCAGAACAGGGTTCGAACCTGAAGTGTAAACCGAGATGTAAACGGACGGATTCAGGGATCTGGCGGATCTAACCGCGAACCGAATTTTGCTCTATTTTGTAGAGCTTTAGAGTGGCTGGGGGACCTGGATTCGAACCAAGACTAACGGAGTCAGAGTCCGCTGTTCTACCATTAAACTATCCCCCACCGAAGCCATTGAAATTACTTGCCTTTTTAGGATGATTTTTCAATCCGGGGCGAAGGTTTTTTCAATCCACGTCCGTGGTGGCGTTCAGATAGGGGCTTTTGCGTTCATGGTCAAGGGCCTTCGTCACGGCCTCGGTTTCACCCACCGGAAGCATTTTACACCTAACGTTGCCGGCGCCCATGGGCTGCGATCGACCTCCACGAAACATCATCCGTTGGCTCTTCGTCCGACATCCGCAGACAAGACATCTTCTCGTGTGCCTCGGCCGAGCTTCGTCGAGACTCGGGCGCCGTTCGACCTGGTGGCGCGGTGCTCTCCGCCTCTGGCGGACGCGATCTTTGCCGCCGCGATCTTTGAATGCATCCTTCGTAGGTTTCCTGGCACAACGAATCCGCCTTCGGCATTGCGCGAACACCGCCAAGGTCATTGCAGGCCGATTCAAACTGTCGTGGTTCGAAGACCGGAGCTGACGGAGCCCATGAGCAGCTCGAATGTTTGGAGAGGCGCTGACGATCGGCAAACAGGGGAGGAGCGCCGCGACCGAGCTCGCTCTTTGTGTGACTCACATGCCACAGACAAAAAAATAGGCAGCCAAGCTGCCCTTTCGACATTGCCTCGTATGGGGGCAATCGTTACTTTTTGCATTGCAGCACAGCGATGGATGTCGCCCTGCTGCCGCCCTTCTTGGGCGTTTCCTCCCTAACCTTCGGGTCGCTGGCAACGGCGGCCTTTTTTCTTGTGATGGGAGATTAATGATCGGGCAGCGCCCGATCAACGCAGAAAATGCCCAACTTGTTTGTTAAAAAGTATTAGTGTTAAGGCGCAGCCCACCCAGGCACGGCGGTTCTCGCTCGAAGATGCGCTGCTTTCTCCACCCGCTGGCGAGACAAGCTCGACAGTTGCTGGTAGGTGATAATGCTCCTTCCGTTCGTCAGCGAGGAATCGATGGTCGGCCGAGCTTTATTCCCAGCCGTTGCGCTCATCCTGTCCCTGTCCGCCTGCGCGTCGCCCTCGGCACAGGGTTCATTGCATGAATACTGGGGCGTGGCCTACACGAACGTGAGCACCCGATGCGGCGGCGGGTATCAGGTGTATCGTAAGCCCGGGACATCGCGAATCCTCGTGAGAGCGTACGAACTCTCGGAGGCCCGCCAATCCTTTTGCGAGAGGTACAATGGAATCCAGCCGAGCGTTGGGGTCACCGGTGTGAGGCACGAGGAAGCCGTTGTGGAGTACATGGCCACGCGCGCGGATCTGAGAGAATGCAGGCTCGTGAGTGGGACCGAGATCACGTCGTTGCATTCCGAGTTCGTGATCGCATGCCCTGTCGCCCCGACGGGCGCGGTCAGGGCCAAGGGCTAGATCGTCCAGGCTGACGAAGACGGCATCCTGCTCATCCCGTTTGTTTTCGGAGCGGCGTTCATGCGGGACATCGGGCATGTCCCAAACTGACCCGCAGCCCGTTCGTGAGGGCTGCGAGCGGGAGAGTCTTCCGTGCCTAGGACTTCGTTCTATTAGGAAAGAACTGGCGAAAGGATTATGCTCGCAGGAGCCCAAAGGGGGTTGCTGTGTACCGATCCGGGGACGGCGCCAGTGTTCATCACATTCAGATCGACGCTGCCGAGGCGTCGAGGAGTGCGGCTGACCCGGACGCCGCAATCCTGTTCCCCGACAAGGATCTGCTGTTCAACGCTGGTTTCCGAAGGTCAGGAGCCGACCTTCTGCTCACAGGACCCGAGACGGATGCCGTCATCTCGGGATACTTCAAGGGCGAAAGGCGTCTCGGCATCACGACGCCGGAAGGGGCAAGCCTGACCGGCGCGACCGTCGAGGCGTTGGCAGGTCCGGATGCAGCAGGCCAGTACGCGCAGGCGGGCGGCGCGGCGGCAGTTCTGGCTCCGATCGGCCGTGTCGAGAAAGCGTCAGGATCGGTCACCGTCCTGCGGAACGGCGTCGCGATCACGCTGCGGCTTGGCGATGTCGTCGCGAAGGGCGACGTCGTGCAGACCGGGCCCAATTCGGCGCTGACGATCAAATTCAACGACGGAACGGTCTTCAGCCTATCGTCGAGCGCCCGAATGGTGCTGAACGACATGGTCTATTCTGCGGATTCCAGTGCGAATTCCGCGCTCCTGACGCTCGTTCAGGGCGTCATCGGGTTCGTGGCGGGACGCATCGCCAAGACCGGAGATCTCAAGATCGACACGCCGGTCGCGACGATGGCCATCAGGGGAACGGCCGTTCAGACGGAGATCGCCGCAGCCAGCGGAACCACGCGGGTTTCCCTGCTCACCGAACCGGACGGACGCGTCGGTTCAATCGTTCTTCTGGCCAAGAACGATCCATCCCGCGTGATCGCATCGGTATCGGACGCCCGCATCGCGACCCTCCTGACGCCGGTGTCCGGGTCCGATCCGCAGGTGACGCAAATCGCCAAGACGAATGACGAGATCCGGAGCGAAAACGACATCGTCAGGGAGTTGTTTCGGTTCTTCTCCACCGAGCTTCGGCAGAGGGGAGGCAGCAGCGATCCCGACGATGCTCTCATCGTCCCTGTGAACTTCTCCCAGCCCGTCGATCCGCCCGATCCTTTGGACTTCGCGTTGGTGCTTCCGACCTGGATGCGCAGCGTTGTCCCTAATGCGATTCCTCCTTCCCCCGTCGCGGTGCCGGCGCCGGCTGAGGGCAGCGCGGTGGAGGATGGATCCGTTGCCCAACTCAGCGCCCTGGCGGCTTTCGATCCATCAGCCGGGAGAACTCTCTCCCGTGTGGTCGTGCCCTCATCGTTACCCCCCGGGGTGACGTATCTCGAAAACACCCGGAGCTTTCGCCTGGACCCTGCGGATCCGGCCTACCAGCATCTGGGAGTCGGCGAAACGGAGACGGTGACCGTCAATTACAGCTTGGTGTTCGACAACGGCATCACAGTACCGACCTCGGTGAGCTGGATCATCGACGGCCGCAACGATGCCCCCGTCGCAAGGAACGATCGCATGGGCGCGGTTGACGAGAGCGGACGAACGGTCCTTGCCGTTCTCTCCAACGATCGCGACATCGATGGCGATTCCCTCCGGCTGGTTCGCTGGACCGATCCGAGCGAGGGTTCCGTCAGTCTGGATGCAACGGGTCGCCTCGTCTTCGATCCGGGCAGCGGCTTCGAGGCCCTCAGTGCCGGTGAGACGGCAACGGTCACGTTCACCTATACGGTGGCCGACGGCAACGGAGGAACCGATACGGCAACCGTGAGCCTGCAGGTCCGTGGAGAGGGAGCGTTCTCGTCGCCCCGTCAAGTCGCGTACGACAGCGACATCCTCGCGTTCAATCGTCAGGCCGTGTCGCTTTCGGTCGATGCGCCGAGGGCTACGACCTCTGCGACGGCGGATCTGGAATTGACCATCGGCCTCGGCCCGATCCTGCAGCCGCAGATGAACATCCTCTATCTGATCGACATCTCGGGAAGCACCTTGGACGGGTTCGAGGGAACACCCGTCGGCGATCTCAACGGGGATGGCCGCGCGAATACCGTTCTCGATGCGGAGATCGCCGGTCTGATTGCGCTCACCGAGCGGGTGAGGAGCCTCGGCTTCTCTTCCGCGGATGTCACGGTGACGGTCATACCCTTCAACGGGAGCGCCGATCCAGCCAGCTCCGGCGGCAATAATCAGAGCGGCGTGAATGCTGCAACCTTCAACCTGGGGCAGGCCGGCAACGGGGCCATCGCGACTTATCTCAGGGGCCTCGATGCCGGGGGCGCGACGAACTTCGCGAATGCCTTGAGGGCGGCCAATCAGCGCCTGGAGGGTCTCGACCAGGGAGGCGAGGCCAACTTCCTGTATTTCCTCTCGGACGGGAGGGGGCAGGGCTCGGTCGATGCCGAGACCGCAATCTTGGAGGACCGCTACGGAGCGAAGATCACCGCGCTTGGCGTCGGCGGGAATTCGGATGTGTCAGGACTGAACGAGATCGACAACACGGGTGGAGCCTCTCGGCTGACGTCGCCGGACCAGATCGACGTCTCGATCCTGGGATCGCCACTGCCACGCGGGACGATCGCCGATGTCGACGTGTTCGTGAACGGTCGAGAGATCGGCGAGATCGGTCCAGAGGATCTCGCTCTTACGTCAGGAGGATGGGTTCTCGACGCATCGGTCGGCGGCTTGGGACGGCGCGCAGGCGATCAGAACACCGTGTCGGCGACGGTCACGTTCGAAAGCGGTGAGGTGCTTGCGACCGAGCTGACGATCGCAGGCGCTCTGCCCCGCTCCACGGATAGCATCCTGTGAGGGAACATGCTCCGACAGCCGTCGCTTCGGTCCGCTCCATGAGGGCGTCAGCCGGCAGACCATGCGGCTGCGATCCGGCCGCTTTCAGGGCGGCCCAGCTCGATCACGAGACCCTGCTCCCATGGAACGACCCTCATGACGGCGATTCTCAATAGGACCCGGCGCTTCGGAACCGGCCGGATCGTCGGTCTCCTGCTTCTCGTCTGCCTGCTGGCGCTCCGGATCCTGGACCCGGGGCCTATCGAGACCGTTCGTCTGAAGTCGCTCGACATCTATCAGCTCATCTACCCGCGTGCCGAGCGCCAGGACCACGTGGCGGTCATCGATATCGACGAGCGGAGTCTGCGGGATCTGGGACAATGGCCATGGCCACGCACGATCATGGCCGAGATGGTGACGAGGATCGTCGAAGCGGGCGGAACGGTCATCGGGTTCGACGTGCTTTTTCCGGAGCCCGATCGCAGCTCACCGGAGGTCGCAGCCGAGGCCTTCCAGGGCTTGGACGACGCGACACGGGAGAAGCTCCGGCACCTGCCGAGCAACGACACCATCTTTGCCGAGACCATCCGATCCTCCGCGGTGGTTCTCGGACGTTCGGGGTATCGCGTCTCGGGCGCTTTGCCCACCGCGCAGGCAGGGATCCAGACGGGAATTGCCACCCTCGGGCCGGATCCGCGCCTCTTCCTGTTCGAGTTTCCGCACCTGCTGCGCAACCTCGCCGTTCTCGACGAAGCCGCGCGAGGCCATGGCATGTTCTCGGTGGCTCCCGACCGGGACGGTGTCGTTCGCCGCATCCCGGTCGTGGCAGTGGCCGACGGAACCATCGTTCCGTCGCTCTCCCTGGAGATGCTGAGGGTCGCGACCGGGTCGGAAGCCATTCTCGTCAAGACGGATCAAAGCGGCGTCCGAGGCGTCGGGGTCGGCGAATTCGAGATCCCGACGGACGGCAAGGGCCGGGTCTGGGTTCATTACGCACCTCCTGATCTGGACCGGTATATTTCCGCAATCGATCTTTTGCGCGGCAGAGTGCCGGCCGATGCCCTGGCGGGGAAAATGGTGCTCATCGGGACCTCGGCCGCCGGTCTTCTCGATCTCAAGGTCACTCCTGTCCACCCGGCGCTGCCGGGGGTGGAACTGCATGCGCAGCTTCTGGAGAGTGCTCTCGCGGGCTCGACCTTGAGCCGGCCGAGCTACACGGCCTTCATCGAGCTTGCGCTCGCGGCGCTGATGAGCGTGCTGCTGATCGCCCAGGCGCCCAAGGTGAATGCCGGAACTCTCTTCGTCCTCGGCGGCGTCACGGCCGGGGTGACACTGGGGGTGTCGTGGTACTGTTTCACAAGCCGCGGTCTTCTCATCGACTACACCTTCCCGTTGCTGTCGAGTTTCCTGGTTTATGCGGTGCTCGTGTGGACCAACTACATGACCGTTTCGGCCGATCGCTACCGGATCAGATCGGCCTTCAGCCAGTACCTTTCTCCCGACCTGGTCGAACAGCTGGCGCAATCGCCGGAGAAGCTGACCCTCGGCGGCGAACAGCGCGAGCTGACGGTCCTCTTCTCGGACGTGCGAGGCTTCACGGCCATTTCCGAACTCTACAAGGATGATCCGCAGGGGCTCACGGCGCTCATCAATCGGCTCTTCACCCCGCTGACACGGGACATCATGAAGCGCCGCGGCACGATCGACAAATACATGGGCGACGCGATCATGGCCTTCTGGAACGCTCCGCTCGCCGACCCCGATCACGAGGTGAACGCATGCGAGGCGGCGTTGGCGATGCTCGACAGTCTCACGGCGCTCAACGAGCAGCGACAGAAGGACATGGGCGACGGTCAGGAGGCTTTGCCGCTGAGGATCGGGATCGGGGTGAATACCGGTCGCTGCGTCGTCGGCAACTTCGGATCCGATCTCCACTTCAACTATTCGGTGCTGGGCGACACGGTGAACCTGGCGTCCCGTCTGGAAGGGCTGACGAAGCAGTACGGCGTTTCCATTCTGGTCGGCGAGAAAACCGCCCAGGCCGTCCGCGCGCGCTTCGCCGTGCTCGAGATCGACCACCTCCAGGTGAGGGGGAAGCGCGATCTAGAGCGGATCTTCACGATCCTGGGCGATGCCGATGTGCTTCGAAGCCCCGACTTCGCGGAGCTGGTCGAGCGAAACGGCGCCATGCTGGCGGCCTATCGCCGTGGCGACTGGCCGCGAGCCCTCGAATTGATCCTCCTCTGTCGGGAACTCGGCAAGACATTCGGCCTCGACGAGTACTACGAGCTCTCCATCCAGCGGATCCGGCATCGCGCCGATGCCGCGGCGTCGGGATGACGCGGCGCCGGTTGACGTTCGCTGGGGCTCAATCGTCCAGCGAGCCGCCCTCCGGGGGCTCGTCGAGACCGATGCGGGAGCGGTACTCGGCCTCGTCCTGCGCGGCTTCCGCATCCGCCGCGATCCGCTCGTAGCGGTCGAGCGCGCCCTGCAGGATGTAGGCGGCGGCCATCTTGTCCACGGCGTCGGCGCGCTTGGCGCGAGAGGCGTCTGCGTCGAGGAGCGTGCGGGTGACGACCATGGTGGACATGCGCTCGTCCCAGAACAGCACCGGAAGCGGGAGGAGGGGCTTGAGGTTGCGCACGAAGGCGCGGGTCGCCTGGGAACGGGGGCCCTCCGAGCCATCCATGTTGAGAGGAAGACCGAACACGAGCCCGCCGACCTCGTAACGCTCCGCCAGCGCCTTGATCTGCTGCGCGTCCGGGGTGAACTTCACCCGCTTGAGGGTTTCGAGCGGCGTTGCGATCCGCTTTTCCACGTCGGAGAGGGCAAGGCCGATGGTCTTCGTGCCGAGATCGACGCCCATGAGGCGCGCCCGGGGGCTCAGGGATTCGACGAAGGCGATCAGCTCGTCGTCGTTCGAGACCATGGGCGCCTCCTCATGCTACAGCATCCGACCCGAAGGTGGACTTGCACTTTTGGGATCAATCCGATGCTTCTTCTTAGGTTGAGAGCATCGTTCGTGCGGAAAACCGGATCCACTTTTCACTGACGTGGCCCTCTGGGTCCGCACGATGCTCTGGTGTCGCACGATAGCCACTATAGAGGAAGTCGCCTCGCGTCGAGATCAGGCGGCGTTGATGGCTCGGGCGGCGGGACGGCCCGTGGGTGAACCGGCGGGGGCGAGCAGGGGCAGGGCCCCCCCGGATTCCCGGAACAGGTGACAGAACGCCCCGTCGAGGGACAGGCCGATCTCCTGCCCGGCCTCGTGGCGCGAATCCCCCGGCTCGCGGACCGTCAGGGGGCGCTCCCGGCCGATATCCACATGGAGCAGGTGGCTCTCGCCCAGTTCCTCCACGAGCGCGATCCGCCCGGCGAGGGCGCCCTGGTCCAAGACCTTCACATGGTCTGGGCGGATGCCGAGCGTCACCGTCTCGCCCGCGCGCACCCCTGCCGGCGAGACGGGCACCGTGACCGTGCCGCCGTTCGGCAATTGCACCTGCACCCCGTCCGCATCGGTCCGCGAGACCGCGCAGGGGATGAAGTTCATCTGCGGCGAGCCAAGAAAGCCCGCGACAAAGAGATTGGCCGGGCGATGATAGAGTTCGAGGGGCGTGCCCACCTGCTCGACGCGTCCCGCGTTCAGCACCACGATCCGGTCCGCGAGGGTCATCGCCTCCACCTGATCGTGCGTCACATAGATCATGGTGGCGCGGGTGTCCGCGTGGAGCTTGGCGATCTCGATTCGGGTCTGCACACGCAGGGCGGCGTCGAGGTTCGACAGGGGCTCGTCGAAGAGAAAGACCTTCGGATCTCGCACGATGGCGCGGCCGATGGCGACGCGCTGGCGCTGGCCGCCGGACAGCTCGCGCGGCTTGCGGTCGAGCAGGCTCTCGATCTGCAGCATGCGCGCCGCCTCGCGCACCTTGGCGTCGATCGCGGATCTGGAGGACTTCGCCAGCTCCAGTCCGAAAGCCATGTTGTCGTAGACGTTCATGTGCGGGTAGAGCGCATAGGACTGGAACACCATGGCGATGCCGCGCTTGGCGGGCGCACGGTCGTTCACCCGCTCTCCGCCGATGAACAGATCGCCGGAGGTGACGTCCTCGAGACCCGCGATCAGGCGCAGCAGGGTGGATTTTCCGCAGCCCGAAGGGCCCACGAAGACCACGAACTCGCCGTCCGCGATGTCGAGGTCGACGCCGTGGATCACCTGAGCCCTGCCGAAGGACTTCCGGACGTTTTTGAGAACCACATCAGCCATTGCGCATGTTCCTCGAAGGCTATCCCTTGACCGCGCCCGCGGTGAGGCCCGCCACGATCTTGCGCTGGAACACGAGCACCAGCGCGATGATCGGTAGCGTCACGATCACCGACGCCGCCATGATCGTGCCCCAGGGCAGCTCGTAGGCCGTCGAGCCGCTCATGAGCGCGATGGCGGGCGGCACGGTGCGCCGCTCGTTCGTCAGGGTGAAGGTCAGGGCGAAGAGAAACTCGTTCCACGACACGATGAAGGCGAGGAGGCCGGTGGTCACGGCGGCGGGCATCATGAGCGGCAGGAAGACGCGGCGCACCACGATCCACGGCGTGGCCCCGTCGACGAAGGCCGCCTCCTCGATCTCCTTCGGCAACTCGCGCATGAAGGTGGTGAGCACCCAGACGGTGAAGGGCAGGGTGAGCATGAGATTCGCGAGGATCAGCCCGGGCAGGGTGTTGTAGAGCCCGAAGCCGCGGATCAGCTCGAACATGCCCGACAGCACCGCCACCTGCGGGAACATGGACACCGCCAGGATCGTCATGAGCAGCAGCGATCGTCCGCGAAAGCGGATGCGCCCGAACGCATAGGCGGCGGTGATCCCGAGCGCGAGCGACAGGGCCACGACCGAGGCCGCCACCACGATGGAGTTGAGGATGTTCGTGCCGAAGGGCTGGCGCTCGAACACCGCGACGTAGTTCGAGAGGTCGAGCCGCTCCGGCAGATAGGCCACCGAGAAAAGATCGTTTCCTGAGCGGAAGGACGAGATCACCGCGTAGTAGAACGGAAAAATCGAGAACAGGCCGATCCCCGCCACGAGAAGCCAGAATCCGATCCGGGCGAGAATCTTCATCGCGCCTCTCCGCTCGGGCGAACCCGGCCCGCCGCCATGGCGATCACGATCAGCAGGGCGATGATCAGAAAGATGAGGGTGGAGGCCGCCGAGCCGAGGCCCACCTCCTGGAAGTCCACGAGTTGCTGGCGCGCAAAGACCGACATCGACATGGTGTCGCGGGAGTTGGCGGTGAGCACGTAGATCAGGTCGAAGACGCGCAGCGCGTCGAGGGCGCGGAAGATCACCGCCACGACGAGGGCGGGCCTGATGAGCGGCAGCGTCACCCTGAAGAAGACCTTCACCGGATGAACGCCATCGACCTTCGCGGCCTCGTAGATGTCGCCCGGGAGCATCTGGAGGGCGGCGAGGATGAGAAGCGCCATGAAGGGCGTGGTCTTCCACACGTCCACCATCACCACGGTCCACAAAGCCGTATCGGGACTGGCCGTCCAGGTGATGGGCGCAGCGATCAGTCCAAGGCGCAGGAGCATGTCGTTGATCACGCCGAACTGGTCGTGCAGCATCCAGTTCCACATGCGGGCGGAGACGACCGTCGGGATCGCCCAGGGGATGAGGATGACGGCGCGCATGAGGCCGCGTCCCGGAAAGGACGCGTTGAGGATCAGGGCCACGATGGTGCCGAGCACGGTTTCGATGGACACGGAGACCCCTGTGAACCACACCGTGTTCCACACGGAATGCCACCAGTCGGGATCGGTGAGCAGGCCCAGCCACTCGCCGTCGTAATTGGCGAGGTAGTTCTCGAAGCCGATGAACTGGTAATCGTCGAGGCTGTTGAGGCTGGCATCCGTGAAGCTGAACCAGATGGTGCGCGCCAGGGGCCATCCGGCGATGAGCGCCAGCACGACAAGGGTCGGCGCGACGAAGATCCACGCGGAGCGGACCCGTGAGCGGGTGAGGGAGGAGCGGCCTCCCGGCACTCGCTCCTGCGCGGGGGCGGACGCCTGAAGGGCAGCGCCGGACATGCTCATTGCCAGCCGTTGCGCTTGATCCGTTTCAGGTCGCGGTCGAGGCGGTTGAGCGCCTGCTCGGGCTGGGCCCGCTTCGAGAGCACCGCATGGACCGTGTTGAAGAACTCGGTTGAGACCTTGTTGTAGTTCTGGCCCGTCACGCTCGCCGGGCGGGCGACCGCGTTCGAGAACACGTCGGCAAGCTCCCCGATGAAGGGGTTCGCCCTTGCGATATCGGCGTCGCCGTAGAGCGACACGATCGTGGGGTTGAACGAGCCCTGGACCGCCCGGCGCTTCTGCTCCTCCTGGCCCGTCAGGTACATGACGAGGTCGATGGCGGCATCGGCGTTCTTCGAATATTTCGAGACGGCGAGCAACTGGCCGCCCAGGGTGCCCACGTGGCGTCCGTCCGGGCCGCCTTTCGGCAGGGGCGCGATTCCGACCTTGCCCTTGATGCTGCTGTCGGCGCCCTGCGCCAACGCCCAGGCATAGGGCCAGTTGCGCATGAAGGCGGAATTGCCGGCCTGGAAAACGCCGCGCGCTTCCTCCTCCGTGTAGTTGAGCACCCCCTCGGGCGTGATGGTGCCGACCCAGCCCGCGGCGGTCTTCAGAGCCTCGGCCGCCTTGGGGTTCTCCACGGTGATCTCGCCCTTCTCGTCGACGATGGTGCCGCCGTTGGTGGAGGCGATCCATTCGAGGGCGACGGTGGTCAGGCCCTCATAGGCGCGGCCCTGCCAGACATAGCCCCAGAAGTCGCCCTTGCCGTCCTTCCTCTCGCCCTCCTGGATGATGCGCGCGGTCTCGGTTAGATCGGCCCAGGTCTGCGGCACCGGGCGCTTGTACTTGTCGAGCAGGTCCTGGCGGTAATAGAGCAGACCCGCATCGGCGAACCAAGGCATGGCCAGGACCTTGCCGTTCACCTGGCTCGTTTCGGCCATGGCGGGCAGGTGGCCGCCGATGTCGCCCCGGGCCTTCGCGGTGAGGTCATGAAGGTGATCGGCAAGGATGCCGGTCCACACCACGTCGATCTGGAACACGTCGATATCGCCCGCGCCGGCAGCCAGCAATTGCTGGTAGAGGGCGAGGCGCTCGGTGGCCGAATTGGGCGTCGAGACGATCTTGACCGTGTTGCCGGTTCTCGCAGCCCAGGCGTCGACGCCCTGCTTGCAGATTTCATATTCCTTGCCGAGTGCGCTGCACGAGATCGCGATTTCGACGGCAGATGCGCTCGCGCTGGCGATGAGGCCGGCGGCAAGGGCGAGACTGGCGATCAGGCGTGCCATGACTTTCCTCCAGCGTGATTCGTTTTTATTGCTGAGGTTGAAAAGACAAGGAGGCGCGTTTAGTTCCTCCAGGCGGTGGCCGAGTGCCGGCCGCGCCCCATCTTCATGCTCGCTCTCCCGCATCGGACGAGAAAAGTGGACCTGCTCTTTTGGAATCCATCCGATGCTTTCTTAAGGTAGAAGCATCGTTTGTTGCGGCCCTCCGGGTCCGCACGATGCTCTAGCGAAGGTGCCTCATGAAAATCACTTGGTTTGGACATTCGGCCTTCCGGCTCGATTTCGCCGACAATGCCGTTCTCATCGATCCGTTCTTCACCGGCAACCCGGCCTTCGAAGGGGACCGGGCGAAGGTCACCGAGGGCGTGAGCCATATCCTTCTCACCCATGGCCACGGCGACCACGTGGGCGACACGGTCGAGATCGCGAAGGCGACGGGCGCGAAGGTCGTCACCAATTTCGAGCTCTGCATGTACCTGGCGAAGCAGGGCGTTCAGAACGTCGATCCCATGAACACGGGCGGCACGACGGATCAGGACGGCTTCACCGTCACCCTGGTGCGGGCGGACCATTCCTCCGGCCTTGTGGAGATGGACGTGAACTTCCCCCTCGGCCCCGCCAACGGGATCATCGTGAAGGCTCCCGGAGAGCCGACCGTCTATCACATGGGCGACACGGACATCTTCGGCGACATGGCGCTCATCGCCGAGATCCACCAGCCGGAGATCGCCATGGTGCCGATCGGCGACCGCTTCACCATGGGCCCGGAGGTCGCGGCGCTCGCGGTCCAGCGCTATTTCGGCAACCTGAAGGCGGTGATCCCCTGCCACTACGCCTCCTTCCCGCCGCTCGTGCCGAACGCGGACCGGTTCGTGGCCGCCATGGAGGGCAAGGGCGTCCAGGTCGTGGTGCCCCACAAGACGGTGGCGGTGCGGATTTAGGCTCGTCGATCGTGGCGTTTCCCCGTCATGGCCGTCCCCGGACTTGATCCGGGGATAAGCCCCGGCAATCCCCGGATCAAGTCCGGGGTGACGATGAGCCGGATCCATGTCGGCCCGTGGCTTACATCCGCCGTTGCCCCCCGGCGCGGGCGGGTGCTATAGCCCGCCCATCGGAATTCCAAGGGGTATGACCATTCATGTCGGTCGATGAGAAAACGGTCCGCCGCATCGCCCATCTGGCGCGCATCGCCGTGACGGACGAGGAGGTGCCTCACCTCCAGGGCGAGCTCAACGCGATTCTGTCCTTCGTCGAGCAGCTCAACGAGGTGAACGTGGACGGCGTGGAGCCCATGACCTCCGTGACGCCCATGACCATGAAGAAGCGCCAGGACGGCGTGACCGATGGCGGCTATCCGGACAAGATCATCCGGAACGCTCCCGCCACCGAGGACAACTTCTTCCTGGTGCCGAAGGTGGTCGAGTAAGAGGCGGCCAGCCTTTTACGCGACCATCCCCGGGCAAGCGAAGCGCGCCCCGGGGATCTCCCGAAGAATATGGCGCTGTTCGCCGCCGAATAAGAGATCCAGCCCCGTGACCGAACTGACCCATCTCACGATTTCCGAGGCCCGTGACGGCCTGAAGGCCAAGACCTTCTCGGCTGCCGAGCTCGCGCAGGCCCATATCGCGGCCGTCGAGAAGGCGAGGGCGCTGAACGCCTATGTGCTCGAGACGCCCGAGAAGGCGCTCGCCCAGGCCAAGGCCTCCGACGAGAAGATCGCCAAGGGCGAAGCCCGTCCGCTCGAAGGCATCCCGCTCGGCATCAAGGACCTGTTCTGCACGGAAGGGGTGGTGTCCACCGCCGGCTCCAGGATCCTCGGCAACTTCACGCCGCCCTACGAATCCACCGTCACCCAGAACCTCTGGAACGACGGCGCGGTGATGCTCGGCAAGCTCAACATGGACGAGTTCGCCATGGGCTCCTCCAACGAGACCAGCGCCTTCGGGCCGGTCGTGTCGCCGTGGCGGCGCGAGGGCTCGAACGTGAGCGCGGGCGCGTCCGGCCAGATCGAGGGCACGCACCTCGTGCCCGGCGGCTCGTCCGGCGGTTCGGCCGCGGCGGTCGCCGCTCACCTGTGCCTCGGCGCGACCGCCACGGATACCGGCGGTTCGATCCGCCAGCCCGCCGCCTTCACGGGCACCGTGGGCATCAAGCCGACCTATGGCCGCGTCTCCCGCTGGGGCACGGTGGCCTTCGCCTCGTCCCTCGACCAAGCTGGGCCCATCACCCGTACGGTGCGCGATGCCGCCATCATGCTGCGCTCGATGGCGGGTCCCGACGCCAAGGACACCACCTGCGTGGACCTGCCCGTGCCCGATTTCGAGGCGGCGGTCACCCGTGGCGTGAAGGGACTCAAGATCGGCATCCCGAAGGAATACCGCGTCGACGGCATGTCGCCGGAGATCGAGGCGCTCTGGCGTCAGGGCACGGAATGGCTGCGCGCCGCCGGGGCCGAAATCGTCGAGGTGTCCCTGCCGCACACCAAATACGCGCTGCCGGCCTATTACATCGTCGCCCCCGCCGAGGCGTCCTCGAACCTCGCCCGCTATGACGGCGTGCGCTATGGCCTGCGCGAGAACGGCCGCGATATCGTCGACCTCTACGAGAAGACCCGCGCCGCCGGTTTCGGCCGCGAGGTCAAGCGCCGCATCATGATCGGCACCTATGTGCTCTCGGCGGGCTATTACGATGCCTATTACGTGCGCGCCCAGAAGATCCGCACCCTCATCAAGCGCGATTTCGAGGAGGTCTACGCCCAGGGCGTCCATGCCATCCTGACCCCCGCGACGCCCTCCGCTGCCTTCGGCATCGGCGAGAAGGGCTCCGGCGATCCGGTGGAGATGTACCTCAACGACATCTTCACCGTGACGGTGAACATGGCGGGCCTGCCCGGCATCGCGGTGCCGGCGGGGCTCGATTCGCAGGGCCTGCCGCTCGGCCTGCAGCTCATCGGCCGCGCCTTCGACGAGGAGACCCTCTTCGCCGCCGGCCAGGTCATCGAGGACGCGGCGGGCCGCATCGCCTTGCCCCAACCCTGGTGGGCGTGAGCCCGGTGGGACCGACCGTACCCGTCGTCCAGCTCTGGGACTGGCTGCCCGCCGCCTTCGATCCGGTGCTGATCGTCGTGGCCGTGCTGCTCGGCTGGAAGGCCGATCAGTTCGGCAAGGTCGCGATCGCCGCCATCGCGGCGCTCGGCCTGTCGATCCTGGTGTCCTACGGGATCGGCCTCCTGGGCCTCCCCTGGATCGCGCCCGTGCGGTCCGACGCCCTGACGCTGTTCCCCGTCCGCATCGCCGCGGCCCTGATCTGGGCGGGCGGGGCCTATGCCGCGCGGCGGGTCGTCCGGCGGTAGGACAGCCTCAAAGCTGAGCCAGTTTGAGGCCTACGGAGGCGTTAGGCTTATCCGAACTCGTGAGGGGCGCTCCACGCGCCCCTTTTGCGTGAGCACAGGAGAGCCGGGCGTGGGCGCAATCCTTCCTGGACTTCTCGGAAATCCGACGCCATATTCCGGCCAGCTTTCCGACCCCTATGGCAGACGCATGAAACAGTTTTGGACGCAGTTCTTCACCTGGTGGAACGGGCAGACCCTCGGCACCCGGTTCTTCACGTGGCGCAAAGGTCAGTTCGTGGGCCAGGACGAGTTCGGCAACCGCTATTACCGCTATACCCAGGCCGAGGCGATCGACACGAATGTAGGCGCCGAGCGCCGCTGGGTCGTCTACAACGGCGAGGCCGATGCCTCGAAGGTTCCTCCCGGCTGGCGCGCCTGGCTTTGCCATAACGGCGATGTGCCTCCGAGCGAGGAAAACTATCAGCCGCGCTCCTGGGAGAAGCCTTACGTGCCCAACATGACCGGCACGCCCCAGGCCTACCGTCCGCAGGGCTCCCAGCTCTCGACCGGCCAGCGCCCCGCCGCGACCGGCGACTATGTTCCCTGGACGCCGGGCGAGTGAGCCGCTGAGGCCTCGCTCCTGATCCTGTCATGCTGAAGCGCCTCGACATCCGCACCTGCATCGAGTGTGGCCTGCCCTATGGCCACGCCGCTTTCTCTTACCACGCCGGCAAGAGCGAGAACGGCCCTTCCTATTGGTCGGATCGCGGCATTCTATGCTCCGTCGTCTGCTCCACGGCTCATTTCGAGCGCCGGGAGCGTGAGGGCGACGTGATGAAGGCGCCCGCTCCCAATCCCCTGGAGCGGTGATTTCGGGACGAGGAGCCCCTCCGGACAAGGTTCGGGCGAAGGGGCTCCAAAGGGCCTCCATCTCCCGATTGCCCTTTTTCCATCACGGTTCGCGTGTTATCGCGTGGCCGGAACCCATAGGGAACGATCTTGGCTCCACAGCCGGCTCACAAGGGGCATGGATGACGACAATGAAGTTCGAATGGACGCGGGCTGCCCTGGTGCTCGCATCGACCATCGGCATGGCGGGTGCGGCCCAGGCGGACAGGATCAAGAACCCGACGGCGGTGTTTTCGGGCCTCGACAAGATCACCGGACGAATCGTCTCGTTCGAGGTGAGAATCGACGAGACCGTGCAGTTCGGCGCGCTTCAGATGACGCCGCACGTCTGCTTCACCAAGCCGGCGACGGAGACGCCGAACACCACCTCCTTCGTCGAGGTGGAAGAGACCGGCACCGACGGGAGCACCCGCAAGGTCTTCTCCGGCTGGATGTTTGCTTCGAGTCCCGGCCTGCACGGCATCGAGCATCCGGTCTACGACATCTGGCTCGTGGAGTGCAAAGGCGGCACCGAGGTGATCGCCGAGCCCAAGGAGACCCCGGAGGAATTGCCTCCGATCGAGCCGAGCACACAACGCACCTCGGCGGAGCCCGCCCGTCCCGGCGCCGTCGCGGCTCCGGCCGATTCCGCGCGACCCCTGCCGCCCGCGCCACCGCTCGGCGCCGCTCCGCAACAGCCCCGCCAGCCCGCCCGGCGAGCCACCCCGGATTTCAACCAGAACGCCCCCCTCATCAATACGGACCGCTAGTTGGATTCCCTCTGCGCCCGATGCGCTAGAGTGCGGCGAGGGCTTCCTCGCCGCTGACGGTCCGGCCCTTGGGCCAGGCGTACCAGTCGCCGTCGTGCTCCAGGGCCGTGCGCAGCATCTGCTTGTAGGCACGGCGGGGGATCTCGATCGCGCCGAACTGGGCGAGATGCGAGGTCACGAACTGCGTGTCGAGGAGGGTGAAACCGCCCCGCTTCAGCCGGGCCACAAGGTGAACGAGGGCCACTTTCGAGGCGTCGCGCTCCGTGTGGAACATGCTCTCGCCGAAAAAGGCTCCGTTGAGGCGCACCCCGTAGAGCCCGCCCACGAGGCGGTTATCCCGGTAGACCTCGACCGTGTGGCAGAAACCGGCATCGTACAACTGGCCATAAAGATCCCGGATGCGCCGGTTGATCCAGGTCTTCTCCCGGTCGGCGGCAGGAGCCGCGCAGCCGGCGATCACCGCATCGAAATCCCTGTCGACGCGAACCTCGAACTCATCCGAGCGGATCGTGCGGGTGAGCCGCTTGGGAACGTGGAAGGCGTCCAGGGGAATGATGCCGCGCTCCCGGGGCTCGACCCAGAACAGGGACGGATCGTCCGCGTCCTCCGCCATGGGAAAGATGCCGGCCGCATAGGCCTTGAGCAGGATCTCAGGCGTGATGGTGATGGTATCGTCGGCAGACCGGGTCATTCACCAACATGTCCAATCGTTCGGGCCTTGTCAGTAAACATAGAACGACCAGCACCCAAGGTTAGGCCGGGGCCCCGCAGATTTTGGGGCGCGATCATTCCCCCGGTTCGAGTCAGGGGCGACGAGGCCCGTGCCTGATCGCCTCGCCACCGTCGGCCGGGAGGAAGAGGGGGACCGGTCAGGCCTCCTCCAGCCCGCCCGTCTTCAGGAAGCTCTCGAGCCAGTGAATGTCGTACTGGCCGTTCTGAATGTCCGGGTTGCGCACGAGGGTGCGGAAGAGTGGCAGGGTCGTGTCGACGCCATCCACCACGAACTCGTCCAGCGCCCGGCGCAGGCGCATGAGGCACTCGTTTCGTGTGCGACCGTGCACGATGAGCTTGCCCACGAGAGAATCGTAATGCGGCGGGATGCGGTAGCCCTGATAGGCCGCTGAATCCACGCGCACGCCGAGGCCGCCCGGGGGATGGAAGTAGCTGATCGTACCGGGCGAGGGACGGAAGGTCGAGGGATGCTCGGCGTTCACGCGGCACTCGATGGCGTGGCCTTCGATCCTGATGTCGTCCTGCGTCACCGAGAGCGGGTGGCCTGCCGCGACGCGGATCTGCTCGTTCACCAGATCGATGCCGGTGATCATCTCGGTCACCGGGTGCTCCACCTGGATGCGCGTGTTCATCTCGATGAAGTAGAACTCCCCGTCCTCGTAGAGGAACTCAATGGTGCCGGCGCCGGCGTATTGCAGCTCCTGCATGGCTTTCGCCACGATGCCGCCGATGCGCTCGCGCATCTCCACGTTCAGGGCCGGCGAGGGGCCTTCCTCCCAAACCTTCTGGTGGCGCCGCTGGAGGGAGCAGTCGCGCTCGCCCAGGTGGATCGCGTTGCCCTTGCCGTCGCCGAGAACCTGGATTTCGATATGGCGCGGCTTCTCGAGATACTTCTCGATATAAACCGCATCGTCGCCGAAGGCGGCCTTGGCCTCCGTCTTGGCGGTCTGGAGCGCATGGACGAGATCGCCTTCGGTGCGGGCGACCTTCATGCCGCGTCCGCCGCCGCCGGCGGCCGCCTTGATGATGACGGGGTAACCGATGCTCTTGGCGACCTTCTTGGCCTCGTCCTCATCGGTGATGCCGCCCTCCGAGCCGGGCACGCAGGGAATGCCGAGCCGCTTGGCGGTGCGCTTCGCCTCGATCTTGTCGCCCATGATGCGGATGTGCTCCGCCTTGGGGCCGATGAAGGCGATGCGGTGATGCTCCAGCACCTCGGCGAAGCGGGCGTTCTCGGAGAGGAAGCCGTAGCCGGGATGGATGGCGTCCGCGCCCGTGATCTCGCAGGCGGCGATCAGGGCCGGGATGTTGAGGTAGCTGTCGCGGGCGGCCGGCGGGCCGATGCAGACGCTCTCGTCCGCGAGGCGTACGTGCATGGCGTCGGCGTCGGCGGTGGAATGCACCGCGACGGTGGCGATCCCGAGCTCCTTCGCCGCGCGCAGGATGCGCAGGGCGATCTCGCCTCGGTTGGCAATGAGGATCTTATCGAACATGTCGCGCCTTACTCGATGACGAGGAGGGGTTCGCCGTATTCAACAGGTGTTCCGTCTTCGACATAGATGGCGGTCACGGTGCCGGCGCGGGGCGCCACGATCTCGTTGAAGGTTTTCATCGCTTCCACGAGCAGGACCTTGTCACCGGCCTGGACCTTGGAACCGATCTCCACGAAGGCCTTCGCGTCGGGCGAGGGCTTGCGGTAGGCGGTGCCGACCATCGGGGAGAGCACAGTACCCGGATGCGGCGCGCCAGGCTTGGCAGCCGACGCGTCGGCCGCGGCCGGAGGCGGCGCGACCACCGGAGCCGGAGCCAGCGCCGCGGGAGCCGCGACCGGAACCGTCATGGCCGCATGGATCGTGCGCGCCACGCGGATGCGGAGGTCGCCCTTCTCCACTTCGATCTCGCTGAGATCCGTATCGGCGATCATATTCGCCAGCTCCCGGACGAGTTCGGGATCGAAAGGATTGTCCTTGGCCATGGGCTCACCTCTTTTTCTTGAGGAACTAGTGCTGGGAGGGCTTGGGAAGCCGGGCCCGCTCGACCATGACACGGTGAACCGCTTCCAGCCCGAGCAGGTAGCTCGTGGGACCGAAGCCGCAGATCACGCCGACTGACACGGGTGCAATGAGCGAGCGATGGCGAAAGCCTTCGCGAGCATGAACATTGGAAAGATGGATCTCGACCGTCGGAGCGCCGCTGCCGGCGATGGCATCGCGCAGAGCGATCGAGGTGTGGGTATAGGCGCCTGCATTGATGACGATGCCGGCACCCTGCGCTCCCGCCTCCTGGATCCAGTCGACCAGATGTCCCTCATGGTTGGACTGGCGGAACGTGATCGCCAGCCCCAGGGCCTCCCCCTTGTCGCGGACGAGCTTCTCGATGTCCGCCAGCGTGGTGCTGCCGTAAATCTGAGGCTCGCGGCGGCCGAGCAGGTTGAGGTTGGGTCCGTTCAGGACGTGGACGTTGATCATCGCGAAAGGAGCATTCCATGAAGCTCCGACAGGCGGAGCAGAGACGCCCTCTTAGCCAAAAGGCGAGCATGGGGGAAGGGGAAAACCAAGTCTTTCCAGAGCTTGGCGCCCTTTCCGTAAGGGCGTGCTGGAGGAAATGGCCCTCTTTCCCAGTCCTGACGCTCCGTCTCGTCATCCCCGGACTTGTTCCGGGGATCCCCGTTTCGGGCCGCTCAAGGCGTGGATGGCCGGGCCAAGCCCGGCCATGACGGGTCGTTCATGGCAGCGTGGAACTAGCCGCAGGTGGCCTTGCCACAGGAGCGGACATTGCCGATCAGCTGCTTGAGCGGCTCGATACCAACCGCGCCGGGGATCACGGCCTCGCCGATGATGAAGGCGGGAGTGCCGGTGAGGCTCAGCTTGTCGCCCAGCGCCATGTTCTCCTGCAGGGCGTTGCGCACCTCGGCGCTGTCCACGTCCTTCTGGAGCTTGGTCATGTCGACGCCCATCTCTTTGGCCACCGCCATGGCGCGCTCGCCGTTGACGCGGCCGCGGCTCTCCAGAACCTTCACGTGATAATCGAAGAGCTTCTGGCCCTGCAGCTGGTTCTTAACGGCGAGGGCCACGCGGCTGGCCTCCACGGAATCGGGCCCGAGAACCGGGAAATCCTTGAGCACGACGCGCAGCTTGGGGTCGCTCTTCATGAGCGTCTGCAGGTCGGCGAGGGCCTTTTTGCAGTAGCCGCAGTTGTAATCGAAGAACTCGACGAGGGTGATGTCGCCGGAGGGATTTCCGGTCACATAGGAATGAGGCGCGTTGAGAAGCGTCTGTTTCGTCTCCTGGACGGCGCTCGCTTGGGCGACCTGCTGGGCCTCGGCCTGGCGCTTCTCAAGCTCGCTGATGACCTCGGTCAGCACTTCCGGGTTCTTCAGAAGGTACTCCTTCACGATGTCGCCGATCGCCTGCTTCTGCTGCTCGTTGAAGACGGCGTTCTGGGCCTGGGCGGCCGGGGCGACGGCGAGGGCGCCCAACAGGGTCATGGCCCGGCAGGCGTTGAGAAGCGAGAAGCGCATATTCGATCCTTTTCGGCGTTTCCTATCCGAGCCCGGCCGGCGCGGTGGTTCGAGGCCCGGCTGGGCGACATATCTGGCGCGAGTTAGCGGCTTGGGGAGCGCGACGTCAAATCACGGCTTCGTTGCGCGGCTATGAAGCGTCTTGAGGCCCGCCTTCCAACGGGCTACGAGCCTTTTCATGATGAAATTGATCGCCGACTCGACCCAGCCCCTGGTGGCCCGCCGCATGGACCGGGTCTCTTCCTTCCTGGCCATGGATGTGTTGAGCGCTGCTGCGGCGAAAGAAAGGCGAGGGGACAGCGTGGTCCATATGGAGGTGGGCCAGCCCTCCGCCCCCGCTCCCCGCGCGGCCCGCGAAGCGGCCAAAGCCGCGCTGGATCTGGGACGGATCGGGTACACGGAAGCCCTCGGCGTTTCCACCCTGAGGGAGCGCATCGCCCGTCATTACCGTGACGCTTACGGCGTCTCGATTGCGGCCGAGCGCGTTGTCGTGACGACGGGCTCCTCGGCCGGATTCGTGCTGGCCTTCCTGAGCCTCTTCGATGCGGGCCAAAGGGTGGCCATCACCGCGCCGGGCTACCCGGCCTACCGCAACATCCTGGAGGCCCTCGGCATCGAGCCGGTCGTCGTTCCCCTCGCCAAGGCGGACGGCTGGATCATGACCGCGAAAGCCATCGAGAGGGCTCATGCGGAGAAGCCGCTCCACGGCATCCTGGCCATGAGCCCGGCCAATCCCTCCGGCACCATGATCGGGCGCAAGGCGCTGGCGGAGCTTGGCGAGACCTGCCGCCGTCTGGGGCTGTGGTTCGTCTCGGACGAGATCTATCACGGCCTGACCTATGGTGAGGACGCCACGACGGCGCTCGCTTCCGACGACGACGCTCTCGTCATCAACTCGTTCTCGAAATATTACTGCATGACGGGCTGGCGCATCGGCTGGATCGTGGTGCCGGAGCGGCTCGTGCGGCCCATCGAGCGGCTGGCGCAAAACCTCTACATTTCGCCACCTTATCTGTCGCAGGTGGCTGCGCTCGCGGCCTTCGACGCCACCGAGGAGCTGGAGGCGGTAAAGGCGGGTTACGCTTCGAACCGCGCCTTCCTGCTCGAGGAGCTGCCCAGGATCGGCCTCACCGAGATGCATCCGGTGGACGGCGCCTTCTACATCTATGCCGACATCGCCCGCTACACGAACGATTCCATCGGCTTCTGCAAGCGCATGCTGGAGGAGACGGGCGTCGCCGCCACCCCCGGCCTCGACTTCGATCCCATCGAGGGCTCGCATTACATGCGCCTGTCCTTCGCGGGCTCGGAAAACGATTGCCGCGAGACGGTGGAGCGGTTGAGAGGCTGGCTGAGGTAACGCCTCCTTCGTCATCGCCGGCCCTGTGCCGGTAATCCCGCCGCAGTGAGGCGCCGCGCCTCTCCAGGCAGGCGTAGCCGGACCTGTCCCGGCCATGACGTAAAGCAACGGCGACGCTCAAAAGAGAATGCCCGGCTTGCCGCCGGGCATTTTGCTTTGGGCTGTTACGATCCGCTCAGGACCGACTTGGCCTTCGACCACCAGCCGGCCCGCTTCGGGCGCTCCGGGTCGGGCGGGGTGAGAACCACCGCGACCGGTTCCGGCTCGGGCGTTACGGGGCGCGGCGCTTCCGCCGGCTCGGCGGCAGGCTGCGGCTCGGGCTTCATCTCGATGCGCTCTTCCGACGCGGCTGCCTCCGCGGCCGGGGCAACGGGCTCGGACGCAGCCAGCTCGGACGCAACGGGCTCCGGCGCCACCGGCTCGGGAGCGGAGGGCACGCCTGCCGGCTCATCGTCCAGCGTGCCGACGGCCTGAGCAACCGCCTCGGTCGCAGCCACGAAGCCTTCCTCGGTGGCGAAGGTTTCAATCGTCTCGTCGCGGCCACGGCCACGCCCGCCGCGGCGGCCCCTGCGGCGGCGACGGCGGCCATTGCCGTCAGAACCTTCGGAGCCTTCGGCGGTCTCGCCGTCCTCATCGGCCACTTCGACCTCAACGCCTTCCTGCTCGGCCCCCTCGAAGGCTTCGAGGGCGTCGCTGTCGGAACCGTCCTCGTCCTGGGCGGCGCCAGGGAAAGCCTCGCGGTCGCGTCCCCGACGACGGCGGCGGCGACGGCGACGGCGGCCATTGCCGTCGCCTTCCTCGCGGACATCATCGGAGGCGCGAGCCTCCTCGTCCACTTGCTCCTCGTCCTCCGCCTCGATCTCGGGCTCAACCTCCTCCGCGACATCGATCGGTGCGATCGCGTCGATCTGGATGCCGGTCGCGGCCGACTTGTGCTCGAGGCGCAGCGCGGGCTCGCCCCGGTCGATCACGTAGTTCGTGGTGCCGATCAGCGAGTCGTCCGCCACGATCGAGATGGCCACGCCGAAGCGGGTCTCCAGGTCGCGCAGGTGCACGCGCTTCTGATTGAGGATGTAGAAGGCCGCCTCCATCCGCGTGCGGACGACGAGGTTGTAGCCGGAATTCTTGATGAGGGTTTCCTCGATCGAGCGCAGCACATGGAGCGCAACGGAGGGCGTCGAGCGCACGAAGCCGGTTCCGGCGCAGTGCGGGCAGGGAACCGAGGAGGATTCGAGCACGCCGGTGCGGATGCGCTGACGGGACATCTCCAGCAGGCCGAAGGGCGAGATGCGGCCCACCTGGATGCGAGCGCGATCGTTCTTCAGGCACTCGTTCAGCTTCTTCTCGACCGCGCGGTTGTTGCGCTTCTCCTCCATGTCGATGAAGTCGATGACGATAAGGCCGGCCAAGTCGCGCAGGCGAAGCTGGCGGGCGATCTCCTCCGACGCTTCGAGGTTCGTGCGAAGCGCCGTGTCCTCGATGTTGTGCTCGCGGGTCGATCGGCCCGAGTTCACGTCGATGGAGACCAGCGCCTCCGTCGGGTTGATGACCAGGTAGCCGCCGGACTTCAGCGTCACCACATTGGAGAACATCGCGTCGAGCTGGGCCTCGACGCCGTATTTGGCGAAGAGCGGCTGCGGCTCGCGGTAGGGCTGGACGATCTTGGCATGGCTCGGCATGAGCATGCGCATGAAATCCTTGGCCTCCCGGTATCCGTCCTCGCCGGAGACCATGATGTCGTCGATCTCCTTGTTGTAGAGGTCGCGGATGGCGCGCTTGATCAGCGAGCCTTCCTCATAGACGAGCGCGGGGGCGGAGGAGTTGAGGGTCAGCTCGCGCACGCTCTCCCACAGGCGCATCAGATATTCGTAGTCGCGCTTGATCTCCGGCTTGGTGCGCGAGGCGCCCGCCGTGCGCAGGATGATGCCCATTCCCTCGGGCACCTCCAGCTCCTGGGCGATCTCCTTCAGGCGCTTGCGGTCGGCCGCGTTCGTGATCTTGCGCGAGATGCCGCCGCCACGGCCGGTATTGGGCATGAGCACCGAATAGCGGCCGGCGAGCGACAGGTAGGTGGTGAGAGCGGCGCCCTTGTTGCCGCGCTCCTCCTTCACGACCTGCACCAGCAGGATCTGGCGGCGCTTGATGACCTCCTGGATCTTGTACTGCTTGCGCGGGGTGCGGCGCTGGGGAACGTCCTCCATCGCGTCGCCGCCGCCGAGCTGCTCGACGTGGTCCTCGTCCTCGCCTTCAGTGTCCTCGCCCTCGGCGTCTTCGCCTTCGGCGTTCTCGTCCTCGGAGGCCGCTTCGTCCTCCTCGTCCTCTTCCTCGTCGCCGTCATCGGCAGCGTCGGAATCCTCGGACGAGGCCTCGTCGGCGGTCCGAGCCTCCGCTTCCTCGACGTCGGCGGAGGCCTGCGGCTCCATGGGGGAAGTGGACGCCTGGGCTGTCTCGGCGGGCTCGTCCGAAGCCGGTTCGAAGTCGCCTGCGGCGGCGATCAGGTCGATGGTCTCGTCCGTGCCCTCAGCGGGAGCGGGCGCCTCGACGCCTTCGGCCGTGCCGGCCTCGGCCTCGGAGGAGACGACCGTCTCGTGGCTGCTCGCGCGGCGCGGGGCCGACCGGCGCCGGCGACGGCGGCGGCGCTCCTCCTCACGCTCCTCCTCGGCCTGAGCCTCGGCTTCGGCCTCGAGCAGAGCCTGACGGTCGGCGACTGGGATCTGATAATAGTCGGGATGGATTTCGCTGAAGGCCAGGAAACCGTGACGGTTCCCGCCATACTCGACGAAAGCGGCCTGGAGGGACGGCTCTACGCGAGTGACTTTCGCGAGGTAGATGTTCCCGCGCAGCTGCTTCCGGTTAGCGGATTCGAAGTCGAATTCTTCGACCTTTTGACCACGTACCACCACGACCCGGGTTTCTTCCGGGTGGGAGGCATCGATGAGCATCTTGTTTGCCATGTTGAACTCTCGACATGGCGATCGAGGGCAGGACCTCAGGCATTGGCCGCAGTGAAGGCGGATGGCCACGCCGCGATAGGCGGCGGCGGGCTGGAATTGCGTTCGGAGTGCTGTCGATCGCCATCGTGCGCCTCGAAGGAGCGCATTCTGGGTTGAAACGGGTCGGCTGTGAGCCGGATGAGGTGAGGGAAGGGCGAGCACGAAAAGAAGCGCGCGCTTGGAACGGTGCCGGTACGAGAGTCAAAGCTGACTTCGTGTGCGCAACCATTCAAGACTGCCCTTTCTAGGAATCGATGGGCCGGACGAAATCCGGTCATCGGCAAATAAGCGGCGATCTGCATCGCCCACTGAACCCTTCCGAGCGCCTGTCGAGGGTGACGGGGTCCATGAGGACCGGTCAACACAACCATCTCCTCAGGTCCACCGTCAGATTCGGCCATGCCGGACGGGGTCATGATCATTACAGAGCGAATGGGGCTTTTGGCAAGACGTCGAGACCATGTGTCGTTAATGCAACACTATCTCGCTTTTAAAGATTTAGCGTGAACCTTCCTTAACCAAAAGCCGCTTAATGAGATAGGAAGGGAGCACGGAACTACCAGCGGCAGCATGAGACACAAACCCTTGATACGCTTGGTCTGCGCAGGTCTTCTGGCGATCTTCTTCGCCATGGCGGGCGGTCGCGCCTGGGCGAATGCCGATGTCGGGAAGACGGGTGCGCCGATCATCGCAGCCGACGTGACGGTCGAGGTGGACGGTCCCACGACCCGATTCAAGATCGCGCTGTCAAAGCCGGTGACGGCCCAGGCCTCGCTCATGGAGCGTCCCGACCGGCTCATCATCGACCTGCCGGAGGTGGCGTTCCACCTGCCGCCCGAAGCCGGGCGCCAGAAGGCGGGCCTGATTTCCTCCTACCGCTATGGCCTCTTCGCCCCGGGGCGGTCCCGGGTGGTGATGGAGCTGGCCCAGCCCGCCGTCGTCTCCGGCATGACCGTCGATGCGAACGCCCCCGGAGGCACGGCCCTTCTGACCCTCCAGCTCACGCGGGTCGAGCGCGACGATTTTCATCGCGCGGCGGTCGACAGCGCCGCAAAGGCCGCTCAATCCGCGGCCGCGGAGCCGGCTGCGGCGGCGAGGGACGCCCGCCCGGTCATCGTGATCGATCCGGGCCATGGCGGCATCGATCCGGGAGCCAATGCCTCGGGCGGGGTCTCGGAGAAGGACCTCGTCCTGTCCTTCGCCCAGAAGCTGCAGAAGAAGCTCGAGGAGGGCGGGCGCTACCGGGTCGTGATGACCCGCGACAAGGACGTGTTCGTCTCCTTGGGCGAGCGCGTGCGTGCGGCGCGCAGGGTTCAGGCGGATCTCTTCATCTCCATCCACGCGGATTCGATCTCCGGCGGGCAGCAGGTCCGGGGACTGACCGTCTATACGGGCGCCGATCGGGCGTCGGATGCCGACTCGGCCAGCTTGGCCGACCGCGAAAACAAGGCCGATGCCGTGGCGGGGCTCGAATCGTCCGACATGCCGGACGAGATTTCCGACATCCTTCAGGAACTGACCCTGCGGGAGACCCGAGGCTTCTCGCACAATTTCGCGACCCGCCTGGTCGGCGAGTTCGATTCGGTCGCCCGCCTGAACAAGAATCCGCACCGGCAAGCCCGCTTCCAGGTGCTGCGGGCCCACGACGTTCCCTCCGTCCTGGTGGAGCTGGGATATCTGTCCAGCAAGCAGGATCTCGACCTGATCATGTCCGAGGAATGGCGGGGAAAAATGGTGAACGCCATGAGCGTGGCCGTGGATCGCTTTTTTGCAACACGCCTCGCCCGGCAGGGCGCTGCCGCAGTTTTACCATAGATACAGTGTGGATACCCGTAGCGGGGGCGCGATTCCTCGGTTAACAGAGCGGGGCAGACTGGGCCGGCTTCTGTTCCGATGGAAACGGCGTTCGGGATATGCACAAACAGGTGCCTCGAGGCGCCGTCAACGGAATACCTTCGGATGCGCTTTGTCCTACGATTTTTCGGCTTCCTGTTCAGCGTCGGGGCGATCTTCTTCCTGATCGGCGCCGTGGCGGTGGCCTATGGCTTCTGGTTCTATTCCAAGGACCTGCCGGACCATGCGCAGCTCGCCACCTACGAGCCGCCGGTGATGACGCGCGTCCATGCCTCCGACGGCAGCCTGATGGCGGAATACGCCCGCGAGCGGCGTCTCTACGTGCCGATCCAGGCCATTCCGAAGCTCGTGAAGGTTGCCTTCCTGTCCGCCGAGGACAAGAACTTCTACAAGCATCCGGGCGTGGACCCGGAGGGCGTGGTCCGCGCGATCCTCGCCAACGTCAAGTCCGGCGGCCGGCGCGAGCAGGGCGCTTCGACCATCACGCAGCAGGTCGCCAAGAACTTCCTTGTCGGAAACGAGAAGAGCTACGAGCGCAAGATCCGCGAAGCCCTGATCGCCCTGCGAATGGAATCGACCTTCTCGAAGGACAAGATCCTCGAGCTCTACCTCAACGAGATCTATCTCGGCCTCGGCAATTACGGGGTGGCCGCCTCGGCCCTCAACTATTTCGGCAAGTCGCTCCATGAGCTGACCATCGCCGAGGCCGCCTACCTGGCCGCCCTCCCGAAGGCGCCGAACAACTATCATCCGTTCCGCCAGCGCCAGGCCGCCCTCGACCGCCGCAACTGGGTGATCGGACGCATGGTCGATAACGGCTACATCACGAAGGACCAGGGCGAGGCGGCCAAGAAGCAGCCTCTCGAGGTCACGCCGCGGGTCGTGTCCCCGAACAGCATCGCGTCCGGCTACTTCGCCGAGGGCGTGCGCCGCGACATCGCGGAGCGCTACGGCGAGGAGACGCTCTACGAGGGCGGGCTCCTGATCCGCTCGACCCTCGATCCCAAGATGCAGGCCATGGCCCGTAAGGCCCTGGTGGACGGCCTCGTGCGCTTCGACGAGGCGCGCGGCTGGCGCGGCGCCCCGCAGAAGCTCGATCTCGCCGGCCGTGAATGGGGTTCGGCCCTGGCCGAGGTGCCGTCCATGGGCGACGTTCAGCCCTGGCGTCTGGCCGTCGTGCTCGAGGTGTCCGGCGGACGGGCCCGCATCGGTCTGCAGCCGAAGAAGGAGGCCTCAGGCCAGCTCTCCCGCGACCGGGAGACGGGCTTCGTCACCGCCGACGGCGTGAAGTGGACCCGCCGCGCGGTGGAGAGGGCCCTGTCGGTCGGGGACGTGGTCTATGTGGAGCCCCTCGACGGCAAGCAGGGCCAGTACCGCTTGCGCCAGGTGCCCGAGATTTCCGGCGCCATCGTGGCCATGGATCCTCAAACCGGACGCGTCCACGCGATGGTCGGCGGCTTCTCCTTCGACCAGAGCGAGTTCAACCGCGCCACGCAGGCGATGCGCCAGCCGGGCTCCTCGTTTAAGCCCATCGTGTACGCGACGGCGCTCGACAACGGCTACACCCCCTCGTCGCAGATCATGGATGCCCCCTTCGTGCTCGACATGGGCCCGGGGCAGGCGGCCTGGGCGCCCTCGAACTACGACGGCAAGTCCGCGGGCCTGCGCACCCTGCGCTACGGCATCGAGCATTCGAAGAACCTGATGACGGTGCGCCTGTCCAACGAGATCGGGATGCCGGTCATCACCGAATACGCCCGCCGCTTCGGCGTCTATGACGACATGCTGCCGCTGCTCTCCATGTCGCTCGGCGCGGGCGAGACCACGGTCATGCGCATGACGGCCGCCTATTCCATGTTCGTGAACGGCGGCCGCCGCATCAAGCCGACCCTCATCGATCAGATCCAGGACCGCAGCGGCCGCACCATCTACCGCCACGACGACCGCAAGTGCGAAACCTGCAACGCGGACAAATGGGACGGCGGCGCCCCGCCCAAGCTCACCGATACCCGCGAGCAGGTGCTCGACCCGCTGACTGCCTACCAGATCACCTCGATCCTTGAGGGCGTGGTGCAGCGCGGCACGGCCCAGACGGTCAAGGCGGTCGGCAAGCCCCTGGCGGGCAAGACCGGCACCACAAACGACGCCAAGGACGTGTGGTTCGTGGGCTTCTCGCCCGACCTCGCCGTGGGCGTGTTCCTCGGCTACGACACGCCGAAATCCCTCGGCAATGCCGCCACGGCCGGCCAATACGCCGCTCCCGTGTTCCGCGATTTCATGCAGATGGCCCTGAAGGACAAGCCCGCGACGCCGTTCCGCGTCCCCCCGGGCATCAAGCTGATCCGCGTCAACGCTTCCACCGGCACCCGCGCCGGAGGCGAGGGCGGCGGCACGATCCTCGAAGCCTTCAAGCCGGGCCAGTCTCCACCGGAATACTATGCTGCCCAGGAGGAGGAGGTCCCGCAGGCCGAATATGCGCCGGCGCCTCCGGAGGCGATGCCCCGCAGGGCCGTGGGAGCGACTCCCGGCGGATTGTATTGATCCGCCTCCCGGCCCATATGAAACGCGCTTCCTGACAACGCATGAAGGCGCACGACCGCCGCGGGCCGATGCCCGCAGCGGTCGGCGGCCATGCGGGAAGAGCCGCTTTACACACCGGGGCGCTCCCCTTAAGACGCCCCCAACCCCAGGCACGGACCAAACGACGAAATGCGCGCCGAAATCGAACACCTCGTAGAAGAGACCAAGCAGTCAGTCGGGCTGCTGAGGAGGCATCTTTGACTGGGACAACGCCCAGCGCCGCCTCGCCGAACTGAACGCCCAAGCCGAAGACCCGAACCTCTGGAACGACGCGGAGGCCGCGCAGAAGATCATGCGCGAGCGCACGACGCTGGAGGATCAGATCTCCGCCATCAGGCGCCTCGAGCAGGAGCTCGATGACGCCATCACGCTGATCGAGCTCGGCGAGATGGAAGGCGACGAAGGCACGATCACGGAAGGCGAGGAGACCATCCGCAGCCTCCAGGAGGAAGCCGCCCGCCGCCAGGTCGAGACCCTCCTGTCCGGCGAGGCCGATGCCAACGACACCTATGTCGAAGTGCATTCGGGCGCCGGCGGCACCGAGAGCCAGGACTGGGCCAACATGCTCCAGCGCATGTATGCCCGCTGGGCCGAGCGCCGGAAGTACAAGGTCGAGCTTCTCGAAGTCACCGACGGCGAAGAGGCCGGGATCAAGAGCGCCACGCTTCTGATCAAGGGCCACAACGCCTATGGCTGGCTCAAGACCGAATCCGGCGTGCACCGCCTCGTGCGCATCTCGCCCTACGATTCCAACGCCCGCCGCCATACGAGCTTCGCCTCGGTGTGGGTCTATCCGGTGGTGGACGACCGCATCAACATCGAGATCAAGGAATCGGACTGCCGCATCGACACGTTCCGCTCCTCGGGCGCGGGTGGCCAGCACGTGAACACGACGGACTCGGCGGTGCGCATCACCCACATCCCGACCGGCATCGTCGTGGCTTGCCAGCAGGAGCGCTCGCAGCACAAGAACCGGGCGACCGCCTGGAACATGCTGCGCGCCCGGCTCTACGAAGCCGAGCTAAAGAAGCGCGAGGAGAAGGCGAACGCGGAAGCCGCCGCCAAGACCGATATCGGCTGGGGCCACCAGATCCGCTCCTACGTGCTGCAGCCCTATCAGCTGGTGAAGGACCTCCGCACGGGCGTGCAGTCGCAGACCCCACAGGACGTGCTCGACGGCGACCTCGATCCGTTCATGGAAGCTTCGCTCGCCCAGCGCGTCTTTGGCGGGGGCGAGGAGGTCGAGGACATCGACTAGAACTGTTTCCACTGACGTGGAAACAGCTCTCTTCTTTGGTTTGCCGCATTTTTGGTCAGCGAACCGGATCCACTTCGTCGAAAAATGCTCTAGCAAGGACAGGGGGCCGCTTCATCGAAGCGGCCCTTCTTCGTTGTCCAGCCTGTCAGAGCGCCCTGGCGGCGGACAGTACCTCCTCCGCGTGGCCCGGCACCTTCACCTTGTTCCAGACACGCGCGATCCTGCCCTCGCGGTCGATGAGCACGGTGGTACGCTCGACGCCCATGTATTTGCGGCCGTACATGCTCTTCTCGACCCACACGCCATAGGCTTCCAGCATGGCCTTCCCCTCGTCGGACGCGAGGGGAAAGTCCAGGTCATATTTCGCCCGGAACCTGTCGTGGCTCTTGAGGCTGTCGGGCGACACGCCGACGATCACGGTATGGGCCTCCTCGAATTCCTTGCGCAGGGCCTGGAAGTTCCTGGCCTCCAAGGTGCAGCCGCTGGTGTCGTCCTTCGGGTAGAAATACAGGACGACGTTCCTGCCCCTGAGGCTGTCGAGGGACAGCTCCGCCCCGCCGGTGGCCGGCAGAGAGAAAGCGGGAGCCTGAGTTCCGGGCGTCAGTTCCATCGTTCGCCTTCCTTTTGGCGGATTGTCCTGGTTGGAAACCTGTTGGTGTGCACGACGGGAAAGAGGCGGTCGCGGGAGGCCGCCGGGACGGTTAAGGTCCTGACTGATTCCTTCGCTGCCGCAATAGCGCAAGAACCGGGTTGCCGAAACCACAAGAATGAAAACATCGATCCGTACCATGCTGTCCCGGCAAGAACCGGCCCAACGAAGCCTTCTGAGGCGGCTGGTCCGTGGTACGCTCTACGTCAAGCTCGGGCTGATCGCCTTTCTCGTCGTGGCTGCGGGTCTGTTCTACCTGCGCCTGTCCATGGCGCCCCTCAGCTTCGGCCGCTTGCCGGAGCAGGTCGCGGAATCCCTGGCCTCGCGCATCGGACCGGGCTGGACCGTGGCGCTGCGCAACACGGCTATCGAGCTCCATGAGGGCATCCCGGCCCTGCGGGCCAATGGGCTCGATATTCGAGGGCCGAGCGGCGAACTCGTGGTCCGGGCTCCCTATGCCCTGGTGAGCGTCGATTTCCTGTCGCTCCTGACGGCCAATCTCCAGCCCAAGGCCATCCAGGTCCGGGACCTGCAGCTGCGGGTGCTGGTCAACCGGGACGGCTCGCTGACCTTCTCGCCCGTCCAGGCCTCGGACGAGGATCAGGCGCAGGCCGCTCCTGTGCCGGAGCCGGCGCCATCCCGGGAGGCCGCGGCCTCCCTGGCGGCCAGCGCCGACGGTCCATCCCAGGTGTCGGGCGCCGTCGGGTCCCTGTTCGACCTGATCGTGGGGCCTCGAAGCGTCCTGAACAGCCTCGGCCGGGCGCAGCTGACCAATGCGAGGCTCGTCTTCATTGACGCCGATTATCGCGAGCGAGCCCGCTTCGACCGGGTCGACGCAACCTTCGACTGGGACAAGAACGGTGGCCGGCATTTCTCCGCCACCGTCGAGGGTCCGCAGGGGCCATGGCGGCTCAGCGGTGATGCGAAGGCCGAGGGACAGGCGGCCTACCGCGGGGCTTTCTTGGCCGATTCCGCGCCGATCCAGGACATCCTGGTGCTGAGCGGCATGTCGAGCCTGCCCGCCGCCACCGACCTCGAATTCTCCGGTCGTTTCGACGTGGCCTATGCGGATGGCCGCGTGACCGAATTGAAGACCCGCCTCGACAGCAACGCGGGCGTCATCCAGATCGAGGACAAGGACACGTCTCCTCTGCCGGTGGATCAGGCGACCATCGTGGCCGAGTGGAACGAGGCCGAGAAGACGCTCAATCTGCCGACCCTCGAACTGAAGGGAGGCGACACCCGCGTCAGGCTCCAGGGGGCGCTGACGGTGCCGACGGCTCAGCACCCGTGGCGCCTGCGCCTCAGCGGCCGGGATCTCGTCTGGGCGGGCGCCGCTCCCGGCGATGCGCCGCTTCAGGTTGCCCAGATGGATGCGGACTTGTCCGGTCCGAACGGCGTCCTGCTCAACAGCATCAGGCTCCGAGGACCGGCCCTGCATGTGGATATCGGCGGCGCCTTGGCGGCCTCCGATGATCCGAAGGGCCTGAAATTCGATGTCACGGCCGCCAAGACCAATATCCGTTCCGCGCTCCGGATCTGGCCCGAGGCCGTCGCTCCTCCGGTTCGCCGCTTCCTGGTGGCCAACCTCAAGGGCGGCACGCTGGAGGATTTCAAGCTCAAGATCGCCATGACGGGAGCCGACGTCGAGCGGTCGATGGCGGGCGGTCCCATCCCCGACGAGTCGGTGAAGATCGATTTCGTGATCTCGCAGGGCACACTCCAGGCATCCGAAGGACTGCCGCCCGTCTCCCGGATGGACGTAACGGGCCGCGTGACCGGCACGAAGGTGACCTTGCGGGCTCCGACGGGCTGGGTGGACATGGCGGGCAACCGCAGCCTGAGTGCGTCCGAGGGTTCTTTCGCGCTCGACAATTACTGGGACGACAATGCCGTCGCTCGCATCGACTTTCGCCTCGCGGGAGGAGCGGACGGCGTCGGGGCCATGCTCCAGCAGCCGCTCGTCAAGGAAATTGCTGGGTTCGAGGTCGATCCGGCGGCCATGAAGGGCAGGGCGGACCTGCGGGTGGGCATCGGCCTTCCCGTCAACGACATTCCGGCCGTCGCCGACCTTCCGCTGAAGGTGGCTGGGACATTGAACGATCTCACGCTCGACAAGGTCTTCGGCAAGGAGAAGCTCGAAGGCGGCAACCTGACCATCGCCTATGACCGGGGCGACCTGTCGATCAAGGGGGATGGCAAGATCGGCGGCAGCGCAGCCGTCATCGACGTGCAAAAGAACCGGCAGGGCGGGCAGGCGAACGTTTCCTTCGCGCTCGATGAGGCAGCCCGCAGCAGGCGCGGCTTCTCGTTCGGCCCGCAGCTGACGGGCAGCGTCAATCTGAAGATCGGCGTGCCGCTGGGCAGCCCCGACGCAAGCGACGTGATGGTCGAGGCGGATCTGACGAAGGCCGGGATCGACCAGCTCATCCCCGGGTGGGTGAAGCCCGCCGGCAAGCCGGGCAAGCTCACCTTCACCATGCGCGAGGGACCGGAAACGGAAATCCGCGACCTGCAGCTCGACAGCGGAACCGTGCAGCTGCGCGGAACGGCGGCCTTGTCGAAGGACGGGGATCTCGAGAAGGCGGAGCTGTCCACCTTCAAGCTCTCGCCCGGGGACGACATGCGCGCCCAGATCGAGCAATCCGGCGGCGTCTACAAGGTTACCGTACGCGGCAATGTGGGCGATGCGCGGCCATTCGTGAAAGGCTTGAGCGCACAACCGTCGAGCAGGAACGGAAACGGGCAGAAGGAGCAGAAGGATTCCAAGGATTTCGACCTCGATCTCAGCCTCAACATCCTGACCGGCTACAACAACGAGGCGATCACCAACGCGGTGGTCAAGGCCTCGATGCGCAAGGAGGTTCTCCGGAACCTCGACATGAAGGGTCGCCTCGGCGCGACGAATGTCGCGGCCCGAACGGATACTCAGGGCAGGAACGGCTCCATCATCATCGTCCAGGCCGAGGATGCGGGTGCGCTGCTGCGCTTCACCGACGTGTACAAGCGCATGGTCGGCGGCAACCTCATCATCAACATGGCGACCGGGGAGGGGCAGCAGCCCGGAATCCTGCTGCTGCGCTCCTTCACCCTGGTGAACGAGCCGGCCCTGCGCCGGATCATCCCGACCCAGACCCAGATGGTCGCCGGCCAGGACAGGTCGGGCAATCCGCAGCTGGTGCGCGTGGATGTGAACGAGGTGACCTTCTCCAGGGCGCGGGCCGAGTTCACGCGCACCTCCGGCCGCCTCGATTTCCGCGATGCGGCGATCTACGGAAACCAGATCGGCTTCACCCTCGACGGGTTCGTCGATTACGGCCGCGATCGGATCGATATCTCGGGCACGTTCGTTCCGGCCTATGGCCTGAACAATGCGTTCGCCAAGGTGCCGCTGTTCGGGCCCCTGCTCGGCGGCAGCCAGTATGAGGGGCTGTTCGCCGTCAACTTCCGCGCCGCAGGGCAGGCGAGCGCGCCGAACCTGACGGTCAATCCGCTCTCGGCGGTCGCTCCGGGATTCCTGCGCAAGCTGTTCGGCGTCGGGACGGAGCCGCAGCAGAGCGATGCGCTGCCCACGGTCTCTCCCGATCGGTAGGGCGCGGAGCAACGGGCTGAGCCGGAGGCGCGCGCCAGCGGAAAAGGAAGTGGGCCGTCTGCCAGGGTGGCGGTGACGGGGGAGAGGCGCCCTGATCCCCTCAATCGTCATCCCCGGACTTGTTCCGGGGATCCGCCTCGACGGGCGTCTTGCTACCTAAGGCGTGGATGGCCGGGTCTGATCCCCGGGACGGCCATGACGGGGGAACGGGAGCATCGTCGATCCGACGTCCTACACCGCGCGCAGGAGCACGTGCTTCTTCTTGCCGAAGGACAGCTTGATGACGCCTTCGCTCGTGAGGTCCGAGAGGCCCAGGCTGCCGCGTTCGTCGGAGACCGTTTGATCGTTCACTTTCAGGCCGCCGCTCTTCACCTGGCGACGCGCCTCGCTCGATGAGGGAACGAGTTTCGCGTAGTCCGGACCGAAGGCGGTCAGCACCCCGAGACCTTCCTTCAGGACGCTGGATGGGACCTCGATGGTTGGGAGGCTTTCCGCGAGCGTGCCCTGCTCGAAGGTCTTCTGCGCCGTCTCGGCCGCCAGTTCGGCGGCCTCGCGGCCATGGAGAAGGGCGGTGGCTTCCGTCGCCAGCACCTTCTTCGCCTCGTTGATCTCCGCGCCTTGCAGGGCCGCGAGCTTGGCGATTTCATCCATCGGCAGGATCGTGAACAGCTTCAGGAAGCGGGCCACGTCCGCATCCTCGGTGTTGCGCCAGAACTGCCAGTAATCGTAAGGGCTGAGCATGTCCGCGTTGAGCCAGACCGCGCCGGAGGCGGTCTTGCCCATCTTGGCGCCGGAGGCCGTGGTCAGAAGCGGGCAGGTGACGGCGTAGAGCTGCGGGGTGCCGAGGCGGCGACCAAGGTCGATGCCGTTGACGATGTTGCCCCACTGGTCCGACCCGCCCATCTGCAGGATGCAGCCGTAACGCTTGTTGAGCTCCACGAAATCATAGGCCTGGAGGATCATGTAGTTGAATTCCAGGAACGACAGTTCGTGCTCCCGCTCCAGGCGCAGCCTGACGCTGTCGAAGGACAGCATGCGGTTGACCGAGAAGTGACGGCCCACATCGCGCAGGAAGTCGATGTAATTGAGCTTGGTCAGCCACTCGGCGTTGTCCACCATCATGGCATCGGCCTTGCCCTCGCCGAAGCTGATGAAGCGCGAGAAGACGGTCTTGATGCTGTCCTTGTTGCCCTCGATCTGCTCCACGGTCAGGAGCTTGCGGCTCTCGTCCTTGCCCGAGGGGTCGCCCACGCGGGTGGTGCCGCCGCCCATGAGGGTGATCGGCTTGCCGGCCCCGGTCTTCTGGAGCCAATGCAGCATCATGATCGAGAGCAGGTGGCCCACATGCAGGGACGGGCCCGTGCAGTCATAGCCCACATAGGTGGTCAGCCGGTTCTCGAGCGCCGCAGCATCCACGCCCTCGACGTCCGAGGTCTGGTGGATGAAACCACGCTCGGTGAGCACTTTGAGGAAATCGGATTTAGGCGCAGTCATGGCGATACTCGGTTGGGGCCAGAAGACCGCATCCCTGTACCAGTTTTGCCTGCTGCCGCAACCGCGCAGCGCTCATCCGGGCTGAAGTTTTCCGCTCCGCAACCACAAATCGTGTTCGTCGGTGACAAGCCAGGGCTTCAGTTCAGGATCGCGAACTACGCTCTTGCGAGCCTCACGGCCGATCATTCCCGTTCGTCTAGCCGCGCGGTCAAACGAAAAGGGCAGGCGCTAGGCCTGCCCTTTTCGTTTCGTGCTCACCTGTCAGGCAGCTTCTTCCGTCTTGCCCAGGCGCTTGTCGAGATACTCGTCCACGGCCACCATCAGCTCGTCGACCTTGCCGTCGAAGAAGTGATTGGCGCCCTCGACGACTGCGTGCTCGAGCTTCACGCCCTTCTGGGTCTTCACCTTCTCGATGACGCTGACCACGTCCTTGACCGGAGCCACCCGGTCCTCGGAGCCGTGCACGAAGAGGCCGGAGGACGGGCAGGGGGCGAGGAACGAGAAATCGTAGCGGTTGGCCATGGCGGCGATCGAGATAAAGCCCTCGATCTCCGGGCGGCGCATGAGAAGCTGCATGCCGATCCAGGCGCCGAAGGACACCCCGGCGATCCAGCAGGCGCGGGCGTCCGGGTTCATGGACTGAGCCCAGTCGAGCGCGGCCGCGGCATCGGACAACTCGCCCTGGCCATGATCGAAGGAGCCCTGGCTCCGGCCCACGCCGCGGAAGTTGAACCGCAGGACCGAGAAGCCGCGCTTCACGAAGTCGTAGTACAGGTTGTAGACAATCTGGTTGTTCATCGTCCCGCCGAATTGCGGGTGAGGATGCAGGATGATGGCGATGGGAGCGCCCTTCTCCTTGGCCGGCTGATACCGCCCCTCGATTCGGCCGGCGGGACCCGTGAAAATGACTTCAGGCATATACGCGAACCTCTTGATCGCCTCTCTATAAGGAGAGGGAAACCCCCGTGCGACCTTGACTCCAGGTCTCGGATTCCCTTAAGAAACCCTTAGAATATTTCTAAAATGTTCCGATGTTTCATTTCTATCCGACGGCTACGGCCTTCGGCGAAACATGGGCACATGTGGTTGCGGTGCTTTAACACGGCAACCAGGGTCAATTGCAAGAATTTCGTGAGGCCTGAGACGGCAGCCATGGCGACGAGCCTGCGCACATATCTCGACCACAATGCCACGTCGCCCCTGCGGCCCGAGGTGGCGGAGGTGGTGCTGCGCGTGCTGCAGCTGCCTGGGAACGCTTCCTCCGTGCATGCGGAGGGCCGTGCGGCCCGGGCCGAAATGGAAACGGCGCGGGCTGCCATTGCCAGGCTCGTCGGCTCCAAGGCGAAGAACGTGATCTTCACCAGCGGCGGAACCGAAGCCGCGAATCTCGTTCTGACTCCATCCTTCCGTCGCCTCGGGCAGACCGGCGCGACGCGCCTCCTGATCGGAGCGACCGAACACCCTTGCGTTCTCCATGGCCATCGCTTTGCTGCGGAGAGAACCGGAATCATCCCGGTCGACGGGCGCGGAATCCTTGATCTGGCTTGGCTCAGGGCCCATCTGGAGGCTGCTGGCGGCGAACGGGTTCTGGTTTCTGTCCAGTTGGCCAACAACGAGACCGGCGTTCTGCAGCCGATCGCCGAGATGGCCCGCCTGGTTCACGAGCATGGCGGGCTCGTCCATACGGACGCGGTGCAGGCGGCGGGCCGGGTGCCGGTCGATCTCCAGGATCTCGGCGTCGACGCGCTCACCCTTTCCGCCCACAAGTTCGGCGGGCCCAAGGGAGCAGGGGGCCTGGTGCTGGCCTCCGATCAGTATGAGATCGGCGAACGGCTGATCCGTGGGGGCGGCCAGGAGAAGAATTACCGGGCGGGCACCGAGAACGTGGCCGCCATCGCAGGTTTCGGCGCCGCGGCCGAGCTCGCCCTTGCGGGGCTGGAGCAGGAGGCCGCGCGGCTCCGGGAACTACGCGACGAGGCGGAGGCTCATGTGCGCCGGATCGCGCCGGACGCTCTTGTTGTGGGTGCGGGCGCTGAACGGTTGCCTAACACCTTGGCCTTTGCCATACCCGGTCTCAGGGCCGAGACGGCATTGATCGCCTTCGATCTGGCGGGGATTGCCCTGTCCTCCGGTTCGGCCTGCTCGTCCGGAAAGGTCAAGCGATCGCATGTGCTCGACGCCATGGGCGTGGAGCCTGCCCTCGCAGAGGGGGTCTTGCGTGTGAGTTTGGGGTGGTCGACCACGAAAGAGGACGTCTTTCGCTTCGCGGAGGCGTGCGAAAAGGTGGCCGGCACCTTATATAAGCGGAAGGCGAGCGCGGCCTGAAAGCCCCGCCGGTTTCCATGTCATATCAACCCGCGGCCCTTGAAGCCGTGAGTGGTGGGAGAGACAGATGCCTGCAGTGCAGGAGACGATCGATCAGGTTCGATCGATTGACGTCGATCAGTACAAGTACGGCTTCGAGACCGAAGTCGAAATGGAAAAGGCCCCGAAGGGCCTCTCCGAGGATGTGATCCGCTTCATCTCGGCCAAGAAGGGCGAGCCCGAGTGGATGCTCCAGTGGCGCCTCGACGCCTACAAGCGCTGGCTTACCATGAAGGAGCCGAACTGGGCGCGCGTGTCGTACGACAAGATCGATTACAACGACATCTATTACTACGCCGCTCCGAAGAAGAACCCGGCGCCCAAGTCCCTCGACGAGGTGGACCCCGAGATTCTCAAGACCTACGAGAAGCTCGGCATTCCGCTGCGCGAGCAGGAGATCCTGGCGGGCGTGGAGCCCTCGAGCCGTGTCGCCGTGGACGCGGTGTTCGATTCCGTGTCGGTCGCTACCACCTTCAAGGAAGAGCTGAAGAAGGCGGGCGTGATCTTCATGCCGATCTCGGAAGCCATCCGTGAGTATCCCGACCTCGTTCGCCAGTATCTCGGCTCGGTCGTGCCGGTGACGGACAACTTCTTCGCGACGCTGAACTCGGCGGTCTTCACCGACGGCTCGTTCGTCTATATCCCGCCGGGCGTGCGCTGCCCGATGGAGCTGTCCACCTACTTCCGCATCAACGAGAAGAACACGGGCCAGTTCGAGCGCACCCTCATCATCGCCGACAAGGGCTCCTACGTCTCGTATCTCGAGGGCTGCACCGCGCCGAAACGCGACGAGAACCAGCTCCACGCCGCCGTGGTCGAGCTGATCGCCCTCGACGATGCCGAGATCAAGTACTCGACGGTCCAGAACTGGTATCCGGGCGATGCCCAGGGCCGGGGCGGCATCTACAACTTCGTGACGAAGCGCGGCGATTGCCGCGGGAAGAACTCGGTCATCACCTGGACCCAGGTGGAAACCGGTTCCGCCATCACCTGGAAGTATCCGTCCTGCATCCTGCGTGGCGACAACTCCCGCGGCGAGTTCTACTCGATCGCCGTGTCGAACGGCATGCAGCAGGTCGATTCCGGCACCAAGATGATCCATCTGGGCAAGAACACCACGAGCCGGATCATCTCGAAGGGCATCGCGGCGGGCAAGTCCGAGAACACCTATCGCGGCCTGGTTTCCGCGCACCGCAAGGCGACCGGCGCGCGCAACTTCACGAACTGCGACTCGCTTCTCATCGGCAATCAGTGCGGCGCGCACACGGTGCCTTACATCGAGTCGAAGAATGCGACCGCGGTGTTCGAGCACGAGGCGACCACATCGAAGATCTCGGAAGATCAGATGTTCTATTGCCAGCAGCGCGGCCTCTCCGAAGAGGAAGCGACGGCGCTCATCGTGAACGGCTTCGTGAAGGACGTGCTGCAGCAGCTCCCCATGGAGTTCGCGGTGGAGGCTCAGAAGCTCATCTCGATCTCGCTGGAAGGCTCGGTCGGCTAGTCAACGGACGAAACGTGGATGCCCGGGACAAGCCCGGGCATGACGCGAAACCTTCATGGCCCGTCGTGGCCGGACGCGATCCGGCCGTCCACGCCCAAACAACGGAACACTCAAATGCTCGAAATCAAGAATCTTGTTGTCCAGATCGAGGACAAGCGCATTCTCAACGGCCTCAACCTCACCGTGAACAAGGGCGAGGTCGCTGCCATCATGGGCCCGAACGGTTCGGGCAAGTCGACCCTGTCCTATGTGATCGCCGGCAAGGAGGACTACGAGGTCCTCGACGGCGAGATCCTGCTCGACGGCCAGAACCTTCTGGAAATGGAGCCGGACCAGCGCGCCGCCGCCGGCGTGTTCCTGGCCTTCCAGTACCCGCTGGAGATCCCCGGCGTCGGCACCATGACCTTCCTGAAGGCCGCGCTGAACGCCCAGCGCAAGGCGCGCGGGCAGGACGAGCTGACCACGCCGGACTTCATCAAGCAGGTGAACGCCGCCGCCGCCAAGCTCGAGATGCCCAAGGACATGCTCAAGCGCGCTCTCAACGTCGGGTTCTCCGGCGGTGAGAAGAAGCGCATGGAGATCCTGCAGATGGCGCTGCTCCAGCCGTCCTTCTGCATCCTCGACGAGACGGATTCCGGCCTCGACATCGACGCGCTGCGCATCGTGTCCGAGGGCGTGAACTCGCTGCGCTCGCCGGACCGTGCGTTCCTGGTCATCACGCATTATCAGCGCCTCCTGAACCACATCGTGCCCGACACCGTGCACGTGATGCATGGCGGCCGCATCGTGCGCACCGGCGGCAAGGAGCTCGCCCTCGAGCTCGAGGCCAACGGCTACGCCGATTACCGGGAAAGCGAGGCCGCGTAGCCATGGCCGACGTGACCCTCATGAAGACGCCGGCCGAAACCGCGCTGGCGCAGGCTTTCGAGAGCGCGAAGACGGTGCTTCCGGGCAGCGTCGAATCGCGCGCCCAGGCCTTCGAGCAGTTCTCCGCGCGCGGTCTTCCGCACCGCCGGGTGGAGGAGTTCAAGTACACGGACCTGCGCGCGCTCCTGCGCGAGGTGGCGCCTTTCGCCAACGTGCCCTCGGCCGAAGAGGCCAAGGCCGCGCTGGAGGGATCGAAGGCGTTCGCCGACGTGAGCGCGCTCCAGGTGCCCTTCGTGAACGGCCATTTCGTGCGCGAGGCGGTGGATTTCCACAACCTGCCGGAGGGCCTGGAGATCGTGCCGCTGCGCGAGGCTCTGGCCAACGGCCACGAGTGGCTGGCGAAGCTCAGCCCGGTTCCGTGGGCGAGCGACAATCCGATCTACCAGCTCAACACGTCCTTCATGGCCGATGGGGTGATGATCCGTGTCGCCGGCGCCGTGGAGACCCCCGTTCATCTGCGCTTCGTGACCGCTGCCGGTTCCGCCGTGGCCACCGCCACCCGCGTTCTCGTGGTGGTGGAGGACGATGCCAGCGTGACGCTCCTCGAATCCCACGAGAGCACCGACGGCGCGAACCATCAGCCGAACGATGTGGTCGAGATGATCGCGGGCGACCGTTCGAACGTGCAGCACGTGCGCTTGAACGCCGAAGGCGACAAGACCCTGGCCCTGTCCACGCTCGCGGCGAGGATCGGCGCCGAGGTGACCTTCAACAGCATCAATGTCGTGGCCGGCGCTGCGACGTCGCGCCATCAGGTCTATGCCGTTCTCGATGGCGAGAACACGAACCTGCGGGTCAACGGCGCGAACCTGCTGAAGGGCTCCCAGCACGGCGATTCCACACTCGTGGTCGAGCACAACGCGCTCCACTGCGAGAGCCGCGAGCTGTTCAAGACCGTGATCGACGATGAGGCCACGGGCGTGTTCCAGGGCAAGATCATCGTTCCGCATCATGCGCAGAAGACCGACGGCCGCATGATGTCGGCGGCGCTCCTTCTCGCGGAGGGCGGCTCGATGAACAACAAGCCCGAACTCGAAATCTTCGCCGACGACGTGCAATGCGCCCACGGTGCCACCTGCGGCCAGCTCGACGAGGATCTCCTGTTCTATCTCATGGCCCGCGGACTGCCGAAGAAGGAGGCCGAACGCCTCCTCGTCCAAGCGTTCCTCGGCGAGGCCATCGAGTTCGTCGAGAACGAGAGCGCCCGCGACGCCCTGGTCGGCACGGTCGAGGAATGGCTGAGAGCGAGGGCGTAACACTCTTCGTCATGGCCGGGCTTGTCCCGGCCATCCACGTCTTAAGAGCCGCAGCGGATCAAAGACGTGGATGCCCGCAACACGTGCGGGCATGACGATAGAGGGAGCAACAAGCGATGAACATGCCAGTAAAGCCCTACGACGTCGAAGCCGTCCGGACACAGTTCCCGATCCTGTCGCAACAGGTCTATGGCAAGCCCCTCGTCTATCTCGACAATGCCGCATCGGCCCAGAAGCCGAAGGCGGTGATCGACGCCATGGTGAACGCCATGGAGACCGGCTACGCCAACGTCCATCGCGGCCTGCACTACATGGCCAATGTGGCGACCGAAGGCTTCGAGCGCGCACGAGAGACGGCGCGCGAGTTCATCAATGCCGGATCGACCGACGAGATCGTCTTCACGAAATCGGCCACGGAAGCCTACAACCTCGTGGCGGATTCCTTCGGCCGCATGAATATTGGGGAGGGCGACGAGATCATCCTCTCCATTATGGAGCATCACTCCAACATCGTGCCGTGGCACCTCCTGCGCGAGCGTAAGGGGGCGGTCATCAGGTGGGCCCCGGTGGACGACGAGGGCAACTTCCTCGTCGAGGAGTTCGAGAAGCTCTTCTCGCCTCGCACGAAGATCGTCGCCATCACGCACATGTCCAATGTGCTGGGCACCACCACGCCGATCAAGGAGATCATCCGCATCGCCCACGGCCACGGGGTTCCCGTGCTGGTGGACGGCGCCCAGGGAGCGGTGCATCTCGACGTGGACGTGCGCGACCTCGACGCCGATTTCTACGTGTTCACGGGCCACAAGGTCTATGGACCGACCGGCATCGGCGTTCTCTACGGCAAACGCGAGCTTCTCGAGAAGATGCCGCCTTATCAGGGCGGCGGCGAGATGATCCGCGAGGTGCGCGAGGACGCGATCACCTACAACGATCCGCCCCATCGCTTCGAGGCCGGCACGCCCGCCATTCTCGAGGCGATCGGCCTCGATGCGGCCCTGCGTTTCATGATGAGCATTGGCCGTGAGAACATCCGCGCCCATGAGGAGGCTCTTTCGGCCTATGCCCATGAGCGTCTGGGAGCCATGAACTCGATCCGCATCATCGGCCGGGCCAGGGGCAAGGGCCCGATCCTCGCCTTCGAGATGAAGAACGCCCATGCCCATGACGTGGCCACGATCATCGACCGGCAGGGCGTGGCGGTTCGGGCGGGCACCCATTGCGCCATGCCGCTCTTGAACCGCTTCGGCGCGACCTCCACCTGCCGTGCATCGTTCGGCCTCTACAACACCATGGAAGAAGTCGATAAGCTGGCGGACGCCTTGCAGAAGGCGGAAGCCCTGTTTGCCTGAAGGATAGACCTGTGAACGACCAGACCCCCATCCAAGACGGGCCCAATGCGCCGCAGGTGTCGCCCGGTTCAGGGATCCCGCCGGAAGAGCTTGACCGCATGACGGACGACATCATCGCGGCTCTCAAGACCGTCTACGACCCGGAGATCCCCGCCGACATCTACGAGCTCGGCCTGATCTATCGGGTCGACATCGACGACGACCGCAACGTCGCCATCGACATGACCCTCACGGCTCCGGGCTGCCCGGTCGCCGGAGAGATGCCCGGCTGGGTCGAGAACGCGGTGGCGTCGGTTCCGGGCGTTCAGAACGTCAAGGCGACCATCGTCTTCGATCCGCCATGGGACCAGAGCCGCATGTCCGACGAGGCGCGCGTCGCCCTCGATATGTGGTAGCCGCGGGCGCTCTTACGAACCGTTCCACGCTCTTTCCCGTCATGCCCGGCCTTATGCCGGGCATCCACGTCTTACCGCCGCTGAGATTCTCAAGACGTGGATGGCCGCAACACGTGCGGCCGTGTCGGCCCAGGGCATATCCCCGACCAAGTCCGGGACATGACACATCCTGTCGGCGCGCCCGGTCACAACATCGCCGCGGGAAATGTGCTAAGCGTACAGTCTGATCATGCCGGAGAGGCCCGATCATGGACGCGCCTGGACCCTCTGAAACCCTCCACACCCGCTGCTGCATCGTCGGCGGCGGGCCGGCCGGCATCATGCTGGGTCTGCTCCTGGCGCGCCAGGGAATCGACGTCGTCGTCCTTGAGAAGCACGCCGATTTCCTGAGGGATTTCCGCGGCGACACCATCCATCCCTCCACGCTCGAGCTCATGCACGAGCTCGGCCTTCTCGATGATTTCCTCTCCAGGCCCCATCAGGAAGCGCGTACCGTCAGCCTCAGGATCGGCGACACCCTGCTCAAGCTCGGCGATTTTTCGCACCTGCCGACCCGCTGCAAGTTCATCGTCTTCATGCCGCAATGGGATTTCCTGGACTTCCTGGTCGGACACGCCCGGGCCTATCCGCATTTCCATCTGCGGATGCAGGCCGAGGCCGTGGACCTGATCGAGGAGGAGGCACGCATCGCGGGCGTGCGCGCATCGACCCCGAATGGACCCCTCGACGTGAGAAGCGACCTTGTCGTGGCGGCCGATGGCCGGCGCTCCATCGTGCGCGAGAAGGCCGGACTTCAGGTTCTCGATATCGGTGCGCCGATGGATGTGTTGTGGATGCGCGTGTCCAAGCGCCCGGGGGACCCGGACAATCTGCTGGGGCATGTCGCGGCCGGCCGGATGCTCGTGATGATCGACCGGGGCACGTATTGGCAATGCGCCTACCTCATTCCCAAGGGGGCCTTCGAGGCGGTGAAAGGGGAAGGCCTGGCCGCGCTGCGGAACAATCTGGCGAGCCTCGCGCCCTTCCTCGGGGAGCGGACACAGGAGCTTCGCGGCTGGGACGACATCAAGCTCCTGTCGGTCGCCGTGGACCGGCTGAAGCAATGGTCCCGGCCCGGCCTGCTGTGCATCGGCGATGCCGCCCACGCCATGTCGCCCGTCGGCGGGGTCGGCATCAACCTCGCCATCCAGGATGCCGTGGCCACGTCCAATATCCTCGGGCCTGCCCTCAGGCAGGGACCCGTCGGGCCGGACCGGCTCGCTCTCGTCCAGAAGCGGCGGGAAGCGCCGACGCGCCTCACGCAAGGGCTGCAGGTGCTCGTCCAGAAGCGGATGATCGATCCCGTGCTGCGGAGCAGGGGGCCCGTCTCAGCGCCCTGGCTCATCCGCCTGCTGGCGCGATGGCCGTGGTTCAGGCGCATTCCCGCCCGCATCATCGGCCTCGGCTTCAGGCCGGAGCACGTACGGTGAACCCTGGTTGCCAGGCCGGTCCGCGCCTGCTCGCTCGGGTTCGTCCCCGGCGATCCCGTCCGCCTCCTCGACCGACGAGAGAATCGGCTCGCGCGGAGCGTCCGGAACGGCCGCCACCATGGCGCGGGCGATTTCCTGCTCACCCATGACGACCCGTGACGCGCCGTACTTCATGATGTGGTCCTCCTGCGCGGAGGAGTGGACGCGCACGACGATCGGCAGGCCCGGGTTGATCTTGCGGGCCTGCTCGACGACCTGGCCGCTCTCGAAGGCATCGGGTATCGCCACCAAAAGGCAGCGGGCTTCGCCGATATTGGCAGCCGCCGCGACCTCCGGATCCGCCGCATTGCCGATGATGGTTTCGACACCATCCGCCTGCAGTTCGGCGAGCTGTGTCTTGTTCGTCTCGATGATCACGAACGGAGTTCCGCTCGCCGCGAGCTTCCGGCTGATGAACTTGCCGACCCTGCCATGGCCGACAAGGACCACATGGTCCGACAGGGAGATCCTGGGCAGGGATTCTCTCGCGACCGCAGCCGATTCCGCGGCCGCATCTGCGGCCGCTTGGGCCTCCGTTGCCGCCTTCTCGGCCTTCGCGGTTTCCCGCGCGGTTTCCCGCTTGGCAAACCATCGATCGAGGAGGGTGAACAGGAACGGGTTCACCATGATCGACAGAATCGCGCCCGCCAGAACAAGGTCGCGTCCCTCGTCGGGCAGCAGCTGGAGCTCCACGCCGAGGCCGGCGAGAATGAACGAGAACTCGCCGATCTGGGCCAGGCTCGCCGCAATCGTCAGCGCGGTGGAATTCGGATGGCGGAACAGGCGGACGATGCCGTAAGCCGCCAGCGACTTGCCGATGGTGATGATCAGGAACGTCGCGAGGACCGGGCCGAAACTGTTGATCAGGATCATCGGATCGAACAGCATGCCCACCGAGACGAAGAACAGCACCGCGAAGGCGTCCCGGAGCGGAAGGGTTTCGGAGGCGGCCCGATGGCTGAGCTCCGACTCGCTCAGCACCATGCCGGCGAAGAACGCTCCGAGCGCGAAGGAGACGCCGAACAGCTCCGCTGCGCCGAAGGCCGTACCCAGGGCGATCGCGAGAACCGAGAGCCGGAACAGCTCGCGCGAGCCCGTATGGGCCACATAGTGCAGGATCCACGGAATCACGCGGCGGCCCACGATCAGCATCACGGCCACGAAGGCGACGACCTTGCCAAGGGTGAGGCCGAGCGAAAGGGCGATCGATCCGGCGTCGGCGGAGGCTCCGGAGGTCGCCTCCGCGAAGGCTGGAAGGAGAACCAGGGTGAGGACCATGGCGAGGTCTTCCACGATCAGCCAGCCGACCGCGATGTGCCCCCGCTCCGTCTCCACGAGGCGGCGCTCCTGCAGGGCGCGCAGCAGCACCACCGTACTGGCGACCGAAAGGGCGAGGCCGAAGACCACACCAGAGCCGAGACTCCAGCCCATGAGCCAGGCGAGACCCATGCCGAGCAGCGTCGCGCTGGCGATCTGAACGACGGCGCCCGGCACCGCGATGGCCCGGACGGAGAGAAGGTCCTTCAACGAAAAGTGAAGACCCACGCCGAACATCAGCAGGATCACACCGATTTCGGCAAGCTGGTTGGCGAGGCCCTGATCCGCCACGTAGCCGGGCGTGAAGGGACCGACGAGAACGCCGGCCAGGAGATAGCCGACAAGGGGAGAGATGCGAAGCCGCTGGGCGATCGCCCCGAGAACGAAGGCCAGCACGAGGCCGACGACGATCGTGGATATCAGCGGCATATGATGCGGCATCTGTTCTCCTTCATGGAATTTCGGTTCGGGGGAAGCATACCCGATATGAGGCAGCGGGGCCGTAATCACAACCCCGTTGATCTCGACGTTTGCCGACGGATCTCTTATCTATGGATCGTATCGTACTCGTTCTGCCCGGGCCTTGAACCCGGCCGTCAGGAGAGAAGGCTTATGGCTCTACCCGGTTTCAAGGTCGTCACCTTGACCGACGCGGCGGCGACCCGCGTCAAGGACATCATCGCCAGGGCGGACCGTCCCATCGTGGGCGTTCGCGTGGGCGTGAAGAACGGCGGCTGCGCCGGCATGTCCTACACCATGGAATACGCGGAAAGCGTCAACCCGCTCGACGAGGTGGTCGAGGACAAGGGCGTGACCGTGCTCATCGACCCCAAGGCGGTGCTGTTCCTGCTGGGCACGGAAATGGATTTCCAGACGACGAAGATGTCGTCGCAATTCGTCTTCAACAATCCGAACCAGACCTCGGCCTGCGGTTGCGGCGAATCCGTCGCGATCACGCCGGCTACGCCCCCCGCGCTCCACACCACGGGCTAGGCGATGGACGCCGAGGCGCTCCGCGACATCTTTCAGGCGTTCGGCCCGGTCAGCATCCGCCGTATGTTCGGCGGATCCGGGATCTACCGCGAGGGCGTGATGTTCGCTCTCGAGAGCGACGGCGCGCTCTACCTGAAGGTCGACGACGAAAACCTCGGCCGCTTTCGCGATCTCGGCTCGCAGCCTTTCAGCTATCAGACGAAGGATGGCCGAACCACGATCATGAGCTACTGGCTCATGCCCGAATCGGCTCTCGACGACCCGGAGGAGGCGGCGGATCTGGCTCGCACGGCTCTGGGCGCGGCGTTGCGCGCCAAAGCGGCGGGCGCGAGGAAGGCTACGAGATTCCCGCCTGCCCGGAAGCCCCGAAAGGCCGGCCGGGAACCCGCCCTCTAGGACTTTTTGATCGTGACCGGCCGCATCAGGAACGCCGGCACATGGTCGCCCATGCCTTTGACCGGAGCGTCATCGTCGTCACGACGGGACCGGCCCGAATTCCCCCTCGCCGCGGAGCGATCCCGCTCGGGGCGCTCCCGTTCGGGGCGCGGCTTGCGGGCGGGCTGCTCCGGTTGGGGAGCGGGCGCCTCGCGCGCGGGTGCCGCTTCGTCCTGCGCCTGGTCGCCTCCGGAGCGTTGACGGCCGGTCCGGACCTTGACCTTGCGCCCACGGGAGGAGCGCTCCTCGCCCCGGCCGCTGCGGCGGGACGATCTTTCCGACGGCGGAAGATCGGCGAGAGTGGGGCCCTCCCACTCGACGGGGGTGGTGATCAGCTTCTCGATCGCAGCGAGCGATTTCTCGTCTCCAGGGCTGACGAGGGTGAAGGCTTGGCCGGCGCGACCGGCGCGGCCCGTGCGGCCGATGCGGTGGACGTAATCCTCCGCGTGATGAGGAACATCGTAGTTGAACACATGGCTGACCGTGGGAATGTCCAGGCCTCGGGCCGCCACGTCGCTCGCCACCAGAATGGGCATCTCCCCGCTTCTGAAGCTGTCGAGGGCCGCCATACGGGCGTGCTGGTCCATGTCGCCGTGGAGCGCCACCGCATCGAAACCGTGCTTCTGCAGGGAGCGGTGGAGCACGGCCACGTCGCGCTTGCGGTTGCAGAAGACCACGGCGTTCTGCAGGTCCGTTGCGTTGCGGATCAGGCCGCGCAGGGTCTCGCGCTTCTGCCAGTCCTCGCGGCCCGTCGCCACGAGGCGCTGGGTGATGGTCGCCGCCGCCGTGGCGGCGCGGGCCACTTCGACCTTGACCGGGTTGTGCAGGAAGGCATCCGCGAGGCGCTGGATTTCCGGCGGCATGGTCGCCGAGAAGAAGAGGGTCTGGCGGGTGAAGGGGACGAGCTTCACGATACGCTCGATATCCGGGATGAATCCCATGTCGAGCATGCGGTCCGCCTCGTCGATCACGAGGAGTTCGACGCCCGTGAGAAGCAGCTTGCCTCGCTCGAAATGATCGAGGAGACGGCCGGGCGTCGCGATCAGCACGTCCACCCCCCTGGTGATCTTGGCGTCCTGGTCGCCGAAGGACACGCCTCCGATCAGGAGTGCCACCGAGAGCTTGTGGTTGATGCCGTACTTGTCGAAATTGTCCTCGACCTGGGCGGCCAGCTCGCGGGTCGGCTCCAGGATCAGCGTGCGCGGCATGCGGGCCCTGGCCCGGCCATGCTCGAGCATCGTGAGCATCGGCAGCGTGAAGGCCGCCGTCTTGCCCGTGCCGGTCTGAGCGATCCCGAGCACGTCCCTGCGGGCGAGCACATGGGGAATGGCCTGGGCCTGAATGGGCGTCGGCTCAGTATAACCGGCGGCGGCAACAGCCTGTTGCACTTTATCGCTTAGTCCGAGTTCGGCGAACGACATGAATCTCTATACCGTTGGGCAGGGTGCGCTGACGATGCCGGCCGCGCTCTACGGCAACAAACAGGCGCGAGACTGGTTTCACCTGAGGCTCTTGCTCAAGTTGAGGCGTGGCGGGACCATAGGACAAGGTATGGGCTTGTCAATACAAGCAAACTTGCAAAGGGATGAGGATATGGCCGAAACGTTGGTTCTGATTCCGGGTTTGGCCTGCACGGCGCGTCTGTTCGAAGCTCAGATCGACGCCTTGTCCGGAAGCAGGAACGTTGTCGTGGCCGATCATGGGCAGGATGATTCGATCCCCGCCATCGCCGCGCGCCTCTTGAAGGATGCACCGGAGCGCTTCGCCCTCGCCGGGCTCTCCATGGGCGGCTACGTGGCCCTGGAGGTCATGCGCCAAGCCCCTGAGCGGGTTCAACGGCTTGCCCTGCTCGATACGAGTCCTAAGCCCGATACGCCGGAGGCGAGCCAGGACCGGGAGCGGCTCATCGCGCTGGCGCGGGCCGGGCGATTCGAGGACATCCATGCGAAACTCTGGCCGCGCCTGGTTCATCCCGAGAACCGGTCCGACCAAGTTCTCCAAGGCATCGTGTTCGGAATGATGCGGGAGACCGGTGCCGACGCTTACATCAAGCAGCAGCGAGCCATCATGGCGCGCGCCGATTCACGCCCGCTGCTGCCCGGCATCGAGATCCCGACGCTGATTCTCGTCGGCGAGGGCGACGCCATCACGCCTCCCGAGATCGCCCGTGAAATGGCCGACATGATCGAATGGGCGTCCCTCGCGGTCGTGCCCGGGGCCGGCCACCTGTCCACCCTGGAGCAGCCGGAGCGGGTCGCGCAGGCCATGCGCCTGTGGCTTGAAGAGGGCTGAGCCGAGCAGCGAAAAGGCATTCCTTCTCGGCATGGTCAACGATTTATTACCGGGTCCGAGAGGGGATTCGGAGTCCTTTCCAAGGCCCGGGATGTCGAGAATACCACAAATATTTCAGCTATATAGACATTCGGTGGAGACTGCCTCAAGGGAGCGCGCTCGTGCGCCGTTCTCGCCGATGATCCGCATTCTTCCTGAGCGGAAAGCAGTCGATCGCCTTCCCTCCTTCAGTGTTGCGGAAAAGTGACAGACGTCGCCGCGACCCTGAGCTAGAAGCGGGGCCATAGCGTTCTTCGCGAATGGAAAAACAAATGAAAAAGATTCTCCTCTCTTCGGTTGCTCTGCTCGGCCTCACCGCTGGCGCCGTGGCTGCTGACCTCCCCTCCCGCCGCGCTCCGGCTCCGATCGTGGCCGCTGTTCCGCTCTTCACCTGGACGGGCTTCTACGTCGGTGTGAACGCTGGCTACGGCTGGAACACGGACGACGAGGTCACCATTGGTGGCATCACCTATGACCTCGACGACGAGGGTGGCTTCGTGGGCGGCGCTCAGGCAGGCTACAACTACCAGTTCGGCTCGTTCGTGGTCGGCGTCGAGGGCGACATCCAGTACGCCGATTTCGGCAACGACGACGACGTGTTCGAGTCCAGCGACTGGTTCGGCACGGTCCGCGCTCGCGCCGGTGTGGCCTTCGATCGCGCTCTCGTGTACGCCACGGGCGGCTTCGCTTTCGCTGACGAGGCCAACGGCTGGACGGTCGGCGGCGGCGTCGAGTACGCCTTCACCAACAACCTCTCGGCCAAGGTCGAAGGTCTGTACGTGAACCTCGACACGGATACCGCAGTCGGCAACTACGACGCCGAGTTCGGCGTGGTTCGCGCCGGTCTGAACTTCCGCTTCGGCACCTACTAAGATCCGTCGCATCCGCGACAGAAAAGGCCCGGGGAAACCCGGGCCTTTTTCGTTGGATGTGTCTCGCTGAAGGGCAATGCCGCTCGGCTTTGGGGCGGCATTGTCCGAGGGGAGCTGCCTTACTCGACGATGGTCACGACCTTGCGGGTCTTCGGGTCCACCAGGACCACGTCGTCGTTGTAGACGAAATAGCTGTATCCCTTCACGGTCGGAATGTCGGACACGATGGTGTCCGGGACGGTGTTCAGCTCGACCGTATCGGGCACCGTCGCGCCTACCGTGACCTTCTCCTTCACGGTCACGGGCTTCGCCGTGCTCAGGCGCTGGCGGATGACGGTGCGCTTTTCCGGAGCGATCGTGATGGAGCCGGTCGATTCCGTCGTGGTGGTCGTCACGGTGGTCTGGGCGCCGGCTGGAACGGCGGCGAGCAGGCCGACAGCGGCCGCGGTCGCGATCATGATGCTCTTCATTTCCTCTACTCCTCTTAAAGCTTCTTGCTTGAGCATGGCTCAAGCGCGCGGTCACTCTGGATCGACCGCGTCGGGCTGGGTAACTCGGAGGAGGGGTTAAGCGTTCCCGCTTCGTGACCGCTTTTTCCTAGATGGGCCTCTTAATTCCTGGGAATCCAAACAAAAATGCCGGAGCCCTGGGGCTCCGGCAGGAAGGCTGCGATGAAAAGCAGCCGGGAGGAACGGTGTCGATCAGACCGAGTAGTACATCTGGAACTCGACCGGGTGCGGGGTCATCTCGAAGCGGGCGACCTCGGTCATCTTCAGCTCGATGTAGCTGTCGATGAAGTCGTCGTTGAAGACGCCGCCGGCCTTGAGGAACGCGCGGTCCTTGTCGAGGCTGGCGAGAGCTTCGCGCAGCGAGCCGCAGACCGTCGGGATCTTCTTGAGTTCCTTCGGGGGCAGGTCGTACAGGTCCTTGTCCATGGCCTGGCCGGGATCGATCTTGTTCACGATGCCGTCGAGACCGGCCATCAGCAGCGCCGCGAAGGCGAGGTACGGGTTGGCGGTCGGATCGGGGAAGCGAACCTCGACGCGCTTGGCCTTCGGCGAGGTCGTCCACGGAATGCGGCACGAAGCCGAGCGGTTGCGGGCCGAGTAGGCCAGCAGAACCGGAGCCTCGTAGCCCGGGACGAGACGCTTGTAGGAGTTCGTCGAGGGATTCGTGAAAGCGTTCAGGGCCTTGGCGTGCTTGATGATGCCGCCGATGTACCACAGGCATTCCTGGGACAGGTCGGCATACTTGTTGCCCGCGAAGAGAGGCTTGCCGCCCTTCCAGAGGGACTGGTGCACGTGCATGCCCGAGCCGTTGTCGCCGTAGACCGGCTTCGGCATGAAGGTGGCCGTCTTGCCATAGGACTGGGCGACGTTGTGGATGCAGTACTTGTAGATCTGCATCTCGTCGGCGGTGCGGACGAGGGTGTTGAACTTCGTACCGAGCTCGTGCTGGGCGGAAGCCACCTCGTGATGGTGCTTTTCGACGGTCACGCCCATGGCCTTCATGGCCGCCAGCATTTCGCCGCGCATGTCCTGGGCCGAATCCAGCGGGGGAACCGGGAAATAGCCGCCCTTGGTCGGGATGCGGTGGCCGAGGTTGCCGCCCTCGTAGGGCGTGTCGCCGTTGATCGGCAGCTCGGCCGAGTCGAGCTTGAAGCCCGTGTTGTAGGGATCGGCCATGAACTTCACGTCGTCGAACACGAAGAACTCGGCCTCGGGGCCCACATAGACCGTGTCGGCGATGCCGGTGGACTTCAGGTAGGCCTCTGCCTTCTTGGCGATGCCGCGCGGGTCGCGGTTGTAGGGCTCGCCCGTGGCCGGCTCGAGAATGTCGCAGTTGATCGACATGGTGGACGCCGAGAAGAAGGGGTCCATCTGGGCCGTGGTCGGATCGGGCATGAGGGTCATGTCGGATTCGTTGATCGCCTTCCACCCGGCGATGGAGGAGCCGTCGAACATGATCCCGTCGGCAAGCAGGTCCTCATCGACCATCGAGACGTCGAACGTCACGTGCTGCCACTTGCCGCGCGGATCCGTGAAACGGAAGTCGACGTATTTGACGTCGTTATCTTTGATCGCCTTGAGCACATCCTTGGCGGTCTGCATGATGTTAGGTCCTCTTCTGCCCTTGAAATTGTCCTCGGCTCGCGCCTCGGCTTGAGATGGCGAGATCAGATCGCGTCGGATCCGGTCTCGCCTGTACGGATGCGGACGGCCTCTTCGACCGTCGACACGAAAATCTTTCCGTCTCCGATGCGGCCGGTCTGGGCGGCCTTGCGGATCGCCTCGATGGCGCTTTCGGCCATGTCGTCGTTCAGGACGATCTCGAGCTTCACCTTGGGCAGGAAGTCGACGACGTATTCCGCCCCACGGTAAAGTTCCGTGTGGCCCTTCTGACGGCCGAAACCCTTTGCCTCGATGACCGTGATGCCCTGGAGGCCGACCTCCTGGAGGGCTTCTTTGACTTCATCGAGCTTGAAAGGTTTGATGATGGCTTCGATTTTCTTCATCGGATAACCGTTTCGGTTCGGGACTTGCCGCTTTTAGCACCAGCACTGGGCGCCTTCCATGGATTCAACGATTCAAATCGGGCGCAATTGCACCTCTGGAGAGCAGTTCCTGCTCAAAGTTTGTGCAAGTGCGGTTTTCAGCGGCAAAGCCTCGATTTGAGGTCATTTTGAGGGCTCGGATGGCTCCTGAACTCGTTCTTCGCCCCCGGGACATGCGGCAAGCCGATGTCTGGACCATCGAGTCGGGGGTTCCGGGCATCGAACTGATGCGGCGCGCAGGACAGGCCGTCGCCCGTGCTGCAACGGAAATGCTCACGAAAGAGGCGCGGGTGATCGTCGCCGCCGGACCTGGGCAGAACGGGGGCGACGGGTTCGTCGTCGCGGCCCGCTTGGCGGAGCAAGGGCATCGGGTCTCCCTCGGGCTTCTCGGGGGCATCGACCGCCTCTCGGGCGATGCCGCCCTGGCGGCGAAGGACTGGAAGGGGGCCGTCGCTCCGGTGGAAGCCCTGCCTTTCGCCGAGGCCGACCTGATCGTGGACGCGCTGTTCGGGACCGGCCTCGCGCGGGACCTCGGCGGGGCCGCCCGCGTCGCGGTCGAGCGCATGAATGCCTCCGGGAGGCCCATTCTGGCCGTCGATCTGCCGTCGGGACTGGACGGGGAGACCGGCCAGGTGAGGGGTGTCGCCGTCAGGGCCGTCCGGACGGTGGCCTTCGCGGCCTGCAAGCCTTGCCACTTGCTGATGCCGGGCCGGGCTTTCTGCGGGGAGGTGGAGGTCGCCGACATCGGCATCGCCCGGTCGACCCTTGAGGCGACGGGCGGCAGGCTCTTCGCCAATGCTCCGTCCCTGTGGCGCGACACGCTGCCCAGGCCGGGACTCGGCTCCCACAAATACGAGCGCGGCCATACCCTCGTGGTCTCGGGGGGCGCGACCCGGACCGGGGCCGCGCGGCTGGCCGCGCGGGCGGCGTTGCGGATCGGGTCCGGCCTCGTCACCGTGGCGTCGCCTCCGGAGGCGATCGGGATCAACGCGGCCCATCTCACGGCCGTCATGCTGCGCGGCTGCGACGGGCCGGAGGGCCTGCACCAGATCCTCCAGGACGCGCGGCTGAACGCGCTCGTGCTCGGGCCCGCCCTCGGGGTCCATTCGGGCACCCGCGCGATGGTGGCCGTGGCGGCCCATGCCCGCCGCAGCCTCGTCCTCGACGCGGATGCGCTGACCGCCTTCGAGGGACTGGCCACGGAGCTCCAGGGGGCTTTCGGCCACGCTCCGACCGTGCTGACACCCCATGACGGCGAGTTCAGGCGCTTGTTCAAGGGGCACCCGGATATCCTTGATCCGGAATCCAAAATCGAGCGAGCGCACCGCGCCGCCGTCTATACCGGCGCCGTGGTGGTGCTGAAGGGCCCCGACACGGTGATCGCGGCGCCCGACAGGCGCGCCGCAATCAACGGGAACGGCACGCCCTATCTCGGGACAGCCGGTTCGGGCGACACTCTCTGCGGCATCGTAGCGGGCCTCATGGCCCAGGGGCTGCCCGCCTTCGAGGCCGCCTGCGCCGGGGTTTGGATCCACGCGGAAGCCGGCGCGAGCTTCGGGCCGGGGCTGATCGCGGAGGACCTGCCCGAGCTGGTCCCGGGCGTTCTGCGCGCGCTCCTTACGTAACCTCGATCCAGGTCCACAGGCCCGCGTCGAACCGCTCCATGACGGTCGAGGCGAGAAGCCACTTGCCGGGATTGTCGGCCACGAAGGCGATGCGGATTGTCTTGCCCTCCGGAACCTGCACGGTGTCGAGCCAGTAGGGCTCCCAGCCGTCGTCGAGCGCGTGGAGGAGCCGGAAGGAATGGCCGTGCAGATGGACGGGCTGCATGAACGCGGTCTCGTTCTTGAGCGCCAGGACGACGGGCGTGCCGCGTTTGACCTTCACGAGCGGTGCACTCGAGACATCGCCGGCCGCTCCATTGACCGTCCAGGGAGCGTTCGTCTTGGGATCGCCCTTGATCACCACGTCCTTACGGGAGGCGTCCTGAAGCCGGATGGCGTCCGGAAGCTTGGGGTTCGGGGGCAGCGGGGCGACATCGGGCAGGGCCTCCCGCCGGTCGCCTTCGGTCGTTATCTCGGCGAGGGGAAAACCATTCCCGATCGCTGCCGTCACGGCGCCGGTCTGCCCCGCTTCGGTTGGAAGGTCGATCAGGAGGTCGTACCGGTTGCCGGGCGCGAAGGGCAGCGTGGCCTTCAGCGGTTCGAAGGTGCTGGAGGGCTGCCCGTCGACGGCGATCACGTAAGCCTTCAGCCCGTCGAAGCGCAGGCGCATGGCCCGCGCGTTGCAGGCATTGGCGAGCCGAAGCCGGATGCGTTCGCCCGGCCGGGCCTTGATCGGCTGCGGTGTCGGCTTGCCGTTCAGCGTGAGGAAGCTGCCGAGACGACCTGCAGGGGCTGGTTGAGAAAGAGCAAGGCTGCCGTCGTCCGAGAGGGCCCAATCGTCCAAGAGCAAAGCGATGTCTTGGTCGACCTGGGGCGGATCGGCTTCCTCGACGATCAGCAGCGCGGACAAGCCCCGTTCCGTCGGCTCGGCGCTGCCACCCAGGGGGCAGGGGCGGATCAGGAAGGTGCCGGGATCGGGTGGGGTGAAGGTGTAGTCGAAGCTCTCGCCAGGGGCGACAGGCTTCTGGGTCAGGCCACCGACCCCGTCCATGGCATTGGGACCACGCATTCCATGGAAGTGCAGCGACAAGGGCAGGGCGGTTTCATTCGTGAGGGACAGCCGCACGTCCGCCCCGTGCTTCAGCCGGAAGACCCGTGCCAGTTCGCCATTGAAGGCCCAGATTTCGGCGTCCCTCGTGGCGTCGTGGCGCAGCCGGAGCGGCTGGGACCTCGCGGTCACCGTCCAACGCGGACCGTTGCCTTTCAGACCCTCGACGGCCGCGGAAGGCGAGGCCGTCTGGGCTGCGGTCCGGTTGCTCAATCCGATCAGGGTTGCGGCGAGGCCGGCGGTGGCGGCGCGGCGGGTGATCATGCGGGAGGGCTCGCGGCTGTGGCTTCAGGCTTACGGGTATCCTTTTGAACCGGAAAGGCCAAGTCCGGTTGCCTTGCGCCGGCGCACGAACTTTTTTAATGCATGGCGCGCCAAGCATGCTATAGAGCCGCGTCCCGGAAGAGGGGTGCGTGTATCGTGCTGCTCCCATGCGGGCGTGGCGGAACTGGTAGACGCACTGGATTTAGGTTCCAGCGATGCAAGTCGTGGGGGTTCGACTCCCTCCGCCCGCACCAATCGTCAGGATTGGGTCCGGAGGCTCCTGGCACCTGGTTGACGGCATGATGCCGCATCGGCCGGAGCCTAACATCAATTTTTCGAGCGAATGAAGGCGAATAGAACAATGCAGGTGACGGAAACACTGTCCCAAGGCTTGAAGCGAGAGTTCAAGGTCGTGCTCCCGGCCACCGAGTTGGAGCAGCGCCTGAACAGCGAGCTGGACAACATCAAGGATCGCGTGCGGATCAACGGCTTCCGTCCCGGCAAGGTGCCGGTCGCCCACCTGCGCAAGGTCTACGGCCGTTCCGTGATGTCGGACGTTCTCCAAAATGCCGTCAACGAGGCCAACCGCAAGATCGTCGAGGACAACGGCCTGAAGCTCGCCCACGAGCCGCAGATCCAGTTCCCCGAGGACAAGGACTCCATCGAGAAGGCCATGGACGCCAAAGGTGATCTGGCCTTCACGGTCGCCCTCGAGGTCCTGCCGGAATTCGAGCTCGCCGACCTGTCCGACGTGAGCGTGACGAAGCCGGTGGTCGAGGTTTCCGATACGGAAATCAACGAGTCGCTGGAGCGCATGGCCAAGCAGAACCGCTCCTTCGAGACGAAGGACGGCGCGGCCGCCGAGGGCGACCGGGTGGTCGTCGACTTCGTAGGCCGTATCGACGGCACGGAGTTCGAGGGCGGCAACGGCCAGGACATCCGCGTGGAGCTCGGCTCCAACACCTTCATTCCCGGCTTCGAGGACCAGCTCGTGGGCCTGAAGGCGGGCGACACCAAGCTCGTTAAGGTCAAGTTCCCGGAGAACTACCTCGCCGCTCACCTGGCCGGCAAGGACGCCGAGTTCGATGTGACCGTGAAGGAAGTCGAGGCTCCCGGCGAGCTGAAGATCGACGACGAGATGGCCAAGGGCTTCGGCATGGAGTCCCTGGACAAGCTCAAGGACGCCATCCGCGACGCCATCAAGCGCGACTTCGACACCCAGTCCCGCCGCAAGGTCAAGAAGGAGCTCCTGGACGCCCTCGACGCCAAGTACAGCTTCGAGCTGCCGCCGACCCTGGTCGAGCAGGAATTCGCTGCCGTATGGTCGCAGGTCGAGGCCGACATGAAGTCGAACGGCCGCACCTTCGCCGACGAGGACACCACGGAAGAGCAGGCCAAGGCCGATTACCGCAAGATCGCGGAGCGTCGCGTCCGCCTCGGGTTGGTCCTTGCGCAGATCGGTGAGAAGTCCGATATCAAGATCTCCGACGACGAGGTGACTCAGGCCCTCATCGAGCGGGTCCGTCAGTACCCCGGCCAGGAGCGGCAGGTTTGGGAGTTCTACCAGAAGAACCCGCAGGCTCTCGCTGAAATTCGGGCTCCTCTGTTCGAGGAGAAAGTTGTCGACCAGATCCTCTCGCAGGTGAAGGTGACCGAGGAGGCCGTTTCCAAGGAAGCCCTCTTCAGCGACGATGACGCCGAAGGCGCCGGTTCCGAGCCGAAGGGCAACGGCGGTAAGAAAGCCAGCAAGGGCGAGTAACGCTCCATCTCGAGCGTCTCGCAGCTTGCGTCAATCAGACGGCCGCGCATACCGCGCGGCCGCTTTGGAGCAGTGAGACAATGAGAGATCCGGTAGCGCTCTACAACAATACGCTCGTTCCCATGGTGGTCGAGCAGTCGAACCGCGGTGAGCGCGCCTTCGACATCTATTCGCGCCTCCTCCGCGAGCGGATTATATTCCTCACGGGTCCGGTCGAAGACTATTCGGCGTCGCTCATCGTGGCGCAGCTGCTGTTCCTCGAGGCCGAGAACCCGAAGAAGGAAATCTCCTTCTATATCAACTCGCCGGGCGGCGTCGTGACCTCCGGCCTGTCGATCTACGACACCATGCAGTTCATCCGCTGCCCGGTTTCGACCCTATGCGTCGGCCAGGCCGCCTCGATGGGCTCGCTCCTGCTGACTGCGGGCGAGAAGGGCATGCGCTTCGCGCTCCCGAACGCCCGAATCATGGTTCACCAGCCCTCCGGCGGGTACCAGGGCCAGGTCACGGACATCATGATCCACGCCCGCGAAAGCGAGGCTCTCAAGCGCCGGCTCAATGAAATCTACGTGAGTCACACGGGCCGGAACTACGAGGAAATCGAGCGGGCGCTCGAGCGCGACAACTTCATGACGGCCGAGGCCGCCCGGGAGTTCGGCCTGATCGACCAGGTTATCGAGAAGCGTCCGGAGCCGGTGGCGCCCCCGGTCTAATCCTTAAAACCTGGGGAAAGATTCTCCCCAGGTGCGTCTTTTTAACTTGTTATCCCGTTTCTGTTGATCGCGGACCCGGCCCGTGATTGCATATGGATTCGGGAGGCGAGGCGATTTGACGTGAAAATTCTTAGCGCCGGAACCTTTCATTAGCTCCGGCGCTCATAACTTAAAGGGTGCGGGGCCGGCGCAGGGCCGTCCCGGCACGGATTGGAGATGTGATAATGACCAAGGCTGGCGGCAACGACTCCAAGAGCACGCTGTACTGCTCCTTCTGCGGCAAGAGCCAGCACGAGGTTCGCAAGCTGATCGCTGGCCCGACGGTTTTCATCTGTGATGAATGCGTCGAGCTCTGCATGGACATCATCCGCGAGGAGTCGAAATCGTCCCTCGTGAAGTCCCGGGATGGCGTGCCCACCCCGAAGGAAATCAGCCGCGTTCTGGACGACTACGTGATCGGCCAGGAGCACGCCAAGAAGGTGCTCTCGGTGGCGGTCCACAACCATTACAAGCGTCTGGCCCACGCGACCAAGCACAACGACGTGGAACTGGCGAAGTCCAACATCCTGCTGATCGGCCCGACCGGCTCGGGCAAGACCCTGCTCGCGCAGACTCTCGCCCGCATTCTGGACGTGCCCTTCACCATGGCCGACGCCACGACCCTGACGGAAGCAGGCTATGTGGGCGAGGACGTCGAGAACATCATTCTCAAGCTGCTCCAGGCCTCCGACTACAATGTTGAGCGGGCGCAGCGCGGCATCGTCTATATCGACGAGATCGACAAGATCTCCCGCAAGTCCGACAACCCGTCCATCACCCGCGACGTCTCGGGCGAGGGCGTGCAGCAGGCTCTGCTGAAGATCATGGAGGGCACCGTTGCCTCGGTGCCTCCGCAGGGCGGCCGCAAGCATCCGCAGCAGGAGTTCCTGCAGGTGGACACGACCAACATCCTGTTCATCTGCGGCGGCGCCTTCGCGGGCCTGGAGCGGATCATCGCCGGCCGCGGCAAGGGCACGTCCATCGGCTTCGGCGCGTCGGTGAGTGCGCCGGACGATCGCCGGACGGGCGAGATCTTCCGCGAGGTGGAGCCCGAGGACCTCTTGAAGTTCGGCCTCATCCCCGAGTTCGTCGGCCGTCTGCCGGTTCTGGCGACGCTCGAGGATCTCGATGTGGATGCTCTCAAGACCATTCTGCAGGAGCCGAAGAACGCACTGGTCAAGCAGTACCAGCGCCTCTTTGAGATGGAGAATGTGCAGCTGACCTTCCAGGACGAAGCGCTGACCCTCATCGCCAAGAAGGCGATCGAACGGAAGACCGGCGCCCGCGGCCTGCGCTCCATCATGGAGGGCATCCTGCTCGAAACCATGTACGACCTTCCGGGTCTCGATTCCGTCGAGCAGGTGGTCATCGGTCCCGAGGTCGTGGAGGGCAAGGCGAAACCGCTCTTCATTCACGGCGACCGCGCGGAGCAGACCGCAAGCGCCAGCGCCTGAGGTCCTGCAAGGTTTTTTATGATCGAGGGCGCTGCGGATACGGTTCTTGAAACACTGCATCCGCAACGCCACATACTTTCTTGCGAGGCGGCCGTCCGCTCATTCCCCGAGGGACGACGCCCCGTACCGGATGCAGCCATAAGAAAAGCCTGAGCATTCCGGTATCCCGTCCGAGAACCAGCTTACTCAAGGGGCCCTCCGGACGCAGACATAAGGATGTTGTCTCATGACACAGTCGAAGCCTCGTCAGCCTGTCATTCCGGGCTCGACCGGAACCTATGCGGTTCTGCCTCTGCGTGACATCGTCGTCTTCCCGCACATGATCGTGCCGCTCTTCGTCGGCCGTGAAAAGTCGATCCGCGCGCTCGAGGAGGTGGTCAAGAACGACCGTCACATCCTGCTCGCCACGCAGATCGATGCGACGGACGATGATCCGGCCGCGGATGCGATCTACAAGGTCGGCACCCTGGCCAACGTGCTCCAGCTTCTCAAGCTGCCCGACGGCACCGTGAAGGTGCTGGTCGAGGGGGCGAGCCGTGCCCAGGTGAAGGCCTATACCCGCACCGAAGAATTCTACGAGGCCGAAGCCGAAGTGCTTCCCGATTCCCTTGGAAACCAGATCGAGGCGGAGGCGCTTGCCCGCTCGGTGGTGGCCGAGTTCGAGAACTACGTGAAGCTCAACAAGAAGGTCTCGCCGGAGGTCGTCTCCGCGGTGACCCAGATCGACGAGCCCGCGAAGCTCGCCGACACCATCGCTTCGCACCTCGCGATCAAGATTGCCGACAAGCAGGCGATCCTGGAGACCCCGACCGTCGCGCAGCGCCTCGAGAAGGTGCTCGGCATGATGGAGAGCGAAATCTCCGTCCTGCAGGTCGAGAAGCGGATCCGCACCCGCGTGAAGCGTCAGATGGAGAAGACGCAGCGCGAGTACTATCTCAACGAGCAGATGAAGGCGATCCAGAAGGAGCTCGGCGACGACGAAGGTCGTGACGAGCTGGCCGAGCTCGAGGAGAAGATCGAAAAGACCAAGTTCACGAAGGAAGCCCGCGAGAAGGCGCTGGGCGAGCTGAAGAAGCTCCGCCAGATGTCGCCCATGTCCGCGGAAGCCACCGTCGTGCGCAACTATCTCGACTGGCTGCTCGGCATTCCGTGGGGCCGCCGCTCGAAGATGAAGAAGGACCTGAAGGCCGCCCAGGACATCCTGGATTCGGATCACTACGGTCTGGACAAGGTCAAGGAGCGCATCGTCGAGTACCTGGCCGTGCAGCAGCGCGCCAACAAGCTGACTGGTCCGATCCTCTGCCTCGTCGGCCCTCCCGGCGTCGGCAAGACCTCGCTCGGCAAGTCGATCGCCAAGGCCACGGGCCGCGAGTTCGTGCGCATGTCGCTCGGCGGCGTCCGTGACGAGTCGGAGATCCGGGGTCACCGCCGGACCTATATCGGCTCCATGCCCGGCAAGATCATCCAGTCGATGCGCAAGGCCAAGACGTCCAACCCGCTCATCCTGCTCGACGAGATCGACAAGATGGGCATGGATTTCCGCGGCGATCCGTCCGCGGCTCTCCTGGAGGTCTTGGATCCGGAGCAGAACAGCTCGTTCAACGACCATTACCTGGAGGTCGATTACGATCTCTCCAACGTGATGTTCGTGACGACGGCCAACACGCTCAACATTCCCGGCCCGCTTCTCGACCGTATGGAAGTGATCCGCATCGCGGGTTACACCGAGGAGGAGAAGGCCGAGATCGCCCGCACGCACCTGATCCCGTCGTCCATGCAGAAGCACGGCCTGCAGGAGAAGGAGTGGAAGGTCAGCGACGACGCTCTGCTCATGCTGATCCGCCGCTATACCCGCGAGGCCGGCGTGCGTAACCTCGAGCGCGAGATCAACAATCTCGTCCGCAAGGCCGTGAAGGAGATCCTGATTTCCAAGGTCACCTCCGTCGAGGTCACCGCGGAGAATCTGCCGGACTATCTCGGACCGCCGCGCTACCGCTACGGCGAGGCCGAGACGGAGGATTCGGTCGGCACCGTTACGGGTCTCGCCTGGACCGAGGTGGGGGGCGAGCTGCTCACCATTGAAGGCATCATGATGCCGGGCAAGGGCAAGATGACCGTCACGGGCAACCTGCGTGACGTGATGAAGGAATCGATCTCGGCGGCGGCGTCCTATGTCCGCTCCCGTGCGGTTGCCTTCGGGGTCGAGCCGCCGCTGTTCGACCGTCGCGACATCCACGTGCACGTGCCGGAAGGTGCGACGCCCAAGGATGGTCCCTCCGCCGGCATCGCCATGGCGACCGCGATCGTCTCGGTCGTCAGCGGTGTCCCGGTTCGCCGCGACATCGCCATGACGGGCGAGGTCACGCTGCGGGGCAGGGTGCTTCCCATCGGCGGGTTGAAGGAAAAGCTCCTCGCGGCCCTTCGCGGCGGCATCAAGAAGGTCTTGATCCCCGAGGAGAACGCCAAGGATCTGGTCGACATCCCGGCGAGCGTGAAGAACGGCCTCGAAATCGTGCCGGTCTCCACCATGGATCAGGTGCTCCAGCATGCCCTGGTGCGGATTCCCGAGCCGATCGAATGGGACGAGGCGTCGGTGCTCAAGGGCCCGAAACCAGCCGTCGAAGACGACGGCGCCGGGGTCGTTGCTCACTGAGTGGCTGACGTAGCGTCAGGAAAAAATGGAGCCCCCGGATCGCAAGTCCGGGGGCTTTTTTCGTGCGAAACAGCAGAAAATGGCCGATTTGCGGCTTTTTAGGGCTTGCTTAAGGATTAGCTTTGCGCCACACGAGTCCTCCCTGAGGCGGTGATACTACATAACTTGAGATCGCCGCGATCATTGGAGGATATGATATGAACAAAGGCGAGCTCGTTGCTGCCGTCGCCGACAAGGTCGGTCTTTCTCGTGGCCAGGCTGGTGAGGCGATCGACGCCGCCATCGAGGCGATCACCGGGGCTCTGAAGAAGGGCGACGAAGTGAAGATCGTCGGCTTCGGCACCTTCGTGGTCACGAACCGCGCTGCCGGTGAAGCCCGCAATCCCCGCACCGGCGAGAAGGTGAAGGTTCCGGCGTCCAAGACCCCGAAGTTCCGTGCCGGCGCAGGCCTGAAGGAGGCCGTCAACGGCAAGTAGGCGTTTTTACAGCAGCTTTTGCTTCCGATGAGGGCCAACACGCTTGCGTTGTTGGCCTTCTGTTTTTATGTGAGGCGGATCGGGGCTGGAAACATCCGCAGCTTCTGATATGACGCATGCTCCTTCGTGACGGATTCCCGAACGGAAGCGACAAGGGCGGTTAGCTCAGCTGGTAGAGCATCGGTTTTACACACCGCAGGTCGGGGGTTCGATCCCCTCACCGCCCACCATTCCCTTGGTTCTCGGCTTCGTCCTCCGCCAGCCTCTCGAGAACCTTCTCGGGCGCGACATGCTTTTCGAGTTCATCGAGGCTGGGGTCGTGCGCTTCGTCCACGCCGACGCGTGCGGCGATGGCCCGGGTGAGCGACAAAAGTCGTGTGATCTCGTGCTCAGACAGCAGATTGGTTTGAAGGTCGAGCTCCGCTCTGCGATCGGCTGCCGCAGCGGCGCGGTTCTGGCTGATGAGCACGAAGGTTGACAGGAAGATCGCCTCGACCGAGGCGATCGTCGCAAGGATCACGAAGGTCGGGTCGAAAGGGGAGATTCCCGGGATCAGCCCGGCATTGACGAGCGTCCAGCCGCCGACCAGCACCAGGTGGAGATAGACGAACAGCATGTTGCCGCTGAAGCGGGTGATGGCCTCGGCGATGCGGTCCTGGAGCCCGGCCCGGCTTTCTTCCTGCTGGCGCGTTTCCCGCAGAACATTGATGTTGCGGTCCAGGACAGAGGTGAAATCGCCAGGCCTGTTGGCATCGGTACTTGGGCTATCGCGTCTTCCGTCGACATTGGTCTCGCGCTTCCGCTGCGCCACGACAGGTTCCTTCTACTCACCTCGCCTGGACAAGAACGACTGGCGAGCGGAAGAGTTCAGGAGGGGCGCCGTCCGATCTTCTCGCCGCAATGGGATGAGGTGGAACGCCGCACCCGTGCAACAAGCACTGGAGGCGGTAGTTTAGGTCGCATTCCTCCCGAGACCGCTCCTGTGCCTCGCCCGCTCCACTCGTGTGGAGCGGGCCTTTTCTTGACCGGACCGCGTGTCAGCGCAGGGTCTGCTGGATGCGCTCCAGCAGCGCGATATGCTCGCGGATCTGCGTGCGCGCCATCCGGGCGACGTTCATATGCTCGCGGTTCTGCGGATTGGACTGCAGATATTCCTCCTGCGCCTGCAACAGATTGCGGTGGCCCTGCATCTGGCCGTCCAGATAGGCCTTGTCGAAAGCCGGGCCCGCCTGCTGGCTCTGCAGGGTCTGCAGCATGTCGCGGCCGCTGGCGTCCATCTGCATGTCGCCCTGCATGGCGCCGGAAGACCCCGTCGCGGCCGTGGCTGCGGGATCCATCATCGAGCGCAGGACCTCGGCCAGGGTGGTCTGTTCCTGCACTTCGAAATTCGCGAAGCGCTTGAGGTCCTCGTTGCGAGCCTTGTTCAGGGCGATGCGGCTCGTTTCCAGAGCCACCATGCCGAGCTGCATGGTCTGCTGCATGTGGTGCATCTCGGCTTGGCCCATGGGGCTGCCCGTGCGGGACATGCCCGAGGATCCGGCCGAGCCGCCGGTCTGCGCCAGGGCAGGGATGGTCACGAGGGTGGCGGCAAGGCCGCCGAGGAGGAGGGCACGTCGGTCCATCAGATTTCTCCGTCGAAGCTCACGGCCTGGCCGCGACGCGCCGGGAGAGGCGCTCGACTCTGGGCTGCCGCTGTTGTCGCGAACGCCGTCGATCTCGGTTGGTTTCACCTTGGCGGGAGGACGTGAGCGACCGGCTGGTCGGCCCATCCCTCCCTGAGATGTGCATTTCGGCCGCGATTCGCGGCGAAAGTGCATTTCAGGGGTTGCGAAGCGGTGCTTCCGAAGCTAATTGACACAGGCCGTTCAAGGCGTCGGAGCGTAGCGCAGCCCGGTTAGCGCACTAGTCTGGGGGACTAGGGGTCGTGGGTTCAAATCCCGCCGCTCCGACCATTGAATTCCTTGAACTCTTTCACATCCTTGCCGATCTCTCAGCCTTCGGTTTGCAGAATCCGATGCTCCGCTCTCAGGAGGGCGCATCGTCGGGCAGAGGTAGAGGGCCGCTTCGGCGACCCCTAGGGCCACGTGAGTGACAACCGGGTCCACTTTCTCGGATCGATCCGATGCTTTCGCCTTAGAAAAGAGCATCGTTCGGGCGGCCCTCTGGGTCCGCACGATGCGCTAGTGCAACCCTGCTCGAAAGTACAGCTATCTTTGGTGGAAGAATTGAGTTCCGCATCGGTCTCAAGGGGTATGCAACAACTCGCCCCTGGTCGCGTTGAACAGGCACTTCCAGCCTGCACTGATAGAAGACGACCTCGTGGCGGAGATGAATACGCACAGGATCGCAAGTCCTGGCACCCTGGTTCAAGTCCAGGCGAGGTCTCCACTTCTTTTTTCTTTGTTCGGCGGGCATATTTCCAGAGGATTTATCGCGACTGTAGCCGCTCCATGGTCGCTTCGGTGTGGTCGGCAGAGTTCAAGCCACGAATGCCGATCACGCTGCGGTCAATGGTCTTCCCGTCCACATCCTTCCGGCTGTTGAAGAAGGCATTCTTCTGCTCTCGAGGGGCTTCGGCTGTCTTGTGGCACGGTGTGAGAGGCTCGATCCACCAGGTTTACTGCGCGTTTGTTATCGCCTTGCGCGCGAGTTCCCGGTTCGCGAGGGAGCGCGGACTCTCCTCCAGCGCCAGTGCCCTGTCGAAGTCGGCAAGGGCCTCCTGGTGCCGACCGGTCTGTATGTAGACCTATCTGCGATTGTTGTACGCGTCCGCGAACTTTGGATTGAGGCTCATCATGCCGGGGGCTTCTCTCATGCCGCCGTGGAGGTTGCCGCCATGGACGTTGCCGCCGTGGAATCCCGCTCGATGAGACGGCAGGCGAGTTCCGTTCGGCGCACGAGCCTCTCACCTTGCGTGGAGAGTTCAATCACCATGTCCACGGCCGTCTCGCCCAACTCGCGGGCCGGAATGTGCATGGTGGTCAAGCGCGGCGTGAGAAGGTCCGAGATCGGCAGATTGTCGATGCCCATCACCGATATCTTCTCCGGACAGGCAATCTGGCGAGCCTTCAAGGCCGAGATCGCTCCCAAGGCGAGGCTGTCGGCAGCGCAGAGGAGCGCGCTCACATGGAGCGTTCCGTTGTCGAGGCGCTCGCCGATGGCCCGCTCGGCGCATTCGGGCGTCCAATCCTCGACGCTGATCACGTTCTCATCCGGGCAGGGCAATCCGTGCTCGGAAAGGGCGTCGCGCCAGCCTTCGAGGCGGCGTCGGATCGTCGGGCGACCGGGCCGCATGACGAAGCCGATGCGCTCGTGCCCCAGGTCGATCAGATAATCGCATGCCATGCGCGTCGCAGACCGGTTGCAGGGACTCACGCTCGAGATGCGCATGAGCGGATCGTCGCTGTTGATCAGGACCGAGGGTTTTCCGCTCTCCTGGATGCGGCGCATCACCTGCATGTCGTCGACCGTCAGCAGGAGAACGCCGAGAATGCCGGAATTGTCCAGAACGTCCGTCAGGGGAGACTGACTTTCGTCCGGGTCGGGAAGAGGCACCAGGGACACCTCGATCTCCCGTGACGCGGCGGCTGCCTTCAAGCCCTCCAGCACATGCCACGTGAATTGCGTGCGGCCGTAATCCGTCATGGCCGCCTTGCTGGCGAAAACCGCGATCCGCGCACCCTGCACCATGTTGGGCAGCGGATAATGCGCGCTCCTGGCCGCCGCGAAGATCCGCTGGCGCAGATCGTCCCGAACGCCCTTCTGGCCTGCCAGAGCACGGGACACCGTGCTGATCGAAACATCGCAGGCCAAGGCGATATCGCGCAGGCGGCTGCGCCCAAGGGACTTGGAGGAGACAGGCTTCTTGAGCGTCGTTGGCATGGGAGCATAGTGCAAAAAATTTTCATATTGCGCAATCTGGGCGCTTACTGAAAAATCCTCCCAACAAAAGCACCAATGCCCGGGAGGCAACGCATATGAGGGAGGGAGGGCGCCTCAGGCGCCAGCTCGATCGTCTCGTCGCAGGCATGGTGGCCTTGCGCCACGACGGTACGTTCGACGAGCCGAATCTTGACGGCACGCCCGGCGATTACATCAGCTTCGACGGCTGGGAATGGCCCCAGGGCGTCGGTCTGTATGGCTTGGTCCGGTACTGGGAGTTCACCGGAAACAGCGAGCATCGCCGCCTGATCGAGGCTTGGTACGAGCGTCAGCTCGGAAAGGGCCGGCCCGGTCTCAACGTCAATACGACGGCTCCCATGCTGGGTCTCTCCATGCTCTGGGACAGGACCCGGGAGGAGCGCTGGCACGCCCCGCTCGAGCACTGGGCGAAGTGCGTGATGACCGAGCTTCCCCGGACGGAGGAGGGCGGCTTCCAACACATCGTGTCCGACGGCCTCAATCCGGGAGAGCTGTGGGACGACACCCTCTTCATGGTGTGCCTCTTCCTGGCGAATTACGGTCGCGCCGCAGGCCGCGACGATCTCGTCCAGGAAGCCGTTCGCCAGTTCCTGCTGCACGCGCATTATCTCGCCGATACGGAAACCGGCCTGTGGTTCCACGGCTGGACCTTCGAAGGGCGGCACAACTTCGCGCGGGCCCGCTGGGCGCGGGGCAATGCCTGGATCACGGCAGGGCTGCTCGATTTCATCGAGCTCGGCGGCATCACGGGCGGCGTGAGGGACTACCTTCTCGGCTGCCTGCGCACGCAGGCGAAATCCTTGCTGCGGCATCAGGACCGCAGCGGCGCCTGGCATACGCTCATCGACGATCCCTCGTCCTATCTCGAGGCCTCCGCGACGGCGGGCTTCGGCTATGGGCTCCTGAAGGGCGCGCGTCTCGGCATCTTGGGAGAGGATGCGCGGCAGGCGGGACTTCGCGCCCTCGACTACGTGCTCGACAACATCGACGGGAACGGCACGCTGCAGAATGTTTCCTATGGCACCCGCATGGGGCGCGACCTGAAATTCTACCACGACATCCCCATCCAGCCGACGGCCTACGGCCAGGCCCTGGCCATCCTGCTCCTCGCGGAGGCCGTCCGTCACACGAGCGACGCTCGACAGGAGACCGCCGCATGATCGAGGTTCGCTACGGAGCGGGGCCTGAAGCCATCGGCGGCATGTCCACCGAAGACCTGCGCTCAGCCTTTCTGATCGACAGGCTGTTCCCGAAGGACGATGTCCGCCTGGTCTACACCCATACCGACCGCATGATCCTTGGCGGGGCCACGCCGCTGGACAGGAACGTCACCCTCGGCGAAGGAGCCCCCATCGGCACGCCGCACCTTCTGTCCTATCGCGAGATGGGCATCGCCAATCTCGGCGGGCGAGGCCGCATCGCGGTGGACGGCAAGAGTTTCGATCTCGACAACCGCGACATTCTCTATGTGGGACGCGGCGCGGAACGCCTGACCCTGTCGAGCGCGGATCCTGCCTACCCCGCGCGCTTCTACATGACCTCCGTGCCATCGCAGGTGGACTATCCGCACCGGCTGATCACGAGGTCCGAGGCGAAGCCGCTGGAACTCGGCGAGGAGAGGCGTTCGAACAAGCGTTCGCTGCGCATGTACATTCATCCGGAAGTCGCGCCCTCGGCGCTTCTTCTCATGGGGATCACCGACCTCGATCACGGCAGCGTCTGGAACACCATGCCGCCCCATCTGCATGAGCGCCGTATGGAGGCGTATGTCTATTTCGACATGGCGCCGGAGGATCGCGTCATTCACCTGATGGGCCGTCCCGATGAGACGCGCCACCTCGTGGTGGCGGACGGCGATGCGATCCTTTCGCCCGCATGGTCGATCCATATGGGCGCCGGCACGGGCCCTTACGCTTTCGTATGGAGCATGACCGGCGAGAACCAGGAATACACGGACGTGAATCCCGTTCCCGTGAGCACGTTGCGGTAAGAAAGCGATGGCGGACGCGATGGACCTGACGCATTCCCTTAAAGCCGGCCAGGCGGTCGGACACTGGCAGCTCGGCGACGTGTACGAGGAGCGCTACGACGTTCCCGACCGCACCATGGAAGGGAAGATGGATGCCTTCTTCTTCCTGACCAAGGATCGCAACTTCATCCCGCATCAATATGCCTGCCGCACGGACTTCATCGAGCAGTACCGCGGCAAGACTCCGAAGCCCGTGACGGGCTTCGAACCCACCCGCGTCTGGTTGCCCTTCGGCTCTCCGCGCGTGGACCTGTCGGGATTCTGGTTCCGGGCGACCCGCGTGGAGTGCTGGGCGCGCACGACCCTCGACAGCGAGCGCGACCAGGTGGCGCGCTTCGGCTTTGCCACCTGCGGCGGCGCTTTCCTGGAGGTCAACGGCCGTCGGGTCGCGGAGCTCACCCGCTATCAGCGCAACTTCGAGGAGCGCGCCGAGATCGAGGTGCCGCTGAAGGCGGGCAGGAACGAGCTTCGGGTCTGGTTCGCCGATCTCTGCGAGCGCGATGCCCGCTATTATTTCAGCCTCGAGCTGATCGAGGGCGTGGGATTGTCGGTTGCCATGCCGTGCTCCATCGAAGGCGCGCGGGCGGCGGCGGTGGAGAGCATGTTGGAGGGCATGCGCTTCGAGAAGCCGTCCTATGGCGGCGGCGAAGTGGCGATCGTGTTCGACAGTCCGGCGACCGGCTCGCTCGACGTGCATGTGGAGGTGCGCGGCGACTTCATGTCGACGGAGGACACGCTGGAGTTCCACAGGAAGCTCCCGGCCGGCGCGGCCCGCGTCGCCCTCGCCGATACGGGCGAGTTGCCCGCCGATTTCCGGCATTTCGCCATCACCCTGCGCGACGGCGACTTCGTCGCCACCCGGGTGCTTGGCGTCGAGATCTGCCATCTCGACAGGCAGCCTCCCGCTTCCGCCAACATCGCGGTGCGGGCGCAGGCCGTTCTCGACCATGTGGCCGAGCGCGGCGAGCGCGACATGGTGGCGGTTCTGGCGCGGCTTGCGCTCGACCGGGGCGGACCGGAAACGGATCGCATCATCGAATCCTGCCTGCCGATTATCGGCGATTGCCACGATTGCGCCGATTTCCTGCTCGTGCCGCTGCTCTGGTCGCGCATCTCGTGGCCCGAGCGGATTTCGCCGGAGACACGGGCGCGCATGGACGATGTGATCCTGCGCTTCCGCTACTGGATGGACGAACCCGGCAACGATGTGATGTGGTACTTCAGCGAGAACCACGCGCTCCTGTTCCACACGGCCTGCCATCTTGCCGGAACGCTCTTCCCGGACGCGACCTTCAGGCGCTCCGGCCGCAAGGGCCGCGAGCAGGCCGAGATCGGACGCGGGCGGCTGCTCGAATGGCTGACGCATTTCGAGGCCTGCGAGATGGCCGAGTGGAACTCGGCGCCGTACTTCCCCATCGACCTCAAAGGCCTGTGCGCCCTCTATGCGCTCTCGCCCGATGCGAGCATCCGCGAGCGCTCCGGCGCCGCCATCCGCCGCCTGCTCGAGATCATGGCCCTGTCGAGCCATCACGGCATGATGACGGCATCCCAAGGACGCAGCTACGAGCACACCCTTCGCCCCGGACGAACGCTCGAATTGTCGGGAATGTCCTATCTCGCCTACGGCACGGGATCGCTCGGCCGTCGCTTCCATGCGCTGCCCCAGCTCGCCCTGTGCGTCGCCGAACATGGGCTCGCCATCGACCCGAGCCTTGCGGCCATCGCCGACTACAGGGGCGCGGGCGCCTATGAGTGGCGCTACAAGCAGGGTGAGAACGGCATCGCCTCGCTCTATCACTACAAGTCGAAGGATCATGCCTTGGGCAGCATCGCCGCCTATCGCTGGGGCGAGTGGGGCTATCAGGAGACCGTCCTGCATCTGCGCCTCGGGGAACGGCCGGAATCGCAGATCTGGATCAACCACCCGGGCGAGGTGATCCACAGCGGCTATGGCCGCCCGTCCTATTGGGGCGGCTGCGGAACCGTGCCGCGCGTGCACCAGTACCGCTCCCTTGCGATCATGGACTTCAAGGCTCATGCCGCCCAGCCCGACTTCACCCATGCGTGGCTGCCGGAGGCGGAGATGGACGAGGTGATCCACGAGGGCAACCGCATTCTCGTGCGCGCCGGGAACGGTCTTTGCCTGCTTGTGGCGAGCGGATCGTTCGAAAAGGTCACGAAAGGGCCGACGGCCGGATGCGAGGTCCGCCTGCCGGGCCATAGCGGACGCTGGATCGTACGCCTGTCCGATATCGCCACCGAAGGCAGCCTGACGGCTTTCGGAAAACGCTTTGCGGGCCTCTCGGCCGAGGAGCGCCCGGACGGCACCATCGTGGTGCAGGATCCCGATTTCGGAACCGTCGCCTGCGGCTCCGATGCGGTGGTGCGCACGAGCACCGAAACCATCGATCCGAAGAACTGGACCTTGTCGGGAGAATTGACGGCCTACCCGGAAGGAGCGCGCGTGACGCTGCCTTCCCAACACGAAAGACAAGAGCAACTCAAGATTGCCTGAACCCAACATTCATCATGGGAGGAAAGTGATGAAGGGACTTAGAAGACTAGCTTGCGGGGCGTTGGGTCTCGCGCTCAGCGCATCCGTCGCTCATGCGGCGACCGAAGTGCGCATCATGTGGTACTCGGACGGCAACGAGGGCGAAGTCCTGCAGGATCTCATCAAGCGTTTCGAGAGCCAGAACCCGGACATCAAGGTCGTGGTCGACAACGTCGCCTTCGGCGTGGTCAAGGATCAGCTGCCGGTCCAGCTCGAGGCCGGTCGGGGCCCCGACATCGTGCGCGTGGTGGAGCTGAAGTCGCAGGCCAGGCACTGGCTCGACCTGCGCCCGCACCTCAAGGATCCCGCATCCCTCGAAAAGAATTTCAGCAACACGCTCGACTGGATGCGCGAGGACGGCAGCAACGCGCTGCCCGGCTTCATGACCCAGCTCACCATCACCGGCCCGCTCGTGAACACGACCCTGTTCGAGCAGGCGGGTGTGCCGGTTCCCGGCGCGAAGGCGACCTGGGACGAATGGGCGGCTGCTGCCAAGAAGGTGGCGGACAGCCAGAAGATTCCGATCGCACTCGCCTTCGACCGTTCCGGCCACCGCTTCATGGGGCCTGCGATCTCGATGGGCGCCAAGGTGATGGGCCCGGACGGCAAGCCCGCCGTGGTGGACGAGGGGTTCAAGGCCATGGCCCAGCGCATCGCCGACTGGCACAAGAACGGCATCATGCCGCGCGAGATCTGGGGCGGCGTTGCCGGAACTACCTACAAGGGCGCGAACGAGGAGTTCGTGAACGGCCAGGTCGCCGTGTACTTCTCGGGCTCCTGGCAGGTCGCGCAGTTCTCGCAGAAGATCAAGGACAACTTCGACTGGTCGGCCGGCCCCGAGCCTTGCGGTCCCGCCGCCTGCACCGGCATGCCGGGCGGCGCCGGCCTTGTGGCGGTCAAGTACACCAAGAGCCCGAAGGAAGTGGCCCGCGTGGTGGAGTATCTCGCGAGCGAGCCGGTGGTGCGCGAGTTCTCCGAGCGGACCCTGTTCCTGCCGGCGCATCAGGGCGTTGCGGCCAAGGGAGTCGACTTCAAGTCGAGCGATCCGAACGTGAAGAAGTCTCTCGATGTCTTCCTCAACGCGACCCGCACGGCCGATCCGCTCGCCTTGAAGATGCAGAGCTACAAGTGGTCCGGCACGATCTACGCCGCCGTCATCAGCCGCCTCGGACAGGTGGTGGCCGGCGAGGCGCAGCTTGCGGATGCCTATGCGCGGATCGAGGAGGACATCAAGCAGAAGGTCGCCGAGGCCTCCCGCTGAGCCAAGGGCACGTGCGATGAGCACCATCACCGAAGTGCCGGGAGGGCAGGCGTCCAGCCTCTCCTCCATGCTGGCCCTGCCGTTCCGCTTTCTCATGGGCGTGCTCAACGCGCCCATGGGCGCCGTGCAGCGCCGGTTCGGCATCGCCGGAATGGGAGCCGTGTTCCTGGCCCCGAACATGCTGATCTTCAGCGTGTTCGTGCTCATCCCCGTCGCCATCAACTTGGCCTATTCCCTCACGGGCGGCACGGCGATCTTCTTCGACGACCGTCATTTCGTCGGTCTCGAACAATACCAGACGCTGCTCATGTGCGGCGACTACGCCGCGCCGTCGACCTGCCTTCAGGATGCCTTCTGGCAGAGCGTGCACAACACGGCCTTCTTCGTGCTCGTCCAGGTGACGATGCTGGTGCTCGTCTCCCTGGGCACCGCGCTCGTCCTCAACCGCGAGATGCGCGCCCGGGGGTTCTGGCGCGGCGTGTTCTTCTTTCCCGTTCTGCTCTCGCCGGTCGTGGTCGGCCTGATCTGGAAATGGATCCTGCAACGCGACGGGTTGCTCAATGCGATCCTGCTCGATTTCGGGTTCGAACGGATTCTATGGCTCGCCGAGCGCAACTGGGCGATGTTCTGGGCGATCTTCGTCTCGGTCTGGGCACATCTCGGCTTCTATGCGCTCATCCTGCTCGCCGGCCTCCAGGCGATTCCACGCGATCTCTACGAGGCCGCAATGATGGATGGAACGGGCCGCATGCGCGTCTTCTGGCGCATCACCCTGCCGCTGCTGTGGCCCAATCTGCTCGTCGTCATCATCCTTGCCCTCATCAAGGCCGTGCAGATCTTCGACGAGGCCTTCGTGCTGACCGGCGGCGGCCCCGGGACCAGCACCATGTTCATCACCCAGTACATCTACGAGACGGGCTTCGCCCATGTCCTGCGCAATCTGGGACTCGCATCCGCGGCCTCGATCCTCATGGGGATCGTTCTCGTCGGCCTCACGGCCCTGCAGCTCGTGGTGTCGAACAGGCGCGCCAGAAAGGAGGCGGCATGAGCGCTCTCTCCACCTTTCTCCTGCGCCGACGCGGCGGCGCCAGCTGGCACTGGACGGATGTGCTGGCCTATATCTGGCTCGGCGTCGGCCTTGTTCTGATGTTCGGCCCGGTTCTGTGGCTGGTGGTGTCGTCCTTCAAGACGCCCGCCAATCTCGCAGAGTTTCCGCCTACCTTCATGCCGCTCGATGCTCAGGTGGCGCGGGTTCAGGGCTACGAGCAGCCGCTGCCGTTGTTCCGCGTGACGCTCGAGGACGGGAACGAGAGGGTGCTCGCCCAGGTGCGGCGGGTCGGGATCATGGCCCAGATGGTGGATCCGGAGAATCCGGGCGCCGTCATCCGCGTGCCCATCGACAAGCGCGTGCCTGTGCGCCAGGTGAAGTTCGCGACCGAGAACTATGCCGAGCCGCTGCAGCAATTCGACTTCCTGCGCTATTTCCAGAATTCCATCTTCGTCACCGTCATGGCAACCCTCATCACGCTCGTGGTGAACTCCATGGCGGCCTTTGCGCTCTCGAAATACGAGTTCAAGGGAAGAACGGCGGTTCTCGGCATCATCCTCGCAACCCTGATGGTGCCTTTGTCCGTCATCGTCGTGCCGCTTTACCTGGTGGTGAACTCGCTCAATCTCTTCGACACGCTTTGGGGCGTGATCCTGCCGACGGTCGCGACGCCGACGGGAGTGTTCCTGCTGCGGCAATACATGCTCACGATCCCGGACGAGCTCCTCGACGCCGCGCGGATGGACAAGGCCTCCGAATGGCAGATCTACTGGCGCATCATCCTACCGCTGGCGGCGCCCGCCCTGGCCGTGCTCGCCATCTTCTCCGTCATGTGGCGCTGGAACGATTTTCTCTGGCCCCTGATCGTCCTCTCGCGCAAGGAGCATTACACCCTGCAGGTGGGACTCAATGCCTTCTCGGGCGAGCTGAACGTGCAGTGGCACTACGTGCTTTCCATGACCGTGCTGTCCATCGTGCCGGTCGCCCTGATCTTCCTGTTCCTCCAGCGCTACATCACCGCCGGTATCGCGAACACCGGCCTGAAATGATGCGGATTCTACCCGGAAGGACCATGCCGTGAGTCATCTCGTTCTTCGTCAAGTCACCAAGGAATACGGATCCGTCCGCGTCCTGCACGGCATCGACCTCGAAGTCCGGGACGGCGAGTTCGTGGTCTTCGTCGGCCCGTCCGGGTGCGGAAAGTCGACATTGCTGCGCATCATCGCAGGCCTCGAACGCGCCAGTTCGGGCGAGATCCGGCTCGACGACCGCCTCGTCAACGATGTCTCCGCCGCCGACCGCGGCCTTGCGATGGTATTCCAGTCCTATGCGCTCTATCCGCATATGAGCGTGCGCCAGAACCTCGCGTTCGGCCTCGAGAACAGCCGCATGCCGCGGGCCGAGATCGATCAGCGCGTCATGGAGGCGGCCAGAATGCTGCTCATCGAGCCCCTTTTGAACCGCAAGCCGCGCCAGCTCTCGGGCGGCCAGCGCCAGCGCGTCGCCATCGGCCGCGCCATCGTGCGACGCCCCGGCATCTTCCTTCTCGACGAGCCCCTCTCCAATCTGGACGCGGAGCTGCGCGTGGTGATGCGCGCGGAGCTCGCCGCCCTGCACAAGCGGCTCAACGCCACGATGATCTATGTGACGCACGACCAGACGGAGGCCATGACCCTCGCGGGCCGGATCGTCGTCCTGCGGGACGGGCGAATCGAGCAGGTCGGCACGCCGCTGGAGCTTTACAACAATCCCGCCAACCGCTTCGTGGCCGGGTTCATCGGTTCGCCGCGCATGAACTTCATCGAGGCCGAAACGGTACCGGTCGAGGACGGCGTGGGCGTGCAGGTCAACGGAAAGCCGCAGAAGCTGCCGCATCTCGATCTCGCACCTGGTTCCAGGATCGTTCTCGGCATCCGGCCTCATGCCGCGACCGTCATGGACGCGGATCGGGCGACGATCCCGCTCGAGCTCACGCTCGTCGAGCAGCTTGGAGCGGAAACGATCCTGCACGGCAAGACGGATCGCGGCGAGATCTTCACGGTATCCGCGCCGGGACAGCGGCGCTTCGCCATGGGCGAGCGGATCGGCGTCTCGCTCCCTCCCGAAACCCTTCACGTCTTCGATGCTCAAGGACTGGCTCTGCCGCGTGGCTGACACCCGATCGGCCGAATGCTGGGGCTCCACACCCGGTCGATAGGCCGTGACATCACCACACGACGGGGCTAAAGAGACCCGAAAGCGGCCTCAAGCCGCCTTGTCCTGTGACGATGCGAAGCCGCGATGACCTCTCAAGCCCTCGATATCCTCTTCACCTGGATCCGCACCGAAAGCCCGACCCATGACGTGGCTGGCGTGAACCTGATGATGGATCTCGTCGTCGAGCAGATGAAGGGCGCGCCGGTCGCGATCGAGCGCATCAAGGGGGAGCAGGGCCTGGGCGATGCGCTGATCCTGCGCGCCGGCCCCCGGACCGACGAGCCCGCGATCCTGATCCTGTCGCACCTCGACACGGTGCACCCGGTCGGGACGATCCAGAAGGATCTGCCGCTGCGGATCGAGGGCGACCGGCTCTACGGGCCCGGCGTCTACGACATGAAGGCGAGCGCCTGGTACTGCCTGGAGGCCTTCAAGGAGGTCGCCCGCAAGGGAACGGCCGCCCGTCCGCTGGTCTATCTCGTCACCCCCGACGAGGAGATCGGCTCGCCGATGACGCGCCCGCTCATCGAGAGCCTCGCCCGCCGTTCGGCCTATGTCCTGGTGACGGAGCCGGGGCGCGACGGCGGCAAGGTGGTCACCTCGCGCAAGGGCGTCGGGCGGTTCGACGTGCATGTGGAGGGCCGTCCCGCCCATGCGGGTTCGCGCCATGCGGAAGGCCGCAACGCCATCTACGAGGCCGCGCGGCAGATCCTCGCCATCGAGGCCATGACCGATTACGCCCGCGGCGTCACCACCACGGTCGGGATGGTGTCCGGCGGCACGGCCGTGAATACGATTCCGCAGCATTGCAGCTTCCCGGTGGACCTGCGGGTCGAAACCGTGGCGGACGGGGAGGCGCTGACGCGGGCGATCCTCGGGCTCGAGCCCCACAACCCGGATTTCAAGGTCACGGTCACCGGCGGCATGAACCGTCCGCCCTACGAATGCACCGAGGGAACGGCGCGGCTGTTCGACCATGCGAAGTCGCTGGCGGCCGAGATCGGCTTCGACCTCGTCTCGGCCCCCCGCGTCGGCGGCGGGTCCGACGGCAACTTCACGGCGGCCCTGGGCGTGCCGACCCTCGACGGCATCGGCATCGACGGCGACGGGGCGCACACGCTGCATGAATACGGCGTGATCTCCTCCATCGCCCCGCGCCAGGAACTCGTGAAGCGCCTGCTGGAGACGCTGCGTTGATCGCGATCAGCGATCTGCGCGAGAGGCCCGGCTTTGCGGACGCGGTCGCGGACCGGGTCTGGCGAGCTTTCTGGAAGGACGATGGACATCCGCCGGAAGAACTGGCCGGTCCCGTGCGGCAGAATCTGGGAGCAGGTCCCATTCCCACCGCCTTCGTGGCTCATGACGGCGAGCGGTTCGTCGGTACGGTGTCGCTGATCGCCTGCGACGAGGAGCGAAGACCTCTCTACACGCCCTGGATCGCGGCCCTGTGGGTCGAGCCGGAGGACCGGCGGCGGGGCATCGGGGCCGCCCTGGTCGATCGTGCGGCGGACTTTGCCTTCGGCACCGGCGCGACCCGGCTCTATCTGCTCTCCCGCGAGCGGCGCCGGGCTTATTACGAAAGCCTGGGATGGTTGGTGCTCGAGAGGGATGTTCCAGAGCCGGGGCTTCATGTCCTGATCAGGGATGGGCAGCGGGAGACGTCCCGATGAGCGCGCCGTCCGTTCCGAACTACAGGCCCAATGTGGGCATCGCTCTCTTCAACGCCCGCGGGCAGGTGCTGGTCGCCCGGCGTCTCTGGAGCTCGGGGCCTGAAATCATCGTACCGGGGCACGAGTGGCAGATGCCGCAGGGCGGCATCGATGCGGGCGAGGACCCTCGGACGGCGGTTTTCCGGGAGCTGCGGGAGGAGACAAGCGTCACGAGCGCCGTTTATCTGGGCGAGACCCAGGACTGGCTCGCTTACGATTTTCCCCCCTATGACGGCCCGCCGCACCATCTCTCGCCTTTCAGGGGGCAGCGGCAGAAATGGTTCGCCCTGCGCTTCACGGGCGAGGAGCGCGAGATCGACGTGACGCTCACGCACGGCGGCGCCGTGCCGGAATTCTCCGAATGGCGCTGGCAGGCGCTGGCCGATGTGCCGGCCCTCGTCGTACCGTTCAAGCGGGCGGTCTACGAGCGCGTGGCCGAGGTCTTCGCACCGTTCGCCGTGCCGGCGGAGCCGGTGGCCCGAAGCGCCTGAGGCCAGCCGGAGCGCTTCAGTCGCCGGGCTCCTCGTTCGGAAGGGCGAGTTCCGGATGCTTCCTGATCAGCTCGTCCCGATCCTTGGCCAGGTTGTCCCAGGTACGTGCCATCTCCAGGAGCTGCTCGCGCTGCGGTCCCTCGGGAACCTGCTTGGCGAGGATGCGGCATTCTTCGGCGTGTTTGCGGTATTCGGATGCTTTCTTCATGGGGTCTTCTCGATATAGGGCCCAGGCTTACAACGCTCCAGGGCGCAGCAAGGCGACGATGCCGTCGATGATGAATTGCACGGCGAGTCCCGCGAGGATCACGCCGAGCAGGCGGGTCAGCACCACGTTCCCGGTCACGCCGAGCCAGCGGGAGACGCGCTCGGCCGCGGAGAACACGATGAGGCAGCTCACGATGCCTAAGGCGATCAGGAGGATCAGCGACGAGAGATAGACGAGGTTCCCGTCGGCCCGCCCAGCCAGGAGGATGACGGCCGTGATCGCGCCGGGCCCGGCCATGAGCGGGATGGCGAGGGGGAAGGCCGCGATGTTGCGGATATGGTCCTCCGTGATGGCGATGTCGGCGGTGTGCTGTTTGCGCTCGTTGCGGCGCTCGAACACCATCTCGAAGGCGATCCAGAACAGCAGCAGCCCGCCCGAGATGCGGAACGCCGGGATTCCGACGCCCAGAAGGCGCAGGAGCACTTCGCCGCCGAGGCCGAAGAAGGCAAGAATGCAGAAGGCGATCAGGCTCGCCCGCGTGGCGACGCGGCGGCGCTCCGCGGCCGTCATTCCCCGGGTCAGCGACATAAAGATCGGCGCCAGGGCGACGGGGTCGAGGGTGACCAGCAGGGTCACGAGGGCGGCGGAGATGTAGTCGAAGAGCATCGGCTGGACCTTCAGAACAGCTTTGCTTTATGGGGTTCCCCAGCGCTTTTGGCGAGGGGGGACGAACGATGTTCACGATTTTGGACCGGATCAGCTGGCCCGGGCACCCGGACAAGGCCAACGAGGATGTCTGCGGAGCCTGCGGGGATTGGGCCTGGGTGATCGATACCTCGATCTTTCCCGGCACCGCCCCGGTCATGCACCCGAAGAGCGATGCGGCCTGGCTCGCTGCCTTCGCGAACGAGCGCCTCTCGAACCTCGCGCCCCATGCCGAGTGCGGCGCCGCCCTGGTCCGGCACGTGATGGAGGAGGTCCGCACCACCTACCGGGCCGTCGCGCCCCAGGAGCGGCACGAGGATTTCGTGTCCTGGCCCCTCGGCGCGATGACCCTCGTGAGGCGAAAAGGGAGCGTTCTCGAAACCTGGACCTTCGGGGACACCACGGCTTTCGTGCGCCAGCCCGACGGGGCTGTCCTGACCCTGGGCGAGGCTCCCGGTCTCCGGGATTTCGAATCAGCCAAGGCGGCCGAACTGATGCGGGCTGCGGGCTCCCGGCCTGACGACATCCTCGCCGAGCCGATTTTCCTCGCCTGGCTCGGGGAGCGTCGCGAGCGGCAGCGCAGGAGCGGCGTTCCGGCGGCTCTCCTGAGCCTCAACCCGGATGCCGCCGGCCGCCTGCGGCACGAGAGCGTGGCCTGCGAGGACGGCACCACGATCCTGCTCGCCAGCGACGGCTTCTCGGCCCTGGTCGACCTCTATCGTGCGTTCGACGCCAAGGGCCTGATGGAGGCCGCCGTCGCGTCCGGGCTGGAGCCCCTGGCCGCCACGGCGAGGGAGATCGAGACGACGATCGACCCGGACGGGCGGCTTTATCCCCGGTTCAAGCTCAGCGACGACACGACGGCTCTTCTGCTGAGGGCTTGAGGCGGCCCGATCCTCCGGAAAGCCTGCAACCTTGCGCGAAGCCCGCTCGCCCCCATTCGAGGCTTGGCCGGGCCGCGTCCTCTTGCATCTGGAAAACCCCTCTTAAACCTTGAAAATGGTGCAGAAAACCGCCATCTAAGGATCTGAATTTCAATGGATTCGCGAGGCTGCCTAGCGCGTCGTGCGGAAATGTGGACCCGGTTTTCCGCAACAGGCGATGCGCTGCTCGGAAGAGGGCATCGGATGGGTCCCAGAAGTGGTTTCCACTTCTGGGTTCGATGCTCTGGCAGCTTGCCGAAGCGGCATGCCAGCCGCCTCTCGCGATGGGGCAGACCGTATTAAGAAAGACCAACCTTGACCGATCCGAACGATATCCGCTCCGGCGGCCCCGGCGGGGACCAGCCGGCCAGCGACATCAAGCTGATTTCCATCGTCGACGAGATGAAGCGGTCGTATCTCGATTACGCCATGAGCGTGATCGTGAGCCGCGCTCTTCCCGACGCGCGCGACGGCCTCAAGCCGGTGCACCGGCGCATCCTCTACTCGATGCACGAGAACGGCTACACGCCGGACAAGAAATACGTGAAGTCCGCCCGCATCGTCGGCGACGTGATGGGTCAGTACCACCCGCATGGCGACAGCGCGATCTACGACGCCTTGGTGCGCATGGCGCAGGACTTCTCGCTGCGCCTCATGCTCGTGGACGGGCAAGGCAATTTCGGCTCCGTGGACGGCGATCCGCCGGCGGCGATGCGCTACACCGAGTCCCGCCTCGCCAAGGCGGCGATGCCGCTGCTCGACGACATCGACAAGGACACGGTCGACTTCACCCCCAACTACGACGAGTCCAAGGACGAGCCGACCGTCCTGCCGGCCCGCTACCCGAACCTGCTCGTCAACGGCGCCGGCGGCATCGCGGTGGGCATGGCCACCAACATGCCCCCCCATAACCTGGGCGAGGTCATCGACGGCTGCCTGGCCTATATCGACAATCCCCATATCTCCGCCGAGGAGCTGATCGAGATCATCCCCGGTCCGGACTTCCCGACCGGCGCGTTGATCCTCGGCCGTTCGGGCGCGCGCTCGGCCTACACGACGGGCCGCGGCTCCATCATCATGCGGGCCAAGTCCGAGATCGAGGAGGTCCGCAAGGACCGCGAGGCGATCATCTTCACCGAGATCCCGTATCAGGTGAACAAGGCCTCGCTGATCGAGAAGATCGCCGAGCTCGTGCGCGAGAAGAAGATCGAGGGCATCGCCGACCTGCGCGACGAATCCGACCGCGACGGCATGCGCATCGTCGTCGAGATCAAGCGCGACGCCATGGCGGACGTGGTGCTCAACCAGCTCTACCGCTACACCCCGCTGCAGACGAGCTTCGGCGCCAACATGGTGGCGCTCAACGGCGGCCGTCCCGAGCAGATGACGCTCAAGGACCTGATCCGCGCCTTCGTCGACTTCCGCGAGGAAGTGGTGTCGCGCCGCACCAAGTTCCTGCTCAACAAGGCCCGCGAGCGCGCCCACGTGCTGTGCGGCCTGGCGATCGCGGTCGCGAACATCGACGAGGTGATCCGCCTCATCCGCACGGCGCCCGATCCGAACGCCGCCCGCGAGGCCCTCATGGGCCGCGACTGGCCGGCCCACGACATCGCGCCGCTCATCGCGCTCGTGGACGATCCGCGCCACACGATCAACGAGGACGGCACCTATCGCCTGTCCGAGACCCAGGCCCGCGCGATCCTCGACCTGCGCCTGCAGCGCCTCACCGCCCTGGGCCGTGACGAGATCGGCGACGAGCTCTCCAAGCTCGCGGCCGAGATCTCCGATTATCTCGAGATCCTGCGCTCGCGCGCCCGCATCATGGGCATCATCAAGGACGAGCTGACCGAGATCCGCAACGCCTATGCCACGCCGCGCAAGACGCAGATCGTGGACTGGGATTCCGATCTCGACGACGAGGATCTGATCGCCCGCGAGGACATGGTGGTGACGGTCTCCCACGCCGGCTACATCAAGCGCGTGCCGCTCTCCGCCTACCGGGCGCAGCGCCGCGGCGGCAAGGGCCGCTCCGGCATGGTGACGAGGGACGAGGATTTCGTCACCCGCCTCTTCGTCGCGAACACCCACACGCCGGTGATCTTCTTCTCGTCCGAGGGCCAAGCCTACAAAGAGAAGGTGTGGCGCCTGCCGCTCGCGGCTCCGAACGCCAAGGGCAAGGCGCTGGTGAACATGCTGCCGCTCAGCCAGGGCGAGCGCATCACCACCATCATGCCGCTGCCGGAGGACGAGGCGTCCTGGGACAAGCTGGACGTGATGTTCGCCACCTCGCGCGGCACGGTCCGTCGCAACAAGCTGTCGGACTTCGTGCAGGTCAATCGCGGCGGCAAGATCGCCATGAAGCTGGACGAGGGCGAGCACATCGTCGACGTCCAGATCTGCTCGGAGCACGACGACGTGCTGCTCACCACGGCCAAGGGCCAGTGCATCCGCTTCCCCGTGACGGATGTGCGCGTGTTCAAGGGCCGCGACTCCATGGGCGTGCGCGGCATCAACTTGGGCCAGGGCGACAGGATCATCTCCATGGCGATCCTGCGCCACGTGGACGCGACCGGCGAGGAGCGCGCCGCCTATCTCAAGATGCGCCGCGCCGTCATGGGCGAACAGGCGAACGGCGATGCCGACACCAATGGGGCGGAGGATGCGGAGGAGGCCGAGAACGGCAACTTCAGCCTCTCGCAGGAGCGCTACGCGGAGATGAGCGCGCGGGAGCAGTGCATCCTGACGGTCTCCGAGAAGGGCTACGGCAAGCGCACCCTGTCCTACGAGTACCGCATCACCGGTCGCGGCGGCAAAGGCATCACGGCCATGGCGGTCAACAGCCGCAACGGCCAGCTCGTGGCCTCGTTCCCGGTGGAGAACGCCGACCAGATCATGCTCGTCACCGATGGCGGCCAGCTGATCCGCGTGCCGGTGGACGGCATCCGCGTCGTCGGCCGCAATTCGCAGGGCGTCACGATCTTCTCCACGCGCGACAAGGAGAAGGTGGTCTCGGTGGAACACATCGAGGGTGAGGATGCCGAGGAAGGTGAGGGCGTCGACGACTCCGGAGCCGAGGGCGGCGAGGCTGCGGAGGGGTAAGTCGCCTCCCGTTTTAACGATCAAACCCGCCGGCCCCGGTCGGCGGGTTTTTTATTGTCGTTGACGCTGATGTTTCAGCCCAGGCTTGCAAGTGCCGGGCTGAGAACCACCACGGCCGCAATGGCGACGACGAGGAGGCGGACGATCATCGGGAGGCTCCTGAAATCTTGACCTTACGTTAACTGGACTATTTCACGCCCCCGTCCGGCCTGCCGTGTGCCAACGCACGCGCAGCTTGCCCGGCAGCTCCAATCCGGCTACGCCTAAGGCGCATGACACGCACCGCCCTCTATACCGGCAGCTTCGACCCGGTCACCAACGGCCATCTGGACGTTCTGCGCCAGGCCTGCCGCGTGGCCGACAGGATCGTCGTGGCCATCGGGGTTCACTCCTCGAAGGCACCCATCTTCGCCGCAGAGGAGAGGGCCGAGATGCTGCGGGCGGTCTGCGGGCCCGTGCTCCAGGCGAGCGGCGTGGAGCTGGAGGTCGCCACCTTCGGCGACCTCGCCGTGGATGCCGCCCGGCGCCATGGGGCGAGCCTCATCGTCCGTGGCCTGCGGGACGGCACGGATTTCGACTACGAAATCCAGATGGCGTCCATGAACGCCGCCATGGCACCCGACATTCAGACGATCTTCTTTGCGGCCTCGCCCCCCGTCCGCCCGATTACCGCCACGCTTGTCCGGCAGATCGCCGCCATGGGGGGCGATGTCGCGGCCTTCGTGCCTGGTCTTGTCGCGGAGCGCCTCAAGGCCAAATTCACGCGGCCATAAGAATTTTCGTTGCTCAAAGGAGAACCCAACCCATGAAGCGTTTGCTCGCAGCCGGTGCGCTCGTGCTGGCCGGCCTCGTCCCGGCCTCGGCCCAGCAGGCGGCCGACCCGCAGAACACCGTCTTCCTCGACACGAAGGATGGCCGCATCACGATCCGCCTGCGCCCGGACCTCGCTCCCAAGCATGTGGAGCAGATCAAGGCGCTCACCAAGCAGGGCTTCTACAACGGAATCGTGTTCCACCGGGTGATCGAAGGCTTCATGGCCCAGACCGGCGATCCCACCGGCACCGGCACGGGCAAGTCGAGCCTGCCCGACATCCCGGCGGAATTCACCAACACCCAGTACAAGCGCGGCTCCGTCGGCATGGCCCGGTCGCAGAACCCGAACTCCGCCAATTCGCAGTTCTTCATCTGCTATGAGGGCTGCGGTCCGCTGACGGGCCAGTACACGCTCTTCGGCGAGGTGGTGTCCGGAATGGACGTGGCCGACAAGATCAAGAAGGGGAATGCCGCCGCCAACGGCATGGTCTCGAACCCCGACAAGATCGTGAAGATGCAGCTCGCCGCCGACGCGAAGTAATGGGGCGGACTTGGGCAGCCGGAGCGCGAACGGCGACCGCCGCGCTCCTCCTTGCGACGGCTTCCGTGTCCGTGGCGGCCGCGCAGGAGGATGGCCCCCTCGGTTGGCGGGACGAGTGGTACGAACCCTATGAGCCGCCGCCCAGCCTGCCCGAGGGCATCCAGGGCGTCGTGAGGCCGGATCCGAACGCGGCCGCGCCGCAGCGCATCAATACGCTGCGGGAGGTGTTCCAAGCCCTTCAGGCCTGCTGGCGCCCCCCAGGCGGGAGCGGCTATTCCGGCCAGGAGATCACGTTGCGCCTCAGTTTCAAGCGTGACGGCGCGGTCTTGGGGAAGCCGCGGATCACCTACTACAAACCGGGAACTGAGGGAGAGCAGCGGGAGCCTTTCACGCGTTCCGTCCGTGAGGCTTTCGAGCGCTGCACGCCCTTTCCCTTCACCGAAAGCTTTGGAGCGGCCATCGCAGGCCGCATCTTTGCCTTCCGTTTTGTCGATGCCCGACCTATGTGAACGGGCAGGATTAGACCTTTGCCCAACAACCCGCTTCAGGAGAGACCGATGGCAGATCCGGAAAACACCCTCATCATGGAAACCACCAAGGGCCGCGTGGTCATCGAAATGCGCCCGGATCTCGCCCCCGGTCACGTGGAGCGCATCAAGACCCTGGCTCGCAAGGGCTTCTATGACGGCATCGCCTTTCATCGCGTGATCGAGGGCTTCATGGCCCAGACCGGCTGCCCGCACGGCACCGGCACCGGCGGCTCCGACCTGCCGGACCTGAAGGCCGAGTTCAACGCCGAGCCGCATGTGCGCGGCACCTGCTCCATGGCGCGCACCAACCAGCCGCATTCCGCCAACTCCCAGTTCTTCATCTGCTTCGACGACGCCCGCTTCCTCGACAAGCAGTACACCGTCTGGGGCAAGGTCACGGAGGGCATGGAGAACGTGGACAAGATCAAGCGCGGCGAACCCGTCCGCGATCCCGATCGAATCGTCTCCATGAAGGTTGCCGCCGACGCGGCTTAAAGCCCTTCGGCTTTTCAATCGTCATGCCCGGGCCCGTCCCGGGCATCCACGTCTTCAATTCCCGAAAGGCGTGGATGGCCGGACCGGGTTTGGCCATGACGTTCTGAGATATCTTCATGCGCGTCGACCTCTTCGATTTCGATCTCCCCGAGCAGAACATCGCCCTCCGTCCCATGGAGCCGCGGGATTCCGCGCGCATGCTGATCGTCAAACCGGAGAGCGGATTCGAAGACCGGATCGTTCGCGATCTGCCGGACCTACTGCAGCCTGGCGACGTGCTGGTGCTCAATAACACCAAGGTCATTCCCTCGCGGCTCTATGGCCTGCGCGTGCGCGAGGACACCGCCGCGCGGGTCGAGATCATGCTGCACAAGCGGGAAGGGGCCGATCGCTGGCGCGCCTTCGCGCGTCCGGCCAAGAAGCTGAACGTGGGCGACCGCATTCGCTTCGGCGAGGATTCTGAAAGCACGGCCTGCGAACTCGTGCGCCTCGATGCGGAGGTGGTCGAGAAAGGCGAGGGCGGCGACGTCGCTCTTCGATTCTCGTTTTCCGGCCCCTTCCTCGACGAGGCCATCGCCCGGCTCGGTGAGTTGCCGCTCCCGCCCTACATCGCGGGAAAGCGCGCCACCGACGAGAAGGACAGAACCGATTACCAGACCGTCTATGCCAAGGACGAGGGCGCGGTTGCGGCTCCGACGGCGGGCCTGCACTTCACCGAGGAGCTGTTCCGCCGCCTCGACGAGCGTGGCATCGCCCGCCATTTCGTGACGCTGCATGTGGGCGCGGGCACCTTCCTGCCCGTGAAGGCGGATGACACGGACGAGCACCGCATGCATGCGGAATGGGGCACGATCACCGAGGATACGGCCAGGGCGCTTAACGAAGCGCGGGCGCGGGGAGGGCGGATCGTGGCGGTGGGGACCACTTCGCTGCGGCTGCTCGAGAGCGCCGCCCGCGAGGACGGCACCATCGCGCCGTTCTCCGGAGATACGGCGATTTTCATCACCCCCGGCTACCGCTTCAAGGCGGTGGACGTGCTGATGACCAATTTTCACCTGCCGCGCTCGACCCTGTTCATGCTGGTGTCGGCCTTCTCCGGACTGGATTGCATGCGCGCGGCCTATGCCCACGCCATCGAGACGGGCTATCGTTTCTATTCCTACGGCGATGCGAGTTTGCTCTTCCGGCGTTGACGCTCCATTTCAGCTCTTCGTGCCCGCGCGGGCCTGGGCCGATCCCATGAGGACCGAATGACCACCGAAACCTTCACCTTCTCCGTCAACAAGACCGACGGCGCGGCACGCACCGGCGAGATCCGGATGCCGCGCGGTGTGATCCGCACGCCGGCCTTCATGCCCGTGGGCACGGCCGCCACCGTGAAGGCCATGTACCCCGATCAGGTGAAGGCCCTCGGCGCGGACGTGGTGCTCGGCAACACCTACCACCTCATGCTCCGCCCCGGCGCGGAGCGTGTGGCGCGTCTCGGCGGGCTGCACCAGTTCATGAACTGGCCCTATCCGATCCTCACCGATTCCGGGGGGTTCCAGGTCATGTCGCTGTCGGCGCTGCGCAAGGTTGACGAGACCGGCGTGACCTTCCAGTCCCATATCGACGGCTCGAAGCATTTCATGTCGCCCGAGCGCTCCATCGAGATTCAGGGGCTTCTCGGATCGGACATCCAGATGCAGCTCGACGAATGCGTGCGCCTGCCGTGCTCGGACGAGGAGGCGGAGCGCGCCATGCGCCTGTCCCTCCGCTGGGCCGAGCGCTGCCGCGTCGCCTTCGGCGAACAACCGGGGAGGGCCATGTTCGGCATCGTCCAGGGTGGCGCGGTGGAGCGGCTGCGCATCGAAAGCGCACGGGAACTTGCCGCCATGGACCTGAAAGGCTACGCCATCGGTGGCCTGGCCGTGGGCGAGCCGCAGGAAGTGATGCTCCGCATGATCGAGACGGTCGAGCCGCACATGCCCCGGGAGAAACCACGGTATCTCATGGGCGTGGGCACGCCCGACGACATTGTCGAGGCGGTCCGCCGCGGGGTCGACATGTTCGACTGCGTCATGCCGACCCGCGCCGGACGTCACGGCCAGGTCTTCACCAAGCATGGCCGCATGAACCTGCGCAACGCGCGCTTCGCCGAGGATACGCTTCCGCTCGACGAGAGCTCGAAATGCACGGCCTCGAACACCTATAGCCGAGCCTATCTCCACCATCTCGTCCGCTCGAACGAGATCCTCGGCATGATGCTGCTGACCTGGAACAATCTGGCCTATTACCAGGAGCTGATGGCCGGCCTGCGCAAGGCCATCGCGGAAGGCCGGCTCGAGGATCATATCGGCGAGATCAAGGAAGGCTGGGCCAAAGGCGAGCGGGACAGCAAGGCCGAAATCGGGCAGCACGCCGACAACATTGCGGTACCGGCGGAAGGCTGAGAGGAGCGCCGGTCGTCGATCTCGTGGAAAACCGGCCTTTTCGGGGGGCGACTTGAGGTTTTCGGCCTCAAACCGGGGCTTTTCGATTGACCCATCCCCAAAGAGCCCCTATTTCGGGCTCACCTCTGGGAGCGCGTAGCTCAGCCGGTAGAGCATCTGACTTTTAATCAGAGGGTCCTGGGTTCGAGTCCCAGCGCGCTCACCACTTCAAACCCTTAACCGGCAAGGGTTTTATAAATTTCAGGTAACTCCGGGCGTTGTCTGGAGTTTCTTTAGGGTAACGTAGAGGGTAACAGCAGACGAACTTCGCGCAGCTCGCGCCGGCCTGACTCAGTTTAGGTCAGGCAGCCGAACGTCCGCATTCCGGTAATAGGCTGACCTTTATACGGCCACGCTTTAAGGCTGAGTTTGACCGATGCTGTTGAAAAACTCCTAGGGCTACTTCGTCGGCCTATTGCTAGCGTCAGTGTGCCAGATCAGTCCCGTCATCTTGTATGCTGACCACGCACAAAGCGGCGGTTGCGGACTTTTTCAACAGCATCGACCCGGTGTAAAGCTTCATCATAGGTGCAAGGCGTTCCATAGCTGAGGTCGAATTTGACCAAGTTCCAGACAAGCAAGGTGGGGCGATACGCAGCCGCGCACCCGGCAACGCATCGCCCCGTCTATCAGGCCGCCTGTGACGTGTCGGTCCTCGTGACCAGATCTCTCAGCCCGCGTTCTTCATCATTCATCTCTGGCGAGCGGATCGCCCCAAAACAGGCGGCTGCAGCCGCCGTCAGTGCCGGCGCATCCTCAAGGCTGTCCGGTCCTTGCAGGCGAAAGGACACCGGCGAGAGGGGCCCAAACAGCAGCGTCCGCTCCAGATCCGGCCAGCGGCCGAGGTCCGGCTCCACGCCGGCATTGCGGGCAAAGAGCAGCGCCAGAACCTGCATCGGAATGCTCTGAGGGCCGCCGCATTGAGCGCGGCTCCGGGCCAGGCCGGCCGCCAGGGCTTCGCGGCTTGGTGCCGGGATGACACCTGCCCAGGTGTAGGCGATCCAGCGCCCCTGGAGTTCGAGCACCGGAAAGAGCGGCCCGACCTGATCGTACAGGCCTACAAAGGCAAGTCCTTCGAGGTCCGGATGGAAGGTATGGTCGCACAGCTCGATATGGGTGGGGTCGAGCCCGAGCGTTGCCGCCACCTCTGGCGCAAGGAAGGGCAACGACAGGCGGTAGCCGGTGCCGAACAGGATCGCGTCGAACTCGCCCTGGCTTCTATCAGCAAAGCCGACAGAGCGTTCATTGATCGCCTCAATCCAGGGACGGACCGCAATGCGGCCCTCAGCCACGAGCGGGAGGAAGTTCTGCGACTGCGTGATCCCGGCTGCGAAGATGTTCTCGTCGGGCGTCATCGCGCCGAACTGATCGGGCGACCCGGCCACACGCAGGACCGTCGCTTTCAGGCCGGCTGCAACATCGTCAGGCGGCAGAATTTCGCCTGCGAGCCCCGCCGCTCGTGTGAACATGACGTGGTCCGTCGGCACCCCGGCCAACAGCTTGGGCAGGACATAGCGCTGCCGCCGGTAGCAGACGGTCACGCTGCGGGCGCCGGACAGGGCTATGTCGGAGGCGATTTCCAGCGCACTAATCGAGCAGCCAGCGACCAGCACATCCTTGCAGCGGTAAGCTCGGCTACCATCGTACTGGCTGGTGTGGGTCACCCCAAGCGCCCCAGTAAAGCCGTTGAGCCCCGGCACCGTAGAAACCTCGGGCGCGACATAGCGGCCGGATGCCACCACCACACGGGCGAAGCGCTCGGTCCGGACCTCTGCGCCCCGGCGCCAATGGAGGAGCCATCCACCACCGTCGGCTTGTTCAAGCTGCTCGACCCGAGTCTGGCAGCGGATACGCGGTGCAAGCCCGAAGTGCTCGGCATAACGCTCCAGATAGGCGTGCATGTCTTCCCGGCTGGGGTAGACGGGTGTGCCCTCCGGATGGTCGAGATCCGAAAAGCGCGTCATGACGCGGCTGGTGTTCGTGCGCATGCCGCGCCAGGTGCCGCTCATGGGCGAGGCGGCGTTCCACTGGCCGCCGGGGCGGTCCGCTGCCTCGAATAGAACGGGCTCGAAGCCATGGCTCGCCAGCCAGCGCGCGGTTGCCAGACCGGCGGGTCCAGCGCCGATGATGGCAACAGCGTTGGGAGGCATTTTTTGGAAGGCGAGATCAGTCATCGTGAGCTCCTTTCATGAGAGCCCATGGAATAGGCCGATCTGCGATCCGCGTTTCCTAAATGCTTCCTAAGCGCCCGGTGCCGGTTTCCTAAAAGATCGCTAAGCCGCTATGCTCCACCAGTCGGAGACTTTGACGCGTGCTCATCAACCAAGACCTCGCAGCCTTCATGGCCAGCCCGGTGATGATCATTCTGGGCACCCGCGATGGTGCGCTCGTACCCGAGATCGCGCGCGCCGTTGGAGCCGTCGTCCACAGGGAGGAAGGCTGTGTCGATCTGGCGGTCTCGGAGTGGCAATGGTCAAAGACAGTGGCGAATGGGCGAGCCAATGGCCAGCTTGCCGTCACCTTTGCCCGGCCTTCGGACTATGTGTCCTACCAGGTGAAGGGGCACGCCACAGTGGCCTCGGCCACAGCCGAACACGTCGCTCTAGCACGGCGCTATATCGAAAGCATGGCGTCAACTCTGGGTGAGCTCGGTCTGGAGCGGCGGGTCGTGGCACCCTGGCTCGTTGAGCGGGACTTGGTCACCTTGTGCTTGTCGGTGCAGGAGATCTTCGTGCAGACACCAGGCGCCAAGGCAGGCCAACTTATCGAGCAGTTCCCATGACGATCCGGCTTCGCGACCTCGCCGCCTGCTTCGAGGGCGTAATTCCCTCCATCATCGCCACCGCAGCACCCGATGGCATGCCGAACATCTCCTACCTGTCGCATGTCGTGCTGGTTGATGACGAGCGGGTGGCCTTATCGAACCAGTTCCTCTCCAAGACGGCCACGAACGTGCGGGCCAATCCCGCCGCTGCCGTGCTGCTCGTCGATCCTCGGGATGGCGGGCAATACCGGCTGGACGTGATGTTCGAGCAGACCCTGGACAGCGGCGAACTCTTTGAGGAGATGGCCATCCAGCTCAGGGCGACCAGCACCCAGGTGGGCATGGGCGAGGTGATGCGGCTGCGTGGTGTCGACATCTATCGGGTGAGGGGGGGGCAGGCTGTCCCGTCGCCCACGCCAAGTCAGGAGGTTTCCTCTCGGGAAGCGGGGCTTCAGCTCATGGCGGCTGCTGCAGTCGCCCGCAGGGTTTCTGAGGCGAGTGATGTTGGCACCATTGTCGATGCTGTTCTGGATGGGCTCCGCGAGGCGTTCAGCTTCAGGCATGCCATGCTGTTGCTGAAGGAATCGGCTGGCGAGCGGCTCGTCACCGTTGGCAGTCGCGGGTACGAACGGAGCGGCATCGGCTCGGAGGTGCTGGTGGGCGAGGGCATCATCGGGACGGCTGCCTCGGAACGGCGTCCTGTGCGGGTCAGCGACATGAGCCGGATCCGGCGCTTCAGCTCTGCGGTTCATGCCTCGTCGGACGAAGAGAACCGCACGCGAACTATTGCCCTGCCAGGGATGCCGGATGCCATGAGCCAGGTCGCGCTGCCGATGATCGCGCATGGCGTCTTGCGTGGTGTGTTGTTCCTGGAGAGTTCCCAGCGGCTTGCCTTCACCAGGGAGGACGAAGCGGCACTCGCGGTCGTCGCGCTGCAAGCGGCGGCAGCCCTCGCGCTTGCCGAGGCCGAAATCCTGGAAGGACCGTCGAGTGTCCCAGTCGTCGCAGATCAGTCTGTCCTGACCGGGCGGGGCTTCCGCGTTGTCCACTATGCGTATGATGACAGCATCTTCATCGACAATGAGTACCTGATCAAAGGGGTGCCTGGGCGGCTCTTGATGCACCTGCTTCGTATCCATCAGCGGGAAGGGCGCACGGAGTTCACCAACCGCGAGATCCGGCTCTCGGAGGACCTGCGCCTGCCGGACATCAAGGACAATCTCGAAACACGACTGCTCCTTCTCCGACGTCGGCTTGAGGAGAAGGCTGCCCCTGTCCAGTTGCTACGAACGAGCCGCGGCAGGATCCGGTTGGAGGTAGCCGGACGGGCAGTCTTGGAAGAGGCCACCAGCTAAACTGGAAGGTGATGGCAAGCCGATTCGTTAGAACCGGGTGGGCTTGAGATCCATTTATTCAGCCCCGCAACAGCACCGCTTATGAAGTGTGCAACGTGATCCGTCCGGTATTGACCAGCTGAAACTTGGGGAAGCTGCAAGCGTTTTTCGCACGAACCTTCATCTTACGGAGGAACGAATGAAGCTGAAAAGTGTGGATCGGACCATCCTGGTGCAAAGCTCGAATGTAGATCTTGGCGATGTACTCCCACAGTACGCCAGAACGAGCATCCTGCAGGTGGCGGGGAAATACTTCGGCCGATTGAACACCGCGACCGTACACTTCTCCAGGGAGGGCCTCATGTACCGCTGCACGGTCAACATGCAGATGGGCGCCCTGAAGATGAGGAGTGGTGAGGCACAGGACAAAGACTGCTATACCGCGTTCAGAACCGCTCTCGAAAAGGTGGCGAAACAGCTTCGACGCGCCAAGCGCGCGTTGCGTGAGGACAAGGCCGAGCGTGTCGACAAGGACATCATCCTGCGTGAGCCAGTACGGCTCCGCCGCAAAGCCGCTCGTAAGTCTCCCGAGATTCAAGCCGTGGTCGACCTCAATGATTACCGGGCGCCAAGGGGGGTTGAGCGCGTAAGGCCCAATCTCGTTGCTGCAGAGTGAGCCGGCCAGGCATGGCCTCATTCGCGCGGATCACATGGCTCCAGCGGAGGAGGTGCATGCCGCCTCCTCTCGGTTTTCAGCTTGGGCACCCCGCACCAACCGCTCTCTGTTGGGGCACCGGAACGGGGCCCTTCGGACCATTCACAAACGAACTGAACCGGATTGGCTAAGGAGGTTTAGCGGAGCACGATGAACGGCGGGTTCTCGCAATATCTTGAAAAGGTCGCGCGACAGCTCCCTGAGGAAGCGGGCAAGCTGATCAAAGGCGACCTGAACCTGGCACTGCTCGACTGGTACACAGATGGCGTCCCGGCCGAGGAAGCCGCCGCGCGGATCAGGCGGTCGGCGGGCTGGGCGTGACCGGGTTTGAGTAGTTCGTCCACGGCAGGCTGTGGTATCGTTTCTTCGGTTCAAATCAGACGGGAGATCGACAGCATTCTCGGAGGCTAAGATGCAGCGCACCTTTGTCCCTGATGAGGCTTTGACGTCAACCCACTCAATCCTGCTCGATCAAGCCAGCCGGCACTCTGAACGGTCGACTAGTGGGGCAGAATCCCTAGGAACTTCCCAAATTCGGTATAACCTGTTCCGGAACTGGCACGAGCCGGAGCTCTACTGTGCCGTGCCGGAGGATCGGCCTGCGCCTGCTTTTCTCCAGTCCGCCCGGTGGCAGGTTGCCGGTCAGATGGACGAGAGCGGTACAACGCCCCTGGGCTTCGACCGGGAGGCGGCCAAGATCGCAATCCGCCTCAACGGGTTTTATCTGTTCGTGGCATTCAGTCCGCTTCGGAAGTTGCGCTCGGATGGCCTGCTGGCCGCTCTTGAAAACCGGAAAAGCCACTCTCTACATCAACCAAGCCAAGGCTTTTGACGAGCTTGGCGGATCGGGCGCCGGTGGTGTCCGGCGCTCTTGTGGTTACGTTGCTCCAGGGAGGATGTAGCTATGAGAACAGCATTTGATTTCTCTCCTCTGTATCGCTCCACGGTCGGCTTCGACCGGCTGTTCGACCTGATCGATCAGACAGCCCGCCTGGAACAGGCCCCTGGCTGGCCGCCTTACAACGTCGAGAAGATAGGCGACGACCAGTACCGCATCACGATGGCGGTGGCCGGGTTCTCACCTGACGAGATCGAGATCACCCAGAAAGAGAACGTGCTGCTTGTGGCAGGCCACAAGCATCCGGAGCAGGAGAACGGACAGTTCCTGCATCGCGGCATCGCCACGCGCGCCTTCAAGCAGAGCTTCAGCCTGGCTGATTACGTGAAGGTGCGGGAGGCGAAGCTCGAGAACGGCTTGCTGATGATCGCTCTGGTGCGTGAAGTGCCGGAGGAGATGAAGCCCCGTCGCATCGAGATTGCGACCGGGGGCGGCCCCAAGCCCATTATGCGCGATAAGGCAGCCTAAAAGGTTGATCAGGGGTGAGGTCGACGCTGGTGAACGATTGGCGCCGGCCTCATCCGCTTGGCGCGAGCTGAACAGATGAGAAGGATGACGCCATGAACATGCGCGATCTCATTCCCTGGGGTCGCCAGCAGCAGCCCGGACGCGACCAAGCATTAGTCGCATGATAGCTGGGTTCAGGCGGGCTTGACGGCTGCCTGAGCCCAACCCTTTGCTCAATGGAGGAAGGAAACCATGGACCAAGTGACCGTTCACCTGCGCACCACTCAGGATCCGCCAGCATCGTCCCCTACATTGAAAGCCCGCAGGGGCGAGGGAGCATCTGAGGGAAAGCCCTCTCCAATCCAGGACCCATTCGGCCTTGTGGCGCATCCAGTCTTGGACCCCAGTGCGAAACGGGCGATCCTCGCCTCGTGGGCTTCGGATGCTTGTGCGGTGGAGAGCCTGCCGAACGGGCGCAAGCTGCCGGAGACCGGTGCTCTCGTGCCGCTGGACGACATCCTCGACGCCCTGCGGGCGCTCGATAGCGACGCGCTCCACTAAGAGGAGGAGGGTGTCATGGCGACGCTCAACCCTCACGGCTGGCCGCGCCTGCCGGACTGGCTTGATCCGCATGAGCACCGCCGCAGCCCGGGGGAGATCAACCAAGAGGCGCTCGGGCGCTGCTGCATTGCAGTGGCATTCTGTCTGTGCTTTGCTGCCCTCGCACCTCCGGACGTGATGCCGTTCGCGTTCGCCGGTCTGCTGTTCCTGGCCGGGATTGCGTCTATTAGCCTTGCTGTAGTGCGGGGTGACCGACCGCTGGCATCGCACCTGACCGCCTGGGACGAGGCGGCGCTTTTGTTCACCGGAAGCCTCGGGCTACGCCTCTGGCTCGGGCCCTTCCCAGTCAATTGAGGTCCTCAAGCTGATCATCGATCAACTTGCATTTGGAGGAGTGCAATGGAGCAGCAGACGATTGGGACCGGACAAAACCGATTTCCGCTGCCTTTTCTAACCAGGGAGCAGTCTTGGCTCACGAGAGGAGGGCAGGGCGGCTCCGGGAATCCAACTGGCGTCTTGCATCGGCCGACCCGCGAGCGGGCGGCAGGTGCAAACCCTGCAGGAATTGTGCGGTGGGCATCGCGGCTGCGCGACTGCTCCAGCCGTCACGATGCTCCCCTCCTGCCGGATCTCGACCGGGCCTTCGTCAACCCGGCGTCCGTCTTCGACACGCCTCATGCCATTGTGCGCCATCCGCTTCTGACGATTGACTGCAAGCGGGAGATCTTGCAGCGCTGGGTTTGGGACGAGTATCTCCTCGACTTGGCCGATGCCGAGGGCATGCCGGAAGGTGCGCCCTCGCGGCTGGACGAGGTCAAGGCGGCCTTGAGGCTGGTCAACCAGGAGCGCAGCCCCGACCCGGCAGCGCCCGCAGCTTTCATCGTTCCTTACCGCTGGGATGAGATCGCTCTTGCGGCTTAGGGCAGGAGGACCTTGGATAGGAATGGTCTGTCCCCTTTGACGGGCTCCAAAGCTCAAGTGAGTTTGGGCGGCACTCTATGGACTTTGAGGCGATCCAGACCAGCATTGTTGCGTTCGTGCGGCAGAACCAATCATGGGCGCCGTACATTGTCGCCGGGCTGGCGTTCGGCGAGTCGGTCACCTTCCTGTCGCTCTTCGTGCTAGCCACCGTGATCCTGATCGCGATCAGCACCCTCATTGGGGTAGCCGACCTGGAGTTCTGGCCGCTCTGGCTTGGTGCGGTCATTTGGGCAGCCACAGGCGACGTGGTGTCTTATGCGCTCGGTCGGCGCTATAAGACGTCCATCTACAGGGTGTGGCCGCTCTCGACCCACCCGCAGCTCGTGGATAAGGGTGAGCGCTTCTTCTGCCGCCATGGCCTCTGGGGCGTGTTCATCGGCCGCTTCTTCGGTCCAGGGCGTGCAGTGGTGCCTCTGGTCGCGGGCGCCTTCGGAATGCAGCTGCCGCTGTTCATGATGGTGAACCTAGCCTCGGCCTTCCTCTGGGCGTTCGCGCTTCTCGCTCCGGGAGCGGGGCTGTCGGAGTATCTGGGGTGATGACCTAACATCCCGCCGCAGTGAATCGAGAGTTCCTAGAGCGCACGATCGGCACTCAGAATGGCAGCAACGCTGGCTATAATCTCACGGCCTGTGGTAGCGGTTCCGGTCACCTCGCCTAATTCGGATACACTGACGGTCGAGATGATGCCGCTCCCCGGTAAGTAGACATGGCCAAACGCCTCGCTACCCTCTATCAGCTCCCGGCCATTGATGAGCTCAATCGGCTCGCAGAGCGGTCTTATCTGCTCCTACTTCCTGGCAGGCCGGCAAGGATGCGGTTATTCGGTGTCGATGCCCGCATGGCGAGCTATTCCGCTGCGAATCCGATGCACGTGGAACCGGCAGGCCTGACCAGCTGAGCGAGTTCTGCCTCGTCCAGGGTTTCCTTTTCCAGGAGGCGCCGCGCCGTCCTTTCCAGCGCGTCGCGGCGCTCTTCGAGAAGCCTGACCGCCCGCTCCATGGCGGCCTGAACAATGGTCCGCACTTCTGTGTCAACAGCAGCCGCCGTTTCGTCGGCATAGTCGCGCTCCTGCGGCGGCAGCAGGTCTTGCCCGGCCAGGAACGTGCGCCGATCCCTCTCCAGCGCCACATGACCGAGCCGCTCCGACATGCCGTACTTCGTGACCATGCTGCGGGCGATATCGGTCACACGGGCCAGGTCGTCGGCGGCGCCGGTGGACAGGTGACCGAACACGATCAGCTCCGCAGCCCGGCCACCGAGCAGCACCGCCATCTTGTTCTCCAGCTCCTCGCGGGTCATCAGGAAACGATCCTCGGTCGGCCGCTGGATCGTGTAGCCCAGCGCCCCGACACCGCGAGGAATGATCGAGACCTTGTGCACCGGATCGACGCCGGGCAGCGCCATGGCGACGAGCGCGTGCCCCATCTCGTGGTAGGCCACAACCTCGCGCTCCTTCGGGTTCAGCAGCCGGTTGCGCTTTTCAAGGCCGGCGACGATGCGCTCGACAGCATTGTTGAAGTCGGCCATCGTCACCGCATCGGCCCCGCGGCGGGTGGCAAGCAGGGCCGCCTCGTTGACGAGGTTGGCCAGATCCGCGCCCGTGAAGCCGGGCGTGAACGCCGCCACCTTCTCGGCGTCAACGTCGGGCGCCAGCTTCGCCTTGCGCATGTGCACCTGCAGGATCTGGACGCGGCCCTTCTTGTCCGGTCGGTCCACCAGTACCTGGCGGTCGAAGCGCCCGGCGCGCAGCAGGGCGGGATCCAGGATCTCGGGCCGGTTGGTGGCTGCGAGGAGAACTAGGCCCGTGCGGGAGTCAAAACCATCGAGTTCGACGAGGAGCTGGTTGAGTGTCTGCTCCTTCTCGTCGTGCCCACCCGCATAGGGTACGACGCCGCGGGCACGGCCAAGGGCATCGAGCTCGTCGATGAAGATGATGGCAGGCGCCTTCTCGCGGGCTTGGCTAAAGAGGTCGCGCACCCGGGCGGCGCCCACGCCGACGAACATCTCGACGAACTCGGAGCCGGAGATGGAGAAGAACGGCACCTTAGCCTCCCCCGCCACCGCTTTGGCGAGCAAGGTCTTGCCTGTACCTGGAGGGCCAACCAAGAGCACGCCTTTCGGCATGCGCCCGCCGAGCCGGCCGTATTCGTGCGGGTTCCTGAGGAACTCCACAATCTCGCGCAACTCGTCTTTGGCCTCGTCAACACCGGCCACATCCTCGAAGCGCACACCCGTATCAGCCTCGACATAAATCTTGGCCTTGCTCTTCCCGATCTGCATCAGCCCACCGCCGAGACCAGCCCCGTCGGCAAAGCGCTTGGCCAGATAGGTCCACAACCCGAAAAAGACGAGGACGGGCAGAACCCACGAAAGGATTTCGCGCAACAGCGTGCTCTCGATCTGTCCCGTGTAGATGACGCCGTACTGCTCTAGTTCCTGAGCGAAGTCCGGATCGACACGGGTGGTGGCGAACCTGGTCTGGCCACTTGGAAGCGGCTCCTTCAGCCTGCCTTGGATGAAGCGGTCAGAGATGCCGATCTCGGCCACCTTGCCGCCTCGTAGAAGCTCCTGAAACTGGCTGTACGGGATCGGCGCAATCTGTTGCGCCGCGCCAAGGAAATACTGAATAACGAGAACACCGAAGAATGCGGCGACCCAGTACCAGGTGTTGAAGCGGGTCTGCTTCGTCATTGTTGCACCTCCCGTCGTAATCCTCCGTTTTCAATTTCCTGCAGTCACCGCAGACAGCGATGAGAAGGGGCCCGCAGCACGCGGGTCCCTCCCGATGCTCAGGTTAGTGGCAAACTGTTCTGCGATGGACCTGCCAACCCCAGCCCGGCACCCATTCACGCCAGCTGTCGGTCACGCAGGTTCGCCCCACAGGAGGACCGGCGTAGACTGGATAAGGGGCTGCGACATACGCCGGTCCCGGCACGGCATAGTGCGGGCGTGCACCGGCCGCGAGCGCGCTTCCAAGAGCGAACCCGGTCAGGGCGCCGACGGCTGCGGCAGGACCGGGATGCCAGCCCGCATGATGGTGCCAGGGGCCATGGCGCCAATGCGCTGAAGCGGCAGTGGGCATCGCGACTGTCGAGATGAGGGACAGAGCGACGAAGGCAGCTTTGATGAGACGCTTCATCATCAATCCTCCATTGCGCGTGTCAAATGCGAGCACGAACGGACCAGGTCGGAGAGGCCGGAGAGCCAGAACGCTCTCCGAGCCGTGCACCCTATCGTGCCAGGTTCTCCGGCTTGTTGTGGATCATCCACAGTTCAAGGGCGGCGAGTGCCGCAATCGCGAGGCCTGCGCCCAGGTGGCACGCCATCGCGGCTGTCACACCCGAGAAGCCCAGCACCCACGGGGCGACGGCGGCCCACAGGCCCAGGGCGAGGCTGGCCCAGCCTTCCCACTCGCGCGGCTCGATGAGCCCCGTCAGAGCAATCATGATCGCGAGAACGCCGATCAGGCCGGCGCTCCACATCGCCGTCTGCTCGCCCGAGAAGCCGAACAACCAAGGCGAGGCGACAAGGAAAGCGCCGCCCAGCGCTGTGATGATGTTGATCGCAGTGAGTTCACTCCAGTGTTTCAGGCTCTTCATCGTTGACCTCCTTCGTTGAAGCTAGCGTCAGTGATAAGTCACCTGTGCAGGTGCACCTCCATCAGACGATCCAGTGGTATCGGCGATGGGGGAGTTCGGGGCAGGCACCCCGGAGGGTCGCCTGCGGAAGTCGAGGGAGTCGGATCCGCCTACCGTGAAGCGTTCGATCAGTTCCTGGCGCAGCACGTCAGGATCGATCCGCCGCGCCGCGATCTCGCGTAGAGCGAGCACCGTGGGCTTTTCGTCGCCGGGGCCGACTTGGGGCTCGGCCCCGTTCCAGAGGTCGTGCGCCCGCAGGGCGGCGAGAAGGGCCAGTTCGAACCGGTTCGGCACGACCTGTTCGCAGTCTCTCGTGGTAATGCGAGCCATTGGATCCTCCTATGCTGCAGACCTGCCTTGTGGCGGGGTGTTCAGGGATAGGAGGACCTGGGTCCGTTCGAGCTGATCCAGCGTCATCAGCGCGGATTTGACTTCGTCGTACCGGGACGGCTGGCTAGACGCCGGGGACTCGTTGGCCTCCACCTCCAGCAGCCATTCGTCCCACGCCCAGCGACGGAGGATCTCACGCTTGTCGTCGATCGAAAGGCTCGGGTCGTGGACCACCTCCGACGGCGCGGCGAAGACGCTGGCCGGATCCACGAGAGCCCGGTCCAGGTCGGGCCGGCGTCCGACGGACGCGACGCCATACTGGGCATCCATCCAGGCCAGCGCGGCGGCCGTCATGTAGAGGTCTTCCGCCTCGCGCCGTTGCGCCTCCTTGCGACGGCGCTCGCGCTCGGAGCGGGTGGCGGCTAGGGGTTCGCCCTCGACGCGGTACGCCAGACCTTCGCGCTCGGCATACGCAATCGCCTCCTCTTTCGAGCTGAATCTGAGTTCGACCTGCGTCAGGGTATCGTCGTCGGCCGTCCAGCCCATGAGCGGCTCAATGGTCTGGGGCAGGCGCCGCTCGAAGCGCAGGATCCATTGGCCCGTTCCAGCCCTGCCGGATGTCGTGACCGGCTGCGCGCGGCGGAAGATCAGCGCCTGCGCATCCTGCGGCCAGGGCTGACCCGGGATCACGCAGGAAACCGGCGGCTGATTGTGACCAGTTCCGACGGGACGTTCGTTCATGGCACCCTCCATCATGTCTGCCTAATGCGGAAGGGACCGCCGAGCCCGCTTTCGGTTCCCGCGAATAGCCTGGACTGCGCTGAGGTATTCCCCGGCGGCCGGTGGATCGAACAGCGCGAGCGCCTCGATGACAGCATCGATGCGGGACTTCACCTGCAGCTCGGGCATGACCCGGCCGGCGACCTGCTCGATCACGAGCTCGTCACGCGCCCAGGACAGCAGGATGGTCCGCTTCTCCTCGTCGCTGAACCAGGGATGGTCCACGACCTCCTGCGGGCTGGCAAAGATGTTCACCGGATCAACCAGCGCCTCCACGAATGAACGCTCGGAGGCGCCTGGCGACTTGACCTGAGAGATGGGAGCGGGGTTGGTATCGGGTTTGGTCTCAACTGTTTCCATGATCATCCTCCCTCAACGAGCGAAGGATGGCGCGGGGCAGCCGCACAGGCCTGCCCCGCGCCGCGTCAGGTGGTTAGTGCTTGGCTCCTTTGGCTTTCCCGTTGACCGGGATGCGCTTGGCCTTCTCCTGCGCCTTGGCGGATTTGGGCAGGGTGACGGTGAGCACGCCGTTGTTGAACGACGCCTCGACCGTGTCGTCCTCGACCGCGAAGGGCAGGGGGATCACACGCTCGAAGCGGCCGTAGTAGCGCTCGCTGAAGCGGCGCTCCTTGTCCTCGGTCTCGGCCTTCTTTTCGCCGCGGATGGTCAGGACATCCTCGTCGACGAGGACCTCGATGTCCTTCTCATCCATGCCCGGCAGTTCGGCCGAAATGCGAACGTCCTTGTCGGTCTCAACCGCCTCTATGTTCGGCCAGCCCGGCATGCGCCCGAGAAGCGAGGGCATTCCGGGCTCAAACCGGTTGAACATGTCATCGAACAGACGGTTCATCTCGCGGTGGAGAGTCATGAAGGGGCTTATCTCTTCACCACGCAAGGTGCTGGGGACCATCGAGCGTTCACTGCGGCCCCAGGGAATGAGATCACGCATGTTCATCATCTCCTCCTGTTGTCAGTTTGCTGCGGGCAGGCGCGAACATCTGGAGCCGGGCTGTTCACCCGGCACCATCGCGCTCGAAACAAGCGCGTCTGCCTACGCGGCTTTGCTCTTCTTTTGCGGTTCGTGCTCGATCTGCTGAGGCTGGTTGTCCTGAGCGAGCGCTTTCGTGCCGATACCGGAGGCAATTTCGATCCGGCGCGGCTTGAGCTCCTCGGGAACCTCGCGCTTCAGCTCGATCGTCAGCAGGCCGTTCTCGAGGGCAGCCCCCGTGACCTTCACGTGGTCAGCCAGATTGAAGGTCTGCTTGAAGGCGCGGGTGGCGATGCCGCGGTGGAGAACCTGCACGCCCTCGGGCTCAGGATGCTTCTGGCCATTCACGAACAACGTGTTTTCCTGCTGAACAAGCTCGATCTCGTCGGGCGAGAAGCCGGCGACCGCCATGGTGATGCGATACTGGTCATCGCCCGCCTTCTCGATGTTGTAGGGCGGCCAGTTGGTCATCGGCTCAACCCGGCTGACCTGATCGAGCATATCGATCAGTCGATCAAAGCCGACCGTCGAGCGGAAAAGGGGAGAGAGATCGAAAGTTGTTCTCATAGCTACATCCTCCATTGAGCAACGTAACCATAAGAGCGCCGGACACCCGCCGGCGCCCGAGGTGCCAAGCTTTTGAAAAGCCTCGGCAATCATCGAGGTAGGAACGCCCCTCCGGCTTGTCAAGAGCCGCCACGACGACCGTGGCGCAAATTGACAGCCGTCGTTTCCGGAGCCGATCGGGTGGGTCTTGATGATGGGCGCGCTGATCCCACATCGAAGCCGGTTCCCGTCACACAGGAGATCGCACATGACCGAGAGGCTGACGCGAGACGAGGTGATGGCGCTCACCGGGCGCTCGGACGACCGGGTGGTGACCGACATCCTCACCATGGGAGCAAGCCGGGCCGAACTGGCCGAGGCTCGGGCGTGGCTTGAGAACGACGAAGCCATGCTGAACGCGGGCAGGCCCATCCCCGCAGGGCGCATCGCACGCTTGGTCGAGATGCTTCAAGCTGATGACGAGGACATGCCCGTAGTTCCAAGGCTCTGAGGATCGGTTTTCGATCAGCAAGAAGGTTTCTGCCATGACGACCGGATACTTCTTCGTCAAGCTGCGCGGCGCCGACGATGTCTCCGGGCTTATTCTTCCGGATATCGGCGACCGCAACGCCCTGCTCCGCAAAGGAGCCGAGCTTCTCTCCCATCTCCACGCGGCGCCGGTGCGCCCGGACGAGATCGAACTCGTGCCGTATTTCCCGCCGCAAACGGAGACGGCTCTGGTCCGCCAACCCCATCAGCAGATTGGGCTGGTGTGAATGCAATCTGCAGGCCGGGTGCCGTTGGGCTCCCAGCCTGCAGGAACTGTCATAAGGCGCCGAAACGCGTTTCTGCACACAGCGACAATCGTCTGCATTGGGTTCTCCGGAACCAACCGAGGGGGATCTTTGTTGCTTTTACGTAGGCTTCCGGATTGGTGCGAGGTCCGCTCGGGTGGCACTGGTCCCCCAGGACGTTTTCCTTAGCAGATCTGTACCGGGGTCTACGTGGCACGAACCGGGCTCTCCCGATTGAGTGCCCGAAGCCCAGAGTGCAACGCTCTGGGCTTTGTTATGAGCACTGTCGGCAGGTGCGCGCGAACCCTATCCCAGGGCAGCGACGCCATGAGATCAAGATCCCGGCTGGCGGGGCTTCTGCGGTGCCAGAGCGGATTGCCGCTCGCGCTTCCAACCGACCGCCTGCTCCCCCGTTTCCTCTTGGACGACGCAGCCTCGCGCGTCGACGATTGCACGCCAGACTGCTCCGCCGCAACGGGCCGTCAGCCGGTGCAATCCTGCATCGTCACCGTGGCCCGCCTCGACCAGACTGGTCACGAGACCCAGCTTCATGCGCCGGCGCAGTTCGTCGGCGGATAGATAAAGCTTCGTGGCGAGCTCATCGGGATCCAGCACGTAGTCGCCGCAAATGTCACGCTCGATGCGCATCGAACAACCTCCTCTCGAGCCCTCCACCAAACAGGCTGACATCGGGAGATCGCTTCCGTCTCGTCCGCACGCGTGAGCGACGGGAAGATGTCCAGGTTTGATCCTGGACATCGATCGTGCCACCTCGCGCCCGCTTAGAAGTCCATGCCGCCCATCCCGCCGGCCGGCATGGCGGGAGCGGCCTCCTTCTTCGGCAGCTCGGCGACCATAGCTTCGGTGGTGACGAGCAGGCCAGCCACGGAGGCAGCATCCTGCAGAGCGGTGCGGACGACCTTCGCCGGATCGACGATACCGGCCTGGAGCAAATCGACGAACTCCTCCGCCTGGGCATCAAACCCGAAGGTCTCGGATTGGGCGTTGTCGGTGACCTTGCCGACCACGATGGAGCCCTCGACACCGGCGTTCTCGGCGATCTGACGGATCGGGGCCTCAAGGGCGCGCAGCACGATGTTGATGCCAGCCTTCACGTCCGGGTTGTCACTGGTGAGCTTGGCGACCGCAGCCTTGGCGCGCAGCAGTGCCGTGCCGCCGCCGGGAACGATGCCTTCTTCCACCGCAGCGCGGGTGGCGTGCATGGCGTCGTCGACGCGGTCCTTCTTCTCCTTCACCTCGACCTCGGTCGCGCCGCCGACGCGGATCACCGCGACGCCGCCCGCGAGCTTGGCGAGGCGCTCCTGGAGCTTCTCGCGGTCGTAGTCCGAGGTGGTCTCCTCAATCTGCGCCTTGATCTGGCCGACACGAGCCTCGATGTCCTGCTTCTTGCCGGCGCCGTCGATGATCGTGGTGTTCTCTTTCTCGACGCGGACGCGCTTGGCGCGGCCGAGCATGTCGAGAGTGACATTCTCGAGCTTGATGCCAAGATCTTCGGAGATCACTTGACCGGCGGTGACGACGGCGATGTCCTCGAGCATGGCCTTGCGGCGGTCGCCGAAGCCAGGCGCCTTGACGGCGGCAACCTTCAGGCCGCCCCGCAGCTTGTTGACCACCAGGGTAGCGAGAGCCTCGCCTTCGATGTCTTCCGCCACAATCAGCAGCGGCTTGCCGGTCTGCACCACGGCCTCAAGGATCGGCAGCATGGATTGCAGGTTCGAGAGCTTCTTCTCGTGGATGAGGATGTAGGGATCCTCCAGCTCCGCGATCATCTTCTCGGCATTGGTGACGAAGTACGGCGAGAGGTAGCCGCGGTCGAACTGCATGCCCTCGACCACGTCGAGCTCGGTCTCGGCGGTCTTTGCTTCCTCGACGGTGATCACGCCCTCGTTGCCGACCCGTTGCATCGCCTCCGCCAGCATGCGGCCAATCTCGGCATCGCCATTGGCCGAGATCGTGCCGATCTGGGCGATTTCGTCCGAGGACTGGATCTTCTTGGCGCGGGACTGAATGTCTCCGATAGCCTCAGCGACGGCCAGATCGATGCCGCGCTTGAGGTCCATCGGGTTCATGCCGGCGGCAACCGCCTTGGCGCCCTCACGCACGATGGCCTGGGCGAGAACGGTCGCGGTGGTGGTGCCGTCACCCGCCACAGTGCTGGTTTTGCTCGCCACTTCGCGCACCATCTGGGCGCCCATGTTCTCGAACTTGTCGGAAAGTTCGATTTCCTTGGCGACGGTGACGCCGTCCTTGGTGATGCGCGGAGCGCCGAAGGACTTCTCGATCACCACGTTGCGGCCCTTGGGACCTAGCGTGACCTTCACCGCATCGGCGAGGATGTCGACGCCGCGCAACATCTTCTCGCGCGCTTCAGATGAGAATTTGACCTCTTTCGCTGCCATTGGACACACCTCCTGATCAGATGAGATGGCACTGACGTGGGGTCTGGGGACGACTTGCTACTCCAGGATGCCCATGATGTCGGACTCCTTCATGATGAGGAGATCCTCGCCGCCAACACGCACCTCGGTGCCGGACCACTTGCCGAACAGCACGCGGTCGCCGGCCTTCACGTCGAGGGGCTGGACCTTGCCGCTCTCATCGCGGGCGCCCGGGCCGACGGCGATGACCTCGCCCTGCTGCGGCTTCTCCTTGGCAGTGTCGGGGATGATGATGCCACCGGCCGTGCGCTCCTCCGGCTCAATCCGGCGGACGACGATCCGGTCGTGCAAGGGACGGAACTTCATGGAACGACCCTCCTGTCGTGCGCTTCACGCTGAACTGCTAAGCTTGGCACTCTTGATGCACAAGTGCCAGATTGTTATCGACGTAGTAAAGCTCCTGTTGCGGACAAGGGGCCGCAACGGCTCAAATCGAGAAAAAATCTGGCCCGACAATCGCGCGTGGTGAAGCCCCGTCTCCAACGACAGCCAAGGCCCTCCACCCGGCGGTCGGAAGCTCGTCTAGGGTACGGGCCCTTAGTGTCTGCTCGCCTCTGCGATCCAGCGGCGAAGGGCAGTCGGATCCATCATGCCGGCCTGCCGTGATACCACCTGTCCGTTCCTGAACACGAACAGTGCAGGAATTCCTTGGATCCCGAGCTCTGATGCGAGACCGGGGTCCGCGTCGACGTTGACCTTGACGAAGCGGGCGGCGGGCTCGAACTCCCGAGCGGCTTGCTCGAAGACGGGCGCCATGGCGCGGCAGGGCCCGCACCACGGCGCCCAGAAGTCCACCATGACGGGAATGTCGTTGCGGGCGACGTGGCGCTTGAACCGCTCGCCGCCGAGTTCGATCGGCTTGCCGGGAAAGAGGCTCGCACCGCACTGGCCGCACTTGGCCATCTGACCTGGCTTCGCGCGGGGGAGCCGATTGGTCCTGTCACAGGCAGGACAGACGATGTGGAACGTGTCGGACATCGTGCAATCTCCAGCTGATGTTCACGCACCCGGCAATGTAGGTGCGGCCTTGGCATGGTGCAGGCACCTCGCCGGCGATGGCGCCTCGCCTGCGCCGCAAGTCGCTCGGCCCTTCCAGGAGCGCACAGGAAGCCTCCTAGGGAGACGCAGGCCCGAACAGGTCCGCCTCCCTAAGGCCGTCAAGGACGAACTGCACCGCGACGGCCGCCAACAACACCCCTGAAACGCGCGCGACGACGTTGGTGCCCGTCACGCCGAGCAGGCGTCCGAGCGGATCCACAAGGATGAGCGCCAGATAGGTGGCTCCAAGGCACGCCGCCAGCATGGCCAGGACTGTAGCCTGCGCTAGCTCCGTCCCGGCCTGCCCCATCAGGAGGACAATGGCGGTCATGCTGCCCGGTCCGGCGATCAGCGGGATGGCGAGCGGGAACACGGCGATGTCGCCGGGCCGTTGGGCTTCATGTTCCTCGCTCGCCGTGATCGACGACAGTCCGGTCGGATGCGCGAACACGAGATCAATGGCGAGAAGCAGGAGCAGAACCCCGCCGGCGATGCGGAAGGCGGCCAGGGAGACGTGCAGGAAGTCGAGCAGCCGGTTTCCTAAGAGCGCGAAGAGCAGCAGCACCAGCCCGGCGACCACGACCGCCTGCCATGCCAGCCGCCGCCGCTCGGGACGGTGGATGCCAGCGGTGAGCACTCCAAACACGGCAGCCGTCTCGACGGGGCCGATCGTAACGAACAGGAGCACGAACGCGGATACGGCGGTCTCCAGCATCGGTCGAACGGGGCACCTGTCACGCGGCTTGCGTGCCGCTCTCGGACGTCCGCGCCGGCTCGCCTTCCAGGGCGGCCGCCAGTGCATCGTCGACCCGCTCCAGCCACACGAACTCGAGCCGCGAGCGCGCTTCCTCTGGGATGTCCTCGAAATCCCGGCGGTTGCGGGCCGGCAGCATCACGCGGGTGAGGCCCGCCCGTGCGGCCGCCGTGACCTTCTCCTTGATCCCGCCTACGGGCAGCACGAGCCCTCTCAGGCTGATCTCGCCCGTCATGGCCGTGTCACTTCGAACCGTCCGGTCGGAAAGGAGCGAGACGAGAGCCGTGAACATCGCCACGCCGGCGCTCGGACCGTCCTTCGGTGTGGCTCCGGCCGGAACGTGGACGTGAATGTCGTTCTTCTCGAACATCTCAGGGGCGATGCCGAGCGCGCCGGCCTTGGCTTTGACCAAGCTCAAGGCCGCCTGGGCGCTCTCGCGCATGACATCGCCGAGCTGCCCGGTGAGGATCAGCCCGCCCTTGCCCGGCGCCCGGCTGGCCTCGATGAACAGGATGTCGCCGCCCACGGGCGTCCAGGCCAGGCCGGTGGCCACGCCCGGCACGCTGGTGCGCATGGCCACCTCGTCTTCGAACCGCGCCGGACCTAGGATCGCCGCAAGATCGTCGGCATCGATGGCCACATGCTCCGTGCTGCCCTCGGCAATCCGCACGGCGGCGTGCCGCAGCGCCCGGCCGATCTCGCGCTCCAGGTTCCGGACGCCGGCTTCGCGGGTGTAATCCCGGATGATCCGGCGCAGGGCCTCGTCGCTGATCTCGGCCTGCTCGGGCTTGAGCCCGTTCGCCTCCAGCTGGCGCCGGACCAGATAGCGCTGGGCGATCTGCAGCTTCTCGTCCTCGGTGTAGCCGGCGAGCGTGATGATCTCCATCCGGTCGCGTAATGGGCCGGGGATGGTGTCGAGCATGTTGGCGGTGGCGATGAACACCACGCGGGAGAGGTCGAAGGGAACGCCCAGGTAGTTGTCGCGGAACGTGGCGTTCTGCTCCGGATCGAGCACCTCCAGCATGGCGGCCGAGGGGTCGCCCTGGATGCCGCGGCCCATCTTGTCGATCTCGTCGAGCATCATCACGCAGTCGCGGGCGCCGGCTTTCTTGATCGCCTGGATGATGTTGCCGGGCAGGGCACCCACATAGGTCCGCCGGTGGCCGCGGATCTCGGCCTCGTCGTGCACGCCGCCGAGGCTGACCCGCACGAAGGGACGCCCCATGGCGCGGGCGATCGACTGTCCGAGCGAGGTCTTGCCGACGCCGGGCGGGCCGGCAAAGCACAGGATCGGGGCCTTGCCGTTCGGCGCGAGCTTGCGCACGGCAAGGTACTCGATGATGCGCTGCTTGATCTTTTCCAGCCCGAAGTGGTCCTCGTCCAAGATGCGGCGGGCCTGTGCGATATCGATGGGCTTCTCCTCGGGCAGATCCCAGGGCAGCTCGACGAGCCAGTCGAGGTAGGTCCGGATCATCGCCGCCTCGGTGGCTCCCTCGGGCATGCGCTCATAGCGGCGAAGTTCCTTACGGGCCTGCTCCTCGACCTCCGGCGGCATGTTGGCCTTGGCGATCTTCTCCGTGAGCTCCTGGACCTCCTGAGCGCGCCCGTCGCCTTCACCGAGCTGGCGCTGGATCGCCGCCATCTGCTCGCGCAGAACCGCCTCGCGCTGGCGCTCGTCCAAGGCAGCCTTGGTCTGTCGGCCGATCTCGTGCGTCAGGCGCAGGACCTCGATCCGCTGGGCCAGCAGGCGGGACACCTTGTCCATCCGGGGCAGGAGGTCGAGCGTCTCCAGGATCTCCTGCTTCTCCTCGGGCTTGATGTCCATGTAGGTCGCCGCAAGGTCGGCGAGCTGAGCCGGCGAAGTCGCCCCCTGCACGGCCGCGACCAGCTCCTGCGGAGCCTGCGGGAGGAGCTGCAGGGCCTCGATCGCCTGGCTCTGCAGATGAAGGAAGCGGGCTTCGATCTCGGGACCCTGGGCTTCGGGCTCCGGCAGGTGGAGCACACGCGCTGCTAGGAACGGCTTGTCGTTCACGAAGTCCAGGATGCGGATCCGCTGGACGCCCTGGCAGATGATATGGTGCGTTCCGTCCGGAGCCGTCATGTAGCGGACGATGTTGGCGAGCGTCCCAACGCCATGCATGTCGGCGGGGCCGGGTTCCGCGATATGGGCGTCGCGCTGCATCAGGATGCCAATGGGGCGCTCCTCCCGCACAGCCTGCTGGGCGGCGGCGATCGAAGCCGGCCGCCCGATCACGATCGGCGCGATCATGCCCGGAAACAGCACGGTATTGCGCACCGGTACGATGATGGTCGCGTCCGGCGGCAGCGGAACCGGGGTGAACTCCTCCTGAGACTCCGGTGAATGGTTGTTCGGCTGGTTTGGACCGTTGGCGAGTCCGAACAGGATCATGGCGCAACCCCTAGATTTCCTTCTCGAGGCTGAAAACGAGACAGCCGTTGCGCGCGAAGCGCCGTACAGCGCTGTAGCGCCCGGGTGGCAGCGGAATGCGTCGTTCGAATTGGCCTTGCGGCAGTTCGAGGCGGTGGATCCGGGCGGTACGCAGTTCCGGCGGCAGGACGCGCCGCCCAGCCACCCGCAAGGCTCCTTCCTGGATGCCAGCCTCGACCTGGTCGGGCTCAACACCTGGCAGGGCGATCAGGATGAGGACCTCCCGCTCGGTTTCGATCATATCGAGAGGAGGCTCCCACGCCGGCGCCCGGGCCTGCGGGCGTTGGAGCTGGAATAGCTGCCGGTGCATCCGCTCGGCCCGCGCCAGGGCGTCGATTGCTTCCGAGAGCATCCAGTTTGCCGGATCACGCATCATGCGCCTCCACCGAACGGCTAGGTGTTGGTAAGCCTGACTGTTTTCAAGACATGCCGCAGACATCCCGGTCTGCGGGTGGCCTCTTACAATGCGCACAAGTCCCTGTTGTTTCTTGATCGGTCACGTCGCCTGACCACATCAAGCGCAGCGGCGTATGCCGGAAGCGGCTTTCCTTCCACTGGCCGGCGCAGTCGGACCCACAACCCCAAGGCGGCCCATGCCCGCGCGTCAAAGGCCGTGACCTTCGGCGGCGCCGACTCAATGAGAGGAGACGACCATGCCTGTCAACGATCCTGAACGTGAGATCCGCGATGCGGTTGAGGAAGCGAGCCTTGAATCGTTCCCGGCCAGCGATCCTCCAGCTTGGGTGCCGGTGCGCACCGGTCCGGTCGATATCGCAAGCCTCCTCCGCGGCAACACCGAGGTCAGTGCCGTATGGAACGAAGCGCTTGAGGAGGCGGCGCGGATCACGGACCAAGCCGGGGCGCCAGAGCTGTCCGGGCAGATCCGGGACATGAAGCGCCTGGAGGCGGGGAGCGCCTGACGCTTCTGGCGCCATCGGAGCGGAGGTTGGTGCCGGCAGAGCCCTTGTAGCCCGCTCGACCAAGTCGCCGGCGCTTCAAAGGGTCGAACTGGTCTTGCAAAAAATCAGCGCCAAGACCAGATCGTGGGCGCTGGCGGCTCCTTCGAGCGCCAGCGTCCTTCGTTGGCCCGATCGGCAAAAGGACATCTTCCTCGGTTCAAGCGCGCCTCTAAGAGGGCGTAAGGTCTGATGGAGGTACAGATGAATTTCGAGAAATATACCGAGCGCGCCCGGGGTTTCGTCCAGGCCGCGCAAAATCTGGCCATGCGGGAAGGACACCCGCAGCTCTCCCCCGGCCATGTCCTCAAGGTTCTGCTGGATGATCCTGAA
>NZ_SPJX01000048.1 GCF_004458765.1 Microvirga pakistanensis | reverse complement strand
CGCCTCAATGCCACGGCGGCGTGGAAGTCTGTAACCTGCGTTGCCGCGTGAGCCCGTCAGTTGAACGCATTTGCCTCAGTGCGTCCGCCATCAGTTAATGTGACAACGCCCACAGCGGCATCAATCTTGGAGGACAAGACTATTTCCCGTTCGGCGTCGTGGAGAGGCCCGGCAGTGACGTTCTTCCGCCCAGGGACAAGGGCCGGTTTGCGGTGACGAAGACCGCCAGCGATGAGTACGTGTTCCGCGCGGTGCCGCTGCGCAACGTTGAGCTGACGGCACCGTACTTCCACAGCAGCAAGGTCTGGAACCTGGAGCAGGCGGTGGCCGTCATGGGCGTCGCCCAACTCTGCCAGGAGCTCACGCCGCAGGAGACCAGCGACATTGCCCCCTTCCTACGCACCCTCACGGGCCAGCAGCCCCGTGTCGAGCTACCGTTCCTGCCTGCCAGCACAGCCGAGACGCCGCAACCCGAGCCTCTGGTTAAGAACTCGTTAGAGAAAGGTGACGCGGTTGGGAAACAGAACAGCCTACGATGACTAGGATCACCGCGACAGGGTAGGACGGTGTCTTCTACAAGCGGATTTCCGATACACAGTTTATAGAATTGGTGATCGCCGGCACGCTCGCGAAGCCCATTGTTCCAACAAGAATGCTTCTGTTAGACCTTCTCGTTCTGAGCCCGATGATGAGCAACGAGAGCATTGGCATGGCCATGGCCCATCTTGTGCTCTGATTTGAGAGCAGCAACCATTTCCATGTGTTTTTTGCCAATCATAGCATCAAGAATTTTCATCCAGTGGCTAATCGGCTGGCCATAATTTTTCTCGATGGAAGGAAAATAGGAAGCGGGACCTTTGACTTGGTTTCCTTGAGCCATTTGACGGATGCCTTACCCAGCCCAGTGTGAGTACGAGTACTAAAGAATCCTGGAGGACTCGCTGACGTCAAGCGGCAAACAGACGTGGTGCTGTGCACAAACCATGTAAGCCAGGCTGATTTGTGTCGGCTTCGGGTCGGGTACTGAAATTTGTTCACTGACAGGAACGTCGGGCGTTCCTATCCTAAGCTGACATTCAGTCTACTTCCGGAATGTGCCAGAAGGCGACATTTCGGGTTACTGAGGGTCAATCGGATCACCAGCAGCAAGCTGGCAGGCGCTGCAGGCTGCACATCGCTTGGTTAGTCACCGCGAGGTCTATTGTGTGCAGAAGCGTCGGATGAGGTTGCCCTTGAGCGCGTAGTAGTGTCGTGACTTGGCCAATGCGTGAGCGAATCCACTCAAATTCGATGCCTTTTAACCGTGCCACAATTAGGGGATTGTTCACGTACTGCGCATTCGTCGCGAGTTGTTCGGCCTCGTCCCGAATGTATTGAGCTGTTTTTCTGACCTCTAGATTTCGCGTTCTTGCAGCATCTGTATCGCCTGGAGTTGTTGCTAGAAGTAGGTCATTTAGGCGCTCTAAATTTTCAGCAAAGTTCACGAGTATGCCATCGACGCTAACGATATTTTCTGCTACCGCTTCAAAAATCCTGAAGAAATATACAGAGTAGGGTTGAGTTATTCCCCTCACCTACCTTTCATAACCATAGATTCATGGCGGGATACAGTATCAATATACTGTGCTATATAATACATTCTAAGTTTATGTTCTTCAAAAACAGCCTGTTCCGTTGCTGCTTTCAGCATCAACTGCATGATTACGGTTTGCTCGGCATTTTCCCTCGCGGTATTTTCCAGCTCTTTTTGCTGCTCTGCAAGGACAATACGTGTTTGTTCTAACTCTAGCCTCTGCAACTGGAGTTCCTGCCGTTGCAGCCAAGTTGCAATGATAATCCATAAGAAAGCGAGCGGAGCGATCCAGCCCGAGAGACTATCTCCAAGAGCATCGATTTTGGCTTCCGAGAGTTCTTCCCAACGAAGCCACGCAAAGGCAGCACTGCCGATCAACCAAACGGATGTGCCAATCACTCCGGCTCCAAATGCTCCAAAGCGCTTCGAACTCATCTGCAGATCTCCTGCCGCAATCTAGGCGTGGGGCTTGGCCATGTGAACCGCGTCCTACTTGAACAATCGTGGTATTCCCTAACGAAGGCGGCCGCTCAAAAACGTTTGTTTATGAGTACCCCAGGTCAGGGGTTCGGCATGCCAGCCGCCTTTGATCTAAAAGAAGACCTTTTGACAATGTCAGCGCCGTGCCAGAGCCGGTCCTTCGCACCATTCCCCCTCTGGAGCCGATACCGCCTTCTCCGCCGTCTTCGAACTCCTGCACGTGTTTGATAAATCTGGGCGCGCTCGGCACGAGAAAAGGGCCGCTGTTTCCAGCGACCCTTCTTCGAAGTTGGCCTACAAGATTAATCCGCGAGCAAGTGTAGGGCGGGCCCCGACTTGAACGCCACTCAATTCTTACGCGGCTTTGACGCCCTGGAGGAAGGTGGCAACCTCGTGGCCAAGGTCGCTCGAGTGGCGCGCCAGCTCCTGAGCCGTGCCTAATACCTGGCTGGCCGCAGCTCCCGTCTCACCCGCCCCCTGCTGCACGTCCACGATGCTTCCCGTGACCTGCTCGGTGCCGCGGGCGGCCTCCTGGACGTTGCGGGCGATCTCCGCCGTAGCGGCACCCTGCTCTTCCATGGCGGCGGCGATCGAGGTGGAGATCTGGCTCATCTCGGCGATCGTGCGGGCAATCTCCTGGATCGCAGAGACGGTCTGCTGCGTCGCCTGCTGCACCGAGCCGATCTGCTGGGAGATCTCCTCAGTCGCCTTGGCGGTCTGCGTCGCCAGTTCCTTCACCTCGGACGCTACTACGGCAAAGCCCTTACCGGCTTCACCGGCACGCGCCGCCTCGATGGTCGCGTTGAGGGCCAGCAGGTTGGTCTGGCCGGCGATGGTGTTGATCAACTGCACCACGTTGCCGATCCTCTCGGCTCTGGCGGCTAACTCCTGCACGGTAGCGGAGGTGTGCTGTGTCCCGGCGACTGCCCGTTCTGCTACTTGGGACGATTGGCTGACCTGGGAGGCGATCTCACGGATGGAGATGGAGAGCTCTTCGGTAGCCGCTGCCACGGTCTGCACGTTGGCAGAGGTCTGCTCGGCCGCGGACGCTGCGCTGACGGTCTGGTCGTTGGTCCGGTCAGCGACTTGGGTCATCGATTGAGCGGTCGCTTCCATCTCGATCGCGGCGGCCGACAGGCCCTGCGTCAGCGAGGAGACATTCGCCTCAAACTGCTTGGTGAGCTCGTCAAGGACTTGCGCACGGCGCATCTTGGCGCCCGCCTCAACAGCAGCTACCTCGTCGGCTGCTTGCTTTGCGATCAGCGCATCCTTGAAGACTGCCATAGCGGACGCCATTGAGCCGACCTCATCCCGGCGACCGACACCCGGAATAGCGATGCTCAGATCGTTCGACGCAAGACTGTTCATCGCCTCGGTCATCAGCCTGATCGGACGGGCAATAGCGTGGCTCAATGACAGCCCCGCCGCAATCGCAATACCAATGAGTGCGGCCATCCCAATCAACGCCGTGATCGTTGAGGACGAATGAGCCTGCTGCGCCTCCTGTGCGCGCTGGCTAAGAAGGGCGCGCTCCACCTGATCGATTTCCTTCGCCTTCTGACGGATGCCGTCCATAGCGGTCTTGCCGGCTCCGCTCGCCTCCCAAGCGCGGGCTTGCTCGCGGGTGCCCGCGTCGGCCATCAAGGCAATCTCCTTCTCGGCCACTTCGCTGCGCCAGGACTGCGCGAAGCGGTCGAGCTCTGCGAGGCGTGCCTGCTGCTGCGGGTTGTCGGAGGTCAGCGTCCTGATCTCGTTGAGGGCGCGGGCGTAGCTTTCAAGACCGCTCTTATAGGGTTCGAGGAACTTCGGATCCGCAGAGACCAGGTAGCCGCGGATGCCGGTCTCCTGATCGACCATGGCGGCCGTGACCCCGTTCAATTTCTCGAGCACCAAGTAGGTATGGCTCGTCCATTTTTCGGTGTCGCGAATGACAGTCAAATTGTGAAAGTTTAACAGGGTTGTTGTGGCAGAGACCAGAGCGATCAAGGAAAAGGCCGCCAGTAGCTTCTTGCCAATTGGCAAGTTGTTCAGGAAGTTCATTGTTGTTGCGCCCCAGTGCCCGTTTGTCAGGCGGGAAATTGTTGTTTGTGTCCGGGAAGGTCATTTTTAGCGTGAGGTTTTATGCCTTCCTCGGCATATCTGCATTGTAGCGAGAGGTATGGACCCTAAGATGTGCTAATTACTAACTTCGCTTTGTTCAAATCAATCCGTATAAATACCTAATAAACAATATAGCGATATTAACTAAGTTTTAGGCCTTTGATTTGAGCGCACCATGAGGTTCTTACACGCGGAGCTTTGGGTATCTTTGCGTGACTCAGTGGAGGCTCCAACGGTTATGCGGGCGGCCGCCGCCCATTCATGCCTCCAGAACTTTAGGTCCAGAATGGGTCAAAAGCGGAAGCATTACCTCATACCGAGAAGGTCTGTTCACAAGGGCTTCTCGGATCATCAGCCTTGAGGCTGCAATTCTGCACATGAAGGTCCACTTCCCACGAGTTCCATCATCGCCGCTCAAAAACGGTCGTTTTTGAGCAAGCCTTCACAGCCGGATCACATCTGACGGATGTCCTCGAATCCAGGAATTGAGCCAAGCGACCCTATCGTTCAGCTCCTAGACAAAGCGGAAATCGTCGGCATGGAGGTTCGAGAGGGTGACGTTCTTCAAGGTGATGGAGCTGCCGGCGCCGGCGGTGATCACGACGTTGCTGCCGGACTGCGTAGAGGCTGCGAGCACGGCCGCATGATCGGAGAACACGGCCGTCGAGAACTCGATGACGTCGTCTGTGTTCGCGCCGGCCTTGAAATCGGTGATCACATCCACCCCAAAGCCGACATCGAAGACGAATGTATCCGAGTTCGAACCGCCGGTGAGCGAGTCATTGCCTGCTCCGCCGACGAGTGTGTCGCCTCCGGATCCGCCGCTCAGCGTGTCGTTTCCGGCGCCGCTACCGAGGTTGTTGGCGCGCTCGTCGCCGTAGAACAGGTCATTTCCAGCCGTGGCGGCTGTGGCCATGTCGAAGAGCTGGGCATAGGTCCACACCGTCCCATCGGCGAAGCGCATCTCCTCGATCCGGCTAGACGTACTGAAGACTGCCTCATCAAGGAGAACCTGATCGGTTCCGGCCCTTAGCAAGAGATCATGTCCCGAGCCGGTCTGAGAGACAACGATCTGAGACGCGATAATGCCGGCTCCGAACTGCAGCACATCCACATCAGTGCTGCCGAAGCCGTTGTCACTGATCGTCTCCTGACCGTCGCCGACATTGAACAGGTAGACATCACTGCCGGTTTTCCCCTGAAGGGTGTCGCTGCCTGTCCCGCCGGCAAGGGTATCGCTGCCCGACCCGCCATACAGGTTGTTATTTCCGGCCCCGCCGCTCAGAGCGTTAGCCCGTTCATCGCCGTAGAAAACGTCGTTCCCAGCAGTGGCAACCGTCGCCATGTCAAGCATCTGGGCATAGGTCCAGATGGTGCCGTCGGCAAAACGCACCTCCTCGATCCGGTAGTAACTATTATAGATCACCTCATTCAAAGTGACCTTATCGGCCCCGATGGTTAGCTCGAGATCATGGCCGGAACCAGCCTAGCTGACGATCACGTTGGAAGCGCTGATGCCGGCTCCGAGCTGGAGGCTATCCACGTCACCGCTACCGAAGCCGTTGTCGTCATTGAGGGTGTCCTGACCGTCACCAGCGTTGAAAAGGTAAGTATCGCTACCCGAGTCACCCTGAAGGAAGTCGTTTCCGATTCAACCGGAGAGGGTATCGTTGCCATAGCCTCCATACAGAGTATCATTGCCAGCCGCACCATTNCATGGTGAATATTTGATCATAGGTCCACATCGTGCCGTCAGCAAAGTGCACTTCCTCGATCCGATACAGAGAGCTGTAAGCCGTCTGGTCGAGAGTGACCTTGTCGGTGCCGATGGTCAGGAGGAGGTCTTGCCCGGCGCCCGCCTGACTAACAATGACCTGCGCGGCCGATATTCCCTTCCCAAACTGGAGCACGTCACCGGAATCGGATCCGGTGTCGTAGACAACGTCTTGTCCATCACCGTGGTTGAATATGTAGGTATCCAGGCCCAGTCCGCCGACCAGAGAGTCACTGCCTGTGCCGCCGGCCAACGTGTCGCTGCCCGACTGGCCGGTCAGAGTATCGTTTCTTGAATTGCCTATGAGAAAATTCGCACCATTGTCGCCGGTTAGCTTGTCATCGAAGGTACCGCATTCCAGACCCTCGATGCTGACATAGACGTCACCGCTCGCATCAACATTCCCGGACTTCGTGCCCGTTGCCAGATCGATCGTACGAGCTGAAGTGCCATCTCGATAACTTGCGACATCGACGCCTCCGCCTCCGCTGAGGGTATCCCCTCCAGCACCTCCCCAAAGCGTATCGTTGCCCGTGCCACCTATCAGCGAGTCACCATCGCTTCCTCCGAAGAGGAAGTCGATTCCATCACCGCCGGCAAGAGTGTCTGTCCCACCTCCGCCGCTGAGCAAGTCGTTGCCATCACCACCAACGAGGCTATCGGCTCCTCCCGCTCCATCGAGAGTGTCGTTCCCCAATCCGCCATCGAGCGTGTTTGCGTAAGCATCGCCCGTGAGATCATCATTGTACATCGATCCGACGACGTTCTCGAATCCCGTGAAGCTGTCACCGGCACTGTCTGCTCCGGTGGAAAGGTTCACAACCACCGCTGCATTGGCGGTTTCATAACCTAGCGTGTCGACGCCATCTCCGCCATCGAGGTAGTCGGCACCAGGGCCACCTAGGAGCGTATCATTACCCGCTCCGCCGAAGAGGCTGTCGATTCCATACCCTCCGTCGAGCCAATCGTTGCCGTCGTTTCCATAGACCGTTTCGGCGCTTCCCAGACCAAGGAAGAAGTCGTTGCCCGATGTGCCGTTGAAAGTGGCAGCGGCATCGACCGTCAAGGATACTGTTGCGGTGGCGATGCCGCCTTTGCCGTCCGACACAGTGTAGTCGAATGTCGTAGTCCCTACGAAATCCGGATCGATCGTGAAACGGATGTCTCCGCCGCTCGTCAGAGTCACAAGTCCATGGCTCGATGCGTAAGCCGAAAATAGGCTGAGTTGATCTCCGTCGGCATCATGCGTCCCTTGCAGCAGTTCAGCTCCTGTCAGAGTGAGCGCCAGTCGCTGGGTCAGAGTCCTGAAGATCGGTGCTGCCGTCGGTGCCGTGTTGCTGCCCCCAATATAGATCGTTCTGTCCTGGAAGGTCAGGAATTCGGCGCCCGTGACGGTGTCCGTTCCATTGAAGCCGGCCACAAAGGTGACGCTACCATCGAATGTGATCGTCGCCCGCGCCACCCCAGAGCGAGTCATCGCCATCTCCTCCAGACAGGATGTCATCGCCTGCTTCACCATGCAGAACGTCCTTGCCGGCGATGCCGCTAAGCGTGTCATCTCCGATTCCGCCCACAAGACCATTATCCTGGTCGTTGCCGATGAGCTCGTCGTCGAATCCAGACCCCTCCAAGTTCTCGATGGCGATCAGCACATCGCCTTGGGCAGCACCGGCCGAGAGATCGATCGAAACTGCGGCCCCCGAGGTCGCGTAGCTGGCGGTATCAACACCCTAGCCACCATTTAGGGTGTTGTTGCCTCGGCCGCCGGAAAGAAGGTTGGCAACTTCGTTCCCGGTCACACGATCATCGCCATCACCTAGATATGCATCTTCGATGACGGTTCCGACTGCGGTAGTCAGGTTGTTACCTGCAAGTTGACTGGTATGGCCCTGTTGCAGGTCGAGCACCGCGTTCTGGAAGATCGCCGACGCGTTGATGGCGTCGTGGCCTGCGCCATCACTCAGGATGCGGCGCGCAGCATCGGCGCCGGACGTCATGTTTCCGAAATCGGCCGTATAGACGTAGACGTCATCGTTGGAAGCAGCGTCGCCATAAATCTTCAGCGACCAGCTGTTCACATGGCCGATCTCGCCCGTTGCGGCATCCCGGACGATCAGAGTCCAATTGCCCTGACTGAGTTCACCCCAGTTTTGAACGCTTGCATATGTTTTGATCAACGTATCGTTCGTCGAACCACGGTCCGTCAGGCTGCCTGGATCAACCCCAGACGATTGATGAGCCGGCTCCTGGTTCCGTCCGGCGAAATAAGCTCAACGATAAGATCGCCAACATTGGTGTGGTTGAGGTCGATCGTGACCTCGACGTGATCGATTTCGATCCGGTTGGAAACATTGATCGAACTGGAGACTGACGCGCCCGTGTTGTCTGGAATGTCCTGGTTGACGGCAGCCGTGTAGGCCGCGGAGACCTCGTTGGCCGAAGTGCTGGTCTTGGTCCAGGTTTCTGCAAGGCGAACGGCTGCACGGGCATCAACGAGACCAAAGCCGTAGTCACGGCTGACGTGAAGGCCGCCACCGTTCCAGTTGCTTGCACCGTTGGTGATCCAGCCGGCGCTTGTCGGATCGGTGTTCCAGGCGGAATAGGCCAGGATCTCCTGAACATCCCGCCATCCCAACAAGGGATTGGCATCGAGCATCAGGGCTACGACGCCAGCTACAAGGGCGTACTTGCAAACGTGCCGCTTCCTATAGCGTAATCGGCTCCCAGTATTCCATCCGCATTGCTGTAGCCGTCCGCTCCTGGATCGTCAGTGCTGAGGATAGCCGTCCCCGGCGCGACAACCAGAATCGAAGTACCACGGTTGCTGTATGCAGCAACTGTGCCGTCTGAATTGATAGCACCGACCGTGACAGCATGCCGCGAACTCTGATTGGCGTACTGGTTGACGTCGATTCCTTGCGCTGCCTCGTTGCCGACTGCAAACAGAGTGATGGTTCCAAGCCCGCCGCGTCCTGACTGCGCGTCTGCCTTGATGCTTTCCGGGAAGTCCAGACCTGTCGTCCAGCTGTTGCTGACGATGTCGACATTCGCAAAGCTGTCGTAGCTTTCGAACAGAATGGGTGATCGTTTCCGATTAACGTCGAGCCGTAGGCAACGCCGACCATCCCCTCCGACCAGTTCGGCTCACTCTGTTCGCAAGAGGCCAACCTTCTAATAAGCCGCCTCGCTCAAACCTGCGCTAAATGACTAAGAGCAGGTATGGCGAGGCGGCTGTTCGATTTAGGACCGTAAGCTCCTCAGTTATAGGACACGATCCCGTATTCGCAGGGTTTTAATGATTATCCCGCGGCACGCCGAAGGTCTGTGCGACCTTCTGGTACTTCACGGCGGGCTTGAGCGTCATGCCCTCGGAGAGCTGGTCGACCATGGAGCGCTGGATTTCCTGCCAG
>NZ_SPJX01000253.1 GCF_004458765.1 Microvirga pakistanensis | reverse complement strand
ACCGGTGGGGCTTGTAGCTGAAGGGTTTGGTCATGCTGCGGCTCGTAAGCCATAACCCTCTGACCAAACGTTACCGTGACATCGCCGATTGTGGACCTGAAAGGCGTGGAGCGGGGCCGGATCGATCCTGATGTCGAGGGTCTCGGGCGGGCTGCCCCGGACCGCGATCCCATGGTGGGCCAGGCAAAGCCAGGTCACCGGATTGACCTCAGGGCAGGCCGCGTCGGCATGGAAAGCACCATGAAGGCTGAACGGAACCCGCTTGCCCAGCAATGAGGTTCGGCCAAGCTGGTCTTGTTCGATGTAAAACCCGTCGAAGGGCGGCCCCTCTGAGGCTGCCATGGCGGCATGGATCCGGGCGAGGCTCTCCAGGTGAGGCCCGCCAGGAAGAGCCTCCACGAGAGCAACGAAATCGATGTCGCTGCGACCCTCCTGGTAGTCCCCAAGCGCAACTGAGCCGACGATGTAGATGCCTTGGACGAAGCCACAGCCTCCTCTGTCGAGAAGGTTGAGATACTCGTAAACGCGCTGGGACACTCTCGTTGGCAGAGCCGGGGTCACTTGCATCCGCAACACCATCTCCTGGAAACACCATCAGAGCAGGGGGGCCTGCTCAGGTCGATGATATCATCGACCTGAGCCACCGCGACCTCGATCAGGAGTGCCCATGGCTCCAAAGCGGAGGCTGGCTTCAAGGGGGTTGTCCGGCACCGCGACAGCGCTATGCATTGAACAATGCTGCCAAAGCCTATGCTCCTCCACCGTCTCTGGCCCGCTGACGTCGGGCTGCTTCGTCAGCTCAACGCGCTGTTCGGTTCTGCCTTCGCCGACCCTGAAACCTACGGGGCTGAGCCGCCGAGTGACACCTACCTGGAGGGCCTGCTTGCGAAGGAGCACATTGCCGTCATCGTGGCATTGGCGGGCGAGGAGGTTGTGGGTGGCCTCGTTGCCTATGGACTCGACAAGTTCGAGAGGGCACGGCGCGAGATGTACATCTATGACCTTGCCGTTGCCAAGACTTATCGGCGGCTGGGCGTCGCGACCGCCCTGATCGAGCACTTGCGCGAGATCGCCGCTCGGCGTGGCGCCTGGGTCGTGTACGTGCAGGCCGATCACGGTGACGATCCGGCCATCGCGCTGTACGAGAAGCTCGGGGCCCGCGAGGAGGTGCTGCATTTCGACATTCGGGTCGAACCAAAGCCTCGCTAGCGGGAGCAACCCGGAAGGCGCTTAACAAGCGGAGGCCTCGCATGAGCCTGCGTGTGATCCAGTTCCTTGCGGTCGTGCTGACCGCTCTCGCCCTGGTGCCGACTGGGGCTCACCTGTTCGAGTTGCCGAACAAGATCGATCTGCCGCGCGACGCCTATCTGACCGTCCAAGGCGTCTATGCGGGATGGGCCTGGTTCGGCATCGTGGATCTGGCCGCGCTCATCATGAACGTTGTTCTGGCGGTCAGGCTGCGGCGGCAGCGTCGAGCCTTCTCCTTCGCCGTGACCGCTGCCCTATGCTTCGTCGTCTTCTTCGCGATCTTCTTCACCTGGACCTTCCCGGCCAACCAGGCGACCGCCAACTGGACGACCCTGCCGGACAATTGGAGCGAGTTACGCCAGGAGTGGGAGTACTCGCATGCCGTGAATGCGGCCGTGATGTTCATCGCGCTCGTTTCGGTGACGCTCTCAGTAATCAGCGCGAAACAGGATTGACGCTTCTCGCTACCCTCCCATTGAACCACCAACAACCTCCGGGTCGTGCAACTCCGCTCAGACCTGGGCTGATGAACTCGACTGCTTGTGGCAAATGACTGCTTCGGATGACGCTTGCGGCCTTCCTGCGTGTATCACTCCGTGCGTGCTTTGTGTTCCCTCTTGGGAACGTCTCGTTTTGGCGCACGCTGGTGTCGTTTCGTCAACGAGCAGATGCTCGGTCGTCTCAGCCACAAGAGGCCTTCTCCCAAAACAGCGTGTCCCTTTTCCTTGCCGGGATAGTCGAGGGGCTGCGGCCCAGCGGACCTAGGAGTTCCGCTGGATGCGGGAGCCCCCTGCGCCAGGGGCTGACCGGATCACTTTGCCTGACACTGGGGCAAAGAGCACCGTGGCCCCTGATCCGCTCCGATCCCGATCAGGCTGCCCCTCCCAGGAAGCCACGGCGGCCGATCTGTATCGGTGCGCTATGGTGGGTGTGGGTTTGCTGAAGCGACCCCTTTGCCCTGCACCCGGATTGCCGACTCAGCGTAAGTCGGCCTCGTGTGTGATCCGTACACCCCAGGCTTGCTGTCCGTCCACAGCAAACGTGAAATGCCTTCTGGTCCACGCCATTTACCGAGAGAGCACAAGACTGCTTGTCCCCTGATCTCCTCCTCATTGATGGATAGCCCCACTGGCTATTCAATGGTAACAATCCGCCATGGACCGGCAGCACTTGCTCCACCGGAAAAGCAGCCTTGCTGCTCGTTACATCGGCTCGGCTCGGCGTGTCGTTGCCGCGGAGCGTTCAGGTGCGGCCGATGCCCAACTCGGAATGGTCCTCACGTTTGTGGCAGGTGCGGTCAACGCCGGCGGCTTCCTCGCCGTTGGCCAGTATACGTCGCATATGTCCGGGATTTTTTCAGCCTTGGCCGACAATCTGGCCCTGGGCGCCCTCGGCCTTGTGATGGCGGGGCTCGGCGCACTCGTTCTGTTTGTCGCCGGATCCGCCTGCTCGGCCATTCTGATCAATTGGGGCCGCCGTCGCGGCTGGAGTGACTTCTTCGCCGTGCCACTGATGCTGGAAGCGGCGCTCTTGTTCGGCTTTGGGCTGCTCGGCAGCTCCACTCGAAGCTCGCCCGGGTTTACCCTGGTGGCCATGTTACTTCTCTGTTTCATCATGGGGCTGCAGAACGCCACAGTGACGAAGATCTCCGGGGTCGCATCCGCACGACCCATGTGACGGGCATGATCACCGATGTCGGCATTGAACTTGGCAAGCTCGTCTACTGGAACCGGGACTTGACTTGTCCGGTAACGTCCATAGTCCGCGCCGACCGTCCAAAGCTGCGCCTGTTGGGCTTACTGCTGGGATCCTTCTTCGCCGGCGGCGTATTCGGCGCGTTTGGGTTCCAATGGTGGGGCTTTTTCGCATGCCTTCCACTTGGATTGCTCCTGTTGCTGTTGGTTGTCCCTTCGATGATCCACGACTTGTTTGGTCGACGACATTGAGGAGAGCACAAGGAACCACGGAGCAAGCCTGTCACCCGCAGTCTTGGCTCTCACTGCATCTCCGCGGAACGGACTTGATTGCACCCTCTGGTTCTCCTGACTGTCTGCCCCTCAAATTCTTATGCTCCCCAACATGGTCGCGTCCGAACCAAACTGAAGCCCATCAGCCAGGGGCTTGCCGCCCAGCAGATGGCGCGCCATAGTTGTTAACGAAGTCTGAAAAGGGAGTGCGGAGAATGGCCGATCGCGACCACCTCATGAACGCAGCGTTAGCGGAGCTCACCAGACTGAAGGGTGCCGCGGAGCATTCGCGACATATTCTTGGCCGCCTCTATGCGTCCGCCTTGGAGGAATGGGCCAGCCGCCTTGGGATGGACCCGATGAGGCTGAACCAGATCGTCCCAGCGAACTGAATGTCCCGATCTCCCGTCGGGCCTCTGCGCCGGGGCAACACCATCGCGTTTGAGGCAGCTCGGTTCGATAACGTAGCTGCACTAACTGTTGCTCAAGGGAGATGAGACAGGGAGTTTGCGGCGTTAGGTTCCATAATGTTTGTTATGCGAAATGATATATAGTTAATAGCCTGCTTAGTATTGCCCTATTCCGATGGCGATTGGCAGCGATCATCCTAGTTTGGAAATCAATTACCTCCCCCCAGTCTGACTTAGGAATTTAGCACAGATGCAAACTTGCGGCCCAGTTTGAATTCATGCTAGTTTGCTAAGCATGACTGAGCATAGTCAAGGAAAGTTAAACCAACTCGACAAGGTCTTGCCCCAAGGGCTGCTGGTCGATGCCGCTTGGATGGAGCGCCATGGCTATTCCAGCAGCCTTCGTAGCCAGTATGTTTCGGCCGGCTGGCTCGAGCAGCCTACTCGGGGCACTTATAAGCGGCCTTGGGGTACCCTTTCCTGGGAGCATGTTGTTATATCGCTTCAGGTCCTTCTGCAACAGCCACTCATCGTCGGCGGCCGCACCGCACTCGATCTGCAGGGGTTCAGCCACTATGTTTCCGCCCAGGGTCCGCAGACAATTCACCTGTACGGGCGCGAACCGCCGCCTGGATGGCTCAACAGGCTACCCCTGAAAGAGACCTTCCGGTTCCACAAGTCACAGACTCTGTTCAAGTCCGACCCGATGACGACAGGGCTCACCAGCCTGGATTGGGATGTCGAAACCGATGTCGGCTCCAGCAATGACAGCCTGCATGGCACCCTGACCCGGCTTCCTTGGGGGCAATGGAACTGGCCCTTAACGGTATCGACGCCAGAGCGGGCCCTGTTCGAGCTCCTGGACGAGTTGCCCAATCACGAGAGCTTCCATCAGGTCGACATGCTGGTGGAGGGGCTGCGCACCTTGAGCCCCCGGCGCCTTGAAAAGCTGCTCACTGACTGCCGCAGCATCAAGGTGAAACGGCTGTTCTTCTTCTTTGCGGATCGCCATCAGCATGCCTGGCTGAAGCGACTTGATCGTTCGAAGGTCGATCTTGGAACCGGCAAACGCATGCTCGTCAAGGGCGGCAGGCTCGATCCCGTTTACCAAATCACCGTACCGGACGATCTTTATGCCCCCAGCTGAACAGTATCGCCGCCAAGTCGCCCTGCTGGTCTCGATCATTCCCTTCGTGGCGGAGGAAGACTGTTTTGCCCTAAAGGGCGGGACCGCAATCAATCTCTTCGTTCGTAACCTGCCGCGGCTGTCTGTCGATATCGATCTGACCTATTTGCCGGTGGCGGGCAGGCCCGAATCCCTGACGGCAATCAATGCAGCCATGAAGCGGATCGCTGGTCGCATCGGACAAAACCCGCAGGGTGTCCACGTCAACGAAGTGGTCAATGCCCGTGAAGGCATCGTGACCAAGCTGACGGTGCAAGCGGCCGGAGCACAGATCAAGATCGAGGTGACACCCGTCCTGCGGGGCTGCGTCTACGAGCCTGAGATGAGGGGAGTCTCGCCAAACGTCGAGGACACCTTCGGGTTCGCCGAAATCCAAGTTGTGTCGTTCGCCGATCTTTATGCCGGCAAACTGGTGGCCGCATTCGACCGTCAGCATCCGCGCGACCTGTTCGATGTTCGCGATCTGCTGGCGAACGAAGGCATCACGGAGGCACTGCGGACCGCTTTCATTGTTTATCTGCTGAGCCATGACCGCCCGATGGCAGAGGTCTTGGCGCCGCCACGGAAGGACATCTCTCATGAATTCACCCATGGGTTCGATGGCATGACAGTGGCTTCTGTAACCATCGAGGAGCTCATTCAGGTGAGAGAGATGATGATTGAAACCGTCGTCGGTGGCATGCCTGATGCCCACCGCCGCTTCCTTCTTTCGTTCGAGCGAGGCGAACCCGAATGGGAGCTGCTCGGCGTTGATGAAGTCAAGGATCTCCCTGCCGTCAAATGGCGGCAGCATAACCTGGACAAGCTGAGTGCAGAGAAACGTCGTGCGCTGGTGATGCAGCTTGAACAGGTGTTGGCTCAGGAGCCGGTCAGTACTTCTGCCGACCAAGCCAAGTGATCAGCAGCTCGTTCCGATGACTTGGCGAAGGTGAGTTCGCGGTTCCAACTCATCACGACTTTTTGCATCAAGCAGTGACTGTCAGTGATGCAGCTGCAATCGCCGAACCTCTCCGCTGATATCCTGCCCTTCAAGCATTGCTACGACAGGAAGGCTCGGCCGCGAGCCGATGCTTTTTCTTGAGCTGCGCCGAAACTGTCATTGAGCCTGAGCATTACTCTGAGCGGAAGCTGGTACTCCAATCCTGGCTTTCCGGAACGGAAGGCCTCCTCATCGACCTGGCAACGGCGGGTGAGGAGGCCTTTCCCTTCAATGGAACAGGTTGCGCCTGGGCAGTTGAGGGGCTGCGTCGACCTTCTTATCCTTATCGGGCGGCTTCATGCCGGACTCTGGCGACAGATGCACGATGGCTGCCAGGACGGCGGCGGGCCGGACTTTCAGCTCCTCATCGATTGCTTTCAGGAGTTCGTCGTCTTTCGCGACATACTCAAGCACGCCCAGCAGGAAATGCGATGATGTCGCCGATGTGCGGATCGTCTCGGGCTGAAGGCCGGTGACGTTCAAGAACTGGATGATCCGATCGACGTCTGAGACAATGAAGTTCAGGACTTGAATGGCGACACTCTCGGCGTCGCCCCGGCCGGCGATGGCTCGCCCTTGGAATGTCTCAGTCATCTCAACCTCCGCCGCCTCCCGGATCTGCTGACACCCAGATATAGGAGAGCCCATCCCGTGATGATAGCGGCTTCAGGTACGCTTGATAGCGGGCCCGTCCTGTTTGCCTTCCCGACGGATGAAGCAGACCCGCACCGACGGGTTGGAATTTGGCCGGACCGGTGTTAATCCCCTGCCCATCCGTACACCTCTTTTCCAGGCCGAGAGATCAGGACTCTGCATCGTCCTCGGCTTCAAAACCTTTTTCAACAATCAGGATTAGCGAGATGCCCGGCATCGCACGTCAGTTCGAGCCGCAGATTACCCGTAGCGGTGGTACTCCCTCCAAGTTCCGCTTCACGATCCGCTGCTCGGAATGTGCCAGTGCAGACACTTACGAGGTCTCCAGACCTACCAGCAATGATGCCGTCAAAGGCTACTTCAACGAGCGCGGCTGGCTGCTTGGCCGTGCTCCCTCCTTTGACGTCTGCTCAGCCTGCTTAGGACGACCACGGCACGCTCACGAGATGAAGCCGGCAGTCCCGCGGCCTGAGACCAGAGCTGCAGACAAGCGGCTCCAGGACACCGCCGACATTCTGGCCCGGCACCTGGGCAAGCCGGACGCTCTGGCCGCCGAAGTCTTCCGCCCGAAGGAAGCCAAACCGCCTCAATCCTCCGCACCGAAGGCGCCGCAGCCAACTCACCCCGCGCCAGCTCTTTCGCCAGAGGTTGAGCAGACTCTGACCGAAATGGCAGCGGACCTGAAGGGCTTGCGGTCAGCTGTCGAGCTCATGACTGAGCAGGTGAGCCAGCTGGTAGCTCTTGGTGGCCAGCAGATCGAAGCCATCGCACGCTTGACCCCTGTCCTCCTCCAGTCGACGGAGGGTCTCTCAGGCGGTCTTCGTCAGGTTGTCGATGCCATCCACGCGATCCCGCATCTCGCGCATCCTGTTGCTTATCAGCCGTCTGCGATGAAAGCCGAGGCTGGCCCTAAGTTGACGCAAGCTGTCGATGCTGAACCAGCGCCTGTACCAGAGCTGGAGGCGCAGGGAGCGCCTCGGCGGGCTGGGCGCAAGCGGAAGGCCGAGGTCAAAGAGGGACAGATCGCGTCTGCTGCGGTCGTGGTGAGATCCATTGCTGACGCCAAGCGCCCAGATCGATTCTACACCTCCATCCGCCTGCCGCGGGCGTTGTGGGACAGCGCGGGATTTGAACCGGACGATCGGCTGCTGCTCGACTGGAGCGGCAAGACCCTGACCATCGAGCGCGCCACAGAGGGCGGCGTGAAGCCGAAGTCGATCGGGGATACTTCTGTAGTGCTGCAATCCTGGAAGCTCGGCAACCTCAACTTCGATCAGCTGAAGGTCACAGGCGCCAACGGCTCTTTGCGCCTGGCCGCCGGGCGCAAACGCTCGGAGACATGATCGTTGCGCGATAAGTGCAGAGTGCTGAAGGATCCGAACCAGCAATCCTGTGCTTTCGAGCAGAAGCCTTCGGCGACCGCGACCTGTTGAGGGAAGCCGCAGGACCTAAGCTGCCTTTGCGGATCCATCACGGCTTGCCATCGGCCCGCGCACAGAGCGGCAACCAGTTGGTCTTGAGTGATCACTGCCCTCCTGGTGGATCTTGCGGAGTGTGGCGGTTCCAGAAAGAGCAACCCACCAGTAAAGATGATGCCAGTGTGGCCAGAGCGGTGGACGCACTGGTTTTACGCTCCAGCAGGACAATCCGTGGGGCTGAATTCCTTCAGCCCTTCAAAACAGCTCGACTTTCGGCGTGTGTCGGAGGGGATTAACTTATCTGCATCCGTTAATAGATTTTTAACGTTTCTGTTTATTGGAATTTATACTTGCAATAATCCAATATTCCGCTATCTTACAGCCAAGCCGATGTGGCAACGGCCCGCCCATCCAGGGCGGCCCCTGCCGGTGTACCACCACCGACAGGGTGCCTGACCACAGTACGAGTCCTACGGAGACCCGACCATGGCTGCTGTATGCAGTAGCGCGCCTGCGCGCGCATTGAAAGTCCCTTGTCGAATTGAGATGAGCCGTCCGTGCGCGATCCCGGTGATCCCGTGCGGTAAGTTCCCGCGCCCGCAGCCGTTCGGCTACCGCGCCTGAGCCGTTTCACCCCTCATCTCTCCGGCCTTAACGCCCCTCCTCTGCTGGCTACCTGGCGGGTTCAGTCACGGCACTGTCCTGCCGACGGAGCGGCGTGGGCCATCGTCAAGGGTTTCCATTCATGTCGAACAAACTTCCACCTTTCGCGTCCGTGAGGTCCTTTTTCAATCTGACGGACCCGGTCAAACAGCGCGCGCGAATCTGGGTTCCGACCATCGCCGTCATGCGCGTCGAAGACCTCCCCTACGAGATGTCCTCTGCAGTCCTTAATGCGCCAGGCTGCTACGTTGCGATCGGCTTACCCGACACCAGCGATCAACGCCCTTACGTCATGTGCGGTGAGGGCAAGATCGTTGGCCAGCGTCTGATGCGCAAGATCGACGACTCGGACCGGGACTGGCACTGGGTCGTCATCTTCGGTTGTGAGCAGCCCGGCTGGTACAAGGCCGCAGTCGAGCACCTGGAGTGGCGCTTCAATGCCCATCTGGAAGCTGCCCCGCACCTCGATCTTGTGATCGGCAGATCCCCAAAGCGGAATCACGTGTCCGAGGAGGAGCGCCGCGTGCTCGACAACTATGTTGTCGAGGCTCGCAGCTTGTTGGTGTCGATGGGTTATCACTTTCTCGAACCGGTGCCCGTTGGTGGGCAAGACGTCCTCCGGACCGAGAGTGCCTCGTTGGCGTCCCGGTTCGACTTCAACGAGCTTCTGAAGCCGTCTCAGCTCCGTCCCGCTTCTGATCCGATGATGCCCCGGTTGCCATCGTCCGCATTTGCTCGAGTGGAGGTCAATCTTGGCGCCGGCCTGAAAGCTGAGGATCCTATCGGGACCCGCTACCGCCTGCACTACGGCGACCTTCAGGCCACCGCGGAAAAGCTACCTGGCGGCACGTTGCTCGTGCACAAGGGCAGCGAGGTGAGCGCGATGGAGACCACGACCCTACCGCGCTACATTAGCCAGCACCGGGCGACGTTGCTGGCCACGGGCGTCCTCAAGCCTCATCCGACGGATGAGACGAAACTCGTCGTCACCCGTGATGAACCGTTCGAGAGCCCGAGCCTATCAGCCAAATGCCTCACGGGCTCGACCCAGGGTGCCGGCGCGGTCCTGCGAATCTGCACCATCGACACCTCTCGTCTGATCTGATCCAGGTCGGCGCAGGCTCCTGAGCCTGCGCGCCTTTTCCCTTCCCTTTCTCATCATCACCGCCACGCCCGTCGCGCTGGCGAACAGGAAAGCTATGCCAATGAATTACGTTTCCCCCATCACTGCCTCCAGCGCACTTGAGACCTCCTCGCATGCCACCGTGGTCGCCCGCCTCGGGCGCGAAGCTCCCCTGCCCTATGCCTTCGATGCGCTGCTGGGTGTTACGCCCTGCGCCCGTTCCGTCTCGGACGACCCACAATGTGAGAAGTTCGCGCACACCCTGGGTCTGGCGCAGGTTGGTCTTGTCCTTCGCTCGGTCCGGCTCACGAGTGGACGTAGCGTCAGCCTCGTTGCGGTGCCGAGCGTCTGCTGGCGCGACGAGATCCTGCATGCCCGCATTCTCGATCTGAAGTTGGCGGTTGAGTTGGCTGGCCGCCGCCTTGTGCTGGTGCCCGAGAGCGTCATCCGGGCCGAGCCGCGGCTGACCAATAGCTTGCTCGTGTCGGCCTGTGACAGCGTGCGTGTCACGCCACGCGAGCGCCTGATCCTGCTCTCCCATCTCGCTGAGGTCGGCGGCAGCGCAACTCTTGAGGTTTGCGCCGAGGCGCTCGCCGACAGTGCCGATGCAGCGGGGGCCGTGCTGCGGCTGGTTGCCGAGCGCGTGCTGACGATTGCTCTCGACCGTCCGATTGATCTCAACAGCGAGGTCAGCCTCGCTGCCTGGCGCTGATCCTCTGGGAGACTGACATCATGAGCATTCGCACTCTCTCCAGCACCAGCACCGTCGATGACTTTATCCTCGAGCTGAAGGATCAGGACGGCAGCCCTGATCTGCCGGCGCCCTCCGGCCATCAGAGCCTCCTGGCTCAGGCAAGGTCCCGGCAACGGCTCTCCCTGCGGGAGCTGCTCGCCAAGCCGCTGCTGCGGCAGGCGCTTGGGCCCGATCTTCTGCGCCGGCTCAAGCGTGGTGACAGCACCCTCGCGCTCGTTGTCGCGGCGCCCTCAGCAGCATGGGTCGCGCCGCTGTCCGAGGCGCTCAGAGACCTGACCTTTCAGGGGCTTCAGATCATCACTCCTTCGGAGCGGCTCAATCGTCCTCAGGAGCAGCTCTACCGCGCCGAAGAGGCTGGCAAGGCTCTGGCCAGAGGCGTGACGGTCGCCGGGATCGCTGCCGATCCCAGCCGCGAGCTGTCGCAAGTCCTGCTGGCTGCAGCGGACGCGACCATCATCGTGCCTGTGCCCGGGGCTGCTCTGGTCGAGCAGGCCATCCGCGCCTTCAGCCGCAAGGGTAAGCCCGTGACGCTGTCGGCGCGCGATCTCGCGGGCCTCGATTGGCCTGACTACTGCGCCGCCTTCCGACCAGGCTCGACCCGCCCGGCCATCGCAGACCGGCTGGCGCGGGCGGCCGGAGCGCGCACCGGCGTGATGTTCGCCGAGGATGCTCCACCCCTGGAGACGCTGACCGGCTATGGTGAGGCACGCACCTGGGCCGAGGAGATCGTCCGCGAGGTCGAGGACAGGCGTGCCGGCCATGCCCCGACGGCAGCGCTTGAAAGTTGTTTGCTATACGGGCTACCGGGGACCGGCAAAACCTCCATCGCCAAAGCTCTGAGCGGCAAACTGCAGTTGCAGTTCGTGATGACGAGCGTCGCCGACTGGTTTGGCGCCTCAGACGGACATCTCGGAGCCGTGGTCAAGGAGCAGAAAAAGTTCTTTGCCACTCTGCGTGCGACCCGGCCCTGTGTGGCGTTCATCGACGAGCTCGATGCGCTGCCGAGCCGGCAGTCGTTGAGCGGATCGTCCAACGGCGATTTCTGGGCCCCGGTCATCACCGGTATGCTGCTCGGCATCGATGCTCTGCGTCAGACCTGTCCCGATGTGGTGCTGATCGCCGCGACCAACTATCTCGACAGGGTTGATCCCGCCCTGCGCCGCCCGGGCCGGTTCGACCGGCTGATCGAGATCGCTCCGCCGGATGTTGAGGGCTTGACCAACATCCTGCGAGCGCACCTCAACGATGAACTCGCTGATGTCGATCTTGCTCAAGTAGCTCAGCTCCTGCTCGGGCGAGTGGGTGCCGATGTCGTTCAGGCAGTGCGCAGCGCCCGACGGCGCGCTCGGCTCGCCGGTCGCACCCTCACGCTCAAGGATCTCCTCATTGAGGCCAGCCCGCCGGATCCCCGCAGCCTTGCCGAGCTGAAGGCTTGTGCCATTCACGAGGCTGGCCACGCCGTCGTGGCAGTAGCCCTCGGCCGCACCCTCCAAGGCGTCTCGCTGCAGCTGGCTGGCGCGAGCGGTGGGATGACGCGCATGGCGCATCCTGGCTTCATCCCGACCCGCACCGTGATCGAAGATAATGTCGTGATCGGATTGGCTGGCCGCGCCGCTGATCTCGTACTGGGCGCCGGGGCAAGCGCCGGAGCGATGAGCGATCTCGCGGTCGCCACACGCGAGCTCTCGGCCCTCCATGCCAGCTATGGCCTCGGCCGCACGCTGCTGCACCAGACTGGTGCGGAAGATGCCAGTGCTCTGGTCCGTATCGATAGTCGCTTTGCCCACAGCATCGAAGCCGATCTGCAGCGGTTGATGAACCGCGCGATCATGCTCGTAACTCAGCATCAGCCTGCGGTGCTGGCCGTGGCCGAGGCACTCATCGCCCACCGGGTGCTGTCGGGTACCCAGGTGAAAGCTCTCATGGAGGCATCCCCGCCCTCGGCTGCCAGGATCGATGACAGTCCCGCCAGCCAGCACGACTGAGGCGGGCCGCGCTGATCCGTTCGATGACGGCCTCGGGGAGATCACCCTGACCACCTGAGGCCAACTCTCGCTGCCGCACCCCATTCCACTCTCAACCTGTCAAGGAACTCACGATGACAACTCTCCGCCCCTTCCCTGCCCACCGCGAGCAACTCTGGCCCAGTCTTCGTCTGCATCTGCGCACCACCACGGCGATCTGGCGTGACGAGTTGGCCGAATTCTCGCCGTTCGGTGCACCTGAGATCGGCTGGCGCCGCTCAGCGGCCGGAATGGAACTCGTGTGGCCGGGTATCTCGGAAGAGGGCAACCGGATCCTTGTGATGGTCTCCGGCCACTGGCGGCCTCTGCGCGACCCGCAGCGCGCGATCACCATCACTCTGGAGGAAGCGGAGTTCGAGTACGAAGCGCTCCGCCCCGTCGAGCCCTGGGCTCTTGCGGTCCAGCCGCAGGATGCGGCTCTCGGCCTACCGCCGCGGGAGGACGATGGGCCGGGGCGCAGTCGCCGTTACAATGCCGCCGAAATCGATCAGCTGCGCATGGCGCTGCGCCGTGCCAGCCAACCTCTGCAGGGCACCGCATCACTCGGCCAGCCACTTCCTCCCGCTGCACTGGCTCGGGCACGCGCCATCGTTGCGGCGTGGGACGCCTATCAGGCCGCCGATATCCTGGCTCAGACCAGAAGCGGTTTAGCATTCTGGCGCCGGATTGCTGTTGCGATGGGCTGTGACCCTATGGTTCCGGAGATCACCGGAGCATTGCCGGTCTGCTTGCAAGGCTACTTCGGATCGATCCAGAACCTGGTTCCGTATGATGGGCAGGCAGCTCCCCGAAACCACGAAATGCGGTGATCAAGGCGGGACGAACGGGCGCGAGATCCCGCTTCTCGCGAGATCAGGCGGCGAACCGGAGATTGCCGTGCAGCCAGACGCTTCGCCGACCTGGTTTGAGCGGCCGGGCGGCGGACAGGTGCTCACGGAAGCGCTGATGCGCATGAACCAGCAAACGCAGCTTTCGTGTGATCGGCTGTGAACACGTGGTTCGATCCGCAACCAGAGCCTCCGCGGAGGCGTAGAGATCTCCGGTCGCGGCCTCAATGCCTGGATTGCGCTCGACGAGTCCCATCAGCTCGATCAACTGTTGCTGCAGGCTGTACAAAGCCTCCTCCCCGCCTCCCTGCTGGATCGTCAGCAGGATTGGGTGAAGCCGGCCGACCATCTCGTCGACTGCGTTCTCGAATGTGGTTTCCGTCATGGCTGTCCCGCCCAGAATTCGAATCGGCAAACTCTCCGGTCAGCAGGCTGGCTCGCCCGGATTGCGGAATGGTTAAGCGGCGGGACCATGTTCGCATGAGTATCTGCCCCAGCCAGTCAATGTGAGCTATCGCGCAGTGGAGGCGGCTCCTGGAGCCATTCCATTGCTGCGCCAAAATCGCGACAGGAGACCTGATCCGCCGGAGAAGGGGTGCAGCCACAATCCGACAGATCAAGGCAACCGCAGCTATGATCAGCTCAGGCGCTTGTGATGATCACCCGTTCCTTCCGTTACACGCGGAGCCATTCGTTTGTTGTATGTCCCTCAATCGTTGAAGCTGATCGCTGCCGCCATCCAACAGCCGGATGTGAGTTACTCGCCTCTTTATTGCCACGGTTGCCTTGCCCAACTAGGCTCCTTCTGACGACAACGTCAGCGAAGGGGGCGGAACATGATGCTCCGCCAGAAGAAACCATGAGGGACTTGGGACGACATGGCGACTGGTACTGTAAAATGGTTCAACGAGACCAAGGGTTATGGCTTCATTCAGCCGGACAATGGCGGCAAGGATGTTTTCGTGCACATCAGCGCGGTGGAGCGGGCAGGCCTGCGCAGCCTGAAGGATGGGCAGAAAATCTCCTACGAGGTTGAATCCGATCGGCGCACTGGCAAGGAATCGGCGACCAATCTGCAGGTCTGAGACTCTGGCCACATCGCGGGTTGTTCCGCGTTCCCAACAAGCCGCTCCAATTGTGGGGCGGCCTTTTTGTTGTTCCTGACGTAATAGAGAAGTCCCACCATTGGGACCTCAGCGTCTGATTTCCTCAGTGATAGCAGTTTATCAAAGAGCGCCGAGACGGGCGGGTGCAGCACGAGGTGCTGGGGATCACGATCTATAGCCATCGTGAGGTGGAGACGCTGCTCATGGGCTTCAACCAAGCCTACAGCCGGAGAGGCCAGCGGGTGCTTCAAGCATCCTGATCCCGGAGCACTACTTCCCCAGGCCTTCCAAGTCGTCGCTGCCGCCAAGGAGGTCTCGCATCCAGACAGTTAGTCGTCGCTCACTCTCGCACGCCGCTCCGAGCAGAATTGACAAGCCCCTTACGTAGGGGAAGGTTTAATGCAAGACGTCTATTTCAACAAGACTCTCAAAATATAATACTTATTAAATCTGTCGTCTCCTGACGGGTAACGCTGATGTACTCAGGTCATACTTGCTATGTATTCTAGATTTCCATGATCACGTATACTAACAGATGGCCGGAAATCATCGATCAAGGACGAATCCAATTCACGACAAGTCGAGTTTTTACCTTAAGTCAACAGGATAAATTTTAGAAGAATCTACAGGTGCACTATTGACCTAAGGGCGCTCTGCCCTGACCCTCGAATCAGTCAGTTGGATTCGTCCCTCTGACCTTCGAGTGATAGGAGGTGCATCACATAAGGATTGTTGATTAGGTCGAAAGCGCCCGTCCTGCGGGACGAGCGCTTCGGGAATGCCGACCACAGACGCTGAGGCCTCAGAAACTTCGCGTCTGTGTGTCGAGAGCTCACCCAAGAGCCGTTGCGAGACTTGCATGCTGCGTCCGGCAGGACAAGCAGATTCTCTCGCGATCAGATGCATTCCCTCTTCACCCAAAGTCACCTGTTTGGCCGCCACCCCAGCCGTGGCGTCGGTCGAGTTATGCCTTGACCTGACCAAGCAGGCTCCGCGCCTTCCCGACGCCTCTGTTTCAGACGGCGACCGGACAGGCATGTTCAAGGACAAGACATGACCATGACTGATCTGGAGAGCACCGCCTCTCCCATTGCTATCGACGCTGGCTGCAACCAGCACACTCTTGAACCGGCAACTGACGAAGCGCCGGTGAAATCCGGCTTTCTTCATCGGCTGCCGGATGACCTTATCTGCAAGCTCAAGGAGATTCCGAAGCGTCTCCACGGCGGTCCCTTCGAAGTCTCCGTGCAGAAAATCTTCAACGAGTTTCTGCGGCCGATCGAGGAGCTCGTTGGCTTGGGAGCCAAGCATGAGCAGATTTCGCAGGTGCTGGCCGAGTTGGGTTTGACGACACCCGATGGAGATTGCTTGTCGCGTGGCACCATCTCCAAGGCTCTGTCCCGCGCTCGACAGGAGCATGCACCTGACACCCTGCGGCACGGCGCGGCGGATGCCGGCACGGAGCGGCCCGATCCGGCTCATGACGGCGCGAAGCGGCCGCAAGCGGCAAGCTCAGGCACTGTGCGGCACGATCCGGCCATTGCAGACAACACCCGGCCTGTTGCGGCATCGTCCGGCACCGAGCGGCAGTCACCCTCAGCTGCTCAGACAGCCCAACCGCCTCTGTTGGATGGTGAGAAGACCGATTTCGCTCGCAACGCGAATGCTCGGCTCACCGCGCTGAAGCACTTGGATTAAGGATTCGCATGAGCTCCGTCCGTTCCCGCAAACCTAGCTCGCCTCGAACGCTTGCCGACACCCCGTCTCACCCCTCTTCCGAAGGAACTCTTCTCATGATCATCCCCATGAACCTTCCCCTGACCAAGACTGATGGGCCCATTATTTGTGATGTCTCTGCCGAAAAAGGCGGAGTGGGCAAGACGACCCTCGCCAACTTTCTCCGGGACTACGGGCTCGAAGGCGGGCTGTCGGTGTACATGATCCGGATCGAGAGTCGGCGTATCCTGCCGACCCCCGCTCCGGGCGAAACCCTGATCCACAGCGAGGATTTCGTCGAAGCCCAGGAACGGGTCGGCGGCTCCGCCAGCCTGTTCGAACCTGTCGAGGCTATCCTGAAAAAGGCGAAGGCATCCTCTGGGATTGTCGTCATCGATTGGGGTGCAGGCCTGACCAGCCATCGCCTCAAAGTGTATACGGAGACGGGCCTCGATCTCTGGTTGGCCGCAGAAGGCATCAGGGGCTTGAGCTTCGTTGTCACGACACGCGAAGTCGATGTCATGGAGCAGGCCGCCCGCAATCTCGCGTCGATGCGGACCGTGGCTCCGGGCCTCATGCCTGTCTTGGTGCTCAACGAGCTCCAGGGACATTTCCAGATCACCGAAGAAACCATGGGGGTTCAAGGAAAGGTCTTCGAGAAGACCCTCATGGCGGCGGCTCAGGAGGCCCCGATCATCAAACTCCCGCTGATCGGAGCCAAAGGTTGGCAGCCCTTTCACTCAGCTGGCATGAATATGCGCGACGTTCTGCGTCTCGATCCCAGCCAACTCGCAAAGCGGATCGGTCGAAGCGACTTCACCACCCGCTCCTGTGTCAGCCACGTGTCGAAGTGGTGGCACGATTCCACCGAAGAGCTCGAAAAGGTGTTGAGCTTTCGCACCGAAGAAATCGCTCAGTGAGTCCGATAAAAGGCGGGCATATATGAAGAAATACACTCTTGAGAAGAAGGCGGCGCGAGCTTTTCGCTCCGGATACCGACGAACCCGAAACGTTGTCGTCGCACCTGCAGTGTTCAACGTGCTGTCTCACAATCAACGGCGTGACCTTTTCTTCTGGGGCGAACTCGAGCACCGCATTGGGATCGTTTGGGCCCTGCGGCAGAAAGAGGCACTCCAGCAGTGGCTCCGTGAAGCGTTCGATCGCTTCTGGAAATATCTGATGGGCCCGTGATCACACAGGCCCACTTCTCCTATCGTAATATTGTTCATACTAGGGAGTAACGTAGATGCCAGACGACTTGGGGCATCCTAACCACCGACCAGCAAGCATGCCGATCACCCCGCAAACGGCCAGGAAGTATCTGCGGAGAGCGGCCGGACTGATCGCCCGCTGGCGGCGAGAGTGCGGGCACGACCCGCGCTCCCGCATGCCTCATGCCTCTGCAGAATGGGCTCATGCATTCGCGGAGTGGGTGGTGACGCAAAAGCCCTGGTGGGTGGCGACCTCGTGGCGGCAGGTCAAGAGCAGTGTCCTGCATTACCTGCGCCGGGAACACAGAGCCCGCACGGATCAACAGGCGGCGTTTCAGCTCGCGATTGACCTGCTGGAGGCGCAGACCCAGCAGGGCACCGCTAAAAAGACGACCAAAACGTCATCGATGAAAGATAAGCGCTTTCGGGATACCGACCATGCCAAGATCCGGGCCCGGCTGCTTGGGTCGGGGTCGAAATATGCCACGTGTCTGATCGACTTTCTTCATGCCGCTCGTCTCACAGGTTTGCGCCCGGACGAATGGCCCACGGCAACCCTGGATCCGGGGCCAAACGGATCCGGTCCAGTGGTGCTGATCGTGGTCAACAGCAAAAACACGCAAGGCCGCTCGCACGGCCCCACCCGAACTCTGACTTGGCCCACGCTCGATCAGGCCAACATTTCTGTACTTCAAGAATGCATTTCGTGGGCTTTCAGGGCCGACTGTGACGAACGCTTTGAAGCGGATCTGAAGGCGATGCAGCGTCTGCTGCATGATGTCTGCCGCGCAGTCTGGCCGCGTCGCAAGGAGCAAATAACGCTATATTCCTGCCGGCATGAATTTGCCGCTCAGGCAAAGCGCGTCTACAGTCCCGCCGAAGTAGCGGCCTTGATGGGCCATGCGAGTGATGCGACGGCGACCCAGCACTATGGTCGCATGCGCGGAAGCAAAGGAAAACTGAGCGCGGAGTTCCCACTTCCAGAGCCCCACCCGGATGAGGTCGCCCGCGTGCGCGCTGTTCTCGATCGCCGCCGGCAACGCCTTAACGACCTCTCCGGCGGCGGGAATGGTCACAGCATGTAGATGACACATAGGGCATCCTTAGCCGAGTTCACTCTGGCTCCGCCCCCCGTCGGAGCAGTTCCCAATGACCCTCTGCGCCTCTTGGCCCAGAGGGCATTTGTTTTTGTTTACCAGAGAGTGTTGGAACTGTCTGGTCCCACAACCAGAGTTTCCCTTTCAAGCCATGGGGACAGTTCTGGCCAGCACGCAGGTTCCTGCTCCCGGTTTCGCTCCACCGACGTCGGACACGGACGTGCGGGCGGAGCCGACATGGAGGACGCGGCCGCCCCTAACGTAGCGGCCTATCCAGTAAGGCTCCCAGAATTTATTGTCCGACTCCGGCTTCCATCCGAGGTTTGCGAGGGTACTCCGGACGTCCCGGCTCTTCTCCGTGTCGAGATAGACGCTCGGCATGCGCGTTTCGTCGTCGGAGACGAGATGTTGTCCGACCTGGAAAGCTACATGCATCGCTGTCAGATCATAATGCGGCGCGCCAATCGGTCGCCGGGCACATCACCGACCTGTTGGACCTGCTGCGCAGCGCCTCCGCCAAGGGTGCCGCTTCGGTCCAAAGGCGGCTCTTGGTGACTTGCAGCAACTGGCGAACTGACGAAGACATGGACGAGAGGAGGCATAGATCCTTGCTCGAGCGTCGTAACCCCCTACAATCCTCTCGGCCAAAAGGAGACGAGAGCGATCCTCCTGCGACGCCCTTGTAGGATCCGCATCGCCGCGGCAGCCTTGTACGCGTGGACACGTCTCTCCTGCGCCGCCACACTCTCCTCGGAAAGAAAATGGCCACGGATCCATTCCCGAATGTAATCCCGGAGATCCACCTCCACATCGGCACGGATGTAAGCGAGGACCAGGCTGCCTTGCGCTGGCTGATACCGCACAATCCGTTCGAGCAGGACACCCGTCGCGGCGCGCTTCCTCGTCTCGTCCACTGACTTGTCACCCCAAAGTTCCGTTAGGAAATCTTCGAGGACGGACAAGTGCGAACCGATGTCGGCGTCTTTCGATTTGAGAAGACCTGAGCTGCGTCGCAGATGATTGCTGAACCGCCGGAGATGTTGAGAATAATATGCGCGCGCTACATGCACGCGCCTGTGCATTACATAATGCGCGCCCACGTGCACGCGTACGTACGGGAGGCACCACGAAGCGAGGGGACGCGGAGGGCTGTTGGTCGCGAACTTCATGCGGCCGCCCTCCTCCCCGACCCTTCCGCGGTGACCCGGCCCCTAGATCGTCTTGCTGTCACGTTGCTGGAGGGAGAGGGTTGAGCTTGAACCTGACACATCCCTGGGGCCGAGTTGCACTGCCGGATCAGTTGCTTTCTTAAGTCGCTCGACACGCGCTCCGTCCCGATCCATTGCGGCGGCGTCTGGCTGCTTATGGCGAGGTGTTATGGACATTCGGCGGCTCTGGGTCGCCGTATGCTTAGCCAGCGAGGCGTCCGGAATATCCCATCCATTCGCGCTTCGCCCGTCCATCGACGGGTTGTGTCGCAAACTCGGAGCGGAGACGCGAAAGGAGTGATCGCGTGATCGCGGATTCAGGCAGCGAGCCGAGCGAACTGCTCTGCAAGTGAGAGGTTCGAATTGCAGGCATACTCCGCCTGTCCCTTGCGCATCATGTGAACCATCTCGATGCCACTCAAGATCGCCCGAGCCGATGCCATTGACTTGAACCCGAGCATCGGTCGAACCCTGCGCTTAACGGCGCGATGGTCCTGCTCGATGCGATTGTTCAGATAGCGGCTCTGGCGGATCCGGATCGGTTTCAGCTTGCGCCTTGAACGATCCCTGAGCTGGTCTGTCGTATCGCAGGATAGGATCGCTTCCCGGTTCGTTTGGCTGCCATCGATCACAATCCGCTCAGGCCGGCCATGCCGCTGGAGCGCCTTGCGCAGGAAGCGCTTGGCGGCAGTCAGATTGCGCCGCTCGTTGAACCAGAACTCGACGGTGTCTCCGTAACTGTCGATCGCGCGGCACAAGTACCGCCACTGCCCGCGAACTTTGATGTATGTTTCGTCGACATGCCACTTCCGACTCACGGTTCGCTTGCGTTGATTTAGTCGGTCGAGCAGCGCGGGTGAGTACCGGACGACCCAGCGATGAACTGTGGCGTGATCGACGGAGATCCCGCGCTCGGCCATCATCTCCTCGAGGTCGCGTAGACTGAGGCTATAGGCGAGATACCACCGGACGCACAGCAGGATTACTGAACGATCAAAATGCCTGCCCTTGAACACGCGGTCCTCCGCCATTGGGGCTTCCGGCAGGATACCTGAAACTCTGAAATAAAATGTTTGCGACACATCCGATCCTGCGCCAGGCTGCGCTCAATCAGCCGTGTCCCAAAACCCCGCCGCGCCGGAGCCTCTACGGGTGGCCCACCACGCTCCTCCCAGCGCAGGTGGTGCTCCGTCTCCACGCCCGCGGGATCAACCGACCAAGTGATGCGGATCTCCCCGCCCGGCATGGACAAAGCACCGTACTTGACGTGAGGGCCGTTCAGGTGCAGCCGATCCTCACCTTGGTTGGAGTAAGGCTCTACCGCCTGGGCGGCGATGTCATACAGATCCGCCCCCTCCCAGCTCTCGCGTGTCAGCACGTCATGGGTCCGTGACAACGCGAACAGACGCCCCTCCAGCGCTTCCTTGGCCTCTTGCGTGCTGGACGCATTGCGGAGCGTCTGGGCTGCAATCGACTGCACCGTCGCCAGGGTGTTCTTGACCCGATGATTGAGCTCGTTGATGAGAACCCGCTGGTGCTCCTGGGCCTTCTTCTCCGCCCGGATGTCCCGCACCTCAATGATCGTTCCAATGGGCCGGCTGCCCTCATCCTGGATGGGGCTGGCCGTGAAAGCGACTGGATAGAAGCTGCCATCCTTGTAGACGAACACCTCTTCGCCCTTCGTCTGGTGCTCCTCCGGGAAGGCGCGGTCGATGGCGCACTCCTCCAGGGGGAAGTGGCTTCCGTCCGAGCGGGTGTGATGGATCACGTCGCGCAGCGGACGTCCCAACGTCTCAGGCAGGGTGTAGCCGGTCAGCCGCTCGGCAGCCGCGTTCATGTAGACGCAGTGCTGGCGGTCATCCATCAGGAAGATCGCAACGGTCGCGTTATTAAGAACGGCGTTGAGGCGCCGCTGGCTGTCCCGCAGCGAGCGCTCCCGCTGATCAGGAGATACCCATCTCCTTCATATCCAGGAACCGGTCGCCGATACGAGGGTGCAGGCGTCCACCATCGGAGGCACCAATGGCGATGACGATTTCGTCCGGTGCCGGAGCATCCGGAATGCAGAACTCCACAGTCAGGAAGTGCGAGCGTTTGCCCACTTCCGTCTTATGGGTCATCGGCAGGGATATCTTGGCTCCCATAGGGCCGCGAGTGTTCGTGAAGCTCAGATAGGTGGTCCCCTCGACGGCCTCGCGGAAGATGTTGCCAAAGCGCAGGGTGTGAATCAGGGCCGAGCCATGCTCGACCTCCCCATTGGCTCCTACCATGGCTGCCTTGCCATAGGCTTCTATCCGGTTGGCCGGACATACGGCCGTCAGGCGGGTTACGAGTTCCTGGCCCAGAATGGGGGCGAGGCGCAGGATTTCAGGGCGCAGGTCCTCGACGAACCCTTGGCCGCCCCAGGGATTGGCGCAGATGGCGGCCACTACCACGCTCGTCACCGGCCGGTCCCCTGCCTTGCCACCCTCGACAAACGTTTCCTCGATATAGCGGACGATCTTGCGGACCTCTGGGGTCATGAAACGGCCTCGGCTCTTGGGTTCGTCGATACTTCCCGTAGAGTTTAGGGGTGCTGCTCACACACGTCCTCCTCCGATCTGAAGGAAGCTTAGCATCCGCTCTCCTCCGAACAAGTGCAAGAGGGGCTGTACCCTTCCACGATCCTACGTTAGGCTGAAAGAAAAGTGGGTATGGAGTACAATGGACTACAGATCGCATTTTCGCATGCTCCGTGATGTAGCCAGCCTCATCAACGCCAGCAGCGATCTGAACACCACTCTCAGGGATATCATTCGCGCCGTCTGCCTTCACACCGAGTGGTCGATGGGAGGCATCATGAGCATCGACCGCAAGAGCGGCCTTGCCTATGTGATCGCCCGGCACGACCCCAACCTGCTCGGTGACATCTATCAGAACCAATGGGAGCTCAAATCGAGCCCGACAATCCTCGCCCTGCAGCGGAACGAGCCCGTTGTCATCAACGATGCGCAGACCGCCGACGAGTTTCCAGGATATCAGCAGGAGGCCGCCTTGCGGGGCTACCGGACAGTGGCCGTGCTCCCCATGGGCTGCAAGGACGCCCAGGATCGCGCCGTGGTGCTGTCCGTCCAGTCGAGCAAGGTCATCGACGTCACGGAAAGCAATCTCGCCCTCCTGCAGACCATCGTCCATATGGGGGCCATTGCGGTCGAGAAGGCTCACCGGCTTGCTGCCGAGAATGCTTTCGCGGCGCGTCTCCAGGGAACGCTTTCAGCCAATGCCGCCCTCATGCAGCAGGTGCTTTCCAACAGCTCCGTTGCGTCCTCCGCCGCCATGATCGGCGGGATCCTGCCGAACCCGGTCCTTGCGGTGGACCTGACGGCCAACCTGGTCGTCCCCGGACGCTCGCCCAAACCCGGCGAGATCGACGACAGCGCCTGGGAGGCCATGGTGCGCCAGACCCTGTCGAGGCAGATCATCGAGATGTCCCGGGCGGTTGCCCAGGGCCGTACCGCCCAGACCCAGGATGTGCTCTTCAGGGAATTGAAGGCGCCTCTGATCCTCCCCACGCTGATCGAGCCGCTCTTCGTCGACAAGGAAGTCGTCGGTGCGCTCTGGATCTTTCCCATCAAGCAGGACTTCAGCGACCTCGATCACCTGCTCCTCGACAGTGCGAAGTTTGCGCTGAGCGTCCAAATGATGCGGCACCACATCCGCTTCCAGAACGAGGCGCAGACCCTCAGCGACCTGTTTCAGGAGCTCGTTGAGAAGCGCTGGCGGACGCTCGACGACGTCAAGCTGAAGGCCATGCGGCTCGGCATCGACCTGGAGGCCGCCTCCCGCCTCGTGGTGGTCGGCTTCAGGAGCGAAGGGGAGGATTTCTCGGAGACATCGCTCGAGCTTCACCGGTCCTTCGCCCGCGTGGCCCAGCAGCGCTCGGCCCAGGCCACGGTTTTCTCCTTCGACAACCTGATCGTGTGCCACCTCCCGATGAAGGGGGAGAACCAGACGGATGCGGCTCTGAGCGGCTTCATGCGCCGCTTGATCGAAGAGGCCCGCTGGATCGCCGGGGATATCCCCTACGTGGTCCTCAGCAGAACCTGCCGCTCCCCGGGAGATTACAGCTCGGCTTGGCATGAGTGCCGGCGCCTGCTCCACCTGGCGCGCCGGTTCAACCGCACCGGGATCATCTCGAGCCGGGATTTCGGCCCGCTTCCTGTCCTCCTCTCGGCCGCAGACACGCGCGAGGTGTTCGAGTTCATGAACGACGCCATCGGGCTCATGGTGCGCCATGACGCCGAGCACGGCACGGCCTATGTGGAAACGCTGAAGAGCTATCTCGACAACGGCTGCCGCAGCCAGCAATGCGCCGACGCTCTTGGGCTTCACGTTACCACGTTGCGTTACCGACTGACGCGGATGACCGAGCTCTTTGGGCTCGATATCGACTCCCCGGAGCGCCGTTTCTCCCTGGAGCTGGCGATCCGCCTCCACGCCATCCTTGCCCAGGAGAACAGCGGGGCGAATGTCCCCTATGCTCCGTGACGGAGCAAGCCGAGGGCGGATCCTCCTCCCGAGCAAAGGAAGCCGCATCGTCATCTGCGGGCTAGCCTCTCCTCAGTTAGACCTGAGGCGCATTGATGCTGGCCACGAACGACCGTGAGATCCCGATCGATCCTTTGGAACTGCGGCGCGCGCTCGGAACGTTTGTCACAGGCGTCACCGTCGTGACCACGCGGGATCGGGACGGCCAGCCTCGCGGCATGACGGCCAATTCCTTCACCTCCGTCTCGCTGGATCCGCCCCTGCTGCTGATCTGCATCGGCAAGAGCGCCGGAAGCTTCCAGGCTTTCAGCACGGCGTCCTCGTTCGCCGTGAACATTCTCCATGAGCAGCAGACCGAGGTTTCGCGCCTTTTCGCCTCCAAGGCACCCGACAAATTCGCCGGGGTGAGCTACGATACCGTGCACACCGGCGCCCCGATCCTAACGGATTGCCTGTCCTGGTTCGACTGCACCGTTCACAACACGGTCGATGCCGGCGATCACCTGGTGATCATCGGATGTGTGCAGGCGTTCGGGACCACCCCGGCGGCTCCGCTCGGCTTCTGCCGAGGGCGCTACGCGCATCTCAAGGATCCGCTGCCCCCGGGCTGGATGCCGGCGCGCGACATGGTTGCAAGCTACCTCGTCGTCTCCAACGGACGCATTCTCCTGCGGGAGGACGAGGGGGGCTGGACCCTGCCCACCGGTCGCCGCCAGAGAGCGGGCAATCTCGTCACCTTGAACGAGAACGTCACTATCTCCCTCCTGCCCGACGAAACCTTCTTGTATTCGGTGTTCGACGTGGCCGACAAGGAGCCTGGCTACATCGTCTACAGGGGTGTCCTGGCCGATGGCGGTCCGGACGATCTCCAGGCTTCCTGCTCCCTTCGTTTCTTCGCGCTTGCGGATATCCCCTGGGACAGGATCGCCGTTCGGCAGATCCGGACCATGCTTCGGCGCTTCGTTCACGAGCACAACCAGGCCCGCTTCGGCATCTACATCGACACGGACGATGGAGGCCGCGTGGCCATGATCGAGGGGCCGCCAAGACCCTGGCATACGATCGACACGGCATTGGGCAAGTAACTTCTCAGCGGGGATACGATGGACAGATCCTTGGACAGCATCGAAGGTTCGCGGCAGACAATGTTGATCGGCGGGGAGTGGGTCGAGCCGAAATCCGGCCGCTACCTCCCCAGCTACGATCCGACCAACGGCCAGCCCTGGTATGAGGCGGCCGACGCGGATGCCGCCGACGTGGATGCAGCCGTGGCGGCCGCGCAGAAGGCCTTCACCAGCCCGGACTGGCGTCGCATGACCCAGACCCAGAGAGGCAAGCTCATTCGCCGCCTCGCCGAACTCGTCGCCCGGAACGGCGATATGCTGGCCCGGATCGAGACGCGGGACAACGGAAAGCTCCTGCGGGAGATGCAGGTCCAGCTCCAAGGGGCGCCCGACACCTATCACTATTTTGCGGGCATGGCCGACAAGCTGCACGGCGACACCATTCCCGTGAACAAGCTCGACATGCTCAATTTCACGCTGCGCGAGCCCATCGGCGTGGTCGGCATGATCACCCCGTGGAATTCTCCGTTGATGCTCCTGACTGGCACGCTGGCGGCCTGCCTTGCTATCGGAAACACCGTCGTCGTCAAGCCGTCCGAACATACCTCCGCGTCCACCCTGGCCCTGGGGGAGCTCTTCGAGGAGGCCGGCTTCCCGCCCGGGGTCTTCAATGTCGTGACCGGCTACGGCAATACGGCCGGCGAGGCGCTGGTCCGCCATCCCGGCCTCGCCAAGATCGCGTTTACGGGAAGCACCCAGACCGGACGCCGTATCGCGGCCCATGCGGCCAGCAACCTCGTGCCGTGCCAGATGGAGCTGGGCGGCAAGTCGCCCCACGTGGTCTTCTCGGACGTCGATGTGGATCGCGCCGTGAACGGTGTGGTGGCGGGCATTTTCGCCGCTGCGGGCCAGACCTGCATCGCAGGATCGCGCTGTTTCGTCGAGGCATCGGTCTATGACCAGTTCATGGACCGACTGATCCAGCGCGCCAACGAAATCCGCATCGGCCACCCGATGGATGAGGAGACCCAGCTAGGTCCCGTGGCTCTCCACGCGCAGCTGGAGAAGGTCGAGTCCTATGTTGGAATGGGGGTTGCCGAGGGCGCCACCATCGTCGCCGGCGGGCACCGGCCCCAGCGCGAGGACCTGATCCAGGGCTGGTATTTTGAGCCGACGATCTTCGCGGGCGCCAAGAACAACATGCGCTTCATGCAGGATGAAATCTTCGGCCCGGTCGTGGGCGTCATTCCCTTCAGCGACGAGAAGGAGCTGATCGCCCTGGCCAACGACACCCGCTACGGCTTGGCTGCCGGGATCTGGACCAAGGATATCGACCGCGCCATGCGCTTCGCTCGCGAGGTCGATGCCGGCACCGTCTGGATCAACACCTATCGCTCCGCAGCCTACATGTCACCGTCCGGCGGCTTCAAGGAAAGCGGCTACGGCAAACGGGGCGGGTTCGAGGTCATGCGTGAGTTCTCCCGAGTCAAGAACGTGGTGGTGGACTATTCCGGCGCCAACCAGGACCCCTTCGTCATTCGCCTCCGCTAGCCCCAGCCCGAGCGACGGGTACCCTTCTAGAGCAGCAAGGAACCGACCATGAAATTCTCCATTGCGATCCATATGGAGCGCTTCTCCCCCGAGGAGAGCATGAAGGACGTCATGTCCAAGACCCTGGAAGTGGTCCGCATGGCCGACGAAGGCGGGTTCGAAACCGTCTGGTCCGCGGAGCACCACACGATCGAGTTCACGATAGCGCCCAATCCCTTCACCATCCTGACATGGTGGGCCGGGCACACCGAGCGGATCCGCCTGGGCACGGCAACGGTCGTGGCTCCCTACTGGTCGCCTATTCGTCTGGCCGGCGAGGCCGCCCTGTGCGATCACCTGACCGGCGGCCGGCTCGAGCTCGGGATCGCCCGCGGCGCCTATCAGTACGAATTCGACCGGATGGCGGGCGGCATCCCGCAGCAGGAAGGCGTGGCCTACCTCAAGGAGATCGTGCCTGCCGTGAAGTCCCTTTGGGCGGGCGATTATGCCCATGAGGGGAAGTACTGGAGATTTCCCACCGCCACCTCGGTGCCGAAGCCGCTGCAGCAGCCGTCTCCGCCGATCTGGGTGGCCGCACGCGATCCCGGAACGTTCGACTGGGCCGTCCGCAACGGCGCGAACATTCTCTCGACGCCTCTCTCCCGGCCGGTGTCGGAGGTCCAGGTCCTGGCCGACAAGTTCAACGAGGCCGTCGCCAACAATCCGGGCGTTCCGCGTCCGCGGTTCATGATGCTGCGGCGTACCTGCGTCTACGAGCGCCCCGAGGACTGGGAGGTCCCGGTCCGCGCCAGCATCGACTACGGACGCGCTTTCGAGAACCTCTTCCAGAACATCGGAATGGTGCGGAACGGCTTCCCGGAGTCGATCAGCTACGAGGCGGTCAAGAACCGGACCGAGTACGATCCGAGAAGCATCCGCGACAACCTCGTGTTCGGGACCCCGGACGAAGTGATCGAGAAGCTGATGGTCTACGAGGCGGCCGGCGTCGATCAGTTCAGCCTGGGCCTTGGGTTCAATCTGCCGATCGAGGTACAGAGAAAGTCCCTCGACCTGTTCATCCGTGAGGTCATGCCTGTCTTCGCAGCCCGCGAGCGTGAGCGGGAGGCCGCGACAAAGGCGGCTCAGCCCGCACCGGCCCTGGCCGGCTGAGCCCCGCGGAACCGGCAAGGGGGACCAAGATGCCGACGATGACGTTCGACGCCGACGGAGTTGCGCTGAATTACCAGGTGAGCGGGCAAGGGCCTAACCCTCTAGTCTGTATCCACGGGGTCGGCTCGTATCTCGAGAGCTGGGATCGCGTTGTTCCCATGCTCGAAGACGAATTCCGCATCCTGCGCTTCGATCTTCGTGGTCATGGCCAGTCCGCGCGGGTGAAGGGGCGGTACGAGATCGACGACTTCGTCCAGGATACGATCCGCCTTGCGGATCATCTCGGCTTCGAGACCTTCGACCTTGCCGGCTTCTCCCTGGGAGGGCTGATCGCCCAGCGCCTCGCCCTCACCCATGGAGCCAGAGTGAGGCGGCTGGTTCTCCTCAGCACCGTGGCCGGGCGGACGTCGGAGGAGAAGGAGCGCGTTCTGCAGCGCCTGCAGGCCCTGCAGACCCGCGAGGCCGGCTCCCACTATGACGCCTCGCTCAGCCGTTGGTTCACGGACGCGTTTCAGAAGGCCAATCCCGCTCTCATGGAGGAGCTACGCCGCAGGAACGCAGCCAACGACCCGGATTGCTATGCAGCCGCCTACCGTGTTCTTGCGGAGACGGATCTCGGCGAGGAGCTCCACCGGATCGCGTGTCAGACGCTCATCGTGACGGGGGAGGCGGACCAGGGCTCGAACCCCCGCATGGCCAGATTGATGCATGAGCGCATCCGAGGCTCGCGGCTGACCATCTTGCCGGGGATGCGCCACTCCATCCTCAATGAGGCTGCGGACGCCGTTGCACGTCTCATGCGCGAGTTCCTGCTGGAGCAGGATGGCTCCGGAAAGAGCCGCAGCGGGATGGAAGCCGATGCGCCGGGGTCTGTTTGAGTCCGAGTATCGGAGCTGGTGCGAAAGAGGCCTCGTTTCATGATCATCGAAGAGAGAATCTATCGCATCAGACCTGGCCGTCTGGCCACTTATCTCCGTCTGGTTCGCGAGGAGGGCTTGGCGATCCAGCAGCCTATTCTCGGAAACCTGATTGGCTACTTCCAGACGGATATCGGTCCGCTGAACCATGTGGTCCACTGGTGGGGATACGCCGATCTCAAGGATCGCGCCGAGCGGCGGGAACGGCTGGCGGCGGATCCCGCTTGGCAGGCATTCACTCCGAGGCTTTCGGAGAATATCGACACAATGGAAAACCGGATTCTGGTCCCGACCGACTTCTCGCCTCTACGATGAGGCGGCGAGGGAGCCGGCGCCCAGACCCGGCGCGCCTGCGACCATGCCGGCGACCTGCTCGGTCGTGAGCACCCAGCCGAAATTCCGATCGAATGCGGACAGAGCGGCGGCATGGCCCATGTCGTCGTTAGACGAGACGGCGTCGGAGACAACCGCCGTCGGAAAGCCGAAATGGACTGCATGGCGCGCTGTGTCTTCCACGCACATCTCCGTCACGGTTCCCGTAATCACTAAGGAACTGACGCTCATGGCCCTGAGCCTCTGACCGAGATCGGTGAGATGAAAGGCGCTGAAATAGATCTTGTCGACGATCAGGTCGTCCGGCCGCGGTGCGAGTTCGTCGATGATCGCCGTCGTCTCCCGTTCCCCGGCCGCATCGCCGTACTGCCTGAACACGCCAGGCACACAGGCTTGCACCGGCGGCTTGAGCTTCGCGATCCAGGACAGGCGCCCCTGGAGCGGGAGGTAGAGATCGTCGGCGATGTAGCGCGTGTAGATCACCGGAAGCGAAAGGTTACGGAACAGGGTTGCAAGGGCCTGGATCCTCGGCACCGTTGCAATGGCGTTCGGAACCTCGAACGGTGCGCCGTTGCGGACGAAGTCGTTCTGCATGTCAACGATGATCAATGCCGGCCTGTCCAGAACAAACATCGTACCCTCAAATTTCAGCCCATCGGGACGATGCCGGATCGGAGGCGGAGAGGCTTGCTCCCGAACGGAGCATAAGCCACCACTTTGTTCCTAGAAATCGAGGGAAGACGCCCTCCGAATTCAAAAGCGTAATATTGCCTTGCCAGCTTGTTCTTGAGAGCCTGTTTTCAGCATACCATTACGACAGAAGGTAAGGACACGCGCATTGAACCGGATCAGGATTGAGCGTCTTTACAAGATCTTCGGGGATGCTCCGAAGCGGGCCTTCGACATGCTGGCGGCTGGCTCCGGCAAGGATGCCGTACTAGCCACCACGGGGCATGTGGTTGCTCTCAACGATGTGAACATCGAAGTTCCTGCCGGCTCGATCTTCATGATCATGGGTCTTTCGGGATCGGGCAAGTCCACGCTTGCCCGATGCATCAATCGCCTCATCGAGCCCAGTGCAGGTTCGATCCTCCTCGACGGCGAGAACATGCTGAAAGCCAACGACGCGCAGCTGCGCGAGATCCGCCGCACCCGCATCTCGATGGTGTTTCAGCATTTCGCCCTTCTTCCGAACCGCACCGTCCTGGAGAATGCGGAATTCGGCCTCAAGCTGCGCGGCGTTCCCATCGATGTGCGTCGCAATAAGGCCCGCGAGGTGTTGTCCATCGTCGGTCTTTCGGCCTGGGAGAACAAGTATCCCAGCGCACTCAGCGGAGGAATGCGCCAGCGCGTGGGCCTGGCCCGCGCCCTGGCCACCGACGCCGATGTCCTCATCATGGACGAGGCCTTCAGCGCGCTGGATCCCTTGATCCGCGGCGAGATGCAGGACGAGCTTCTGCGGTTGCAGCGGGTCCTGCAGAAGACGATCCTGTTCATCACCCATGACTTCCAGGAAGCCCTGAAGCTCGGGAACCGGATCGCCATCATGTCCGACGGCGCCGTGGTCCAGGAGGGAACGCCTCAGGAAATCGTTGCGGCGCCGCAAAACGATTATGTGGCGGCTTTTACCCGTGACATTGACCGAGCCCGGGTTTTCGACGCGACGGCAGCCATGGTCGAGGAGCATCCTCTGATCATGGACACTAAGGGATCCCTCGAGGCAGGAGGCGCAGCGGCCCCAGGGCGGTTCGTCATCAATCCTCAGGGCCGGATCCTCGGCGTGATCTCGGAGGAGGGAGCCCGGATCCACGTGGGAGCTCCGTTGAATGGGGGCGCCCTGTCGCAGAACTTCGCCACTGTCAGCGCGAGCGCCAAACTGATCGAGGTTGCCGGCGCTTGCAGAGGCAACCGCCCGGTTGCCGTGGTCGACGATGAAGGGAAGTATCGCGGACGCGTGGATCCGTCCCAGCTTCTTGCGTGCATCGCCTCCCAACCCGCAACGGCACAGCCCAAGGGGATCCATCCCTGATGTTCAATCCCGACGATCTCTACATCCTTCCTATCGACGAGTGGATCCAGGCGGCTGTCCAGTGGACGGCTCTTCATTTCAGGCCGTTCTTCACGGTCATCAAATGGCCGGTCGAAACCCTCCTCGCTTCGTTCGAGCACCTGCTTCAGACCATTCCTTTCCCGATCTTCGTCATTCTTTTCTCCTTGATCGCCTGGCGGCTCTCGACGCGCGGTATCGCCTTCTTCTGTGCCGTCTCGCTGACCTTCATCGGGTTCATCGGCGTCTGGCAGGAGGCCATGACGACCCTCGCGCTGATCGCGACCGCCATCGTCCTGTGCGTCATCATCGGCATTCCCATGGGCATTCTCTGCGCCCGGAGCGACAGGGCCTGGAACATCACCAGGCCGGTCCTCGACGTCATGCAGACGACACCGAGCTTCGTCTATCTCGTTCCCGTCGTGATGCTGTTCGGCGTCGGGACCGTGCCCGGCGAGGTCGCGGTGATCGTTGCGGCTCTGCCCCCTCTGATCCGTTTCACGAACCTCGGCATACGGATGGTCAACACGGAGACGGTGGAGGCCGGCCTCGCTTTCGGCGCGACCAGTCGCCAGCTGCTCTGGGAGATCCAGCTGCCGCTGGCCACGCCGACAATCCTGGGCGGACTGAACCAGACGGTTCTCACGGCCATGGTCATGTCCGTCATCGTCGCCATGATCGGGGCCGAAGGCTTGGGGCTTGTGGTTCTGCAGGGTCTTGGACGCCTCGATGTCGGACGTGCCGCCGTGGGAGGCATCGCCATCGTCCTGCTGGCCATCATGCTCGACCGCATCACGCAATCTCTCGCGAAAGCCAGCCCGGGCGGACGCCGGCCGCTGACTGCGGCACTGCTCCGTCTCGTCCGCAGCGAGAGGATGAACCTCGACAACAGCGGCGACCTCGCAGATTCGCGCCGGGCCGCGCACCCGGGGAGCTGACGATACGAGTTCCAGGGCGAACAAGGATGCGTTCGCCCTAAGAAGCAGAGGACATAAACCAAAGGGATCTCACAATGAGAACAAAGCTCAAATCATGGACGAAGCTGGCCTCGGGAGTGGCCCTGACACTTATGCTGGCCCCGGCGATTCCAAGCGCCTTCGCGCAGGGACAGCCCGGAGCAGGGAAGACGGTCCGGTTCGCCCAGTCGGACAGCCTTGGCGCTAACTACGTACAGGATTACATCCTGCTCGCCGCTCTGGAGAAGCTCGGCTACAAGACGACCGTCAAGAATCTTGGCATTGCCACCTTCTTCCAGGCCGCTGCCCAGGGCGATCTGGATGTTTCGTCCGACATCAACTGGCCCCAGCGCGAGCCGGCCTTCAAGCAGGTCGAGCAGCAGCTGACCCTTGTCGGCGACGGCTCCATCATCGGCGGCGGCATCAACGGCTATGTGATCGACAAGAAGACGGCGGACGCTCACAAGATCACGAATTTCGAGCAGCTGAAGGATCCCAAGATTGCAGCCCTCTTCGATACCGACGGAGATGGCAAGGCAAACCTGCATAACTGCGATCCCGGCTGGAGCTGCGGCGACGTCGTCGATTTCCAGATCGAAAAATTCGGCCTCACGGACACGGTTCGGTCCGTCCGCGCCAAATACGAGGCGCTCATGGCAGACGTCTTCGCGCGCGCCCGCCGCGGCGAACCCGTCCTCTACTACACCTGGAGCCCGTCATGGGTCGTGGACGGTCTGGTGCCGGGCAAGGACGTGGTCTGGCTGCCCATTCCCTATGACGCTCTCCCGAGCGGGGTCTCCAACAGCGGCGGTCATCTCGTGAAGGGCGTGGTAGGATGTGCCGGAGGGCAGGATCCCTGCCGCATGACCGTTGGCTCCTGGAACTGGAGAACGGTGGCGAGCCGCAAGTTCGTCCAGGAGAATCCTTCTGCTAAGAAGCTCTTCGAGGTCGCGAAGTGGCCGATCGAAACCTGGGCCTCGTGGGAAGGCGCCATCAACAAGGGCGCGAAGAACAACCGCGACATCAAGAAGGTGGCCGACACCTGGATCGAGCAGAACCAGAAGGTCTTCGACGGCTGGGTCGCCGAGGCAGCCGCCGCCTCGCGTCCTTCGAACTGAGAACGCGACGGGGGCGGATCTCATTCCGCCCCCGACCGTACCGAGCCCTAGCGATACTGCTGGGCGGCGTATAACCTGCCAGTTGGCGGCTGCACGAGGCCTGCCCTCCGCCTCAGGAGGCTGCACAGGACACTCAGGTGCGGGGCGCCGCCTTATCAAGGACTTGAAAGATCATGCGTGGACACCCGAACTCGATCTACGCGCGGGACGTGGAATACGTGCTCCATCCCGTGACCAACGCCCGGCGGCATGAGGAGATCGGGCCCATCGTCATCGACCGGGGTGAGGGCATCTACGTCTATGACGACCAGGGCAACCGCTACATCGAGGGTCTGGCAGGGTTGTGGAGCGTTGCCGTGGGCTTCGGTGAGAAGCGCCTCGTCGAGGCGGCGAGCCGCCAGATGGGCAAGCTGCCCTACTACCACACGTTCTCCCACAAGACGAACGAGCCCTCCGTCCTGCTGGCGGAGCGCCTAGTGAAGATGACGCCGGACCGGCTCAGGCGCGCCTTCTTCACCAATTCGGGCTCCGAGGCCAACGACACCGTGGTCAAGATGGCGTGGTACTACAACAATTCCCGCGGCCTGCGCCAGAAAAAGAAGTTCATCTCCCGGACCAATGCCTATCACGGCATCACCATCGCATCGGGCAGTCTCACCGGGCTCCCCGGCAACCAGCGCGACTTCGATCTGCCGTTCGTCCCCGTGCGGCACGTGACCTGTCCCCACCACTACCGGTATGCGGAGCCGGGCGAAAGCGAGGAAGCGTTCGCCGACCGTCTGGCTGCGGAACTCGAGACGGTCATCCTCGAGGAGGGGCCGGATACCGTAGCGGCCTTCATCGGCGAGCCGCTGATGGGCGCCGGCGGCGTGATGCCGCCACCCGCCACCTATTGGGAGAAGATCCAGGCGGTCTGCCGGAAGTACGATGTCCTGGTCGTGGCGGATGAGGTGATCAACGGCTTCGGCCGTCTGGGGACGATGTTCGCATGTGACTATTACGGGATCGAGCCCGACATCCTGGTGCTGTCGAAGCAGCTGACGTCGTCCTACCAGCCCTTGGCGGCGGTGATGATCAGCCAGGAGCTCTATGACAGCATCGCCGACAACTCTGCCAGGATCGGCACGTTCGGCCACGGCTTTACCGCGTCCGGGCATCCTGTCCCGGCCGCAGTCGCGCTGGAGAACCTCGATATCATCGAGGAGAAGAACCTCGTCGAGAACGCGCGCCGGGTCGGCGAGGTGATGCAGGCCGAACTGCGCAGGCTGGCGGACCACCCGCTCGTGGGCGAGGTCCGGGGCGTTGGGTTGATCGCAGCCGTGGAACTGGTGGCCGACAAGGCCACAAAGGCCCGGTTCGATCCGGTCGGAAAGGTCGGCGGACAGGTATTCTCCCGGGCGCATGAGCATGGGCTGATCATCCGCGCCATCGGCGACGTGATTGCGTTCTGCCCCCCGCTCATCATCTCCGAGGATCAGGTCCACGACATGGTGCGGCGCTTCAAGGCCACTCTCGAGGATACTGCAGCTCTGCTGAGATGAGGTAGCGCCTGATTGAGGTGACATGGCCGAAGTGGTCCAGCCGCTGTATTAGAGCACCGGACTGGTGAAGCGCTTGGGTTTGGTGGTCCAGGCCCAGCGTTAGCTTTCGCCGGCTCCTGAGCCCTGCGCCAGCAGCGAAGCGCTTATCTGCAAAGCATATTCCTGTGGCGTTCTGTTTCCAAGCGTCATGTGAGGACGGCTCTCATTGTAGTCCCTCCGCCAAGCCTCGATGATCCGCTTGGCCTCCGCGATGGTCTCGAACCAGTGCAGGTTCAGGCACTCGTCCCGCAAACTGCCGTTGAACGTCTCGATATGGGCGTTGTCCGTCGGCTTGCCGGGCCGGGAGAAATCCATGCGGGTGCCATGGTGGTAGGCCCACAGGTCGACCAGATGGCCGGTGAACTCGGCGCCATTGTCGGCAAACAGGTACTGGGGTGCCCCGCGCTGGCGCACCAGGCGATTGAGCACCTCCACTACGTGTTCTCCGCGCAGACGCTGCCCGACCTCGATCGCCAGCCCCTCGCGCGTGAACACGTCCATCACCGTCAGGGCCCGGAACGTCTGCCCGGTGCTGAGCGCATCGTGGACGAAGTCGAGGCTCCAGGCCTCGTTGGGTTGCTTAGGCTGGCAGCGGGCCTGGCGTTGGACGACCATCTTGCGCCGCCGCGGCTGCTTGCTGCGCAAGGCCAGTCCTTCCTCGCAGTAGAGCCGGTAGACGAGATTGCGACCGGCTGACCAGCCCTCGCGCTTGAGCAGAATGTGCACCCGCCGGTAGCCGTACCGCACCCGCGTGCGGACAATCTCGTGCATGCGCTGACGCAGCGCGAGACGCGGATCCTTGATCAGCGGCTTGCGCTGGGTCGAGCGATGCTGGCGTGTCAGGGCACAGGCCCGCCGCTCGCTGTAGCCGTGGGACGCTTGCACGTAGCGCACCACCTGCTTCAGGAGCGCGGGCCGGGGAACTTTTTTGACAGCACATCCTGCAGCACGGCTTTGTCGAGGCTGAGCTCGGCCACCAGCCGCTTGAGCCGGGCATTCTCCTCGACCACCTGCTTAAGCTCGTGGACCTGATCCGACTCCAGGCCCGCGTACTGCTTCTTCCAGCGGTAAAACGTCTGCTCCGAGATGCCGATCTAGCGGATCAGGTCGGCCACCGGCAGACCGAGCTTCGCCTGCTTCAGAACCGCCACGATCTGCTCCACCGAGAACCGCTTCTTGCGCATGACAAACCTCCCGAGCCCCAAGGAAATTTGCCGGCCAGACTAACACAGCGGCTGGACCACTTCGCCCGTGTCACCTCAACTATCGCCGGGAAGCGGTGGCAGGCATAGTTAGGATTATGGGCTCGATCCATACCTCACATATACCGCCATCAGGTCGCCTGCGGGTTAACCTGAAGGTGCCCCTAAACGAGCTTACCTATCGTCCATCAGATTACGGAGATCGTCGAGATGGCGTGCAAGCAGGCCGATCGTCTGGTTCATCGTGCGGACGATCTCGTGGAATTCCGGATTCGACAGCCCCTTGTGCCCAACTGCATCGTGCAGCCTAGCCCTCAGCGCCTCACCTGGTCTCACGCCCAGCTCGCTGCGCAAGAGATCTCGGCAATTCACATATTGCGCGATTGCCCGGCTGCGCTGTCCCCTCAGCGCATAGAGCTCGACTAGCATGGCATGGATATCCTCGCGATAGGGGTCGTCATTGACAATCTGGCGGGCGGCGTCGATCGAGCGTTTCAGGTTTCCGCGATGGCGGTGGAAGCGTATCAGAGCCTCCAGTCCAGCCTCATAGATATCAGCACAGGTCTGCCGAGCAGTATAAGTCCACTCTCCTTCCACACCATCCAAGAAATTGCCCCGCCGCGCGCTGACGGCCGACTCTAATGTGGCGACGTCGGCAGTGTCCCAAGTATCGATTTCGGCGAGGGTAAGCGCCTGGGTGTGCTCGGCCAACTGATGCACGTCAACGCAAAGCACGCTCTTCGGAGCAATGGCTATCCGGTTTCCCTTGTCAATAAGCGGCTCTTCCCTATCAGGGTTGCGGACCGAGTTCCTCAAGCGCCAAAGCGCAGTGCTGAGATTGCTGCGCGATTTCTCCGGCGGTGTTTCGGGCCACAGCGCTTCTGCAACTGCTTCACGCGAAATGGACGCCTTCGAACTATGCAGTGCCACATATGCCAGAAGGCCCTGACTGGTTCTGGAGAGATTGATTTCGGAGATGCCACCGTTATCGTTCATGTGCGTGAGGCTTACCGGCCCCATCAATTTCAAGAGGTACCCAGCCATTGATGTGCTCCGACCTGCTTTGAAAGCGAGATCTTAACATGACTTCAGCGCAAGGTCTGTGAGATCTATCACAATATTGGACCGAGATGTGCCGTATGAGGCCGAGACTGTGATGCTCCGCGTATCAATCACGAATGTGGCCTCCGCACTTGGGTCTCACGCTCAAGGACAAGCTTGACTCCAAGCGCGCAGCGGTTGCCGTAGCGCGGAAACTCGCCCTCACCGTGCACGTGATGCTGGTGTCCAGTTATCCCGTCAGCACATCGATCGCTCGATGGGGCTAATGGCCTTCCCTGTATAGCCTCTCCCTCATGCTGGCCCCAAGTGCCAGCAGCCATCGGTCCGCATCCCGTCTGGATGCGCCGCGAATCCCCTGCCGTAACACGGGCAGAATAACTCCCTCCGAGGCGGTTCACCCGCAAATCAATGAGACGGACTACGTCATCGACATGGGATCATTTGGCCTGGGGAAGCCCATCATAGGGCGGCTGATGTCAACCGCGAAGACGCTCCTGCCCCGGCATCCCTGCATTCGGCACGCCAAAGAACCATACCCGATCACGGCTTTGCTCAGGGCTCCCTCGTCCCAATTATATTCCAAGCGGATGAGTTGTTGGAAAAAGCTCGCAAAGTGCCCGCGATTAGGCGACCCACCACATTACGCAGGCCTCAAGGAGCGTCCGCTTTGGCTAGGTTTCGGATCACGTCGGGTCGAACCAGCTCTCGCGTGATCGTGTCGGGTCATACTGCCTTCCGCCCAAAAGACGAACGTCGGCATCCGAGAGGCTTCCGCGTCGCGGTTCAATGACTGACCTACGCGCTCCTGTGTCAACGCTTCATGAGAGGTCTCACGACCGCTCGCGCATGACTTGGGGCCAGCGTCGATCGCAGGTCCTTCCTTGAGATGAGCTTACACCATCTACCTACTCGTTGCCAGTCTTCGGACGCACCTTCTGCTAATCCCGGCTGAGAACATTCCAGGGATAAAACGCCGTTCCTCCGGCGTCTCCGATACACCCCGCCTGTGACGGAACCGTGATCAGCATGTGATTTCGTCGTGCAAGTCTCTGCAGGAAATCGTGGAAGGCAGAGGCTATGGCGGGAGTTGGCGCAGTCCATTCGGTCGGTGAGAGTATTGTTCGCTATCTCAGCGACGCCTATCAGCTGCAGCGCCAAATCGAGGCCGGCCTGCCGGCAGAGCAGCGGGTCCTCCAAGATTGCTCGTTCACCCAATTGTCCTCGACAGAACTGGCCAACAACTTTTCTCCCGATGGAAACCAGGTAACGCTATACCTGTATAGGGTTGGTATCGACAAGCTGCTACGTACAGCCGCCGACAGCCGCACGCCAGGTATCTCCCGAAGCCGACCGCTCAGCTTAGAGCTCCATTATCTTCTGACTGCCTGGAGCCGTGCGGTTGCGACAGAGCAGACAATGATGACCTGGGCCATGCGGGAGTTGCACGCCGCCCCGAGCTTAGATCGCGGACGCCTGGTGCATGCCTCCTTCTGGCGCCCGGATGAGACCATTCAAGTAAGCCCGTCAGAGCTGTCCCATGAAGATATGATGCGCATCTGGGACGCCGTGACGCCCTCGTATCGTCTCTCTACCAGCTATGTGGCACGCGTCGTGCGGATCGAAAACCCGGTACCTCCCACCGCAGGCCCGGTCGTCGCGCATCGTTTCGACATCCGGGAGGAAAGGAGTCTCGTCGATGGTTGAGCGAGTTGACCGGCGCATTATGGCAGCGATCCGTGCCGTTGATGCGGTGACCGGTGCTGCAATCCAGGGCTTGCTGAACATTCGCGGGCCGGGTCTCGCCTTCCAGCGAACGCGTTCCGGCGCTTATGCCATTGTCGAGGCTGAGGGGCTTGAAGGCCACATTGCCGCCTTCGATGCGCCGCCTACAACGCCCGTCTCCGAGTCACGCTCCTTTGCTTTCGAGATCGAGGATCCTGCGGGCCGTTACCTTCCAGCAGCGGGATCGATCCGTCTGCCCCGGCGCTGGGATCCCGCCAACGACGTACGCGACCTTATGGTTCCGATCGAAGTTTCCTTGCCGCCGAGCGCGGCGAGGGATCTTTCGCCAAGCTGGGCCAGCGTGATGGCCCACGTCGTCGATCAGGATGGCCAGCCGGTTCGCGGTGCCTTGGTGGAAGTGCTTCCAACGAGTGGGGATGCCGCTCGCTTGGGCTGGAGCATTACCAACAACCGCGGGCAGGCACTGGTGGCGGTTCCTGGCCTACCAAGCCTGCGTGAAGTCGAAAATGATCCGACACGGACCGACGACGATCAGGTCGTGACCGCAGAAACCGCGACCGACATTCGCGCTCAGGCTTATGCCGATCGCCGCTGGCCCGTGGATCCGGTCGATCTCGCAGCCGGAGGAGCAGGCATCCGGATGACAAGTGAAACCGGCGTCCAGTTGACCGCCGGGCGCATGGTCTCCGTCGCGTTAACGATCGATTTGAGCTGATGGCACAACCGCGCCGCACGGGCGCACTGCAGTGGGGAAATCACGATGGTCGAATTGCTTGCCCCTGGCGTCTATCCGATAGAGACAAGTTTCCGTGCCGCATCCATCCAGGGAGTTGGCACCAGCACCACGGGATTCGTCGGGATAACCCGCAACGGGCCGATCGAAGGGCCACCGCGGCTCGTCACCAGCTTTAGTGAGTTCGAGCGGTTATACGGCGGCCTTGCTGATTACGACATCTCCGGCCTCGGAGGCGCTCCCGCACGCAATTACCTGACATTGGCTGTCCGCGGGTATTTCCACGAAGGTGGCCGGCGGCTTTACATTTCCCGGGCTTTCCTTGCCGGCGGCAGCGACGGTTTTGCGAGGGCGGCACTGGTCGGCGCCACGCCGGCCGATGCGCGTCACCTCATTCTGCGCTCGCGGTTTCCCGGATCGGGCGCGAACGGCACCGTAACGATTTCCGAAATCGCCACGCCGGCAACCGACGTGACTCTGGCGGTTTCATCGGTCGGGACGCTGGCGCGTACCCGAGGTGTCGCGGCATTGCCCGCCCGGGTCGCCGCCACCGCGAGGGTGGGTGCTGTCGGAGCGGGCGCGACGCTTGCCATCAGAGTCAACGGTGCGGCGGCACAGACGATCACCTTCAACGCGACGCCGGCGACCGCCGAGGCAGCGGGACCAGTGCCCACCAGTATTGACGTGCCCGCAGGCGTGGTCTTGACGGTTTCGATTGATGGCCTCACCCAGGCAGCGCCGATCGCGGAGGGACAGGGGCGGGCTCGGACGGCAATCCGCGACGAGATTACGGCCGCGCTTGCCAATGGATCATGTGTCCTGAACGGCAACAATCTCGCCATCCGATCGAATGCCGTCGGATCTGCGGTCACCGTCGCCGTCAACCAGCTGGCGCTTCTGGGTTTCACGGATCCCCAGACTGTCGCCTCCGGGACGGGCCTGCCGCGCCTCGACGCCATCACGGCATCCGATCTCAACGGCCTGCTGACCGCGGCGAGCATCCCCTTGACGGCCGACACGGTGGCCGGCACGGGCTTTCTGAGACTGTCAACGCAATCGACCGGCAACACCGCGGTCCTCGATCTGTCGGATCCTGGGAACGTGGCCGCACTCACTGCCCTCGGCTTCAATGCCGCTGCTTTGAACGCGCCCGTCGCCGGGACGGACGGCGTGGCACGGCGTGTTTTCATCCGCGAGACGACGGCGGCGGCCGGCTGGCGGGAACATACCGACCAAGGCGGCGGCGTGTGGGCCGCGGGAGCAAACACTATCGACGCGGCTCCCATTCTATCCGACGCGGACCATATCGTCACATTGTCTCTGGCCTGGGAAAGCGTCGACGGCGTGTCGACCTCTTACGAAGGCCTGGGGTTCGCGGCCAGCCATCCCCGTTACTTCGGCCATAAGATGATTACGGTAACGGATCCGGTCGAGGAGCCACTTGGCGACCCCCTGGCACTGCTCACAGCGGGGCTGAACGGGGCGGAAACCCATGCTGCGTTGTTTGCCAGCGGCACGGCCAGCACAGAGGACCTTCTCACCGCCACGATCCGGCTAACCGGCGGAAATGACGGTACCCTACCGGCACTGCTGACGATGACCGATGCCCTTGAGCGCCTAAATCTGGTCGACGACATTGCGATCGTCGCCGCACCAGGCACGACAGCTTACGGCGCATTGGGCGACGCAATACGAAACGCCCTAATCGCGCATGCGGAAGACTCGAATTTCCGCATCGCCGTCTGCGATCCACCTCCTGGGCAGGAAATGACGGCTCTTCGCCGGACGCGCGGCCAGTTCGACAATACCTATGCAGCCTTCTACGCGCCATGGCTGCGGATCGCCAATCCATTCTACCGCCCCGGCAATGACGCGGTGCAGCGGGAGATCGCTGTGCCGCCCTCGGGTCATATCTGCGGAATTTTCGCCCGCAATGATGCGACGCGGGGCGTTCACAAGACGCCGGCCAACGAGATCATCCGCGAGGCGATTGGCTTCGAGCGAGATTACAACCAACGCCACCAGGAGGTGCTGAACCCGATCGGCATCAACGTGCTGCGCTACCTCAACGGACGCGGCAACCGCGTCTATGGCGGCAGGCTCGCGACCTCGGACCGAGAGATCGTTTATGTATCGGACCGACGCTTCCTCAATTTCCTAAAGCGCTCGATTTATGTCTCCATGCAATGGGCCGTCTTCGAGCCCAATGGGCCTGACCTTTGGTCTGACGTTCGTGAAGCGGTCGCATCCTTCCTGTTCACCCAGTGGCGCAATGGCGCCCTGCTCGGTGCGACGCCCGAAACCGCATATTTCGTGCGCTGTGACCGGTCCGTCATCACGCAGGACGACCTCGATAACGGGCGCCTGATTTGCGAAGTCGGCGTGGCGATCATCAAGCCCGCGGAATTCCTTGTCTTCCGGATCGGCCAGACCACCGCCGATGCACGCTCCTGAAAGGACTGACCCATGGCGCGCGAAGCACCGTATGGCAATTTCAAGTTCAACGTGATCGAGGAGAGCGGCGCTATCGTGGGCGGCTTCTCCGATGTGAGTGGCCTGAACGTGGAGGTCACCGTCGCAGAATACCGGACCGGCGCCGACAAGCAGAACCACGTCATAAAGGTCCCGGGCGTCCATAAGTTCGAGAACGTGACGCTGAAACGCGGCATCATCGACTCCAAGAGCTTCTGGGACTGGATGAAGGAAGTCTGGACCCAGGGACCGGCGGCCAAGCGCGTGATCCGCGTCGTCATGCAGTCCGAAAGCGATCAGGACGTCCAGCAATGGAAGCTCTCGGGAGCCTTTCCGGTGAAATATACCGGCCCGACCCTGGCCGCCGCCGGCGGCACGGAAGTCGCTATGGAGGAATGGCAGATCGCCTATGACGTGATGGAATTCATGCAACTCGGCACGCCCGAATAACACCGATGCTCCGGAGCCGAACCGATGACTGCGACTGCCATCCGCTTCGAAGATCACGCGCTGCCGAACCAGCCCGACCCGACGCGCATGGACGTCACCTGCTTCTTCGGCCTGATCGCCGAGCGCTCCGGCGCCGTGGTGCCGCAATCGGTCAGGGACGAGCTTCGCCGCTTCTTCGGCGATAGCGATGCCAAACCCGCACGCGCCGGACCGCTGTTGAACCGCCCCGTTACCATCCGGAATGTCGCCGAATTCGAGGCCTTGTACAACGCGGATGCCCGGGTTGAGGCCCGCGCCGTAGTGCGTGGCGGCGATCTTCCTGACGGCTTGCCCACATTGGGCGTCTCGCCCACGCTCTTTATCGTTATCGACGGGGAAATCCACGAAATCGACCTCACGCCGCTCCCGGCCACTCCCGCCGCATTAGTCGAACGGATCGCAGCAGCCGGGCTGCGGATCGAGGTCTCGCTCGGTTCCGGTCCTCGTCCCGCCCTGACGATGGCGCTTCCCCTCTCGCATGGGGCAGGATCGCTGACAGTGTTGCCCTATCCGAGTCTCGGCTTCCCGGACGCTCGCCGGGCAAGCGCCCGGACGGTGCCGAGCGTCATGGCCCAGGCTGTGCGCCAATTCTTCGCCTCGGGCGGACGTCAGGCAGTCATCGTGCGGATGGGAGACCCCCTGCCTTATGACAGCACGCGCGAGGAACGTCGCGCCGCGTTGATCCGGATCGTAGTGGAGGAGCCCGAGCAGGCCGAGCTCAGCCACGAAGAGGCGCTCGCCGCGCTTTCGACGCCGCTCTTGGAACCGGTTGCCGATGCACAATTCCGCTATGGGCCAGCCCACGCCTACGGCCTTGCCGATACAACCTTCCTATGTCTTCCCGACCTCCCCGAGCTTGTCGCGCCCCGCCCGGGCCTTACGGCAATGCCAGCGCCCGTGCCGGAGCCGGAGGCCACCTTCGCCGAATGTCTGCCGGACCCGTCGCCCGGCGGTCAGGCCGCCGCGTCCTCCTTTCTTGCGCCAGTCGCCGACGCGGAATCGATGGTGCTGTGGTCGGCCGTCATCGATCGCATGATCGGCATGCTGCGCCAATATGAACGAGACAAGTTCCTCGTCGCCGCCCTGCCCCGGCTGACCAACGATGCTACGACGGCAGCGGTGCCACACAGCGCGTTCCTGCAAGTGGCGGAAGGCTGGCTGGTCACTGCCTTCTCTCAACTCGCGCCGGAAGGGCTGATGCCGCCCGATTCCGTTCTCGCCGGGCACTTGGCGCGCTCCACGCTGCGACGAGGCACGTTTCTCTCGGCCGCATCGCTGCCACTTTCCGCACTCCGCAGCGTCGAGACGAAGCCTGCTTCGGGTATTCGAACAGTCCGCATCTTCCGCCACCAAGGCACGTTTCGGTTGTCAGGAGACTACACGACAAGCGCCGATCCGGTCTGGACTGATGGCCCTGTGGCACGGCTGATGGCCTTGCTCCTCCGGCAGGCGCGCGAGATTGGACAATCAATCGTGTTCGAGCCGTCCGGACCGTCCCTCTGGGCGCGGATCACAGCCTCGATGGAGGGACTGCTGGAGGCGGTCCGCGCGGCCGGGGCGCTTGCCGGTGAGGGCCCGCCGACGAGCTACTCGGTGCGCTGCGACACCACCACGATGACTCAGGACGATCTCGACAACGGGCGACTGATCGCTGAAGTCCGCTTTCGCCCGACGATCCCAGTCCAATCGATCGTCGTACGCCTTCCGATCACGGGCGATCGGGGACAGGTGATTGGCGTGGGAGGTCCGGCATGACCGAGCCCGTTCCGCTGCACGTCTTCAATTTCGAGGTCGAATTTCACCAGGTCGACGAGGCTGGCAAGGACAAGTCGGCGACACCGCTCTGCTCCGGCCGCTTCTCGGAGGTCTCCGGAATTGAGGCGACGATGGAGCCCAAGTCAATCCGAGTCGGCGGCCGCAACTGGGGCGAAATTCAACGTCCCGGCATAGTGAAGTTCGCCACTGTGATACTGAAGCGTGGCGTTACTCGGGCGCCCGACCTGTGGACGTGGATGGATCTCGTCGCCCGCCAGGGCCGGACGGCGATTAGGCTACGCGCCGACGTGATCCAGTTCGACGGCATGCGCAAGGAGGTGTTGCGCTGGCAGATGAAGAATGCGCTGCCGGTCAAGTTCAAGGCGGCGACCTACGTCGCAGCTTCATCCGAAGTGGGCGTGGAGGAACTGCATTTCGTCCATGAGGAACTGTCACTGAAAATGGCGGGAGGCGTCGCATGAACGGCACACCTCAGCTAGCACAGTTTACGCCGATGACCGACAGGAACGGCAAGTCCAAGAAGGGCAGGTCGATCCCGGTCCATTTCAATCCCGAAACGCTGACGCTCACCATCCGCAACACGATGGAGGCTGGCAAGAAGGGCGACAAGGGAAGGCCGCCGCAGCAGCTCGTCTCGGCATCGGAAGTCACTTTGGGCCTGCAACTGCTGTTCGATACGACGCTCACCGGGGCGGATGTGCGCACAACGACCGCGCAGATTGCCGAAATGATCCGCCCGGGCGCGGTTGTCTCGCGCGAAGAAGGCAAGCGGCGGCCGTCCGTCGCGCTGTTCGAATGGAATGCCTTCACCTTCGAAGGCATCATCACGGACTATTCCGAAACGCTGGACTACTTCTCATCCGATGGCATTCCACTGCGTTCGAACCTCAACCTGACCTTGACCAAGCATGAAGCCGCCTTTCCGGCGGCGGGCAAAGGCACGGCCGATGTTGGCGCCGGCGCCTCGCAGCCGACCGTGCCCGTGTCATCAGGCGACAGCGTCAGCAATATTGCCTCCGATGCCGGGAGGCCCGATAGCGCACCAGCCATCGGCAATGCGAACGGGATCGAGAACCTCCGCGACCCGGAGGTCGACGAGGTCGCCGAGCCGGCGGCCGCGCTCGATGCCGCGGCCGCTGCCGGTGCCTTCGGTTCGCCGCTGGGCGGCGGGGCGGCCGCTTTTGCCGGTGCCGGTATCGAATTCGGCTCCCCTCCCGCGGCTTTCGCGTCGGGTGATGCGGGGTTCGGTCTCGATCTCGGCCTTTCTGCGGGCGTATCCGCAGGAATCGGACTTTCGGCCAGCACGTCGCTCAGTGCAGGCGCGTCACTCAGCGCCGGGACGGGAAGCGGCTTCGGCGCCGATTTCGGGGGCGGTGTGGAGATCGCGAGCGCCTCCGCCGTACTTGGCGATGGCCTCGAACTGAACGCGTTTGCCGCCCTCAACCCGGTGTCCCCTGTCATGTCCTCCGCTTCTCTCGGCAAATCCGTATCATTCGACTTCGATGGCGAGATTTCCGGCGGCATTTCGCTGGAGGCTGGAGTGTCGCTCGGCGGCGTCGCGGGCATTTCGCTCGGCGCCGGCGCGGGCGCCAGTGTCGGAGGCCAGATCGCAAGTGTGGGCAAGGAGATCAACCTCGCCGACATCCTGTTCAAGGAGGACGCCTGATGCAGAGCATGCGACGTCCGGAGATCGATATCCAGTCGCTTGAAGCCGAGGTGATCGGCCCGATGCGCGAGCAGAAGGCGGAGGCAGCTCCGCCCTTGCCCTCCGCGACACGCATGGCGCGCCAGTGGCGGGAATTTCAGGCACGCGAGCGGTGGCGGGCCGATCGCCTTCGTGCCGATTGAGGAGCATCCAGCATGGTTGAAGACCAGCTTTACAAGGCTTTGATCGTCGATACCCGGCCGGTCCTCGAAATTGATGGCGAGCAGTACCTCATGGTCAACGAACTGCTCGAAAGCCTGGAGGTTTGTGAGCAGGAAGGCGGCCTGAGCGCACTTGAAGTGGTGCTCAGCAACTCTGCCGACCATCAAGGCGTGGGACTGGAATTCGCCTTCGAGTTCACCGAGACGAATTTCTTCAAGCTCGGCGCAACGATCCGGGTCCTGACCGGTGATGCGCGTGAACCGACCGAGATTTTCCGGGGCATGATCAGCTCCGTCAGCCTCGAAGTGGCCGATGGTGACCAGCCTAAAATCCGGGTGATGGCAGAGGACGCTTTGATGACCTGGCGCATGGTGCGACGCAATCGCAGCTTCGCCGCCGGCCCGCTGCGCGACATCTTCAAGAAGCTAGCGGCCGACACGCCGTTGACGCCTGTGATCACCGGACTCAGTGAGGAGGTCGACGCCCAGCAGCAACTCAACGAAACCGATCTCGGTTTCCTCAGGCGGCTGCTCGCCCGTTATGACGCTGACGTACAGGTCGTCGGCGAGGAGCTCCATGTCTCGCCGCGCGCCGCAGTCGACCGCGGCAAGGTGACCTTGGACCTTGGCCGGCAGTTGCAATCGATCAGGGTCACGGCCGACCTCTCCGACCAGAGGGTTGCGACTCAGATCAGCGGCTTCGACATACTTGCCGGCAGGATCGAGGCGGTCGAGGCCGTGGAGAGCCAACTCGGTCCGGGCACTGGCATGACCGGCGGCGAGGCCGTGGGAAACGCCTTTCCCGACAGCCTCGACAGGATTGCGGTGACGGCCTTCAACAACAAGGCCGAGGCGCAGGCAATCGCCGATACGACGCACCGCCGTCGCGTCCGACGCTTCCTGATCGCTGAGGGAGTCGCTACGGGAAACTCGGCGATCCGGGTCGGAACGAAGCTAACGCTGACTGGCCTAGGACCACGTTTTTCCAATGATTTCTATACAACGCGAGCGCGGCACGTATTCGACCTCGAAAGTGGCTATCTAACCGAATTCAGTGCCGAGAGCGCGTTTCTAGGGAGGGTGTGATGCTGCAGAGTGCCTTCGCCGCCCAATCCGCGATCGAGTCCGCGATCGAGCTTGGAGAAGTCGTTGCCGTCGATGATCCGGAGGGGCTGAGCCGCGTGGAGGTGCGCTTCCTGTCGCGTGGCCCCGTGGCAGATGACAAGACGAATGATGCACAAGAGGACTCCACCGCCTGGGCGCTGGTGGCCGTACCTGTTGCCGGCGACCGGCATGGCGCCTTCCTCATCCCCGATGTCGGCTCACGCGTGGTGCTGGGCTTCGTGAACGGCGATCATCGCTATCCCGTCGTGCTCGGCTCGATCTGGGATGGTTCCGTGTCGATCCCGGATTCGCTCGGTGGCTCCGGCAAGGCGGTGGACCGCTGGAGCTTCAAGGGCAAGGCCGGCACCCGCATCGCCATGGTCGAGGAAAACGGCAGCTCGAAGATCGAGCTCAGGACCGCGCATGGCAATAAGATCGTCATCGACGATGGTGGCAGCTCGATCACACTTTCGGGCGGCGGCAACACGATCACCATGGATGGCAGGGGGATCAAGCTCGACAGCCACACGGTGGAGATCTCGGCCGTGCAGTTCAAGGTAAGCGCGGCGCTCGGCAGTTTCGATGTCGCGCTAGCGGATTTCTCTGCCTTCGTCATGTGCGAGCTCATGCAGACCAACACAGTGATCTCCACCACTTACACGCCTGGCGCGGGGAACATATGGTAAAGCACCCGACATTGCTGGACGGACTGAAGCTCGGCGGTCAAAACCGGTCCGAGGTGGTAGCCCCTACCCTCTTGCGATACGACATGGGCCGCGACACAGTGCAGGCTTTCTTCACTGATCTCAGGCGCGACGACTGGCAAAATCACCTCCTGGCACGGTCAGATCTCGAACAGCGTTTCGGGGTGCCTCTCGTCGACCAGCATATCCATCGCAAAGCAATCCTCGTCGTCGTGGACGCCGCCTGCCTCACCCCCGGTTTTCCGCGCCTCGACCCGGCCAAGGTATTGGCATCCTCCATGGTCATCCGCCGCGAGGTCGCCGCGAGCGCCACGGCGCCTGAGGGGATCGAGATCTGGGCCTCGGACGAGGCAGGCAGTTCCTTGGGCTGGATCGGCGCGCCGGAAGGCTCCTCGCTGCCGGCGGCGCAGTTCGAGCCGGATGCGCAGCTGCGCCGGCAACGACTTGCGGGCTCGAACCGAGCTCTGACGCTCCGAACCCGCATCACCGGCGATGCCGACGGCATATCCGAGATGTCACACGCGATGTTCCCGGTCCCGCCCGACATCGCTGAGAGGATCGGGCGGACAATCTATTTCGCGATGCTGCCGACCACGTCGGGACCGGTCATCCCCGGAACGCCACCGCCACCGCCCTTTACTCTGGAGGACGTGAAGAAGCGCGTTCCGAACGTGCTTCGCGATGTCCGAAGCGCCGATCCGCTGCCGCCCACCGGCACCGTGATCGCGCGGGATACCGCCCGCAACCCGGCCGATCCGGCTTTGCGCGCTTTGCGCTCGGCCCTCACATGGCTCGGACAGGAGGCCGGCATGTTCACCGGCGAGCCCTATGCGGAGAGCCTGCGGACGGCACTTGCCGGCATCGCGATTTCCGGTGCCAGCGAGAGCAACCTGCGCGACTGGCTTGATGCGGCGAACGCCGTGATCATCGAGCGCCGCGACACCGCGCCAGCATCGATCGCCACACCCAGCAGCTGGCCTTCGATTTCCGCTTCGCAATTCGCGGCAATCGCCGCGGGCAGTTACACCGCAATGAGAGCGCGCTGGGCGAGCCTCGCGCCGTCGGTCACCCGTTTCGGCCCGATCGGCGACCGCTACCATGTCCGTTGTTTCATGCGCATCGGCGATCACGAGGGCTGCCCGCCAAGGGTGCTATGGTCGCCTTTATCACAGAGCTACACGATCCGGCCTTGGTACGAGAGCGGTGGCGCGCCGCCGCATCAGGTCGAGCTGCCGGCGCTGGATGATCTCTCCGCGATCAAGCCCGACGTGGCCATCAAGGTGCCGCCGCAGATCCAGCAGTTCATGGACAGGCTCAACCTGGAGAACCTGATCGACGGAAAGGCCGAGAAGAATCTCAACATCTCCTTCGGCATGATCTGCGGATTCTCGATTCCGATCATCACCATCTGCGCCTTCATCGTGCTGCAGATCTTTCTGCAACTTCTCAACATCCTGTTCTTCTGGCTGCCCTTCATCAAGATCTGCATCCCGTTCCCAATTGTCACTGAGGAGGAAGAATGAGCCGCGCGCCCTACCTTCCCGCAGAACCGCTGGGCTGGCCGCTACTGCCGGTGCCGGACGCCGACGGCCGCCTAACTTGGCCGAGTCTCGACGTGTCGGTCCGCCAGACCATCCGCGCCATCCTGATGACGCGACCCGGCGAGCTGCTCCTGGCCCGCGAGCGGGGCGTCGGATTGGCTGATTACCTGCACGAGCCAAACGCCGCCATGACGCGGCGGCGGCTCCGCGATGCCATCGTTGCCGAAGTCGCCGCGATGGAAGCGCGCATTCGCCTCGATGCCGTGGATATCCTGCCTTCAGGCGAACGCGAGGAGGAGATCACCGTCACGATTCGCTACTTCATCAAGCGGACGGGCATGGCGGGCAGCGTCACAGCGTCCATGAGGCTGGGAGGCTAGCGATGGCATCGGTACCGCGCTTCTCACTGGCCGATATGACTGCACGGGATCTCGCCGACGAGATGATCCGGCGCATACCGGCGCACACCCCGGAATGGAAGCACGTGCAGACCGGCGATCCAGGTCGCGTCCTGATCGATCTCGTCGCCTGGATGGGTGAGACCATCCTCTACCGCGTCAACCTGCTGCCCCGCCGGCAACGCCTGGAATTCCTGCGGCTGCTCGGCCTGAAGCTCAGGACGGCGACGCCGGCGTGTGGCCTCGTGGCGCTTGCCCACAAGAAGACGGCCGGTGCGGCGCCGCTTTTCACGCCGGTCGGCACCCGGCTCAACGGTCCGGTGCCCTTCGAGACGGCCGACCCGGCGACCGTGCAACCCTTCGAAGGCCGCGTCTACTACAAGCGCCGGCTCGAAGGCGACGAGGCGGATGCCCTTAAGGATGTCATCGATGACCTAGCGGAGCTCTACGGCATTGACGCGGCCGATCCCTATGCGACGACGGCGCTGTTCGAGGATGGAAAGGCCATTGCGGCAGGCACAGACCCGCTGACCGACAGCGTTGATCATGCCCTATGGATTGCGCTCCTCGCGCTTGACGACAAGCCGACATCGCGCGAGGCGGCCATCGCGGCCTTCGACGTCCAGCCGGCTCTGCTCAATATCGGGGTGATCCCGCGCCTCTCCGCGCCCGCTTCGGATCCGGATGCGCCTGCCCCGGGGCTTGCCGCGCACTTCGAATGGGCAATTTCCTCAAGCAAAATCGCGGGCGGTGTAGCGCAGGATACCTATCTGCCGCTCCAGGCCGCCAGTGACAATACAGGTCACATGTCTCGCGAAGGCACGCTGCGTCTCGTCCTGCCGGTGGCCGCCAATGTCTCTGCGCCGGTCAATGACCTTGAGATCGACATTGATGCGGGGCTCGGCGACCGGCCGCCGCGCGTCGACGATCCCACGGTGTCGAGCCGGATCGTTGCATGGCTTAGGCTGACATCGAAGGACACGAGCAGCGTTCTGCCTATCTCCTGGCTCGGCATCAATGCCGTGATGCTGGACGCCCAGGAAACACGACGCCAGATCCAGGTCGGCATGGGCAACGGCCGTCCAGCCCAGCAGATCAAGCTGCCGGCCGGAGATGTCGACGAATCGACTTTCACGCTGTCGGTGCAGGAAGGAGCGAAGGGCTTTGTCCGCTGGCAGGTTGTCGACGATCTCGCCTCGCTGGGACGGGACGACCGGGGCTTTACGCTGGATGCGGCGGACGGCAGCGTTGCCTTCGGCGACGGGCTTGCCGGACGCCGGCCCGATCCCGGCGCCCACATCCGCGTCGATTTCATGCGCTCGGGTGGCGGACTTGCCGGCAACATTCCAGCTGGCACCCTGACGGCCATTGAGAAGCCTGGGCTGATCGCAAGCCAGCCGGCGGCGATGACGGGCGGCCGTATGGGCGAGACGTTGGAAGCGGCGGAAATGCGGGTGCGTGCATGGCTGCAGCATCAGGACCGGTGCATCACGGTCGCGGACTATCGCGCCATCGCATCCGATCTCGGTCTCGCACGTGTGGAAGTCCTGCCGCGCTTCCGCCCCTATCAGCAACGTGCTGAGACACCAGGCGTTGTCTCCGTCCTGCCTTTGCCAGACAAGGTGGTCCACGAAGCGCCCAATCCCCGCCCCGATCGCAGGCTGATCGAGCAGGTCCGTGCCTATCTAGAACCACGCCGCCCGCTTGCGACGGAGCTCTTCGTTATTGCGCCTGACTATGTGAAGATCGGCGTTTCGGCAGCGATCGACATACGCGAGGGCTTTGCACCCGAGGAGGTGTTCCGGGCGGTGAAGGCCGCGATTCAGGATTTCTTCTGGCCGCTGAAAGGCGGCGGGCGGGACGGTGCGGGTTGGCCGCTCGGCCAGTCGGTCAACAACCTCGAGGCCGAACTGGTTACCGCCCGGATCGCCGGCGTCCGTTCGACAGCGGGTGCCGCGATATTCACACTGCAAGCGCCCGGCTTTGTCCCGGTGCCGCAGAATCCCGCGACGGGCGCGCAGGTCCTGGAACTCGAACCCTGGCAACTGCCTGAACTCATGCAGGTCGACATCGCCGTCGGCCCGACCGTGCCAACGAGCATGATCGACCATGCCGGCACCTCCGGCAGGGGCACCGCCATACCGGTCGTTCCGGAGGTGTGCTGATGCGTGACGCTCAGGGACAGAGCTACTGGCAATGGTGCCGACAGGAGGATTTCGAGCCTCTCTCGGCCAACGTAGTCTGGGACGACCGCCGCCATTCGCTGACGCTCTCATCCCGTTTGGGAACACCGCCTAACGGCGTGCCGCCGGCCACGACGAGAGCGGCCGCTGCCAAACCCGCCATCGCGCTTGACAGCTACGGCGGCTGGGCAAGGGTGGAGTTCCGGGCCGGGCGGGACAGGCTGATGGCGGGGGGCGCCGTCGACGGCGATACCGAAATCTACGCGGCGCCAGTCGGCAACCGCATTCGCGACATTCTGGTTACCACTCGCGACTGGTTGCTAATCGCCCATGAAAATGGCGAATTGCTGATCCGGGACCTGCAATCACGCTTCACTGACACAAGCATCAGCGAAACGAACTTCGCGGTCGACCGCATCTCGGAGGCCGGCGACGACACGATCTGGCTGCTTGACAGAGCCGCGAAGACCCTGCGCCGCGTCGATGGCAACCCGTTGCCCGCCAAGAGCCTCGGGCGGCAACGCTCCGCAGCAGCGTTCCAGCCGAGTCCACTGGATCCGGATCCCTTGAGGATTGGCGTGCCGCAACTGGCCACGCTGCCGATCAATGAAGAGATCATCGATGCAGTGGGTCTTCGGGACGGTCGCCTCGCGCTGCTGTGCCTCGGTTCCGGACGTTCCTCGAACCTGAGGTTCACGGACGGCATCAGACTTTCGAGCCGGATCGAGCCGCAGGGGCTGGAAAGCGCCTTCTCGATTGGTCTCTACGGCGAGGATCGGCTGGCGCTCGCCGTGCCGCAGGCGTCTGCCGCCGTCATCGTCACTCTGACCGAGGCGCCCACACCGCTTCTTCTCGGCGAAAGCCCGCCATTCCGTCGCGGTACCGGCGGACGCTTCTGCAAGAGCGTGCCCAGCCAAGCCCTGCATTATCCCTGTGAGCCAATTGCAAGGAACGATGAACCGGCCCGTCCCTTCGCGCGGCTGGTCGCCCCCATCCGGCCGTCCTATGCACGGAGCGGGTCCGCCAGAGCGGTGATCATGGAGGCTGATCAGGAGGGCAGCCTGTGGCGCCGCCTGTATATCGAGGCGCATCTGCCAACCGAATGCGGCATCCGTCTTGATATCGCCGCCGGCGATGACCGGAACGCGGTCATGGCGCTACCGCAAGGCGAGCTCCACCCTCATCGCGTCGGCGCCATTTCCGGCGACGGCCCGCAGGCCGCCTGGATGGACATGGACAGCGAAATCGGCTGGCGCGGCTCAGCTTCAGAGCTAGCCAGAAAGCGGGACCACTGCGGGCTGTTCAACATTCTGATTCAGCGCAATGGACCGGCCCCCCGCCGCATCACGGGCCGCTATCTCAGGGTCGACATCCATCTCACCGGCACCGGAAATGCCGCTCCACATCTCTTCGCGATCCGTGCATGGGGCGCGGCGACACCCTGGCGGGAACGCTACCTGCCGGACTACCTCAGCAACATGTCGGGACCGCTCGCGGAAGGATCCGATTTCCTTGATCGCTATCTATCGCTTTTCGAGGGCGTGTTCACGCCTATCGAAGATCAGGTTGCCGCGAGCTATCGGTTGACCAGCCCCGGCTCCGCACCGGAAGACGCGCTCAACTGGGTGGCGGGCTGGATCGGAGCTGAGCTCGATCCGGCGCTCGATATTACGGCGAAACGGCGGCTGCTCGCCGGCAGCGTGTCGCTCTGGCGTAGGCGGGGTACGTTGGCTGGGCTCGAACGGGTCCTCGATATCGTTACGGACGGCGGCATTCAGCGTGGCGATCTGGTCGTGCTCGAACATTTCCATCTCCGCCGCACATTCGCGACCATCCTCGGCATGGACATGTCGAATGCGACGAACCCGCTGGTGCCCTATGCGCAGGCGTCCGGCAATTCGCATCTCGGTGCGACCTTCTTTCTAGGGGCGGAGGAAAGCCGCGCCTTCTTCGCTCTTTTCAAGCCGTCGCTGCTCGACGATCCGCTAACGGGTGAAGCCGAGCGCGTCGCGGCCCTGACAGAGTTGGAAGCCCTGTTTGCCGACCATGCGTTTCGGGCCACGGTCCTCGTCCATGCCGGCATGTCCCAGACCGAACGCGATCTGGTAAGCCGGGTGGTCGAGCGGGAGACGCCCGCCCATGTCGCAACTCAGATCCTCGACGCACCAAATTCGCTGGTGCTCGCACTCTCCTCGCTGGTGGGCGTGGAGACTCGGTTCGGCAGAACACCGCCGAAGAATCCGCTGACACTCGACACTGCCGAAATCGGCCAAGTTTTCCTGAGCGATACCCCATCGCTCGATCCCCGTTTCGAAGGAGGTGCATGATGGCCTCATTTGTCGCCCACCCTGTCGAAGACGATCTGGAGCGCCGCCCACCGACGGAGCGGCTCTATCTCTTCGATGGCGCCCTGTTGACGCAGGAGCACTTTCGTGCCGAACAGCTCTATCATCGTGGGCAGGCCTCCCGGTTGGGACTGCATCTTCACGGCGCCGGCACGATTGCGGGCCTTGACGTCCGCTATGCGCCGACCAGCGGGCCCGATGTCGAGGTGCAGGTCTCTCCTGGGCTGGCCCTGGATCGGCTCGGACGCATTGTCGAACTGCCGTACCTCTCCTGCCTCGATCTTGGCCTCTGGGTCGGTCAGCAAGCGAACGATATCTTGGACGCAGCGCGTCTGACCGCTGGGACGCGGGCGCCGGGTACCGACCCGATCCGCGACGATCCGGGAACCGGCGATCCGATCCAGATCCCATCCGATCATGTGGTGGTGGATGTCTATCTTTCCTTCCATGCTTGCGCACGCAACCCGGAGCCGGCCTTTGCGACGGCCAATGCGGATACCATCGACGGCGTTCAGCCATCCCGCGTGCTGGACACTGGGCATCTCCGGATGATCGTGCGGCCTTCAGGCGACAATAGGATACCCTCGAGTCTGCCGGCGTCGCAGCTTCCCGCTCCGGTGACGCTCGAGAACCTGCGCGACTATAAGCGGCTCGTCGCATGGGGACTGGTACAGCCGAGCGCCAATCCATTCAGCATGCCCGCCGGCGGGACGATCAGCGAGCACGTGACCGCTGGCAATTACCAGGACGGTTCGGAAGTCCTGCTTGCCCGGCTGACGATCCCGCTCGATCTGAGTGGCGCCGCGCCTGCCTTCGACGACACGATCGACCTCGACCAAGCGCCCTATCGCCCGAACCAGGACATCAGACCATATTCCTATTCAGCCGATGAGCTCGCTCTCATTGCCGCGAACATCCGGAGTTAACATGATGGCCGACCTTAGCCCAGCCTCGTTCCGCCGCACCCGAATAGCACCAGCGGCGCTGCCACCTGGCGCGGTTCTGATCGACCAGACCCGCGAGCGCACCTCCTGGGCCGAGGGCATGTTTGTTACCTCGGCGCACTTCAACCGCGACCAGTCCTATGTTGTTGCCCGTCAAGGCGATCTTGGCCGGGCGATCGGCGCGGGCGTGATCGACGGACTCGAAGTAGCGATCGCGGCGGACGATCCGACGTCAGTAATCGTAGAGCCTGGCCTGGGGATCGGCGGCGGCGGCGAAAGCATCGTCCTGCATGCCTCGATCCGAATCGGCCTTGCCGACATCGCGCTCCAGCGCACCCTGACGCAGGGCGCAGGGCTGCTCGACAGCCTTCAGTTGATCTCTGAAGCGCGATCCGGCCTTTTCGTGCTCTGCGCGACCCCCGTTGAATACACGTCCAACCCGATCGGCTCCTATGCGACCGGTCCGGATGGCAAGCGCCGGCTGCAGGACAGCCTAATCACCGAAGCGACACTCTTCACCCTCGTGCCCTTCGCGCTCACCGCGAGTTCCGAAAGCCCCGAAGCACGGCGGGCAATGGCAGCGCGCCGCATCTTCCTCGACGGCGCCACGGCGGAACTGCCGCCTTCGGCGTTGCCGCTGGCAATGGTGGAACTCGACGGCAACATCCCCATCTGGCTCGACATGGAAATGGTCCGCCGGCAGGCCGGCGCAGCCCGCGCCGATGCCTTCGGGCTCGGTTTCGTCGACACACCGACACGCATCGCGCATTTCCGTCAGTATGACGCGCAGGTGACGCAGATGGTGACGTCGGCACCGAATGTCGGTTTCGCTGCCGCAAGCCGCTTCGACATCCTACCACCGATGGGCCGCATGCCGGCGGCCTGCGTCGTGCCGCGTTCGCCGGCTCCCGGACAGCCGCATGTTCTGTCGCATAACTGGCTGCCCGCCGAGATGCCGGTCGAGCTTACCGCGCTCCCGGAGGATGAGATCGACCAGCTTCTGGAGGAAAGCCTGACGATGCCCGTCATCGACCTCTCGGCACCGTCGCGGGCGCTGGCGCAGACGCCCGTCACCATCATCGTGCCGATCCCGCGGGCCGATTGGGCAAGCGCACCTTTGGAGGTGGTCCAGCAGACCCGTACGCTCGCCGCCGCAGCCCCTCTGGGCGCCGCGCCGACGACACCGATGGAGCTGATCACGGCACTGCTGGAGCAGAGTGTCGATCCCGATCTTGTCGATCCCACTGCGGATGCGCCATGGCTGGCCCTTCTGCTGGGTCGAACCACGCTCTGGTATGCGCGGCGACGGCAGTTCCTGCGCACCGACGCACTGACCGGCGAAGCATCGCCTTATCGTCCGGCCCCTGAAGCGCCCCAGCCGGAACCACAACCGGAGCCAGAGCCGGAGCCAGGGCCAGCCAATCCGGAACTTGCGCAAGGAATCGCCGAGCGGTTCACGGGCGTCATCATCAACAACTTGATCGGCTGGGGTCTGATGGAGATCACGGACGCTGTCCGACCACCGCAGGACGAAAATTGGGCCATGACCTGGGCGCGTCTCAACTCCGCGCTCGGATTGGCGCTGCGAGCCGATTCCGCCACCGTCGCCACGGACCTCCTCCAGCGCGCGGCGAAAATCGGAGCGATCAAGCTCGCGGATGCGGAGGCTCTCGAAACACTCTATAGCGGCTTCGACATCGAGAACAGGTTCGCGCCAATGGAAGGTTTTCTGACCGGCGGTCCTGTCGATATCGTCATACCAAGCTACCCGGGCAGAACGGGAGAAATCGCCGTTAGTGCCGCGCTTGCACTGGCCCTGAACCAGCGCATCGAGCCCAAGCCGGGGCAACACATACCGGCGGTCACCACCGACATGGACGAACGGGTCAAGGAGATGCTCAGCAGCCTTTCTCTCGATGCATCCGTCATTGAGTCGATCGTCAATCGTGGCGGAGGATCAATCCCATTTGTCGACCCGCGCGACATGGATACACGTGTCAGGGCCATGAAGGCCGCAATCGAATTCAAGGTTCCGATCATTGCGCGCCCCCTGGAGCGCGGGTCGATCGAGGCGCAGACGCGACGCAACCTGCTCAGCAACACCGATCTTGTCCCCGACCTTGCCAAACGCCTCGACAGCAGCGGCCTGGCCGACCGTTTGGACGGGTTCGTGAGGCACATGGAAGTGATGGACCAGGCGCTGGCGACATCGGCGCCGCAGGCGATTGATGCGGCGACGCAATCCGTCAAGCAGATTATCGATGGGTGATGCCATGACGATCGCGCTCCCCGCCCCCCAGACGTTCCTCACCTCCCTCGTTGGCCTCTCTCCTGCCAAAGCCAGGCATGTCGATTCGAGCCTTGCCCTGCAGCGACTGAACTATGTGCAGGGGCGGACCATCACCGAAACGGCGATCGAAGCGGAACAGGCTTGGGTCGAGGCGCGCATGGGCGTGGCAGGCCGCTGCCTCTCGGCCGGCATCGTCTCAGGCTTGGCAATCGGAGTTCCGGACCAGACGGTGGCTCGCGGAACCTTCACCCTCTCGCCCGGTCGAGGCATCGCACCAGGCGGGCAGGATCTGCAGGTATCGAAAGCAGCCAGCTTCAAACTGGATGAGTTACCCGAAGCCGCCTCTCCTGCCGCTGTCGGCGGTTTGCCGCGCGGCTTTGTCGTGCCGGTGCTGCAGCCGATCGTCCTCGAAGCGGAGGACCTGCCGCAGGATGCAAACCGCCTCCACGCTTTTGCGGATACGTGCCCGCCCGATGGAACGGCTGCACCCTACCTTGATTTCGTGTTGCAGGATGCGACGCGCATCGGATGGATCGCGATCGATTCGATGCTTGCGGGCATAAATGGGCAACGTGCGGCAAACATGGCAGCCGAGGCGGTCCGCCGCCGAGAAGAAAGAGATCCGGCCTCGCTTCCCTGGGCCAGTGTTGGCGTCCCCCTCGCCCTACTTCAGGTGGCAGAGGACGGCACGATCGAGTGGCATCACAGGTCCGCCGTTTCTCGGCGCGGTGGCATGCTTCCGCATCCCGAAATGCGACCACAAGCGCGACTGCGCCAGAGCCGCGTCGAAGGGCTGGTCGAAGAGACTGCCATGGCGACCCGCAGCATCGGTTGGGACGGCACGAATGCGGCTGCGTTCCTTCGGTTCGTGCCCCCCGCCGGTGTCCTGCCTCGCAAGGCTTGGTCTGGACACGCGTTCTTTCCCACAACCTGGAGCCAGGCCGAGGCTCCCATTCCCCAGTCGCAATTGGACGCGGCGCTGGAAGCGGCGGCGGCACTGGCACCTTACGATCTCGACAGTGCTGCCGAGAAAGTCAAGTGGCTGGTGCCGGTGCCCGATCGTTTCTATTCGCCCGATCTCCTGGCCCCTGTCCCGGCACCGGATTTCCTGCCCGTCACGATACCCCTTCAAAAGCGGATCGCAGACACGCTCGCACTCCGCACGGCCTATCGTGTCCAAGCCCCGCAAGTGCAGGGTGCACTGGATAGCTCGGCGATCAGCGACTTTGCGACAACCGACGATGATCCCGTCCAGGACGAGATAACCTTTCCCGTCGATCAGCCGGGAACAGCGATCGATTTCTCACGCGATGCACTCGCGGTCTTGAAGCAGGTGTGGGACCAACTCGATCCAGTGCTTTTCCTCGTGCCGCAGCGGGCGATGGTCGACCCGTCCCAAATGCCGCAGGCCATCGCTAACCGCACGACCTTCGGCCTGACGCCCTTTACGAAGAGCATGCGCGCGTTGATTGATAACTGCAATGACCGGATCGACTTTGCCTTCAATCGCGTTCAGGCGGAAATTTACCGGGTACGCCAGATCACGCTCGACAACGAGGAAGCAACAAAGCTCGCGACATTTCCTGCCTTGGCAGGACTGGCCAAGGGCAACAACAGCTATGCCCTCTCCGAGGGTTTAAAGGCTCACTTCGCGGCCGAAAAGTCTGCGATAGAGCCAGCGACGAATCCCGGGGGAGCGGGGACGCCGCGTCCGGTAATGACGATGCCGCAGATCCGAAGTTTCTCATTCCTGACGCCGCAGGCGAACACTGCGCGCATCCGTGCACTCGACGCGCTCGAAATCAAGCCGGTGGTCACCGAGGGCGTCACTATCAAGGAAATCGTCAAACTCTCTGCGTCCAGCACTGTCGGCGATGTCCTGGCCGCTGGCGCGAAATCATCGACAGCGCTCACCGGATTCGGCAACAATTCCGCCTCGCTGAACTTCGGTGCCTTCTTCACGGATGCGGCCCTCCTCAAGACCCAGAGCACAACGCTGGTTAAGGACCTCGTCGATGCCACCCGCGCGGAACTCGTTGATGACGTGCTCCTCTCGGATTCTGCCTCAAAGAAGACCGGTATCCTGCGTGCTGTGCCCCTACCCGGAGATATCCGGGATATCCGAACGACCACTATTGCCGACCGGTTGAAAACAAGTGCGGCCCTCAATGCCAAGGCGTCGGCGGTTCGGATCAAGGCTGATGTACTGCGGCAGATGCAGGAGCTCGGCATCTCGCTGGAAGGCCTTGAAGGACCGTTGACCTCCGGCCGCGACCGCGTCCTGCTTCCGCGTGACGACATCGACAACGTGATTTCCACGACACTCTCCACCGAAGAAATCGATCGGCACCGAAGCGAGATCGACGAATTACGCCGACCGGTTTCGGATACTGGTGACGGCAAAAACTGGCAAATGTTCATGATTCCTGCGCTCTCGACGCAGGTTGATCACGCCGTACAGGCAAGTCCCCTCACGCGCTTGTCGACCGCACTCTTGCGCCGCACCGGCCCGATTACCATGCCGCTACTGCCCGCACTGACCCTGACAAAGGTGCTGGACCCTGATCCGGTCGCAGGCGGTCCGGACGCCGAGGGCGATGATGAAAGCGCGTATCTCTCCGCGGCGATCTCCACGCTCGAGAGCGCGATAGCCATCCTGCGTGTCGTCGAGGGACGAGTGGGTGCGATCTCGATGATCATGGAAGGGGTGGAGGCCCAGCTCAAGCTGACTGCCAGCATCGCTCAGCGCTGGCAGGCCGCACTGACGTTGGCAGACCAAGACCTCGACGAAGCACGCCATGACTATCGCGTGGCGCTCAGCCTGGTCGATGAGGAATTGCACCGCCTCGACGCGCTGCGCGCCGAGCGCCAACGCATCATCGCCGAAGAGGTCAAATTCGTGGCCTATATTCGCCCTCGCGTGCTGACTTCGCACAGTGCCGGCGATACGCTGGGTATGATGCTTCCTGGAACGTTCGAGGACACACTGCCCGCCTCGTTCATACGGGACGTCGATCTGCCCGACGAACTCCAGGACATGATTGGCGCACTGCGCGAGATGCCGATCCTCTGGTTCGCGTCTAATCCGGAACTAGCGGAAGAATTCTCATCGCCGGGCTATCTTTCGAGTCTCTACGCCGGCATCAAGTTCCGGGCGGAGACCCGCCTCAAGAGGCTCGGGGCGGCGGAACCGGCAAAGGCTACGCTGACCGCCAGTACGCCCGCGAAAGTGCAATCACTGAAGATCGCGACGGCGTACCGGTCGCTTGCCACCAATGTGCTGACCGCGCGCACCAGCCTCGACCTCAATGCATTCGACGCGGCGAGCTGGGCGGGTAAGCGGCGCCGGGCGCTCGCTGACCTCTCGCTCAACGACCTGATCGAAGCCGGCACCCAGCCCAAGGTTACGAAACGCGCCGCGGCGGAGATCGAGGACATCGAACGGGTGGCTTTCGCGCTCCTCCAACTGGTGCGGCAGGTGCCGGCCGCAATTCGGTTGCTCTGGGTTCAGCAAGTGTCCGAATACGACAATGTCGCAAGCCTATCGCGACTCAACCGCCTGCCGGCCTGGAACCGGGTCGATTTCGCAACGCGATCCAAGCTCGAACAGCTGAACACCTGGCTGTTTTCACGAATGGAAAGTGGGCTGAAGGAAGCCGAGGGGTTGATGACCGATCTCGTGCGTGTCGCAATCCTGATTGCCGGGCATGCGCCCGTTGCCGACATCATCGCGGCGCGGCTGGCCACCGATCAGGTGGCATCGAAGGGCGGCGCGATCGACCTCTTTATCCGGCGGGGCGTGCCGAAGATCGGGATGCAGGTCGCCTTCTCCGCCGCACAGTCCGTCCAGGCGCGCGGCATCGTGCGCGATCTCTTTGGCACCAAAGCGAAAGTTGAAATAACCCATGTCGCCCAACCGCTCGTGTCGCTAACAACGCTCCATCAGGTGGCGATCTTCTCGCCCGCCGCAATCACCAGGGTAGGACGATGAGTGGGGAAGTCTCCGTACGGATCGAGCGGCTTGACTTGAAGGTCGAGCATAGAGACCTCGCTGTTCCTTTCCGCAACGATCTCGAGGACGCGCTCAGGACGGCGGGGCGGCCGCGCCTGCCCCCGGGCGCCCGACTAACGATCCGAAAACTGAGGCTCGGCCGCATTCCGGCTGGCTGGGGCCGGCAGGTGCTGTCGCTCTACCTCGACGCCCAGCTAGCCAACGTTGATTATGCCATAGCGCTGCCAGACGTGCCGCCTCCGGATGGGGCCAACGCGGTGTTGGTGCCCGATCTTGTGACGGCCGCGGCAATCGCCTTCGATGCCCTCGCAACCGGCCGCCCTTTGCCGTGGTATGTGAGGGACATATTTCCGGGAGTCGACGGCTTGGCCTTAGGATCCGCTGCCCATCGCATCATCGAGATCCTGATCGCCGAAGCAGGCCTTCAGGCGCCGGGCCGGCTCGCGGAAATTCGTGGCGGATTGCGGCGCATGATCTGGGTTCTGGACATGCTCACCGAGCAGCACTTGAAGTTGATTCTTGCCATGTACGACCATGTGTACGAGCACGACTTTCAGTGCTTCGTCGCCGATGTGCTGTCTCCGCTGTCCAATGCGACATCATCGTTGCCGCTCCATACCTTCCCTTCCGGACGAGGATTGATCGAGATTATTCTCTCTTCTGCCAGCTCGAGAGCACGCGATGAGATCCTGGCCGCTTCATCCGCGATCCCGGCCTCACCTGTTCGAGTGGGTTTGCTGATCGTATGGTTGGCTGCGGCAAGGACGGGCCCGTCAACGGTTCGCTCTGCATTCAGGCAAATGGTCAACGCTCTGAGACAAGCGAACCCCGCCCCCTCCGAAAACCAGGATCCGGCGCAGCCTGTCTCCATTTTAGGATTGAGCCGGAAAAGCCAGGACATGCCGGATTACTCTCCAACCGTGCGGCTTCGCGAGATTATGCCATCGTCAGCATCGTCGCCCAAAATGGAGGTAGCCGGACAATTGCCAGACGCTCCATTGCTCGAAGGCGCATTCAGCGATTATGCGGGTCTCTGGTTGCTTCTGCCGGCCTTGCAGCTGGTCGGGCTCGACATGGCCGAAAGAGCGACCGGCCTGTCGCTGGGACACGGCGTCTTGTCGGCATTTGCCGCAAGGCTCGGGCTTGGCGGGACCGATCCTGCCGCCAGCTACCTCGAACAAGTCACGCCGGGTGAACCACTGAGTCCAGAGACATGGCTGCCACGACGAGACTTGCTGAAATTGACCAGCAACGCCTACCTGAAGTTGACGCGTCTGGCGCCGGGCAAAGCATCAATCGGCTTTCGACACGGCAATGGTGAGCTTTCGGTAATCGGGCCAGAGGAATTGCGGACCCTTCGGGCAGAGGGTTTTCGGCTGCGCACCGCACAACGGACGAGGGGCGATTTCCCCTCGCGGCTCCATCGTGGTCTGGCGCTTGCCGCGCAGCGGCTTGTGAGCCATACGACGGGAATGGGCTGGCGACGGCTTGCGACGCGGCGCGGCCGCATCGTTGTGACGGCGACGCATCTCGACATAGAGTTCGACGGCCGCGACGTGAATACAGCCATTCGCATCGCCGGGCTCGATCTTGATCCCGGCTGGGTGCCCTGTCTGGGACGCGTCGTCAGCTTCCACTACGATTATTCGAAGGTGCGTTACTTTTCGACGGGCGGGCTAAAGACATGAGCGGCGAGCGCTTCCAGTTGCTGAAGGAGGAGGAGCACAGTCTCGCCGATGCACTGGCTGCCGCGCTCGCCGATATGATTCCTGTGGATTATCCGCTCCGAGCCGATCTCTTGGGCCGGGTTCCATGGGGCGCATCGCCGGGTGCAACGTATGACGCCGCCTTTCGATGGAGCGCGACGGAGGACCGGGCGCTTCTTGAAGCGGCGCGCGCACTTGATCTCGGACAAGCCGACATACTCGCCATCGCGCTTGCGCTGGAACTCGAACGCGATGCACATTTCCCAGCCGCTCTGCGGGCGATCCAGGGCGATGCCTTGGGGCCATGGCCGAGCCTGTCGCTCATCTGGCGGCTTCTCGAACATGTAGGGCGGCCGGCGCATTCTCCTGATCGAGCACTTGCTCTGGGCATTCTTCTCGTCCTCGGCGAGCGTGCGCCGGGACCGGAGCAACGGCTTGCACTTTCGGCCGCGGCGCTGCGTGCGCTCACCCAGCAGCAACAATCCGCATCGGCCGACGCTCCCGAGCAATGGCATAAACAGGCGGCCGCGCTTGCAGGCCGGATCGGCGGGCGAATGGCGGCGCTGGTTCTTCGGCGAGGCGAAAGGCAGGATCTGGAATCCTATGCGCAGCTCGTTGCAGCGAACCTCGCTTTGCGTCCAGAAATGCTGAAGCGGGAGGAACCCGGGCTTGGCGCAGCCTGTAGGCTCGGCAACTGGCTGCCTGTCGAAACGGTCGAGACCGTTGCTGGCCGCAGCATGCCGGCGCTCTCACTGGACGGCTATCGCGGCCCGCGTGTGCTGATCGCCAATCGCGAAGGCGGCATCCACCTTGCCGGATGGGATATGGTCGATGCCGCGCCGCCTCAACTGACGCCAGAAACGCGCCATCGTCTCTGGAGCCGTGCGCTTCCGGGCGAGATCCTGCCGTTAGCGCTTCCAGCCCTTCGGCTTGGTCCCTGCAGAATCGCTGCGATCGGCGCGCGTGCCGCGATGGCCGACCCCGATGATCTCTTGCACAAGCGCCTGCGAGCTGCAATGGGCGCCGAGTTCCGTTCGGACATGGAGCCGCATGCGACTCTGATACCAAGTGATGTGGACGATCAGGATTTTGCCGCGAACGAAGCACTGAAGGCCGAGTTCGAAGTATTGCTGTCCCGATGCCGCTTCCGAGCGGCGGCGGGCAACCCTGTGCCCGGTGTCAGGACGCTGCTGTCAGGCCCCTCGGGTACCGGGAAAACCCTCGCGTGCTCATGGCTTGCGACGAGGCTATGCCTGCCACTGTTCAAGGTCGACCTTTCCTCAGTCGTGTCGAAATATATCGGTGAAACCGAGGAGAATATCGCCCGTCTTCTTGACCGCGCCGAAACCGGTGACATGGTGCTGCTTCTTGACGAAGCGGACAGCCTGTTTGCCTCACGGGCCGAGACGCGCGACAGTTCCGACCGCTTTGCCAACAACCAGACGAACTACCTGCTGTCCCGCATCGAGACTTTCGACGGCATTGCCATCCTGACCTCGAACGGGCCTGAGCGCATCGATGCGGCCTTCACGCGCAGGCTCGACCAGGTGATCGAGGTGCCCCTGCCCGCTCCGCCGGAACGACGCATGATCTGGCAGACTCATCTGCGTGACGGCCATGTTGTGAGCGCGGCCGAGATCAACCGCCTCGCCGGGCTCGTCGATCTCGCCGGCGGCCATATCCGCAATATCGCGCAGACCGCGCGGGTGCTTGCCGGTGATCGCGCCATTGCATGGTCCGATCTCTTGCGTGGCATTGAATCCGAATACCGCAAGCTCGGGCGCTCTGTCCCTGGGGGACTTATCAGATGATGGATCCCTTTCTCCTGCCGCAAACGCTGATCCTGCCGCTGGGGACGCTGTTTGCGGATATCGAGGCCTGCCTGTCGGATCTAGGCTTCTCGCAGGCGGAATCAGGGGTCGTCACCCGCCCGGTGCTGCCCGGTGAGCCGGAGCTCGCCCGCTGGCGCTTCCGTGGCGGCCTTCCGATCGTGGAATACAGCTTTAACCCGGTGGTAAGCCTCAGGCTTCTCGAGGTGGCGACCGTACCGCCCGAACTGCGCGGCAAGATCGCCGAGCGTCTCCGCCCCCTGCCGCCTGAGGCGGTGACGGTGGCCCTCGCCTCGGATGACACGCGCCAACAACTGTTCGGCGTCTGGGCCGCAGTGGAAACGGAGCGCATCGATCTCATCTACGAGGTGACGAAGGTCTACGAAGCCTCGCGCGGCGTACTGAGGGAGGAGGCCGAAGCCGCGCTGCACCGGCTCGGCGATCGCGCGAATATGCGCATGGAGATGCTGCAGGCGGTGCAGATGATCCGCGAGGCGGCAATGGACGTACTGACCTCGATCCGGTCTCCTGAAAGCCTCGTCGAACTCATGCCCGACGAAAACGATTGCGCCGAGCTTTTCGATGCTAGCATCGCCGGAAAAGTCTTTGACGCATTGGATGCTCAGGGTGCTCCGGGTCGACGCGTGCAGGCCCTACCATCCGCGCTTTCCGATGTCTCACCCGCACCCGCTGGTGCGCTGCGCTGGCCGAACGAACTCTCCGATCGCTTCCCCCGTGGCTACCGGCGGATCGCCGGCTGGATGGTGCCGAGCCGCATCTGGCTCGCTTGGACCGGCCGTGAGCCGGATGGCGGTGTCTTGCGCATGGACGGGCTGGTCTTCGTCAACGGCCGCTGGGTGTTCTTACCGAAACCATGGCGCCTCATCGAGCCGATGATTGCAGACAGGCTCGGCCGCATGGACGCATCGAACTGAGGCCAAGCCCATGAACTTTGCCTTCGGAAAGCGCGGCAAAGTTGGGGACACGAAGCCTCCCGGGGCAGTCGAGACCTGCGATCCTCGCCCCGGCCTGCCAGTCAGCTTGGCGACCCACCAAAAATCGCAAGGCACCGAGGCGGCTTCGGCCCGCAATCTGGCCCGGCGGGCGGCGGAAGCCCGTGAGCACGACCCTCGGGAGCGGCGCGGCGACAGGGGCAAAGCCGCTGGATCCGCAAGCGGCGGCATAGCGGAAAGCGAGACCCGAAGCTCTGAAGCGGCGAAAACTGAAACCGGAGAGCAAAGCGCGGCTAGAACCGAAGCGTCCGGTACAGACGAAGCTGCAGCTGCTGCAGCCCGGCCCGAAGGCGCCAGTGTCACCAGCACCCCCGTTTCACAGGGCAGGACCAGGTTGCCCGATGTCTTCCGCTCCGTCGGCGCTCCCGCTCTGCCGCCGACTCCGATCCCGGACCTCTCCCGTATTCGCTCGCTCGTCGTTCCGCCGCCGCCGGCGTCAGCCGTGCGCCGCACATCCGAGATCCTGCGCGCAACCGGCAGTACACCGGCAGGCCACCACGCCCAGATCCAGCGCGCGCTCGACAGCGTTGCGGATCGGGCGAGGGCCGCCGAGCGCAACGTGATCTTTCAGGTTGGCGGGATTGCGGCCGATGCCCGGCATTCCATCGAGGCGCTGGCCCAACGCATTCCCAGCATCGTCGGCGGTGGCGTGGCCCGGATCAAGGCCACGGCCGCGGCCGTCGTCGCCGACATCAATGCGCATGCAGACGCTCAAATTCAGGCGGTGCTGAATCACAAGTACAAGGACAAGGCCGGACTGGCGGAGCGTGGCAAGGACACCGAAGTCAGCATGCATAAAATGCTGATGCAGGAGGCGCCACGGGTCCTGAAGGACGCAAAGGCGGCAATGGATGCGGAAGTCGACGGCCTCGCCGCGGAAGCCGGCAATCGCATTGATCGCATCAAATCCGGAACGAAACCAGCAGCGATGGATACGGGCGTCGCACCCGACCCTAGCGCCAAGCCGGCCGATATGGCTATTCCGGACAGCGGCAAGGACGGCGAGCAATACACGACGTGGCCCGCCGCACGCGAGGCGCTCACCAACAAGCTGATGACCGACCTCCCGGCGAACCGTACCGCGCAGTACGGCAATCTGCAATGCGCCGCGGCTGTCCCAATGATGGTCGAGGCGCAGCAACGTGGCTACGAAGCGGCAAATGCCGAGACGATCAAGGAACTGACGAGTGAGGAAACGAAGACCCGGTTTTTCGACATAACCTTCGGCCTGATCATGCCGACTGTCAGGGAGGAACAGGAGAAGGCCGATCCGGTCGCCGATGAATCCTATACCGGGCACCTCAGCTTGAACCTGTCGCTTCAATATTCCATGCTCGACGGCGCCACCCGGCGCATCGTTCGGCAGATCGACGAGAAACGCGGCGTTCTGGTGGACGAGACGCTGGACCCCAGCGTCGAAAAGAGTCTGCCGGCCCACTCGATCAAGGGAGTGCGGGAGGCCGGCAAGAAGATGATGGACGGGCTCAACGACCAGGCGCGGGTCGTCGAGGCGTCGCTCAAGGCCAATCTGGCCGCGCTCGCCGCCCACTATCCTGATCTCGTGAAGCGGCTCGAGCCCATGATCGCCTCCGGAGAGTTCCTCGAGGCGACCGCAACGCTTGCGCAGCTGGCAGAGGCCGAAAAGAGCATTGCTGCGCTCGAAGGTGGGCAGATCGAGTCCGTCGCCCAGCAGGCCATGACCACGCTCGCCAATGCCCGGAAGGGCTTCGATCAGCAGGTGGCATCGCTCTACAAGATGACGGGCAGTAGCGTCGACAGCCTGCTCCAGACACTGGCTCGCGCCCGCTACGACTTCGCCCGCACCACGATGCTCTACACCGGCACCATGGACAGGGGCGTGGCGGCGGTTTTCCCGCAAATCCACGCCCATGCGGCGCAGGTCGCCGATCGGCTGCTGGGGCCGAAGAACAATTCCCGTCAGCAGTTCTCCAATATCAAGACGGCAGCCATTGGCTACATCAACGGCGTCATATCGGCCGAATGGGCCGGATATCTGGCGCGGGTTAACGGGATGGAAAAGGGCTTCGGCGGCGTCGCGGATGCGTCGTGGAAGCAAGGCGATTCCGGCTCTGAGTTTAACCGCATTCGCAATGGCGCCGCGCAGGATGCCGGCGCTCGCGGGCACGACGTCGAATCCGCCCTCACACCCGCGCCCATGACCACCGGCGAGCGCGTGGGCGGCTACATGTTCCTCGGGCTCGGCGCACTGGCCTGGGACATCTATTCCGATCCCAACGAGTCGAAAGTCACGACAGCACTTTCCATTCCGTGGCCGGGACCGAATGCGGTGGACGAGCAGCACAAGGCGAATAGTGGTAGGGGCGTCATCCAGCTGATTGAGGAGCGGATGAAGAGCGAGGAGGAGCAGGCCGACATCCTCAAGCTCTTCAATCCCGACCAGAACGTACGGGCGTCCGGTAAGGCGGGGCTGCTCGAAGGATCGTCGGCATCGACCGGCATCAATGCCGAGGCCGCACTGGCGCTCTCGCAATCCTTGACGGCCGACGAACTCGCCTCGCCCATCATGACGCCCGAGCGGCGGCAGCGGATCGCGGAGGAACTGCGTTCCACCCTCAAGCCGGCCAACATGGAGGTCGCGGCCGCGTATCTCAACGGCGAGCCCGATCAGGCGCTGGCCATCCGAATGCGCCAGCTTTTCGACAAACAGGCCTCCAAGCAGGAGAAGGACCAACTCCAGACCGGCGAAGAGCTGGACAGGCTGATTCGGCAGGAACTGTTCGCCAGCGGGCCGAATGCCTATGTCCCGAACGAGCGACTGGAGGCGATGCGCAACGCGGCCTTCTTGCGCTTCGACGAGATCAGCCGTGAGGGGCGCCAGCCGGTGACGGTCAGAAACGCACCCGTCGCGCCGCCGCCAGATCGCCTTGCGCTGACGCCGGCACAGCTGCGCTACGAGGGCCGGCCGCTCCCGCCGCCGCAGCCGCGCATCGAAGCCTCCGGGAGGACCGCAGCGCCCCCAGCCCGGACGGCTCCCGTGCAAAAACCAGCGGCCAGAACACCGCCTGCGCCCTCACCCGCACCCGCCCCGGCGCGCGCCGTCACCGGGCCGGAAGCCTCGAACGAGAAACTCGCTCCCGAGAAGGTTGCGACAGACCAGACCCGCAAGCTGGACGAGGCGCGCCGGGCGATCGTCGCCTATATGAACAAGCCGCACGCGTCGTACTTCCGCCAGCCGAACGACCGATTTGCCGAAGAGGATATGAAGCGGTTTTCGGAGATGGATCGGAAGGTCCGCACCTACGATCCGGCTACGGGCCGCGTGACGATCGCCCCGGCTCTCGCGATCCAGGCTTACAACACCGCCATCATCATGCACGGCACGAACTCGCCAGAGGCGATGGGGGCCCGTGCAGCAGCCGCCTACTCGCGCATTTCGGGCGACAGTTCGCTCTCGACCAATCAAGTCAACGAGCTGAACCAGAACTTCAGCAACATGGAATATGCGCGCTTCCGCGCCCGCTGGGAAAGCGCGACGCCCGCCCAACGCGCGGCTATGGCCAAGCAATGGGAGGACATCCAAGCGCGGCACCGGACCTTCCTGCGCGAAACGGCGCGCGGGATGGGGATGGAAGGCGATCTCGACGACCCGATAGCCGTCGAAGCCTTTGTTTCGCAGCGGCTCGGCGCGCAGTTTGCCAAGGAGGGCGAGGAGTTCCGCAAGGCCGGGACGGAAATCACCAAGCAGGGGCGGATGGCGATCGATACCGGCGTAGCACTCGCTGCCGATGGTCTCGGCACCAACGAAGCGCTGATGCAGAGCGTGCTCGCCAACCGAACGCACGCGGAATTCAACGTCCGCCGCGCCAACGGCGAGACCATGCATGACTATGCCTATCGCGTAGCCGATAATGAAATGTCCGGCGACGACTGGCATCAGGCCAAGGAGAAGCTGCGCGGCGAGGATGAAAACGAATTCGAGCGCTACGAGACGCTGCGCTTCCTCAAAGACCAGCAATTGAAGGAGGGGACCGGCTGGCTCGGCAGGAGCGTCATGGCCGACGCTTGGCAGAAACGCCATCTGGAGAACACCGAAACCGAGGCCGACAACAGGCTGCGTACCGCCACACGCGCCGGAATAGAAGACTATAACAAGCGCGTCGAAGCGGCTGGCCGCCGCGATCTCAAGATCGATCCCGCGTCGGATGACATGCCCGTTCGGCTGCCAGGAGGTCAGTTGAACCCGCTGGTCCAACGCTTTGCCGTGAACGGCGACGGCAAGCTCAGGGGCAATGGTCCGTCAATGGACGTGCTGCAGGCGAATACCCGCCAGGCGGCCGATTTCTATCAGCAGGAGGTCGACCGCAACGAAAGCATATTTACCAGCCTGATCACCGCGCTGGCGGTGGCGGTATCGGTGTTGCTGCTGTTCATCCCGGGCATCAACCTGATCGCGGCCGGCATTCTCGTCGCGTTGATTTCGGGGGCCGCGACAGTCGCGGTGAAATCCGGAATGCGTGGCGGCCGCTACGGCTGGGAGGAAATGGCGACGGATATCGGTATGACGGCCATCGAGGCGGCGACCGCAGGAATTGGTGGCGCGATGTCCAAGGGAGCCACGGCAGCCGCCAACGCAGCGCGAACCGGCCAGAAAATTGGCAAACTCGGCACTTTCGGGCGCGTCGGCGCGGGACTTCACACGCGCCTCGGCCCCGTGGCGGCACCCATTGTTCAGGGTGGGATCACCGGTGCGGCTTCAACCGCCGCAACGGCCGCACTCGACGACAAGCTCTGGGACGATGGTATCGGAACCGGCATCGGGCGAGTCCTCGGGCATTCCGTCAAGGGGGGGCTTTCCGGCGCCGCGAATGCTGCCGTCACCGGTGCCATCACCCGCGGACTAGACCGCCGACTTGCGCCGACTGCCGTGGGCAGAAACGCCAGCACCGACCGGCTGAACCGAATCGGCAAGTCTCTCGGTCCGGGCGGACGGGAATTCCTCACCGAAGTACTTGCCAACACACCGGGATCGCTTGTCGGCGAAACGATCAACATTCTGGCCGACGTCGCGATGGACAAGCACGTCGGAGGCTGGTCAGGCGCGTTTGAACGACTTGGCAAGGCAGGCGTGCGCGAACTGGCGTCGGTGGCCGGGCGAACTAAAGCACAGCAGATCCAAAGGGCCCAATACAACCGGATGTCAGCTGACATTCACGGCCAAAAGCGGAACCCGAATCCCAGGGAAGCTAGAATCCTCAACTGGCTCGGTCAGAACGGGAGCGTCATCCCGCTGGGTACGAGGACCGACGAGTTCGCGCGTGGATTCTCAAACGTCCGTGCTCGGATCGATGAGTTGCCTCCTCAGATTCGCGACGAGGTCGCGAAAATGGGTCCCAATAAGGCCATGGACGTGATCCGCATGATGGACAGCGGCCAATTGGGCAACCGCGCCCAGCGCCTGCAGTTCACGATGCAACTCGGCAAGGAAATCGTCGGCCTGGATGTGGAGGCGTTCGACCGAGCGATGCAATCATCCAGCCGGGACTTTGCACGCAACCGACATGCGCGGAAAGAACTGAAGGCCCAGACGAACAAGCAGCTTCTTTCCGCAATACGCGGGCCGGAGCGCGCGCATCTCCAGGAGCTGGATTTTTCGGATCTCATCAGCCTGCCGCCTGCGACGAAAGCGAGACTGGCTACCGCGCTGGCCGAGGGAGGAGCGGACCTTAGGGCGCTAGTCCAACGAATGATCCCGGAGGACCCGCATCTCGCCGCCCGAGTGGCAGCACGCATGGTGGATGCGGACGCAGCCGTCACGCGGGCCCGCAACGCAGTGGCGACGCGCCGCGCTGGCATTCGCGACGACCTGATGGAGGCCGCGCCCGAAGCGTCGCGCGGCCGGATCGCAGGTCTTAGGCCGCGCGAGGCCGAGGCCCTGCATGCGGCGCTCAGGGAAGGAGAGCCGACAGGCTTTGCGCGCGCGTCCGCGATCCTGCGTGGTGCCGGGCTTGACCGGGAGAGTGCGAACAAGGTTGCCCGATCGATGATGAGCCGCATTATGCGCGCGGCGTCACGTGTCGCCAACCTCGACAATGTGCCTCCCCCGCATATCAGGGCGATGCTGGATCTCCGCGACGACGCGCTGATGGAAATCCGCGTGGCGCAGTTTACCCGCAGACCGCTTTCGGATGCGCGCGTCGACGAGATCGTTGCGGCGACAGCGGCACGGCGGCCAGGCATCGACAGGCAGGCGTTGCTGGCCGCCATCCGCGCGACGATGGCAACCCGACACGGTCGACCGGGCTTCCGGGAGGCTTTGACGCAGAAGCGTGCGCTTCTGGACATGATCCCCTTCGGGATGAAGCGCGTGGTTTATCGCACGCCAGTCATCACGCTGCCGGAGGATTCGTTCCTCGCTTATGTCCGAGGCAAGGGCAATGAGCATGCCGTGACCCTCATCGTAAATGGTAACCCGGTGATCCTGATGCGCCAGGGATCCAACCCGAAGGTGCTGACCGAAGAAGGTTTGCACGTGCTGCAGTATCGCGATCCGCGTTTTCGCGAACGGGTCGCGACACTGGGTGAAGAACACATGGCCCGCTGGGACGATCTCGATCTGGACACACAGGTCCGCGCCTACCGAGCCAAGATCGATGTCGAGATCGATGGCCAGCAGCGGATGATCGGCAAGCTCCGCGCTCGCGCAAATAACGCCTTTTTCGAGGATATGCGAAATCAGGCCCTCAAACAGCTGCAGGCAGCTGAAGAAACCCTGACGCGCCTCATCACACGTCGTGGGGAGGCCAATGCACTGACGCCCGCCGAGTTGGATGCGATCGCGGCGGGCATCGTCGACCCACCGGGCTGGCTTCGCCAGCCGGCGCGCATGTTCAGCAAATCGGCGGCGGACCAGGATTTGTTCGAGGAGATCGAGGCGGCTGCCAGGACGCCGCTGCGCGATGCCTTCCGGGCTCTGACCAGCCGAGTGCCGGAAATGTCGAAGGGCAACCGGCGGCAACTGGTGCAGACAATCCACGCCCTCGCCGAGGTGGTGCCGGCGGACGAACTCGTCCGGTATCTCGGGCGCATTCGTAGCGGCCAGCCGCTCACAGGCGATGAAGACTTAGCGAAGATTCCGCCCGAGCGGATCGCGGTTACTGTCCGGAATCACTTCCTTGCCGTGGGTGATCCGTCACAGGCCGGATCGATCGCGCGCAGGGTGCTGGACCGCGTGACGGCGAAGCGAGGTCTCGAAGACAAGGACCTGAAACTGGTGCGGGCGACGCTGAAGCGCCTCACTCGGGCAGAGCCGGGCGATCTTCATCCCGAGCTGGAATTCGCCAAGCGCGCCCTCGTACTCGCCCTGCACAGGCTACCGGACAATACGCCGGACGCTGCGGTGATGGACCGGTTCCGCAGCGCCGCCAAGGTTCTCGGCATTTCCCCCACAAGGCAGTTGAAGGGGCTGGCAAATAAACCGGAGATACAGGCAGCGATCCTCGAAGCGCTGGCCGGGCCGAGGCCGCCAGCCGTGCAGGATGCTTATTTCAAATCTGTGAACGAAATGCTGAATGCAAGCGCAACTCTACCTAGAGCCATGCAGCACATGGCGTTCAGGCTCTTGACGCAAGCCTATTTCGAAAACACCCCGGTTGAAACGTTCGAACGGATCATTCATCTCGTTCACGCTTCGGGGGAGACACTCGGTCCCCCCACCCTGCTCTTCGTATCGCAACATCCGCACAGGATCACGGAACTGTTGCCCAAGATGTCGGGCCTGATGAGTTCGGCGGTCGACCCCCAGGCAAAACCGCCGTCCACCAATGCGGCGGCGGGTAAGGTGACGGTTCAGGATATGCTCACCTACTGCCATGCCGCGCTGCTGGACCCCGAACTCCGCAACAGCCTGATCCGCATGGGCTCGCGCGCCATGAGCAACGGCAAACTCTCGGCGTCCGATCTCGACGCCATACGCAAGGGCGAGCCGATCGCTGTTGGACAAGAGCCCTTCCTCGCGCGCTTTGCCGATCCGCTCGAGGACGCAGAGGATTGGGGTGCCTACAAGCCGATCGTGATCAAGCGCGAACAGGCGGCGCAGGACCTGGTGAAGGCTGCCAAGGGTCTGTCGGCAACCGGCGCCAGTGTGATATCGATTGAGGAGGCGCGCTCTATCGTCCAGAGGCTGGAAGTGCTGGAGGCATCCGTCGCCTTCTCCACACTCACGGGAGCAAGCCGCTCGCGCAGCGATCTGATGAACGATTTTCTGCAGAGAGTCACCAAGCTGCCGCAAGGTACGACGGAGGTGGATCGCAACCGACGCGGAACGATCATCGAGGAGGAGTTCCGCAGGTTCGTGCGCGTGCAGGCCGAAACGGTGATCACCAGCATTGCGGCTGGCGTCGAACTACCCGGCCCGAACGGAACGCGGCTCACCCTTTCGCAGGAAGCCCGGATCGGCCTGATCAACCGCCTGATTCGAGGCGTCAACGATGTCAAGAACCCCGTTGCGGTCAATGAGGCTGTGCAGCAGGAAATCGATCATGCCTTGAGCGTCATGCGCGAGGCGTATCTCAGGGCCGCGCGCACGACGCAGGATACAGAGTCTCTTGCCAAGCTCGAGGCCGGTTTCGATTCGCTCGTCAGACGCGGCCTCGTCGAGGCGGAACCGACAGCAAAAGGCAAGATGCAGGAAAACCTCATTGAGGTGCTGCTCAAGTTGAAATCTGATCCGACGAAACCGGGCGAGGTTCCGCAGATATTCGACGACGTGAGTTCCGCCACGTTCAAGGCGCAGCGGAACTTCCACAGCATCGACCAGGAGGATGCGGCCAAGGTTGCCACCAGCCAGAACAAATCCGCGCCCAGCAGGAGCACGGACCATGTCCTCAAGGTGGAGACGGACAAGAACCTGCCGCCGGGGATGAGCAAGGGTGATCTGATCCAGACCGACAGCAAGGCTGGCGCAGGCGCATTCGATCCCGACCAGTTTAAGCGTTATTTCGTGGAGATGGCCCGCATGGTCGCCGGCGACCGTACCGTTGACCCCGATGGTGGCCTGTTTGCGCGGAGCGGTGCAAAATCGGTCGCCTACATCACCGACAATCACGAGAATCTTTTGCGGACTCAGCGCAAGGTGATGGCCGTGCTGGAGGAGATGTTGAGCGATCCAAAGGCGGACAGGCTGGTCATCCGGATCGAGAACGAAAATTTCGATCTCACTCAACGCTACGGTATCACGCCAGATAGCATCCGCAAGAATGCGGATAAGTTCATCGTTCACTTCGGGCGCATCGCCCAGGCCAGCGACGCCCATCTCGACACCAATGCACCGGAAGGCCGCACGTCGAGCCATTCGCTCGGCCCATTCCTGTTCCAAAGGTTCGCGACAGATGTTGCAGCCATGATCCGCAATCTGCTGGACGAGAGGAGCGCGATCAACCGAGCCAAATCCTCGCCCTGAATTGGGAACGGCTTTGATGGGGTTGTCTAGAGCATCGGACGCTTACACCGTCGCATATCCGGCGGCCCTGGGATAGCTTCAGCAATCCTGCAGTTCGAGCAAGTCGCGGATGGCGCGCCAGAGCGCGTCGAGCGTTCGGGCTTCGGCTTTGCGCAAGTACGCTCTAATCTAGGGGAAGGCCTGTTCAATTGAATTCGGATCGCGACTGTAGGGTGGCAGCAACAGGAACCAAAATGGTCTGGTTTTTCCAGTGGCCGAAGGGTGCCTTGGCGAACAGCCGCTGCCCCTTGGGACAGCGACCGCGCAGGCGCGTCATCTTGGTGGAGGTGCCTGCCGGTCTCGTCGAGAAAGACCAGCCGGTGCGGCTCCTGGCGCATACCGGGCTGACGTTGCGTGCGCCAGTGCTCGCGGGCTTGACGGAGGTCGGAGCGTCCTTGTTCATTGGCCCGCAGCGCTTTTTGAGTGGCTCAAGTGTTTTGCCCCTATGGAAGCCAAGGCGCTCTGGCTGAGATTTAAGGGGCCCGTCTCGGCTGGAGCGCGCTTTCTTGTTCTGGTTGACTCTGGATAAAGCACTGCTACTCAGACCGCGCATGGCGCTCAGAGCCTTTGCACACGCCCCGGCCCGGGGAGCACGCTCGATCTCCGGACAGGGGTGTTTCTGGTGCAGGACCGATACGGATCGCAATGACGCCTGAAGTACCCTTCCTAACACCTGGTACGTAGAAAAAGACCATGGACCAAGCTAACCAGCCTACTCTCGATTTTGCCAGCATTACGGCGGAAATCGTCTCTTCGTACGTCGCCAATAACGCTGTGCATCGAGCAGATCTCCCCGCCGTGATTGCATCTGTTTATGCTGCGCTGCAGGGCCTTGCGGCTCCTAAGGAGGCCGAGCCGGAGAAGCCGCAGCCAGCTGTTTCGATCCGCAAGTCCATCACACCTGATTTCCTGATCAGTCTGGAAGACGGGCAGAGGTACAAGTCGCTCAAGCGCCATCTTGGGAAGCTGGGACTGACCCCCGAGCAGTATCGGGCCAAGTGGGGGCTTCCAGCCGACTACCCGATGGTTGCGCCAAATTACGCTCTGCGGCGCTCTGAACTCGCCAAGAGCATGGGCCTTGGCCAGCAAAGGGTGACGAGCCCCGCGAAGGCAGCTGCTGTGTCGGAGGAGACAGCTCCTGAGGTGGCTGAGGCCGCCAAGCCGAAGCGCCGTGCTCCAGCAAAGAAGAGCAAGTCGAACGCGTAAGGTCCGGCGCCTCGGGGTGGATTACGGCCGTCCCGAGGCGCTATCAATTGAGCATAACCGCCTTGTGCTCGGGCGGTAACTTAATTGTCCTAGCCCAGGCGAGGCTTTCCTACCCGTCCGTTCGAGGCTTGCAGCCGAACCCTATTTGCTTCGGCCTTTGGCGAGATCGGGCGATGCAAACCCCGTCGATAAACACCGCGTAGGTTTGCCTCACCTCGTCATCCAGCTCGATCGAGACGTTCATGCGCAGTCCCTTCTTGGCTGAAGTTCCTGGTGGATAACGCAAGGTGGTTCGCGCGGTTCTCGCAGCGGTGCTCGACCTATTAACACGGTGCTTACGGACCTGCCGGATAGTACTCGTCCATATCCGGCAAAGGAGACACTATGAGCGACGTCGCTGGTATTGCGGGAGATAGAATCCGCTCGTTCATCGAATGAATCGAACAGATAGAGGCCGAGCTTAAAGAGCTGACCGAAGCTAAGAAGGAGATCTTCTCAGAGGCCTAGCCTAGGGCGAGGGCTTTGACGTGAAGGTGCTGAAGGAGATCCTCAAGCTGCGCAAGCAGAACCAGGAAGAGCGCGACGAACACGAGACGCTGCTCGACGTCTACATGCGAGCCATGGATGAGGTGAGCTCAGCTCCGGCGGCTCAGGCGGCTTGATCGTCTCCCTTATCAGAGATGGAAAGGTCGCCTCATTCGGCGGCCTCTTCGTTCACCGGCGTGCAAGACGATGCATCAGTCACACGCCGCTTAGAACAAACCACCATCATTTGCTTTATGGGTGAAACCGCAACAAGGGTCATACGAGTATCAGGACTAGTGGGACCGTGCCGCCCAGCCTCTGTGAGGAAGCGGCGTCAGGCGAATGACATCCCGAGCCAGAACGTGACGAAGGCAAGCGAGCTGGCGATGGCGGTCCACTCTGACGCTGTCGCTGAGACACTCAGACAGACTGGAAGAGCCCGGTAGGAGCTTCCCTGGTGCATAACAACCGCCCTCCCAGAAGCCGATCACGGTAACCGGGAGGGTCTAATGAGTTGTGGGTTCGTCAGAGTATTCTTACGAGCATCCCCAACCTCTTCCAATTAGGCTCTTAGGGATGCTCCTTCGCCCTTCACCAGATGCTCTACAGCCCACATAGCCGCTTGTGTGCGATTGGCCGCTCTGAGCTTTCTCAGAATGGCTTTGATGTGAACTTTGACGGTTGCTTCGGTAACATCAAGCTGTCGCGCAATAACCTTATTGGACGCTCCTCGTATCAAGCATCTTAGAATCTCAGTCTCCCTTGATGAGAGCTTCCGCATTATTGGGTCGCACACCTTCGGTTCAGCCGCATCCTCCTGAGGCCCTATCTCAGAGTTCAATGAGTCGCCCTCCATAACCGGGCGCACAGCGGAAAAGGGCACAACCAGTTCCTGCAACATGACCAATTCAAGTGACTTGATTAAAGCCTCGGAATTGCTCGTGGAGCAGAAACCAGCAACCCCAAGCGCTATTCCAGCCTTCACGTCGTCAAAGGTGAATTGATCGGCAACAATGGCAACCTTCGCTTCGGGATGGTGCGATCTGATGCTGCTGATAGCGCCGAATGCGTTGGACTGGTTCCCACAGCCATCCACAACGAAGAGATTGATAGTTGGATAGGCGGCAATCACAGATAAGGCATTATCATAGGTGGCTACCTCTGACACTTCAAAACAGCTAACGGACAAGAGATTCTTCAGCCCCAAACCAACCAGGGAATTTTGGCAGATAACGACAGCAGTATAACTTTTGCTGACTGCCTCTAATCTGCCAGAAGTACGATCCTGATCGGGGTTGACGTATTGGAATTTCGCTGCGCCCATCTTTGCTCTCTGAAGGAAAAGTTGAAGCCCCCTTTGCTCCTAAGGAGGGTAGGTGGAGGAGGATAGGCGAAGTGGATTTCGTTCAAGGCATAGGCCAATTGTTATAATCCAAAAGAGGTATACGGTACCTCCAAAGAGATACCTAGACGTAGGCTTCGTATCAGCTTCTCTCCCAGGTCGCTCCTCGCCGCGGCCGTAGGCTAAGTTCGCTGCAAACCTAAGTTCTATTATTACTTACAGAGAGTTCATAAGAGTGACGGCGGCGTCCTGCGATTCAGCTACGAAATTACCTGAGCCCATCGCTAACCTGACGTGACCGTGGTTTTGGACCAGGCGCATTGAGAGCCTACTGCATGCTTGCGGATGTGGGTAGCTGCTGTGTGAGCGCCTCCATTGTCATGGGTGCGGGTGGCCGGTAGCCCAA
>NZ_SPJX01000640.1 GCF_004458765.1 Microvirga pakistanensis | reverse complement strand
CAGCAGACGCTTGGCGGCTTTCGCGTTGCGACGGCTCTGAACCAGGATGTCGAGCACCATCCCATGCTGATCGACGGCGCGCCAGAGCCAATGCTTCCGGCCTGCAATGCTACATCATGGCTGATCACTTCAGCCGGGAAGCGGTGGCGAACGTAACGAGGATGATGGGTCGATTTCATCCCTCACATATGCCTCGATCCGGTCACTCTCCGGTTAACCTGACGATGCCGCCTGCCTTGCACGGTGAGCCCGTCATGTGACCGCGTTTGCCTCACCGCGCCCGAGTTCCGTTAACGTGACATCACCATCCTTGATCCCTGAGCCCAGAACGGATTGGCTAAAACTCTGAAACAGTAAATATGCGACGGATCCGGGTATCTTGGTCAGCTAACGACGATGGCTTCTCACGGGTTGTCCGCGTCCATCGATTGTGACGTCGTAGGATCGAACTGTGGCTCGACCCAGCAGTACGCGGCGTACCGAATCTCAGACCAGGCGGAGTGCGGCGGCGGTAGCGCAGGCAGCAGTGGGCGGCCGACCCGTTCGAACGTAACGCGTATCCGCACCAGTTTGCGGCCTCGGGTGAGCCGACGAGGCAGCAAAAACTCATCCTCACGAAAGCGGCGGGTCGACGTCAGAATTGCGGGCGACGGAGGATCCAACTCGCCCATGGGAAAGCTATGATAGAAAGTGGTGGAGCCTGCGAGGTACCAGATGCCAGCCTTCTCCCATATAGGCTCCGAGGCTGCGCCATCAGCGACCCACACGAGCGCTTTCTGGTCAGGCATGCCATAGTCCAGTGTGCGTCGCAACATGACACCTTGGTTGTCCGACCGGATAGCCAAGGTGAACTCGGACGTCCCGCGTGTGTACCGTACAAGCTGGGCCTCTTCCTGGCCAAATTCGTAGCTTGAGGTTAGAACCTGCGCTGGTGTTGCATCGGGGGAGTGATAGTTATGCGCGCTTTCGGATGCCGCGTCGCCAATGCGGAGTTCATCCGACTTCACGAGCGAGGCAGCGGGCAGGCCGTACCAATACGCAACCGTTCGATAGCGTTCGGACATATCATTGAGGCCGCCGTGCTCCAGTTGGATGCGGGCGTTCTTTCCGAACGGGAATAGGTCAGCCAGCAGGAACCGGTAGGCGGAGTGGACGAGATCGCTTGTATCGCGGGCATCGGCAGGCGTTGGCGCACCAATCGGGTGGCCGACGAATGGCAGCGTCATGGTCTGGCCGCCCCAATAGTCTCCGCCCCCGCCCCACTCTTCCGTGCCAGTACCATGCGCCTGGGGAGAGCGTGCATCATCGAAAAAGAAGCGCGGGTCACCCTCCAGGGTCCGGAGCTCGGCATTGTCGGTGAAAGTGAATGATGTGCCTATGAACGATCCTGACCAATTCTCGCTACCCTCGACACCGCGCGTATCAAGCAGCACATGGTCCGTGCCTGGCACTCCTGCGCCCTGATCCCGATAGGTTGCATGGAAGTAGCCGACGGTGGATGGCTGGTGCTCGAACGGCTCATAACGAACCTCAGCCTCAAGAATCACAGGATGTTCGAGCGCTGAGGGCGAGATCAGTTCAATCGATGCCGAACGGAAGAACGGCATCGGAAAGTAGCTCGCGAGATGCACGGCTTCTTCTGCGTAGCGGATATTGACCGGGAAAGCCTTAACCAGATACTCGACATTGTTTCGGTTGTACAGCAGGCCGGCGCCGAAGAAGAGCGCTAAGGGCGCATCAATCGAAGGCAGCTCTCTGTCATCCCAGGTGATGCGCAAATGCGCACCCGACAATGTCAGTGCGCGGTCGCGGGGCAGGCTGAGCTTCAATGCACGGATCGTTACAGGTCCCGCAAGCTGAAACAGGCGAAGTGAACGGCCAGGCTCAAGTGTCACGCGCTTTGTCTCGCGCGCAATATCGGTTGGTGCAATATCATCGCCGGATCTTCCGATCAATTGCAGGACTCTCGAATCGGGTGGAGTGAGCCAGTCGAGCGGCCGCGGCGGTGACACCGGAGCGTCATCGGCGAAATGGTGAAAGATGTAGTATCCCGTGCCGTAGAACGTCCGCTCATACGCCAGCCGCAGCGATCTCTCGAAGGGGATCGGCACCCAGTTCAGGTCTGATCCTTTCGTGGTCGGCCATGTCAACGCCAGTGGCGGCGGGAAGATCTTCGGGGGATCATATCTCGAGTCAGGCGAAGGATGGTGTGGATCGGCCGTGCTCGTCTCGCGCAAAACATGGTCGATGCTATCGACCTCATAATGCCAAGGGCTGCCGTGCCAGCGATTGGTCCGGACGAAGTGGAGAACACCCCGGCCCATGATATCGAGGGCGACATTGAAGTTTGGCCCCTCGCTGTAGAGGAAATGCGATGCGTCTGCTGTGCGGTTCAAACCGCCACGGTCGTAAGTCGAATGCATATAGCCGCGGATCCCAACCCGCTGATATGGCCACCGTGCCCATTGCAGGTACGCATCAAGTCCGAGCGGGGTGATCGGAGGCCACGACGGTGTGGCGTAGTCAGCGGCCGCTGCTGAAGATTTTCCGCTGTAGGTAGTATCTGCGTTCTGTGCCTCGGACTTACTCGCCTGAGCAAGGAGAATGGCTCCCAGCCCAGCTATGACGGCGAAACGCAGTCGAAGGTTCCGATCGGGTTTTGTAGTCTGCTCTGGCGATGTACAGACTCTCAATGCAGTTTGCCTTTGCTGGTTCTTTGGAAGATTTAGCATCACAATTCGGCTCTTTGAACCATCTCTCTGCCTCAGATCATCTCCTTGAACTGTCTGGCATGCCACGGCAACCATTCTCAAAAGCAGCCTCTCCAAGTTGGCAGGGTGGTGGGCTTGTCACGTTAACGGCCGTTGGACGCAATGAGACCTGGATGGCGGCATACGTGTTCAAGCGGCAGTGCCCGCCTCAACTTTCCATTCCGCCATGGCATGGAGGCGATGAAGATCGGTGGCAAGCGCAGAGCGGCGAGACTGGGGTGGTACGAAGAGGTTCCGGACGGCAGAGAACACCGCAGTAAACCTCTGTAAGCCTCCCGCCGATCGAAAACCTTGCATCGCCTGTTCTCATCGGCGTAAGGGCAGATGTGGATTTTTCGCACGGGTGTTCAGACCCTTCGAGCGGTGCTCAATCCTCGGCATGTCTGGCGCTGGGCGGCAGCGTAGGAGCTCAACTTATCGGTGATCATCCGTTGTGGAGGGCAGCCTTGCTTCTTCAGGAGGCGTTCTAGCACCCGCTTAGCCGCCTGGGGGTCGCGGCGGCTCTGGACAGTTTGGCCGAGGACGTATCCGTCCTGGTCGACGGCTCGCCAGAGCCAGTGCTTCTGGCCAGAGATTGTAGCCACGACTTCTTCGAGGTGCCAAATATCGCGGCGGGTCGGATCTTGCGTGATAGAACCAATCAACCTGGTCCAATTCTACCCAATGAGGCCATTCTCTCGAGGGGTGCATCGTTAGCACCACACTTACCATGTCTCGAGGGGAGGAACCTATGGCAGAAACACCCGAGAACCTACCCTCTGGCGCGGGCGAGATCGCGCAGTCCTACCCTGAGATCTGGGCTGCCTATGCAGCCCTCGGGAAAGCCTGCTCCGAGGCGGGCCCACTGGAGGACCGAACGCATCGCCTGGTCAAGCTCGCCCTGGCCGTCGGAGCGCTCTCCGAGGGCGCGGTGCATTCGCACGCCCACCGGGGCTTGGCTGAAGGCTTGTCAAAGGAAGAGCTCAAGCAGGTCGCGCTTCTTGCCCTTCCAACCCTTGGGTTCCCGCAGGGCGTGAAGGCACTCACATGGATTGAAGATATCACTGACCCGGCTTCGACTGACCGCACCCCATCGCCGTGAAACCATCCTTCAGCTATGCTGCCCCAAACGATGTCGTTCAACGCCAGCGGATCGTTCTCTCAAGAGTTTGCATGGCACAATGCAAGCTATCGAAAGGCCCAATTCAAGAAGAGCATGACGGCGAGCACAATCGCGATCATTTGCCAGACGAGCACGGGATTACGCTCGTAGAGTGGTTTGCGGTGAAAGGCAGTCGGCAGCGCTCGTGCGGAGCCATGCTCCAATTTAAAAGCCAGCTCAAGAACATCGCCGAAGCGCTCGCCCGGTTAAGCCGCAAGGGCGCGGGCGAGAACCTGATCCAGCCAGGCTGGCTGGTCGGGGCGGTGCGACGTCAATGGAGTGGATTTGCTGAACCGGGGCTGGGAGAATGGCTCAATCTCACCGTACGGGAAGGCCCGGCTGAACATGCGGTAGATCCTAACAGCTACCGCAAACCGATCCGATAAATCGTTGCCGGGTGCGCCGGTGAAGAGCTCGGGGGCCATGTAGCTTGGCGTGCCCAGTGCGTGCTCCAGGCAAAACCGTCCTGTCAATCGGCGTCCAAGTTTGGCTCTGACGCCGTTTTGGTGCACGAGTCGTCGTGACCTGTCATTCCGCTCCAACCAATCTGGCTTGCAGGAGATCGAGATGGCCTCTGCCGTACATCTGACGCTTCACGAGCTTGAGTTTCGTGATCTGGCCTTCGGTCTGACCGTTTGACCACGGCAACGTGATCGCCGCACGAACAGCCGCCTCATCCTTAGCGATGCCATTGGCGAACGAGGCTACGAGGCTTTGACGTGCTCGGGCGATCCATAACCTCAGGTCAGGCTCGCGGCCACTCCGGATCAGGGTCTGGAAGTCCGCAACCGTGTCGCGAGCACTGGCGAGAGCTGGCACGCCGCTTTGGATGGCGGCGATGGTCACGGTCTCCGTCTTGGAGAGCATGTCTCGCCCCGTACTCATCTGCCGGGCGATGGTCCTGGCGGATGGAATGCGCTGAAGCTGCTCGTCTCCGATCCGTTCAGCCCGACGGCGGCGGGTGGCCCATTCCCCCACAACGCGCAGCGAACCACGAAAGCCGCTGGCCCGCAGACGCCGCCAGAGCTCGGCACCATTGCGGCATCCTCCGGTCCAGAGGGCCTCAAGCAGCGGCCAGTATGCCTCAAGACTGCTCTCACGCAAACGGAAGACGTCGCTCCGGCCGCCCCGCAGGATCTGCCGTACCGTGCCGCGGCTCAGACCCGTTTGCCGGACGATCTGCTTGATCGGGACGCCGTCCGCGCCGAGAGCCATGACCGTTGCGTTGGTCTCCTCACGGCGCAAGTAGCCCTGGTACTGAATGCGTTCGGCACAGGTGAGAAGGTGCGAGTTGATTGTTGCCGATCCAATGACCTGACGGATCTGGCGCATCGACTTGCGGACAGCATCCAGAAAAGCGTGGCTGGCGTTCTCCATCAGGTGCCAGCGGTCGGCCACCTGCACCGCGTCTGGCAGCGCCTTGGCCGCGGCCTCGCCATAGCCACCGCCTCTGTCGCGGGCGACGACGGTAATCTCCGGGTGGGTGGCCAGCCATGCCTGTGCGGTGGCCTGCTCCCGGTCCGGAAGAAGCGATGCGATCCGCCGCCGTTCGAGATCACAGACGATGGTGCCATAGCGGCGATTGCGGCGCCAGGCCCAGTCATCGATCCCGATGGCGCTCAGCGGCTCGGAAGGACGGTGGACATGCCGGCGCACAATGCGCAGGAGCGTATCCTTGCTGACAGGCAGCATCAGCCGCCGGGCTAGACGTGTTGCGGGCCGACCGCCCAGAGCCAATCCGAGGTGGTGGGCAATGCCCTCGAGCCGGGCGGTGCGACGGGCATGACGGGCAATCACATCCGAGGCAAAGCGCTCGGTCAAGATCTGCCGTCCGCACCGCACAGCATCGCAGCGGAGCTGCCGCGCTCGGATCAGGAACTGGACGGGTCGACCGGCCGGCGGCAGGTCCGCCACGCGCCGGAGATAATGGCTATGCACACGCGAGGAGATCGTGCCGCACGAAGGGCATATGCCTGATCGGAAGCCGGAATGGACTGTGATGGTCACCTGCTGTGCGTCGGCGTGGATCTGGTCAACGATCAGGCCAGGCGGGATCAAAGCTGAGGGGCGCAGGCTTCGGTGCATGAGGCTGCCTCCTTCCGGAATACAGCATCAGTTCAGTCCTCAACTGCACCAAAAGTGCGTCAGAGCCAAGATTGCATGCCGAAACACACCTTGGCGACGGCACAGATCAGCCGTCTTCGCACCCGCCTCCTGCTCGCGCAGGATCGCCACGCCCTGCTCCTCGCTGAACTTCGATCGCTGCATCGTCCGGTCCTTCCATCGGGCAAGACTCTAGCTTCAAGTGGGCGAGTTTGCGGGGGGCAGAGCAGCCAGCCCAGCGTAAGTATGATCAATCCCAGTGACACAACACCGTGTCGATAGCTGCGTGGACGTCTACCTGAGGAACACCATCACGAGCCTGAACCGATCGCCCGAGCAGGAGCGCATCAATAAGGGTGGGGAAACCTTGCACTTTCGACTCGGCGAGCTCGCCCTCCTTCGCCGCGCGTTCGACGACCCTTCGAATGGCTACGCGATTCTTGGCGCGCTCCGCCGCTATGAGATCCTTGAGTGCTTCGTTCTGGCCCGACCATCCGGATGCGCCAGGGCCGATCAAGCATCCGGTCGGATGTCCGAGCGCTGATTGCATTCCGGGCTCTGTTGCATTAGTTGCTATAGGCCATAATGAGCCTACCGATGCGTCTTCCTCACGCGGCAAGACCGAACAAGTTGTTCACCATACGAATTACATCTAGCACGCCCGCATGCCTCAGCATGCAGTGACCTCGGCGGACCATTCGCATGATCTCGAACCCCTTCAGGGTCGTAGACGCGGTCTTCATTCGCTGGAACCCGCGAGCCGGCCGGATCATCCGCTTGATCGCGCCGTGATCCGCCTCGATGATGTTGTTTAAGTACTTTGACGTCCGATGCTCGACGTCTTTCGACAGCAACCCTTCATTCTGCAAGCGCCGAATTGCCTTCGGATACTCACTGCCTTCAAGGCTTTGCGCAGGAAGCGATAAGCCGCTCCAGCATCACGCCGCTCGGATAGCACGGAGGCGATCAGCTGCCCGTGCTTATCGACCGCTCGAAACAAGTACCGCCAGCATCCGCCAACTCGTACATAGGTCTCGTCCACGCACCATGACCCGGAACGGGATCCCTGGAAGCTGCGGACCCTCTTCTCGATTTCTGGCGCATAACGCTGAACCCAGCGGAAGATCGTGGATGGGTTCACATTGGTGCCTCGCTCTTGCATCATCTCGGTCAGATCGCGATAGCTGATCCCGTACTTGCAGTACCAGCGCACGCACAGCAGGATGATTCCAACAGGAAAACGGCGGCGCTTGAACAGAGGCATCGGGGCGGCTCCTTGACGAACCACCCCTCGTTGTACCGCCAAGGTTAATGCAACGGTGCCTCAGGAAACGTGTGGCCGATCGATAAGGAAATGCTCTTGAAGGTCATCCGCTAGAGGATGAAGACGTCTGCCTAGAGCCGGGAGACGGTAGGCTAGAGCTGTTTCCAAAGGCGTGGAAGCAGCTCTCTTTCTTGGTTTACCGCATTTTCAGGCGGCGAACCGAATTCACTTCGCCGGAGAGGGCTCAATCGCCCTGCCAAACCAAGCTGTTGAGATCGGCCGCCGAGTTGATGATCCCCTCTTTCTTCGCTGCGTCTACCCAGAAGCTCATTGTCTCCGGAGGCACGTTCTTCTCCCACCGGCCCAGAGCCATCTTCTCGATGACAGCCGGGGGAACCTTGGTGTTCGCTGCGATTGTTTCACGTACAATCTGAGGGTTCTTGAAATCATCCAAGGCCCGGTTGATGGCGCGACGGAAGCGTTTGGCAACCGCTCTGTTACCCTCGACATATGGCAGCATTGCTGCAACGCCCGAGAAGAACACAGGTGATTTCACGTCTGTGAAGTGGTACCCGAGCACACGGGCCCCTTGCTCCTTGCCGAGCGTAAGGAAAGGCTCGGTGGCACCCACAGCGCTCACTGTTTTGCTGCGAAGCGCAGCGATCATGTCCGGAAACGGGATCTCACGAAACGTGACGGATTTCGGGTCGACGTTGTGCTTTCGAAACCACTCCCGCATCGCCGTCCAGTCAGTATTATAGCTAAGGTTGGTCGCAACCGCTTTTCCTTTGAGGTCGGCCGCGCTCTTGATGTCCGGATCCATTGTCAGAACCGCATGAATCGGATCATCCGACGCTTGCGAGAAATTGAACGACACATAGGTGACCGGAATTCCTCCATTCCGGGCGTTCAGCACCCCGAGTGCGTCAGTGATACCGAACTGAAGGGCCCCAGACTGCAGTGCAGGAATGATCTGCCCGCCGCCAGCCATCGGCACGAGTTCGACGTCAAGATTTTCCTCCTTGAAGTAGCCCGCATCACGGGCGCGCCAAAAGTACGAATAGACGCCGATCGGAATATATCCGACCTTGATTTTCGTAATCTGTTCCTGTGCTCTTGCGTCCTGACTTGGAGCAACAGCACATAAGGCAATCGCGATGGTAACGGCGACAGCCGTCGTTAAGGTTCTCAGCTTCATTTCATGTCCTGTCAGTTGATGCCACAATGGTGCTTTTGTGCGCCTGCTGGCGCACCAAGGTGTAAACTCGGTGGCGCAAGTGTAAAAACTCGGGACTCTCCTTGGTCGAAAGTTGATCACGTGAACGAGGAAGATTGATCTCGATCTCCTCAACGACGCGTGCTGGCCTCGTCGAAAGCACGACGACCTTGTCCGCCATAAATACAGCTTCGTCGATATCGTGCGTTACGAGCAAGGCGGACAGAGACATTCGCCGGCAGATATCCATGACCATATCTTGAAGGTCAGTGCGGGTCTGGGCGTCGACGGACGCAAATGGCTCGTCAAGAAGAAGCAGCTGCGGCGTGACGACGATCGAGCGCGCTAGTGCGCAGCGTTGCTGCATTCCACCGGATAGCTGCCACGGATAGAGATCCGCGGCGTGCTCCAGACCCACGGAGCGCAGCGCAGCGAGGACGCGCTCAGCGCGGCCGTTTTTATCGCGTAAACCAAACGCGACGTTCTTACGAACAGTAAGCCAAGGAAAAAGGCTTCGATTGTAGTCTTGAAATACGATCGACAACCAAGAAGGCGGTTCTTTGAACTGCTGCCCCCGGTGAAGCACGGAGCCGGTGTCTGGCTGCATGAGTGATGCTATGCAACGCAGCAATGTCGTCTTGCCGCAACCCGACGGACCAACAACGGCTGTGAATTGTCCTGGCTCCACCTTGAACGTCACGTCCTGAAGGATTGGAGCGGACTCGTTGTAAGCCTTAGTTACACCTTCGACGCATATGATGGGTTGCACCAATGTGACTCCTACGCGCTTTTTGTATTGGACAGGCCACGCCAGCCCCGATGCCATGCTAAAACACGTTTCTCGAAAGTGAGGAGAAACAGGGTTAGTACCAGCCCGATCGTTCCGATCATCAAAACGCCCGCATAGACGTTCGCTGTTTGGAACAATCGCTGGCTACGAAGGATGTAGTACCCTAGTCCATTATCGGCCGCGATGAGTTCTGAGATCACCATCATCACCAGGGCGATACTGAGCGCGATACGGATGCCTGCAAAGATGAGTGGCGAAGCAGCCGGCAATGTGACCCGAAACAGTCGCTCCGCAGTTGATAGGCCGCAGATCCTGGCGACGTCCGTCAACAACTCCTCAGCGCGACGCGCGCCGTCGATCGCGGCAAGCAGGACCGGAAAGACCGAGCCGAATGCGATGACAAAGATGCGCATTGTGTCTGTCGCACCAAAGACCAGGAGAGCCGCTGGCAGGACGGCGACCGCAGGAATGAAGCGAAGATACTCGATCACCGGGCGGAGGAAGGGCTCGAACCAGCGCAGAGAGCCGATGACAATTCCAAGAACCGCGCCAAATAGAACCGCGATAGAAAAGCCGATCAATAATCGGAGGATGCTCGGAGCGACGGCGCTCCATAGAAGATCGCCCCAGAGGAGGTCCAGATATCTGGTGAAGATGAGTTGCAAGGGGGGTAAATGCGTCGTCGGGTTGGTCACCGCCGCCCATTGCCAAGCAACGAGCACCGCGAGAAGCGTCGAGACTTGCCAAGCAAGAGGGGCGATATTGGAGCGTTTACTGGTCACGGTTGTCGGGACTCCAAGGCAGGGCCACGCGCTCGATTGAAAGGAACAGGGTGTTGACCAAATACCCTGTCACACCTGTCACCAGGATCGCTGCCCACATCTCCGTGATCAGCCCATTTAGGCGAACATTTTCGATGTAGAAGCCAAGCCCTGGTTGGCCAGTGAGCATCTCGACGGTAATGGCGAGTACAAGTGCAATTGCCGAGGCTGTTCGCAGACCCGTAGCGACGGCCGGCAATGCGCTAGGAAGAACGATGCGGACGACTTGCATCAACCGGCTCAAGCCGAGCATGCGTCCTGTTTCGATGTAGCGCGGGTCCACACTCTCTACGCCGGCTTTGGTGGCAAAGAGAACAGGCCAAATACTCGCGAAAGCAATCATAAAGAGCTGCAGCTCAAGCCCGATACCAAGAATCGGCAAGGCGACAGGGATCATGGCGACGGATGGAATCGGGCGTAAGAACTCCAGGAGAGGCCGGGTTGCGATCTCCAAGCGCGGGAGCATTGCCAAGCTTACTCCGGCGACAACTCCCGCAATCCCTGCAATGAGGAGGCCTGGCGCCCAGGTGCTCATCGTTGCCAGAACAACGAAAAGCAACTCTCCACCCCATATGCCGCTTGCCGCTGCCTGAAGAATTGCAGCGAAAGAGGGCACGTCGCGAGGATCTACGATCCCCAGCATGCGAGCACTCTCCCAGAGCAGGACCGATAAAGCGATACCTGATGCGCCTTTAAGTACGTTCGCGAGCGGAATGTCGGCAACGAACCTTAAGGAGCGCATAAGACGACGCGGATTGTTTCGCATGGACACAGCCGAGATACTTGCCGTCGGTGGAGCAGAGAAACCCACGCTTTTCCATAACAAGGTACAAAATCCTCTCTGGAGCCGCTCGCCAAGCACGCTTGCATGAGGGCTGTAACAAGGGAGTACAGATTTGGCGCTGACCTGACTTGTTATTGACCTGTAAATTACCTCGCGGGCCGAGCCTGAAGTGGTTCGGCTTCTATCTCATGAAGAGAAACACGGTCATGAATGTACGTCAATAAGATTGACAGACAATCTTCCATTATGCAGATTCGGTTGGGGGCGGAACGACATTCATGATGAGGTGCTCCTAAGCGAGCTGCTCGTTGAGTGCCGTCATGGCTTTCGAAATGCCATTGTTTTCATGTTTCAGCGCGACTGACGGGCAGATGCGGAGGAACAACTCGTAGGACACTTCGAAAGTGAGTTCTTGAAAGCTAGCAGCCCGTTCAGCATCTGCTCAAAGGGGTTCACGCGATCTTCTCGAGCGGGCCCGGTCGTGTTTTGTGAGACGATCCAGGCGTTGGAAAGAGATTCGGTCCAGAGTGCGCCCGGCGCCTGCGTTGCAAGCAGGCGAGCCCTTGCGATGTCTGGTGACTGAACGAAATGCTCATCAACATCGCCGCTCACGCGCACCGGCTGTGGAAAGCCGCGACAGGCGCGCTCGCCTGACGCCAGCGAAGCAGGATTTGCTGCAGTGTTCGCAAGATTACCTCACATCACTCGCGTTCGGATAGGGACTCGCGTTTCACCTATGCATGGTCTCGCTGCCGGGTGTTGCTAAGCCCTTGCACAAAGGCGCTGTGCTCGCTGGTCTCGGATCAGATCGGTACGCTTGAGAAGGTGAAACAGGGAAATGCCGCAATTGCGGTCCCGCGATCACGAACTACAGGAGGAGGTTGCGCGACCGGCGGTGCCCGATGATCGTGGAGTACCTGAAGACAGCGCATCGGCCCCGCCATGGGCAGACCGTGCCGAATTGCCGATGAATCGCGCGGCAGGCCGGCACGAAATGCCTGGAGTTTGGGCAAATTGGCCTCAGCCTCGCGGCTTCCCCTGCGCGCGACTTTGGCCTGAAACTTGCTTGGCAGTTTGCTTGATGATTCATGTGAGCATCGACATCGAGAGTTCCCGTCAACTTGACGAAAGATACCCAAACAGGTCAGCGGCCCCTTCGTGTTGCGATCCTTGAGGAGGATAGCCTCAAGGCGGCCGTTCTGCTGGACGGGCTCCGGGAGGCCGGGATCGCGGACGTGGAAGTCATCGACACGATGACCCACATGCTGCGCCGGCTAAGCACCATCGATCCGGACGTGATCATCATCGGGCTTGAGAATCCCAGCCGCGACGTGCTCGAGCAGATGTTCCAGGTCTCCAAGCTCGTCTCCCGTCCTGTGGCCATGTTTGTGGACCAATCCGATGAGAGCATGATCCAGGCTGCGGTCGAAGCGGGCGTATCCGCCTATGTGGTCGACGGGCTGCGCAAGGAGCGGGTGAAGGCCATCGTCGATATGGCGATCAGCCGGTTCAAAGCATTCGACCGCCTGCAGCGTGAGCTGGCGGCAGCGCGCAACGAGCTGGCGTCCCGCAAGATCATCGAGCGGGCCAAGGGAATTCTGATGAGGACCCGGCAGCTGTCGGAGGCGGAAGCGTATGCGCTTCTTCGACAAACAGCCATGAACGAGAAAAGAAAGCTCGCCGAGATCGCGCAGAGCGTCGTTACGGCGGCTTCGCTTCTGGAGAAATAATCGCGTGTTGGATTCCCAAGCATCCGGAGAGTATCCCGTGCGTCAATCAGGACCGTTGGGTGATACCCCTGTCCGGAAGACCGGTCAGCCCTCGCAGGAGCGGTTGGTGCGCGCAGGCTTCATTCCACTCCTCGATATGGCGGTGCTTGTCGCGACGGAGGAGCAGGGCTTCGCCCGGCGTGAGGGCATCCGCCTGCAACTCGTCAAGGATGTGTCATGGTCGAATATCCGCGATAGGCTGGCCTTCCGGCAGTTCGACGTCGCCCACATGTTGAGCCCGATGCCGGTCGCCTCGCAGCTGGGGATCGGCTCGAACCCCTATGCGTGCTTCACACCTTTCAGCCTTGGGCGCGGGGGCAACAGCATGACGCTCTCACTCGACCTGTATCGCGAGATGCAGGCGGCCGCCGGCCTCGACGGCACGGAGGATGCGCTTGCAAATGCTCTTGCCTTGAAGGCAGTGATTGAACGGCGAAGACGTAGCGGCCGCAAGCCGCTGGTCTTCGCCATGACTTATCCGTTCTCGTCTCATAACTACGAATTCCGCTTCTGGCTGGCAGCCGGCGGCATCGACCCGGATGTCGACGTCATGATGACGGTGGTCCCGCCGCCGCTGACCGTGGATGCCATCGCCGCACGGGCGATCGACGGTTTCTGCGTCAACGCTCCCTGGAACATGATCGCAGTCGAGAAGGGCGTGGGCCGAATCGTCGCCACCAAAGCCGACATATGGCCGTCCGCCCCAGAGAAGGTGCTGGGCGTCAGCACCGACTGGGCGGACAAGAACCCGGAGACCCTGTCCCGCCTGATCGTTGCGCTGGATGCCGCCGCCCGCTGGTGCGACGATCCCGACAATCATGGCTGCCTAGCCCATATGCTGGGTGATCCGGCTTACGTGGGTGTCTCGCCGGATATGATCCTGCGCCTTCTGAAGGGGGAGATTACGGTCGACCCTGGCGGCAGAACGCGATCGACCAGGAATTACCTGATGTTCCATGGGCAGGCGGCCAATTTTCCTTGGCTCAGTCAGGCCCGCTGGATCTACAGTCAGATGGTCCGCTGGGGACAGGCTGCCTACGATGAGGCCTGCCTTCCCCGGGTTGAGGCGGCGTATCGGCCAGATATCTATCGCAGCGCACTCGCAGGCTCGGCAACGGCCGTTCCCGCCGTCGACAGCAAGGTGGAGGGCGCTGGATCCACTCCGACCGTCGTTCCTGCCACGGACGGGGACCTCATCCCGGACCCGGATGTGTTCATCGATCGGCGCGCCTTCGACCCGAGCGACATCCCAGGATACGTGAGCGGCTTTGCGATCAGGGCGAACGAGAGCGTTACGGCGGCGAAGTACGCAACCGGGCCAGAAAATAGGCGCCTTGTGCCCAAACAATCGACTTGAGCAAAGTCTGTGCAATGCTAACCTTTTCCCGAGATTTGGTCAGACAATGAAGTCGTGTCCAGCCCTGATCAGCAGTGCCGATCAACGATGATCGCCTGTGCGTGCCCTCTGACGAGGCATTTTCCCGACAACGACGTCGCATGATGGATTGCAGTGCCGTGACAGCGGCATGTGGTTCATCGCGCGGCGTTTTTTGCGTTCAGGCAAGGTTCTCACGACCGGCGAGCAACCTTGTCCGCAGGATATCCGGAGGTCATTGATGCTGCAGCCGTTGAGAAAGCCGACCGAAGCCGAACCGGGCCGCTTGGGCCGCCTCGCCAAGCTCCCGGTCTTCTTCGACTTGCGCGGCAAGCGGGCCGTGCTCATCGGCGGATCGCTGGGCGCCGCCTGGAAGGCGGAGCTTCTCGCCGCGGCGGGGGCCAATGTGGATGTCTATGCAACGGAGATCGGCCCCGAGATGGAGGCCCTGCTGGCGCGCGGAGCGGCAGATGGCCGCCTGACCCTGCACCGCAAGAGGTGGACGCCCGAGATCCTGAAGGATGCCACCCTCGCCGTTTCGGATCTCGAGGAGGAAGGCGAGGCGGCGGCCTTCGCTTCGGCGGCGCGGCGATCCGGCGTGCCGGCGAATGTGATCGATAAGCCCGGCTTCTGCGATTTTCAGTTCGGCTCGGTTGTCAACCGCTCACCGGTCGTTATCGGCATCTCGACCGATGGAGCCGCGCCGATCTTAGGCCAGGCCATCCGGCGTCGCATCGAGACATTGCTGCATCCGTCTCTGTCTTCATGGGCCTCGCTCGCCAAGGCGATACGGGTGCGCGTGATGGAGCAACTGTCTCCGGGGCCGTCGCGTCGTGCGTTCTGGGAGCGCTTCGCCGATCTGGCGTTCCAGGGCCGTCCGCCGGAGGCCATAGGATCGAGCGTTGATGCCGTCCTGGGACACATCGCATCGCAGCCTGTCGGAGCCGTGGGGCGGGTGACGCTTGTCGGCGCGGGGCCCGGCGATGCGGAGCTGCTAACCCTCAAGGCCGTACGGGCGCTTCAAGCGGCCGACGTCATTCTCTTCGACGACTTGGTCTCGGAGGACGTTCTCGAACTCGCCCGCCGTGAAGCGAAGCGCCTCATGGTGGGGAAGCGGGGAGGGCATGCGTCCTGCGCCCAGGACGACATCAACGATCTCATGACCCGTCTGGCCCTGCAGGGAAAGCATGTGGTTCGCCTGAAGTCGGGAGATCCCATGATCTTCGGCAGGGCCGGGGAGGAGATTGAACATCTGGAGCGCGCCGGAATCCCCGTGGAGGTTGTGTCGGGCATCACGGCCGGCATCGCGTTGGCATCGGCGCTAGGTGTATCCCTGACCCATCGCGACATGGCGCAATCGGTCCGGTTCGTGACCGGGTGTGCGAAGACGGGGCGCTTGCCGGCCGATCTGGATTGGCACGGCTTAGCGGATCCTCTCACTACGACAATCTTCTACATGGCTGGAGGAACGGCAGGCGCCATTGCAGCGCGACTGGTCGAGGAAGGTTTCCCTCCGGACACGCCTGCGGTGATGGTGTCGAGCGTGTCCCGAGGTGACGAGCGCTGGGCCGGGCCCATGTCGGAGCTCGGCGAGGCGAGCAGCCGACGCGATTCTGCGAAGCCGGTCATCATCGGCATCGGCCGCGTCTTCGGCAGGGCTGGTCTGTCGGGCCTCCGGTGTGTTCCCGCATCGGCTCGGCGGCTCCTCGTGGAAGCGTAAGCAAAGGACGACGGATCATGCTGCAGGGACGAAGGATCGCCGTGCCGGAAAGCCGCGAGCTCGATCTGTTCGCGAACATGCTCGAACGGAACGGCGCTATTGCTGTTCGCTGCCCGTTGGTGTCGATCCACGATGTGGAGGATGCCGCACCTGTTCAGGCATGGATCAGGCGGCTCGCCGAGGGGCGGCACGACAGCCTCGTTATCTACACGGGGGAGGGACTAAGTCGTCTCCTGGGGCTCGCGCGGCGCAGCGGGATCGAGGCCGAGGTGATTGCCGGCCTTCGGCGGACGCGCAAGATCGTCCGTGGACCGAAGCCCGCCAAGGTCCTGCGGAGCATCGGTCTTGCTCCGGACATCACGGCCGCGGCCCCCACTACCGCCGGATTGATGGCGACCCTGTCTGCGTTGGAGCTGAAAGGCAGTTGTGTCGGCGTGCAGCTTTATCCCGGAGGCGAGCATCTGCTGACCGCATGTCTGCGAGAGGCTGGCGCCAAGGCCGACCCCGTTCTCTGCTACCGCTATGCCTCCGAGGAGGAGGACGAGCAGGTTGCCCGCCTTATCGAGGATCTCATCACGGGGGCTATCGACATGATCGCCTTCACCAGCACGGCGCAGGTGCGTCGGCTTCAAGACGTCGCGCGACGGATCGGCCGGACAACGGAATTCAATGCGGCGATGCAGAGGGCTACGATTGCCGCTGTTGGCCCGGTCACCGCGCAGGCCGTCGAAGAAGAGGGCTGGCCTGTTTCGGTGATGCCGAAGGACAGCTTCCATCTCAAGCCTATGGTCGTGGCACTCGGCAGGAGGCTGGCTTCCGACGCGAGCACTACGCCTCCCGTCCGACCTTTGCAGCCAGTGCCCTGACACCCTCACCGTCGGCATGGAGCGCCTCGAGACCTTCGCGATAGGTGGGATAGAGAAGTTTCACCCCCAGCTCGCTCTTGATGCGGGTATTCCGAACCCGCTTGTTGTCCTGGTAGAAGGAGCGGGCCATGGGACTGAGATCGGCTGTTGCGAACGGGACCTCCGCGGGTGGCTCAAGCCCCAGCAGGTGAGCCGCATACGTCACCACGTCCTGGGGAGGGCTGGGCTCGTCATCGGCGACGTTGTAGACCGCGTTGCGGTTCGGGCGATCGATGGACGCCATAAGGACCTGCGCGATATCGGCGGTATGGATTCGGTTGAAAACCTGTCCGGGCTTGATGAGCCGCTGAGCCGTTCCTTCCGCGAGTTTCAGGAGAGCGTTGCGTCCTGGCCCGTAGATGCCAGCCAAGCGGAAGATCTGGACCGAGAAGGCTGCGTCCTTTCCGAGATCGAGCCATTGCCCCTCGGCGGCGATTCGATGACGCGAGCGCTCGTTGACAGGGCTCAGCGACGTATTCTCGTCGACCCATGCGCCGGCGACGTCACCGTAGACGCCGACGGTCGAAAGATATCCGATCCAGCGCAGGCGAGGGGCCGACGTGATGGCATCGAGAAGCGATCTCAGGACGGGATCGGATCCGAAGGCGGGCGGTATTGCCACGAGCAGGGCATCGGCGCGGCCTATCTCGGCGAGAATGGCGGGATCATATCTTTCTCCATCGAAGAAGGAGGGAACAATCCCGGCGGCCCTCAAGGCTTCCGCCTTCCTATCGGAGCGAAAGGTGCCGCCGATCCGCTCGAAGTATTGGCGGTAGGTGCCGATAAATTGCTGTGCCGTGTAACCGGCTCCGAAGACGAAAATATTCATGACGAGACAAGGCAGGAATGTCCGAGGGTTGACTGGAGTTTATCGATAAGAGTGAGAACCGGCAAATCTTCGATCCGGGCCTAGCAACCTGTGTGCTCTTCCTTTGCTGGGAAGGATTATCAGCAAACGTAAACGGTCACGCTGATCAGTCCAAGGGCATGGGGCTGACCGCATGTTAGCCACTGTGCTCAAATTATCTCCTTGAGCAAAATGCGTGCACTCGTTAATTTTCAAGACCAACGCGGGTCGCGACAACGAAGTCCAAAGACCTCGCTCGACCGTCTGACCAGGGATGTCAGACTGTTTGCCTCTCATCCGGCATTGCTCCGACAACGACGTCGCATGAATCGATTGGGTGCTGCGCAAGCCGCACGTGGTCACTTCAGGCGGCGATATCGTGCTTGCATCATCGTGTCAGGGAGACGCCGTCGATTTTCTACATTCTCAGGGAGACTGGGATGCCCAAGAAGCTCGTCGTCATCGGAAACGGTATGGCTGCAGGCCGTGTGCTGGAGGAGATATTCGATCGCGCTCCCGATCTATACGAAGTCACCATTTTCGGCGCTGAGCCGCGCGTCAACTACAATCGCATCATGCTCTCGCCGGTCCTGTCGGGCGAGAAGGGCTACGAGGACATCATCATCCATGACGACGCGTGGTATGAGGCCCATGGGATCACCCTAAATCGCGGCAAGCAGATTGTGCAGATCGATCGTGACGCGAAATGCGTAAGGGCCGCCGACGGAACAACGGCGGACTACGATCAGCTTCTGATTGCGACAGGCTCGCTGCCGTTCATCGTTCCCGTTCCAGGGGCGAGCTTGCCCGGAGTGGTCACTTACCGCGATCTGGATGATGTCAACACTATGCTGGCTGCGGCGCGAAGGGGAGGGCGGGCCATTGTCATCGGCGGCGGCCTCCTCGGGCTCGAAGCTGCTGCGGGCCTGAAGGCGCAGGGCATGGACGTGACCGTCCTCCACCTCATGTCGACCTTGATGGAGCGCCAGCTCGATCCATCGGCTGGGTATCTCCTGGGCCGCGCGATGGAGGAGCGTGGCATCGCGGTTCGCTGCAACGCGAACACCCGAACGATTCTCGGCGAAACGCATGTCACCGGGGTCATGCTCGATGACGGCACCGAGCTTCCCGCCGATATGGTCGTCATGGCTGTCGGCATCAGACCCAACGCAGTTCTCGCCAAGGAGACGGGGTTAGAGACGAACAGGGGCGTCATCGTCGGCGACGACATGCGCACCAGCGATCCCAACGTTTTCGCCGTCGGTGAATGCGTGGAGCATCGGGGAACCTGCTACGGTCTCGTCGCACCGCTCTACGAGATGGCGAAGGTGGTTGCCGCGCAGCTCGCAGGCGATTTAACGGCCGCTTATGCCGGATCCGTCACGGCAACGAGGCTGAAGGTCACCGGCATCGACCTCTTCTCGGCAGGGGATTTCAGCGAAGCCAGCGACACGCAGGACATCGTCTTGCGCGACGTGGCCCGCGGGATCTACAAGCGCGTCGTCCTCAGGAACGACCGTATCGTCGGCGTGGTTCTCTATGGTGAAACGGCGGACGGTGCGTGGTTCTTCGATCTCATGCGCCAGGAAACCGACATGTCGGACCTGCGCGACACGCTGATCTTCGGCCAATCCTATGGGGGAGGCGCGGCGCTCGATCCGGTGGCCTCTGTCGCCGCCTTGCCGGACAATGCGGAGATCTGTGGCTGCAACGGCGTGTGCAAAGGCAAGATCGTTCAGACGATCAACGACAAAGGCCTGTCCACCCTCGCCGACGTGCGGGCTCATACTAAGGCCTCGGCGTCCTGCGGAACCTGCACCGGCCTGGTCGAGCAGGTGATGGCGCTGGCCCTCGGGGACAAGTTCTCCCGTGTCGCCACCGATCCCATGTGCGGCTGCACCGACTTCGACCATGACGAGGTGCGTCGTCTCATCCGAGCGGCGAAGCTGACATCGATCCCGGCGGTCATGCAGGAACTCGGGTGGAAGACCTCCTGCGGGTGTGCCAAGTGCCGCCCGGCTCTGAACTATTATCTTCTGTGCGAGTGGCCGGAGGAGTACGAGGACGACGGCCGCTCCCGCTACATCAACGAACGCGTTCACGCCAACATCCAGAAGGACGGCACATACTCGGTCGTTCCGCGCATGTGGGGCGGCCTCACCAATCCACGGGAACTTCGCGCGATCGCGGACGTCGCGGAGAGATATAATATCCCGACCGTGAAGGTGACGGGTGGTCAGCGCATCGATCTCCTAGGCGTACGCAAGGAGGACCTTCCCGCCGTCTGGGCCGACCTCAACCAGGCCGGAATGGTCTCGGGGCATGCCTACGCCAAGGGGTTGCGCACGGTGAAGACGTGCGTCGGCAAGGAATGGTGCCGCTTCGGGACGCAGGATTCTACGGGTCTCGGCATCAAGATCGAGAAGTTCATGTGGGGCTCTTGGACGCCCGCGAAAGTCAAGATGGGCGTCTCGGGCTGCCCGCGAAACTGCGCCGAGGCGACGTGCAAGGATGTGGGCGTAATCTGCGTTGATTCAGGGTTCGAGATCCATTTTGCAGGTGCGGCCGGCCTGCACATCAAAGGCACGCAACTGCTCTGCAAGGTTGCGGAGGAAGACGAGTGCATCGAGGTCATCGTGGCCCTGACACAGCTCTATCGCGAGCAGGGCCGCTATCTAGAGCGCATGTACAAATGGGCCGACCGTGTCGGCCTGGATGCGATCCGCGCGATCGTGGTTGATGAAAGCGAGAAGCGCCGTGCTCTCTTCGAGCGCTTCGAAATCTCGCAGCGCAGGGCGCAGGTCGACCCGTGGGCCGAACGTGCGGCCGGACGCGATGCGCACGAATTCAACCCCATGGCGAACTTCACTTTGGCGGAGGCGGCGGAATGAGCGAATGGATGGATGTAGGAGCAGTCGACGACGTGCCGGCTCTCGGATCGCGCGTCGTGCAGGCGCCCGGAGGGAATATCGCGGTGTTCAAGGCGGCGGACGGAACACTCTTCGCACTTCGGGATCGCTGTCCTCACAGGGGCGGTCCCCTGTCGCAGGGCATCGTGCACGGCCATTCCGTGACTTGTCCGCTGCACAACTGGGTGATCAGCCTAGAGAGCGGCGAGGCGCAGGGCGCGGATCAAGGATGCGCCCACAAGATTCCGCTGCGGATCAACGGCGCGCGCATCCTGCTCGCAGCCTCCGCCCTCATGGCCAGAGCAGCGTAAATGCCACCACAGGCTCATTCGGGCACGACCACCATTGCAGCCACTTGCTGAACTTCGGCTGCACCGCATTCAGGGAAAGGAACTTCGATGGCTTACCTCGCACCTGCCGAATTCGTCACCAAGATGGTCGATGCCGGCGAATCCAAGATTTTCATGTCGACTCGGGACACGGTGATCCGAGCTTATATGGCCGGCGCCATTCTGGCGCTTGCCGCCGCCTTCGCAGTCACCATCAACGTCCAGACCGGTCAGCCGCTCGCCGGCGCAATCCTGTTTCCGGTGGGCTTCTGCATGCTCTACCTGATGGGCTTCGACTTGCTCACCGGCGTCTTCATGCTCGCTCCCCTTGCTCTCATCGATAAGCGGCCCGGCGTGACCGTGGCCGCTATCCTGCGTAATTGGGGCCTGGTCTTCGTCGGAAACTTCGCGGGCGCCTTCACGGTAGCGGTGATGATGGCGATCATCTTCACGTTCGGCTTCACCCAGGCGCCCGATGCGGTCGGGCAGAAAATCGGCGTGATCGGGGAGGGCCGCACAGTAGGATACGCGTCCCATGGCGCAGCGGGCATGCTCACGCTCTTCATCCGCGGGGTGCTCTGCAATTGGATGGTGGCGACCGGCGTGGTCGGCGCGATGATCTCGACCTCGGTCTCTGGCAAGGTGGTCGCCATGTGGATGCCGATTATGTTGTTCTTCTACATGGGTTTCGAACATTCCATCGTCAACATGTTCCTCTTTCCTTCAGGCCTCCTGCTCGGCGGCAACTTCTCGGTTATGGATTATCTGATCTGGAACGAGATCCCCACCGTTATCGGCAATCTTGTCGGTGGCCTCGCCTTCGTCGGATTGACCCTCTATTCGACCCATATGCGCACCGGCGCGAAGCGCAAAGCCGATCTCCGAGTGGGCATGGCCGCTGTCCCGGCCGAGTGATCAGACGCGGATTGGAGTCCCGCCCGGGTGCGGGACTTCCATTGACGGTGGTTCGATGACGTGCCCCTGACGATCCCGATCGGGCAGCATTCCGAAAAGGGCAGGAGACTGATCAGGATGAAAAGGTGGGTGAGATCGTGCTGATGCGGCGGGTCTCACGCCGCCACTTCTCATCACGGCGGAGATAAACTTCCAGGTGCGCTACAGAGCGGCAGCATGGATCTTGACGCACTTGCGACCGGCACGCTTGGCTGCATAGCAGGTCTCGGACGCCTAGTGCACGACGAACTTTGATCGAGGCGTACTTTTCATTAAGTTGAGCGACGCCGATGCCGGCGGCAAAATGCTGCCCGTTCCAGCTCAGGCTCAGATTCCTCACGGCCGCGATCAGACGCTGGCATAGGGTTTCAGCGGCGTAATGAGTGTCGTGACCGGAGGGACAGGCCGAACTCATCACCCCAAATCTTGAGAAGGCCGTTCGGCGGCCCGCGCTGCGGGGTTGGTGACGCTTTCCATCTATCGAGAGAATCGTTGAACCGTGGCCCGTAACATCATTTCACTGTCTCCTTCGCTGATCATCAGGACTTCGTTCGATGATTTCAAACTGGGTGCCTGATCTCGACAGAGAATTTCCGGACTAAGAGTGCCGGTCACTCGAGCCTCACATCCACGAACTTATGTATAGACATGTTTCACTAAAGATGTTTTGTTTTCCGCCAAGGATAGAAGATGAGAGGGAAAATGCCGAGCCGAGACATTTTCGATCTCAGCGGTCGCCGCGCGGTCGTCACAGGTGCAAGTCGAGGACTGGGCCAAGCAATCGCTGTAGCGCTCGCCCAGGCAGGGGCGGACGTCGCCATCACCTCGCGGTCGCTCTCATCTCTCGCGGAAACATCTGATCAGGTTCGGGCCCTCGGGCGGCGCTGCTTTGCCTACGAGCAGGATGTCCGAAATGTCGCATCCTGTTCGAGCGCGATTCAGGTGGCATCTGAGGCGCTCGGTGGACTGGACATCCTCGTGAACAACGCCGGCTTCGAAAACATCAGGCCGTCACTGGAAGTCGACGAAGCCCTATGGGAGAGCATCGTTTCCACGAACCTGAAGGGTGCGTTTTTTTGTTCTCAGGCGGCAGGCCGAATCATGTCGAGCCAGAAGAGCGGGTCGATTGTCAATCTGTGCTCGCTCACATCCTATGTTGGTGTTCCAACCGCAGTCCCTTATGGCTCCTCGAAGGCTGGATTGCTTGGCATGACGAAGGCTTTGGCTGCTGAATGGGCTCCCGACAACATAAGGGTGAATGCGATCGCTCCCGGTTATTTTCGAACCAGCATGACCGAGGTGTTTTATGCAGATCAGGATTGGCAGGATCGCATGCTGGCGAAGATACCTCAGGGCCGCTTCGGAGAACTCGCCGATATCGGCGGCGTCGCCGTATTTCTGTGCAGCGACGCCGCTGCGTACGTGACAGGCCACTGCATCCCGGTGGATGGCGGCTTCTTAGCCTCGATCTGACGCCCAGCTTGAAGGCGGCTCGCCGGATGAGAAAATCACAGACCGGTCTCGACAATACATGGTGGGCGTCTTAGCAGATGCGCTAGAGGGCCGGAGATGCTTGTGCCCGTAACATGGTATCGAATGGACGCTTGAGGATACAGTTTGCCAGGATTTCTATCCTGCAGCCTTCTTCAGCATTCAAAGGATTTGGTCGTAACGAGGGTAACTAGGGAGAGTGATGTGAGCTTTACCGCAATGGCGAGCAGAGCACAGAACTCTGTAACTCCGATTGCTGTTTCCGTGAGAAACGTTGGGATGACCTTCGGAGATTTCCAAGCGGTAAAAGATACATCCTTCGATCTGCCTAAGGGCAAGTTTCTGACGATCCTCGGCCCTTCGGGCTCTGGCAAGACCACCCTCCTTCGGCTCATCGCGGGCTTTGAGAAGCCCACAGTGGGCGAGATCTTCATTAACGGCCAGCCGGTCAACGCCGTCCCGCCGTACAAACGCGCGATCGGGATGGTCTTCCAGAAACTCGCGCTTTTTCCTCACATGACAGCCGCGGAGAACGTTGCGTTCCCGCTCAAGATGCGCCGGCATGACGCCCGCAACATCGGCAAGCAGGTGGAGCGCTATCTGGAGCTTGTCAAACTTGGAGGTTACGGAACTCGCAGGATCCACGAGCTTTCAGGAGGGCAGCAGCAACGCGTCGCTATTGCCAGGGCGCTCGTGTTCGAGCCGGATCTTCTCCTGCTTGACGAGCCACTGGCGGCTCTGGACGTCAAGCTCCGAGAGGAGATGCAACTGGAGTTCCGGCGGATCCAGAAAGAGCTCGGTGTCACAACGATCAATGTCACACACGACCAGCGTGAGGCCTTGGTCGTATCCGACGAGATCATTATCATGAACGATGGTGCCATCCAGCAAAAGGCACAACCGGTGCGGGCCTACCGGGCGCCCGAAAACCCTTTCGTCGCCCACTTCATCGGTGTGACGAACTTCATCGAAGCCGTCGCCGTCTCCGCCAACGGAAGCACTGTCACTCTCACCTGCAAGGGGCGTGAGCTCGTCGGCGTCCTGGCGGCAGGCAGTGCCGGCCTGGCGCAGGCTGCTCGCTGCACATGCGCCATCCGAGCTGAGCAGGTTCGTATCGCCCCGTCACAGGACAGGCTCGGCAAGCTGGAAACGCAAGTGAGAGGACAGGTCAACGACGCGATCTTCGAAGGCGAGCGCATCGTTTACGAAATCAAGGTGGCGGAGCTTGGCGACGTACTCATGAAAGTCTTCGATCATGATCCTGTCGGTCATCTCCAATTCGGCCCGGGTGACATCGTTCATCTCGGGTGGAATGCGAAGGATCTTCATGTCTTCGCAAAGTAAGGTCGAGAATCCAAGCCAGAGGAGAGTGCAATATGTCGAACGACGACAAACGACTGTCTACGATGATCAGCCGGCGGACCCTGCTTCACTCGATGGCGGCTGCCGGCGCGGCGACAGGTCTGCCTATGCTGGGAGGAACGCGCGCCTTCGCACAGGAGCCTCAAAAGCCAAGGGAGATCATTGTCAGAGCCTGGGGAGGCAGCTGGGTCGAGGCCTTGAAGGCGGGCGTATCCGATCCCTTTACCAAGATGACGGGGATTGCCGTTCGCCATGACCTGACCGAGGACAACGAAATCCAGCCGAAGGTATGGGCGGCAGTCGCTCAGAAGCGAGTACCTCCCATCCACATCAACTGGGACACGACCACGAATGCCACGAAGTCCGCGCTGCGCGGCGTCACGGAGGATCTGTCGGATCTGCCGAACCTCAAGAGTACGACCGAACTTGCAAAGCCGGTCGGCCTTGATGGTTACCCGATCGTCAACACTTACGGATACGTATACGTCCTGGCATACCGCCCGGAAGCCTTTCCGAATGGCGCGCCGAAATCCTGGAAGGATCTGCTTGATCCCAAGCTCAAGCGCCGCATCGCGTTCTACAACGATGGGATCGGCTTCCACTTCCCCGCGCAAGTTGCGGGCGGCGGCAAGATCGAGGATATTCCCAACAACATGCAGCCAGCCTGGGACTTCGTCACTATGATGAAGCAGCAGGAGCCGCTTCTAGGCGAGGACCCTGACTTCACGACGTGGTTCCAGAAAGGCGAGATCGACGCGGCGTGCACCATCTCGACCAATGCACGGGAAGCTCGCAAGAACGGCATCGACATCAAATGGGTCGTTCCCGAAGAGGGCGCCAAGTTCGATACCGACGGTCTCTGGATCCCAAAGGGCCTGCCCGCGAACGAGCTTTACTGGGCAAAGCAGTACATCAACCTGGCGCTTACCAAGGAAGCGCAGCAGGTGTGGCTGGATGGCCTCGGATTGCCCGGCGTCGTTCCCGGCCTGACGCCGCCTGCCGATCTGGCGAATGACCCATCTTACCCGACCAAGCCGGAAGACTTCAAGAACCTCATTCGCGTCTCGTCTAAGGTTCAGGTTCAGAACGAGAGCGATTGGTTCGCCAAGTTCAAGCAGATCATGCAGGGTTAACGTATGCTGCTCGCACCCGCCGCAGCTTCTTTGCGGCGGGTCTGTCTCAGACAAAGGTCATTATCATGCGCACATATCGTGTAGCGTATCCTTTGACGTGGCGCGCCATGGATGTGCTGGAGGCGTTCGTCGCGTTCGTCTGGCCACCGAGTTTCAGGGCCGCCGTTCCCTATCTTTTTCTTCTTCCGGCTCTTATCCTCGTGGGGCTTCTCGTGTTGGGGCTGATCCAAATCGCCGACACGAGCATGCGCGTCCTCGACCGAGACACCTTCTTGCTGTCGGATGCCTACTCGCTTGACAATTACAGGCGCGCCCTGACCGAGCCGTTCTTCGCCACCATCGCGGGGCGCAGCATCATTGGATCGCTGATCGTCACGGTCATCACCCTGGTCTTCGCCTTTCCTTATGCCTACCTCATGGTCCGCACGTCATCGTCGGCTCTCCGGAAGTTCCTTCTCGTCGCGTTGTTCCTGCCCTTCTTCATCGGGCAGGTAGTGCGTGCCTATGGTTGGCTCATCATTCTGGGCAACCAAGGTATTGTGAACGATATCCTGGGTCACGCCGGCATTCCGACGCTCCGGCTGCTCTATAACTATCCTGCCGTTCTGTTTGGGCTTGTTCAATATATGCTCCCGTTCGCGGTTCTCATGCTGGCTCCCGCACTGACGGCCATTCCGGAGGAACTTGAAGCCGCCGCGGGATCCCTGGGAGCATCCTGGCTCAAGACTTTCAGGCATGTGGTGCTTCCGCTCGCCCGGCCCGGTCTCGTCGGCGCCGGCCTCGTCGTGATGACGCTTTCACTCACTGACTTTGCCATACCGGCGATGCTCGGTGGCGGGTCGCAGGATTTCATCGCGAATGCGATCTACGATCAATTCTTCCGCACCTCCGATCAGGGATTGGGCGCGACACTCTCGCTGCTGCTCGTTGCTGTAGGATCCCTTCTGGTCGGAGTGGTATTCACCGCGTTCGGCGCCGGAACCCTGGCCATGGGAGGACGCCGGAAATGAGCGGCTCTCGAAGCAAGTCAGTCGTGATCTGGGCGTTCGTGCTCGCGGCAATCGCCATGCTGTCCGCCCCGACGATCGTGGTGCTCGGCGCCTCCTTCACGGCGGGCAACATGATCGAGTTCCCGCCTCAGGGCTTTTCCCTGAAGTGGTACTCGGCCATCCTCAGCGCGACCGATCTGCGGGATGCGTTTTTCCGCTCCGTATATGTGGCCGCTCTCAACACGATCATCGCCATACCGATCGGCACATTGGCGGGCATCGCGCTGGCGAAGTACAAGGTTCGGCTCGAAAACACGATCCAGGTCTACCTTCTTCTCCCCTTCACCATTCCGCTTATCGGGTCTGGAATTGGGTTGATGCTCGTCTTCGGCAATGCGGGCGCTCTCGGTCAGCTTTGGCCGGTTGCCATCGCCTGCTGCGTCATCAATCTCCCGTTCATGATCTGGGCCGTCACGGCGAGCGCCAGCAATCTCAGCAACGACCTGGAGCTTGCTGCGGCCAATTGCGGCGCGCCGCCTGTCCAGACCTTCCTCTACATCACGCTTCCGGCCGTTCTGCCGGGGGTGATCACTGGCTCGCTCCTGATGTTCATCTTAGGTCTTAACGAGTTCCTGGTCAGCCTGCTGCTCGTGGACGCCCGGAGCGTCACACTTCCCGTTCAGATCTACAACAGCATCAGGTCGATCATCACTCCCGATCTGGCAGCGATCTCGGTTGTATTCATTGTGTGTGCCGGTGTGGCCGTCACACTGCTCGACCGTCTGGTCGGCCTCGATATCTTTCTCAAATCGAAATAGCCCCGTCAGCAGGGACGAAATAGCACAAGGGATTGAACGATGAGCAATGTTTCCTTCCACGAGTATTCGAAGCTCGATGCGGCGCAAAAGGCGGCGCTCCTCCGGCGTTCGGAGACTGATATTTCGAGCTTCATCGAGAAGGTGATGCCGATCCTGGAGGCTGTGAAGACGGAAGGCGATGCCGCCTTGGCACGGTTTGGCCGGGAGTTGGACAAAGCTGATGTCTCTGAGGCCACGCTCAAGGTCACAGAGGCCGAGTTCGATGCAGCCTTCAGCCTCGTCGAGCCTGAGGTTATCAAGGCCGTGGAATACGCGATCAGGAATATCCGGCACTTCCACGAGGAGCAGAAGCCCGAAGCCATGTGGATGAAGGAGATCCGCCCCGGGGCCTATGCCGGTGATCGGTTCACGCCGATCCAGTCCGTCGCTCTCTACGTTCCCCGTGGAAAGGGCTCGTTCCCTTCGGTGACCATGATGACATCCGTTCCGGCAGTTGTGGCGGGGGTTCCGAATATTGCGATCGTAACTCCACCGGCTCCAGACGGGAGTGTTGACGCGGCAACTCTGGTGGCTGCTCGTCTCGCGGGTGTTGAGACCGTGTACAAGGTCGGCGGTGCGCAGGCCGTTGCTGCCGTCGCGTACGGCACACAGACCATCAAACCTGCCTTCAAGATCGTGGGCCCCGGGAGCCCGTGGGTCGTTGCGGCCAAGCGCCTGCTCGCCGGCGTGATCGACACGGGCGTTCCAGCCGGCCCATCCGAGGGCATGATTTTCGCGGACGACACGGTCCACGGTGGTTTGGCCGCGCTGGATCTCCTAATCGAGGCCGAGCATGGGCCCGATTCGTCGGCCTATCTCGTCACGCACAGCCGGCGGGTTGCCGAGGAGGCATTGGCGGCGCTGCCTGAGCATTGGGCTCGTATGACCGAGCAGCGCGTCAAATTTTCAAGGGAGGTGCTGACGGGCAAGTGCGGGGGCATCGTGCTCACGTCCTCGGATGAGGAGAGCTATGAATTCGTGAATGCCTATGCGCCGGAGCATCTGGAGATCCTCTCGAAGGATCCATTCTCGCATCTCAGCCATATTACGGAGGCCGCCGAAATTCTCATGGGCCTGCATACTCCCGTCAGTATCGCGAACTTCTGCCTTGGTCCGAATGCGGTTCTGCCGACGAGTCGCTGGGCGCGCAGCTTCGGCCCTCTCTCGGTCACGGATTTCGTCAAGCGCAGCTCCATAGGCTACGTCACGGCCTCCGCATACCCTGAGTTCGCGAAGCATGCGCACGAGCTCGCCCTGTATGAAGGCTTCTCGTCCCACGCCAACGCCGTCTCCCCGGTGCGCGACGTCTATCTGAAGAAGGGCTCGTGAACCATGAGAGCCGTCCGACTCCACGATGCCGGCGACCTTCGCCTGGAGCATGTTGACCCTCCAGCGGAGCCTCCGAGCGGGTTCGTGAATGTGAAGGTGAAGGCCGCAGGAATCTGTGGCTCCGACCTGCATAACTATCGTACGGGCCAGTGGATCACACGTCGACCGTCCGTGGCCGGGCACGAGTTCTGCGGCGTCGTATCCGCCGTTGCGGAGGATGTCGCGTCCTTCAATGTCGGCGATGCGGTTGTCGTGGACTCGCGGGTGTGGTGCGGCACATGCCCTGCCTGCGTCAGCGGGCGAACCAACATCTGCGAGAATCTTGGCTTCGTGGGTGAGGTTTGCGATGGCGGCTTCGCGGAGGAGGTGCAATTGCCGGCCTACCTGCTCCATCGGTATGACTCATTACTGCCAGCCAGAGTGGCCGCCATGGCGGAACCGCTGGCTGTCGCTCTCCATGCGGTAAGGAAATTGAATGCCCGCGCCGGAGAGCCTGTGCTCATTGTGGGGTGCGGAACGATCGGCGGTCTATCCGCTATTATTCTCTCGAAAACGCATGATGGGCCCATTCTTCTGGCTGATCTCAACGGCGCGCGGGCGCGAGCAGTCGCCGAGCTTGTCGGCGGGCGGCATGTCGATCTGTCCAAAGGGGCAATCTCCGCCACCTTAGGTGACACACGTCTCAGATATGCGATGGACGCAACCGGCAGCGTTAAGGCCATCGCGGCCCTGCTCGATACGCTCCATGGGGGCGGGGCCATCGCCATGGTCGGGATCAGCCACGGAACCCTCGACTTCGATCCGAATATCCTCGTCGAGCGGGAGATCGCCCTTCTCGGGTGTCACGCCTTCAACGATGAGTTGCCTGAAGCGATTACCATGCTGGACGACCTGCGAGCCTCTCTTGAGCGGATATCGGAAACGATCGGCCTTGAGGACGTTCCGGCAACCTACGAGCGGCTGTTGTCGGGGCGCGGCACGGCCCTGAAGACGATCATTAGCATAAGCTGACAAGGTCAGGATTCTGACCTGTCAGCTGGAATCGAGGTCCCATGAATCGGGGCCGCGTAGGATGCGCACGCGCAACGCAGACCGGGAGCTCTTATCATGGCCAAAATCACCAGCCGCACAGCCGAGATCAGAAAGCTCGCGCGGGAGAAAGATGGTCGTGCTGAGGTGCTCCTCGTGGAACTGCTACGGGACCTGTTTCAGGTCGAAGCGCAGAATTTGGTCATCAATCGCGATCAATACAGCCTGAACTCCCTCAATGGCTTCTTCGAGACGGAAGCGGGCCAGTTCTTCTTCAAGTTCCACCAGGAGGAGGGCGAAGAGGCCATGAGCGGCGAGTATTATCGTGCCGATATCCTTGCTAAGGCGGGACTGCCCGTCGACCAGCCGGTCCTGATGTCGGTGCTCCCCGGCGAGCAGATCCTTGTCTACCGGCGGCGCGCCGATCCACGCTTCTCCGATGTCTTAAGAAAGCTCGACCTCGAACCGGATGAGAGCCAGATCAGGCTGGCCGTTGAGGCTGAGCGGAAGCTGTCCCGCTCGGTTCTGTCGGTTTATCTAGAGACGCTCGCGCCCGCGACTGTCGAGCAGGTTCGGGCCGAGCCTGTGCACCGCCTGTTCTACGAGCGGCTGATCGATCCCGTGACGAAACAATTCCCTGGCGGCCGCCTCGCAAACTTTTACGTGGGGAAGAGCTTTCAATTCCCCGGTGTGACGCTGAACTGGGAGGAGTTCGCCTCCAGCCAATTCATCGTGAACGGCACCCGGTATGAGAAAACCGTGGGCGAGCTCTTTCACGACGCGGCCGACCGCCTGAGGCCCGACCGACTTGCTGACGCAGGCGGCGTCACGGCTCATGGGGACGCGCACAATGCCAATGTCTGGTACGAAGAGCGCGATGGCGCCGCATCGCTGGCTTTCTTCGATCCAGCGTTTGCCGGAGAGCACGTTCCGACCCTCTTGGCGGAAATCAAGACAACCTTCCACAATGTGCTCGCACACCCGCTTTGGCTTTATGATCCCGCCCTCGCGGCGGACAACTTCAATGCGTCGGCGACTTATCGGGAAGGCATCTTGAATGTCGCAACGGACTGGTCTCTCAGCGAGGTCAGACGAGAGCTCTTGAAGGTCAAGGCTGAGGAGATCTGGCGACCGCTCCTTCAGTCTCTCAAGCAGAGAGATATGTTGCCGCAGGATTGGAGAAATGTGATCCGCCTTGGACTGTTCTTGTGTCCGACACTTGTGATGTGCCTGCGTTCCGGCGCGGCAACGCACAACCCGATCTCCTCTCTTATTGGATTTTCAATCGCCGTTATGGCTGGGAGCGCTCCGCTGAACGGCAGCGACATCATCACCGAGTTTCTCGATGTCATCGATCCGGAGGCTTCTTAGGATTAGAGGTCGATGCGGATTTGGCGACGCCACTCAGGCGATTTGGGTAGAGCCCAAAAACCCGTGAAGCGGGTCCGTTCGGGCCGCCTGTGTGCACTGAACGGAGCTCTCTGAGCAGCAGCAAGGGGGCGCCACTCGCCGAACCTGAAATGGGTACCCTCAGAGCACAGGGCAGGGGTCCCAATCCCACAGAATGAACAAAAGCGGCTGCCCAGTGGAGCAGCCTCGTATCACGAACAGCAAGATCGTTGGTCATGCCGGAAGGGCGCCCGGATGTGGATCCAGGGCGCCCGCCGCTTCTAATGGATCAGATCACCAGAAAATCGGCATTGGTGAGGGTCGGTTTGGTCGTGAGCTTGGCAAAGAGGACGCCTTTGTAGGCTGTACCAGAGCCATCCTGGTCATAGTACAAATTGCCCGATGCCTTGTCGTACACGATGCGATCATCCGCCTGTGTGGCGACCGTACCGAACTGCAGAGCACCGGTGCTCAATGTCCCGGTGGTCGTCAGGCCAGTGAACACGGCATTCTCCAGCCAGATGGTGTCATCCACCGCAATGAAGTCGGTGATGCCGTCCACATTGCCGGTTGCGCTGAGCGGTGTGTCGAACACGAATGCGTCCTTACCCGCTCCACCCGTGAGCACATCCTTGCCGGTGCCGCCGAAGACCGTGTCATTGCCCGCAGCTCCATCCAGAACGTCGTTCCCGCCTAAGCCCAGCATACGGTTGCCACCGGCGTTCCCGACGATGACGTTCGCGCCGTTGTTCCCCGCCGCGCCGAAGCCGCCCGAGCCTGACAGAGTCAGGTTCTCCACGTTATCGGCCAGCTTAAAGCTGGTGGAGGCGATTACACGGTCGGTTCCTCCCGTTGCGGCCTCGACGATCTTGTCCCCGATGCTGTCGACGTAATACGTATCGTTGCCAGCGCCGCCCGACATCGTGTCGGCTCCGCCCCCGCCGTTGATCGTGTTGGCGTAGGCGTTCCCCATGATCACGTTGGCCGCACTGTTGCCCTTGGCACTTAACGCAACCGACGTTGCAGCAAGAGTGAGGTTTTCGATGCCTGCGCCAAGGGTATAGGACGCGAGCGAGCTGATGACAGTATCATTTCCGGAAGCATCGATGATGATGTCCCCAGCGTCCTGGACATAGAACGTGTCGTTACCGGCTCCTCCGTCCATCCGGTCGGCTCCGGCTCCTCCAATCAAGGTGTCGTCGCCGAGGAGACCGAACAATTGATTGGCGTTGGCATTGCCCGCAATGTAGTTCCCGCCATCGTTGCCGATCCCGACGATCGCCGCGGAACCTGCCGTCAATCGCAGGTTCTCGATATTATAAAAGTATTCGCTGACGGACGAGCCGCTCACGTAGCCCCCGAGGGTGGAGCTGAATGACGAGTAAACCGTATCGATGCCCTCATTGCTGTTCTCGCTGACATAGTCATAGGTCGAGTCGACATAGTACGTGTCGTTTCCGGCTCCGCCCGTCATCGTGTCGTTCCCGGTTCCGCCATCAAGGGTATCGTTGCCCAGACCACCCGATAGGCTGTCGTTGCCTGCGGCGCCCGCGAGCTTGTTGTGCCGCTCGCTGCCGATGATCGCGTTGGCGAGATCGTTGCCGGTTCCGGTGACGGCGCTTCCTGCCAGTGTGAGGTTTTCGACATTGGCTGCCAGGGTATAGGTGGACAGCCTGCTGACGACGGTGTCGGTTCCGGAAGCCGCCGCCTCGACCACAACATCCTTAGTGTTGTCGACAACGAAGGTATCGTTCCCATGACCGCCGGTCATCCGATCGGCACCAACACCGCCATCGAGCGTATCGTCGCCCTCGCCGCCGTCGAGAGTGTCATTCGAGGTAAAGGTGCCTGCTGAGACTGGGATCGACGTTGAGATCGTGCGTCCCGTAGCGTCCGAAGTGACAAGGACTGCCTTGAACGTGTCGGAACCCGAGGCGCTCAGGGCGAGCGGGGGCGTCCTAAAGCTGAGGCCGAACGGCGATACGGTGAAGCTATCGCTCCCAAGAACCTCAACGAGTTGGTCGTTACGATAGATCTCGATCCAAGCACCATCACGGACGCTCACCAGAGCGTTGGTCAGACCGGCATCCAGATCCTTCGGATTGAGCACAATCTCGGCGCTGTCGTTTGACAGACCGTCGTCCAGAAGATCGAGAACCTCCTCGTCGGCACCTGCACCGGTTCCAATGGCTCTGATCAGCGTGCCGCCTTGTCCCGTGGCCCGAAGTGCCGGCAGGATCGAGGTCTCGTAGTCCCGGTTATCAGGGGCGCCATCGGAGACAAAGAAGACCAGATTGCGCCCTGTCCCTTGTCCCTCAAGAAATGAAAGTGTCTGCTCCAATGCGGCGGTGTAATTGGTCGAGCCGGCAACACGCAGGTTCCGCAGTGCTTCGATAACATCGGCAACTCCATTGCCGTTGGAATCGGCAACGGGGCTGCCGGTGTAGCTTACGGAAGCACTCGACTCGAAGGGCACCAGCGCAAGGCGGACATTGGCGCCTAGGCCTGCGTCACTCAGTGACTGGTTCAGCCGCTCGAACGATGCAATCGCGGCATCGAGCGTCGTATTGCTGTAGCCGTCGCCGTTGCGATCACCCACGTCGGTCTCACCGCTGAATGTGTCAGTCATGCTGCCGGAACGGTCAATGACATAGACGATATTGAGCGGCGCCTCCGTGAGATCGAGAGTACTGATACTGCCCGAGAGAGTCACGCTACGGTTGGCAATCTCGGGCGCGGACACGTTGAGGACGAGATCGACGCCGCCGATTTGTCCGCGGCCGCTGGCTACAATACTTTCGGGCGCACCCGCATCGCCGACGAGAAGATCGTTACCAGCGCCTCCGCTGAGAGTGTCGTTGCCGCCGCCTCCGTTAAGTGTATCGTTTCCGTCATAGCCGTGAAGCGCATTGGCGACATTGTTGCCGGCTAGGGTATTGTTGAGGCTGTTGCCTTTGAGAGTGACGCCGCCTTTAAGTTGAACTCCGTTCTCGACATTGGCTCCGAGCGTATATGAAGAGAGGGAGGTCTGAACAGTGTCGACTCCCTTTCCAGCGGCCTCGATTACCGAATCGCCGCTATTGTCGACGACGTAGACGTCGCTACCTGCGCCGCCTTTCAGGGTATCGGCACCAGCCTTGCCATCCAGAGTGTTGTTGCCGCTGTTGCCGGTCAGCACGTTCGCCGCCGCATTGCCGATGCCGCGCCACGCCGGGCTCTTTTCGGCAAGGGTTAGGTTCTCGACATTCGTCCGCAAGGTATAGCTGGCGGCAGACGAAACGACGGTGTCGGTCCCCTGATTGGCTCCCTCGACCACAACGTCCTTCTCTGAATCGACGACGTAGGTGTCGTTGCCGCCAAGTCCGGTCAGGGTGTTCGTGAGGGAATTGCCCGTCAGTACATTGTTGGAATTGTTGCCTGTGCCGCTCGTGGCTGAGCCGATCAGGGTCAGGTTCTCGAGGTTGGCTCCGAGGGCATAGCCGGAGACCGCAGAATTGACGGTGTCAGTCCCCTCGCCGGTGATCTCCGTCACGACATCGCCGCGGCTGTCGACGACATAGGTGTCGTTGCCGACGCCCCCGGTCATCGTGTCATCGCCCGATTTTCCATCGAGCGTGTCGTTTCCTTCAAGCCCGATCAGGGCGTTGTTCGCGGCGTTGCCGGTTAGCACATTAGCGGAAGCGTTGCCCTTGGCCGTGATTGCCGAACCTGTAAGCGTCAGGTTCTCCACATAGACGAGGGCTCCTGTATGGAGGGCGAAGTTACGGCTCGATAGAATTGTGTCGGTTCCCGCATTGTTCGCCTCAACGACGACATCGCCTGCATTGTCGACCACGTAGGTGTCGTTGCCGGCGCCTCCGACCAGGCTATCGGCACCGGCCTTGCCATCGAGGTAGTCATCGCCACCGAGACCGGTCAGGGTATTCGCGCCCGAATTGCCGATGAGCGTGTTGTCGAGCCCGTTGCCGGTTCCGTTGATATTGTTCGTTCCGGTCAGTGTGAGCTTGAGCTGGTAATCCGCAAGAACAGTGCTCGACCCGCTTGTGACATCAACGGGATAGTTCGTGATTTCCGCGAGTTGCGTGGTGCTGAGCCCTGCAAGAGCATAGGACGGCAACTTGGTCAGACGTGTGGCCTGCGTCCGAACTTCGGACTCGACATCGCCAACGACATAGAAGTGAACAATCGTCGCTGACTGACCGGCGGCCAATGTTAAGTTGTATCCGCTCTCGAATCGATCCGTCGCCGACCGGGATGTCACCGCCGGTCCGGCAGCGCCCCCAGAGACGATGTGGGCAATCTGGGGATACGATGAAGCCGACGAACTGGTCATGTACCAATCATCGGTGCTCGAGTAAGTGGCGTCACCGCTTGAGGTGCCTGTCAGGGTGGCGGCACTGTCAGCATAGAGATTGTCAGTGAGATTGACCGCGAGCGTTTGGGTGGAGGACGCGACGTTGGTGAGGGTCTCCACAACCCGCAGGAAATAGAAACCGGCACCGTCGGAGAGCACCTGAGCCTGGCGGTTCACCGAGATACCGGAACCCGTTGCCGTTACAGAATGAGAGGTCGCCGTCGTTGTTGGCGTGCCATAGCTCAGGGAGATCGGCGTCCGAGTGCTGCCCGAGACAGCGGAAACTGTGAGACTCGCGCCGGTATCATGGAGGGATGATCCATTGTTGGCGCGGATTGATCCGTCGTAGTTGATCGACCAAGAGGTACCGTTGGGATCGGTATAGTAAAGGGACATTCTGAACTCGGGGTTGGAACTGTGGCCAGATTGTGTCAAAGCACACCCGAGAGGTATCTTCAAGATCTGCGTCGTTATCCCTCTCCCTTCTTCAAGCACATTCATCGTAAAATCGATTATTCACCTTCGGACGATCAATGCTGCCGTAAAGTTGAAATGTGACTCTGTGTCTGAATGGATTCTCGGCTGTGGCAGTGACACGTGACTGTTTGGATCCCGTCGCAACGTTGAGGCAGTTGCGTCTTCAGGCGCCGGTGTGGTCATGATGGTGGCGCTAAGCCGCTGATCCCGCAGCAGCCGGACAGCGTGGCCTCCCTAGGCCAGGGGAGTGACTATCGAGTTGGCGACATGTCTGGAAGGCTGGGAAAGCGCAAGAACACTATTCGGAATCGGTGCAGCGCTTGGTCAGGGTTTGACACAGGGCGGCCGTCGATGCGGTTCACATGCCGCGGGCTCGGATCGGAGTTCGCGCATCGGGTCAAGTTCAGAGCCTCGGGCTTGGAGAGCTTATCGCAAAGCTGGTTTTGCTGATCCCGTCTCGGTGATCGTTGCGCAATCTCTCCTTGGGCTTCGGCGTCCTATGCTCTCACGGCTCCTTTGCTGCGACGGCCAATGCTCCACGACAAATAAAATTTTGCCGCAGAGCCGGCGGTCATGTCGCCCGCTGTCGACGCAGGCGAAGAGCAAGAGTCACTAAAGCATCGGGTCAAAACTGGACCCGCGCTGTTGGGTCCGATGCTTTCCTTCTTCAATGAGAGCATCGTTCGCGCGGAAAAACGAACCCACTTTTCGCTGACGCGGCCCTCTGGATCCGCACGATGCTCTAGATGCTGGTGTAGCCCGCATCCGCCGTGACGATCGACCCCGTCATGAGGCTCGACGCGTCGGAGGCCAGGAACTGGACGATGGAGGCGATCTCCTCCGGCTTGCCCATGCGACCGGCCGGCGTCAGATCGAGCCAGCGCTCCTTGAGGTGAGGCTGGCTTTCCAGGCCGTGCAGGAGCGGCGTCTCGATATAGGTCGGTGCCACCGCGTTGACCCGCACACCTCTCGCGGCCCATTCGACCGCGAGCGAGCGAGTCAGATGATGGACGCCTGCCTTCGAGGCATTGTAGTGGCACTGAGGCTGCGGAACGTTGACGATGTGGGCCGACATCGAGCCGATATTGATGATGGACCCCTTGCCCCGTTCCAGCATGCGCCGCCCGAATGTACGACAGGTCCGGAACACCCCGGTCAGGTTCACTTCGATGACCCGGTCCCACTGTTCGTCGGTCATGTCTTCCGCCGGAACATTGCTGACGACGCCCGCATTGCAGACGAGGATGTCCAGGGGCGGCAATGTTTCGGCCAAAGCGCGGAGCCGTGCGCTGTTGGTCACATCAAGCTGCTCCGCCTGCGCCGAGCCGCCGATGGATTTCGCGACGCCCTGCGCCCTCGCAAGGTCGATGTCGGTGCAGATGACCGTCGCTCCGGTCTCGGCGAGAGCCTGCGCACAGGCCGCTCCGATTCCCTGACCGGCGCCAGTCACGAGGGCGACGCGTCCGCTCAGATCTAATTTCGCGCGATAGGACATGACTTTCTCTGGATCTGGATGAAAGGGGGGCCGGCCGAGTATCCGCCTCGTGTCCTGGGCTCTGTCCGCTTCACGAGGCTCGGCGGGAGCTTGGCGAAGGCGGCGGACCTTGCCCGGTAGCCGTGCGGGCTACGGTGGGCCGTGCCGGCGACGGAAACACCTGCGGTTCTTCCCGCTCACAGCAGCCCTCGTCGGGCCATGTCGCGAACGAGAGCCCGAACGCCGTAATCCCACGGGCGGGCCTTGTCGGAGGTCGTCACCGTATTGCGCAGCGTGCCCAGCATGGGCGTGGAGATCTCCACGACGTCCCCTTCCATGTGCGTGAAGCCGCTGCCCTTTTCCGCGCGGTCCTTCGTGGGAGCGAACATGGTGCCGAGGAACAGCATGAAGCCGTCGGGGTATTGGTGGGAGGCGTTGATCGTCTGGGCGACGAGCTCGATCGGCTTGCGGCTGATATCCGCCATGTTCGAGGTGCTGGACATCTCGAAGCGGTCCGTGCCCGTGACCGACATGGTCAGCGTTGCGTTCTCAATGTCTTCGATCGTGAAATCCTCATCGAACAGGCGAATGAACGGACCGATGGCGCAGGAGGCGTTGTTGTCCTTGGCCTTGCCCAGAAGCAGGGCCGAACGGCCTTCCACATCCCGCAGGTTGACATCGTTTCCGAGCGTCGCGCCGCAGATCTTGCCCCGGCTGTCGACGGCGAGCACGATCTCCGGTTCAGGGTTGTTCCATTTCGAGATTCGGTTGACGCCGACCTGAGCGCCGTGGCCGACAGCGGACATCGGCTGCGACTTAGTGAAAACCTCCGCGTCCGGTCCGATCCCGACCTCAAGATACTGCGACCACAGGCCTTCGCCTTCGAGCGCCGCCTTCACGCGCGCGGCCTCTTCCGAGCCGGCCCGGATATTGGACAGGCTGCCGCCGATCAAGTCGCCGATCCGCCGGCGGATCTCATCGGCCCTAGCCGGATCTCCCAGGGTGCGCTCATCGATCACGCGCTCGATCATGCTCTGTGCGAACGTGACGCCGCAGGCCTTGAGAGCCTGGAAGTCGCAGGGGGCGAGCAGGCAATGACGCGTGGCGCGGACCCCCATCTCCTCGGGTGCAAGAACGAGATCATCAGGCGTGCCGAGAACCTCGCCGTCGAGCGTGTCGAAGCGGCCTGCCGGATCCTCGTCGAGGAAATCGGCCATCGATGAAACCGAGGGCGTAACATCGATCACCTGGGCGTCGCGAACGATCACCACCGAGGGAGCTGAGATATCTGAGCGCCATACGCGGCCAACGAGCCGGGCGCGTTCGTGGGATACGGGAAGCATTCTACGATCCGTGTATGCGTAGCAAAACTACGTTAATGCCTTCCCGGTCGTCAAGACGCAAAGCTACGCCAAACTGGAATGAGAGCGGGAAATGTTCGATACGCCCCGCGATTTTGATACGATAGGTGCCGTGTCATCGTTCTAAGTCTCTGCCGGACAACACTTTTCTAGTTCGTCAGGAGAGTAAGGCCAGCTCTTTCGGTTTTCTCTTTTGTGAGCTTGCACTTATGTAGTATTGCTATATTCTGCCTGCCGTGGCCGTAGAGGCGGACGTACGATGTGGAAACGATGCGGAGAGCCAATGTCTGAAGCGATAGTGTCCCGATTCAACGGAGCTCTGTTCATCGCGGGACGCTTTGTCGAAGGTTCCGGGGCGCGCATGAGCGTCAAGAATCCTGCGCGCGACCAGGTGATCGGCGAGATCGCGGGCGCGACGCCGGATGAGATCGACCAAGCCGTGGCGGCCGCGCGCAAGGCGTTCCGGTCTTGGTCGCGTGTTCCGGCGAAAGTTCGCGCGCAGGCCCTGCACAAGCTGGGCGACCTGATCGCAGCCGACGCGGGCCGCATGGCCGAGATCATGACGATGGAGCAGGGAAAGCCGCTCAACGAGGCCAAGGGCGAAATTCTGAAGCTCGCCGAAGCCTGCCATTTCTATGGCGAGGAAGCAGTTCGCATTCTCGGCGAGATCGTACCGAACGATCAGAACGGCTTCCAGAGTCAGGTGGTCCGTGAACCGATCGGGGTCGTGGGTGCGATCACGCCGTGGAACTACCCTGCGGAATTGATCGGCTGGAAGCTTTGCGCCAGCGTGGCCGCAGGATGTGCGATCATCATCAAGCCGGCCGAGCTCACACCCTTTACCGCGCTCGCGATTGCCGAAAAGGTCGCCGAGGCGGGAATCCCGGCCGGCGTCGTCAACGTTCTGACCGGAAAGGGTTCGATCGTCGGCCAAGCTCTGGTGGAGCACCCGGATGTGGATAAGATTGCCTTCACCGGTTCCAACGCCGTGGGATTGCAGATCCAGCGCTCGTGCCCAAGCATCAAGCGTCTGTCGCTCGAGCTGGGCGGCAACTGCCCGCTGGTCGTAACGGCAAGCGCCGATCTGGATGCCGCCGTCAAAGGCGCCACGCGCCGCTCCTTCCGCAACATGGGGCAGATTTGCATCGCCATCAACCGCATCTATGTGGCGCGCCCGATCTATGACGTGTTCCTCGAAAAATTCGCCAAGGCCACGGATGCACTGACCGTCGGCGACGGGCTCTCGCGTCCGGATGCCGACGTGGGCTCGATGGCCTCGGCCGAGCCGTTGGCCAAGATGCGCGACCATCTTGCCGATGCGCTCGACAAGGGTGCGCGCCTCGTCGCCGGGGGCGGAGCGCCAGAGGGTAAGGAATTCGCGCACGGCTTCTTCTTCCGCCCGACCGTCGTTGCCGATTGCACGCATGCCATGAAGGTGATGACCGAGGAAACGTTCGGCCCGCTGGTCGGCGTAGCGCCATTCGATGATCTCGACGAGGCCGTCTCGCTGGCGAATGACACCTCGTATGGCTTGGCATCCTATGTTTACGCACGCGATCTGCAGGAGATCTACCGGCTGTCGACGGACCTCGACTTCGGCAATGTGGCCATCAACAATGTCGACGCAGGCATCATGAATGCCCCATATGGCGGCCGCAAGCAGAGCGGAGTCGGCTATGAGCACGGTCGCGAGGGACTGCTGGAGTACTTCAACTTCAAGCATGTCCGGCTCTATCACGGGGTCGGAGCCTAGCCATGCCGTCCGCGCTTCTTGGCATCGATATCGGAACATCCGGCTGCAAGGCCTTGCTGATCAGCACGGACGGAGAGGTTCTGGCCGCCCATACGGCGCATTATGGCCTGGCGCAGCCACGCCCCGGCTGGACGGAACAGGATCCGCAGTCCTGGGTCGACGGCGCTCGCGAAGCGGTGACGGCGGTCATGCGGCAGTGCCCGGATTCCGAGCTTCTCTGCATCGGCCTGTCCGGGCAGATGCACGGGTTGACGCCGCTCGACCAGGACAGGCAGGTGCTGCGGCCGGCCATCCTGTGGAATGACCAGCGCAATGCTGCCGAGGCGGCCGACATCACCGAGCAGGCAGGCGGGCTGCAGGCCCTTCTGGCGCAGACCGGCAACCGCATGCTGGTTGGATACACCGGCGGCAAAATCCTCTGGATGCAAAGGCACGAGCCGGACCTCTACCGGCGGCTGCGCTACGTTCTCAACCCTAAGGACTATCTTCGGCTTGTCCTGACCGGGGAAGTGGCCACAGAGGTGTCGGATGCATCCGGAACCGGTCTTTTCAACACCATGAAGCGTAGCTGGGCCTCGAGCCTGATCGAACGGGTCGGGATTGATCCGGCCCTGCTGCCGCCCTGTTTCGAATCCCACGAGATCAGCGGTCGCGTGAGCGCCTCTGGTGCTGCCCTGTTCGGGTTGCCGCCCGGAACTCCCGTGGCCGGCGGCGGCGGCGACAGCGTGATTCAGACGATCGGCTCGGGCGTGATCTCTCCCGGCGAGCTTCAAACCACCATCGGCACCGCTGGGATCCTCGCTGCGGCATTGGACGCGCCTTCGCCGAGCCCGGACGGGCGCATTCAAATGTTCTGCAATGTCGGCCCGTCCAAATGGCATGCCATGGGCGTGTCGCTGAATGCCGGCGGCGCCATGGGCTGGTTCCGATCCGTCATGCGGGGATTGGGGCATGATGCGCTCGACTTCGACACGGTGGTCGCAGCCGCGGAAACGAGCCAGCCCGGCGCTCGAGGACTGCTGTTCCTCCCCTACCTGAACGGCGAACGCTGCCCGCACCCCGATCCCGACGCGCGCGGCGCCTTCGTCGGGCTCACGGCACGGCATACGGCGGGTGACCTGGCCCGCGGCGTTATGGAAGGTGTGGTGCATGCCTTCTACGACATGCGGACGCTGATGCAGCCGATGGGGATCTCAGGTCGGTTGATCAAGGCCTCAGGCGGCGGCGCGAGATCCGCGCTATGGCGCCAGATCCAGGCCGACCTGTTCGATTGCGACGTCGTGACGACGGAGGGTGCCGCCGAGGGCGCCGCCTTCGGAGCCGCCTTGGTCGCCGGCGTCGGCGTCGGCGTGTGGAAGGATGTCGTTGAGGCGTCGGCCACGATCCGCGAACTCACCCGCGAGCATGCCGATGGGGCAGCCGGTGCGGTCTATCGGAAGGCTCACACGATCTATCGTGGTCTCTATCCAGCATTGAGCGAGAGCTTCTGTGCGTTGAACGACCCCGTCTTTGCCGATCGATGACCTGCCGGACGGGCTGTCGCAGCGAGACTTGCATCAACACGGACGATATCAGTCAAACAAGGGAACGGCGCTACGCATGAACCGGTATTCGGCTCTCATCTTTGATCTGGACGGTACGTTGATCGATAGCGCGCCGGATATCGCAGCCGCGGTCAATGTCTACATGGCCGAGCGCGGCTGGCCCGAACTGGACGTCGCCTATGTCGAGCAGTTTATCGGCAATGGGCCGCGCCGGCTGTTGCTCGACATCTTCATCGACAAGAATCTTCCCGCCGACGACGCAACCGTCGACGATGCCGTCCAGTGCTACATTGAGAACTATCGCCGGAACCCGGCCGGCAAGACGCGCTTCTTCAACCACGTCGAGGAGGACCTGCACAGGCTGCACAAGGCTGGAATCCGCCTCGGAATCTGTACGAACAAGCCCCATGCCCTGACCCACGACATTCTGCGAATTCTCAAACTCGACGAGATCATCGACGTGGCGATGGGGGCCGACGCTGTACCCGCTTGCAAGCCAGATCCCGGGCACCTGCTTGCGGTGGTGGAAAGAATGGAGCTCGAGCCGGGCGCCTGGGCCTATATCGGCGACACGAAGGTCGATAAAAAGACTGCGGAGGCGGCCAACGCGCCCTTTTTTGTGGTGCCCTGGGGGGGCGGGGGAGACGTTCCCGTCGAACCGCATCAGCGGCTTCAACGGCTGACCGACCTCCTCGGCCATCGGCGCTGACAACGAGGGCAGGGATCGGGAGGAGTATACTTCATGGCGGTGAGTCTTCTGCAGCGAATTCTGCAGGACATGGACGCAATGGGAGCCGCAGAACAGCGCATCGGTGCCTTTGTGAACTCGTGCCCAGGTGAAGTCATCCATATGAGCATGGCGAAGCTGGCGGAGTGCTGCTCCGTCAGTGATCCAACGATCATGCGGTTCTGCCGCAGGTTCGGCTTCGAAGGGTATCAGGATTTCAAGCTGCACCTGGCGCAAAGCCTGGTGCCGTCCGCTCCCTTCGCGTACGAGCAGATCGTGTCGAACGACAGCGTCGAGAACATCGTGCGCAAGACCTGCCGCAATTCGCTGAACGCCATCCAGCGGGCGCTGGAGGATCTCGTTCCCAAGCAGATCGAAGCCGCTGCGCAGCTTCTACGAAGCGCCACATGGATCGGGATCTACGCCAGCGGCATCTCGGAGGTCACCGCCATCGACGCGGAGCACAAGTTTCAGCGTCTCGGAATGCGCTGCGCGGCGGTCATGGGACGGCAGAAGCAGTGGATGCATGCCGAGAACTCACGGCCCAACGAAGTTGCTCTGATCTTCTCCCAGTCGGGGCATACCAAACAGATGGTGGAGTTGGCGATCGCAGCCCGAGCCGGGGGCGCGCGCGTCGTATCGGTCACTGCTGCGGAAAGTCCCCTTGCGCGCGTGACCGACGTCCTAGTCGCCGTTCTGCCCTATGACCGGACGGAACTGATGACGCCGCTTGCTTCGCGCCTCAACCACCACCTCGTCATCAACATGCTTGTGACGGCCATCGCGGTTTCAAGCGGAAGCGAGTTCCCGGATCAGCTGCCAGCCCTGGATTCCTGGCTGACTGATAAAATCTGAGGTCGTCCATCAGGGCGATCGTCGGTCGGCGCGGCTCCTCGAGCGCCGGCGCCAATTCATACAACGTAAGGAAAGAAGATGTCGACGAAGCAGGATGAAGCAAAGAAAGTTGCAGGACGCCGCGTGATTCAGGACTTCGTCCGGGACGGCATGAAACTTGGTCTTGGTTCCGGCACCACCTCGCACTTCTTCGTCCGGGAGCTCGGAAAATACGTTGCCGATGGGATGAAGCTCACCTGCACAACGACATCTCGGTCGACCATCGATGTGGCCCGCGAGGTCGGCATCGCCATAACGGATCCCAATGAAATCGGAGAGATCGACCTCACGATCGACGGACCCGACGAGATAGATCGCAATTTCCACATGATCAAGGGTGGGGGCGCCTGCCTGCTCTGGGAAAAGATCATCGCGCACGCCTCCAAGCGGATGATCACGATCTGCGACGAAACGAAGATCGTGGATGCGCTCGGGGCATTTCCGCTGCCGGTCGAGGTTGTGCAGTTTGCCTGGAAGCAGACCGAGCGAATGGTGGACCGCGTGCTGAAAGAGCACGGCATTCAGGCCGAGATCTACCGTCGGATGCGGGATGGCCAGCCGGTGGTGACGGACAGTGGAAACTTCATTCTCGACTGCAAATGCGGCGTCATTGGAAACCCAGTGTCGCTCGAGATCGAGCTCAACCGCATCCCGGGCGTCGTCGAGAACGGGCTGTTCACGCGCGAGTCTGTCGGCATGGTCGTGGGCTGCTTCGATGGAACATCCCAGGTGCACATGCGCTGATGTAGTAAAACTTAAATCTGTACGCCTTTAGCCGTACCGCGCCTTCGGTTCGTCGGCGCGGTACTGAGGGTCACTATTGTCCGGCTCCTGCTGGTATCCAAGAATAAATAATTGATAATACTAAAGGATACCAACTTCTCGGGCACTCTGCGATCTTGGACTTGACAAGCCGCCGACCCATGTAGTGAAACTATCTCAATCAAATTTTTCTAGGGAGGATAGAATGAGCATCAATCCGAGAATGAACCGTCGACAGATCCTCGCAAGCGGGTTGGCACTGGGAGCAAGCACGCTCGCCGGGCGTGCGGCATTTGCGCAGGATCGCGTGTTCCTGCCGTTCAGCAACAAGAGCCTGGATTACTATTTCTTCGTCATCGAGGAGCATGCCGTAAAGCGGGCCGTCGAAGCCAACAAATGGTCGTTCCAAGCCACGAATGCCAATTTCGACAACACCAAGCAGCTTGAGCAGTGGCAAAGTCTGATGCTCTCGAAGCCGGCGGCTCTCGTCTCCGATCCGATCGACAGCCAGGCGATCGTCAGTGCGATCCGCCGCTACAACCAGCAGAAGATCCCGGTGGCAATCATCGATACGCCTGCTGACGGCGGCAAGGTGGCCATTACCGTCAGCTTCGACAACCGCGAGGGCGGCGTCATGGCTGCGCGCGAGATCATCGATCGCCTGACCAAGAAGTACGGGAGCCCACGCGGCAAGGTTCTCAACTGCTACGGCGCCCTGGCCAGCGTTGCATGGCGCCAGCGCAAGGAAGGCATGGATGCCGAATTCGCCAAGTATCCAGAGATTACCTATATTGCTCGCCCGAGCGAAGGTCAGCTCGAACAGATGCTTTCCGTGACGCTGGGAACCCTGTCCGAGCACCCCGATCTCGACGCCGTTCACGCGCCGAGCGATTCGCCAGCTCGCGGCATCGCAACGGCGCTGCAGCAAAAGGGTCGTTGGAAGAAGGCCGGTGAGGAAGGTCACGTGATCTTCGTCACGATCGACGGCGAGCCCGTGGCTCTCAAATGGATCCAGGACGGTTACATGGACGCCTGCGTGTCGCAGGATCCGATCGCCTATGGTGAAATCGCAGTGGAAATGCTCGCCAAGCATTCCATGAAGGGCAACGAAGTTCCGCTCGGCACCTACCAGAATGCAAAGTACTTCTGGGAAAAGGGCGAGATCGTGGACGGCAAGACCGGTCCTACGCTGATCATCCCGCCCTTCGTCATCAACGGAGAAAACGCTTCCGACAAGCGTCATTGGGGCCATGTGGCCGAGAAGGAGTGGGGCGTACCTTACACCTGATCCTGGGCTGGCCCGGTTGCGCTCTCCCGTGCAACCGGGCGCCACTTCACGCATGCCCGAATGAGCTCGGGCGGGATCAAAGAGGTCACTGCGAGGACTCAGTGTCATGCCCGTTCAGATGAATGCCTCAGTTGATAACCGGCGTGACACGGCGGACATCGTGTTGCGCGTGGAAAACATTCGCAAGACTTATGGTTCGTTCGTCGCGCTTCGCAACGTCAGCATCGATATTCGCCGCGGCACCATTCACGGTCTCCTTGGCGAAAACGGAGCAGGCAAGAGTACCCTCGTCGGCATCATATCTGGTCAGAAGAGCCCGACCAGCGGCACGATCCGTCTTGACGGCCACGAGATTTCCCATGCGGACGTACGTTCCATGGAAGAGGCAGGCGTGTTTCTCGTCACGCAGGAGCCGATGATCATTGATCATATCTCGGCAGCCGAGAACCTGATGCTGGGAATCTGGCCGTCGCGCAGCGGCTTCGTGCGCTGGAAGAAGCTGAAGGCCGACGCTGCCCGCATGCTGGAGGGATCGAACATCAGTCCCGAAGCGAGGGCGGGGTCCCTCGATGCCGTTGCTCGGCGCAAGTTGAATATCCTGCGTGCCATGTTCTCGGGTGGTAAAGTCATCATTCTGGACGAGCCGACGGCCGCTTTGACGGTGCCGGACCGGCGTCAGTTATTCGACTTCATGCGCCAGCTGAAGCAGAAGGGCGTGACCTTCATCTTCATCTCGCACTACAATGAGGAAATTCTCGAAATCTGCGACGCGGTTTCGGTGCTGCGGGACGGATCGCTGGCGGGCGGTACCGACGACGTTGCGTCTTTGACATCGGAGCAATTGTCCGAGCTCGTGCTCGGGCGTGGGCTGGACCTCTTCCAGCGCGACCGTCGCACCGCCGCCGAGGTGCCGGTTGCCGTCCAGTTGCGGAACGTCGTAGCGCCCCACGTCCGGATCGACAGCCTTGAACTTCGTGCCGGCGACGTGGTTGGTTTCACGGGCCTTCCGGGAGCCGGAGCAAAGGAACTCGCCCGTACGATCTTCGGGCTCCAGCCCGCTCGGGAAGGGACGATTTCGTTCGATGGTGGCGCGGGCGAGAGGCTTCCTGCCCATCCGCGCGATGCGCTGGATCGCGGCATTGCCTATCTGTCCGACGATCGGCGGAAGGACGGCGTCGTCGGGCATCTTTCGATAGCCGAGAACGTGGCCCTGTCGTCCCTGGATGAAAGGTCATGGATGGGCTTCATCGATTCCAAGCGCGAAGCGCGCTTGTGCGGCGACTACTTCGCCAGCATGGGAATCAAGGCGCCGAGCCCGTCGGTTCCGGTCGATACATTGAGCGGCGGCAATCAACAGAAGGTCTGTCTCGGTCGCGTTCTGGCGACCAACCCGCGCCTGCTGATCCTGGACGAGCCCACTCGCGGCATCGACATAGGGGTCAAGCAGGATGTGCTGCGCATCATCGATCAACTCAGCAGAACCGGCGTTTGCGTGATCATCGTGTCGACCGACACGGACGAACTGGTTCGTGCCGTCGACCGGGTCCTCGTGTTTCGCAACGGGTCCGTTCAGGAAGTCGTCACAGGCGACGATATTACGACGGGCAATCTGCGCAACCTGGCACAGGCCTGAGGCGCATTGCCGGTATTAGGGATAAGACAATGACTGCAATCGTTTCGACCGCCAAGGGATCGGCAGCCCGGAAAGGGGACAAGTTGCACCAGACCATCCGCTGGGTCCTGCACAATGTCGTTTGGATCTGGCTGTTCGCACTTGTTGTGGGCTTCGGGCTCTTCAACGAGTTCTTCCTTACTGTCATGAACATGCAGAACATCATGGTGCAGGCGACCGTGCTAGGCATGTTAGGCCTCGCCGTGGCGCTGCCGCTCCTCGTCGCAGAGATCGACCTGTCGATCCCCGCCAATCTCGGGTTCTCGTCGGCGATCGGCGCTCTCGCCTATTCGGACCTGAATATGCCCTGGTTCCCTGCCATGATGGTCGGTGTCGCGGTCGCCACACTGATCGGATTCTTCAATGGGCTTTGCATCACGAAGCTGCGCATGGTTTCACTGATCCAGACCCTTTCGATGATGATCATCCTGCAGGGCGCCCTTTTGGCCCTGACCCAAGGAAAGACGCTCACCAACCTGTCCGACGGCTACGTCTGGATCGGCCAAGCCTCGGTTGCCGGATGGCCGGTGATGCCGCTGATCTTTGTCCTCTCACTTGTCCTGATCGGCGTCATGTTGCGCATGACCGTTTTCGGTCGCTCCATCTACGCAGTCGGCGGAAACCCCGCTGCATCGAACTCTGCGGGCATCCGGGTCGACCGGATCAAGATCATGACCTACACGATCTCGGGATTTCTCGCGGGTGTCGCGGGCTTCCTGCTGGCCTCGTGGCAGATGGCGATCACCTCGAACCAGGGATCGAGCTACCTGCTTTATGCCATCGCGGCCCCGATCATCGGCGGCGTCAGCGTGTTCGGCGGCCGCGGGAATGTGACCGGAATTCTCGGTGGCGTCCTGCTTCTGACGGTGATTCAGGTGGGGCTTGCCATTACGAATGTTCCCTCCTTCTACGTTGGGATGATCGGCGGCTTCATGATCTTCATCGCCGTGGCCATTGACGCGATCCGGGTTCGCTATTTCGCATAACGCTTGAAGCGAAGCTTGGGGCTCCACCTATGGCGCTGCGAGGCGCAGGTTTGGGATTCCATCGACGTCACGACGTCTATCCTGGCGGAAACGATTGATCATGCGGTCCGAGCCTGCGGACCTCCTGGCCATGTGTCCGACGGGTTGCGAAACCGTGCGGCGTGCTGGCCCACCTAAAGGCTCGTTGGGTGGCTTCGCTACGACAATCCTCGACCGGAAGTGGAAAAGGTACGATGAAGACGATTGGGGAAGATACGATCTCACGCCTCCGGAATGTGCTCGGTCCCGCCGGTCTGCTGGTTGGGGCCGACATCACGGAGCGCTACTCCCGCGATTGGAGCGGCGATTATCATTGTGCTCCGTCTGCGGTCTTGCGTCCAACGACCGTCGATGAGGTGGCGGGCGCGCTACGCATCTGTCGCGATGCGGGACTGTCCGTTATCCCTCAAGGAGGGCACACCGGCCTGGTTGGAGGCGGGACACCGGATCGCACGGATCAGGTCGTGCTAAGCCTTGAGCGCATGAACCGGATCCGGGCAGTCGATCCTCTCGGTATGACCATGACCGTGGAGGCAGGATGCATCCTCCAGGACGTCAAGGACGCCGCAGCCGCGCAGGCGGCTCTGTTTCCGCTTGCCCTCGGTGCGCAAGGAAGCTGCCAAGTTGGCGGCACCATCGCGACGAACGCGGGTGGCCTCAACGTGCTGCGCTACGGCATGATGCGCCGATCCCTCCTGGGCCTCGAGGTGGTTCTGCCCGATGGGCGCATCCTGTCGGATCTGCGCGCCCTTCATAAGAACAACACCGGCCTCGACCTCAAGCAGCTCTTTGTGGGAACCGAAGGCACGCTGGGGGTTATCACCGCCGCGACGCTCAGGCTTTATCCGCAGCCCAAGCACGTCGAGACCGTGTGGCTGTGCTGCGAAAGCGTGGACCAGATCATGGATCTCTACGCTTTGTTTCAGCATGAGGCGGGCGAGTTCCTGTCGGCTTTCGAGCTGATCACCGCCCCCTGCCTCGAGCTAGCATTCGAGCTCGACGATCACCCCGGCATCCCGAAGGAGACGGCGCAGTATCCGGCTCACGCCCTCGTGGAGATTTCGTCGAGCGGCGGTCCGGACCTCAAGGGATGGGTGGAGGACCTGATGGCCATGGCCTTCGAACGAGGCCTAGCGGCAGACGGGTTCATGGCCCAAAGCGATACGCAGACGAAGGCATTCTGGCGGATCCGGGAGCTGATGGTCGAGGCGCAGCAGAGGCGCGGACTTCATCTCCGGTCGGACGTTTCCGTTCCGATTTCGTCCATGGCTGCCTTCATTGCCAAGGTCACCGAGGTTCTCACGACGCAGCTTCCGGGGCTCAATGTGCTGAGCTATGGCCATGTGGGTGACGGCAACGTCCATGTGAATGCGCTGCCGCCGGAAGGCTTGGCGGGGACCTTCTTCCAGCCGCACCTGCCTCTTCTCGTCGAGAAGTTGAACGAGGTTGTGGATTCGTTTGATGGCAGCATCAGTGCAGAGCACGGGATCGGTCTGTCGAAGCGTGCCGCTCTCGACATGCGGTTGCAGGGGCCGCAACGGGAGCTAATGACGGCCATCAAGCAGCTTCTCGATCCCTCGGGATGTCTCGCTCCCGGACGAATCCTGGTGCCCTGATGGTGCTGGGTTCCGTGTTGGAGATATCTCGCCTCCCTGCTTCCCCACCGTCTCCGGCGCCAAGGCTGCCTGTTAATGATGATGACCCAAACCGATAGTCTTCCATCCGCGTNGAAAGGCTCGGAGGTGGGCGCCCACATTCTGTCCGGCGCGGTGATCGACCCGATCGGGCTCGACGGCCTCCTGCCCGAGTGGCGCACCGATCCCGACCGGCCGCTCAAGACGGAAGTCACCGCCGACGAGTTCATGTATCTGGGCCATGCCGGCGGCGTGCGCCTGCCCAACGTGTTCATGCCCAAGCTCATGAACAACCACGGCAACTTCGTGGGCTCGCTGGGCAACCTGGCCCGCTATCTCGGCCGCAAGGCGGAGGAGCTGGGAGTGGAGATCTATCCGGGCTTCCCGGCTTCCGAGGTGCTGGTCGAGGACGGCCGGGTGGTGGGGGTGGCCACCGGCGACATGGGCGTCAGCCGCAACGGCGAGCCCAATGCC
>NZ_SPJX01000187.1 GCF_004458765.1 Microvirga pakistanensis | reverse complement strand
CGTCGACAGTCCGCCTAAAAGAACCGTGCGCGGGGAGCCGACAGGCTTCTCCCTTCCCACAGCATCGAGCCGGTCCGCTCCTCGCGCCCTCCCTCGATCGCCTCTCCCGCTTAAGGCCGCGCGCCACATGGCCCGCAGCCCAATCCCGCTTGCCCGAACGCTCTTTGACATCAATCCATCATGGCGTTCCGGCGGCGGAGGCCGGTCGGGCGAAGCTGCCCTGCAGCGCGGAATTTTGGGTCTAGGCGCGGGGGCCTTCGGCCATTATGGTGCGCGCGAATTTCACGGCTTCAGAGCAACGGCAATGGCTGACAAAGGCACCCCTCACTTCCACAACGATCCGGGCGTTCCCGTCATTCATGTGGGCTCGAAGGAGTTCATGTGCATCGGAGCCACGCCTCCTTTCGATCATCCCCATATCTTCATCGACATGGGGTACGACACCGAGACGGTCTGCTCCTACTGCTCGACTCTGTTCAAGTACGACCCGTCCCTGAAGGCCGATCAGGCCCGTCCGGCCGAATGCGTCTGGGAGCCGGATTTCGCAACCGATCCTTCCTCGCGTTAAGGTGCAGGGCCTCTCCATCGCCATCGTCGGCGCCGGGATCGGCGGCCTGACGGCAGCCTTGAGCTTCGCGCGCCAGGGTCATTCGGTGACCCTCATCGAGCGCCGCCCGGGCTTCAGCGAAGTGGGCGCGGGCCTGCAGCTCTCCCCCAATGCCAGCCGCATCCTCATCGGGCTCGGGCTCGCCCCCGCCCTGCGGCGGGTGGCGACGGCTCCCGACCGCGTGGTGGTGCGTGGCATTTCGTCGGGCCGGCCGATCGGCGGAGTCGCCCTCGGCGCCTACATGCAGCAGCGCTACGGCGCGCCTTATTGGGTGGTCCATCGGGCCGACCTGCAGACCATCCTGCTCGACGCCGTCCGGTCCGAAGCCTCGATCCGGATCGTCACGGGACGCAAGGTCGAGCAGGTGCGGAATGCTCCCGATCATGCACACATCGTCTGGACCTCGTCCAACGGGTCACAGGAGAGCATCACGGCCGACGTCGTGATCGGGGCGGACGGCATCTGGTCCAAGGTCAGACAGGCCATCGGCGACACGGCCCCGCCCCGGTTCCATGGTTATGTCGCCTGGCGGGCGACCGTCGAGCGCCGGCTCGTCCCGCAGGAGCTCGACGGCAACGAGACCGGGCTCTGGCTCGGAGCCAGGGGCCACGTGGTCCATTACCCGATCCTCAGCGGCAATCTGGTCAATGTAGTGGCCATCGAGAAGGCCCGGGAGCCCGTCGAAGGCTGGTCCGCGCCCGGACGCGCAGAGGATCTGCTCGTCCATTACCGCAGCGCCGCTCCCGCCCTGCGCGAACTCCTGGGCATGCCCCGCGAGTGGCTGCGCTGGTCCCTCTTCCGCCATCCCATCAAGCGACTGGCCCAGGGGCGGATCGCCCTTTTGGGCGACGCCGCCCATCCGGTCCTGCCGTTTCTGGCTCAGGGCGCAGCGCTGGCCATCGAGGATGCCGCGACCCTCGCCGCCCTCTTCAAGGGCGATGGACAGGATGTCGCTCAGGCCCTGGCCGCGTACGAGCGGCATCGCCTCGAGCGGGTGACCCGCATCCAGGCCGAGGGCCGCCGGAACGGACGCATCTATCATTCGGGGGCGCTCGTGGCTTTCGGCCGGGACAAGATCATGCAGTGGATCGGGCCCGAAAGCATGTCGAACCGGTACGATTGGATCTACGGCTTCCGCACGCCCGAGTGACCGCCTTCGAAGCGCAGCAGGCTTGCGCTCCGGCCGTGAGACCGATAACCCTCATGGCAATGCGGACGTGGCGAAACCGGTAGACGCAAGGGACTTAAAATCCCTCGGGCTATGCCCGTGCGGGTTCGACCCCCGCCGTCCGCACCAACCCTCTTGGAAGCGCTTGATCCTCAAGAAGATCCTGCGCTTCAAGGGGTTCGGTCGTTCTGCCATCGAACGCGGCCGGGCATGGGGCGATCCCAAGCGATTGAGACCCGCAATCACCTTGTGGAGCGGGGCCTCGAGATCGGAGTCGATGATCCTGAGGTCAGACCCGATCACCCAGGGCGTCACACGTTCGAGCAGATTGCTGGCCCTGGAGCATCGTGCGGACCCAGAGGGCCGCGTCAGCGACCCGAAGGGCCACGTCAGTGAAAAGTGGATCCCAAAAGTGCAAATCCACTTTGGGTCCGATGCTTTAATAGAATCCGCGAGCGAGTGTCGGAGGCCGTCACCGGACACGCCCCTCTCGACGTGGCGCGGGCGTATGGTCAGCCTGACTCGGTCGATAGGGCTGAGGCCCTGAAGCGACTCCCTCGATGCACGACACAACGAAGAAAGGCAGCCGATGCGGCTGCCCTTTTCGCTTCCGACAGGTGAATTAGTCGATGACCTGAATGACGCGGCGGGTCTGCGGGTCAACCACTACCGTACGCTCGTTGAGCACCGAGTAATTATACTGGGTATTCACACCCACATCCGCAGGAACAGGGTAAGAGCTTACCGTCCGCGGCAGAGGCGCTCCCACGACGACTTGGTCCTGAACGTAGGCAGATGGTGTGCCTTGCGTCACCACATATTGCTGGACCCGAGCCGCCTGAGGGGCCGAAAGGGCCCCGCCCGCAATGGCACCGATTGCTCCGCCGAGAGCAGCCCCAACCGGACCACCAATGATCGCACCGGCCACAGCACCCGTCGCCAGACCCGCACCTGCACCAGCGGCCTCATCAGCCGACTGCGCATGAGCACCAAGAGGAAGGCTGACGGCGGCAATAACAGCGACAGAAAATAGAACTCTCATCGAATGACCTCATTGATATCTGCAGGTCAAACGCGAGGATGATCAACATCGTTCCAGTTATATCAGTATTGTCGGGACAAATCGTCTTCACACAATGATAAAGTTTATTAACAAGTGCTAGAAACAGTAAGCTCGAACATTTTCATATTCATAAGAGCCCGTTGCCAATATCAATCTGTGCCTCAGCGAGGCCTCTTACCTTGGGGACGCATTGGGCAGCTGAGCGGTGGTCACGGATGGTGACCACACGGCACTAAGAAGCGGCTGGGCGACGATAGCGCCAATCAACACGAACGACGCGACTGCGAGTCCGATACAACCGCATGTGAGAAGACGCTTCTTGTCGGGCATGGAGCCCCCCTCAAGCATCTATGATGGCAAGTAACGCCCGAACCTCAAACGGGTTGCCGCTCAATCGTTTGGGAGCTTAGTGAGCAAATGGCGGTGGGCGGCCCAATCCCTGAGAGTCTCCTGCATCTCAGAGAGTGCCGCCTTCGTGGACGCAGTGTCTTGGGCCTCCCAAGCCAGTTCCTGAATGAGTGCGATCTGGTCGGAGATCCGCAGCTTGAGATCGGCAATATCGTGAGTGAGCCGACTGAGGCCCTCGGACGGGCTGAGGGCTGAGCCATTTGTCCTCACCGGTTGGCCGAGCAGATCCTCTTGGAGCTTGAGCATCCCTCGGCTTACCGCCTCAGGTCGCTCAAGCCAAGTTTCACGGTGACCCCTCAGGCGGCCCCGGCCTCAGGAAGCGGCAGCACACGTGTGGGCTCCGGGTTCTTCAAAGCCTGAAGCACCTCAAGCACTCTCATCGGCGCTCCCGGTGGCACGAACACCACCCGATCCGACGACATCTCGGCCGGTTCGAAGTGCGGCGGGATCAGCACCACGGGGCGATCAGGGTGATGCTCACGGTACTCGTCTGCCAGCACCCATCCACATAGGAGTCCCGGCAGCCTGATCTTGCTCACGAGCCAGTCGATCTGATCCCCATGCCGGCACAAGGCCAAGAGAGCCTGCTCACCGGTCGGCAACGCGATCACATCGAAGCCGCCCGTCAGAAGAAGCTGGGTCAGCAGTTCCCGGAAAAGCGCATCATCTTCGACGATCAGGACTGTAGCCTTGGAACGAGAAGCGTAGAGCATCTCGGTTCTCCTCGATGATGCTCGATTCTCCGCCTTGCCAGATTAACACCTGCTTAAACGAGCGGCCTTTTCGGGCACTTCCCTCAAATGCCACCGCGCCTCGCTTCATGTTCCCGATTCTCCGCCGCTTCCACTGAACAGCAGAGTATTCCTGGACCACGTTCCGCAAGGTCGACATCCGATAGTGGAATTCCACAGGAGAGCATCAACGGCGCCATCAGAAGGATGAGCAATCACCCTGCCTGAAAAAGAAAGCGCCCTGGAAGAGAGGGCGCTTTTGAGGTCCGACCCGTAGGGGCAAATCAAAGGTCGAGAGACTTAATTGGCTTGGGTATCATGTTGTAAATGTGGCAGATCGTGAGAGAAATCAGGCATGTCAACGATTTGATCCGGCTGAACTCGAACCTTTATCGTTTATTTGTAAACTAAATTTTGTTGATCGGATCAGATTATTAACATAGGTAAGCCCGATCCGTAGGGGCATTACGGGTCAGAAGGGCCGCGAACACAGTCAGAGAAGACGGGGCGCGGCCCTTTTTCTACCTATGTGCAAGGAATACTTTCAGCTTTCTGCCTTGCTAAGGCCTCTTACCCAGATGGGGTTGGCGATTCCACGCCGCCCCCACCACTTCCTGCCATCCCCGGGACTCATGCAGGAACTGGAACAGCATCGCTCTGATCCACTTCTCTTCGGGATGCGTCACCCCTCGGGACTACTCCCCGGCACAAGCCTTTCGAGGGAATCCGGCTTGGTCTGGGCACAGTCGCTCGAATCTTGAGGCATGGGATTGCTCCGCGAATCGCAGTGCTCATCTAGACCATTTGGTCTAATTGCCTCCCCTGAAAGCGCCGCGTAAACAGATTCCATTCATCGCGACGGTCATCGTTTCAATCATAGCGTTATTTTTCATCGAGACCTGCCGTGATCTTCGCGGAGCACGGATATAGCCGCGATCAGAACAACTCTGGTCGCGGCTTTTTCTTTGATGAACACTTATTGGAAACGGATAAGAGCCGCGCCTGTTGTTATTTGAATTCAGGTCACGGCTCTTCAGGTCAAATGCCCCTAACGGCAAGCTAAGCACTATCTGATTTGCCCTTGCTTGATCAATCTTGAAAGAAGCCGAGGCACCTCGAAGGGATATGAACTTTAGAGGTAGTACTTTTGGAAACAGTTATCGCTATAGCTTTTTCAGCCGCTGATTATTACGTAAGGGCTACGATCCTTTATTTGCCCCTACGGATCGCAACTGAAGCGCCCTCTTATCGGGCGCTTTTTCTTTGGCGGCGGTTTGCCCGGATAGGCATCAACCGTAGGCCATGTCGATGGAGCAGACGACGCCTGCCGGGTTGAAGGCGATCGCCACCTGGCCGCACTGGCCGATGTCCGCTGCCGATATGGAGGGAATATCCGCCAAGGAAGGGAAGCAACGGAAAGAGCAACCGGCTGAAGGCCACAAACGCTCTTGGCAGATCAGCGGTTGCTCAGGGCTCTCAAGGCGAGAATCGACGTGAAGATCGGCCATCCGAAGGCTGCGATCACGATGTGGTCGAAGCCGATCTCTTCGTCGCCGTCGATGGCGGTGCAGAGCATGAGAAGCAGGATGACCCCGCCGATATAAACCATCAAGACTTCACGCATCACTCGAGCCCCCGCCCCGTTGCTAAAGCCGAGCTTGTGAACCACGGATCGGGCAAAACCAATGCGACCGGGGGTCGCCTCGGCACGATCATTCTTGCCCCGTGGCAGCCTTGCCGCACTTAGGAGGGTTTTCTCCTGAGACAAATCGCCTCCATGATTTGTCGAAAAATGCATCTTTTTCAGAAACTTAACCGAAACCTTGGACAGATCAGCCCGTTCTTAGGCTCATACACACCAATGGAGGAGGAAAGGATGCCGAAGCGGCTCCACCAGGGCAATGGGCCGCCCTATCCCGCGAACAGGCACTCCGCTTGGAGCATCGGCTCCAACGGATTGACGGCGGCTGGCCAGAATGAACTGCTCAAGCACATCGGCCGCCAACTTCAAGCTGATTACCAAGACGTCCTCAAAGAGCCGGCGCCGGATCGCATCAGGGATCTGGTGAGAATGCTGGAGTCCCGCAGCGACCGTCAGGACGACCACGCTGACGGGGAGGACCTGTAAGTCCCCCCTGTTCGGTCAGCGGCGAGCGCGATGCGTCTGTCGGCCGGAGCGTGACGACCGCCCGCGCGGTGCGGACTCCCTATCTTCCGAGCGGGGGATCAGGTTGTAGAGAACGAAACCTGCGAGCAGGCCCGCGCCCAACAGGATGAGCGGATGGGAACGGGCCGTCCGAACCGCGCCGGACGCCATCTGCCCCATGTCCTGCATGCTCATTCCGGCCAGCGGCATGGATGAGCCGTTGATCAGCCTTCTGGCACGCCTGACGTTCTCCGCCCGGGTATGAATTTCGAGGTCGTATCCCTCACCCTCATCATGCGGGTGAAGCTCGATGCTGTTACGCGCAAAGCCACTGGAGACGAGACGCTGGATGGCCTGGTTCGCGGCCTTGCGAGATGAAAACGTTCCAGTGGCAACGGTTGTCTGCGGCATCGGTGAAATCCTTTCTGCTGACGGAAATTCCCGACGAGCGCCAAGGTTCCAGGAGCCGGTGGGACGAAGATGGCACGTTGACGTGGGTCCCGCGGATTTGTGGCCGGCCGGATCAGTTGTGACGATAGCCCTGAGCCGCCCGCTCGGCCTCCATCAGCACTTCGAGCGCACGCCACGGCTTCGGCATGAAGCGCACGTCCCGCGGCATCTCGCTCAGCCCTTCATCCGGGGCAAGACCGGAGGTCAGGACTGTTCGAACCCACGGCCATTTGATGCGCACGGTTCGGGCAAGGTCCAAACCGGTCATGAGGCGCGAAAGCCGAACATCGGCGAAGAGGAAGGCAACATCGTCCGCACGCTCCCGCAGATAATCCAGAGCCTCCTCAGCGCTGGATGTCTCCACCACCCGCAGATCGGTTTCTTCCAAGAGGGCGGCCGCCAGGCCCCTGACCTCGAAATCATCCTCGACAATCAGCGCTATGCGACGTGGCTCGAACTTTTGTCCCATGCGGTATCTCCCTCTGCCCGCCTTATTCTTCGGCGACCGTGGCGTTCGGCCCCTCGGCAGGATGCCGACAAAGGGCATTCAGCGCCCCGCCGATGGCAGCAGCGCCATGCATGATCTTGACCACGGTCTCTGATCGCTTCCCGGCCCTACGCATCCCTGGCGGAAGCAGCAAACGAGGCCACAGGTGGGCACCTCGGGCGCCACGCTGCGGACCGTTCATCACAGAACGGTGAGGAAAGCCGTCTGTTTCAGCTTGACCATTGAGAAAAGTGCTCGGCCGTCGTTTTTTATCCCTGGAGGAACTGGGCTGCCCAATGTAGCTTTAGCCAACAATGCCTGCTTCGCACACGGGATCCGGTGGTGTTCAAGGAGAGTCAGTTACATCAGGAGTTCCTGGATTTGGAGCGGGCCATGCGGCTCTTGGACATGCAGCTGGCTGACGCCCTTCGCCGGATTCGCCACGGCTCGTCGGCAGACCTTGTCGAGAAAGCCAGGCAGGACGAGAAGCTGCTCCTGACCGAACTCGATCGATTAATGACGCGAATGCGCGCGATCGAAGGCCAGCTGCTGCAGATCCAGAAGACTGCAACACGCCATTAGCGCATCGCGCGGCCCTTCGGGTCCTCTGAGACGATGCTCTTAGTCTTAAGAGAAAAGAGAAGAGAGCATCGGATTGGATCCCGAAAGGGCAAATCCACTTTTCACGCCCGATGCTCCAGGCGCTCAAAAACAAGGAATGTCGGGCCAGGATGTGCGAAGGCGCACCTCCCATTGCCTCAACCAGGTTCAAGGTTCACCCGCTCTTTCGGAGAGCCGGTTGAGGAGAAGAGCAATGGTCGCCCTGCGCTCTCGTCTTTCATGGCACAGCAAGTCTTTTCGGGATGAGGACCGGCAACCGCGCCTGCGGATTCCCCTCGTTCCGACGCTTGTCGGAATGCTGGCGCTCGTGAACATTGCGTCCGCCGTTCTGGCCCTGGCCCAGTGAGGCGGCATCGCAGAAACTCGCAATCTGCTGACATCTCAAATGGCTGCAGGGCAGCTTGCGGCTGCCCTGCCAGCACACGAGGCAGAATCTTCAGAGCATCGTGCGGCCCTTTGGTCCGCTTGCGACGAAGCCCATAAAGTTAAGAAGAAAGCATCGGATGAGCCCCAATAGTGCAAGTCCACTTTTGGGTCCGATGCTTTAGCGCAGACCCAGGAAGGACAGGATCGCAAGAACGACCACGATGGCGCCGATCAGCCAGATGATGTTGTTCATGATGATGTTCTCCTGACGAAGCATTGACGCTATGCCAACCGTCAAGGTGGGCGTTCGTTCCCTCGTCGGACGAGAAGGCGGCATGGCTGCGGCGGCTTCTCCGGACCGGTCGGCTAATCGCAAACGGTCTCTTCCGAAGACGAGAGCTGGCCGAACGCGTCCGTCGCCTGTCTCGTCACCGTGCGGCAGTTCTCGGCCCCGATCCCTCTCTGGGTATCGCCATAGACACGGCTCTCATACATGCGGCTCGTCTGGTAGCCGGGACCGGCCTGAAACGAGCCATAAGCCACATCGGCCGAGGTCGAGCAGCCTGCTAGGCCGACGGCAAGCCCGATGCCGACGAAAGTCGAGATGAGACGAGGGTCGAGTGACCGGTTCGTACGCCAAGGCATTCATCCACTCCTGACTGTCACGCGCATGCTGCGGAATAGCCGCTCCATGCCTGTCGAGGCAAGAGATAGGGTGTCCTCCCCGGATGGCGACTCGAACATCGCCGATGGCCCCTGCCCTGCCGTCGAACCAAAAAGAAAACCCCGGTGTTTCCACCGGGGTTTCCTCTAACCAATCGGTTCGAGCCGATTAGAAGTCGCGCTGGACGCGCAGACGAGCTGTCCAGAAGTCAGTCTCGGTGTCGTCGAGATCGGGATCGGCGAAACCGGTCTCCTGGTTGATGTACTGCACTTCAGCACCCAGGGTCAGGCCGGACACCGGCGACCACAGGAGGTTCGTGCCGACCTGCCACTCGGTGAAGTCCTCACCGAAGTTTGCGTCGAAGAAGTCGACGCCGCCGGCGCCACCGAACTCGAGCTTGGCGTACGAACCAAAGATGTTCTGACGGATCTCAGGGGTCCAGTAGTGGCGCAGACCACCGGCGATCGACCAGCCGCTGGTCGTGTCGATCTCGCCGTCGGCGTCGTAGATGGCCTCAGCGAAGGCTGCGTTCCCGAAGGGATTGCCCACGCTGTAGAAGCCGAGGTAGCCGGTAGCGCCGTCAGCGTAGGTCGCAGCGAGCCACACGGTGTCGCCAGCGCCGAGCATCGGCAGGTTCACGTTGAACTGACCCGTAACAGCGAAGCCGTACTCCGTGTCACCCAGAACGGTGGTCGTAACCGGGTCCCCAACTTCGCCGACCGCAAGCGCCACGGCGCGGATCTGGTGCAGGGCACCGGAGATCTGAGCCGAACCCCAGGTGCCAGCGTAGCGGACGTTGGCGACCACGTCGGGAGTGCGCTGACCGGCGACAAGGCCGTTATCAGTGACAATCACGGGGAGGCCGGTCTCCTCATCGACGCCGATGTTGCCGGCGAGTTCGCCACGACCAGCATAACGGCCCTCTTCGAGCGACAGGGTAGCCGAGAAGCCGTTGCCGAACGAGAAGGTGTAGGCCAGCAGGTTGACGTTCGGCTGGTCGGACCAGCGGACGCCGCGGAAGGTCTGAGCGTCGATGTCGCCGTTGTCGAAGAAGGTCAGGGCGCGACCGGCGGTCAGGCCACCGAACTGAACGAAGGCCTGCTCGATGTCGGACCGGGCCGTGACACCGCCAGGAATGTCAGCAAAGGCACCGGTGTCGCGGAAGAGCTCCATACGAACGAAGGCGCGCAGCAAGCCGTAAGCCGTGGCGGTGCGGGCATCGACCTGGATGCGGCCGCGAGCGCGGAAGCCGATCGCGTCGTCGGTGCGATCATCCGGCTCGTTGTAAACGTAGTCAGCGCGGACACGGCCGCCGACGCGGAGGCAGGTTTCCGTGCCGGGGATGTAGAAGAAGCCTGCGCCGTAGGTGGAGCAGACGCGAACGTACTCAACAGGAGCGGCCTTCCGGACGGGAAGGTCAGCAGCCTGAGCCCCGGCAACAGCGGCGAGACCCGCAGCCGATCCGAGGAGAAGGCTCTTAACGAGCTTCATGGTAAACCTCCAAAGTTTCGAGACCCTTGGGGGGTCGGGCTTTTGTGCTTTGAAGGCCGAAGCCCCAAACACCTCCCTTTTCCCCTAGTGATCTGGCGGTCCGCCTTTTTGGCTGGAACTCACCAAATGACGACTGGGGTGCCCCCGTCGCTGGTGCAACATTAGCTGGAGAGATCGGCCAAGCAACCGAATGAAGGCACAAACTGGGCAACCTGGAGGGCTTTTCAGGGGCATGTTGCACAAAGGCAACGTTTTCACCCGCGACTGTTTACTTTCCGTTAAGTCCTGGCGAGAAATCCTAATAAATCGTTAATTTCCAAGGATTAATCCTGAAGCGTGATCCTGCGATCTGTAGTTCCGAAGTCATGTTTTCCGGAATCACGAGCCGGTGAACCTGTGAATAAGTCTGTCCATCTATTCGGCAGATTCGGGCTCTCTCGCCCAAACGAAAAGGCCGGAACATGTCCGGCCTTCCAGAATCACGCCTTCGGAATCGCGTTCAGGCGGCGTCGGGCTTCAGGACACCACGCCGGATCTGGTCCTCTTCGATAGATTCGAAGAGCGCCTTGAAGTTGCCTTCGCCGAAGCCCTCGTCGCCCTTGCGCTGAATGAACTCGAAGAAGATCGGGCCGATGGCGGTCTTGCCGAAACGCTGGAGCAGCACCTTCGTGAAGCCCCCCTCGACCACACCCTCCCCATCGATCAGGATTCCGTTCTTCCGCAGCCGGTCGAGCGGCTCTTCGTGGTTCGGCAGGCGCTTGTCGATGCGCGAGTAGTAGATCTCGTTCGGGGCGGGCATGAATTCGAGCCCGTTGGCGATCAGGGTCTCGATGGACTCGTAGAGGTCGTGCGACCCCAGGGCCACGTGCTGAATGCCCTCGCCCTTGTACTCCTGCAGGTACTCCTCGATCTGTCCGGTCTCGCCCGCGTCCTCGTTGATCGGAATGCGGATCTTGCCGTCCGGGCTCGTCATGGCGCGGGAATGCAGGCCCGTCAGCTTGCCCTCGATGTCGAAATAGCGGATCTGGCGGAAGTTGAAGAGGCGCTCGTAGAAGCCCGCCCATTCGTTCAGCCGTCCGCGATAGACGTTGTGGGTCAGGTGATCGACGTAATAGAGGCCGACACCCTTCGGCTTCGGATCCTTCTCGGCCAGCCATTCGAAATCCACGTCGTAGATCGAGCCTTTCGCGCCGTAGCGGTCCACGAAATAGATCTGCAATCCGCCGATCCCTTCGATCGCCGGGATCTCGAGTTCGTTGGGGCCACGCTCCGTCTGCGCCGGCTTGGCGCCCATGGAGAGGGCGCGTTCATAAGCGTATTTCGCGTCGACCACGCGGAAGGCCATCGCCGGAGCGGACGGACCGTGCTGGCTGGCGAAGCGCTCGGCGAAGGAGCCCGGCTGAGCATTGACGATGAAGTTGATATCGCCCTGCCGGTAGAGCATCACGTTCTTGGAGCGGTGCCTTGCGACCAGACTGAAGCCCATGGTCTTGAAGAGCGTGTCGAGCTGCTTCGGATCGGGATGGCAGAATTCCACGAACTCGAAGCCGTCGGTCCCCATCGGGTTGTCGTCGCTGATGGCCGGCGGCGGTGCGTCGTGCGGGAACGGTCCCATGGCTTTCCTCCTGTTATGGACGCATCGCCGGCAAGCGGCCATGCGTGGTTTCGTCAAACCGCGTCCGGCTGGCGGTCCGGGGCGGCGTCCTGAAAGGCGCGGAGTTCGGTGCAAGCGGCATCCACCGCGACGATTTTCGGATAGGCATCGAGCGAGATGTTGAAGCGCCGGGCGTTGAAGACCTGCGGCACGAGATAGACATCGGCCAGGGTAACCTGCGGGCCGAAGCAGTAAGGACCGGGCCCGATCAGGCCCTCGATGGCCTCGAAGCCCTCGCGCACCCAATGGGCGTACCAGGCATCGACGGCGGCCTGCTCGTGCCCGAGCGTCTTTTTGAGGTAGGTGAGCGGCCCAAGATTGTTGAGAGGATGGATGTCGCAGCCGACGAGAGACGCGACGGCGCGCACCTTCGCGCGGTTCACGGCATCGCCCGGCAAGAGCGGCGGCTCGGGATAGACCTCGTCGAGGTATTCGAGAATGGCCGGCGACTGGATGAGAACCGTCCCGCCGATATCCAGCGCGGGCAGACGCTTCTGGGGATTGATGGAGCGGTAGGCCTCTTCCCGCTGCTCGCCTTTCAGGAGATTCACCGGCACCGGTTCGTAGGGCACGCCCTTCAGATTGAGGGCGATCCGGGCCCGATAGGCCGCCGAGGACCTGAAATAGGTGTAGAGCTTCACCCCTCCACCTCCCCGTCAGGAGCCAGCTGCCGGGCATGGCCGCTCAACCGGTCGATCAGAGACGCGAGGAGCCTTTGCTCCTCATGCGTGAGCACCGAGACGAAGCGCTCCTCGAAGGCCAGCGCCTCGGGAGCCAGGGCCTCGTAGATGTCCCGCCCCTCGGCGGTCAGCTCCAGCAACTCCTCTCGCCGGTCGTCCTTGTTGGGCCGGCGTGCGATCAGCCCGCGCCGCTCCAGGGAGGCGACGGCCCGCGAAACCGTGGATTTGTGCATGACGCCGTGGGCCGCGATGTCCCGGGCCGTGCGGTACTCGTATTGCCCCAGGGTCGCCACCACCCGCCAGGCCGGGATCGAGAGGCCGAACCGCTCGGCATAGATCTGGGCCAGGGCATTGGAGGACAGGCTCGCCAGCACGTTCAGTCGATATGGCAAGAAGTGCTCCAGGATCACCCTGGGGCTGGAAAGGTCCTGCGTCTTCGCTGCGGTCTGCGGGGCCATGGTTGACATTGACTCGTTGCACGTGCAACTAATAAGCTAAATTCGTTGCACAAGCAACTAGATTGGCGGAGCGTCCGGTCAATATCCCTTCCACAGGACCGGCTCGGTTCCAGGGAGAGCGCTCATGAACGTTCAGAATGTCCCCGGCTTCGAACCCCACAAATCCCGCACCAGCGCCATCGTGCCGGGCTACATGTCGGGCTTCGGCAACTCGTTCGAGACGGAGGCGCTGGAGGGTGCCCTCCCCATCGGCCGCAACTCGCCGCAGAAGATCAATTACGGGCTCTATGCCGAGCAGCTCTCCGGCTCGCCCTTCACGGCCCCCCAGGCCACGAACCAGCGATCCTGGCTCTACCGCATCCGGCCGTCCGTGAAGCATTCCGGCCGCTACGTGAAAGTGGCCAAGGGCCTCATGCGCACGGCTCCGGCCGCCCGGGATGAGAGCGATCTCCCCATCGGCCAGCTGCGCTGGGACCCGATGCCGCTCCCGGATGAAGAGCTGACCTTCGTCACCGGCCTTCGCACCGTGACGACGGCGGGCGATTCCGACACCCAGGTCGGCATGGCGGCGCATGTGGCGCTCGTCACGCGCTCCATGGACAACGAGTACGTCTTCAACGCGGACGGCGAATATCTCGTCGTGGCGCAGCAGGGATCCTTGCGGTTTCGCACGGAATTCGGAGTGATCGATATCGAGCCGGGCGAAATCTGCGTGATCCCGCGCGGCGTGATCTTCAAGGTCGAACTCCTCGACGGCGCTGCGCGCGCCTATGTGTGCGAGAACTATGGCGGCGCCTTCACCCTGCCCGACCGGGGTCCCATCGGGGCGAACTGCCTCGCAAATCCGCGCGACTTCCTCACCCCGGTGGCGGCCTACGAGGACAAGGAGGCGCTCTCCTATCTGTTCGTGAAATGGGGCGGCGAGCTTTATCGCACCGAGATCGGCCAGTCGCCGCTCGACGTGGTGGCGTGGCATGGCAATTACGCGCCCTACAAGTACGACCTGCGCCACTTCTCGCCGGTCGGCGCGATCCTGTTCGATCATCCGGATCCGTCGATCTTCACGGTGCTCACCGCGCCCTCGGAGACGCCCGGCACGGCCAATGTCGATTTCGTGATCTTCCCCGAGCGCTGGTCGGTGGCCGAGAACACCTTCCGCCCGCCCTGGTATCACCGCAACCTGATGTCGGAGTTCATGGGACTGATCTACGGCGTCTACGACGCCAAGCCCGAAGGTTTCGTGCCCGGCGGCTTCTCATTGCACAACCAGATGCTGCCGCACGGGCCGGACACCATGGCCTTCGAGCACGCGAGCAACGTGGAGCTGAAACCCGTCAAGCTCACCGGGACCATGGCGTTCATGTTCGAGACGCGCTTCCCGCAGCGCGTGACGAAATACGCCGCCGAACTGCCGACGCTGCAGGAGAACTACATCGATTGCTGGCGTGACCTGAAGAAACACTTCGATCCCAACCGGCGCGAGCCGAAATGAGCGCTGCACGCCTCTCTCGCCACACGAGAGGTCATGGGCCCTTCACGGCAGCGTCCAGCCTAATGTTCGGGATCGAAGTCCAGCCCGTCGCCGACGGAATCGAGGGTGAGCGGCGGGCGGCGCGGCAGGGTTTTCCATTTGACCTTCGTGTCGTCGCTCTCGATCGTGCCTGTGGTGAGCTTCATCCTGCCGGTGAGATAGTTGACGCTGACTGCCCGCGTCTCGCCGCTCCCGCGATGAGTCGTATCCCGGTCGAATCCGATCAGCTCGAAGCGGCCGTTCCGGTGTTGGAAAATGTGCGTCACCGAGAACATCTCCCAACCGCCCGCGCTCATCCACCAATACAGCTTCACGTGCAATCCGCCCCGCTTGATCGTCACGCTATCGTCCCTGAAGGGATCGTCGGCGATCGGGACCGTGCGGCGGGGAATCAGCGTGTGGTTCTCGACCTGCAGGGCGTAATCACCGGTCGGCCCGCGACGGAACGCAACCGCCAGGATGCGCGGATTGGTATCGAACGGGTTCTCGCCGAGCGAGGTGTTCTCGATGATGTTCTTCGGCTCCTTCTGCCGGATGACGAACGCCAGATCGTCGACGTCGTCCCGGTTCAGGTCACCGGACACCTCCTCTTCGAGAACCCAGCCCTCGGGCACGAAACCCTCCGCCGACGGAGCCTGCCGCGGCAGGTTCGGATAAGTCACATCCGGGATTGCGAGATCCTGCGCAGCGGCGCCAGGAGGATCAAAGCCGAGCACGAGGCAGAGGAGAACAGCGGATGAAAAGGCCCGTCTCCTCTGCCGTTTCATGGTGCTTACACCCGTCCGCGCGTGCGGATCATGAAGGTGTCGAAGGTGTACTCGTTGAGCTGCCACCAGGGCAGCACATCGTTGCGGTAGGCCACCATGGAATCGTAGGCCTTCTTGAAGTTCTCGTTCTTGGCCGAGAGTTCCCCGTAGAGCTCGTTGGCAGCCTTGAGGGAGGCTTCCATGACGGGTTGCGAGAAGGTGCGCAGTTCCGCGCCCGCGCCGACCATGCGGCGGAGCGCCTGGCCGTTCACCGCGTCGTATTTCGCCAGCATCCAGTTGTTCGCGGCTTCCGCGGCGTTGGACATGATCGCCTGGTAGTGCTTGGGCAGTTCGTCCCACTTCGCCTTGTTGATGACGAGGTGGAGCATGGCGCCGCCCTCCCAGAAGCCAGGGGCGTAGTAGTACTTGGCGACCTTCAGGAAGCCGAGCTTCTCGTCGTCATAGGGGCCGACGAACTCGGCCGCGTCGAGCGTCCCGCGTTCGAGCGCCGGATAGACGTCGCCCGGGGCGATCTGCTGCGGCACCACGCCGAGCTTGGCGAGCACCTGACCGCCGAGCCCGCCGATGCGGAACTTGAGGCCCCGGAGGTCTTCGACGGTGTTGATCTCCTTGCGGAAGAAGCCGCCCATCTGCGTGCCGGAATTGCCGCAGACCAGCGATGTGCAGTTATACTTGGCGAGGATCTCGTTGATGATCTCCTTGCCGCCAGCGAAGTGCCACCAGGCATGGGACTGGCGCGCATTGAGGCTGAACGGCAGGCCGGTGGCGACGCCGAGCGCCGGCTCGCGGCCGATGTAATAATAGGTCGGGGTATGGGCGCACTCGACGGAACCGTTCTCGACGGCGTCCATGGCCTGGAGGCCGCCCACGATCTCGCCCGGGGCGAAGACCTGAATCTGGAACTTGCCGTCGGTCGCGTCGGCCATGTACTTGGCGAAAGTCTGGGCCGTGCCGAAGATCGTGTCGAGCGACTTGGGGAAGCTCGAGGTCAGACGCCAGCGGATCTCCGGCATCGACTGCGCGATGGCGGGCGCCGCCACGGAGGTGGCCGCGGCCGCAAGGCCCGCACCCTTCAGGAAGTTTCTTCTCTTCATCGTCGTCATGGGCGTTTCCCCGCGGACTCTTTCGTTGCAAGCTCGATAAACCACGAACAACCAGGTGGGTGGCTATGAAGCTTTCCTCGCTCAAACAGGGCCGTGATGGCCGGCTCGTCATCGTCTCGAGGGATCTGACCCGCGCGACGGATGCATTTTTCATTGTTCCGACGCTACAGCAAGCCCTCGATGATTGGGAAAAAGTCGAGCCCCGCCTGCGTGACCTCGCGGAACAGCTCGAGCACGGCTCCGTGCCCTCCTTCCGCTTTCACGAGCATGACTGCGCCTCGCCCCTGCCCCGCTCTTACCAGTGGGCGGACGGTTCGGCCTATGTGAATCACGTAGAGCTGGTCCGCAGGGCCCGGGGGGCGCAGATGCCGGAATCCTTCTGGACCGACCCGCTGATGTACCAGGGAGGCTCGGATTCGTTCCTGGGACCGCGCGATCCGATCCCCGCCCTGGACGAGGCCCACGGCATAGATTTCGAGGCGGAAATCGCCGTGATCACGGGGGACGTGCCCATGGGCGCCGCCGCGGAGGACGCGGCCAGGGCCATCCGCCTCGTCGTTCTCGTCAACGACGTCTCTTTGAGGAACCTCATCCCGGCGGAGCTGGCCAAGGGTTTCGGCTTTTTCCAGTCGAAGCCGTCCTCGACCCTGTCCCCCGTCGCGGTCACGCCCGACGAGCTGGGAGAGGCCTGGGACGGAGGCCGGCTCCACCTGCCGCTCCTCTCCACCCTCAACGGGAAGCCTTTCGGCAAGCCGAACGCCGGCATCGACATGACCTTCGATTTCCCGACGCTCATCGCCCACGCGGCCAGGACCCGGCCGCTGGGCGCCGGCACGATCATCGGCTCGGGCACCGTTTCCAACAGGGGCGAGGACGGCGGGCCGGGCAGGCCCGTTTCCGACGGGGGGCTAGGCTATTCGTGCCTCGCGGAGCAGCGCACGGTCGAGACGATCCTGCACGGCGAGCCGCGGACCCCCTTCATGCGCTTCGGCGACGTGGTTCGCATCGAGATGAAGGACGGGGCCGGCCACTCGATCTTCGGCGCGATTGAGCAGGAGGTGGTGGCGTACGGCCAAGACCATTGACCGAAAGAAAAGGCCGTCCGAGGAAACTCGCGACGGCCTTTTGTGAGGTGTCAAAGATTTTACATCCCGGGAGCGCCGCCGCCGAGGGACTGCACGTGGTCCAGGTGCATCTGCAGGACCGGGAGAGTCTGGCCTGCGAAGGATGCCAGCTGAGGCACGTCACCGCTCGACGAATAGGACGTGAACAGGGCGACCGCTTCCTGGTGCGCCATGAGCTGGGCATTGACGTAAGCGGCATCGAAATCAGGAGCGGCCTCGACGGTCGCCAGCATCTGCTGATGCTTCGCGTTGAGCGCCGGAGGCGGCACGGGCATGCCGGAACTGCGCAGGACGCTCGCCATGCGGCGTGTCGCGAGCTGGTGGTCGCGGATCATCTGCCGGGCGAAGCGGCGGACCTCAGGATCGCGGGCGCGGCGCAGGGCCAGGCGGCTCGATTCGATCTCGAACAGGTTCGAGGAGGCCGCCGTCGGCACGAAGACCGCGGCACTCGTGACGGCTGCGGGAGGAGCCGAAGCCATCGGCGTCATACAACCCGCGACGCCGAGTGCCAGAGCACCCGCAACAAGAGCTATCTTGAAGTTCATGGAGAGTCCCCTTCCTGCGCGCGGCCCATATGGCCGAGCTGACGGCACCCCAACGATGAACATCGTCCTAAGTTCCTGCGCCGTTGCTTCTATTCCGTCTAGTCCGACCACAATTCCCCGCAGGGATATAAAAGCCACACTGGGTTTCCTCGAGCGGGGCTCCAATTCAGCCTTTCGGCAAAGCATGGAGCCCCTGATGAACGATCACGTCTACAAAGTCGTCGAGCTCGTCGGCTCATCGGAAACGAGCATCGAGGATGCGATCCAAACCGCGATCCGGCGCGCCAGCACGACTTTGCGGAACCTGCGCTGGTTCGAGGTTCTGCAAACGAGAGGACATGTGGAGAATGGAGAAGTGCGCCATTACCAGGTCGTGCTGAAGGCCGGCTTCACCCTGGAGGAAGGCAGCTGACGGATCGTGCGCCGTCGCGGCCTTCCGCATACTTTTACGTTCCTCCCCGTCATGGCCGGGTCAAGCCCGGCCATTCCCAACGGAAACGGGCCGGCATGACGCCGGAGAGGCTCCTCAATCATCCGCGCGAAGGTCGAAGAGACGTGGATATTGATGGGGCTGCGAGCGGAGATACTGACTGGGCGCCTTGACGGAAGCACCGAAATGCGCGGCCGCGTGCCAGGGCCAGCGCGGGTTGTAGAGGATGGCCCGGGCCAGGGCGATGAGGTCGGCATCGCCCGTGGCGAGGATGGATTCCGCCTGCACGTAATCGGTGATGAGGCCCACCGCGATGACTGGCATGCGGGTCGCCGCCTTCACGGCACGGGCGAGCGGCACCTGGTAGCTCGGTCCCACGGGAATCTTCTGCGCCGAGGTGAGGCCGCCGCTCGACACGTGAATGCCGCTGCACCCGCGGGCCTCGAGGGCCTGGGCGAAGGCGACCGTTTCCTCGATCGTCCAGCCGCCCTCGGCCCAGTCCGTTCCGGAGACGCGCATGGTGACGGCCCGTTCCGCCGGGAAGGCCGCGCGGACCGCGTCGAAGACCTCGAGCGGGAAGCGCATCCGGTTCTCCAGCGACCCGCCATATTCGTCCGTGCGCTGATTGGACAGGGGCGAGAGGAACTCATGGAGCAGGTAGCCATGGGCCCCGTGGATCTGAACGGCGTCGATGCCGAGCCGGGCGGCGCGTCTCGCCGATTCGGCAAACGCCTTGCGCAGGCGTTCCAGTCCTTCCCGGTCCAAGGCGGTCGGGGCCACGTCGCTCGCGGCATAGGGAACCGCGGAGGGCGCTTCCGTCTGCCAGCCGTTCGCGTGGTCCGGAGAAATCTGATGTCCCCCCTTCCATGGCACCTCGCTGGAAGCCTTTCGTCCGGCATGGGCCAGCTGAATGGCGATCGGCATGTCGGACCAGCGGCGCACGCTCTCCAGAACCCGCGCCATCGCGGCCTCGGTTTCGTCCGAATAGAGGCCGACATCGGCGTAGGTGATGCGCCCCTCCGGGACCACCGCCGTGGCCTCGATGGTCAGAAGCGCGGCGCCCGAGAAGGCAAGCTGACCCAGATGGATCAGGTGCCAGTCGGTCATGCGGCCGTCTTGAGCCGAATACTGGCACATGGGTGCGATCACGATACGATTGGCGAGTTCGAGCTCGCCGACCCGGAAGGGTGTGAACAGTTTTGCATGTGCCATCGGCTGTCTCTCGGTAGCGGGTGAATTCAGGGAGGCTTGCGGCCCGTCCGGCTAAAACGCGCAAAAGGCCCGAAAGGTCGGACACGCGATCGGCCGGACGGGCGGCGATGCCCGCCATAGACACCCGCCCGGGCCGGGTGACAAGCGCATCGTGCGGACCCAGAGGGCCGCGTCAGCGACCCGAAGGGCCACGTCAGTGAAAAGTGGACCCGGTTTTCACGTCCGATGCTCAAGCCGCTACTTCACCTCGGCCTCGTAGATGTACAGGAAGGACTTGTCGTCCTCGGGCATGAAGTAGCCCCGGATCCCCGCCTCGCTCGCCTCCATCCAGACCGGGTTGTGGGTCATGTCCATGCCTCCCGCCGTCCAGAGCAGCACCGGCGTCTGGAACAGCGGGCGTCCGTCGGCGAGGCTGACCAGATCGAGCCCGCCGAGCCGGAACGGGGCGGCATCGGGCGTGATCCGCATCTCGGTGACGCCGGAGCACAGCATGCGGTGACCGCCCACGTATTTGCAGTCCTGGTAATCGAGGTAATGGGAGGTGTTCAGCTTCCTGAGCTTCTCGGGAGCCTCGTCGCCGTTGGTAGGCTTGCCGTTGGGATCGAGCGTCCAGCGGTAGAACCGGCGCGAGCCCCAGCTGACGCCGTGCAGGGAATTGTCGTCGGTGTCGTGGACAACGCCTCCCACGTGATCGGCGAAGCGGAACATCTCCTCCGCCTTCATGGTCTCGGGATCGACCCGGTAGACGATGGAGCGGCTGTTCGGCCGGTACTCCGCCACGGGCACCCAGATATAGCGCCCGTCGTAATCGATCCCGCCCGGGTGATAGATCGTTCCCTCGCCGAGGGTGATGTCGGCGATGAGGTTGCCCTTCATGTCGATCTTGAAGAGGTGGCCGACGCCCGCGCCCGTATCGCGGTCGTAGCCGTCCACCGGCTGCGGAAAACGCTTCGTCGGCTCCCTGATCTCCACCGACGAGACGAACAGCGTGTCGCCGATCTTCACCATGCCCTGCGGATGATGGGTCACGAAATTGATCGGAACGGCCGAGACCGGCTTCCATTGCGTCCCGCGGGACAGCTTGGTGATCCGCTCGGCCAGGAGCCCACGATTGGGATCGGCTGCCTGCAGGATCGAGGAAGCGCCTCCGATCCCGAGCACCGTCAGAAACACAGTCAGGCAACGTCGTGAAAAGCGATTCATCGCACTCCTCCCTGGTGACGATCCGCTTCTAGCGAGCGGGTGATGTCACTTTAGTGTCGAGCGCCGATGTCCAGCAATGCCTGCGGGCCGCAGGAGCATCGGGCTGGGGATGCGGCCTATCCTTCCAGCTCCTCCCGCAGCATCTCCAGCTCCAGCCACCGCTCCTCGGCCGCATGCAGCTCCGCCTGAAGCTGCGTGAGCGCGTCCATGGCCTTCTGGAAACGGGCCGGATCGCGGGAATAGAGTTCGGGATCGGCCAGGATCTCCTGTACCTTGGCGATCTTGGCCTCCAGCTCCTCCATGCGCTTGGGAAGCGTCTTGAGGTCGTGCTGCTCGTTGAAGCTGAGCTTGCGCCTGGCCTGAACCGAAGAAGCGGCCGCAGGTTTCTCCGCGTTCCTGGGCTTCACCTCTTTTTCAACGGTGCGGGCCCGCACCCCCTGCCCGCGCTGGGCCACCATGTCGGAATAGCCGCCCGCATACTCGATCCAGCGCCCCTCGCCTTCCGACACCAGAACGGAGCTGACCGTGCGGTCGAGGAAGTCGCGATCGTGGCTGACGAGGATCACCGTGCCGGAATAATCCGTGATCATCTCCTGGAGCAGGTCGAGGGTTTCCAGGTCGAGATCGTTGGTCGGCTCGTCGAGGACGAGAAGGTTCGACGGCTGCGCCAGCGCGCGGGCCAGCATGAGCCGGTTGCGCTCGCCGCCGGAGAGCACGCCCACGGGCGTGCGGGCCTGCTCGGGCGAGAACAGGAAGTCCTTCATGTAGCCGATCACGTGCTTCGTCTGCCCGCCGATGGTGACGCTGTCGCCGCGGCCGCCGGTGAGCGTCTCCGCCACGGTGGCGTTGGGATCGAGGCTCGCGCGGCGCTGATCGAGGGTCACCATCTGCAGGTTGGCCCCGAGCCGCACCCGTCCGGAATCCGGCGGGAGATTGCCGGTCAGCAGGTTGATGAGCGTGGTCTTTCCCGCGCCGTTCGGCCCGATGATGCCCAAGCGGTCGCCGCGCAGGATGCGCAGGGACAGGTTCGACACGATCGGCCGCTCGCCGTAGGATTTCGAGACGCCTTCCGCCTCGACCACGAGGGTGCCGGATTGCTCGGCCTCCGCGAGGGTCATGCTGACCGTGCCGACCGCGCGCTTGCGGTCGCGGTATTGCTGGCGCATGGCGTGCAGGTTGCCCAGGCGGCGGACGTTGCGCTTGCGCCGGGCCGTCACGCCGTAGCGGAGCCAGTCGGCCTCGGCCACGAGCTTGCGCCCGAGCTTATGATGCTCGGCCTCCTCCTGCTCCAGCACCTGATCGCGCCATTCCTCGAAATGGGCGAAGCCCTGGTCCATGCGGCGGGTGCGGCCGCGGTCGAGCCAGACGGTGGATTGGGACAGGCTTTCCAGGAAGCGCCGGTCGTGGCTGATGAGCACGAGGGCGGAGCGCAGGCTCCTCAGCTCGCCTTCGAGCCATTCGATGGCCGGCAGGTCGAGATGATTGGTGGGCTCGTCGAGCAGCAGAATGTCGGGCTCGGGCGCCAGGACATGGGCCAGGGCGGCCCGGCGGGCCTCGCCGCCGGAGAGATCCGAGGGCCTCTCCTCGCCGGTCAGGCCCAGCTGCTCCAGCAGGTAGCGCGCCCGGTAGGGGTCGTCGCCCGGGCCGAGCCCCGCCTCCACATAGGCCAGCATGTTGGGATAGCCGCTCAGGTCTGGCTCCTGCGCCAGGTAGCGCACCGTCGCGCCCGGCTGCACGAAGCGCTTGCCGCTGTCGGCCTCGATCTGGCCTGCGGCGATCTTGAGCAGGGTGGACTTGCCCGAGCCGTTGCGGCCCACCAAGCAGGCCCGCTCGCCGGGGGAGACGGAGAGATCCGCGCTTTCGATCAGCGGCGTGCCGCCGAACGTGAGAGCGATGTCCTGAAGAAGGAGAAGAGGAGGAAGCGCCATTCCTGCTCACCTGACAGCTCTTGCCTGAGGATGCAAGGTCGCTTGTGGCTGTTCCGGGGTGGACGCTCAACGTTCTTTATGGTCCCCTGCTCCCTCACAAGCTGGGCGCATGCATGACTTTGACGAGACGTTTGCTCCTTTTGGCGCTGATCTCCGTTTTGCCGGCGATCGTCATCTGGGCGTTTACGGAAGTTTCGCTGAGGCGTGCCCGGGAGGCCGAGGTCAACGAGCTCGTCATCCGCCAGGCGCAGCTTGTGGCCTCGGAAGTCGACCACATCTTCGACGGCATCCACAGTCTCCTTTTGGCGATGGACGAGGCCCCGGCCATTCGGACGTTCGACATGCCGGCCTGCAACACCTATCTGCGCTCGGTGCATCAGAAGGTTCCGCACGTGATCGCATTCGTGGTCCTCGACGTAACGGGTGCCGTTCGCTGCAACGACAGGGGCTTCTTCAACGCGGATCTCCGCTTCAGTGACCGGCCCTATTTCCGGGAGAGCATCGCCAAGGGGGACTTCTCCATCGGCACCTACACGCCGGAATTCACCGAGGCGGGGATTGGCGCCTATTCAGTCATTCCCCTGTCGCTTCCGATCTGGGGCGCCGACGGAAAGATCATCGGTGTGATCGCGGCCGCCATGGACCTCCGATGGCTCGACAACGAACTCAAGGAGCGCGTCCTGCCCGTCGGAGGCTCGCTCACCGTCGCCGACCGGAACGGCATCATCATCTCGCGAGAGCCGTTTCCGGAACGATTTATCGGCACCAGAATTCCGGACAGGTTCTCCCATTATCTGACGGCGCAGAGCCCCGGCAGTTTCAGGGCCGACAGCCAGGACGGCACGAACAGGATCTTCGGCTACATCCCCGCGAGCGCCTCCCCGGCCGAGGGTATCTACGTGAGCGCGGGCCTCGCCACGACCGTGGCATTCGCGGCCATCAACGAGGCGGCCAAGCGCGGATTCATGCTGATCGCGGCCGCGCTGGTTCTCGCTCTGTCGCTCTCGTGGCTGGCGAGCCGCGCCTTCATCACGAAGCCCTTCGAGATCATGACGAACGCCGTCAGGGACTGGCGGCGCGGCAACTACCAGGCTCGAATCGACCTGCCCCAGAATGCGGGCGAGCTCGGAATCCTGGCAAAGGCCTTCAACGATCTCATGGACGACGTCGCCGAGCGGCAGGAGGCGCTGAAAGCCAGCGAGGAGCGGGCCCGGCTGGCGCTGGAGGCCGGCCACATGGGAACCTGGTGGTACGATCACCGGAAGCGGATCGGCGGCTGGTCGAGCCAGGCAGCCCTGCTCATGGGGTATCCGGCCTCTCACACGACCATCTCCGCGGAGGAGTGGAAGTCTCTGATCCATCCCGAGGACGCGGAGAGAGTCACTGCCGGGATCCGCGAAGCATTTCTCGCCAACGGCGACTACGAGGACGAATACCGGGTGCGGCGCCCCGACGGGCGCGTCCGCTGGATCAGCTCCAAAGGCCAGGTCTCCTACGACGCCCAGCGCAAGCCGGTGTTCTTCGTCGGCATCTTTCAGGACATCACCGAGCGCAAGCAGGCCGACGATCAGCAGCGCTTCTTCCTCGACGAGCTGAATCACCGGGTGAAGAACACCCTGGCCACGGTCCAGTCCATCGCCGCCCAGACCCTGCGCGCGTCCAAGAGCTCGGCGCAATTCAAGGACGCCTTCGAGGGGCGGCTGCTCGCCCTTTCGAAGACCCACAACCTGCTGACGCTCACATCCTGGCGCGATGCTGACCTCCACGACATCGCGGAACAGGAGCTGGCCCCCTACAAGCGCGAGGCCGACGAGCGGGTCGTCATCGACGGGCCGGGGGTGAACCTGCCTCCCCGCTATGCGATCAATCTCGGCCTCGTCCTGCACGAACTGGTCACCAATGCCGCCAAGTATGGGGCTCTCTCCGTACCGACGGGGCGGCTCGAACTGTCCTGGAGCGTCGAACAGCCCGAGGGTCAGCCGACACGCCTGCTGCGCATCCTGTGGTCGGAGTCCGGAGGCCCGCCGGTGGAGCCTCCCAAGCGCCAGGGCTTCGGATCGCGCCTGATCCGCCGCAGCATCGAGGGCGAGCTCGACGGCACCCTGACCATCGATTTCGCTGCCTCGGGCGTTTCCTACGGCCTCTCCCTTCCGTTGCCGTAGCCAATCTACCGCAGAAGGAAGGACAGCATGCGCTCCATGCGGCTGCCATAGGGCGGGCTCGTCATGCCGGCGCCGTTGATGCGGGCCTGGTGGAACACGGACCGGGCATGGCTGAAGGTCCTGAAGCCCGCCTCGCCGTGATAGGCTCCCATGCCGCTGTGCCCGACGCCGCCGAAAGGCAGTTCCTCCTGAACGCAATGGAGCAGGGTCTCGTTGATGGCGACGCCGCCGGAGGAGGTCTGCCCGAGAACCTGGTTTACGAATCCCCTGTCATGACTGAACACGTAGAGCGCAAGGGGATGGGGACGGTTCTTGACGAACCGGATCGCCTCCTCCACCCGGTCGTAGGAGACGACCGGGAGAACGGGACCGAAGATCTCCTCCTGCATCGCCGAGGCTTCCTCCGGCACCCCCGTCAGGAGGACCGGCGCGATCTTTCGCCCGGCCGGATCGAGGCTCTCGCCCGCCGGGTTGATCTCGTGAAGGGTGGCGCCCCTCGCGCTCGCATCATCGATGAGACGGCGCAGGCGCTCCGCATGGCGCTCGCTCGCGATGGCCGTGTAGTCGGGATTGGCGGCGAGATTCGGATAGAGCCGGGCCACCGCGTCCCGAAAAGCGGAGACGAAAGCCGCCTCGCGCCGCCGTGGAACGAGCACGTAATCGGGCGCGATGCAGGTCTGCCCCGCATTGAACAGCTTGCCGACGGCGATCCGCTCGGCGGCCCTCTCGAGCGGGTAGTCCGGCGCGATGATCGCCGGGGACTTGCCTCCAAGTTCCAGGGTCACCGGCACGAGGTTCTCGGCCGCGGCCTTCATCACCTCCCGGCCCACGGCCGTGGAGCCGGTGAAGAACAGGTGGTTGAAGGGAAGGCGCGCGAAGGCCTGCGCCACGTCCGGGCCGCCCTGGACCACCGCCGCCTCGCTTTCGTCGAAGACCTCTCCGATCACCTGCGCCAGCAGGGCCGACGTGCGGGGCGTGAGCTCGGAGGGCTTGATCAAGATCCGGTTGCCCGCCGCCAGCGCCCCGGCGAGGGGCGCCAGGGCAAGCTGCACCGGATAGTTCCAGGGGCTGATGATCCCGACTACCCCGAGGGGCTGATACTCGATGCGGGCGGAGGCCGGCCGAAACATCATCTGGATGGGCCGGCGCCGAGGCTTCATCCAGCGCCGGAAATGCTTCCGGGCATGGCGCAGGCCCGCGACGACGGGATAGAGGTCGGCGAGCTTCGTCTCGTGAACCGAGCGATGCCCGAAATCCTGGGCGACGGCGCACGCGAACTCATCCGCGCGGCGGACCAGCGCCGCGGCGAGCGCCTCCAGGGCCTCGCCGCGGCGTTCGACGGAAAGCGGTCCCCGCTCGGCCCAGGCGCGCGTCTGCCCGTCAAAGGCGTCCTGCAGCCGCCTGCCCGTGGGAAATGGAACGATATCATGCACGCGAGCACGAGCTCCGCCTCAGGTATCGCCAAGATATGGGCGTGGCGGGCCGCTTCTCAACGGGTGGGTTTTCAGGCGTCAAAGAGCCGGGACGGATTGACGAACGGGGCTCGGGGCGAAGATGCTTTCCATCGCCCGGGCCCTAACGTCCGCAGCAGGAGAATGTGAGTGAACGGCCCCTCCCCCGTGCTGACGATCGAGAACCTGTCCATCGGCCTGCCCGCCCGGTCCGACCGGCCCTTCGCGATCAAGGACCTGTCGTTGACGATCCGGTCGGGAGAGACGCTCTGCGTGGTCGGGGAATCCGGGTCCGGCAAGTCCATGACCGCCATGGCGGCCATCGGCCTGCTGCCCCCGGCCGTCCCGGTGCTGTCCGGCTCCATCAGGCTCGGCGACTTCGATCTCCTCTCCCTGGACGAGGACGGCTGGTGCGACGTGCGCGGCCGGGACATCGGAATGGTGTTCCAGGAGCCCATGACCTCTCTGAACCCGGTCATGCGCGTTTCGGAGCAGATTGCCGAGACCTTCCGGGCCCATCGCATGCTGAGCCCGGCCGATCGCGTGAGGCGCGCCGTCGAGCTGCTCGCCGAGGTGAACCTGCCCAACCCCGAGCTCATCGCGCGCGCCTATCCGCATGAGCTCTCCGGCGGCCAGCGGCAGCGGGTGATGATCGCCATGGCCCTGGCGCTGGAGCCGAAGCTCCTCATCGCCGACGAACCGACGACCGCGCTCGACGTCACCACCCAGGCGCAGGTGCTGAAGCTGATCGACAATCTCCGCCGGAAGAAGGGCACAGCGGTTCTCTTCATCACTCACGATTTCGGCGTCGTGGCCGAGATCGCCGACCGCGTCGCGGTGCTTCAGAACGGCGAACTCGTGGAACAGGGGCCGGTGGACGAGGTCCTGAACAACCCGCAGCATCCCTACACCCGGCGCCTTCTGGCGGCCGTGCCCTCGCTGTCTCCGCCGCCCGCGAAGGAACTCCGGAACGAGCCGATCGTCCTGACGGTCGACGGTCTCACCAAAACCTACGCGGGAGGCGGATTTTTCCGGAAGGGCCGCGAGGTTCAGGCGGCCGATGCGGTGAGCTTCGACATCCGCCGCGGAGAGACGCTCGGGCTCGTCGGCGAATCCGGCTCCGGCAAGTCCACGGTCGGGCGCTGCGTCCTGCGGCTGATCGAGCCCGACGGCGGCAGGATCGAGATCGGCAGCCTGCCGTTCAGCACCCTGTCGCAGCACGATCTGCGCCCGCACCGGCGCAGGATCCAGATGGTGTTTCAGGACCCCTTCGCGTCCCTCAACCCGCGGCGCCAGGTGGGCTACATCGTCGCCGAGGGACCGATCACCCAGGGCGTCGCGCAGGACCAGGCCCTCGCGCAAGCCCGGGGCCTCCTCGAAAAGGTGGGCCTCCCCGCTCAGGCCGCCGAGCGCTACCCGCACGAATTCTCAGGCGGCCAGCGCCAGCGCATCGGCATCGCGCGGGCGCTGGCGATGCGGCCCGACGTGCTGGTCGCGGACGAGGCGGTGTCCGCTCTCGACGTGTCCGTGCAGGCCGAGATCCTGAGGCTGCTCAAAGGCCTGCAGGCGGAGCTGGGCCTCTCGATCCTCTTCATCACCCACGACCTGCGCGTGGCCGCGCAGATCTGCGACCGGGTGGCCGTCATGCAAAAAGGTCGAATTGTCGAAATGGCGGAAACGGCGCATCTGTTTGCGAACCCGCGCGACGCCTACACGCGCCAGCTCCTGGCCGCCGTGCCGGGCAAAGCCAGATTGACTGCATGATGATCGACGGAGTCCAGGACCGGTGAACGACCAGATCAGCCCACATATCGCCCCCCACATGGTTTTCAGGCACCTCATCGGCGGCAAGGAGGTTCCCGCCTCCGACGGCCTGCTGCTGGACGTGGTCTCGCCGGTCGATGGCGCTCTCTTCGCCAAGATCGCCTCCGGTACCGCGCAGGACGTCGATGCGGCCGTGAAAGCCGCCCGCACCGCCTTCGAAGGCTCCTGGGGCAAGCTGACGGCCACCGAGCGCGGGCGTCTCCTCCTGAAGCTCGCGGCGATCGTCGAGGCGCATGCGGACGAGCTCGCGGCCCTGGAGAGCCGCGACAACGGCAAGCCCCTGCGCCAGTCCCGCGCCGATGCCGTCGCGCTCGCCCGCTATTTCGAGTTCTACGGCAGCGCCGCCGACAAGCTACACGGCGACGTCATCCCCTATCTCAACACGCATTTCATCGGCGTCGAACGGGTGCCACACGGCGTGACGGGACACATCGTGCCCTGGAACTATCCGATGCAGATCTTCGGCCGCTCCGTAGGCGCCGCGCTGGCCGCCGGCAACGCCACCGTCGTGAAGCCCGCGGAGGATGCTTCGCTGACGATCCTGCGGGTGTCGCAATTGGCGCGCGAGGCCGGCTTTCCCGACGGCGCGCTCAACGTCGTCACCGGCCTCGGCCGCACCGCGGGCGCAGCCCTGGCGGGGCATCCGGGCATCGACTTTCTCTCCTTCACGGGCAGCCCCGAGACGGGCACCGCCGTGCAGACGGCCGCCGCCCGGAACCATGTGGGCGTGACCCTCGAGCTCGGCGGCAAGTCGGCGCAGGTCGTTTTCGACGATGCCGATCTCGAGCGGGCCCTGCCCACCCTCGTCAACGCCATCATCCAGAACGGCGGACAGACCTGTTCCGCCGGCAGCCGGCTCCTGATCCAGCGCGGCATCTTCGACGATGTGGTCGGCGCCGTCGCCGAACGCTTCCGGGCGCTGCGCGCGGGCCATCCGGAGCGCGAGCCGGATCTCGGCCCCATGATCAACCAGGCGCAGCAGCGCCGCGTGCTTGGCTATCTGGAGCGCGCCCGCAACGAGGGCCTCGCGATCATGGGCGAAGGCGTGGTGGCCCTCGATGCACCGGCCGAGGGTTTCTACGCGCCGCCGGTCTTCTTCGCGCCGGTGCCGCACGAAAGCGCCCTCTCGCAGGAGGAAGTGTTCGGCCCCGTTCTGGTGGCGACGCCCTTCGCGGACGAGGCCGAGGCGATCCGGCTCGCCAACGGCACGCCCTATGGCCTCGCGGCGGGCGTCTGGACGCGCGACGCCATGCGCTCGACCCGCGTCGGCCGCGCCATGCGGGCGGGTCAGGTCTTCGTGAACTGCTATGGCGCGGGCGGGGGCATCGAGCTGCCGTTCGGCGGCTTCGGGCGCTCCGGCCATGGCCGCGAAAAAGGCTTCGAGGGCCTGATCGAGTTCACCACCACGAAGACGCTCGTCATCGCGCACGGGTAAGCCCGGCTTCGATTGTCACATCAGGGGAAGAACCATGAAACGCCTTGAGGGAAAGGTGGCGCTGATCACGGGCGCCGGTTCGGGCTTCGGCCTGGGGATCGCGGAAACCTTTGCGCGCGAAGGGGCCCGGGTGGCCATCGTCGACATCAACGAGGCGGCCGCCAGGGCTGCTGCGGAGGGGATCGGCGCCGCGGCCATCGGCCTTGCCGCCGACGTGTCGAAGGCCTCCGACGTGAACCGGGCGGTGGCCGCGACCCTCGCGGCCTTCGGCAAGCTCGACATCGTGGTCAACAATGCGGGCATCAGCCACCGCAACCGGCCCATGCTGGAGGTGGAGGAGGACGAGTTCGACCGGGTCTTCGCCGTCAACGTCAAGTCGATCTATCTCTTCGCGAAGGCGGCCGTGCCGCTGATGCAGAGCCAGGGCCGCGGCGTCATCATCAACGTGGGCTCGACGGCGGGCCTGCGCCCGCGTCCGGGCCTGACTTGGTACAACAGCACCAAGGGCGCGGTGCATACCATGACCAAGTCCATGGCGGTGGAACTCGCGCCTCAGAGGATCCGCGTCTGCGCCCTGGCGCCGGTCGCGGGCGAGACGCCGCTGCTCGCCACCTTCATGGGCGAGGATACGCCCGAGAAGCGCGCGCTGTTCGTGAACTCCATCCCGCTCGGGCGCTTCTCCACCCCGCAGGACATCGCCAACGCGGCCCTTTACCTTGCGTCCGACGAGGCCAGCATGATCACCGGCGTGGTGCTGGAGGTGGATGGCGGGCGCTGCATCTGATCAAATAGACTGGAAAAACGGTCAAGGAACATCTTCCATCCGGCGCAGCGCTGCGTAAGCTGAGGGTCACCGCGACCTCAAGCATCGGACCTGAAAGTGGGCACCACTTTCAGGTCCGATGCGCTAACTCCCCACACCGGATGGAGATCCGCCCCATGTCGAAGCGTTTCCTGGCCGCCGCCCTGCTGCTCTCCGCGAGCGCCGTGCCGGCCCTCGCGGCCAAGACCTCCCTCGTCGTCGGCATGCCCATCGAGCCGCCGGGCCTCGATCCGACGGTTGCGGCGCCGGTGGCCATTCGCGAGGTAACGCTCGCCAATCTCTACGAGGGCCTCGTGCGCATCGACAGGAACGGCAAGGTGCAGCCGCTCCTGGCGAAGAGCTGGGAGATTTCCCCCGACGGGCTCACCTACACCTTCCGCCTGCAGGAAGGCGTCAAGTTCCACGACGGGACCGCCTTCGATTCCGCCGATGTGAAGTTCGCCTTCGACCGCGCGCGCGATCCGAAATCCACCAATGCGCAAAAGCAGATCTTCGCGCCGATCGACAGCATCGAGACGCCCGATCCCAAGACCGTGGTGATCAAGCTGAAGGAGACCTCGGGTAATTTCCTGACCTATCTCGGCTGGGGCGATGCGGTGATCGTGGCGCCCGAGACGGCCGCCGGCAACGCAGCCAATCCGGTCGGCACCGGGCCGTTCAAGTTCAAGTCCTGGACCCGCGGCGACCGGGTGGAGCTCGTCAGGAACACGGATTACTGGCAGAAGGACAAGGTGAAGCTCGAGAGCGTCACCTTCCGCTTCATCAGCGACTCGCAGGCCCAGGTGGCCGCCGTGCGCGCGGGCGACGTGGACGCGTTCCCGAACCTGGCCGCGCCCGAGCTCTTCACCGAGTTCCAGAAGGATTCCCGCTTCAAGGCCGTCGCCGGCAATACGGAGGGCGAGACGGTTGCGGGCATGAACAATGCCAAGAAGCCGTTCGACGACGTGCGCGTGCGCCGTGCCCTCATGCACGCCATCGACCGCAGGGCGCTCGTCGAGGGCGCCTATTCCGGCTTCGGCACGCCCATCGGCAGCTTCTTCTCGCCGAACCATCCGGCCTATGTGGATACCACCGGCGTCATGCCCTACGATCCCGCGAAGGCCAAGGCGCTTCTGGCGGAAGCCGGCCATGGCAACGGCCTGTCGATCACGATCAAGACCCCGCAGATGGCCTATGCGAGCCGCTCGGCCGAACTGATTGCGGCCATGCTCGCGGAGGTGGGGGTGGATCTGAAGATCGTCCCCACGGAATTCCCGGCGAAGTGGATCGAGGAGGTCTTCAGGAACAAGGATTACGACATCACCATCGTGTCCCACACCGAGCCGCTCGACATCGATATCTTCGCCCGTGACAGCTACTACTTCAATTACAAGAACGACAGGTTCAAGGCGCTGATCGCCGAGGCCGCCCGGACCACTGACGAGAAGGCGCGCTTCGCCAAATACGCGGAGGCGCAGAAGATCCTGGCCGAGGACGTGCCGGCCCTCTTCCTCTTCCAGCTGCCGAAGCTCGGCGTTTGGAACGCGAAGCTCCGGGGTCTGTGGGAGAACTCGCCGATCCCGATCAACGACGTGACGGACGTGTCGTGGACGGAGTGAGACAGGCGTATGGCCTTGCGCCGCATCTGGTGACACCTCTCCCGGTCATCCCCGGACTTGTTCCGGGGATCCACGTCTTGAGCCCGGTCGAAAACGTGGATGGCCGGAACGAGACCGGCCATGACGCAATAGCCACACCCGGCTGCTCCACCCCAACCCCTCTCCCAACCCGCAAGGGGATGGGAACGCCGGGTCCATGAACTGATGCTGCGCCTCGTCATCTCCCGCCTCGCCTCCCTGGCCGTGACGCTCCTGTTCGTCTCGCTGGCGATCTTCCTCATTCTGGAGGTGCTGCCGGGCGATCCGGCGGCGATCATGCTGGGCACCTCCGCGCGCGAGGACACGCTCGCGGCGTTGAGGCAGGAGCTCGGGCTCGATCGGCCGGCGCTTGTCCGGTACGTCGACTGGATCGGCGGGCTCCTGCAGGGCGATCTCGGCACCTCCATCACGTACAAGATGCCGGTCTCGACCCTGGTCGCCGAGCGCATGAGCGTGACGTTGCCCTTGAGCTTTCTCGCCATCCTGATCTCGACGGCGCTGGCCCTGCCGCTGGGCGTGGCGGCCGCCGCGCGCCGGGACGGACCGGTGGATCGCGCCGTGCTGATCTTCAGCCAGATGGGCGTCGCGGTGCCGAATTTCTGGATTGGCCTTCTTTTCATCCTGTTCTTCTCGACCCGCCTCGGCTGGTTCCCGGCGGGAGGCTTTCCCGGCTGGGACGCGGGGATCGGGCCCGCCCTTCAGGCGCTGCTTCTGCCTGCGCTCGCGCTCGCCCTGCCCCAGGCCGCCGTGCTCACGCGCGTGACGCGGTCCGCGACGCTCGAGGTGATCGGCGCGGACTTCGTGCGCACGGCGCGCGCCAAGGGCGTGAACCGGCGCGCCACCCTGCGGCGGCACGTGGTGCCGAACGCGCTCATCCCCGTCACCACCATTCTGGGCCTCCAGCTCTCCTTCTTCTTCGGCGGTGCGATCCTGGTCGAGAACGTGTTCAACCTGCCCGGGCTTGGGCGCCTCGCCTATCAGGCGCTGAACCAGCGCGATCTCGTGGTGATCAAGGACGTGGTGCTGATCTTCTCCGGCTTCGTGATCGTGGTGAATTTTCTGGTCGATATCGGTTACACCATCCTCGACCCGCGCCTCAGGAGCCGGGCATGACGAACCGCTCGTCCCTCCGCCTGAACGCCGCCCTCGTGATCGGTGGCCTCCTGACGGCGCTGCTTCTGGGCACCGCGCTCCTGTCGCTGGTCTGGACGCCGGAGGTGCCCACCCGGGTTCGCGTCGCCATGCGCCTGAGGGCCCCGCTGGAGGCAGGCCTCCTCGGCACCGATCATTTCGGGCGCGACGTTGTTTCCCTGCTCATGGTCGGTGCCTGGAACTCGCTCGCCATCGCGTGGCCCGCGGTTCTTCTCGGAGCGGCCATCGGCACCGCCATCGGCTGCGCGGCGGCCGCCTGGAAAGGGATCGCGGATGAAATCGCCATGCGGGTCTCCGACGTGGTCTTCGCCTTCCCGGCCGTGCTGTCCGCCATCATGATCGGCGCGCTCATGGGCTCCGGCCCTCTCGCGGCGATCCTCGCGATCGCGGTGTTCAACGTGCCGGTCTTCGCGCGCGTCACACGGGGCGTGGCGCTCCAGGTCTGGACCCTCGACTACATCGCCGCCGCCCGCGCCATCGGCAAGCATCCCCTGCGGATCACCTGGGAAGACGTGATCCCCAACATCGCGGGCGCGCTGATCGTGCAGGTCACGATCCAGCTCGCGCTCGCCATCCTGACCGAGGCGGGCCTCAGCTATCTCGGCCTCGGCGTGCGCCCGCCCAACCCGAGCTGGGGCCGCATGCTGAGCGATGCGCAGACCTATCTCTCGCAGGCTCCGCACCTCGCGATCGCGCCGGGCATCGCCATCGCCCTGTCGGTGCTGGGTCTGAACCTGTTAGGGGATGGGTTGCGCGACGCGCTCGACCCGACGCTGAAGGACCGTGGCGCGGCGGCTTGAGAATGGAGGAGACGCTCAATTTCCCTCCTCGTCATGGCCGGGCTGTTCCGGCCATGACGAGGAACCTGCTGAAAAACCTATGCCGCCTTGCTCATGGTTTGCGCGACATCCGCCAGGATCTCGTAGGACCGCAGGCGCTTGCCGTGATCGTAGATCGCGGAGGCGACGATCAGCTCGTCCGCGCCCGTCTGCTCGAGAAATCCTTCGAGCCCCTCGCGTACGGTCTGGGCGGAGCCGACGAAGGAACAGGCCAGCATGCTTGAGGCCTGCGCCTTCTCGGCGGGCGTCCAATAGGTCTCGATGTCGTCGATGGGCGGCTGGAGCTTGCCGCGGGTGCCACGGAACATGTTGGTGAAGGCCTGCTGCGCCGACGTGAAGAGATATTTCGCCTCATCGTCGGTGTCGGCGGCGATCACGTTCACGCCCACCATCACATAGGGCTTGTCGAGCTGCGCGGAAGGCTGGAAGCGCTCACGATAAACCTGGAGCGCCTGAAACAGGGCGTTCGGGGCGAAATGCGACGCGAACGCATAGGGCAGCCCCAGCATGGCGGCGAGCTGCGCGCCGAAGAGGCTGGAGCCGAGAATCCAGATCGGCACGTTGCTGTCGGTGCCGGGAACGGCCTGGATCGTCTGGCCCGGCTGCAGCGGTCCGAGCAGCGCCTGCAGTTCCAGAACGTCCTGCGGGAAGGTATCGGCGCTCGTGGGATCACGGCGCAGGGCCCGCATCGTGCGCTGGTCGGTGCCGGGCGCCCGACCGACCCCGAGATCGATCCGGCCCGGGAACAGGGCGTCGAGCGTGCCGAACTGCTCGGCGATGATCATCGGCGCGTGGTTCGGCAGCATGATGCCGCCCGCCCCCACGCGGATCGTCTTGGTGCCCCCCGCCACATGCGCGATCGCGACGCTCGTCGCGGCGCTGGCGATGCCCACCATGTTGTGGTGCTCGGCGAGCCAGAACCGGTTGTAGCCCCATCGCTCCGCGTGCTGCGCCAGGTCGAGCGAATGACGCAAGGCGTCGCCTGCCGTGGAGCCCTCGGTGATATGGGCGAGGTCGAGGATGGAAAGCGGAGGCATGAGGCGATCTTTCTACACAATCGGAGCAACGGCGCGATGGCCCTGAGATCAGCACTCCGCCGGGGCGATGCAAGCCCTCAAGCTCCCCGCCCGGAGCGGGGCAGCCCTGCACGAAAAACCCGGCGCTCGTCACGCCGGGTTTCGAAGATGTCGATGATGTCTCGGCCTAGCCGCGGGTACGGGCGCGGATCATGTAGCTGTCGAAGGCGTATTCCGCCACTTGGAACCAGAGATATTCCTCGTTGCGGAAGGCGCGGAGCGAGTCGATCAGCTTCTTGAAGTCCGGGTTCTGGGCGGAGATCTCCGCATAGACCTCGTTCGTGGCCTTGAAGGCAGCGTCGAGGATTTCTGCCGAGAACGGACGCAGCTGGGCGCCGGCCCCGACGAGGCTGCGCAGCGCCGCCGGGTTCTTGGCGTCGTACTTCGCCAGCATGTCCTGGTTGGCCGCCATGCAGCCCGCCTGGAGGATCGCCTGGTAGTTCTTCGGCAGGGATTCCCACTTGGCCTTGTTGAACATGAAGTGCAGCGTCAGGCCGCCTTCCCAGAAGCCCGGATAGTAGTAGAACGGCGCGACCTTCTGGAATCCGAGCTTCTCGTCGTCGTAGGGGCCGATCCACTCGGCGGCGTCGATGGTGCCGCGCTCGAGCGAGGGATAGATGTCGCCGCCCGCCACCTGCTGCGGGATGACGCCGAGCTTCGCCATGACCTGACCGGCGATGCCGGCGATGCGCATCTTAAGGCCCTTGAGATCCTCGACGGTCTTGATCTCCTTGCGGAACCAGCCGCCCATCTGGGTGCCCGTGTTGCCGCCCGGAAGCGCATAGAGGTTGTGCTTGGCCATGAACTCGTTCACGAGGCCGATGCCGCCGCCATGATACTGCCAGGCATTGAGCTGGCGGGCGTTGAGCGTGAACGGCACGGCCGCGGCAGCCGCGAAGGTCGGATCCTTGCCGACATAGTAATAGGCGGCCGTGTGAGCCATTTCGACCGTGCCGGAGGAGACGGCATCGGCCGCCTGGAACGTGCCGACGATTTCACCGGCGGCGAAGGGCTGGATCTGGAACCGGCCCTCGGTCGCTTCGGACACGAACTTCGCCAGGAAGTCCGCGCCGCCATAGATCGTGTCGAGCGACTTCGGGAAGCCCGAGGTCAAACGCCAGCGGATCTCCGGGTTCGATTGAGCGATGGCGGGCTTTGCAACGGCGCCTGCGGCAAGGCCGGCGCCGGCCGTGGCGAGGAAATTGCGGCGTTTCATGGGTGCCTACTCCAGTTCGGGGGCATGTCGCGCTTTGAGGAAGGCTCGGTAACAAGGGATGGCTGAGCCCGAGTAAAGCTAGACGAAAGGCCAAGTTCGCAGAGCCTTCCCACCGGCAAACGGATTACCCCCATGGCTGTTCCGGGAGCCCTCTCCCACAAGCCATTGATATGATGGAAAAGTCGCTTGCCGCACCGCAATGGATCCCGCCGCGATGATGACGGTGCAGGTTGCCAACCATGATCTATACGCAGGGGCACCTTTCCGAACTTGCATGAGAAAGGCGGCAAACCCAAGCGAATCCGCGAGCCGAATGGCTCAAGCCCCCATCAGATCAGCCGCTTCATACGCCTTCTAAACTAACGATATAAAGTATAAGACTGAATGATGTTATAGACATATTATCTTAATCAGTAATAGCACCGAATCTTGTAGCATTCACTCACTTAAGTATCAGTCTTACAAAAGCATACCCCTAACGAGTCGTCGATGTAATACATGCAGAACACAGATTTGCCATAGTTACTCAATGAGCTTTACCCGAGCGAGGGGAAGGGCCAAGTGCTCTTATAAGCCGATGAACAAATGGGTTGTTCTACTGGGAGCCTCTATCGTGGCTCACGGGACGATGTCCACCGGTGCGGAGGCGCGGTTGGTCCGCTACGAGATCAACGGAAAACAGTATTCCTACAGCACGAATAACCGGGCTCAGACGGCCGAGGCCAAGCGGCGGATCGCAGCCGCGAAGGCTGCCGAGGCCGCAAAGGCAAAGGCGGCTGCGGAAAAGGCCAAGAACCCTCTCGCGGCGGCCTTCGGCTCAGCGACCCAGAAGGAAGCCACGGAGGCGGAGCAGCGGCTCAAGCAACTCCTCTCCGGACCGACCGAGTACATGGCGGTCTCCCAACCCACCCGCGACCGTGCCGGCAATGTCGACAAGAGGCCTCAGGACAGGTCATCCCGCCAGGCCTCCGTCGCCAAGCCTGCTCAACGACCCATGGTCGTCCGAGAGGTCGCCGAAGCGCGGCAGGGACCACCTCCGGTGACGTCCCTCGCGATTGCCGAGCCGCTCGACCCGCAGCGCCGGACGAAGGTGAAGTCCGTCTCCTTCGATATCGAAACCGGCATCAAGACGACCGTCATGGTCGACGGCGCCATCGAAGAGGAGCCGTTCGACAGCAGCGCCCTCGCCTTCCTGGCTCCCGGACCGGAAAGGACGAACAGCCTGACCGCCTTCGTGAACCGGTTGCGCAAGATCGTGCCCGAGGATGTGACCGGATCGATCATCACCAGCGTGGCCGAGCCGGAGGACGCCTCCCTCATTCGGCATCGGTGATGCCACGGGCGCGGCGCCGACCCCACCGGCCCGTCACGCTCTCTTCAGAGTCGTGAGACAGGCCCGGCTGCAATCGACCGCGCCAGCGCCGTCAGCCAAAAAGAAAACGGCGCCGCTTTCACGGCGCCGTCCTGTTTCGAGCTGTCCCTAACAGTGGACGCTTAGAAGTCCATGCCGCCGCCGGGCATCGCCGGGGCCGCAGCCTCTTTCTTCGGCTTCTCCGCGATCATCGCCTCAGTGGTGATGAGGAGGCCCGCCACGGAGGCGGCGTCCTCGAGGGCCACGCGCACGACCTTCGCCGGATCGATGATGCCGAACTTGTAGAGGTCGCCGTACTCGCCGGTCTGAGCGTTCCAGCCGGCGGAGTACTCCTTGGCTTCGGCCACCTTGCCGACGATCACGGAGCCGTCCTCGCCCGCATTGAGGGCGATCTGGCGAGCCGGAGCCTGAAGCGCGCGGCGCACGATCTCGACGCCGGTCTTCTGGTCGTCGTTGACGGGCTTCACGCCGTCGAGCGCCTTCAGGGCGCGCAGCAGGGCGACGCCGCCGCCGGGCAGGATGCCCTCCTCGACCGCCGCCTTGGTGGCGTGCATGGCGTCGTCGACGCGGTCCTTCTTCTCCTTCACCTCGACCTCGGTCGCGCCGCCGACGCGGATCACCGCGACGCCGCCCGCGAGCTTGGCGAGGCGCTCCTGGAGCTTCTCGCGGTCGTAGTCCGAGGTGGTCTCCTCGATCTGCGCCTTGATCTGGCCGACACGAGCTTCGATGTCCTTCTTGTCGCCGGCTCCATCCACGATGGTGGTGTTCTCCTTCTCGATCACCACCTTCTTGGCGCGGCCGAGCATCGGAAGCGAGACGTTCTCGAGCTTGATGCCGAGGTCTTCGGAGATGACTTGGCCCTTCGTCAGAACGGCGATGTCTTCCAGCATGGCCTTGCGGCGATCACCGAAGCCCGGCGCCTTGACGGCAGCGATCTTGAGACCGCCGCGCAGCTTGTTCACCACGAGGGTGGCGAGAGCCTCGCCTTCCACGTCCTCGGCGATGATCAGCAGCGGCTTGCCGGTCTGCACAACCGCCTCGAGCACGGGCAGCATCGCCTGGAGGCCGGAGAGCTTCTTCTCATGGATGAGGATGTAGGGGTCCTCCAGCTCCACGCGCATCTTCTCGGCGTTGGTGATGAAGTACGGCGAGAGGTAGCCGCGGTCGAACTGCATGCCTTCCACGACGTCGAGTTCGGTGGCGAGAGACTTCGCTTCCTCGACAGTGATCACGCCCTCGTTGCCGACCTTCTGCATGGCCTCGGCCAGCATGCGGCCGACTTCCGAGTCACCGTTGGCCGAGATGGTGCCGACCTGGGCGATCTCGTCGTTGGAGGTGACCTTCTTGGCGTTCTTCCTGAGGTCGGCCACCACGGCCTCGACGGCCATGTCGATGCCGCGCTTGAGGTCCATCGGGTTCATGCCGGCGGCCACCGCCTTGGCGCCTTCCTTCACGATCGCCTGGGCGAGAACGGTCGCGGTGGTGGTGCCGTCACCGGCGCGGTCGTTCTGCTTCGAGGCGACCTCGCGCACCATCTGCGCGCCCATGTTCTCGAACTTGTCGGAGAGCTCGATCTCCTTGGCGACGGTGACGCCATCCTTGGTGATGCGGGGAGCCCCGAAGGACTTTTCGATCACCACATTGCGGCCCTTCGGGCCCAAGGTGACCTTCACCGCATCGGCGAGGATGTCGACGCCGCGCAGCATCTTCTCGCGCGCGTCGGATGAGAATTTGACTTCCTTAGCAGCCATTGTTCGTCACTCCTTGGACGTAACGATATGTGACTCTGAATGCCTGGCCTTATGCGGCCTTCTTCTGGGCGACGGTCTCGTCCAGCACGCCCATGATGTCGCTCTCCTTCATGATAAGGAGATCCTCGCCATCGATCTTCACTTCCGTGCCGGACCACTTGCCGAACAGCACGCGGTCGCCGACCTTCACGTCGAGAGCGACGAGCTGTCCCGCCTCGTTGCGGGCACCGGGCCCGACGGCGATGACCTCGCCCTGCTGAGGCTTTTCCTTGGCGGTATCGGGGATGATGATGCCACCCGCCGTCTTCTCTTCCGCATCGATCCGCTTGACCACGATACGGTCATGCAAAGGACGGAACTTCATGAAGCTTCCTCCAATGGTTTCAGTGCGTTAACTGCCACAAGCGGAGCCTCTCCGGGCCTCCGCGGTCGGAAATTTGGTTGAACAAGCTTTACGGTTCAAGAGGGGGATGTAAAAAATTTTGGCACTTGGAGGAACCAAGTGCCAAGCTGGTCTGTAAGAGCTCTTGTCCTGAGCAGTTCGCCTGCACCCTTGCCGGTCTCTCAGGCCGGGATCCGCCGGTCATATTCCCCCTTCAGGCGCTCCCAGCCCTTCCAGAACGATTTTGGCTGCTGGCCCGCTGCGATCGTCGCCAGGACGTCGAGATGCATATGCCACCCGGCGCTGACATTCAGCATGGTTCCACGATCAGGCAGGCGTCGGTGGATCACGGTGAGAAGAACCTTTTCACCCTGCGGCTCCAACTCGAAGGAAACGCCGCCTGTGTTCCCCCAAGCGATGGCGAGCTTGTAAGGCGGATCGAGCTCCGTGATCTGGCTCTGCATCCGATGCTCCTCGGGGAAGCCCGGAGGACGTGGCTCAGGCGGATCGGTCAGCTCTCCGTTTCGCCACACCAATTCGAAAGGTGCCCCGACCTTCATGTCCATATGTCCCGACGCCAGCCATTTCCGGCGCAATTCGCTTTCCGTGAGATAGGCCCAGATACGCTCCACCGGGCCAGGCAGCAGGCGTTGGATCGTCAACGTGGCAGGCTCGGCCAGCACGCCATAAGAATCGAGGCTCGCAAGATCGGTCATTGGCTCTCTCCTGTTGAGGTTGGGTCTTTGGCGGCCTCCTCTTCGAGGAGAAGCCTCTCCAGCGCGTCCAGACGATCGGTCCAGAAACGTTCGTAAAAGCGCAGCCACTCATGGGCATCGGCGAGCGGTCCAGGGTCGAGGCGGCATAGATGGGTCCGTCCTCGCACCTCGCGGCGGATCAGTCCGGCATTCTCCAACGCCTTGATGTGCTTCGAGGCCGCCGCGAGCGAAATCGAAAAAGGCTCTGCAAGCTGGCTGACAGTCCGCTCTCCGTTGGCCAATTCGCGGAGCATGCGCCGCCTCGTCGCGTCGCCGAGTGCATGAAAGACTGTGTCCAACCGGGATGCATGTAATTCAACCATGAGGTTGAATATATGCGCGAAGCATCAGATAGTCAACCGAATGGTTGAATAATTGGATCTCAATAATGCGGCGGCGGGGGTTCCGGCGTTCGCGGGCCTGCACCGCTATCCTCGACCTCCTGGACCCGGTCGAGAAGCTTGTTGAGCTGGCGCTTCAGGGCATCGATCTTCTTCCATTGATCGATGACGGTCTGGTTGAGGTCCTCGATCACCTGATCCTGGTAGGCGACACGCACCTCCAGGGCTTCGAGGCGAGACTCGACGGATTGAGCGTCACTCATCGGCCAACAGGCTCCTGTCCTCCGGGCGTTCGACGAGGCCATGGCCGAGGGACACGCGCTCGTCGAACACGAAGCACCCACCGTTCCAGCGGCTCTCGGTCTCCGGCACCTCCTCCAGGTATTTCAGGATACCGCCCTTCAGGTGGTAGACCTCCTCGAAGCCCTGGCCCAGCATGTAGGCGCTGGCCTTCTCGCAGCGGATTCCGCCGGTGCAGAACATCGCGACCCGCTTGTGCTTGGCGGGGTCGAGCTCGTTGCGCACAAAGTCCTTGAACGCGCTGAACGTCTTGATGCGCGGATCCACGGCTCCCGCGAAGGTGCCCATCTCGACCTCGAAATCGTTGCGGGTGTCGAGCAGGACGATGTCGGGGCTCTCGATGAGCGTGTTCCAATCGGCTGGCGAGACGTAAATCCCGACCTGTCTCGTCGGGTCTGCCTGCGGATCGCCCAGGGTCACGATCTCCTTCTTCAGCCGCACCTTCATGCGCTTGAACGGCATCTCCGAGGCGGCGGAGAACTTGAGTTCCAGATTGTCGAGGCGGCCCTGGAAAAGGCGCCCCTCGCGCAGCTCGCCCAGGAGCGCGTCGATCCCCTCCTCCGTTCCGGCCACGGTGCCGTTGATCCCCTCCTGTGCGAGCAGAAGCGTGCCCTTGATCCCGAGATCGGTGCAGAGGGCATGGAGCGGATCGCGGATCTCCCGGAAATCGGGCAGGGAAACGAACTGGTAGAGAGCGGCAACTTTGTACGTCATGGCGGCTGTTTACCAGCAGGCGGCCTTGCAGAAAACCCGCCGCATCGATCCTCGGTGTCGCTCTCTCCGGGACGGCGATGACGCTAGGGAATGCCACTCTCCCCTACGGCCTGGGCCATAGCCGCTTGTCGGGGCACATCTCCTCCCAGGCGCGCGAGAGCCTGAGCACGCCGAGATCGTCGAACCGGCGGCCGATGATCTGCAGGCCGATCGGCAGGCCCGTTGCGGTGAAGCCCGCGTTGACCGAGGCGGCAGGCTGGTCGGACATGTTGAAGGCGACCGTGTAGCCGATATGCTCAAACGGCCTCTCGGGGTCGTGGATCGGGGATGCGAGCTCCGCCTCGTAGGCCACGTTGGGGGCCACCGGCGAGAGCACGAAGTCGAAACGGTGCGTCGCGGCAACCGCCGCGTGGCGCATCACCATCATCTGGTTCATGCCCGCATAGACCCGGGCGCCGGTCAGGGCCTTCCCGCCCTCGGCCCATGTGAGGATGTAGGGCAGCACCCTGGCACGCTCCTCGTCACGCAGGGAAGCCATGTCCATCCAGGCGCGCTGACGCCAGAAATCGTCGAGGCCGTCGAGCATTTCGCGGGTGATGAAGGGCTTCACCTCCTCGACGGTCGCCCCCGCATCGGCGAAGGCCCCTGCCGCCCTCTGCACGGCCGCGCGCACTTCGGGATCGAGGTCCAGGCCGACGCCCGCTTCCATCATCAGGCCGATCTTGAGCGTCCCGACGTCGATATCGAGATCAAGCCAAGGGAGCTCCTGATACGGCAGGCTCATGGGATCGCGCATGTCTGGCCTTGTGAGGCTCTTCATCATCAGCGCGGCGTCGCGCACATTGCGCGTCATCGGCCCCGCCACGCGCCCGTAATAGGTCGGATCGATGGGAATGCGCCCGAAGCTGGGCTTGAGGCCGAACACGCCGCACCAGGATGCCGGCAGCCGGATGGAGCCGCCGATATCCGTGCCGATGTGAAAGGGTCCGTAGCCCACCGCCGCCGCGGCTCCCGCGCCGGCCGAGCTGCCTCCCGGATTCTTGGTGAGATCCCACGGATTGCGGGCGAGCGGATGGAAGCTCGAAAGCCCGGATGAGAGCATGCCGTAATCGGGCATCGTGGTCTTGGCGAGAATGACGACCCCATCTTCACGAAGGCGCGCGGCCGGAGGCGCATCCTCCGCCGCAGGCGTCAGCGGACGGGCGGCGGTCCCGAGGGGAACGGGCGTGCCCTTGGTCGCGATGTTTTCCTTGATCGTCGCGGGAATCCCGTCGAGGGCCCTTGCCTCGCCCTTGAGCCAGCGCATCTCGGAGTCCCGCGCGGCCTTCAGCGCCCCGTCGGGGTCGTAGGCGTAGAGGGCCTGGAGGCGTGGCTCGTAGGCTTCGATGCGCGCGATCACGGCTTTCATGACATCGAGGGGGGACAGAGTCCTGCCGGCATAGGCCTCGAGCAGATCGCCCGCCGACCAATCGGCGAGATCCGCAGGCGGCGGAGAGGAGATGCGTGCGTTCACGTGACTGGCCTTGAAGCAGCGTGGAATCGGTCGATCCTCATGCTGCGCCATCCCTTCTCCTGCGTAAATCGGAAGAGCTCCAAAGCCCATCCGCACCGTGCCCGCACCGCTCCGCCGCGATGGACGGAGCGGTACTTCTTTTGAGGCCGCACTTGCACCCGGTAAGATGAAAACTTCCTTCACGGCAGCGTGTTTATCCCCATGCAGAGGCAAGAATGCCTGTTTACAAGAGCAGATCGGTCGATTGACCACCTGAAGTTGCACAAGCATCTTGTCGTAGACCCGCTCGATCCTCGGATCAGGCGCCATACAGATCGGTACGACTTCACATGCTGAATGGTTGTAGCGGGATCATCCATCGTAAGAACCGGCTCCTGGCGGCTTTGGAGCCTGAAGACTTCGAGGTCCTCAAGCCTTACCTCGAACTCGTGGATCTTTCGAAGGGCAAGGTCGTCTACGACATCGGCGAAGTGATGTGGCATACTTATTTTCCGCACAACGCCATTGTCTCCCTGGCCACCGTCCTCGAGGACGGCGGGACGGTGGAAATGGCCTTGTTCGGTCGGGAAGGCATGTTCGGCTATGTCAGCACCCTCGTGACGCGCCAGTCGTTCGGGCGTTACGTCGCGCAGCTCTCCGGCACAGCCTCCCGGATCCCTGTGGATCGCCTGAAAGAGGCTGTTCGTGAGCACCCCCGGATCAGGGAGGTGGTGTTCAGGTTCACGGAAGCACTGCTGGCGCAGACGCTGCAGACCGTTGCCTGCAACGCCGTCCACAGCGTGGAGGCTCGCTGCTGCCGCTGGATCTTGAGCATGCGCGACCGCGTCGATTCCGATGCACTTCCTCTCACCCATGAAACATTGGCCGAAATGCTGGGCGTGCAGCGCTCGACCGTCAGCAGCGTGACACGTGCTTTGCAGGTTGCCGATCTAATCCAGCAGGGCCGAGGCACCATTACGATCATGGACCGTGCCGGGCTCGAGGACATGTCATGCGAATGCTATCGCAAAATTCGCAGGAGCTTCGAACGCCTGCTCCCCGGCACCTATGACTACAAGGCCTGACCGGCGTCCGTTGGTGCGTCGGTTGCTCGTTGCGATTAACCACGGCGCGCTTCTCATCCATCCGAGAAAGGGAGAAGCAAAACTTTTTCCAGCTTTGTCGGATACCCAACAGACGGATTAATCCGAGCTTAGTAATGTCGAAGCTGTTACCGCAAAGTTAACGTGAGGCGGCGCATGAAGGATACGAAAACTGGTAACAATATATCATATAGCAAGCAATATCAGCCCAGAATGTACTCTCCGACTGATAAACCTTTACTCCAATCACTCCTCGCGACCTTAGCCGATATCGACTTCGAGTATGAACAAGCCAGAGACAAGGTCAGCAAGAATTCGCCCGATCTGAATTTGAGAATCCGGGTTCTCGAAAAGCTGAAGGCGCAGCATCAGGAGCGGCGGATGCCTTATATCCAACAATTGGCTATTTTGCAGGAGCGTCTGATTCCGCGGGGATAACCAACGCGCATCACAGAACTTGCGCGGTACACTGATCGATCCAGAGTCACGCAATCGAACTTAAAAAATCGAAGCGACTCTTCGGGGCCCATAAATCACATGCATCAGATCACGGTCCATCACCGCAGGATCTGAGCGTCACTCCGACCTCTTCGAGGGAATGAGCCGATGACCGAAGAAGAAATCGAAATCGTCGCAGAAGAGCTTGCAAAAATTGGTGGGGTCTCCTGGTATCCGGGCCGCGAGCAAGGAACCCTAATGAGAGTTGTCACGGATCGCTATCGCGACCGGGCGCGCATCGCGATCGAGGCTCTCGATCGTTACCGGGCCGGCCAGAAGGCCTCGGTTCTTCAGGATAATGGCCACCGCGAGCCCTACACACCAGGCCAGTCCCTTCGCGCGATCTCCCAGGAAATCAAGCCCGGCAGCACAGTGGTGTACCGCCCACCGGGAGACCGGCGGGCCTATCCCTGCCGGGTCGTCGAAATCGAGGGCAGCCGCGCCTACCTCGCCCCCATTCTCAGATCCTGCACGGCCTGGGTCTCGATCGAGCACCTCACCCCTCAGGCCGACGTTCAGTCGCTTACGGCCGGCGACAAGAGCTGAACGCCTTCCGAGCCCCGGCATGGGGTCGCGTTCACGCCGGGACGCGGCCTCTTAGGCGCTGATCACAGGCGGGCACGGGTGCTGCGCGGGGTCGCCAGGAGCAGATTGGTCTCCGAGGCGATGACCCCCGGGATCAGCCGGACGCGCCTCAAGATGCCGTCGAAATCGGACAGGTTGGCCGCGCCGAGCTCGACCACGAGATCCCATTTTCCATTCGTGGTGTGAATGGCGCTGACCTCAGGGAAGCCCCCGAGAGCATCCACGACGCGGTCGGCCGCGCGGCCCTCCACCTCGATCAGCATGATGCCCCGCACCGGCAGTGAGACAGCATCCGCGCGCAGGATCACGGTGTAGCCGACGATATCTCCGGAACGCTCCAGACGCTCCATGCGCGAACGCACCGTCGCGCGGGACACGCCGAGTTCGAGAGCGAGATCCGAAACGCTGCGCCGGCCATTGTGACGCAGGAGCGTGATGAGGCGCTGATCGAGGTCGTCCATGGCCACCACTTTGGGAAAGGAAGCTTTCCAAAGTGCTCAGGCAAGTTTCTCGATTTGTCAAACTGCCCTGTTCAGATCGCCAAGCTCTTCCCCTAGCTTGGCTCATAACCTGTGGAGAGAGCGAATGATGCAAAAGCCCTGCATTCTGATCGGGGTGCCTGTTCAGGAAGGCGCCGGCCGGCTCGGCTGCGACATGGGGCCGAGCGCCTTTCGCACGGCCGGCCTCGCGACCGAGCTGCGCCGCCTGGGCTACACGGTGGAAGACCGGGGCAATGTGGTGCCGGCGCCCCTGCGTGAGCTGCGTCATGCCAATGCGAGCATCAAGGCGCTCGCGGAAACGGTCGCCTGGACGGAGGCCATCGCCGACGCGGCCTACACGACCAGCCGCGAAGGCGTCCCGATCTTTCTCGGCGGCGATCACAGCCTCTCGGCCGGTTCGATCACGGGCCTCGCCCGCCGCGCCGCCGAGGAAGGCCGCGAGTTCTTCGTCCTGTGGCTGGATTCCCATCCGGACTTCCACACCCTTGAGACGACCACGAGCGGCAACCTGCATGGCGTTCCCATGGCCTATGCCACGGGCCGCCAGGGCTTCGAAGGCTATTTCCCGAAACTCCACGCTCCGTTGAAGCCCGAGAATGTCTGCATGATGGGCATTCGCAGCGTCGATCCCGCCGAACGTGCGGCGCTTGCGACCACGGGCATCACGATCCACGACATGCGCGCCATTGACGAGAACGGCGTGGCCCCTCTGCTGGACGCCTTCCTGAAGCGTGTCGCCATGGCCGACGGCATTCTCCACGTGAGCCTGGACGTGGACTTCCTCGACCCTGGCATCGCGCCGGGGGTCGGCACGACCGTGCCGGGCGGCGCCACCTTCCGCGAGGCGCACCTCATCATGGAGATGCTGCACGACAGCGGCCTCGTGAGAAGTCTCGATCTCGTCGAGCTCAATCCCTTCCTGGACGAGCGCGGCCGCACGGCCCTGCTCATGGTCGACCTCGCCTCGAGCCTCATGGGCCGCCGGGTGCTCGACCGTCCGACCCAAAGCTATCGCCATACGCCCCAAATGAATCCCTACGCTCAAGCGAATCCCTCATGATCCCGAAGTTGAACATCGTTCCTTTCGTCAGCGTCGATCACATGATGAAGCTCGTCCTCGCCATCGGCGTGGAACGTTTCCTGTCCGAGCTGTCGGACTTCATCGAAGCGGATTTCCGCCGCTGGGAATCCTTCGACAAGACCCCGCGGGTCGCCTCCCACAGCCGCGAGGGCGTGATCGAACTCATGCCCACCAGCGACGGCGAAGTCTACGGGTTCAAGTACGTGAACGGCCACCCGAAGAACACCCGCGAGGGACGCCAGACGGTGACGGCCTTCGGCGTCCTGGCCGATGTGGGCACGGGCTATCCCGTGCTGCTGACCGAAATGACGATCCTGACCGCCCTGCGCACGGCGGCGACCTCGGCGGTCGCCGCCAAATATCTCGCGCCGCAGAACGCACGCACCATGGCGATCATCGGCAACGGCGCGCAATCCGAATTTCAGGCCATCGCCTTCAAGGCTCTGCTCGGCATCGACCGCTTACGTCTCTACGACATCGACCGGTCGGCGAGCGCGAAATGCGTGCGCAACCTCGCAGGCTACGGCTTCGACATCACCGTGTGCGGCTCCATCGAGGAGGCCATGGAGGGGGCGGAGATCGTCACCACGGTGACGGCCGACAAGCAGAACGCCACGATTCTGACCGACAACATGGTCGGCTCCGGGCTGCACATCAACGCGGTCGGCGGCGATTGCCCGGGCAAGACGGAGCTTCACGCCGACATCCTGAAACGCTCGGACATCTTCGTCGAATATCCGCCGCAGACCCGCATCGAGGGGGAAATCCAGCAGCTCGCGCCGGATCATCCGGTCAAGGAACTGTGGCGCGTGATCGCCGGCCAGGAAACGGGCCGCGCGAGCGAGCGGCAGATCACCCTGTTCGACTCCGTGGGCTTTGCCATCGAGGATTTCTCGGCCCTGCGCTACGTGAAACGCCAAATCGAGGAAACCGGCCTCTACGAGGAGCTCGACCTGCTGGCGGACCCGGACGAGCCGCGCGATCTCTTCGGCATGCTGCTTCGCGCGGCCGCCACGCCGCACGCGGCTTAAGGCGGAGAAAAGGGCCCACTCGCCACGATCGGGCCCTTTCCGTCAGAACCGGTCGGCTCGATAGGGCGTGGGATCGCAGAACGGCGCCTCACCGGTCATCATCTCCGCGAGCAGGCGGCCCGAGACGGGTCCGAGGGTCAGCCCGTGATGGGCATGGCCGAAGCAGAACCACAGCCCTGCGTGGCGCGGCGCGGCGCCGATCACGGGCCGCATATCGGGCAGGCACGGCCTGCGCCCGAGCCACGGTGTCGGCTCCACTCGTTCGCCCAGGGGAAACAGGTCCCGGGCGAGGGCCTCGGCCTGATCGAGCTGACCGTAATCCTCTGGGGCGTCGAAGTCTGCCAGCTCCACGCCGGTCGTCAGCCGGATGCCCTTGGTCATCGGCGTGAGCACATACCCGCCCTCGAAATCGAGCACCGGCTGGTTCAGGCGCGCGCCATCCCTTGCGCCGTAATGCATATGGTAGCCGCGCTTGACCGCCAGCGGGATGCGGTAGCCCAGCGGCTTGAAGATCCCGTCGGACCAGGGGCCGAGGGCCACGACGGCCTGGCCGGCCGTGACCGGCCCTTCGTGCGTGGTCACAACCCAGTCGCGGCCGCTCTGGGAGAGGGTCCGGGCATCGCCCGAAGCAAAGCGCCCGCCCCCTTGCGTGAAGAGCCTCGCATATCCTTTCGTGAGCGCCTCGGGATCCGACACCGTCGTGGGGTCGCGCCAATGGATGGCGCCGACGGGCGTATTCCCGAGATGGGGCTCGCGACGCTTGAGTTCCTCGGGATCGAGCACATCGAAGCGAAGACCGTAAGGCGCGACGTCCTTGGCGGCGGCCAGAGCCTTCCGCTGTCCCTCCACGGTACGGAACGTCTCGATCCAGCCGCTGCGGCGCAGAAGATGCGACACGCCGGCCTTCTCGATGAGCCCGTCGTGTTCCGTCACGCAGCGCTCGATGAGCGGCAGCATGGCGTTGGTGGCTTCGAGAAGACGCTCCGGCGAGGAGTGCCGCCAATACTGGAACAGCCACGAGCCGATCCTCGGCAGATGCGAGACGCGATAGCGCACCTCCGGCGAGCGGTTCAGGCCGTAGCGGAGGAGAGCCGAGACCTGGCGCGGCATGGCATAGGGAATGACGCTGGCCCTCTCGATAAGTCCGGCATTGCCGGAGCTCGTTTCCTCGCCGGGCGAACGGCGGTCCACGAGACAGACGGAGCGGCCACGCGATTGCAGGTGGAGCGCGGCGGAGACGCCGACGATCCCGGCGCCGAGCACGATGACGTCATAACGCATGATGGGCGATCTTTACTGTGCGTTGGGTTTGAGGGCGGTCTTCGTCACGCGGCTCAGCCCGTTCCGCTGCGCCGGTTGAGGCAGGTCCCCTGCCCTCAGATGACGGGTCAACCGTCTTTCGAGCACCGCCCACAGCCGCCTGATGCACTCGACGATGAGGAGGTAGAGCACGGCCGCCCACAGATAGAGCTCGAAATCGTACGAGCGCGAGAAGGCGAGCTTGGTCACGCCCATGAGGTCGTAGATCGTGACGAGAGACGCGATGGCGCTGGCCTTGATCATGAGGATCAATTCGTTCCCGAGCGGCCGCAGGCAGACGATCATCGCCTGGGGGAAGATGACCTTCGCGAAGGTGACGGCCCTGTGCATCCCGAGCGCCGCCGCAGCCTCCCGCTGCCCTCGCGGGACCGACCGGATGGCTCCCCGGAAGATCTCGGCCTGATAGGCCGCCGTGTTCAGCGTGAAGGCGAGCAAGGCGCAGGACCAGGCCTCGCGAAAGAACCACCAGAGCCCGAGATCCGTCCAGAACGCGCGCAGCGATCCGAGGCCGTAATAGAGAAGGAACAGCTGCGCGAGCAGCGGCGAGCCGCGGAAGAAATAGATGTAGGCGCCCGTAAGCCACCGGAGCGGGCCCTTGTCCGACAGGCGCGCGAGTGCCAGCAGCAGCCCGAGAGCTCCGCCGAGCGTGAAGGAGATCGCCACGAGCTGGGCCGTGACGCCGATGCCTTCGAGAAAGCGCCAGCCATAGCGGTCCAGGAGATCGAGATCGATGACGAAGCCCAGAATATCGCGGAACGTCATTCTAGCCTCGCGCATGGCCGCGATTGGCGCGGCGCTCCAGGACCGTGAAGGCAAGCCCCGACCCGGCCGAGAGGAGCAGATAGATGACGCAGGCCGCGAGATAGAACACGATCGGCTGCTTCGTTGCGCCGACCGCGAGGTTCGTCTGACGCATCAGGTCGACCAGCGAGATGGTCGAAATCAGCGAGGTATCCTTCAGAAGCGTCAGCCAGTTGTTGGACAATCCCGGCAGAGCCGCTCTCATGAGCTGAGGGAAAACCACGAGCCGGAAGGTGAGCCACCTGGACAATCCGAGCGCGCTTCCCGCCTCGTACTGCCCTCGCGCGATGGTGTTGAGCGCACCGACCCAGACCTCGCTGGAGAAAGCCGCGAGAACCAGACCGAAGGCGACGACGCCAGCCAGAAAGGCATTGATCTGCAGCTGCCCCTCGTAGCCCATCGAGGCCATCAGGCGCTGGATGAGGATCTGCCCGCCGTAATAGACGATGAGCAGCGTAAGCAGCTCCGGCAACCCACGAAACACCGTCGTGAACACGGTCGCGGCGGCGCGCGCACGCGGGCTGCGGGAGCGTGCCATCAGGGCGACGACGAGGCCGAGAAAAATGCCGACGGGCAACGTGGCGAGGGCAAGCGTCAAGGTCACGAGGGTGCCTGCCGCGAGCGCAGCTCCCCAGCCGCCATCGGAGAAGGAAAGAAGGGAAAGAACATCCTGCAATGACGTGACCTCTGCGCAGGGCCCGAGGGAGGCGCCGGCGGGTGAGTGCCGGCGCCTCCTGTCGCTTGAACAATATCCTTGGGCGATAGCCCGGCCGGCTTAGTAGATATCGAACTCGAAATACTTGCTTTGGATCTTCTTGTAGGTGCCGTCGGCGACGATGTCCTTGATCGCCTTGTTGAATCTCTCCTTCAGGTCCTTGTCCTCCTTGCGGATCGCGATGCCGGCCTCCGACATCGTCCCCTCGATGTCACCGAGCATCTTGCAGCAATCCTTTCCGGCGTTCTTGAGCCACTCGACCAGCACGAACTTGTCGGACACAACCGCGTCCAGACGTCCGTTCGCGAGATCGGCATTGGCCTCGTCCTGCGTCGGATAGAGCTTCGCCTCGGCCCCGGCCTTGCCGTAGACCTCCTCAGCATGGATGGCCTGCGTGGTGGACGACTGCGCGCCCACGCTCATGCCCTTCATGGAGGCGGTCGTGGTGTCCTTGATCTTCGAGTCCTTCGGAACGGCGACGGACAGCGGGGTGCGATAGTAGCGGTCGGTGAAGTCGATCTGCTTCTTGCGCTCCTCGGTGATCGTCATCGATGCGACGATGGCGTCGAACTTCTTGGCGAGCAGCGCGGGGATCATGCCGTCCCAATCCTGCGCGACGATGGTGCATTTCACCTGCATCTTCTCGCACAGCGCGTTCGTGATATCGATGTCGAAACCCTGGAGCTTGTTGTTGGAATCCATGGAGTTGAAGGGCGGATAGGCGCCTTCCGATGCGACGACGATCTCCTTCTTCTCCTGGGCCGACGTCAGGGACGTCATGGCCAGAACGCAGATTCCTGCGGCGAGAATTGCTTTGTACATTCTTGTACCCTCTGTTGCTTCGACCGTTCCGGTCCTCTCCACGTCCAACCTTACGGATGTTCCGTATAGCCGACGAATTCATGATAAAGCGCGGCCATCGTATTCAGCCGCTCCTCGACCTGCGGACCCATCTCATTGAATACCGCGTTCAGCAGCAAATGCACCAGGGAGAGCATCGGCGCCGTCGATTCCCAGAAGAGATTGAGATCCGTGGGAATGCGGAACACCTCGCTCGTGCAGTCATCCGCCCAGTCGCAGTAGGGATCCGTCACCAGGGTGACCGGGATACCGCGGCCATGCGCCTTCCTCGCCAGGAGCCTGGCCTGACGCGAATAGCGCCGGGCTTCGAAGATCACGAGAGCCGATCGGCCGTCTCCTTCGAGAAGGGCCTCGGCGAAATGTCCGGAGCCCGCATCAAGCAGATGCACGCCGTCGCGCAGGTATTGAAGATTGTGGACCAGCGAGGCCGCAAGCCCCCTCTCCGTCTGGAAGCCGGCGACATAGACCCGTGATGCCGTCGCCAGACGCCGGCTCACTTCGCGGAAGGCCGGCGATTGTGCGTATTCGTAGACCCTGACGAGAGCGGCGACCTCCAGATCGAAACTTTTCGTCAGTTCACCCAGATCCTGACGGCTGCGCCTGCGGAATTCCTTGAGCCTGTCGCCGATGAGCCAGGGGCTGCCTTCCAGATCCCGTCGCAGGTGGTCCTTGAGATCCTTGAGGTGCCGGTAGCCGATGGACCGGCAGAACCGTCCCACGGTCAGCTCGCTGACGCCGATCCTGTGGGCGATGGAGGCCGAGGTTTCAAAGGGGAGTTCGTTGAGATTCGCGAGCATGTAGCTCGCCACGGCCCGGCCGGATGCCGTCGCCGAATTCAGGCTGCCTTCCAGGCGCTGCTTCACATGCTGGCTCACGACATCCCTCCGCGGGGCCATTAAGACAGCTTCCTGACATAAAGGCAATCGCCGCTATATTTCTGTCATGGCGAGCCGGCAGAACGCATCCTGCCTGCTGGGCAATCATCGTGTATCTGGATTCAAAAAAGGATGCTTGGATCGAGCACGGCCGCGTCGGCCGATGGCGGCCTGCATGGACGCCCAAGAAGCGGGATCATGCCTGCCGGGAGGAGCGTTCCGGATCCCCGGAACGCCTTTAGGTCCACGCCGAGCGAAGGCTCAGCTGCCTTGGCCGGGCGCCATCGGGGCGCCTGGGCGCGCGCCGCGCCCGGGGCCTCGGGCGTCACGGGAGGGCCGCTTGGGGGCGGCGATCAAGCCTTCGCGGATCGCCTGCTTGCGGGCCAGCTTGCGGGCCCGGCGCACGGCTTCCGCCTTCTCGCGGGTTTTCCGCTCCGAAGGCTTCTCGTAGGCCTTCCGAGCCTTCATCTCGCGAAAAACACCTTCGCGCTGCATCTTCTTCTTGAGCACCCGAAGGGCTTGGTCGACGTTGTTGTCTCTGACTAGAACCTGCAAGGAATGTCCTCTCTTGGTCTGGGCATCTCATGCCCACCGCAGGGCATGGCGGTGGACGGCGGAATAGAACGTCAGGGCTTTCAGGCGCCGCGGATCTCGCTCTCCCGCACGGCTCTCTCGGTCATGCCCGACTTGATTCGGTATGACAGCTCGCCTGTTTGATCCGCAGGCATCAGCCGGACAACTTCGTAGACCATCGCGGAGCCCATGCGCGAGTCGACCGGGCCGGGTTGCTTGAGCCGGACCATCTGCTTGATTTTGAACTTGTGTGACATGGCATGATCTCTCGCGTGTTGCGGTCTCGGTGAACGTCGCGCCTAAAAGCGAGGAATGACGGCGACCCCAGGCGGGGCTCTCCATCCATCTCTAAAAGCAAAAAGCCGCTCCCGAAGGGCGGCTTTGGCGGGCGGCCTGGGTGAGCCCGCCGCCCGCGGGAGACGGCGCGTCAGGCCGTCTGGATGTTGTTGACCGCGACCTTGCCGGAGCGGCGGTCCTCGGCCGTGTCGAAGGACACCTTCTGGCCTTCGCGCAGGCCGCGGATGCCGGCGCGCTCAAGCGCGGTGGCGTGGACGAACACGTCCTTGTCGCCGTTGTCCGGCTGAATGAAGCCGAAGCCCTTCTGGTCGTTGTAGAACTTCACGGTGCCCGTGATCATGGCAGTCTTCCTTGGTTTGCGTCAGTGCACGTGAGCGTCGGCCCGCGCCAAAGCGCGCCCCTGCTCGGTTCGTCGATGTTTGGGAGAGTGTCTGAACGTGCGCCCGGCATGCCAAGGCGGTACGGCCCGATTGTCCGGCCAAATGTCGATTACGGTAAGGTAAACCTTCCATCAACCGATGACAAGGCCCGTTACGAAATAAATCGTGAGGCCATTTCGATCCGATCTTCTGCCGGGCCGTGCTCTTCTGAAAGAAATACGTTGATTAGTAACGATTTGCAGCGCCTTCACTTTCTGAGCCTGCATCTCTTTATTTCGAAAGTGCCCAATTTTTCCTTGTGCTGGCGCTCCCGATGCCCCATATGGGATCGACCCAACCGACATGTTCGGCCCTGCTCTCCCCAGCTCGCGATCGAGCTCTGAGCCTGCTCTCCGTTCCCATCGATGGTTACCTGCGGCCCGCACAAGCGGGCTTCACCCGTTGCGGCATGCCGCCGCTTCGGACACTGCAATGCCGCTCGGACGCCCCGATGCGGCCATAGGATTTTTAATGTCGACGTCTATCCAGAACCAAAATCAGAAGAAGAAATCTCAGCCACTGAAGGCCGCCTCCATCAAGGCCGCTCCCAAGCCCCAGCCGTCAGGTCTGACCAGGGAAGAGCTTCGCCAGATCGTTCTCGAAATGATCGGATAGCCGCTTTCGTCTCGGCCGCGCGCGGGATCGCAATCGGCCAGACTCAGGCCGCGGGTCAAACCGGGATCGACCTCAAGCTGCTGAAATCGTGTGGGAAATGGCGGAGACGGAGGGATTCGAACCCTCGATACCCTTTTGGGGTATGCTCATTTAGCAAACGAGTGCCTTCAGCCTCTCGGCCACGTCTCCGTTCGCGACCGGCAGGGTGTCGCAACCCCGCCTCGCAGGTGGCGCAATAGACGCGAACCATCGCCCTTCGTCAAGGCTAAAAAGTGTCCCGAGAGGGGGCAAAACCGATCATCGAACCTGGGCCGCTCCCCATGCCCATGGTAGGAGGCGGTACCGCGAATGGAAAGGAGCCTCCTGTGGCAGATATCAAGCGGATCGGCGTCGCCGCCCGTTACAGCGACCTCGTGATTTTCGGAAACACCGCCTACTTCTCCGGCTACGTGCCCGAGACCAGCCTGGGCGGGTCCGTGACGGAGCAGACGCGGGACGTGCTCGCGCAGATCGAGCAGTCCCTGATCGAGATCGGCAGCGACAAGTCCAAGCTCCTGCAGGCCACCATCTGGCTGACCGACATGGCGTCCTACGACGAGATGAATGCCGTCTGGGATGCCTGGGTCGCGCCGGGGCACCCGCCCGCCCGCGCCTGCGTGCAGGCGAAGCTCGCCGACCCGGATTATGCCCTCGAGATCCAGGTCACGGCTGCGTTGTGAGGCGACCGGCCACGAAGGCGCTCAGGCCTGTTCGGCGCTGTTCGCCTTCGTCTTCGCCTTCCCGTTCAGGCGCTTCTTCTCATAATGCTTCGCCAGGCGCAGATGGCGCCAGATGGCGTAGTTCATGGCGATGAGGAAGCCGTAGGTGCCCCGCAGGAAATGCAGGCGCCCGAAATAGGCTTTGATGAACGCCGCCGGAAACTCGAAGTAAACCCGCCAGGTGGGGATGGAGACCCCCCTCACCTCGAGATCCAGGGCGAGCTGGTCGGTATAGACATTGAGCTTCGCGATCTGGTCGCCGAGCGAGCGGATCGAGCGGTGATGAACGAGCCCTTTGAGCTTTCCGATCTTCGTCCCCGGCTTCAGGTCCACCCGGTCATGGACCAGGGACGGCGAGTACCGGCCCACGTCCCGGCGATAGAGCCGGACGGGGGCGAGGCGGTAGGCGAAGGGGTGCGGCGCGGCCTCGCCGGGATAGGTTTCCGCAATGCGGATGCCATAGGCCTGGCAGGAAGGCTCACCCTGAGCGAACAGAGCCCTGATCTCCTCCCGCAGAGCCGGCGAAAGCTCCTCGTCCGCATCGAGGTTGAGGAGCCATTCGTGGCGGCACTGATCCTCGCCGAAGCGCTTCTGCTGGCCGTAGCCGGGCCATGGGTTGAAGATCACCCGGGCGCCGAGCCCTTCCGCGATCGCCTGAGTGCCGTCGGTCGAGCCCGAATCGATCACGACCAGATCGTCCGTCAGCTCGCGAACGGCGCGAATGGTCGTTCCGATCCGATCGGCCTCGTTCTTGGCGATGATGAAGACGGACAATGGAAGCATGGCAACGGGTGCCTAGCCGCCCTCATGAAATAAGGCAAGAGGTACCAAGCCCTTAGCAGAACCCGCCTCCCCCGTGTTGCTTTTGGGCCGCTTGACCCTGCTCGTGCCTGCGCGGCCCGGATCGCATCGCTCTGGCGACAGGACGCCGTCCTGCTCGTGCCTGCGCGGCCCGGATCGCATCGCTCTGGCGACAGGACGCCGTGGCGCCTCAATTCGCCGATTTGCCGTGTCCCGACGGCAGAAGCTCGCCCGCAGGCGCCCCTCTGTGCCCGGAAGCGGAAGCCTTCGAAGACTGGCGCACGCGCAGCTCCGCCAGCAGCGGGAAATGATCGGACGCGACCCGGGTCAGAGGATTTCTCACCGGGGCGGCGTTCACCACATGGACCGACTTCGTCACGAACACGTGGTCGAGGCGCAGCACGGGTGCCCGCGTGTGGAAGGTCGGCTGCGGTTCTCCATGGGCGTTGGAAAGCTGCGCGTCTCGGAGGTGGTTGGCGATCATGCGGTAGGATCGGGAGTATGGCGGCGCGTTGAAGTCTCCAAGCAGGATCGCCGGATCGGCACAATCCTGATGGCCGATCCAGTCGGGTCCCACGAGCGCTGCCGCTTGCGTGCGGCGCTCGCCGGAACGGAGGGACAGGTGGGCATTGATGACGTTGACCGTCTGCCCGTCGATCTCGGTACGGACCCAGAGCGCGCTGCGCTTCTCGAAGGATGGCTTCGTGGACTGTGTCGGCAGGCGCCCGGACTTCACGAGAGAGGCAGGGTGCTTGGTCAGGATGGCGATGCCGTATTGCTCGCCCAGAATGCGGATGGTGGGCTGGAAATGGAGATCCATCCCGAGCCGGTCCGCCACGCCCGCGGCCTGGTCCATCTCCCCTGCCCTGGTACGGCCCACCCTCACCTCCTGGAGCGCCACGATATCAGGTTCGCACTCCGCGATGACCTCGGCGATGCGGGTCGGGGAGATCTTTCTGTCGGTGCCCAGCCAGCGGTGAACGTTATAGGTGAGGATCCGAAAGGGGCGTCCCTGATGATCGCTATGCTTCAAAGGTCGGTACCGGCTCGAACAAGGGTGACGATGAACATGCATGGCCGTCACGGGCATGCGGTGACGTTTCCATCCGCAGCCGCCTATGGCGCGAACGTGTCGGATCAATGGCACATCATCGGTCAGAGTTCCTGGAAAACGCAACCGTAAAGAACCTCTTGACCTTCCCATGATTGGAAGGATTACACCTGGGGTCCATAGTGTGGATCGGAGATTCAAGATGGCCGTCACCAGTCGCACCGCTGCGGCGGAGAGCTTCGACATTCCAGTCCAGGGCATGAGCTGCGCGTCCTGCGTCAGCCGGGTCGAGAAGGCCATCCGGTCCGTGGACGGGGTGACGGCCGCCAACGTGAACTTGGCGACCGAGCGGGCCCACGTCTCCTTCGCACCGGACAAGGCCGACCCGCTGGCGGTGGCCGAGGCGATCCGGACAGCCGGCTACGAGCCTGCGGAGAACCACGCGGAGCTTGCGATCCAGGGCATGACCTGCGCCTCCTGCGTGGCGCGGGTCGAAAAGGCCCTCAAGCGCGTGCCCGGCGTTCTCGACGCCCAAGTGAACCTCGCGACCGAGCGCGCTTCGGTGCGCTACCTCGGCGGGAGCGACGCTGTCGGCCGCTTGATCGAGGCCGTGGACGCCACGGGCTACGAGGCGGCGGAGATCCGCCAGGGTGATGACCGGACCGATCGCGAGCGCGCGGCCCGCGAGGCCGAGATTGCCGCGCTGAGGCGCTCGCTCGTGGCTGCCGCCATCCTGACCCTGCCGGTCTTCGTGATCGAGATGGGCTCCCATGTCATCGGCGCGATCCATGACTGGGTGATGAACACCCTCGGCCACCAGACCAGCTGGCACCTGCAATTCGCGTTGACGACGCTCGTCCTGTTCGGCCCCGGCCTTCGCTTTTTCCGCAAAGGCATTCCCGCGCTGCTGCGTCGGGCGCCCGACATGAACTCGCTCGTGGTGCTCGGCACGAGCGCGGCCTACGCCTATTCCGTGGTGGCAACCTTCCTGCCGCGTCTTCTGCCCGCCGGAATGGCCAACGTCTATTACGAGGCCGCCGCCGTGATCGTGACGCTGATCCTGCTCGGGCGCTTCCTCGAAGCGAAGGCGAAGGGACGCACCTCGGAGGCCATCAAGCGCCTGATCGGCCTCGCGCCGAAAACCGCCCGCGTAATCCGCAACGGCGAGGCCTCGGACATCCCGCTCGACCAGGTTCGGATCGGCGACACCGTGCAGGTCCGTCCCGGCGAGAAGGTGCCGGTCGACGGCGTGGTGGTCGACGGCTCCTCCTTCGTCGACGAGTCGATGATCACCGGCGAGCCCGTGCCCGTGCAGAAGCTCGAAGGCTCGGAGGTCGTGGGCGGCACGATCAACAAGACCGGCGGCTTCGCCTTCCGGGCGACGCGCGTCGGTGCCGATACGGTTCTGGCGCAGATCATCCGCATGGTCGAGCAGGCCCAAGGGTCGAAGCTGCCGATCCAAGCCCTGGTCGACAGGATCACCGCCTGGTTCGTGCCCGCCGTGATGGCGGCCGCGGCGCTGACCTTCGTGGTCTGGCTCATCTTCGGGCCGGAGCCTGCGGCAAGCTTCGCGCTCGTGAACGCGGTGGCCGTGCTCATCATCGCCTGCCCCTGCGCCATGGGTCTGGCCACCCCGACCTCGATCATGGTGGGCACGGGCCGCGCCGCCGAGATCGGCGTTCTCTTCCGCCAGGGAGAGGCGTTGCAGAGCCTGAAGGACATCGGCGTCGTCGCCCTCGACAAGACGGGCACGCTCACGAAAGGCCGCCCGGACCTGACGGATTTCGTGACCGCCCCCGGTTTTTCCGAAGCGGAAACCCTGAGGCTCGTTGCCGCCGTGGAGGCCCGCTCCGAGCACCCGATTGCGCAGGCTGTCGTCATGGCGGCGGAGCGCCGGGGTCTCGCCCTTCCGGCCCCCGACAGCTTCGAGGCCGTCCCCGGCTTCGGCGTCTCGGCGGTCGTCGAAGGGCGGCGGGTCGATGTGGGCGCCGATCGCTTCATGCGGAAGCTCGGGCTCGACGTTGCGGCCTTCTCCGACACGGCGGCCCGTCTCGCCCAGGAGGGCAAGAGCCCGCTTTATGCCGCCATCGACGGCACGCTCGCGGCCATCGCGGCCGTGGCCGACCCGATCAAGGACTCGACCCCGGAGGCCATCGCTGCCCTGCATGCCCTGGGGCTCAAGGTCGCCATGATCACGGGCGACAACCGCAAGACGGCCGCGGCCATCGCGCGGCGCATCGGCATCGACGAGGTCGTCGCGGAGGTGCTGCCCGACGGCAAGGTGGAGGTGGTGAAGCGCCTGCGCCAGGCCCATGGCCGCATCGCCTTCGTGGGCGACGGCATCAACGATGCGCCGGCCCTCGCCGAGGCCGATATCGGCATTGCGATCGGCACGGGCACCGATATCGCCATCGAGAGCGCGGATGTGGTGCTCATGTCCGGCGACGTGCGTGGCGTCGTGAACGCCATCGGCCTGTCGCAGGCGACGATTCGCAATATCGGGCAGAACCTGTTCTGGGCCTTCGCCTACAACGTGGTGCTGATTCCCGTGGCCGCCGGCGTGCTCTATCCCTTCGACGGCACCCTGCTCTCGCCCGTGGTCGCAGCGGCCGCCATGGCGCTCTCCAGCGTCTTCGTGGTCGGCAACGCGCTTCGCCTGCGCCGGTTCGAGGCTCCTCTCCAGGCGCGGCAGCCCGAGGCGGCCGCCGCTCAACCCGCAGAAGGTGTGGCATGAATATCGGACAAGCGGCTGCGGCCTCCGGCGTTTCCGCCAAGATGATCCGCTATTACGAGTCGATCGGCCTCATTCCGAAGACCGTGCGCACGGAATCGGGCTACCGGGTCTATTCGGACCATGACGTGCATACCCTGCGCTTCATCCGCCGCGCCCGCGATCTCGGCTTCTCGGTCGATCAGATCGCCGATCTCGTCTCGCTCTGGCGTGACCGCGAGCGCGCCAGCAAGGACGTGAAGGCGATCGCGCTCGATCATGTGAACGTGCTCGAGCGCAAGATCCGCGAGCTGCAGGAAATGGCCTCGACCCTGAAGCATCTCGCCGACCATTGCTGCGGGGATTCGCGCCCCCATTGCCCGATCCTGGAGGAACTGGCGAGCGAGGAGCCCTTGCCCGTTCATCCGAAACCTGACGCGCGGTTCGGCACCCTGCGCAAGACCTGAGAGACGAGGATCGAGCGCCGCATGGAGCGGCGGGTGCGACGCTTCCTTAGACTCCGAATGTCACATGTCCCTGGGCATCGATGGCCCAGGCGGGATTCCACGCGATCTCCCATGCATGCTCGTCGGGATCGGCCACATAGCCGCGCATCCCCCATGGGGAGGCTCGTCGGCGGGCCGCATGATCCGTCCGCCGCATCGGGACAGCCGATCCATCGTGGCCTGCACATCCGCGCGGGAAGCCACATTGTGGGCGAGAGAATAAAGGCCCGGCGCGGCGGGATCCTCCCGTCGCATATCGGCCGCGAGGGCGTGCCGCAGCCACGTGCCGAGCACGAAGCCGTTCATCTGGCAGAAGATGATCTCCTCGTTCTCGAAGACGGGGCTCCAGCCGAAGCCTTCGACATAGAAGCGCCGGGAGCGTGCAAGATCGCTCACACCCAGTGTCACGACGGAAATTTGCTGTTGCATGGTGTCATGTCCCTTCGTTGTCCTGGCGCAGCATGCGCCAGGGCTCACGTCACGGGACTTGGTGCCTTCGCACCAACCAGAACCTCCCGCAGGAAGCGACCGGGCTGACCAAACCGGCCCGCCTTTCTAGACCGGACGAGAGTATTCCTCCCGCGTCTCCGGTTAAGTCGCCATCTCGATCTCGCGGCCGCGGCCGAGCTCATGCATCCACAGGGCGAATTCCGGCTTGTGCCGCATCTGGCGTCCGTAGTGGCGGCGCAGCGCATCGACGAGGCGGCCATTGCGGGACAGCATGTCGTCCGCAAAGACGACCATGCGGGAATTCGGCCACGCCTGAGGCCTGATCTCCACCAGACGTTCGAACAGTCGGTCTTCCGGCTCATCGGGCGCAGCCCGGGCCATCAGCGTCAGCATCGCAGCGGTCGAGCGTGAGATGCCCATATGGCAGTGAACGAGCAGATGCCCTTCCGCACGCTCGGCCTTGCCCGCCTCCACCTCATCCGCGAAGCGCAGAACCGCTTCCACATGCTCGGGCTGAGGCAGGACCATGCCCTCGACAGGGTCGATGATGTCATGGAAGCGCAGGATCGTGCGGTGATGCGGATCATAGGCTCCGAAAGCCTCGGGATCGGGATGATCGGGATCGAGGATCGAGAGCACATGGGTGACCGCCCTCTCCTTCTGCTCGAGCAGTTCGGAAATCCCGCAGATCGTCAGGGTGGAAATGGACAGCGATTGCATCTTGCACATCCGTCGAAGCGGAGGCCGTATCGTCGTGATTGCCCCCCGGAGGTTGTACTCAACTTGGGAGAATAATTTCAACCTCATCAAATCATTGTGTCCTTTTCATCACAGCGTGGCATAGCCACATTTCGGCCATATCGGTAACACCTTGTTGTCACCACCCGGACTATGAACTCCCTTTGAGACGACCGCTGCCGTGTTCAAGCGCCGGCGGCATCAGCGAAAAACCAGAAACTGCGAGCCTTCCCCACTGATGTTTGCTCTTACGGCCCCACGCTTGTCTTCATTGCGACATGCCCTTCGCCTCTGCGCCCTGCTTCTCCCGGCGGCCCTGGCCGCCTGCGTGACGTCCTCACCTCCGCCGCAGCAAGCGGTCCGCCGTATCGATCCCGCCTATATGGCCATGTATGGCGCCCGTCCCGACGAGACGCATCCGCTTCCGCCGACAGACATTTCCGAGGTCGACCCGCGTTTCCTCCGCCGCGAGGTCGCCTATTACGGCCGTGAAGAGCCCGGAACCATCGTGGTCGACACTGCGGCCCGCCACCTTTACCTCGTCCGCGAGGGCGGGCGTGCGATCCGCTACGGCATCGGCGTCGGCAAGGAGGGCTTGGCCTGGTCCGGGCGCGCAAGAATCGGGCGCAAGGCCGAATGGCCCCGCTGGACACCCACGGCCGCGATGATCAGGCGCGAGCCCGAACGGAACGCTCCATGGGCCGGCGGCATGCCCGGCGGCCTCAACAATCCGCTGGGTGCGCGCGCGCTCTACCTCTATGACAACGGCGCCGATACCATGTACCGCATCCACGGCACGACTGAGCCCTGGTCCATCGGCCAATCGGTGTCGTCCGGCTGCATCCGCATGTTCAACCAGGACGTGATCGACCTCTACAACCGCGTGCCCGTGGGCTCGCCGGTGGTGGTGCTGAACGGACGCAGCCCCTTCAACGACGTCGAGCCGGACGAGACCCGGGTCTCCTTCTACTGAGCGGACCGCCCGCCGATCATGGCGAAGGGCCGGCCTTGAACCGGCCCTTCGCTTTCTCGCCGGTTCGATTCCTCACAAAATCGGTGCGTTGCTGCCGGACGTTGCGCGACTTTCATCCTCCGCTCTGGAGGAGCCGGCTCGCTGTCCTATGAATCAGTGTTCGTGCTCTTCGCGAAGGATTGTTCATGGACGATTGGTTCCCGCAGGCCTTGCGACTGACGACACGCGCCATCGAAATGTGTGGCATCGCCATCATCGTTCTGGGAACCCTCGGCGCGACCCTGGCCGTTTTCTGGCAGCTTCTGCGGGGACGCTCCGGCGAGGCTGTCTTCAACCTCTACCGCTCGAACCTCGGGCGGGCGATTCTGCTAGGCCTCGAGTTCCTCGTGGCGGCCGACATCATCAATACGGTCGCCATCGAGCCGTCGCTCCAAAGCCTTCTCATCCTCGGCGGCATCGTTCTCATCCGCACCTTCCTGAGCTTCTCGCTCGAAGTCGAAATCGAGGGGCGCTGGCCTTGGGAGAGGCACAAGAGCGAGCATCCGGACAAAGCCCTCCACCGTAGTCAACTTGGCAGTTGACGGCGTAGGTATTCGCTCCTATAAGAGCGCCCCGGCCCGCAAGCCGCCGCCGCCCTTCCAGCGTCCGTCGGCTCCACAATCTGCCCATCGCCTCCGCTTCATCCGTGTGGATGACGTGCGATTGCGCACATCGGTCGGCGACCCTCTTCCGGCAGGTTTTTCCTTTCGATTTGAAGCAGTCCCACTCGACGCATGCGATAGCCGCGGTGGTCTGCTTGCAACGACAGCTTTTGACCATGACGACTTTCGAAACAGGCACTTTCCTGAGCCGTATTCCCTTCGTGAAAATCGGCTCGGGCGGCGATCCCATCGTCGTTCTGAACGGCGGCCAAGCCTTTGTCCGGCGCCCCACGCCCGCACGGGCGCGCCGGGACGCCAAGCGCATTGCGCGGCTCCTGCCCTCGCATCGGACGATCTATGTGCTGGGCTACGATTCCGCGCCGCCGGCAGGCTACAGCGTTGGCACGATCGTGGGAGACGTGTCGCGGATCCTGCGCGAAGAGATCGGCCCCGCCAGCGTGCTGGGCATCTCGTTCGGCGGCTTCGCGGCCGCGCGCCTCGCCGCCGATCATCCCGATCTGGTGAAGGATCTCATCCTAATGGTGAGCGCCCACCGCTTCTCCAGCCAGGGCCGCCGCAGCATCGACCGGCAGATCGAGTACGCGTGGCAAGGGGATTTCGAACGCTTCCTCGGCGAATTCGGCCTCGTCTTCCGCCGCCCTTGGCTCAACTGGCTGCTGCGCCTGCGCTTCAAGCAGGAGCAGCCGAGGCTGCACGAGACGATGAACGATTCCGCGATCATCGTCCGCGGCCTCCACGCCGTCGCGGGCGAGAATTTCGGCGAGGACTCATCGTGGCTGCAGGCCATCCGGGCCCGCACCCTGATCGTCGGCGCGACCCACGACCCGTTCTTCGACGTGGAAGCGATGGAGGAGACCGCCCGCCTGATCGCCGGAGCCCAGCTCAGGCTGTTCAAGGGCGAAACGCACATGCTGCCCGTGGAACGGGCGCGGGACGTGGCGAAGACCGTGAGGGCCTTTCTTCAGTGACGATCGGGCGTGGAACGGAGCCGGATCGTCACGCCAAAGCATCGATCCCAAAAGTGGACTTGCACTTTTGGGATCGATCCGATGCCTTCTTCTTAAGTTGTGACCATCGTTTTAGCGGAAAACCGGATACACTTTTCGCTGACGCGGCCCTCTGGGTCCGCACGATGCTCTAGAAATACCGCGCCAGGTTCTTCCGGATGCGCTCCAGGACCGGCACGCCGGGATCCGGCATCGCGAAGGCCGCACCGGTGATGCGCTCATAGGCCTCGATGTAGACCCGCGAGGTTTCGAGGATCACGTCGGCGGGGATTTCGGGGATCGCGTCCTTGTACGGATCGCAGCGGGCGACGACCCAGCTGCGCACGAAATCCTTGTCGAAGCTCTCTGGCCTCTCGCCGGCCTCGAAGCGCTCACGATAGCTCTCGGCGAACCAGTAGCGGCTGCTGTCGGGCGTGTGGATCTCGTCGGCGATCATGATCGCGCCGGTCTCGTCGATGCCGAACTCGTACTTGGTGTCGACGAGGATGAGGCCCTGCGCCGCCGCCATGTCGCGCCCTCTGGCGAAGAGCGCGAGAGCGTAGTCGGACACTGTCCGCCATTGCTCGGCACTCAGCAATCCGCGTTCCACGATCTCGCCTGCGGTCAGCGGTTCGTCATGCCCGCCATGGAAGGCTTTCGTGGTGGGGGTGATGATGGTCTGCAGCAGCTTCTGGTTGTCGCGCATTCCGTCCGGGAGGCGAATGCCGTAGAGCTCGCGCTGCCCCTGCTTGTAGAGCGAGAGGATCGAGGTGCCCGTGGTGCCGGCCAGGTAATCCCGCACGACGATCTCGACGGGCAGGATGGTGAGCCGCTTGCACACGGCCACATTGGGATCGGGGTATTCGATGATGTGGTTGGGGCAGAGATCCGCGGTCCTCTCGAACCAGAAGCGGGCGGTCTGCGTGAGCACCTGACCTTTCAGCGGAATGGACGCTAAATTGATGTCGAAGGCGCTGATCCGGTCGGAGGCGATGATGATGCGCCGGCCGTCCGGCAGATCGTAATTGTCGCGGACCTTGCCCCGATAGTGGTTCGGCAATTCCGGAATCGTCGCATCCTCGAGGACGTAACCGGCATAAGCCCCAAGGGCTGTTTGATCGACCATGCTCACCTGCCACGGCTGTTCAGGGGTGGTGCCTCCCGGAGGCTTCGCCGAGTTCTAGACCGAATCCGCGAAGAGGCTAGTCCCCGGGCCGGGGAACACCCACGAAACGTCGGGCTTTCCACGGGTTCAGTTGGCGCTGGCGTTCTTGCGGGGCACCACGTTGAGGCCGGAGAGCACCACGGTGGTCTCGTAGCCCTGGGAATCCACCACGGTCCATTGCTTGAGCGCGCTGGCGCGGCTGTCGAAGCGAAGGGTGATCTTGGACGTGCCGCCGAGCGTCGCGCTGTCATCGAACTTCACCGTGATCATCCCATCACGGCCGATCTGCACATCGCGGACCTTGGTGTCCCGGGCCAGGTCGACATTTTCCTGCACGAGGAACTTCAAGGGCGTCTGGCCCACAGGATAGACGTCGTTGGTCCCGAGCTTCTTGTCCCGGATCGCCACGTTGCGGCCGTCGGAGACGATCTCGAGCGTGCTCGGCGGCGCATAGGCGAAATGCAGTTGCCCCGGCCGCCGGACCGAGAGCGTGCCCTCCACCTGCTGGCCGTTGGGATTCTTCTGCACGAAATAGGCGGACATCTGGTCCATGTTGTTGAAATAGGCGTTCACCCGCTCCAGGGCCGCCGCCGGGGACGTGGGATTTGGCGGCGAAACGGGCGTGACGGCGGCAGCCTGGGCGGCCGCGACGGGCGTCGGCGCAGCCTGAGCGGGCGCAGGCGTCGAACGGGCGGGCTTGGGCGGCTCGGCCACCTTGACGGGGGCAGGCTCGGGAGCCGGCGGCGGCTCGGCCGTCCGCGTCTCGGGTTCGGGGGCCGGCTTTGGGGGCTCCGGGGCTGCCTGCTGCACCGCAGGCGCGGTGGGGGCCGGCTTAGCGTCAGGCTTGGAGTCAAGCTTGGGAGCAGGCTGCGGCGCTGCGACGGATTGCGGTCGCGGCTGGGCGGCCTGCTGCTGACGGGCTGGCGCTTTCGGCTTGGGCGCAGCGGTCTTGGCTTGTGGCTTCGCCTGCGGTTTCGCTTGAGCCTGGGGGGCGGTCACGGCAGGCGCAGTCGGCTGCGCCGGCTGGGTCGGAGCCGACTGAGGCTGAGCGGCGGCCGGTGCGCCCTGCCCCTGGCCGGGTTTGAAGATGCCGTCGAGGAAGCGGGTCAGCGGGTCGGGACCCCGTTGTTGCGCAGCGGCCGGCGAAACGGATGCCAGCACAAGGACAAGACCGATGGAGTGGCGCAAAGACTTCTGGAGCATGACTCGACTGCAAACCCGAAAAACAATCAAACCCGCCCGGGCGCGAAACCGTGGCGGCCACGCCTTATCGCGTCGATTAAGGGCTGAATGAAGGCAGGACCTTGAAGCTGAAAGCGTGTCGCGTCCAGGGATCGACGGAGACTATGCACCATTGAATCGGCGCCGGTCAGGCGGCATTCGCAAATTCGTCCTCCTCCTCCATCGGACGGACCGTGGCGGGTTTGGGTTTGGGCTTCGCCGTTCTCGCCCGCGTCTGGCGCTTCTTTCTGGCAGGTTTTGCGGTGATCGCCCCGCTCCGCCAGCCCTGCCAGCTCCAGGCACCCGGCCCCACGAGCAGGTAGAACAGCAATGCGGACGCAATCCCGGAACTGGCGAGGAACAGGGCCTCCTCCACCTGGCGGTTCAGGCCGCCGTATTCCCAGAACCGGTGCAGGGCTCCGGTGGTGACCGCCAGGGTGGCGATCAGGGCGGCCGCGCTGAGGCGTGGCGCAAGACCGAGGATCACGGCGAGCGGCGCTGCGATTTCCGCGACCGCGATGCCGGTCGCTACAATGTTCCCGTAGGGAACTCCCTTCATGGTGAGTGCTGCCGCGAAGCCCGATATGTTGGCAAGCCTCGGGATTGCCGTCGGCAGGAAGCAGCCGGCCAGCAGGAGTCGCCCCAGAAGCAGGATTCCGTTCGTCGCGCCCGCATTCATGTTCAGATCCGCCTCCTCTGCGTCCGTGGCCTGGAATCAGGCCGCCGCCCCGCATTAGAGGCAGAGGTTCTTAACCTGTTCTTAGCAGGATCGGCTTGTCCCAGGTCTTTCTGATTGTCCCTGATCTTTCCACGCTGCCGTGTTCAGAGTCTCAGGTTTCTCTCGCGCAGCATGTTCTCCCAGCGCAAAGTATGCTCCACGATCGTCGCGAGATCGTCATGCCGGGGCCGCCAATTGAGCCTCGAGCGAATGCGGGTCGAATCCGCCACGATGGTGATCGGATCCCCGTCGCGCCGGGGGGCGATGCGGGCCTCCAGCGGGCGCCCGGAAACCTTGCGAACCGTATCGATCACCTCCGATACGGAATAGCCATGCCCGTAGCCGCAATTCACCACGAGGCTCTCGCCTCCCCCCCGGAGATGGTCGAGCGCCTGCATATGGGCCGAGATCAGGTCGCTCACATGGATGTAGTCGCGGATGCACGTTCCATCCGGCGTCGGATAATCCGTGCCGAATACCTCCATATAGGAGCGCATGCCGAGCGCCGTCTGGACCGCTACCTTGATGAGATGGGTCGCATTCGCCGTGCATTGCCCATGCCGCATCGCCGGATCGGCTCCCGCCACATTGAAGTAGCGCAGGACCACGAAGCGCATGTCATGGGCCGCAGCCACATCCCGCAGCATCACCTCGGTCAGCTGCTTGGAGCTGCCATAGGGAGAGAGGGGGGCCAGCGGCGCGTCCTCGGCGAGCGGCCGGTCGGACGCATTGCCGTAAACCGCGGCCGTCGAGGAGAAGACGAATGTCTTAATGCCGGCGGCCACTGCCGCCGCCAGCAGGGACCGGCTTTTGACGGTATTGTTCAGGTAATAGCCGAGGGGATCGCGCACCGATTCCGGCACCACGAGCTTGGCTGCGAAATGCACGATGGCGTCGATGGCGTGGGCTTTCAGGGTCTGCAGGACCAGTTCATAATCGCCGACATCGCCGACGACGAGCGGGACCTCCTCCGGAACCGACCAGCGGAAGCCCGTCGAAAGATTGTCGAAAACAACCGGATTGTGGCCCGCATCGCGCAGGGCCAGTACCATATGACCGCCGATATAGCCGGCCCCTCCAGTCACCAGAACGTTCACGGGATCTCCTTGAACCACCACTTTCCTGATCGTTGCCCGAATGGCTCTGGATTTCCAGTACAACCTGCTGGCAAAACGGGCTGAGTACCCTGCCAATTTTGAGAGGATGCAGCATGAGTGAGCGTACGGAATACTGGTGGGTCAACCACGATTCCGCGATTCAGCCGGCCGAAGTCGGGTTCGTCGGCGGCATTCCCGTGCATTTCCGCTTCATCGGCACGGCAGGCCGTGTCCGGGCTGAAGCGGCCGAACTCATCGAGCGCCTGCCGGCGCCGCCCGCTCCCGTCTTTCGCCCGCAAGCCGTCGTTGCCGCCGCTCCGGCGGCAAAGCCTCAGAAATCCGGCTCCTGGTTATGGTTCATCGGCATCCTGCTCCTGATCTTCGTCGCTCAATGCTCAGGGCCAATCTTCGATGCCATCAAATAGAGCATCGGACGGGAAAAGCCGACCTGCCCTTTTGGGACCAATCCGATGCTTTCCTTCTTGAAGGTGAGCTTCGTTCGACGCAGCCCTCTGCGTCCGCACGATGCTCTGGACGCGCGGTGAAGCGAAGCCATGAACCCGTGCGACCAACGCATACGAATGCCATGGCGTGTCGCCTGCCGCATCGGGCGACAGGCGCGTGATCGGCGCCTTTCTCGCCACCCGCCGGATCAATAGGCTCGCGGATCGTGCCACATCCGGACGGCGGTCATGAGGATGATCTTGAAGTCGAAGAGGAGCGACCAGTTCTCGATATAGTGCAGGTCGTAATCGACGCGCCTCTTGACCTGCTCACGGGAGCGGAGCTCTCCCCGCGCGCCATTGACCTGAGCCCACCCGGTGATGCCGGGCTTCACCCGGTGGCGGGAAACATATTCCTCGACGAGGGCGTCGAGCGCCTTGCCCTCCGCCGAGGTCGCGAGGGCGTGAGGCCGCGGCCCGACGACGGACATCTTCCCTTCAAGGACGTTCCAGAGCTGAGGAAGCTCATCGATGCTGGTCCGGCGGATGAAGCGCCCGACACGCGTGACGCGCGGATCGCGCTTGCTGGTTTGCCTGGAGGCGTGAGGATCGCTTGCTTCGACGTACATCGACCTGAATTTCCAGAGCTCGATCGTTTGTCCGTTGAATCCCGCTCTCGTTTGCCTGAAGAGCACAGGCCCCCGGCTGTCCAGCCTGATCGCAAGGGCCGTCAGAAGCATCAGGGGAGACAGAAGAACGAGCGCGAGACTTGCGACCACCACGTCTTCGATCCTCTTGACGGTGATGTCCCAATCGGTCAGTGGCGGCTCGGCGATTTGCAGCAGGGTCTGATCGCCGATGCGGCGCAGCCGAATGGCTTTCCGAAGGTCGAGAGCGGCTTGAGGCAGAACGAGCACCTCGACCGCATGTTGCGACAGCGCCTTGAACTTTCTGAGAGCGGTCTCGATCTGAGACAACGGAATACAGAGGATAACGACGTCCGGGCTGAGTTGCTTCAGGTAAGGGGCAAGGTCCGGCGTCGAGTCCAGATCGCTGACATTGATGGCCCCGACCGGGCGTATCCAGCGGGCCGTCTCCAACGCCAGTTGTCTACCGGTTGCGAAGCTATCACCGCAACTCACGATAAGCGCCCGTTGCAGGCACGCTCCATTCGCGAGCTTTGCTCCGACCCATGCCAGCAGCAATATACGCGCAGCCACCATCAGACTGACGGAAAGAATAACCCACGAGAAGAACCAGACCCGGGAGTATTCCACCGTCGTCTTCGTGGCGACGCCGATCACCATGAGCATCGCGAAAGTCAGGAGAACGGAAGCCACTCCCCTCTGCAGCGACCATTGCAAATCGAAAATGCGTTTCGCCGCGTTTGCCTTCACGGCCTGGCTGGAAAGCACCTGGATGAAGGGCGTGACGATGATGGCCTGAATGTAGCGGGCATAGGATTCTGAATCGATATTCTCGTAGAGAAGAACGGGAGCCAGTCCGCTCACGAGCAGGATGACGGCATCCGCCACGAGGAGAGAGGCGGCAAAAGGGTAGGCCGATATCCTGTCCGGTCTGACGCGCGCGCCACCAGGGCCATAGGCGGAAAGCGGCTCATGAAAGCCCGCGTATTTTATGGATCCCATCGCTTCAGCTCCGGCAATCTTCGGACGTTGCAAAATGCTGTCTGGTTCCATCAATCTCGCTGCCGTCCTCTCGCATCTTCACCTGGGTCCCTTCGTCCTTTTGGCTCACAGCAGCACAGCGCGTGGGGCGGGGAACGGGAGAGGGCGAGCAGGGCCTGACGCTCTTCATGGGAGAGCAGCAGCGTGGGAGAGCGCATCAAAGGTCCTCACGAAGAGCACCAGCGCCAGCCCTGGTTGGGATGGACGGGGTGCTTCGACAAGTTTTGGCCCGATGGCCCTGACGGGGTCAGGGGATGAATGCCGTAGAGTTCGATGCAACGCTGATTGGAGGGGCTGCCCTGCGTCAGCCTTGAGCAATACATAGATTAAATTATGCTTAACCTCAAGACAGAGGGGATTCTGTAAGGAACTTCCGGAACAAACTGTCTTCACTGACCTTTTCGCGGTAAATCCCTTCCATGGCGCTGCGTATACTCCATCTGATCCATAACCTTAAACGCGAGGGCGCCCAATCCATGGTCGCCACGCTCGCAATGGCGAGCGATCCGATCCATGTCGAGGCATCGGTTTGTCCATGGCGCGGCGGAGGTACTTATGTGGGCGATTTGCGCAAGGCTGGAGTGAAGGTGCTGGAGTGGCCCCACGCCGGAAACACGCCCCGCGTCCAGGCTGCGCTGAAGCTCCGCCGCATTGTCGAAACTCATCAGATCGACCTTGTGCACGCGCACATGTCGGACAGCGCCGTTCTGGCTGCGGCAGCCCTGTCGGGAACGGGAATTCCCTTCATCGTGACGCACCACAGCAATCGCCTGCTGCCGAAGGAAGGACGCGTCAAAAGCGCCCTCCGCTATGCGCTCGCCCATTGGGCCACACGCCGCGCCATGAGGAATGTAGGTGTCACAGCGGCAGTCACCGAGCGCCTCTCCCATGATCTTCGAGTCTCAGAAGACAGACTCGTGACCATTCACAACGGCATCGCGATCCCTGATCAGTCCAGAGCTGCGGCCGCCTCCTTCGGCAGACAAGCCCGATCCGACGCTCGGAATGGCCCTCGCATCGTTGCCCTCGGCCGGCTCGTTCCCTTGAAGCGCCATGTGACGATGATCGAAGCCCTCGGCCGAATACGGAGCATCTTGCCTGGCGCGCATCTTGCCATTGCGGGTGATGGACCTGAGCGAGACGCACTCGCCGCCGCAACCGAACGCCTGAATCTGGGCCCTCATGTGAGCCTGCTCGGTTCCATCGACGATGTCGGATCCTTCCTCAGCGGGGCAGACATGTTCGTCTCGATGTCGACCTATGAGGGATTGCCGGTTTCCGTCCTCGAAGCGATGAGCTGGAGCCTGCCAGTCGTCGTCTCCGACGTTCCAGGCCATCGCGACGTCGTCGAGGACGGGACCGATGGATACCTCGTGCCCTTCGACGACATCGATGCCCTGGCAGCACGCATCATCCAACTCGCCGGCGATTCAGGCGAGGCTGAACGGATTGGCTCGGCCGCAAGAAGCAAGGTGATGAGGGATTACTCCTCTGCGACCATGGCCGATCGCTACCTGAGCGTTTACACGCAGGTTCTCCACAAGCCATCTCGTCACGTCTGAGTCGTTCTACTCAATTGACCGCGACAGAGACATCGTCGACGAAAAGCTCTATCGGATTCGACGAGCTGTTTGCCGTGATGCCGACCTGAAGACGATTGTAAAGAACTTGCCTCAGTTCGACTCCGTATCGCCTGAAAATCTGAGGGTCCGGAAGATTGGGGCCGCGGCCTCGGAACACGGGCTCTTCGTCGACGAAGATTTCCGTCAGCCCACTTTCATCCGGGCTCAGCACCAATCGCCACTCGAATTTGAACCAACGACCGCGCGGCAACGGCGCGCTTGTTCCCAGTTCGTTGGGCATGTCGGAAAGCCCGATCTTGCGACGTTCGACGAACGGCTTACCGGACGGCCCGGTCAATCGAATCCGCACACCAGGTCCTTTGTCGGAAATGAGCGAGCGCTCCGGCCAACATTGGTTGCACTCGATGTCGAGCAGAAACAGGTTGTTGAGTTCAGGCCCGGGCGGGATCAGAAACCACGCTGAGATATGAACCGTCTGCCCGCGGTTGATGCTTGGCAGCTCCTTCTCGATATCGCATTTCGATACGTCGGACTTGGACGGTACTGCATGAAGACGCAGCGCTCCGGCTCCGTCACGTCGCGGCTCCGATACGATCTCGGCCTTGTTCTGCGGGAATGTTTTTTGGATGTTGGTCCAGCCGGAAAGATCTTTCTGAAATAAATCAGGGAAGGCCGGGACGTCGAACCCGTTGGCGAAAATGATCTGCGGCTCGGCACGACTTGGTCGGCAATGCATGAAGGATATGACCGAAAGACCAATCAGGAATGATTTTGCAGTACGGGCGGAGAGAAGCTGTTTCAGAGAGCCTCGACCGAACATCAGCAGACCTCCAGACGAACATTGCGCAGACGGCACGAGTACCCTTCAGGGCTTCTTGTTTCCGGGCCGCACCCGACTCACCTCCCCCATCACACAAGTTGGTTTTGATGCGGTTGTTGATATGAGAGCAGATTCACGCCCGGTAGAATGAACACACGATCAGACATGCATATGTGATGGGCACGTTCCCGTGTTGAACATTAACAGGCGCTTGTACTTTCAGCCGTTCATTAAGGCGAGCCACTCTTTGAGGAGAATTCTTCAAATTAAGGAGTACATCTAAATCGCATATGACCTTGAAGCGGCTCACGCATATCATGATTCTTGAAGGTGCTTGATCTGCCCGACATGCATCTTCACTATTGCCGTTAACCCGCCCTTCGTGGCGGGTTCTTTTTTCGCGCGAGCATCCGTGTCGCCGACGCGGCGGATTGATCGACGGAAGGCTTGGCTCGCGCATGGGCGCCGAAGAACAAAGGCGCGCCGGCATTGAGCTCGAGCCAAACTCGTCAGCCCTTTGAAAACATGTGGAATTTGATGCCTGCGCGCTTCGCTAAGGGCTGATGAACAAGCCCGGAACTGCCTTATGGCAGGAATTAATGAACGGGCGGCATGTGAGTTTGAGAATACGTCAGCACGAACAAGAGGTTCCGGAATTTCCTTACAGAATCCCCTCTGTCTTGAGGTTAAGCATAATTTAATCTATGTATTGCTCAAGGCTGACGCAGGGCAGCCCCTCCAATCAGCGTTGCATCGAACTCTACGGCATTCATCCCCTGACCCCGTCAGGGCCATCGGGCCAAAACTTGTCGAAGCACCCCGTCCATCCCAACCAGGGCTGGCGCTGGTGCTCTTCGTGAGGACCTTCGATGCGCTCTCCCACGCTGCTGCTCTCCCATGAAGAGCGTCAGGCCCTGCTCGCCCTCTCCCGTTCCCCGCCCCAAACCCGCGGCACCGCCCTGCGCGCACGCATCGTGCTCCGCTGCGCAGCAGGACAGACGAACAGCGCCGTCGCGTCCGAGTTCGGAGTCTCGATGCACACGGTCGGCAAGTGGCGCCATCGCTACCTGCAGTCAGGCCTTGCAGGCCTCAAAGACCAGCCCCGCTCCGGCAAGCCGCGTCGGTTTGAGTGGGATGCCCTCGCAGTCCTGATCGAAAGCAAGCTCGCGAGTTCCACGCCCGACGGAGGACGATGGACCGTGCGGAAGATGGCTTCGGCGGTCGGTATACCTCCTGCAACGGTGGCACGCATCTGGCGCTACGCCCGAGCCCAAAAACACTGCAGTGCAGAAGACGCTTTGCCGTCGAATGAAGCGCCAAGCCGAGGATCACAACCTGCTCCGATGGCATCCATGGAACATCCTGAGCCTTCGCTCTTGGTCCAAACCACGACAGCAGCACCGCGCAGATAGAACCAATCCTATGACATCACTACTCACCCGAGGCGTCCATTCGAGTCCCGTCGGATCAATCATCTCCGCACGAGCTAACAGCAACGATGAAGCCACACTTCGCGCCGTTACACGGGCCGCCAAGAATGTCCTGGTTCGCTCTGGTGTCGTCGGCTTGGCACGAGCGTGGCCGAGCACGCGAAAGCGGGCGACAATTCTGCGATATCACTCGGTCAGCTCATCGGGCGACTACCGCTCACCCACAATCTCCGTTCACCCGGAGATGTTCAGGCGCCAGATGGAGTTCCTGTCGCGCCACTACAATGTCCTGACTTTAGACGACATGGTTAGCCGCCTCGAGGTAGGAAACCTCCCGCCCAAGGCCGTCGCGATCACGTTCGACGATGGATACCGGGACAATGCAACAGAGGCCCTCCCGATCCTCGTTCGGTACAACCTGCCGGCAACGTTCTTCGTGACGTCTGACGCAGTTCTCGGCAAAAGTGCCTTCTGGACCGGCTGGCTGCATCGCGCCGTATTCTCTGCCTCCGAGGAGATCCTGCGGAAAGCGTATTCCACATTGATCGACAGCAAGCCTCCTGTGGCACATCGCGAGGAGATATACGCCGCCCTCGCCGCCCAGGTTGATTGCACCCACGGTGTCACGCGTCAGCAGCGCCTTCTCACGCTAAGCTGTGTGTTTTCGCACATGCCGCCCCTGTCCGCCCCTAGCGATTTCATGATGGATATCGGTGACCTGCGGTCTCTGGTGAACTCCGGGATGACGGTTGGTGCGCATACGGCAACCCACAAGGTGCTCGCAGGCCTGCCTGAAGACGATGCGCGCGAGGAATTGTCACGGTCGAAAAGAGAGCTCGAACAAGCTCTTGATACACCTATCGAGCACCTCGCATATCCGAATGGACACGTGACATCCAACGTCGACGACGCTGCAATACGGTTGGCGCGGGAAGCAGGATACCGCTCAGCTGGAACCTCTCGCCGCGGAGTAGCCTTGGTGGGGACTTCGACTCACGACCTTCCCCGACAGGGAATAAATGATGCTCTCGGGTTTTCGGATTTCGTCTTCAAGCTCGAGGAAGCACGTTTCTCCCTACTTCTGCGAGGAGCCTGAGACGATGCGTGTCCTTGCGATCACCAACATGTACCCCAGTCCGTCCCGACCGGGGTGGGGGTCCTTCGTCTATTCCCAGGTCGAAAGCATAAGAAATGCCGGTGTCGAGATCGATGTCCTTGCGATCGAGGGCTACCGCAGCCGCTGGGAATACCTCCGGGCGATCTGGAGAATGCGACGGATGATCCGTCAGGGGGGCTACGACCTTATCCATGCCCATTACGGATTGTCGGGCCTCGTCGCACGTTGTCAATTTTCGTTGCCTGTCGTCGTCTCGTTCTGCGGCGATGACCTGTACGGGCATGCCGGACCGGATGGGAAGCCGCGCCGGAAGAGCCTCGTTCTGGCGTGGATCCATCGGCAGCTTTCCCGTTTCGTGGATGCCTCGATCGTCAAGTCCGAGGCCATGAACTCTCTGTTGCCGCGCCCCGAAGCGACGGTCATTCCGAATGGGGTGGATCTTGACCTCTTCAAGCCGATGGATCGCGACTCGTGCCGGTCGTCTCTCGGCCTCGAGCCCGATCGGCTCTACATCCTTTTCCCCTATGCGCCAGACCGGGTCCGCAAGAACTTCTCGGCCTTGAGGGATGCCGTCGATCGTTTGAACAACGAAGGTGCGGGCACGAAGCCTATCGAGATCCTGACCGTCGCAGGTGTGCCTCAGGAGCGCATTCCTGTTTTCATGAACGCGGCCGATCTGATGGTGCTTCCGTCGTTCTGGGAAGGCTCACCGAATGCCGTCAAGGAAGCACTGGCCTGCAACCTCAAGGTCGTTGCAACCGATGTCGGGGATGTTCGCGAACGCCTCGTAGATCTTCCTGGTACCAGCATCTGCGATCCGACAGCCGACTCGATCGCGAAGGGGATCCGATCCGTTCTCGCGGACAACCGCCCCGCCCGCAGTCGCGACGCGATGCTCAGTCTTTCCCTGGAGCAGGTCGCGAAACGCGTCATCGACATCTACCGGACTCTCGGCCGCCGTCGCCGGAGCGTCCTCATCGTCGTGGAAAACCTGCCGGTTCCGTTCGATCGAAGAGTGTGGCAGCAGGCAAATGCGCTGAAAGACAGCGGCCTGAATGTCTTCGTCATCTGCCCGAAGAGGGGCAATTACCAGAAGTCGCGTGAGGTCATCGACGGCATCGAAATCTTCCGCCATCCTCTGCCGGAAGCGCGTACGGCCTGGGGTTATCCGATCGAATACGGCCTCGCCTTGTTCTGGCAGTTCGTGCTGGCGATTCGAATTTACGTCACGCGCGGCTTCGATGTCATTCACGCCTGCAACCCGCCGGATTTGATTTTTCTCACCGCCGCTCCCTTCAAGCTCCTGGGCGTCCGGTTCATCTTCGACCACCACGATCTCGGCCCTGAGCTCGGGGAAGCAAAGTTCGGGAGCGGACGCAAGGCAGCGATTGCCCAAAAGATTCTCCGCATTCTCGAGCGCGCGACGTTTCGCCTTGCCGACGCCTCGATCGCAACGAACGGTTCCTATCGGGACATCGCCATCCGGCGTGGAGGAATGAGGCCGGAACGGGTCTATGTGGTCCGCAGCGCTCCGGACCAGCAGAAGTGGCAGTCGGTCGAAGCCGATGAAACCCTGAGATCCGGCGCCCGCTTCCTGGTCGGTTACGTGGGCGTAATGGGTTCTCAGGAAGGCTTGTCCAATCTGCTGGCGGCCGTCAGCGAAATCGTTAACGGGAGGGGGCGCCGCGATATTCGCTTCGTCCTCATTGGCGACGGACCTGAAAGGGCAAGTCTCGAAAGCGAAGCAAGATCGCTCGGGATCTCGGAATGGGTTGAATTCACCGGCCGAGTTCCGGACGCGGACCTCATTCGCATTCTGTCCTCGTGCGACATCTGCGTAAATGCAGATATCGCCACGTCCTTTAACAATCTTTCGTCCATGAACAAGATCGTTGAATACATGGCGCTCGGCAAAGCGATCGTTCAAGTCGACCTGGCGGAGGGGCGCTTCACGGCAATGGACGCGGCTCTTTATGCCGCAGCGGACGACCCGATCGATTTCGCCGAAAAGATCCTTGAGCTGCTCAGTGATCCCGAGCGCATGCGCCGCATGGGCGCCGCCGGCCAGAAACGTCTCAATGAAACGCTCGCATGGAAACACCAGGTTCCAAATCTGCTTGCCTGCTACTCAAGCGTCATTGGTCCCTTGACTGCGGCCGATACACATGCGGCCCCACCGGAGATGATGCCACATGACCTTAACCCTAGTGCGAAGGTTTGACATGATCAGAGCTCTCTTATTTGGCCTAGGCATTATCGGTTCATGCACTCTCACGGCCGCAACCGCGTCAGCCGCCGACTACGAATATGAACTCAGGCCCGGGGACGAGGTCCGCATCATCGTCTTCAAGGAACCGGAGATGTCGGGATCGTTCAGGGTCAGCGCGGCCGGGAGCATATCGATCCCTGGGATTGGAGAACTGAAGACATCCGGACGGACAACGGCAGAGCTGCGCGAGGCGGCCATGAATGCCCTGGCCGCCCGGCATTATGCGAACCCAGATGTCACGATGGAGATCGTCAGATATGGACCGGTCTTCGTCATGGGCGATGTCAGGAATCCTGGACGCCAGGAGTACATTCCGGGGCTGACTGTGACCCAGCTCGTGGCGATCGCCGGAGGGTATCCTCTCCTCGCAAGCGTAGCGGATGGAAGCGCCATCTCCCGAGATGCCGAAAGACAGCGCCAGGAACTAGCGTCCGCGCAGCAGAGCTTCGCAGCTCAATCCGTCAAGCGGGCAAGGCTGATCGCTGAGCGTGATGGTGCGAAGGATCTCCCTCCCCTCTCGGAGCTGGAACCGATGGTCGGCAAGGAGCGGCTCGAACAGATCAAAGCTGCGGAACTCCACTTGCTGCGATCCCGCGCTGATGAGGAAGCTCAACGAAGGCAGCTTCGCCTTTCACAACAGAAGGAAGTGGAGAAGAGCAAAGTGGCTCTGGAGGAGCAGCTCGTCGCGACACGGAAACTACGGGAGATCATCGATGTCGACCTCAGGAACATCAAGGATCTCAAAGAGCGGGGTCTCACGGCGAGCAGCAGAGTGCTGGATCTGGAGCGCATGTCGTCCGACACGGACCTGCGATTGAACAACACCATCGCTTTGATCGCACAGGCGAACCAGACACGAATCAATATCGAGCTGGAGATCAAGCGTAGCTCCGAAGAGCGCCGGATTACACTGGCCGAGCAAATGATCAGCGTCGAAGCGGACTTGGCCAATCTCAGCCGCCGGATAGCGGATGCCACGGAGTTCCTGAACAACCACGGATATGCGCTTCCGAGTCCCTCGACGCCTCAAACCGAGATCGTTCGCAGCTTCAAGCTCGTCCGGGAGACATCTCCGGAACCGGTGCCAGTCAACGGCAACGATCCCGTACGGCCCGGCGATGTTCTCATCATCACTCGCGAAGTCGGCGCCCTACCCACAGGGGTCGGCGCCGCTCCGAACAACCTTCAAGCTCCCCCCACGAGAGTCGGCAGCCTGCCGGCGTTGCAGGATTAGGAAGAGATCATGTCCCGCTCAACCATTCCACTGTCTCTACGCCGGGCGTGCCGTGACATTCTCGCCACGGTTCAGCCTGGCCCGGACGGTGTCGTCCTGGGACTGATGTCGACACTTCCGCATGAAGGGGTGTCAACCATCTCGATCGGCTTGGCCCGTATTCTAGGCGAAGCACTGCGCGTTCTTCTTATCGACGCCAGCGCCGGTTTACCTGTCGCCGAGCTGATCAAGGTCGAGCCCCGACCGCTCAAAGTCGCTGAGCTGCTGCACCCGCATTACGTCAATGTCCGTGACTGGATCACCTCGGCTCCAGAAAGAAACTTCGATCTTTTGATGCTACACCCTGACCAGTTGTCCGCTCCGTCCTGGGAGAATCACTGGGCGGCCCTGAAGGACCTGCTGGTGCAACGGTACGATCTGATCCTTATTGATCTGGGTTCATTACAAAAGCAGCTGTCCCCGTCATGGAGCGGAGGCATCGATCACATGTACGTGGTCGTGGACATGTCTCTTACGACCGTCGACGCCCTTGTGCGCTCCCGAAAGGAGCTCGACGTCTTACGCCTTCCAGTTTCCGGCGTGATCCTCAACCGACGCACCTTCTCGACGCCTGCTTTCCTCGCGGGAGACCGCCTATGAACACCCACTGGACGTCAGTTGCGCCGGTCGTTCTGGACGGAGGTACTCCGGCCCAATCAAAAGCCTGGATGTTTCTCTTCCGGCGCAGATACGTGATCCTTGGTGTTTTCATTGCGCTCTTCGCTGCCGCAACGGTGCTGCTCTATTTGGTCCCTCAGACCTATACGGCAAAATCGAGCCTTCTTGTCGAGCGTACACGGTCTCCGATCATGCGAACCGACTACTCGCCCGGCTTGGAGATGAACGAAGTCATGAACACGGCACGTGGGATCGCGAGTTCCCGCAGTGTCATTGCGGCGGCCGTCGATTCCCTCCGGCTGCCCGAGAGGCCCCCTTCCGATACGCCTTTTGCCCGTATCATGTCGGGAGTGAACGATGTGCTCGTGGCACTCAGGCTCGTGCCTGAGATCAATCCAAGGGATCGCTGGATCGAGTCGCTCATGCGCTGGGTATCGGTCAACCCAGTCGTCAACTCGAATATCCTGACGATCTCGGTATCTCACGACGATCCTCAACTCGCGGCTGATCTCGTCAACGAGATCACGAACCAGTATATCAAGCAGCATCTCAGGATCTATTCGACGCGTGGTCTCGCAGAATTCTACCGTGATCAGAAGGCGAACGCGGAAAAAGAGTATCACAGCGCGCGGCAGAGGATCATCGACTTCAAGAAGAACGCGTCCTTGTATGCCATCACTGCATCCCGAGACGAATACGCCCGGGAGCTGAGCACGCTCCGGGGTCAACTCCTCACATCGACGAACGATCTCAATCGTCTGGCGCGGCGCTATGACGCTCAACACCCGGAAGTCGTCGTCCTGAGAGACACCATAGCGGCCGTCGAGGCGCGCGTGCAGGAGACCGAATCCAAGCTCCAGCGGCTCGAACGGGACGAATCGACGCTTGCGGACATGGAGCTGCAGCTCGAAACCCGCCGCAAGACATTCATCGACTATTCGAACAAGTATAGCGAAGCCGCAATCAACGAGCAGGCTGACCAGGATGTGGTGAACGTCCGTCAGGTGGAGCATGCGGTCGTGCCGCCCCAACCCTGGATCGCGCGGCTGTTTCTCATTCTAGGGGCGCTGATCGCCAGCTTGTTCGTTGCGCTCGGCGTCGGCCTGCTCCGCGACTACTTCGACGACCATCCGACGGGGCCGGAGAATGTGGAGAGCGCCCTCGGCGTCCCGGTTCTGGGCTGGCTCGAACGCCTCCCGGCCACAAGGGTCCAGTCCATCTACGTTGCGAGCGATATACGGAGGAACGAATGACCAACTCCACCCGGAAGCGTGTCGCTCTGGTAATGCCCGTCCGCAACGATGCCGCCGCAGTTCGTCCGACCATGGATGCCATCTTCGCATCGACGCGTCTGCCGGACGAGATCGTCATTGCGGACGGTCTCTCGACAGACGGAACGCCCGAGCTGATCAAGGAATACGAGGGTCGCGGCGTTCCGATTCATATCATTCCGAACCCTGCCCTCTGGGCGGGCGGGGGGCGGAATGCCGCCGTTCGCGCGACAACCTGCGATATTCTCGTTCTCGACGACTTCGGCAACATCATCGAACCCGGCTACATCGAAGCAATTGTGCGGCCTTTCGAGGAGGACGAGCAGATCGAGCTCGTCAGCGGCCTCTTCCAGATGAACGTGACGAATGACTTCGAGCACTGCGTCGCGGCCATTCACTACTTCGAGAATTACATCCTGGATCGCTTGAGCCTGGATGAAGTTCGGCGCCTTCTGCCGCAGGTCATCCTCCCAGGCGGTCTTTGCACGGCGGTCACGCGGCGCATGTGGCTGGCAGCCGGCGGACAGCCTGAATGGCTCGCGAAAGGTCAGGACAAGCTCTTCAGCCGCAAGGTTTACGCCCTTGGCGGCAAGAGCGTCATCGCCCCCGATGCGAGACTTCGGCACCACGTCCGCAGCAACATAGGAGACCTTTTCCGCCAGGTGTTCTTTTACGGACGCGGCAATGGCCAGATGCGGTTCATATCGCGGCATGTGGCACGACTGATGCTCGTCTACGGTTCCCTCGCAGCCCTCCTGCTCCTCGGTTTCGTCAGCTATCTCTTCCCGATTCTCGCAAGCCTCCTCTTCCTGGCCTATGTTTGGCGCGCCGGGGTGAGAAAGGTTCTTCTCGTGGACGGCGGCCTGAAGAAGCTCCGTTATGTTCCGATGTCCTGCCTGATCCTCGTGACGCGCGACATCGGCTCGTTGCTCGGGCACTTACTGGGCTGGATGGAGTGGATCACGAAGCCGCGCTTCCGCGAACTCTACCGCCTCTACATGCGCGAACTCCCGGCTGAACGGGTCTCTGTCCTGGCTCCTGACGGCGCCGCGCCGGGAATGGTGGGGAAGATGCTCCGCGCCCTGAGAGTTTCCTGATGAAGCCTCATCTCCATGACCCGATCAAGGTTGAGGCCGTCACGAGCCTGGAGGCCTTCGACAGGTGCGCGACGGAATGGGATGCCGCTGTACACCAAGCGCCCTTCGCCAGCGTTCAGGCGCGTCACTTCTGGATCAGGCGATGGCTGACCACGATTGGAGCCGGCCGGCCGATCGCGTTTCAGATCATGCGCGACGGCGCGGGCATCGTCGGATGCGCAGCCTGGACGCCTGCGACCCAGCGAGTCGGCTTCATGAGCACTCCGGTTCTGCGGCTCGCCGGCCAACCGGTTTTCAAGCGCTCGCAGATCGTCCTGGTCCGGCGCCACGCGCAGGCTGTTTCGGCCATGCTGGATGACCTGCGCAGGCTGCGCTGGCGGTGGTTCGACCCCGGTCTCTTGACGGATGGAGATCCATTGCTGTCGAGCCTTCCGGCTCTCGCGGGCGGCGTCCGAGCCCATGAGAGAAGCAGCTATTTGCTGCCTCTGGTCGCGGCAAGGGGAAACTGGGACTCTTACTTCGCGACCCGCTCGCGAACGATCAGAAAGCAGCACCGCCGCCGTCTTGCTTCGGAGGGATTGACCACCCGCGTGTTTCCCGGCGACCTCGCCTCTGTCGACGAGCTCCTTGCAGCGGTGGAGCATGTCGGCCGTCGAAGCTGGAGCTTCGACGAAGGCACGTCCGTGGTGTCGACGGCACCGCATTGGCAGTTCTGGCAGGGCGTCATGCGGGACGCCGCAGCACGAGGCATTCTGCATGCGGCCTGTCACTTTCAAGCAGACCGGCCGGTCGCCTTCATCTTCGGGATCCGCCAGAACGGGATCCTCCACGCGCTCAAGACATCGTTCGATCCTGACCATGCGAAGCTCGGCCCTGGGCAGGCGGTCATCTGCTCCCTGCTCCAGATGGCCATGGAGCACCCCGAGATCGAAACAGTGGATCTCGACTGCATCATCGGTCGTGGTGATTACAAGCTCGACTGGGCGACGGAGATCCGGACGATGCGGCAATACTACGCCTTCCGGTGCGGTCCGCTGCCCAATCTCTTCATGCATGCCTACCAGCTCAAGAAGCACTTTGCCGGAAAAGCGCCCCGCCTGCCCGTGGACATCAAGGAGGCGGCGACATGAAGCTGGAAGCTGGGTGGCATCATGGCGCGGCGGCGCTCGATATTCTCCAAGACGAGTATCAGAACCTTCTGTCCCGTTGCGCCGCCACGACCTTGTTCAACGACTGGAGCTGGATTCGGGCGGCGGCCGCTCATGACGTTCTCTCGGGGCGGGAGACAAGAATCATCACGGTCCGCCGCGACCGCGAGCTCGTGGCTTGCCTGCCGATGACGTGGGGCCGTGAATTCCTTTGGGGCTTGCCGGCACGAACATTGCGGCCCCTCGGATATCCGCTGAGCGACCGGATCGGGCTTCCCGTCTCGGACTCGGAACCCGGCGCCCTGAAGGCTCTTGTCGAAGCTTTGCTGAAGCCCGGGTTCACACAATCCGATGTGACCATCCTGAGCGAGCTGCCGGCAACCGCAGGGTACCGGGCATTCTTCCAGGATGCCTCGCTGCGCAGTCACTCGCTCGTTCGCCTCTGCGGCCGTGCCCCCATCGTCGAGATCCCGGATCAGGCGCGGGCCGGCAGGTCCTTCTCCAAGGGCCTCAAGTCGCGCCTGGACCGCTCTCGCCGCAAGCTGCGGAACATGGGTTCCGTGACATTCGAACGGTTGCGGCCGGCACCGGAGGACGTTCCGGGGCTGATCGACCTCGCGGCATCGATCGAGGGCAGAAGCTGGAAGGGGGCGGCTGGAACGGGGATATTCTCCACTCCCGAACGGCGTGCTTTCTTCGAGGACGTCACCCGGGCCCTCGCTGCCGACCGACGCGTGGAGATCACGCTGCTGAGGCTCGACGGCGACGTGGTGAGCTATCGTCTCGGGTTCCTGGTCGGGCAAACCTTCCTGGACTACAACTTCGCCTATCCGGAAGATCTTGCCGCTTTAAGCGTCGGCAGAGTTCTGCTGGGTGAGGCAATCGACACGGCCCATGAAGCCGGGATCAGGACGTTCGATGCCTCCCGCGGCTCTCTTCAAAGGCCGAACATCCTGCACGACTGGACGGACAGCAGCATCGAGCACGACGAGGTCTGGCTTTTTGCAAGAGGCATCTGGGGCAATTTCCTGCGTCTGGCGATCGCAAAGGGGAGACCCGCGGCCAAGCGGTTGATGAAGCGCGTGGAGGCGGTGTGATGGCCCAGGCCGAATCCAAAACCATCCTGCGTCACGGCCGGATCTATGGGCTCGCCAACCTCGTCAATCGAGGCGCCGGCCTCATACTCCTTCCGGTCTACACCCATGTTCTGACCCCGGTCGAATTCGGCCTTTACGCAAGTATCGTTCTCGTCACGGATATCCTGTCCGTCGTTCTTGGAATGGGCCTGGGGCGGGCGCTCGTTCGCCTGCATGTCGAACAGCAGGACGAGGCCGGGCAAGGCGCCGTTCTCGGGACGGCTCTCGCGGCCTATGCGGGAATGTCCCTCCTGATTGCGATCCTCGCTTATCCCGCATCCCTGATCGCGAGCAAGCATCTCTTCGGCCTTGAGAATGAAGCATGGGTCTTTGCCTGGGCGATATGGGGCCTGATCCCGTCGACCCTCTTCAACCTCCAGCTCAACTACATCATCGTGCTCAAGAGATCGGGGTTTTATCTCTTCGTCTCGCTGGTGAAGGCCGTCCTGCTCACGGGTCTCAGCCTATGGCTCGTCGTCCTTCTGGGTGAAGGCGTTTTCGGGATCGTCCTGGCGACGCTGGTCGGAAGCACGGTCGTCTCCCTGATCATCCTGATCGACATGTACCGTACGACATCGATGTCCCTATCCCGGCCGATCCTCGTCGATCTGCTGAAATTTGGCAGCCCTCTGGTGCCGACGATCATGCTCGACACGATCCAGTCTTCCCTCGATCGCTACGTCATCGGTTCCCTGCAGGGACCAGCGGCGCTCGGCCATTACGGGCTGGGCCTGCGGGTCACAAGCCTGCTCAATCTGTTCGTGACGGCGCCCTTCATGCAGATCTGGGGTGTTCGACAGCTCGAGGTCCTGCAAGCCGGGGATGGAAGCCGGGAGCTTCCGCAGATCTTCTTCCGGTTCATGATCGTTCTCGTTGGCATCGGCGTCGCGCTCAGTGTCTTCAGGGACGAGGTGATCCGGATCATCGCCGCAGACGCCTATGCGCCAGCAGCTTCGGTTCTCCCTTGGCTCGCATGCGTGCAGGTGCTCGCGGCCCTTCGGAGCTTCGGGGAAGTCGGCCTGCATCACGCCAAGAAAACCTCTCCTCTCATCGCGATTTCCCTCGTGAGCCTGCTCATCGGAGCCCCGATCTACTGGATCGTAGCCTTGAACGCCGGGATCGTCGGGGTCGCGGCCGTGTGCGCAGGCGTCATGCTCGTGCGCACCGGTCTCACGTTGGTCTGGGCCGACCGGCACAGCGGCCTCGTGCGTCTTTTCCCTTGGCACGGCCTTGTCGCAGTCGTGGGCATCGCTGCCGCAAGCGTGACCTGTGCCTCCCTGTCGACGGCGGACACCGGTCTCGTCGAGGGCCTGACGATCAAGCTCGCGATCCTCGCGGGTTTTGCAACCGCCGCTCTTGTCCTGTTGCGCTGGACCGAAAGATCCCCTTGGGACTGGCCTGCTCTCCCGTCCCGATGGCCGTGGGCAGGACGGCGCATCGAGCGGGAAATCTAGAGGAGAGAGCCATGACCCAGGTCCGACCTGTCTCGTCCATGCCCGGACCCAGCGTAGCAGCCCTGCTCGCCCGGGGGATGGGGCCCCTTCCCCGCCCCTTCGACGGCCCGAACGTCACGTTCTGGAATTCGGCCCGTGTGGCCCTGTGGCAAGCGGCTCACGCGCTGGGGCTGCGCCCCGGCCAGACGATCGCCGTTCCGGCCTTCTGCTGTGGGTCGGAGCTCGACCCGTTTCTCGCGGCGGGGCTCAAGCTCTCCTTCTTCGCCATTGGAGACGATCTTTCCCCTGATCCGGTCTCCTTCGCGCAGGCGACGGAGCATGCGTCGGCAGCGATGGTGACCCATTACCTCGGCTTCCCGGCAGACCTGAGGCCCGCGAAGGAGATCACCCGGCAACGGGGCATCCCGCTCATCGAGGATTGCGCTCACGCTCTCTATGCCACGCAGGACGGCAAGCCCATCGGCATGACCAGCGAGGCGGCCGTGTTCAGCTTGAGGAAGACGATAGCTCTTCCGGATGGAGGTGCCTTGTATCTGAAAACCGGACAGGTTCGAACCGTCGCGAAGCCCCCGTCACCGGACATCGTGCAGCGCTCGACGCGAAAGCTCGTGTCCTTGACGCTGCGCACCCATCCCTTGGCCTTCGTCAGGGCGGCAGAGGATCTGCGCAGACGCATGAAGGCAGGCCGCAGGAATCCGGCCCAAGCAAAACTCGAAGCCGCCGACGACATTCAATGGGACCTCCAGCCGTTTACTGCCGATCACTCGGATCTCGGAATGTCGAGCCGCTCCTTGCGTCTCTTTCGAGCGTCCGATCATGAGGCCGTCAGGGCGAGCCGCCGTCGTCACTACCAGATGCTTGAGGCTGCGCTGTCGGATGTGCGAGGCCTCAAGCCCATGAAGTCGCGTCTGCATCCCGACGCATGTCCGCTGTTCTTTCCGGTGCTCGTCGAGGAGATCGCAACCCTGCGCCGGGCTCTGGCGAATGAATCCGTTGCGGCAAAGCATATGTGGCCGCTGCTCCACCCTGCCGTTCCCTGGGAGCGCTTTCCCCGAGAGCGCATCTGGAAGGAGAACATGCTCGGCCTTCCGGTGCACCAATCCCTTCAGGACGGAGACATCGACCGCCTCGTGCACGTGGTGAAGCGCTGGAGCCGGACATGACTCAGGGCACGACCATCCGCCGGATCGCGGACCTGGACGAACTGGAAGCCGTCGGCCCCCTCTGGAAGGAGCTGCACGACGGGTGCGAGTACTCTCATGTCCTGATGGATCATCGCTGGGTACTCGCATGGTGGCGCCATTTCGGTGCCGGCAAGGCTCAACATACCCTGGTTCTTTCGACCGGATCCACGCCCGTGGGAATTGTGCCCCTGGCCATCACCAAGGGGCTCGAGGCGTACCCGTTTCGGGATGCCTATGTATCCTGCCCCGACGACTACCGCCATCTGCCTTCACTCCGCTGGCAGCGAGTCGTTCCTGTTCGGCGACTGACATTCCCGATCAACATCATCTCCGGGAACGCCCGAGGACAGTTCATCTTTCCGCAACCGGAGAGAAGCCTGTATGCCGCACTGGCCGGCTATGCGCAAACGACGTCGGGCTCCTGGGACGTCGCGACGCTTCCCGGGCTGCGGTCCTGGACGCATGAAGATGCGATGCTGGGAGCCACGATCGACAGCGTGGGCCTGTCGCTTGGGACCCGGCGCAGCATGCGTGACATGCTCTATGCGGATCTTCCACCGACATGGCCGGAATTCCTAAAAAGTCGCTCTCGCAGCTTCCGCGAAAACTTGAGGCGCGACGTGAAGAAGATCGAACAGGATTTTGCCCATCTTGGTCCCATGAAGGTTTCCAACTTCCGTGGGCCCGACGTGGTCGCCAACCTCAACCGCCTGTTTGCACTCGAAGAACAGAGCTGGAAAGTGTCCGACGAAAAGGAACGGCGCCTCCATCTCGCGCTCGATGACAGAGCGCGGAGCTTTTTTCGCGAAGCCGCCACGCGTTTCTCAGCGGACGATGACGCGAATCTCTTGATCCTGAGCTTCGGCGACACCGATGCAGCCGGCTTGTTCAATCTGGAGCGAGGCGGCACATCACTTGGTCTGACGCTCTATCGTAGCGAAAAACTTGGCAAGCCGGTCACCGCCGCGCCGCTGTTCCAGAACCTCGTCGAGAGCTGCATCTCGCGCGGGATGAAGCGGATCGACTTCAACGGTTACACCCGCAACTACGCGAAGTGGGCAAAAGATCATCATACTTATACACGGACGATTTTTTTCAATTCGCGTCCATACTCGCAAATGCTGCGGGCTGTCGACAACAGCGCCGTTGCCCTGAGTCGCCTGGTCTCCCCCCGCGGCAACGCCCCGGTAGAGCAAGCAAGGACACCCTCATGACCTTCCTGGATCCACCTTCCTCGATCTTGGACATCCAAGAGGATATACCATTCGATCATGCAAGGGGATTGCATGTAGAGCGCGTCGACTCTCCCTCTGGAATTGACGCAGTCGCTGCCGAGTGGGACCGGGTCCAGAATGATTGCACCTTCCGCCACGTCCTCCTTGACCATCGCTGGGTTCGCGCATGGTGGAACGTTTTCGGGCCTAACAAGGACCTGCATAACCTGGTGATCCGTGAAGGGTCGAGAGCGCGAGGGATCGTGCCTATGGTCCTGTCGCGCGGATGGGAAGCCTGGCCAAGGCGTGACGATCCTCTTCAGATCGCCGAGGATCATGCCAATCTCGACATCCCGAAATGGCGCCGTGTCGTTCCCGTCCGCCGCGTCACCTTTCCGCTCAACATTCCATCGCAGAATGCGCGTGCTCACGCCCTTCTTGCAGGTGACCCGGCGCCTGTCTGCGCCGCTGTGCTTCACTACTGGTCCAACCGCGCCTCGGAGTGGGACGTCATGGTGCTGGAGGGGCTTCCGGCCGAATCGGGCCAGCGGGAGGCTTTCACGGCGGCTGCGGCGAAGGAGGGCTTCGGAGCCCTTCCATCGGGTCGGACGCGGATCATGCATCGCGCCGACCTGTCCGGCGGGATGGAGGCCTACCTCTCGAAGAGAACCGCGACTTTCCGCAAGAGTCGAAGACGTCATATGAACCAGTGCCACCGCGCTGGCGAAGTCGAGTTGGTCACTTATCGTGGAGAGAATATCCGCCGCGGTTTGAGCATCCTGTTCGAGCTCGAACGTCATACGTGGAAGGCGGACCCCACCAGGAACGACGCTCGGATGCGAGTGCCGCTTGATGATAGAATCAGGCTTTTCCTGACGGAGGTCGGCACCGCTTTCGCGTCGAGCGACGATGCCGTCGTCATCGTTATGAACTTCAACGGCATTCCGGTTGGAGCCATGATGGGCGTTTCGCGGCGAAGCATGATGCTTGCCCTGCTGACCTACCTTCGCGACGATATGCGCGATACTCTTAATACGTACCCCCTCATGGATGCTTTCATCCAGGACGCGATTGCGCATGGAATGACATCGCTCGATATGAACGGTGTGACGGAGTACACGCGCAGATGGGCGACCCACGAGGATCGGTATCAGCGGCTATACATTTTCAGCCGCCATCCGAAAGCTCGGATTCTGCAGGTCAGCAAAGCACTCGCAACGAACCTGTCCCAACTTTCCAGATCGGTGGAATGGGATCGGAATGGAGATGACGATGGGAGCCATTAATGCAATCCTCCGCCTGGACGGAGCAACGCCATCGATCGATACCCTCCTGCGCATGGCGGCCGCAGCCCCACACCGGGGCCGCAATCCGTCTACCTATGTGAGCGGACCCCTCGCGCTTGCGCACCAGCGCAACAGCGCCTCCGTGCCAGATCCCCAGCCGTTCGTTGTCGATGGAGGGCGCATTGCGGTCGTTCTGAGCGGTCGACTGTATAATCTGGACGATGTTGCGCGGAAGCTGCGCCAGCTCGGGCATAGCGTCGAAGGACACTGCTCCGCCATCGCGGCCGCATACGATGCCTGGGGTGCCGACTGCGTCAAGGAACTCGATGGCGACTTCGCGTTCGTCTTGTACGACGCCCGTCATCACCGATTGCTGGGAGCCCGGGATGCGCTCGGGGTCAAGCCTCTCTGCTACGCTCGCTGGAATTCCGCCCTGTGGGTGGCCTCGGAACCGGCCCAGCTTCTCGAAACCGGCCTGCCGGTCGCGCCATGCGAGGACTCGATTGCATCCTATATCGCCCTGGAGCGCTCCCTTGTCGATGCAAGCCATTCGTTTCACCGTGGAGTTCATCGCCTGAAGCCTGGCCACATCCTGATCCAGGAGGGCACAGGCTCCCCACGCGAGGAACCGTACTGGCGCATCGACCCCGACAAGAAACTCGAGGAGACGCGGGAAGCTGACATCGCGGTCCGCATACGGGAGCTGCTGGTGGATTCCGTGCGGCGCCGGACACCGCCAGAAGGTCCCTATTCCTGCGAACTCAGCGGGGGGTTCGACTCGTCTACGGTCGCGGCGCTTCTACGCAGGGAGCTCAACCGGCGTGAGATCGATGCCCCCATAGAGACCTTCTCGTTCGAGTTGCGCGATCAGGCCGCCGATGAGCCGGAATTGATCAAAGCCGTCGCGCAAAGCGTCGGCGCGCGACATCACCACATCTATGTCGACAAGGACAACGTCTTCAATCGCCTGCCCCAGATCCAGCGCGCAGGCGGCATGCCTCAGGTCGACATGGGCCTGATGTATCTCTGGCGATGCAAGGAAGAATCGGCGCGGCGCAGCGTTCACGTGACCATGAGCGGGCTTGGAGGCGATGAGTTGTTCTTCGGCCGGTATCACTACTTGGCGGATCTTCTGCGGTCGGGACGTCTCATCGAATTCAGCCGTGACCTGTCAGGCCTGTTCCCGATCGACCGCAGCACCGGAAAGCCGACCTCCCTGCGGCGGCTCACGATGGCGTATATCGCTTCACCGCTCGTGCCGCGAGGAGCGCGACTTCTCCTGCGCCGTTTCCAAGGTCGGCAGGTGGTGCCGCCATGGGTCAATCCCGGCTTGGCGCGGCGAACGAACCTGGAAGACCGGATCGCGCAGGGTCCGAAGCGGGTGTTCGCAGACTACTACCGCCAGGACTGCCTCGAGGTCTTCAATTCGATCCTCGTCAATATCGCGCTTCCGATGCACGAGGCGCTCGGAGCCATCTTCGACGTCGACACCCGCTTCCCTCTCCTCGACCGTCGCGTCGTCGAGTATCTGTTTGCCGCGCCACGGGAACTGAAGATCCGGCGGGGCCAAACCCGCATTCTGCAGCGGCAGGCGATGGAAGGAATTTTGCCTCCTGTCGTCACTCAGGAGCACCTGAAAAAGAACTTCAATCCCGTTCTCTGGCGTCAGCAGCACGAGCATTTTCTCGGGGCCTTGAAGCCTTTCATGAGCCAGCAATCGTTCCGCATCGCCGATTACATGGATGTCGACTGGCTGCGCCGGACATACCAGGACTTCGTTGATGGTCGGGCTCCCGGCCAAGCCGGCTATCTCCTTTGGTATGCCCTCAATCTCGAAATCTGGCTTCAGGCGCAGCACTCCACCAGGGAGACGCTCCGCGATGGCATCCCTGCCGCTTGAGATCACCTGCCTTCGCTCCGGACAAATGGCGCAGCCTCGGGATCCTTCCGGGTTCTGCGCCATCGCTCCTGACGGCCGACAGGCACCGCATGAGGACAGCCGAACATGCCGCAGCTCTCTCTCAACGTGATCGGCAATCGTCGTCCCAGGTGGTACAACAGCCGGCTTCTCGCGAGCATTGCCGAATTCGGCCTCTGGACCGTCGTGGGCCTGGGCGTTGCCCTTTCCGTTGCGTCCGCCGACTGGATCGGGGCGGCCATGTTCATAGCGCCAGTGGGACTGGGCTTCCTGCTCGTTATCGATACCAAACTCATCGCGATGCTCTGGATGATCGGGCAACCCACATTGTTCGTCTTTCCCAACAATGTCGCCGCGAACGTCCCGTTCTTCACGCTGGAGCGCGCATTGTTTCTGCTTCTTCTGGGACTGATGGTCGTAAGAACCATGACGCGGTCCGGCCGAACCCGTCCCCTTGCAACACTGGACCGGAGAGTTCTCATCTTCGTCGGCCTCCTCGTCTTCTCCTTTCTGACGACGGTCATAAACAAGGATCTCAAAGTCATCCGAGGCGACCTTGCGCTTCTGCTCCAGTGCTACCTGATGCCGTGGCTGTCGATTCTGATCGCTCGCAGGATCGATTGGACCGAGCTGGATGTCCTGCGCTTCCTGCGCCTTCTCACGGCTTCGGGGCTGGGCCTGGTCGCGATAGGAGTTTTGCAGTTCTTCTTCGGCGTCAAGCTTTTCACCCCGATATCCTTCGAGGTCATCCACGAAGGACGGACCACGGGGACTTTCGCAAATGCAGTCGAGTACGGGTCGGTTCTGGCAGGAATCTCCCTGTTGGCCCTCGCTCAATTCGTCACCACTCGAAGTCTCCTTCTGCGCGCGTCGCTGGCCTCCGGCTTCGCTCTCATGGTGGGTGGCATCGTGATCTGCATGACCCGGTCGCCATTGGTCGGCTTGGCTGCGGGGCTCCTGGTTGTCTTTCTAGGGGACCCGCGGGTCCGCCCGCTGCTCGCAGGTGGAGGCATTGCAGGAGCTGTGATAGCGGCGGCCGCCATTCCCTTGGTCATGGACACGGGTGCGTTGGTGTCGCGATTTGGCGAGCTGGAGCCCATCTATAACCGCATCGCCCTCTTCGTGACGGCAACGAACATGATCGAAGCCCATCCGGTGCTTGGAGTGGGCTTTGGGCGGCACGCCTTCAGTGACTCCAAAGATGCCTATTTGGCGGGAGCGGGAGAGATCGGCGCCGAGTGGGCGGCAGGCATCGGCGTGCCGCACTTCGAATACATCCATATCATGGTTCTGTGCGGCATCTCAGGCATCATCTGCTACATGGTCGCGTTCTCCGCCTGCATCAGCACCCTTCGATCCATCGGGCGGGACCCGCGCGCGAGCATCTTCACGCGCACAGTTGCGCTCTACGTCCTGGCGATGCTGGTGAGCCTTCTGGTCAATGGGCTTTTTGTGGACTTCATGGCCTACAACTACTTCACGTCCCTCGTGTACTTCATGGTCGGCATGGTTTCCGTCATGCGGCCAGACCGCTATCCTCCCTTGGAGCTCAACGAGAGTGATCAAGAGCGCACGCTGCCGACCGATCCCGCAATTCGTCCCGCTGCAGTAGCGCCGCTATGACAAGCCGCCCGTCACCACTGGCGCCCTGAACAACCCGGAGCCGGAGAACGCTCAATGTTACCGTTCGGAAATTCCCGTAAGCAGCGACGGATTCTCACCCCCCTTCTCCTGCTCGCCGCAACAATCCTGTTCGGTCACGTCGGATATTCCCTGCTCTATTACCTCCACAATCTGGAATATTCCGAGGGACCGGCCTTCAACAGCAGCTTCGAAAGTGGAACCGTCTCATCGTGGGCGGACCGGGGTGAGGTCGAGTTCTGCTGCGATCACTCCAAGACGTTCGTTGCGCAGGATGCGCGGCATGGCAGCCAAGCCCTCAGGATCACGCTTCGAAAGGACGATCCCTTAGTGGCTGGCGGCAAGCGGGCAGAGCTTCGCCTCAAGCCCGTCGGGGTTGGAGAGGATCAATGGTATGCGTTCAGCCTCCTCCTTCCGGAGGAGGCGCAGAAGACGTCCGAAATCGTCACCGTCGCACAATGGCATGCTGTCGATGACAAGATCCTGGGCGAGCGCGGCCGAGCTCCGCCGTTACGTTTAATCGTTCATAATGGCACCTGGAATGTCGTGACGACATGGGACAACCGTTTCATCAGCGGCGTTCCCTTCCTGCATTCGGAGCCGCAGGGCGGCATGGCGCTGTGGGCGGCTCCCGTGGACGGCGGTGCATGGACCGATTGGGTCTTTCATGTGAAGTGGTCGTATCGAGAAGATGGGCTCGTCCAGATCTGGAAGGACGGAGTCAGCATCGTCGAGTACAAGGGCCCGAATGCCTATAACGATCTCATTGGTCCCTTTTTCAAGGTCGGAGTTTACGTGCCGGCGTGGAAGCTGCAGGATGCACGGGAGACCGGCGGACAGCTGAGCGTGATCATTGACAATGTCAGCCAAAGTCGCGAGCCGTTGCCGACCGGGAACCAACGCGACCCGGGACAAGGCGGCACCTCACGTTCATCCAACGCGCATGGCCCAACTCTTTCGCGCAGCCCGGAACCTGCGGGTCACTCCGCCTCGGCGGCAACGCCATAGGTGCGAGCGGTCGTCGTTCGCGCACCATTGATCGGAATCGTGTCATGGCAAATGCAAAGCATCTGAAACCAGGGTATCGGAAGCTCCAGAAGCGGCATGGGGATACGAGATCGCCCGAGCGTCTTGTTGCCCACTACGAACTCGAGCGCCAATTGGCCGACCGCTTGCGCCGCTCGACACGTTCGGAGCGCGAGCATCTCTACACGGATGTCTATTCCGAACTGTTCGCCCGGCTGCCGGATCACCCTCAGAACAATTATGTAGCCGACCCTCAGGCGAAGCGGATCGCCAGCAAGGTCCGCCTGCTGAGTGCATGGCTGAAGCCGGACGACGTCTTTCTCGAAGTCGGATGCGGCGATGCCGCACTGTCATTCGCACTTGCGGACCGGGTTGCGGCGACGATCGGCATGGACGTGACCGATGCACTGGTGGACTTTGCTTCGGCTCCGGAGAATTTCCGCTTCTTGAAAACGCCCGGAGTGGAAATCGCCCTCCCCGACGCTTCGGTTGATTTCATTTACTCGAACCAACTGATGGAACATCTCCATGTGGAAGATGCCGTGGATCAGCTTCGTGAAATCGCAAGGGTTCTGAAGCCAGGCCGAAGGTACATGTGCGTGACGCCGAGCCGCGTCACGGGCCCGCACGACATTTCATGCTACTTCGATGATGTTGCAACCGGGTTTCATATGCGCGAATACGATTACGGCTCCATGAAATCCCTGTTCCTGAAGGCAGGCTTCCGTCGCGTCCAGTTCATGATCGTGGTGAATGGGCGCCGGCTCGCGACACCTCCTTATGCGGTTTTGCGAGGGCTGGAGCTGATCCTGGCGTCCTGCCCGAACAGCATGCGACTGGCTCTCAACCGGTTCACGCGGCCTTTGATGGGCATTACGGCCATGGGGATCAAGTAAGAACCTTCAGGAGAATGCCCTCGCTCGGCGAACCCGCGCGTGCACTGTTATGCACGAACGAGATGCGGCCCTCTTCCTGCCGGAATGGCAATGTCTTGATCGATGCCGATCGCGGGCGGAATGACTTTTTCTGACGCCGCGCACCACATAAGAAGATAATCTTTAATACCTTTGGTGTAATACCAACGCTCGAGCCGCCATTATCTGGTCACAATTTGCCACCATCTATCCGACCCATTGTTACAGAATCAAAAATAAAAGAATTGCAGGGGCCTAACCATGACGACATTCCCTTAGATCATCATTTTCGCACCTGCCCGAATGGCAATCATCTTCGCATTGCCTTTCACGGGCCAGCATCATCGTTCCTTAAGGTAAGCACAAAGCTTCCTGCTTCTTGAGCAGAAGGCTGCCTTTGTTGCTCATCTATCCATGATATTTCGGCTTTGCTCTGACTCTTCTCAGAGCTGAGCAGCTCTGTGCCTGCGTTTCGGCAGATAGCTGTCCAATGTCCAACCCGGTCTCAATCAGTCCGGATGCCGGGAGCGGACACTTACATTCAAACTCGATTATTTTCCTAAACATTTTCAGAAGGATTTCATATGGCTACGAACATCATCTGGGTCGCCACGAACGGTCGCGCTGGAGCTGCCGGAACCGAAGCCGCACCACTCGGATCCATCCAAGAAGCCGTGAACCGCGCAACGCCGGGCACGAAGATCATGGTGAAGGCCGGCGTCTACAACGAGCACGTGGCGTTCCAGAAGAGCGGCACCGCGAGCGCTCCGATCGAGCTGGTCTCGGCAGATGGCCGCGGCAAGGCGGAGATCCGCCCCGTTCAGGACACCCTCGAAACCGTAAAGGTACAGGCGGCCGATTACATCACGATCGACGGCTTCAAGATCGTCGGTGGCTATGGCGCGCACGCCGCCCTCCATCTCTCGTCGGCTAATCAGATGACGAACCTGCCGACGAACATCATCATTCGCAACAACGACATCAGGGCGGGCGCCGGTGACAGCCTGAAGGTGAGCCAGGGAGACCAGATCACCGTCACCAACAATTCGATCTCCGGCTCCACGATGGAACAGGGCATCGATTTCGTCGGGGTTTCGAACAGCGTCATTTCTCACAACGAGATCTTTGGCGTGATCGGCAGCGGAGGCATTCACGTCAAGGGTGGATCGAGCAACGTTTCCATCGAGTACAACCTCCTCCATGACAATTCCCGCTGGGCTATCCAGGCCGGTGGCAGCTCCGACCTCGAGTACATGCGTCCCGGCACCGGACAGTTCGAAGCCGTGAACATCCGCGTGATCGGCAACGAGGTCTACAATTCCGGCCAGCAGGCACTGCGTGTCATAGGTGCGGACCAGGTCACCGTGGAGGACAACTGGTTCCGGGGCGTCTCGTCGAATCGGTTCATCGATGTCACGGCTGCTACGGGCCCTCATGAGGCATGGTACAGCGGTCGGGTGACCTTCGACGGCAACAGCATGGATCGGACCAACTGGCTCACCGTCGACAGCGGAAACCTTCAGCCCACGATTCAGCAGAATCGCACCGACGGCAATGCTCCGCTCGATTGGGGCAAGGTGCAGGCGGGGATCATCACGGGCGGCGTTGAACCTGCCCCTCAGCCGACTCCCACTCCCACTCCCACTCCTACTCCCACGCCTGAGCCTACCCCGCCGACGCCGTCCGAGACGCTCAACACCATCAACGGGACCAGTGGCAAGGATACGCTCGTCGGCACCTCCGGTGCTGATGCGATCAAAGGCCTGGGCGGAAACGACAAGATGGGCGGTGGTGCCGGCAACGATATCCTGACCGGCGGAGCAGGCGCGGATGTGTTCGTGTTCAACACGGCTCTCGGCACCTCCAATGTCGACAAGATCACGGACTTCGACGTCACTGCGGATCTCATCTACCTGGAGAACTCCGTGATGACCCAGCTCGGCAGCTGGGGCACCCTTGCTGCCGGCAAGTTCCGCATCGGAACGAAGGCCCTCGATGCGGATGATCGCATCATCTACAACAGCAGCACCGGCGCGCTTTCTTACGATGTCGACGGTTCCGGCGCCAAGGCCGCCGTCAAGTTCGCCGAACTGCAGACGGGCCTGAAGCTCAGCGCTGCCGATTTCTACGTCATCTGATCGGCCGACGGCTGCGGAGCGCTCACGTCTCCGCACCGGCATCCGCTGCACACTCCTCTCCCAGAGCGGGAGGCGATCCGAAACGATCGCCTCCCGCTCTCTTCTTTTTCAAGCTCCATTATCCTCTACCAACAAAGGGGGATATTCTCTGCTCGACCCGGTCTGTAGAGTAATGCGGTCTTCTGGTGAACGGCGGGCATTTTTTGACAAGGGAGCGTAAGTCAATTGACGCTTGCAGGTTTCACCGCCTCCGCCCTTGCCATGTGGGCGTGGAGTCTTGAATGCGGCACGGGCTCTGAGCGAATATGTTGACAGGGACCGAACCACGGGCCTTCCACCGCGATCAGACCAAGTTGGTGCTGAGCGAGCTGGCCGGTTTCTTTTACCGGCAGCGGCTGTTCATCATTGTAGCGGCCCTGGCTGTTTCGAGCGCCTCGATTGCCTTGAGCTATCTCATTCCCCCCGTCTATACCGCCGCTGGCAGCATCGTGGTGGAGCGGAGCCAGCATCCATTGCTGCGCAATCAGATCGAGCTTCCCGGTGCAGCCGTCGAGATCGCGAGCGACGTCGCAAACGTGATCCGTTCACGCCCCGTGATCGAGGCCGTGGTCGACCAGCTTCGCCCCCATGAGCGACCCCGTCGACCATCCGCCCTACGCGACAAAATAGAACAGGTCCTTGCGACGCTCGACCGATGGGGCATCCTGACGGTGCTGTCCCGACGGGAGAGATTCGTCAGGCGTTGGAGCAGATCGCTCTTCGTCGAGGGCAATGGGGATTACATCACGATCGCCCTGACCGACGAGGATCGCGTGCTGGCGGCTACGGCGGTCAATGCGATCATCGACGAGTATCGCCGCCACTATGTCGATCTCTTCAACATGCGCCGGGTCTTGGACCTACGCCAGGAGATCTTCATACGCACCCAATCCGAGATTGCCGCTCAGCGCCGTTCGGTGCTGGAGGATCAGGCAGAACGGCCAAGCGCCCCATCGACAGCTTCCGGCCAGCCTTCCCTGCGGGTGGACAGAACAGAACCCGTCGCGACGGATGTTGAACGGAATCTCCGACAGCGTCTCGCGGCCCGAGCCCGGTCCGAACTGGCCGCGCAAGCTCCCTCTGGCCAAGTTCCCTCTGGCCAAATTTCCCCTGCCCTGGTGCTCCCTGCGAACATTTCGAGCAACTCGGGTCTCGGCAGCCCGGCAAAGTACAACACGATGCTGGATCAGCTCCGCAATGTCAGACGAAAGCTGGACGCCACGGATACACAGGTCCGGACCTTGCAGATGGAGCTCGGCCCGGAGCACCCTGACACGCGTCTTGCTCAAGAGACCAGAGCCTCGCTCGGCGAGGCCGCGGCGGACTTGGAGGACGAGTTGCGTCGCATCGCCCAAGTCGGTGCCGCAGCGGACGAAGCCGAGGCGTTCAAGAGAGCCTACAACACACGTCTCGATGCGTCCCGCCGACGGGTCGATCTGATTCGGCTCTATACCCAATCCGACACGAGGACGATCAGCATCCGCCTCGCCGAACGTGCTGAACCACCGAACATCCCTTCCGTAGTCAGATTGCTCCAGGTAATCGTTGGCACCGTCGCAGGAATCGTCTTCGCCCTGGGAGCAGCCGTCATCAGGGACCGTGTCAATCTCCGGGTCCACAGCGCGCAGGGGATCGAGGCCATTCTCAAGAGCCCAGTTCTGTTCGTGCTGCCTGACAGCAATTCGCAAGCGAAGAGACTCAGGCGATAGCAGCCGTCGGCCAGCGTTTCCTGGAAAGATCGACTGCCTTATCGCCACCCTCGGCATTCTCCCAGCGGCCTCGGCTTCCTAGATCGTTTTTCGGCGACGTGGACCCGGCTCGCCGTCGAAATGCGGTCCATCAAAGAAAAGAGGCGATTCCATGTAAGTGGAAACAGCTCTAGACAATGCGAGGATTGGTTTGGGCAGCACAGACGAGCGGATCGAAGCGTCACCTGGCTGCAATCGCTTGAGATCGCAAAGGAAAGGAGTGGTGCCCAGGGGCGGAACTACCTGGGCGCGAAAAGTCAATAACTTAGGATCGCGCTGGGGGCAAAGTTGCCTTGTTGAGTCCCTTGGCTTTTTGGAACAGTCCCCCACCGGCTCTGGCCCCCTTTGGATCGGGACCTGAAAGAGCGCTGAAATTGTCCCCACAGTTAACAGGCGAAGTGCGAATCCAGCACCTTGGCCTCAACCCTCCCTTCATCCCTCCCTGCCCCGCCTCATCGGCCGCGAAGCAATGACCATCAAACGTGTTGAAGAAGCGCGGCATTGAGCTCCGATGCTTAGGACCACCGGCTGTAGAAATCCCACCCGCATCGTTTGTTCACTCGCTCAACCCCAACCCTTTTGGTTACATAGCTTGAGCAAGGGATCACCTATTGTATTATACTGCATTTCACAGGGATCCCTCTGTTTCTTCAACTTGAAAGCAGTGGAGACAGACATGCGTGTAAGCCTGTGTATCGGATCCATTGGACTGGTGGTGTTTGCTCTCGCTCCAGCCCACGCCGATAAACGCGAGAACATCGCTGAATTGTTTGCCCAAGCGCAGCTGGAAGGACGGGTGGGAGTTGCCCGCAAGACCAAACCGGTTGATGTTCGCCCTGCCCGGCCCGGTGAAATTGTTGTCACGATCATTACTGGTGAGGGAAAGGAGACGCAAAGCCCTCCGGCGCAAAATGGCGACATGGTCGTGCGCAATCGCTGCCCTGAGACAGGTAACGAGGAAATCTTGGTCACCGCGACGAAGTTCCAGGAGCGCTACGAAGGACCGACCGGCCCGGCCGGTGCTGACGGCTATCGGGCCTACCGGCCACGCGGCGGTGAGATGCTGTATTTCATCGTTCGTGATGTAGAGGGCAGCTTCACGTTCGAAGCGCCTTGGGGTGAGCCTATGATTGCTCGCCCCGGCGACGCAATTGTCCGCAGTCCCAATGACACGAAGGACACCTACAGGATCGCAGCGGCCGCTTTCGCCTGCACCTATGAGATTGTGCGACCTGCTCAGTACTCTGTTCGGTAGCGTCACGTCTAGATCGAGCCTGTATTGAGGATCCGGATGGAGAACGGTCCACTGAGATTGCCAAGCGCATTCACGGGGCTCTTCCAAGGGAAGATCTGATGATCCTCGATAGAGCCAGCCGGGAGGCCCTTATGCGCGATAAGAGGCGGTTGATAGGGACGCTCTGCCGGGAGATTAGCTGCCCCTTCAACCCTCTCTTCACCCTTCCCTGCCATATGCAGGGACATGACCTACTCCCGCGACACCACGGCTATCTCTGAGCTCACCGGCCAGCTTGTGAACACCTGGTCTGAGGAATGGCGGATCGAGACCGAAGCCCGCGCCATCCTGGCCATGTCCAAGGAGCAGCGGGATGCCTTCTTCAACGGCCGGAAAGATCAGGATGGAAAGACCATCGATCGCGGTGTGATCGGAATTCGAGGGCTGAAGGCTGCCGAGGAGATCAAGGCTGTTTGCCAGAAGCTCCAGGACATCCGGGCAACGAAACGGGGCTAGTTCCGAGGGTACTGCTCCGGCCGCGTCGAGAGATAGTGCCGGTAGGCCTCAATGACCTTCCGGGCAGCCCCGCCCCTGGCGGCCTCTGTCCCGCTCGTCTGTGCGCTATAGTAGGGACCGGGCAGAGATACGGTCATTGACCAATGCCAGCGACCGTCCTGCGGCCCGCCTCGGATCAGGTGGACGCTCCCAATGGTCTCGTCCTCTTCGGTCATGTGGAACCGCGGGAACAGAACATCAGGGTCAAAGGCCATGAAGTTTGTTTCATCATAGCCGCCGTCCGGGTAAACGTCTGTGGCCTTCATCCAGTAGATTGGCATGGCGGCTTATCGCAGGCAGTCAACGCAGCAGCAAGAAGATCGACAGACGTACCGCAGCTCCTGGAATATCCCGGTTGGCTTGGGTACGCTCGGCGTTCTCCATCGCGATCCATAGGTGGAGGAGCGATTCAGCGCGGCTGGTCTTGGTAGGTGTCCTTTCGTAGATTGGCTACCTGAGCAGACTCTGAGCCATTGCGTTGATCGCGAAGTCGGTTGCAGCACCCTTGTCATCGCCGTCGTCTATGAACCAAGCTGCCGACAACCCTGTCCACGCGACGATCCAAGCAAGGAGCCGTTGGGGTTCGATCCCCGTCGCGCTGATCACAACGTCCAGCCGGGCTTCCAAGCGCCCTGGCAGAGTGGCGAGCGGCCGGCTGGGATCGCTGAGATCGGGGTTCGTGAAAATGTTGGCATAGTCGAACGTTCGTTCGCCTAACAGCCCATGTGGGTCGATCGCCAACCATCCTCGATCGCCGAAGTCGAGGACATTCTCGTGGTGCAGGTCGCCGTGGAGCGGAACGACGGCGTTCGGAGCAGCCAGAAGCTGGCGCGCGATGTCGGCTGCGGGCGCAAGTGCCGTGTGTGCCGGGGCAAGCTGGAAGAGCGGCTGGAACCAGATTTCCAACGGGTGCAACTCCGGAAGTGGACGGCGCCGAAGTGCATGCAACGTAGACGCTGTATCGCACAGGATCCGGCAGGCTTCGTCATCCTGGCCAGACCAGGCCATCTGCGCGAGATCGCTGGCGCCTGTGGCCCGTTCCATGAGCAGGGCACTCGCAGACGAGGCGAAGACCTTGGCGGCACCATGGCCTTCCCACCACGTCATGAGACGGTAGCCTGCCTGCTCGTCGGGAATGCGCGCGACCTTCAGCATCGCGGGCGAACCTTCATGCCTGACCGGAAGAACCCAACTGGAAGGAGTGGTCATCAGAGAGCCGTCAGGAGTCAGGCTCCACGCCCCCAGGACCTCTCCGACCAGCGCCGGCAAGGCGGCATGCGCGCCCATTGGAATTCTCCTCAAGTGGTCGGTCGATCCTCGCGCCGAGCTGGATGCCTGGTCATGGAACGGAACGCAATACCAGATAGGCGCTCTGGAGCAATCCAGCCGAATTGGCCGGAGAACATCTCGGGAAGAGGCCACAGAATTCCGGTGGCGTTTGCTACCGAATGCCGAAGAAATGTTACCCACTTCCCAGCCGGGTCATGACGCGGGCCGATCTCCCTACCCCACTATCGTGCCTTACTCTGGATGGGAAATGAACAGCGGTCCCGTTGCTGAGCCCGTGCCTTTAGCACAGGATGAGCCAGATCGGATCCGGAGATTTCCATGGCCAAAGAGGAGCATGTTGCTCGGCTTGAGCAGGGGGTAGAGGCTTGGAATGCGTGGCGTGATGAAAATCCTGACGTCAATCCAGATCTCAGTGAGGCAAACCTCTGTCAGGCGGATCTTCGAGGGGCCAATCTTAACGTTGCTAATCTCAGCGGCACGAACCTCTGTAAGTCCGACCTAAGCCAAGCCCGTCTCCTTGGCGCACATATGTATAACGCAAGTCTCGTTGGGGCAAATCTTAGCGGGGCGAGTCTCCGGGACGCAAATCTCTATAGAGCAGATCTCTCTCAATCATACCTTTGTGGGACAAACCTCAGCGCAACAGAACTCGGAAGAACAAAGTTTAACTCCACTATCCTTGACGAAGTCGATTTTAGGAAAGCGGACCTCCGTGGGGCGGTTTTCAAAAAGGCGATCTTTGGACGGGTGCTGTTCTGGGAAGCTGATCTTTCTGGCCTAAACTTAAGTCATGCTGATTTACGTGGAGCAATTTTTCTCCGAGCGAACCTCAGCAACGCAAATCTCAGTCATGCACGCCTTCAGAAGGCGGATTTTGGGTATGCACAGCTCAAGGCTGCAAACCTCTGTGGCGCCAATCTCATTGAAGCAGATTTTACAGAGGCCGACCTGCGCGCCGCGAACTTAACCAACGCCAGCCTCGGCAGAGCCATCCTCAGAAGGGCAGACCTTAGTGAGGCGGACCTCACTAGTGCCAACTTAACCGAGGCAACTCTGACGAAAGCAGTTCTAATTGGAACGACTTTCACGAAAGCCAATCTCACCGGCTGTCTAATCTACGGCATATCTGCTTGGGGACTAAAAACAGACGGGGTCGTTCAGCAAAACTTAATTATCACCGGCCGGGATGAGCCCGAGATCACCGTCGACAACATTGAGGTTGCGCAATTCGTTTACCTACTACTCCACAACCATAAAATCCGCGACGTCATCGATACCATTACATCTAAGGCGGTCCTGATCCTTGGCCGCTTCACAGAAGAACGCAAAGTTGTTCTTGATGCTCTACGCGAGGAGTTGCGTCGACGCGATTACCTCCCAATCTTATTCGATTTCGACAAGCCCGCCAGCCGGGACATTACCGAAACCATTTCCCTGCTCGCTCGCATGGCACGCTTCGTGGTGGCGGACATCACGGATGCCAGGAGCATCCCGCAAGAACTCAGTGTCATCGTGCCTGACCTACCGTCTGTTCCTGTGCAGCCTCTCCTGCTGGAAGGGAGCGGTGAGTACGGTATGTTCGAGCACTTCAGACGCTATCCTTGGGTCCTGCCGCTCCACCGCTACGAGACACAGGATCAGCTCATCGCCGAGATCGGCGAGCGGGTAATTGAACCCGCTGAACGCAGGGCTATCGAACTGCGACCAGGAGCCAATTAGGCGCGCAAGCCCTCACCTCTCCCCTTGCTTTGGATGAGGGAGGGAATGAGCGAACAGCGGCTCCATTGCCGAACCAGTGCCTTCAGCGCAGGATAGGCTGGTTCGGACCCGGAGTGCTTGTATGGCCAACAAGAAGCACGTTGCCCGGCTTAGGAAGGGCGTCGAGGCGTGGAATGTATGGCGTACCAAAAATCCTTTCGTTCGGCCGGACCTCAGCGGGGCGGATCTGGCTGGCGCGGACCTAATTGAGGCGGACCTGAGCGGGGCGGACCTGACTAGGGCGAACCTAATCGACGTGAACCTGACTGGGGCGGACCTACTCTGGACGAATCTAACCGGGGCGGACCTGCTCTGGGCGATATTGATCAGGGCGAATCTAACCGGGGCGAAACTGATCGGGGCGAACCTCACCAAGGCGAAACTGATCGGGGCGGACCTCACCAAGGCGAAACTGATCGGGGCGAACCTGGACGGGGTGGACCTCAGCGGGACGAATCTGGCTGGGGAAGTCTTACCCAAGGCAGAGCTGGGCAGGGCAGAGTTAGACAGGGCAGAGCCAAATGAGGTGAGCTTGCCCAAGAAATTGTCGTCTAAAGTCATGCCTGAAGACAACAATCTGACCGAGGTTCGAGACGGTCAGACACAAAGGCTTGATCGATCCGATCACCAAACGTTCGGGAAAGCCAATTCCTTGTTGCGTTCGAACCTCAAGATCGTCCTCTCCTACCGTCGAAAAGACGTACCGATAACTACCGATCGAATCTACGACTGGCTGGCCCGGCGCTATGGAGCTGAGGGTATCTTTATTGACGTTGATAGCATCCCAGTAGGCATAGACTTCCGCGAGCATCTCCAAGAGGTCCTCAACGGATGCAACGTTCTGCTTGCTATCATCGGGCCACGCTGGATTGGTAGGCGCAGAGGCAAGCCTCCGCGGATCATGGATGAGAGCGACTGGGTTCGCATCGAGGTTGAGACCGCGCTACAGCGTAAGATCCCGGTCATTCCAGTGCTGGTAGAAGGTGCGATCATGCCGCAGGCAGATCAGCTGCCTGAGAAGCTTCAAGGCCTCCTGCACCGCCAAGCAGCCGTACTGGGCAGAGGTCCTGACTTCCCCGTCCATGTAGATCGTTTGATCCGAGCCATCGACAGACTTCTAACACAGAGCGCAACAGATACCTCGAATACTTCGGACACAGTTCCATAAACGTTTGTGAGATCCGCTCGTGACGGAAGTAGGAACGCCCTAACCGAAGGGTCGCTGCCGACCTCCGGCTAGGGTTCAAGAGTATCCCCGGCTTTATCAATGGCAATGCGAGAGCCGCATTGGACTAGTCGCAGTCGTCATAGTGCCAGCTAAAGGTTGGGGCGTGGTCTATCTGTTGGCCCATCCAGCCTATAGCCAAGAAGCTGCCGAACAGCCGCTTGACCGCAACCAGAGGGATGCCTGCTAGATTCGCACTTGATCGAAGCAAGGGGGTCATGGCGAGACCTCTGTGGATGATGTCCCCAGCCGTTTCAGGCTCTGCCTAGACGGCTGAACTTGCAAACTGGCCTTTGAGCTACTCCGGACGGACGGCCTATTCAGAGGGTTCGAAGATACCTAAGCCCTTAAGTGGAGTCGCACATAATCACGAAAGTTCTTGCAGAATATGTTCAATGCAAGTTGAACGATATTCCCGTCGAGTGTTTGCCTTGAACATTCGGATTGCGCACGACATACAATCTGGTACTTTTTTGGCTCGACGAAATAGTGACGTGGGTGACTGATCATGGTCCGAGCGTTGTTCTTGTCGTTCATGCTTCTCTGGTCTTCCCTTGTTCTTGCGCAGGATTGGAAAGTAGGTGATGCAGCGGTCTTCCGCGCCGAGCATGCCCTTGGCGTACCTCTGCATCTGGAAATATCGGGATCTACTTCCGCAGGCGGAAGGGCGATCCAAAAGTGCGCCTGCATGGCATCCTGTGGACACCCGATTTCATGGGCGCCTATGAGTGGGCACTGAACGGCGCCCCCGAACCCGCCACCCCGGCCGAGCCCGGGAAGTGGCAGCCGAGCGTCAAGGGCACCTGGCGCTGGCTCTGCGAGCAGTACTTCCTTTCAGCCGAGTTCAAGCGCCTGGGCGATCGGACCCGGCATGTGCGGCGCCAGATTCTCGAAGCCACCTACGACGAGTCGGTGAAGCCTGGTGCCGAGGCGACTTTCGCCAACTGCCCGCCGTCGAAGTTCTCGCCTCAGGCGGTGCGAGCGCTGCGCGACCGGAAGGTTGACACTCCGGAGGCTGCGAACGGCCGCGTGAAGGCAATCCGGCAGGTGTTCGTCTATGGGATCGAGGCTGACCATGTGAAGACGAATCCAGCTCGGGATGTCCCCTATTTCAGGTCGGCCTCCGAGGGGCACCATACATGGACGGCCGAGGAAGTCCTGAAGTTCAGGGAGAAACACCCCGTAGGTTCGAAGGCTTGGCTCGCCCTGGCGCTGCTGATGTTCATAGGCGGCCGGCGCGCGGACATTCCCGCTTTCGGTCGGCAGCACATCTCTGAGATTAGACATCCAAATGGATCCATCGAGCGTTGGCTGCGCTATCCCCAGAACAAGAACCGCAATCCGGTCACGCTCGAGCTCCCGGTTCTGCGGGCGTTGTGGAAGACGATCGAGGACACGCCATCAGCCAAGGAGAACTTGACGTTCCTCGTGACCGGGTTCGGCAACTGGTTCAAGAAGCGCTACCGGGGGGCTGAGCTGCATCACGGCTCAGCGCACGGCCTTCGAAAGGCCGGCGCGACCCTGGCGGCAGAAAACGGCGCGAGCGAGTTCGAGCTGATGGCGATCTTCGGCTGGAAGATTTCGAAGCAGGCATCGCACTACACAAGGAAGGCGCGTCAGAAACGCCTCGCGGGCGACGCGATGCACCTGATCGACCTGGGCGAAAGCGAGAACAAAAGACCCCCACATTTGCTCGCGAAGTGATCCCGGTGGCGAGAATTTCGCGAGAAACTCAATGTTTTTAGGGACTTTTTAGAGGAGTGGTGCCCAGGGGCGGAATCGAACCACCGACACTGCGATTTTCAGTCGCATGCTCTACCAACTGAGCTACCTGGGCATTCGAAGCGCGGCCAGTGCCGTGCGCGTCGTGAGCGGTTGTATAGTCAGACCTCTGCCGCCTGTCCAGCCGCCGAAAGCGAAAATTCGAAAGAAAATTATTGGCTCTCTTCCGTGGCGTCGTCTCGGTCCTCGGGATCATCGACCGCTGGAATGGCATAGGTGCCTGAGAGCCAGCGGTTCAGGTCCACATCCGCGCAACGTTTGGAGCAGAAGGGCTTGTATTCCATCGTTCCAGGCTTGCCGCAGATCGGGCATTTGCCGGCGGATGCCAGAGGCTTGTTCTCGTTGGCGGGGTCCATGCCTCGCTCCTTTTCGGAATCAGGCAGCGTTGAGCCACGTGGAGCGCACGGGGAACCCCTCGCCGTCGAGCAGCGCCACGGCTTCGTAGAGGGGCAGGCCAACCACGTTCGTGTAGGAGCCAACCAGCTTCACCACGAAGGTGCCGGCCAGCCCCTGAATGGCATAGCCGCCCGCCTTGCCGTGCCACTCGCGGGACGCGAGATAGCGCTCGAACTCCTCGCGGGACAGACGCTTGAAGCGCACGCGGGTTTCCACGAGGCGTTCGCGGATCGAATCCTTGGGCGTGATGAGGCACACGGAGGTGTAGACCCGGTGCGCCCGGCCCGACAGCAGGCGCAGGCAGCCGGCCGCCTCCTCTTCCACCTCGGCCTTGGGCAGAATCCGCCCGCTTGCGACCACGACCGTATCGGCGGAGAGAATATACGCGTCCTTCAGGTCCTCGCGGTTGCGCGCGGTCTTGCGGGCCACCTCCGCCTTGGAGCGGGCTAGGCGCTTGGCGAGGTCCTTGGGTCCTTCATTCTTCAGGGGCGTCTCGTCCACGTCGGCCGGCAGAAGGGCATCGGGCTCGATCCCGCCCTGCTGCAGCAGGGCGAGCCTGCGGGGCGAGGCGGACGCCAGAACGAGCTTCGGACGCCGGCTGGGATTCGACACCTCGGAAGAAGACGCCACTTTGATCTCCACGCTCCAGGGCTCAAGGAGCCCATACAATGTTTTGGGTTCTCGGGATTAAGGCTACGCCCGGTCGAAAGATGGCACCGGCAACGGTTGAATCAAGCGTCGGGCGGCGGTTCCCCACCCGGCGCCATGGGCTGGGGGGCGGACGCGGTCATGGGCGTATCCGCCCGCTCGAGCTGCCGGTATCGCATGACGCTGAGCGGGATGGAGCCGAGGAACAGAACCGTGATGCCGGTCAGCATCTCCCAGGGAAAGTTCACCAGAAGCCCGAAAACCGCCACCGACAGCACGAAGATCGGCAGCACCCAATGGCGCGGGACCTTCAGGCCGATCGTCTTGCCCGAATAGACCGGGATCGTGGAGACCATCAGGAAAGCCAGCCCCAGCAGGTAGACGAGCACGATGGGAGCGACGGCAGGGCCAACCGGGAAGCCCAGAAACGACAGATAGAGGGGCAGCATCGAGGTGAGTGCGCCGGCGGGAGCGGGCATGCCGGTGAAGAAGTTCTTCTTCCATTCGGGCCGGTGCGGATCGTCGAGCATCACGTTGAAGCGCGCCAGACGCAGCACCATCGCGATGGCGAAGACCAGCACGGCGATCCACCCGATCGCCTTCAGCTCGTTCAACAGGAAGCTGTAGAGAATGAGGGCGGGCGTCACGCCGAAATTGACGAAATCCGCCAGGGAATCGAGCTCCGCGCCGAAGCGTGACGTGCCCTTCAAGAGCCGCGCCACCCGTCCGTCGACCCCATCCAGCAGGGCCGCCACCACGATGGCGACGACCGCCGGTTCATAGCGCCCCTCGAAGGCCAGCCTGATCGCGGTGAGCCCGAGGCACAGGGCGATCAGCGTGATGATGTTGGGAACGATGACCCGGAATGGAACAGGCTTGAAAAGCCGCTTGCGCGGTTCGTTCGGATCCGGGGCGAAAGGGGGAAAAAGGTCACTCATGGCATGAACCTAACGCATCGCGCGGAAAAGTGGACCCGGATTTCGCTGACGCGCCCTTCAGGTCACTACCGTGGCCCTACGGGTCGCTGGCGGGGCTCTCCGGGCTCGAGGCTCCCCAAAGCCTCGGAAGCGAGGGGCCAGCCCGACCGAAAAGCCAAGCTGAGCCGTGGGAAGAACAGGAGAGAAGCGCAAACGGCTGTGGACAGTTCCGTCCGAGGGGGCCCGGGAGGGGACAACCTGCTCTCCCCAGGCGGGCCGAAGACCAGCCGGAGGTCAGCCGATCCGGTATTGGCGGGCAGGTTCGTTGGCGGTCAGATCCGCCAGAACCGTCTCGCCGGCGACCGCCGTCTGGCCGAGCCCCACGAGAACCTGGGCACTCATGGGCACATAGATGTCCAGGCGCGATCCGAAGCGGATGAGGCCGAAGCGCTCGCCCGTGCTCAGGCTGTCGCCCACCTTCACGAAGGAGACGATCCGGCGCGCCACGAGGCCCGCGATCTGGACCACGCCGATGCGGGTGCCGGCCGTCTCGATGACGAGGGCGTTCCGCTCGTTGTCCTCGCTCGCCTTGTCGATCTCGGCATTGAGGAAAAGACCTGGCGTATAAAGGATTTGCTCGATCCGGCCCGTCACCGGCGAGCGGTTCACGTGGCAATCGAACACGTTCATGAAGACCGAGATGCGGGTCATCGGCTCGGGCGGCAGGCTGAGCTCCGCCGGGGGCACCGCCGTGGTGATCAGGTTCACGCGCCCATCCGCCGGGGAGATGACGAGACCTTCGCGCATCGGGGTCACGCGCGGCGGGTCGCGGAAGAAGTAGCAGACCCACACCGTCAGGATGGTGCCGATCCAGCCCAGCGGCGACCAGAGCCACGCCAGAACGATGGTCGCGAACAGCGCGATCAGAATGAAGGGATACCCCTCCTTGTGGATCGGGACGAAGATGCGGCGCATCGATTCCAGGATATCGGTCATTCTCTTGAAGCCTTGCTAGAGCATGATCAGAACAATTGGATGCCGATTGTTCGCCCGGATCATGCGGCAATAGGGGAACAAGAGCTTGATCAGGTTTCGGAGAGACTTGGTCAAGCTCTTGAGTTTGCGAGGGGATGGCAGGCGCCGAGGCTCCCGTCAACCTGCCGCAGGAGCCTCCGCCCGATCCTCGGGCCGGTCTTCCGACCGGTCTTCCTCCTCCGCGCGCTTCAGGGTCTCGCGGGCCCGGTCGGCCTCACGCTGGCGGTTCCACATGGAGGCGTAGACCCCGCCGAGTGCCAGAAGGCTCGGGTGATCGCCCCGCTCCACGATGCGCCCGTGATCGAGGACGATGATCTCGTCGGCTCCGATCACGGTGGATAGCCGATGGGCGATCACCAGGGTGGTGCGGCCCCGGCTGACCCGGTCGAGGGCGTCCTGAATCTCCTTCTCCGTGAAGGTGTCCAGCGCCGAGGTCGCCTCGTCGAGCACGAGGATCGGCGGGCTTTTGAGGATCGTGCGGGCGATCGCCACGCGCTGCTTCTCGCCGCCCGAGAGCTTCAGGCCGCGCTCGCCCACGGGGGTGTCGTAGCCCTCCGGCAGGAGGCCGATGAAGCGGTCGATCTGGGCCAGGCGCGCGGCCTCCCTCACCTCCTCCGGGGTAGCGTCCCAGCGGCCGTACTGGATGTTGTAGCCGATGGTGTCGTTGAACAGCACGGTGTCCTGCGGGACCATGCCGATGACTTTGCGCAAGCTCGCCTGCTGGACGTCGGCGATATTCTGCCCGTCGATGAGGATGCGACCGCTTGTGGGCTCGTAGAACCGGAACAGCAGACGCGAGATGGTGGATTTGCCCGCCCCCGAGGGGCCGACAATGGCGACGGTGTGGCCCGCCGGCACCTCGAAGGTCACGCCCTTCAGGATGGGACGCTCCGGGATGTAGGAGAAATGCACGTCCTCGAAGCGCACGACCGCCTGGCTCACCTCGAGCGGCTTCGCGCCCGGCTTGTCCTGGATCTCCGGGTTGCGCTCGATGATGCCGAACATGTCCTCGATGTCGATCAGCGCCTGCTTGATCTCGCGATAGAGCATGCCCATGAAGTTCAGCGGGATGTAGAGCTGAACCAGCATGGCGTTGACCAGCACGAAGCTGCCCACCGACACCCGTCCCGCCATGATGTCCCGGGCGGCGAGCACCATCACGATGGCCATGCCGATGGAAAAGATCACCGCCTGGCCGGCATTGAGCACGGCCAGCGACGTGTAGGTTTGCGTCGAGGCCTTCTCGTAACGCTCCATGGAGCGGTCGTAGCGCGCAGTTTCCCGCTGCTCCGCACCGAAATACTTCACCGTCTCGTAGTTCAGCAGGGAATCAACCGCCTTGGTGTTGGCGTCCGTGTCGGAGTCGTTCATCTGCTTGCGGATTGCGATCCGCCACTGGGTCGCCTTGTAGGTATAGGCGAGATAGATGACGACCATCACGAAGACGACGAACGAATAGACCCAGTCGAACTCCCAAGCGAGAAGGCCCAGCACGAGCACGAATTCGAAAATGGTGGGGACGAGCGTGAGCACGACGAGGCGCGAGAGCTCCTCGATGCCCTCGCGGCCACGCTCCAGCACGCGGGTCAGGCCGCCGGTCTTGCGCTCGAGATGGAAGCGCAGGGACAGGCGGTGCATGTGCTCGAAGGCCTGGAGCGCCAGGTTGCGCACCGCATGCATGGCCACCTTGGCGAAGAGGCCGTCGCGAACCTGGGTCAGCACCGCCATGAGGATGCGGGTGATGCCGTAGATGATCGTGAGCAGGATCGGCGACTTCCACAGCCAGGAGCCGGCGGAGGCCGCCGCCTCAGTCGCCTGGTTCCCGCTGCTCGTGACGGCAACGAGGGCGTCCGTCGCCCATTTGAAGGCGAACGGCGTCACCATGGTGACGCCCTTGGCGACGAGGAGCAGGCCGAAGGCCAGGAAGACCCGGCGCTGAAGATCGGGACGCCCCTGCGGCCAGAGATAGGGCCAGAGCTTCGTCCAGGTTGCGACCAAGCCATTGGGCTGGCGCACGGCGGCGCTCGTCGGGGGAACCGAGGTGGTGGGAGGCATGACCAGAGAATCCGAATGAACTGTCGGATCCCGATATAAGAGATCGGAGCCGGGAATTCACCCCACCCGAGTCCGCAGCCCCGTTCAGGCTAATTGGTTTTCTGCTCGTCGTGGGTGGGGAGCACGAAAACCTGCCCCGGATAGATCAGATCCGGATTGCGGATCTGATCCTGGTTCGCCCCATAGATGACGGTATAGCGATAGCCTTGGCCGTAGATGCGCTGGCTGATCCGCCAGAGATTGTCGCCTCGGGAGACGATCGCCGTGTTGATGTTGGGGATCACGACCGTTCCGGCCGCAGCAACCTGAGCATCGATGCCGGCTCTCGCGCTCGGCTGGGTCCCGGCGGTAGGAGGCGCAGCCGGCGCTGGCGCGGCCGGCGCCTCCGGCCGAGCGGAGGCGACCTGGACGGGCACGTTGAAGCTGACCTCGGCGCGGGACTTCACCTGTCCGGAGACCGGGTCGACATCGTCGAGGCGGATGCGGTAATCGCCCGGACGGACGCCCGAACCGATCGAGAACGAGACCTTTCCGTCGGTGCCGGCTCCGCCGGGAGCGATCAGGGCTTCGTTGAGATAGAGACGGACCGTCGCGCCGGGCGCCGAGAGGCCGGATACGAAGAGCTTTCCGTCCTCGGCCTCGACGCTCACGATCTTGATCTCAGGCCGAGACGCAGGCTGGGCCGCAGGCTCGGGAGCGGCGGGCGGCTGGGACGGCTGAGCAGGTTGAGCGGGCTCCGCGACCTTTGCCGGCTCCTCGGGCTTCCCGGGCGCAGCCTGGGCGACCTGCGGCTCCGGCGGCTCGGGATTGGAGAGGACGACGGTCGGCTGATCCGGCGTGGTCAGGGTGACGAGCGGCCGCTTCTGGGCGATATCGATCACCACGGTGACGCTCTGGGTCGAGCGTTGGCGCACGCCGTCGGGCGCGATGGATTGCAGCACGATCTGGTGGGAGCCCGGCGGCAGGGCCGGAGGCACGATGGCGAACAGGCCCGAGGCATCGGCCACGCCGCGGGCATGAACCTGATCCCCTCGCAGAAGCTCGATGGTCGCACCCGCGGCGGCACGGCCTGCGATGACGCTTTCGCCGTTGGGCTCCACGCGCACGAGGTCGAAGGACGGAACCAGGGGAGCCTCGGCAGCCTTCGTATCCGGGGCTTTCGGCTCCGCGGCCCTGGCGGGCGGCGCTTCGGCCGCCGGCTGCTGCTGCGGGGCGGGCTGCTGCACAGCCGCCTGGGGCGTCGCGGCGGAACCCGGGAGGTCAGGTGTGCTGGGCCATGCCCAGTAGAGGGCACCGACAAGAACCGCGACGACGCCGGCCGCTGCCGCGCCGAGGATCGCGATGGTTCCTTTGATCTCTGTCGCCTGCGCCATGTGCTTTTTCTCTACCGCGGCACTTTCGTGCATTTAAACGGTTTATATTTCAAAAGGCTACGGCCATAAAGGGAATCTATATGTTTTATGATACAACGCGGGAGGCTCCCCGCCTCCCCGAAGAGCTCATGTCAGATCTCAAGCCTATCAAATCCATCTGTGTTTACTGCGGCTCCGGTTTCGGAGGCGATCCCGTCTTCGCCGACAATGCGGCGGCATTGGGCCGGGCCATGGCCGAGCAGGGAATCAACCTTGTCTATGGTGGAGGCAATGTGGGCCTGATGGGCACGGTCGCCCAGGCCGTGCTCGACCATGGCGGCTATGTCACGGGCATCATCCCGGACTTCCTGAAGTCGCGCGAGAAGCTCCTCGACGAGGTTCAGGAAACCATCGTCGTGCCGGACATGCACACCCGCAAACGCCTGATGTTCGAGAAGGCCGACGCCTTTGTGGCGCTTCCCGGCGGCATCGGAACCCTGGAGGAACTCGTGGAGCAGATGACCTGGGCGCAGCTCGGCCGTCACACGAAGCCGATCCTGATGCTCAGCACGAAGGGATTCTGGAAGCCGCTGCTCACCCTCTTCGCTCACATGCGCGACCAGGGCTTCATTCGCGAAGGTCTGGAACTGAGCTACCTCGTGGCCGAGAAGGTCGAGGACGTGATCCCGATGGTCGAAGCCGCGGCCCGCCGCGTCGGCATCGTCGAGAACGCGGATCTGATCGAGGCGAAGTTCTGACCCGTCCCTCAGCGTCCCGTCGGAGATGTAGGGCGCCCGGGATGTCCGCTAAAGCATCGGACCTAAAAGTGGATTTTTCACTTTTGGGATCAACCCGATGCTCTAAAGCGCAGCTCCAGCCTTGAGGAGCTTGTAGATCATGGAATCGGTCAGCGCCTGAAACGAGGCGTCGATGATGTTCGCGGAAACGCCGATGGTGGTCCAGCGCTCGCCCGAGGCATCCGTGAACTCTATCAGAACGCGGGTCACGGCATCCGATCCGCCCTGATAGATGCGCACCTTATAATCCACCAGCTCCAGATCCCTGATCAGGTGCTGATACTTGCCGAGATCCTTGCGCAGGGCCACATCGAGCGCGTTCACGGGACCATTGCCCTCGGCCGCGGAGATGAGAACCTCGTCGCCCACGCGCACCTTCACGATGGCTTCCGACGCGGTGACGAGCTCGCCCATCGCGTTGTAGCGGCGCTCCACGTTGACCGAGAAGCGCTCCACCTCGAAGAAGGCCGGGACCTCGCCGAGCATGCGCTTGACCAGCACGTAGAAGGAGGCATCCGCGCCTTCGAACGCGAAGCCGTCCGCCTCCTTGCGCTTCACCTCGTCGAGCACGCGGGAGATGCGCGGATCACCCTTCTCCAGTGAAAAGCCGCAGCGCTTGAGTTCCGCCAGGATGTTCGACTGCCCGCCCTGGTCCGAGACGAGAACCTTGCGGGCGTTGCCGACGATCTCCGGCTCCACATGCTCGTAGGTGTGCGGGTCCTTCAGGACGGCGGAGGCATGGATGCCCGCCTTGGTCGCGAACGCGCTCGCGCCGACGAAGGGCGCATGGCGATTGGGCTGGCGGTTGAGGATCTCGTCGACCTGTCGCGAGACATGGGTGAGCTCGCCCAGGGCTTCCTCCGTGACGCCGAGATCGAAGCGGGAGGCATAAAGCTCCTTCAGCTTCAGCGCGCCGATGAGCGTGATGAGATTCGCGTTGCCGCAGCGCTCGCCGAGGCCGTTGAGCGTGCCCTGGATGTGCCGCGCCCCCGCTTCCACCGCCGCAAGCGAATTCGCGACGGCGCAGCCGCAATCGTCATGGGCATGGATGCCCACCTGCGCGCCTGGCACGGCGGCCGTCACGGCCGTCACGATCTCCGTCACCTCGTGAGGCAGCGTGCCGCCGTTGGTGTCGCAGAGCACGACCCACCGCGCCCCGGCCTCATAGGCCGTCTTCGCGCAGGCGAGCGCATAATCGGGATTGGCCTTGTAGCCGTCGAAGAAGTGCTCGCAATCGACGATCACCTCGCGCCCCTTGGCGAGCGCGGCCTCGACGCTGTCCCGGATGCCGGCGAGATTCTCCTCCAGCGTCGTCTCGAGCGCCACCCGCACGTGATAGTCCCAGGACTTCGCCACGAAACAAATCGCATCGGCCCGCGCCTCGAGGAGGGCCGAGATGCCGGGATCGTTCGACACGGAGCGCCCTGCCCGCTTGGTCATGCCGAAAGCGGTGAATTTGGCGCTCTTCGTGCGCTTCTCGGAAAAAAAGGCGGTATCCAGGGGGTTGGCCCCCGGATAGCCGCCTTCCACGTAATCGATGCCGAGTCGGTCGAGAAGTGCCGCGACGGCGCGCTTGTCGTCGAGCGAGAAATCGACGCCGGTGGTCTGCGCCCCGTCGCGCAGGGTGGTGTCGAAGAGATAGAGGCGCTCCCGGCTCATGACGACAGCTTCCTGTCCTCGGCCGGCGCGAGACGTTTCTCCATCGTGGTGGTGCCGAGCCACTCGTCGCCGAGCGAGAGGGTGTTGCGGCGCTGAGGCTGGAAACCCTGCTTCTGGAAGAAGGGCTGCGCGTTATCGCTGACCTCGGCGACGAGGCGCGCCGCGCCGCGGGCCGTCGCGAGCTTCTCGACCGCATCGTAGAGCATGGTGCCGATCCCCTGCCCGGCGACGGCCGGATGCACATGGAACAGCTCGATCAGCTCGTTGTCCTTGAGGGCGATGAAGCCGACGGCCGCCCCTTCGACCGTCGCCACAAGGGTGAGATCCTTCGTGAGCTTCTGGGCGAAGTCCTCCTCCTCGGCCTGCAGCATCCAGGCTTCCTGCTGCGCCTCGCTGTAATCCTCGCCCGTCAGCTCCTCGATGCTCGCCTGGAAGATCTCGACGAGGGTCGGGACGTCGGCGGGAAGGAAGGGGCGGAGCCCCGGTTTCGGCATGGCCTGTCCCATCAGCAACACCTTCCCTCGGACATATTGCGGTCATGGTCGCACTCGTTGCGGCCATCCACGTCTTGGAACCGCCGCGCCATAAAGGCGTGGATGCACGGGACAAGCCCGGGCATGACGGTGAGAGGAGAAAGAGCATTCATCGCGCGACCTCCCAAGTGGTGGTGCCGTCCTTGTTGTCCTTCACCACCACGTTGAGCCCAGCGAGTTCGTCGCGAATGCGGTCGGACTCGGGCCAGTTCTTCGCCGCGCGCGCTTCCTTGCGGGCGGCGATCAATGCTTCGACCACGGCAGGATCGACGGTGAGCGAGGCCTGCTTGCGGGCCTTCCAACGTTCCGCTCCTTCGAGCAGGAACCCCATCGCCCTTAGGTTCGCACCAAGCTCGTCATAGACGCCCTGACCGTCGAGAGCATGGAGTTCCGCCAGCATCTTCGGCGTATTGAGGTCGTCGGCAAGAGCCTCGACGATGTGCTCGGACAGCTGCGCCGCCTCGCCGTGACCTGCCAGCTCGTACCAGCGATCCAGGGTCTTCTGGCTTTCCTCCAGCCCTTTGGCGGTCCAGTCGATCGGTTGGCGATAATGGGTGCGCAGCATGTTGAAGCGCAGCACCTCGCCCGGCCAGTCCTTCAGGAGGTCATGAATGGTGAAGAAGTTGCCGAGCGACTTCGACATCTTCTCGCCTTCCACCTGCAGGAAGCCGTTATGCATCCAGACATTGGCCATGCGCGGCGTCTGGAACGCGCAGCAGCTCTGCGCGATCTCGTTCTCGTGGTGCGGGAACACGAGGTCGATGCCGCCGCCATGGATGTCGAAGATCTCGCGCTCCGTGGGATCGCTGCAGGCTAGCCGCGTCTCGAAAGCCTGGACCAGATGTTTCCAGGCCATGGCGGAGCACTCGATGTGCCAGCCCGGACGGCCCGGGGTCGCGATGCCGGCGGGCGACGGCCAGGCCGGATCCTGCGGACCGGAAGGCTTCCAGAGCACGAAATCCATGGGATCGCGCTTGTAGGGCGCCACGTCAACGCGGGCGCCGGACAATAGCTCGTCGAGGGAACGCTTGGAGAAGGCGCCGTATTGCGGCACGCCCGAAAGCTTTTGCATGCCCGCAACCGAGAAGAGCACATGCTCCTCGGCCACATAGGCGGCTCCCCTCTCGACGAGGCGCTCGATGATCATGCGCATCTCGTCGATATGCTCGGTCGCCCTGGGCTCCACGAATCTCGGCCGCTCGCCGGGGCGGTTCACATCCTCCGGCATGAGGACGCCGAGCGCCCGGATATCCGCATGGAACTGCTCCTCGGTCTTCCGGGTCACCGCCCGGATGGCGTCGTTGTGGGGCAGGCCTGGGTAATCGCGGGCGGCGCGGGCGTTAATCTTGTCGTCCACATCGGTGATGTTACGCACATACGTCACGGCTTCCGCACCGTAAATTTGTCTCAACAGACGGAATAGAAGGTCGAAGACGATGATGGGGCGGGCGTTGCCGATATGGGCGTAGTCGTAGACCGTGGGGCCGCAGACATACATGCGCACGTTCTTCGGATCGATCGGGACGAACGCGTCCTTCGACCGGGTGAGCGTATTGTAGAGCTTCAGCTGGGGCGCCATGAAACCGAGTCCCTGTCAGGCCACAAGGCCGGAGATTGGTTTCATTCCAGAATGAGAACGAGACGGCTCCAGCCAGCGTGGTGCGCTAGCCGCAAATAATCCCGGAAATGAGGATCGTTGCCGTGTTCATGAAACAATCAATGCCCTGTCAGCTGGCAGGCGTCAAGGTTCCCGTGCTGGAGAGCACAGTTTGCTTGCAGGAATGCAAGAAACGGGTCTTTACCAAATCCGTTAGACCTTTATTCACGGGCCCCCGTGACAATAAAGCATGTATTCAATCGAAGAGGTTTTCTATGCGCCGTGCATATGCCGTGCTCGGGTTGGGCACAGCCGTGTTTTTTGCTGCCGCGTCCCTGACGCTGCTTCCGAACGGCTCGCAGGCCTCCTCGACCGAAGCCACCTTCCTGGTTCCCGCCGCCGATGGCTACGGCGTCGCGGAATGCCTGATCTCAAACCAGTCATGTGGCCAAGTTGTGGCAAACACCTGGTGTGAGTCTCAAGGCTATGCCCGGGCCACTTCGTTCCGGCAGATCCAGGCTACGGAGATCACGGGCTCCATCCAGAAGGCGTCCGTCACGGACGACGAACTCCGGCCGGTCTCGATCACCTGCTCGAACTGAACTTTCATACCTTAACCGTCATGGCCGCACCCGCTGCGGCCATTCACGTTATGGGACCCGCAGCGTATCAAGGACGTGCATGCCCGGCTTAAAGCGCCGGGCATGACGGCGGATGGAACGGCCACCGCGCCAAAGACGATCACTTGTTCAGCCAGTCGCCGCATTTGGCCGGGGCCTCGGTGCCCCAGGGCATCAAGGGAACGGTGGAGGTCGAGTTCTTGGGCGAGCCCTCGATCGGCCGGTCCGAATAAACCATGTAGACCAGCGTATTGCGCTTCGCGTCGCAGCCGCGCACGATCTGCATCTTCTTGAAGATCAGCGAGCGGCGTTCGCTGAACACCACGTCGCCCTGCCCGAACCGCTGCTTGAACCTCACCGGTCCAATCTGGCGGCAGGAGAGCGAGATGTCCGACACCTCTTCGGCGACCCCGAAGGTCCCGGAAATGCCGCCACGCTCCGGCGTCGTGTAATGGCAGGCCACACCCTCCACGAGCGGGTCGTCGATCCCGTAGACGGCGAGCTTGTCGTCGGGCGTCAGGGCACGCCACACCGTGGATTTCTTGAAGATCAGATCCGGCTCCTGGGCCGCGGCGCCGGTGGCGCTCCCCAGCACCAGAGCGAGGACCAGGGCGATTCGAGCAAGCATTCCCGTTCTCTCCTAAGTTACGCTGCATGTGGGGATGCCGCCCGGCTTTGGCGAGACTCTTGCAAGGCTCTCGCAACCTTATTTGCTCCCGACGCCGGATGAGGGTACATGGATATGCTGTCCTGCGCCCTCACCGGAGGCTCGCGAGGCGGTAATCACAATAGGGCCCCATTCCGGCGTCACATGACCAGGCTCTGGCCATGGCGCCGTATCGGACCTGCGTTCTGCGATCAGCTTGATGACAAAGACATTCCTCCTCCGCCTCCTCCTCGCCATGACGGCGTTCCTGGCCGCCGGACAGGCCGCCTTCGCCCAATCGGCCGAGTGCCAGCGCTTCCGCGCGGAATTGGCGAATCTCGAGCGCAACGGGGGCGGAGCGCCGACCGGGCAGATGCAGGCCCAGCGGGCGGAGATCAACCGCCTCGTCCGGTATTACAACTCCATCGGCTGTGAGCGCGGCCCCCTGGGCTTTCTGACCGGCCCCGCCCCGGCCCAGTGCGGCTCCATCGCGGCCCAGATCCGTCAGCTCGAAGCCGGCTATGCCCGCCTGGCCGCCCAGGCGGTCGATCCGGCCGAGGTGGACGTCCGCCGCCGGCAGCTCCAGGCGGCCGTGCAGCAGACTTGCTCCGCCGAGCAGCCCCGTGGCTTCTTCGAATCGCTCTTCGGCCCGCCCCGCGGTCAGCAGCAGCAGGAGGTCATGCCGGAAGGCCAGCCGATCATCGCCGACGAAGGGCCGCGCGCCCTGGGCGGCGGCCGCCTGATCTGCGTGAAGACCTGTGACGGCTCGTTCTTCCCGCTCACCTCCCCGCCCGGCGGCCAGCAGAGCGCCGACGAGATGTGCCAGGCCCTCTGCCCCGGCACCGAAACGGCGGCTTATGCCTATCCGGGCGGCGACGAGGGCCTCAACCGGGCGGTCTCCCTGTCGAGCGACCGACCCTATACGTCGCTCGCCAACGCCTTCAAGTTCCGCAAGAGCTTCGACGAGAGCTGCTCCTGCAAGCGGCCGAACGAAAGCTGGGCTGTGGTGCTGCGCAAGGCCGAGAGCATGCTGTCGCAGCGCAAGGGCGACGTGATCGTGACCGCCGAAAAGGCGGAGGAGATGTCGCGTCCGAAGGCCGTGCAGGCCCGCAAGGCGGCTGAGAAGAAGGCGGACGAGGAAGAGAAGGCCGCGGCCGAGAGCGCCGCCTCCGCTCCGACCGCGAGCAAGGAATCCTCCGGTATCGGCCCGCAATCGATCGAAAGCACCCGTGTCGTCGGGGAGAACGAGGGCAACCGGCAGGAAGTCGCCGCCGGCAACGGCCAGAAAAGAACCGTGCGCGTGATCGCCCCCAACCTCATTCCGGTTCCGAATCCGCAGAACTGATCCGGCTCTTCCCGAGCCCTTCAGCCCCATCCTCCTGCGTCATGGCCGGGCTCGTCCCGGCCATCCACGTCTTGTTGCGATAGAGATGGAAGATAGGGATTCCCAAGCCACGTCCGGGGATGACGGAGGAGAGGCGATGACGGGTTGGAGGCTCCATCCTCATCAAAGAGGAAGGGACAGGGTTCCCGTCGCGCTTTTCGTGCTATCTAGCGCGTCATGAAACCCCTCGATCACACGCAAATCCCGGATGCCTCCGGCGCGTCGGACCCGATCATCTCGGTCTCCGGCCTTTCGAAAACCTATGCGTCGGGCTTCCAGGCCCTGCGCAACGTCGACCTGGAGATCCGCCGGGGCGAGATCTTCGCGCTGCTGGGGCCCAACGGCGCCGGCAAGACGACCCTCATCAGCATCATCTGCGGCATCGTCAATCCAAGCACCGGCACGGTGACGGCGGACGGCCACGACATCATCCGCGACTTCCGCCCGGCCCGCACCAAGATCGGGCTCGTCCCGCAGGAGCTGACCACCGACGCCTTCGAGAGCGTGTGGGCGACGGTGAGCTTCAGCCGCGGCCTCTTCGGCAAGCCCGCGAACCCCGCCCATATCGAGAAGATCCTCAAGGACCTCTCCCTGTGGGAGAAGAAGGACTCGAAGATCATGGCCCTGTCCGGCGGCATGAAGCGCCGCGTCATGATCGCCAAGGCCCTGTCGCACGAGCCGAAGATCCTGTTCCTCGACGAGCCGACGGCTGGCGTCGACGTCGAGCTGCGGCGGGACATGTGGACCATGGTGCGCGGGCTTCGCGAGAGCGGCGTCACGATCATCCTCACCACCCATTACATCGAGGAAGCGGAGGAGATGGCCGACCGGATCGGGGTGATTAACAAGGGCGAGATCATCCTGGTCGAGGACAAGCACGTTCTGATGCAGAAGCTCGGCAAGAAGCAGCTGACCCTGCACCTGCAGACCCCGCTCGCAGCCCTGCCCGCCACGCTGGAATCCGAGAACCTGCAGCTTTCCGCCGACGGCGCGGACCTGATCTACACCTTCGACGCCCAGAGCGAGGAGACCGGCATCGCCACGCTCCTGCGCCGGCTCAACGAGCACGGCATCGACTTCAAGGATCTGCGCACCTCCGAGTCGTCGCTGGAGGACATCTTCGTCAGCCTGGTGAGGGGGCGCCCGTGAACGTCTACGGCATCAAGGCCATCTATCTCTTCGAAATGGCGCGCACCTGGCGCACGCTGATGCAGAGCATCGCCTCGCCGGTTCTCTCGACGTCGCTCTACTTCATCGTGTTCGGCTCGGCCATCGGCTCGCACATGGCCAATATCGACGGCGTGAGCTACGGCGCGTTCATCGTGCCGGGCCTGATTATGCTCTCGCTCCTGACGGAGAGCATCTCCAACGCGTCCTTCGGCATCTACATGCCGAAATTCACGGGCACGATCTACGAGATCCTCTCCGCCCCGATCTCCGCCATCGAGACGGTGATCGGCTATGTGGGGGCCGCCGCCACCAAATCGGTGATCATCGGCACGATCATCCTGATCACCGCGCGGCTCTTCGTGGATTTCTCGATTCAGCATCCGGTCTGGATGATCGCCTTCCTGGTGCTCACCTCCGTCACCTTCAGCCTCTTCGGCTTCATCATCGGCGTGTGGGCCGACAGCTTCCAGAAGCTCCAGGTGGTCCCGCTGATGATCGTGACGCCGCTCGCCTTTCTCGGCGGCAGCTTCTATTCCATCAACATGCTGCCGCCCTTCTGGCAGAAGGTCGCCTTGTTCAACCCCGTCGTCTATCTGGTGAGCGGATTCCGCTGGAGCTTCTACGGCGTCGCGGACGTGGACGTGGGTGTCAGCCTCGCCATGACGCTCGTGTTCATGCTGGCCTGCCTCGCGGCGATCTGGTGGATCTTCCGCACGGGCTACCGGATCAAGGCGTGAGACCAACCGCGCTCACGTCATCACCGGCCTCGGGCCGGTGATCCCGATTTCCTGAGGCGTAGCACCCCTCAACGCGAGATGGCCGGGACGAGCCCGGCCATGACGAAGAGGGTCTCCGGTCTTTACGCCGCCTGGCCCGACAGCCGCGCCCTGGCGCGCTCGGGGCCGATGAGCGGCAGCAGGTTTCCGAGCTCCGGGCCATGGTCGAGGCCGGTGAGCGCGAGGCGCAAGGGCATGAACAGGGCCTTGCCCTTCACGCCGGTCTTCGTCTTCACGGCCTCGGTCCAGGCCTTCCAGGTGGTGGTGTCCCAGGGCGCCGCCGGCAGCGCTTCGATGGCCGCATCGATGAAGGCGCGATCGTCGATCACGGGCGTCACCGGGCCGCGCACGACGCTTGCCCACTCCGCCGCGTCGCGCACTTTGGTGAGATTGCCGCGCACCGCGTTCCAGAAGGCTTCGCCCAGATCCGCGTATAGTCCCTCAAGACGCCCGCGCACGGCCTCATAGGGCATCTCGTGGATGAGGCGCGCGTTGAGGTGCTCCAGCTCGCTCTCGTCGAACTTCGCGGGCGCGCGGGAGATGTGCGAGAAGTCGATGAGCCCCGCGAGCTCGCCGAGATCGGGGACCGGACGCACGGCCTCCGCGGAGCCGACCAGCACCGCGAGCGAGGCCACCGCCTGCGGCTCGAGCCCCGCATCGCGCAGGCCCTTCACCGAGAGATGGCCGAGGCGCTTGGAGAGCCCCTCGCCGCTCGCCGTGATCAGTAGGCTGTGGTGGGCGAACGTGGGAACGGCCGCGCCGAGCGCCTCGAAGATCTGGATCTGCACCGCCGTGTTGGTGACATGGTCCTCGCCGCGGATCACATGCGTGATCTTGAGGTCGATGTCGTCGACCACCGAGGGAAGCGTATAGAGATAGGTGCCGTCCTCGCGCACCAGCACCGGATCGGAGAGCGAACCGCAATCCACGTGGCACTCGCCACGCACGAGGTCGTTCCAAGCGACGTTCGTGTGATCGAGGCGGAAGCGCCAATGGGGCTTGCGCCCCTCGGCCTCGAGCTTGGCGCGTTCCTCGTCCGTCAGCTTCAGGGCGGCGCGGTCATAGATCGGGGGCAGGCCGCGGGCGAGCTGGCGCTTGCGGCGAAACTCCAGCTCCTCGGGCGTTTCGTAACAGGCATAGAGGCGGCCCATGTCCTTCAGCCGCTCGGCGGCGGCGTCATAGAGCGCGAAACGCTCCGACTGGCGCACCGTCACGTCCGGCGGGATGCCCAGCCATGCGAGATCGGCCGAGATCGAATCCGCGTATTCCTGCTTCGAGCGCGCGAGATCCGTGTCGTCGAAGCGTAGGATGAAGGTGCCCCCCTCGCGACGCGCGAAAAGCGCGTTGAGCAGGGCCACGCGGGTATTGCCGATATGGATGTGCCCGGTCGGAGACGGGGCGAAGCGAACGATGGGCTTGGACATGGGAACGGTATGACGAAGGGCGTGCGGCCGCGCAAGGGGCCACGGGCTCGATTTGAACGGCGGCGTCGTTCCGAGCCCTGAGGCACGCCCCCCTCGTCATGGCCGGGCTTGTCCCGGCCATCCCGTTACGGAGAGGCGCGGCGCCCCGATGGATCGGGATCACCGGCACAGGGCCGGTGACGACGTGGGACGGTGATGACGTGGCGCGTGGCTCACGTATCCAGCGACCCCATCCGCGGCTTGCCGATGGCGCGCTCCAGCGCCTCGTCCTTGACGTGGGCGGCGAGCCCCTGATCCCGGAAGCCGTTCACGATGGGGTAGCGCCGGTCGCGGCCGAAATTCTTGCGCGTCACCTTCACGCCCGGCGCCGACTGGCGGCGCTTGTATTCGGCGATGTAGAGAAGCCGCTCCACCTTCTTCACCACGTCGAGGTCATAGCCCCTGGCCACGATGTCGGAGACGCGAAGCTCCTCCTCCACGAGGCCGCGCAGGATTTCGTCGAGCTCCTCGTAGGGCGGCAGGGAATCCTGGTCCCGCTGGTTCTCGCGCAGCTCCGCCGTGGGGGCCTTGGTGAGGATGTTTTCGGGAATCACGACGCCGTCCGGCCCAAGAGCGCCCTTCGGTTTCCAGCGGTTGCGCAGCGCGGACAGGGAGAAGACCTCCATCTTGTAGAGGTCCTTGATGGGGTTGAAGCCGCCGTTCATGTCGCCGTAGATCGTGGCATAGCCCACCGACATCTCGGACTTGTTGCCCGTGGTCACCACCATGGCGCCGAACTTGTTCGAGATGGCCATGAGGAGGGTGCCGCGGGCACGGCTCTGGAGGTTCTCCTCGGTGATGTCGCGTTCCCGGCCCGCGAAGAGGGGCTGGAGCGCGGCCTCGAAACCCTCCACCGGCTCGGCGATGGGCAGGATGTCGTAGCGCACGCCGAGCGCCGTGGCGCAATCCTCCGCGTCCCTCAGGGACTCGGACGACGTGTAGCGATAGGGCAGCATCACGCAATGCACCCGCTCGGGTCCGAGCGCGTCGACCGCCATGGCGGCGCAGAGGGCGGAATCGATGCCGCCGGAGAGGCCCAGCACCACGCCGGGAAAACGGTTCTTCTCCACGTAGTCGCGCAGGCCGAGAACGCAGGCGGCGTAATCGGCTTGCGCGTCTTCCTCGATGGTGACCATCGGCGCCCTGCGGCAGACCCAGCCCTCCTCCCCCTTGTCCCATTCGGTCAAGGCGACGGCCTCCTCGAAGGCCGGCAGCTGGCCCGCGAGCGAACAATCCGCGTTGAGGATGAACGAGGCGCCGTCGAAGACCAGCTCGTCCTGGCCGCCGACCTGGTTGAGGTAGACGAGCGGCAGGCCGCTCTCGGTGACGCGGGCGGCCGCGATGTTGAAGCGCTCCTCCGTCTTGCCACGGTGATAGGGCGAACCGTTCGGCACCAGGAGCAGTTCGGCGCCGGTCTCGGCCAGGCACTCGACCACGTCGCCCGTCCAGATATCCTCGCAGACCGGGATGCCGATGCGGATGCCGCGGAAATTCACCGGTCCCGGCAAGGGGCCGGGGTCGAAAATGCGCTTCTCGTCGAAGACGTCGTAGTTCGGCAGGTCCACCTTGGTGCGCACGGTGATCGCGCCGCCGTCGAGGAGCGCATAGGCGTTGTAGAGCCCGTCGCCGTCGCGCCACGGCAGGCCGATGAGCATGCCCGGTCCGCCATCGGCCGTCTCCCGCGCCAGGCGTTCGAGGGCGGCGCGGCATGCGTCCTGGAAGGCGGGCTTGAGCACCAGATCCTCGGCGGGATAACCCGCGAGGAACTGCTCGGCGAACATGACGAGATCGGCGCCCATCCGGGCCGCCTCGGCCCGGGCGTGGCGAGCCTTCTGCTCGTTGCCGGCCACGTCGCCGACGATGGGATTGAGCTGCGCGAGCGCGATCTTGAGCGTGTTCTGAGCCATGACGCCTGCGAAACTAGCGCGCCGTGCCGGACGCAGCAATGCAAAGGCCGGACGATCCCTCTGCAACGGTCTCCCACGTCACAGCGCCGCCTCTCGCCATGGCCGGATCAGGTCCGGCCATGGCGAGAGGCGGGAATGACGATGGAGCACGGGGCACGCCTGATGGTTCTTGGAACCCAGTACAGTCCAGGTCGTTGTCATCACACGAATTGAACAATGGAGACAATCATGCTGAAGGGCGGTTTGCTTTGGCTGATCGGCATTCCTCTGCCGATCATTCTCATTCTCTTCTTCATGGGCTGGCTGAGCTGAGCCTTCAACTGAAGAAGCACTCACCCGTGAAAGTAAAAGGGGCGCTTCCGGCGCCCCTTTGCTTTGCTTTTACTCAGCCGCCAGAGCGGCCGGGCGCTCCCGGGACTGCCGCTCGCGCTTGATCAGTTCCGAGGTCAGGAACGCGATTTCGAGCGCCTGCTCCGCGTTGAGGCGCGGATCGCAATAGGTGTGATAGCGGTCGGAGAGGTCCGCATCGGTGAGGGCGCGGGCGCCGCCGGTGCATTCCGTCACGTTCTTGCCGGTCATCTCCAGGTGGATGCCGCCGGCATGCGTGCCTTCGGCCTGGTGGATGGCGAAGAAGTCCCGCACCTCGCCCATGACGCGCTCGAAGGGGCGCGTCTTGTAGCCGGAGGCAGCCTTGATCGTGTTGCCGTGCATCGGGTCGCAGGACCACACCACCGTGCGGCCTTCCTTCTTCACCGCGCGGATCAGGCCCGGCAGGTGATCGGCCACCTTGTCCGCGCCGAAGCGGCAGATCAGGGTGAGGCGGCCCGCCTCGTCCTCGGGGTTGAGGGTGTCGATGAGCCTGAGGAGCCCGTCCGCCGTCAGCGACGGACCGCATTTGAGGCCGATCGGGTTCTTGATGCCGCGCATGTATTCCACATGGGCATGATCGACCTGTCGGGTGCGGTCGCCGATCCAGACCATGTGGCCGGAAGTGGCGTACCAGTCGCCGGTGGTGGAATCCACGCGGGTCATCGCCTCCTCGTAGCCGAGCAGCAGCGCCTCGTGGCTGGTGTAGAAATCCGTGGAGCGCATCTCGGGATGCGTCTCGGGATCGATGCCGATGGCGCGCATGAAGTTGATGCTCTCGGTGATCCGCTCGGCGAGCTCGCTGTAGCGCGAGGATTGCGGCGAATCCTTCACGAAGCCCAGCATCCAGCGATGGGCGTTCTCGAGGTTGGCGTAGCCGCCGGTGGCGAAGGCGCGGATCAGGTTGAGGGTCGCGGCCGATTGGCGGTAGGCCATGAGCTGGCGGCGCGGATCGGGCGTGCGGGCCTCGGGCGTGAAGGCGATGTCGCTGATGATGTCGCCCCGGTAGCTCGGCAGCTCGACCCCGTCGATGGTCTCGGTCGCGGACGAGCGCGGCTTGGCGAACTGGCCGGCCACGCGGCCGATCTTCACCACGGGCGAGCCGCCCGCATAGGTGAGCACGACCGCCATCTGGAGGAACAGGCGGAAGAAATCGCGGATGTTGTCGGCGGAGTGCTCGGCGAAGCTCTCGGCGCAGTCGCCGCCCTGGAGCAGGAAAGCCTCCCCCTTGGCCACCTTCGCCAGTTCGCGCTTCAGCTTCCGCGCCTCGCCTGCAAAAACGAGCGGGGGAAAGCCTGCGAGCTGCTGCTCCACGCTTTCAAGCGCCTCCGGGTCCGGAAAGGCCGGAACCTGCTGGATCGGCTTGTTTCTCCAGCTGTCGGGCGTCCACCGCTCAGTCATGACACATACCCCCGTGTCGTTCGTATCCCCTCGTTCACCGCAACAAGCGGCACGAAAGGGCACCTATACACGACATAAACAAAAAGGCGAGTGCGGAGAGGTGACGCGCCGATCAGTTTCGCTTCCCGAGGCCTCAAGGCTGTAGCTGAACGAAGAAAAAGCCCAAAGCTCCGATCACCGTCAGGGCAGCGCCCACATGCTTGGCGATGCCGAGATAGGCCAGGTTCCGGACCCGCTCGGCGTGCCGCGCCTCGCGCTCTTCAGGGCTTTTGGGCCGCTCGATCCGCTGAGACGCATAGAGATCGGGCGTCCAGCCCGATCCGATGGCCGATCCATCCTCGAGCTCGACAGTGTAGGCGATCACGAGGACGGCGAGCCCCGTCACCAGGGCTCCGAGAAAGCCGACCAGCGCGACGAGCGCCACGAAAAGAGCCAAGACGGTAAGGCAGAACAGCAGCGCCACGGCGTTCGCGAGGATGAACCCGATGCGCATGCCCTACCCTCCGGATGGAAGGATTCTACCACGCAATCCGAAGCCGGCCAAAAGGGACTTGAACCGCGCCGGGACCGTTACCCCACGGCCACGGGCTTCTTGACCACGAGCGGGGTGCGCATGGTCACCAGCTCCTCCGCGGCGGTGGGATGGACGGCGACCGTCCGGTCGAAATCGGCCTTGGTGGCCCCCATGGTGACGGCGATGCCCGCGAGCTGGATCATCTCGCCCGCGTCGTGGCCCATGATGTGAACGCCCACGACCTTGTCGGTGGCCTTGTCGACGATGAGCTTCATGAGCACCCGCTCCGAGCCGCCCGAGAGGGTCGCCTTCATGGGCCGGAAGGCGGTCTTGTAGACGTCGATATCCCCATAGATCTCCCGCGCCGCCGCCTCACCGCAGCCGATCACGCCGATCTCGGGGGTCGAGAAGACCGCCGTGGGGATCAGGTCGTGATCGATGATGGTGGGTTTTCGCCCGAAGACCGTGTCCGCGAAGGCATGGCCCTCGCGGATGGCGATCGGCGTGAGATTGGCCCGGTTCGTCACGTCGCCGACGGCATAGATCGACGGAATGAGCGTCCGGGAATAGGCGTCGACCGGGATCGCCCCCACCTCGTCGACGGTGATCCCCGCCTTTTCGAGACCGAGGCCCCGGGTGTTCGGGCGCCGCCCGGTGGCGACGAGCACCTGATCGACCGCCACCACGGAGCCGTCGGACAGGGTCGCGGCGATGCCGTCGGCCGTCTTGTCCAGGCGCGTGAGGGTCTTCTTCAGGGCGAGCTCGATCCCGCGCTGGGCATAAGCCTCGCCCAGGGCATCCCGCACGTCCTCGTCGAAGCCGCGCAGGAGCTTGTCGCCCCGGTGGACCAGGGTCACCCGGCTGCCGAGGCCCGCGAAGATTCCGGCGAACTCCACGGCGATATACCCGCCGCCGACAATCATGATGCGCTTCGGCAGGTCCTTGAGGTGGAAGACCTCGTTCGAGGTGATGCCGAGTTCGCCGCCCGGAATGGGGGGCTCCATGGTCGGATGGGCGCCGACCGCCACCAGGATGGTGCGGGCGCGGATTCGGGCGCCGGTCGTGAGAACATGAACCGTATGCGCATCCTCGATCACGGCGCGGCTGTTGACGATCTCGACCCCGGCCTTCTCGAGATTGGCCCGGTAGATCCCCTCCAGTCGGTCGATCTCCCTGTCCTTGTTGCGGATGAGCGTCGCCCAGTCGAAGGCGGGCTCGCCGAAGGTCCAGCCGAACCCCGCCGCGTCGTGGAACTCGTCGGCGAAGCGGCTGGCATAGACCATGAGCTTCTTCGGCACGCATCCGCGGATCACGCAGGTGCCGCCGACCCGATACTCCTCCGCGACCATTACCTTGGCCCCATAGCCGGCCGCGATGCGGGCGGCGCGGACACCACCGGACCCGGCTCCGATGACAAAGAGGTCGACATCGAACTGGGTCATGGCTTGGTCTCCGTTGGGAATCGGCTAGCGGCTTGCCTTCATATAGTGGCTATTCCGGCAGCGTCGCCAGTCTTACCGCCAAGCCGGCAGGGCATGACCCGCATGCATCGGAGCACGACGGCGGGAAGGCCGAGGGAGCGATGCACCTTTTCGGTTCGAGCCCGAGTTCGGGCGCTCCCGGAGAGTTCAACACCAATCGGCGCGCCACGTGCTTGCCCCTCGGGCGAACCGGCTCTACGGTCTGCGGCACCACGTTCTCACGTGACGTTTAGTCCTTGGAGGAAACTTAAAATGAGCCAAATTCGCAAGAGCCTTTGGCGCGGCGCCCTCGCTGTGGCGGCCGTTGCAGGCTTCGTGACATCGGCGGCGGCCCAGATGGACCTGAAGATCATGGCCCCGGCGGCGCCGGGCGGCGGCTGGGACCAGACCGCCCGCTCCATGCAGCAGGCCCTGACCCAGTCCGGCATCGCCAAGGGCGTGCAGGTCGCCAACGTTCCGGGCGCCGGCGGCTCCATCGGCATCGCCCAGCTGGTGAACAACTCCAAGGGCGACGGCAACCAGCTCATGGTCATGGGCTACGTGATGGTGGGCGCGCTTCTGACCAACAAGTCGCCCGTCACCCTCGAACAGACGACCCCGATCGCCCGTCTGACGGCGGAATACGAGGCCATCGTCGTTCCCGCGAGCTCCCCGATCAAGTCCGTCAAGGAGCTGGCCGAGGCCATCAAGGCCGATCCGGCCAAGGTCACCTGGGCCGGCGGCTCGGCGGGCGGCGTGGACCACATCGCGGCGGCCCTCTTCGCCAAGGCGGCCGGCGCCGATCCGACCAAGATCAACTACATCCCGTTCTCGGGCGGCGGCGAGGCCCTGGCGGCTATCCTCGGCGGCAAGGTGACGGCGGGCATTTCCGGCTACGGCGAGTTCGAGAGCCAGATCAAGGCCGGCAAGCTGCGCCTCCTCGGCCTGAGCTCCCCGGCCAACAAGGCCACGGCCGACCTGCCGTCCATCAAGGCTCAGGGCGTCGATCTCGAAATCGCCAACTGGCGCGCGGTCGTGGCTCCTCCCGGCATCTCCGCCGACCAGAAGAAGGCCCTCACGGACGCCATGGACAAGATGGCGAAGTCCAAGGAGTGGCAGGACATCCTCAAGGCCAAGGGCTGGGAGGATTCCTACATGTCCGGCGACGCCTTCGCGAAGGTCCTGAATGAGGAAGTGGCCCGCACGAAGGACGTTCTGACCGCGGTGGGGCTGGTGAAGTCTTAAAATTCGCGTTAATGCCCGTGGAAGCGCCGCGTTCTTGAGAGCGCGGCGCTTTTTTTAGGATACTCTCATGTCATCTCAGAATCGGCGCATCGACGTAGCGGGCCTCGTCATTGCCCTCCTTCTTCTCGCCCTGGCCGGCCTGGTCTGGTGGGATATGACCAAGCTCCAGCTTCTGTCCCCCTATGACGTCGGCCCGAAGGCCATGCCCGTCATCGTGTCCGTCGGCCTGGCCGTCCTGGCCATCGGCAACGGCATCGGCGCGCTTCGCGGCAACCTGCCCGACCGGGAAAGCCTCGACTGGACACCGATCATCCTGATCCTCGGCGGCCTCGCCTGCCTGATCGTGCTCATCGCCATCGGCGGCGGCTTCATGATCGGCACGGCCATCCTGTTCGCCGCCACCTCGGCCGCCTTCGGCCGCCGGGCTTTCCTGGTGGATCTCCTGATCGGAGCGGTGATCGCCGTCGTCGTTTACCTGCTCTTCGCGAAGCTCCTGACCCTGTCGCTGCCGGCAGGGCCGCTCGAAAACCTGCTCTGAGGCCCCCATGGAAGCCTTCGTTTCCCTCGCCAGCGGCCTGGCGGTCGCCATTCAGCCGATGAACCTGCTCTTCGCGCTCATCGGCGTTCTTCTCGGCACGGCCGTCGGCGTTCTGCCCGGCATCGGCCCGGCGCTCACCGTGGCGCTGCTCCTGCCGATCACCTTCAAGCTCGATCCGGCGGGCTCCATCATCATGTTCGCCGGCATCTATTACGGCGGCATGTATGGCGGCTCGACCACCGCAATCCTCATCAACACCCCGGGCGAAAGCGCCTCGATGGCGACGGCGCTGGAAGGCAACCTGATGGCGAAGTCCGGACGGGGCGGGCCCGCGCTCGCGACCGCGGCCATCGGCTCCTTCGTGGCGGGCACCTTCGCGACCTTCGGGCTGGCGCTGCTCGCGCCCTACCTCGTCGACATCGCGGTCAGCTTCGGGCCCGAGGACTACTTCGCCCTGATGTGCGTGGCCTTCGTCACCGTCTCGGCCACCTTCGGCGACTCGCCCGTGCGCGGCCTCACGAGCCTGTTCATCGGCCTGGCCCTGGGCCTCGTCGGCATCGACATCCTGTCCGGCCAGTCGCGCCTGAGCTTCGGCGTGCCGGAGCTCTACGACAACATCGAAGTGACGACCCTGGCGGTCGGCCTCTTCGCCGTGGGCGAGGCCCTCTACGTCGCCTCGCGCCGCCACCACCATGAGGAGAAGCTCGAGCCCGTGCGCGGCTCGCTCTGGATGACGAAGGAGGACTGGAAGCGGTCCTGGAAGCCCTGGCTGCGCGGCACCGCCTACGGCTTCCCCATCGGAGCGCTCCCGGCCGGCGGCGCAGAGATCCCGACCTTCCTGTCCTACGCGACGGAGAAGAAACTCACGAAACATCCGGAGGATTTCGGCCGGGGCGCCATCGAGGGCGTGGCCGGTCCCGAGGCCGCCAACAACGCGTCCGCCGCCGGCACTCTCGTGCCGCTCCTGACGCTCGGCCTGCCGACCTCGGCCACGGCCGCCATGATGCTGGCGGGCTTCCAGCAATACGGGCTGAACCCGGGCCCGCTGCTCTTCGCGGAGAAGCCCGATCTGGTCTGGGGCCTGATCGCGAGCCTGTTCATCGCCAACGCCATGCTGCTGGTCCTGAACCTGCCGCTGGTCGGCCTCTGGGTTCGCCTGCTGGCGATCCCGCAGCCCTGGCTCTATGCGGGCATCCTGGTCTTCGCGACCATGGGCACGATCGCCGCCAACCCGTCGCCGGTGGAGCTGATCATGCTGACCGCGTTCGGCGTGCTCGGCTTCCTGATGCGCCGCTTCGACTTCCCGATCGCGCCCGTGGTGGTGGGTCTGATCCTGGGGCCTGTGGCGGAAAGCCAGCTGCGGCGCGCCCTGTCGATCAGCCTCGGCGATCCGATGGTGCTGCTGCAGAGCCCGATTTCGGCGACCCTGCTTGCCATCGCGCTCATCGCCCTCATGGCCCCCTTCGTCCTCAAGGGCCTTGGGCGCTTCAAGGCGGTCGAGGATTAGTCATCCCGTCAATCCAACGAAAAAGGCCCGGTTTCCCGGGCCTTTTTCATGTCCGCAAGTCGTTGCCGCGCCTACTGCAGCCCGTGACCGCGCTTGCCCATCTCCTCGCGGGCGCGGATCATGATGAACTCGGAGGTCCGCTGCGACCACAGATCCATCTGGCGCACGACATCGTCCAGAACCGCCGGCTGAAGCTGCACGTATTTCTTGCCCACGGCCGAGGCGTAGAAGGTCGCGACCTCCTTCAGCTCCGCCTCGCTCATCCGCGACGCGAGGATGCGGGCGGTGGCGTCGATCAGTTCCTGCTTCTTCTGCTCGACCTCGGGCCGCAGCTGCGCGACGACCGCGTCCAGGTCCTTCTGAATGTCGGGATTGGTGACGCTCATCCGCTGCAGGCGGGTCAGGAGCGGGCCTGTCAGCGCATCGAAGGCGCCCGTCATGCCGGAGCTGATGGCGACCTCGCGCCCGGCGGCCAGATGGCCGGCGCTCGGCTGGGCCTGCTGCGCGAAGACGGGGCTCGCCAGCAGGAACAACGCGACGGAGGTCGTGGCCAGTCGTGAAGCGGAACGGATCATAGAAGGGACTCCAATCGTGAAGGCTGTTGGTCAGAGTTGACCGAGTTCGACAAGCCCCTCCCCCGTCGCGAGGATCGCACCGGAGGCAAGGCCAAGGAAGAGGCCGTGCTCGACGACCCCGGGAATGCTGTTGAGCGTCGAGGCAAGGACATTGGGCTTGTCGATGCGTCCGAGATGGGCGTCGAGGATGAAATGACCGCCATCGGTGACGTAAGGAGCTCCGTCCGCAGCCCGCCGAAGGCGCAGCTCGCCGGTCATGCCGAGGCTTTCCAAAAGCTTGCCGATGGCCCGCTCCGTGGCCGTGAGGCCGAACGGCACCACCTCGATCGGCAGGGGAAACCTGCCGAGCTTGGGGACGCGCTTGGAGCCGTCCGCGATCACGACCATGCGGGCGCTCGCGGAGGCCACGATCTTCTCGCGCAGGAGCGCGCCGCCGCCGCCCTTGATCAGCCGGAGGTCGTCGTCGAGTTCGTCGGCCCCGTCCACCGTGAGGTCGAGTTCCGGCACCTCGTCGAGGGTCGCGAGCGGAATGCCCTCGCGCAGCGCCTGGTCGCGGGTGGCCTCCGAGGTCGGCACGCCGACGACCTTCAGGCCGCCGCGCACGCGCTCGCCGATGGCCGTAACGAAATGCGCCGCTGTCGAGCCGGTGCCGAGGCCGAGCCTCATGCCGTCGGCCACGAGTTCAGCGGCCCTTTCAGCCGCTGCACGCTTGAGATTGTCGCTCACTGAGGACCTCTAAAGTTGTCGCCCCGCTCGAAAGACAGGCCGCAGCCCGCCTTTGAAGCATCGGACGTGAAAAGTGGACCTGCACCTTTGGGACGAATCCGATGCTTTCCTAGATTTAAGAAGCATCGTTGGGAGCGGAAAACCCAATCCACTTTTCCGCACGATGCTCTAGCATGCGAGGATGCCAAAAAGAAAGATGGTTTCATCTTCGCCCCGGCGGAACACCCTGCGGGACGTATTCAGGGACGCTGAGGCGAGGCTCCCGTACCGGAGCCGGCGCCCGGTGTCGATGCGGCAGGAGCCATCGTGGACGCGGCCGTGGACGGCCTCGCCTGCGGCGTGCACACGACCCGCTCGTCGAACACATAGCAGATGCTCATGTCGCCGGTGCGGTAGTTGACCCGGAAGACGCCGCCCTCCCGCTCGTGACGGGATGCGACCAATCCGTATTCTCCCGGCTGCTGGGCGCCGGCGCCTTCGCCCGGGCTGAAGCACAGGGTCACGCCGATGGTGCCTTCCTGCAAGCCGTACTGGCACGAGCTGACCTCGCCCGTGACGCGATCGATCCGGTAGATCCGGTTCAGGTCGGTCTGCGGCGCGGGCACGAAATCGTAAGAGGCCGCCAGGGCGGAGCCCGGCAGGCCTGCCAGCGCCAGGGCCGTCGACAGAAACGTCGCGCAACCAAAAAGCCGCATTCATCACTCCATTACGGTAAGAACGAATCAACCGGGGGCACCATATCATTCCCGCCGATTGATTCCCTTGCCTCCAGCAGGTAACCGAGCCTCATGACCATTCATACCCGGCAAATCGCCCCGCCCATCGCCGTGTTCGATCTGGACGGCACCCTGGCCGACACGGCCGGCGACCTCGTGGGGACCCTCAACGTCATTCTCCAGCAGGAGGGCCTCTCGCCTCTCCCGGTCGCCCAGGCGCGCGACATGATCGGCGCGGGCGCCCGGGCCCTGATCGAGCGCGGGTTCGAGGCCGCCGGCAAGGAACCGACCCCTACCCACCTCGATGAGCTTTATCGGCAGTTCATGGTGCATTACGGGGAGAATATCTGCGTCAGGACCGCGCTGTTTCCCGGTGTCGAGGCGGCTCTCGACCGCCTGGAGGCGGCGGGCTTCATCCTGGCGGTCTGCACCAACAAGGTGGAAGAGCACGCGGTGAAGCTGCTGGAGGAGCTCGGGATCGGCCACCGCTTCGCGGCCAATTGCGGGCGGGACACTTTTCCCTACTTCAAGCCGGACCCGCGGCATCTGACCCTGACCATCGAGCGGGCCGGCGGCGATCCGTCGCGGGCCATCATGGTGGGCGATTCACGCACCGATATCGTCACGGCGCAGAATGCCGGCATCCCGGTGGTCGCCGTCCCGTTCGGCTATACGGACGTGCCGGTGAAGGACCTCAATCCCGACGTCGTGATCGGTCATTTCGACGAGCTCTTCGCCGCCGTGGAGATGCTGATGAAACCGGTGCCGGCCTGACGCACGAGAGATCCCAGCCGCCGGCCCATCCAGGCCCGCGTTCGTGCGATGATAGTTCGTCAGGAAGGAAATGGTGGGCGCGACAGGGATTGAACCTGTGACCCTTCGCGTGTGAAGCGAATGCTCTCCCGCTGAGCTACGCGCCCTGACCAGCGCGTTCTAATGGCGTCGACGGCCCTGCGTCAAGCCATTGCATTGAGAACCAGCGCAAGAATTTTCGTCGCGGATTGTGGCATCCCGGCTTTAACGCCTCGGTTACGACATGGCGAAAAAGCGGCGAATTTGGGCTGGAATTTTATAGCAGAGCCCTGTTAAACAGTGAATCCCAAACGCGGACAACGCGTTGAGCCGTCACACTTCCACCGCCAATCGTGTTCACTTCGAGGCAAATATGGGACGCACACGTGCCCCCCTCTACGGTCTTGCCTGCGCCATCGTCGCTCTCGCGACTCCGGCTGCGGCCCTGACCGCGATCGATCCGCTCACCCGCCAGCCTCTTTACGGCGCAGAAGACGCAACCGCGAAGGCGCAGGCGTCTCCGGTGCCGCGCCAGGTGGTCTCGTTCGACAGCCGCTATGCCCCCGGTACCATCGTGGTCTCCACGAGCGAGCGCCGTCTCTACTTCGTGCTCGGCAACGGCCAGGCCATCCGCTACGGCGTCGGCGTGGGCCGTCCCGGCTTCACCTGGGCAGGCGCGCATTCCATCACCATGAAACGCGAATGGCCCGACTGGCGTCCGCCGGCGGCGATGCTCAAGCGCCGTCCCGACCTGCCGCGCTACATGAGGGGCGGACCCGACAATCCGCTCGGCGCGCGTGCCATGTATATCGGCAGCACGATCTATCGCATTCACGGCTCGAACGAGCCCGAGACCATCGGCGAGGCCGTGTCCTCCGGCTGCATCCGCATGACGAACGAGGACGTGATCGACCTCTACAACCGCGCCCGGGTCGGCGCGCGGGTGGTCGTTCAGCGCTGAAGGCGGCGCGATCTTCTTTATCGGAATGGCCGGGGCGAGCCCGGCCATGACGGCGGGGAGCCCTCAGCGGGTCGTTGCCGGCTCCGGCGCTTCAACCCTCACCGCACGCGATCGCGCGACAGCCCCTTTGCGGCGAGTTCGTCCAGATAGGCCTGCCACTTCTGCGCGTAGCCCGCCCCGAGCTCGTAGAGATAGTCCCAGCCGTAGATGCCGGTATCGTGCATGTCGTCGAAGACGAGCTTGACGGCATAATTGCCGACCGGCTCCACGCCGATGATCTCCACGTTCCGCTTGCCCGGCACCGTCTTGCGCTCGGCCGGGCTGTGGCCCTGAACCTCGGCGGACGGGCTCGTGACGCGCAGGTATTCGGCGGACAGGTCGAAGGACGCTCCGTCGTCGAAGGCGATGCGCAGGCTGCGCTTGTCCTTGGCGAGGCGGAGCTCCGTGGGCCAGCGCTCTTTTATCATGGAATTGGACCTCCTGCCTGCTTTGTGCTTTGACGAGAGCTGCTTGAATTCTACAATGAATGCAAGCCGTCACACGTCATGACCGAGGACAAGCCCCCGATGCAGGGTGCACCGATCCAATTTCCGTCCCTCTCCTCCGGCCCTTCCCTGCTGGATCCCTTCGGGCGCGCCGTCACGTACCTGCGGGTCTCGGTGACCGACCGCTGCGATTTCCGCTGCGTCTATTGCATGTCCGAGGACATGGCGTTCCTGCCCAAGCGCGATCTCCTGAGCCTGGAGGAGCTCGACCGCATCTGCACGGCCTTCGTCGCGCAGGGCGTCCGGAAGCTGCGCATCACCGGCGGCGAGCCCCTGGTGCGGCGGGACATCATGAGCCTGTTCCGCTCCCTCTCGCGCCACCTCGAATCCGGGGCCCTCGACGAGCTCACCGTCACCACCAACGGCTCGCAGCTCGCGCGCTTCGCCCACGAGTTGGCGTCCTGCGGCGTGAAGCGCGTGAACGTCTCCATCGACACGCTCGATCCGGACAAGTTCCATCAGATCACCCGCTGGGGCGATCTCTCCAAGGTGCTCAAGGGATTGGACACGGCCCAGGCGGCCGGCCTCAAGGTCAAGATCAACGCGGTCGCGCTCAAGGGCGTCAACGAGGACGAGATCGAGCATCTCATGCACTGGGCCCATGGACGCGGCATGGACCTGACGCTGATCGAGGTGATGCCTCTCGGCGAGGTCGACGGCCAGCGCGTCGACCAGTACCTGCCGCTCTCGGAGGTGCGCCAGCGCCTCGAGGCGCGCTATACGCTGCACGATCTTCCCGACCGGACCGGCGGTCCGGCCCGTTATGTCAAGGTGGCGGAGACGGGCGGCAGGCTCGGTTTCATCACGCCGCTGACGCACAATTTCTGCGAGAGCTGCAACCGCGTGCGGCTGACCTGCACCGGACAATTGTTCATGTGCCTCGGCCAGGAGGATGCGGCGGATCTTCGCGCACCGGTTCGCGCGTCCGAGGACGACGAGCTGCTCTTGAAGGCCATCGGGGATGCCATCGCCCGCAAGCCCAAGGGGCACGATTTCATCATCGACCGTGACCACGCCCGCCCCGCCGTGAGCCGCCACATGAGCATGACGGGCGGGTAGACGTTTCGCGACGAGACGGCAGACATCGTGAGCCTTTCGGCCGATTGACGGCGTCAGTGTTTCACGTGATATCGATACCGGAAGAACAGGCGGAAGAACCGTGAACGCGTTTGCCCGGGGGCGGAAACTGGCGATACTGGGAACTCTCCTGGCGGGGCTCGTCGGCTCCGTGGCTTCGGCCGAGGAAACGACGCCTGCACCGAGGCCCGTGATCCGCATCGCGGTGGAGGGCGCCTATCCGCCCTTCAATTTCATCGACCCCAACACGAACGAGCTCCAGGGTTTCGAGGTCGATCTTCTGAAGCGCCTGTGCGAGGTGATGCAGGCGCGGTGCGAGATCGTCCAGCATGAGTGGGACGGCATCATCAAGGGCCTGGTCAACCGTGAATACGACGCGGTCATGTCCTCGCTCGAAATCACGGAGAAGCGCCAGAAGAGGATCGCCTTCAGCGACCCCTATTACCGCATTCCCGCGGTCTTCGTCGGCTCCAAGGAGGCGACGCCCGGCGAGGTCACGCCGCAGGCGCTCGCCGGCAAGAGAATCGGCACCACCGAGCGCAGCGACCACGAAATCTACCTCAAGACCTTCTACAAGGATTCCGAGATCGTTCTCTATGCCAAGGCCGACGAAGCCAATCTCGACCTGCTCGTGGGACGGCTCGACGCAGTCTTCGGGGATGAGCTTCTGCTCTCCAAGTTCCTGCAGAGCCGCGAGGGCGAGTGCTGTCACGTGCTGGGCGACGCGCCTGCCGATCCGCCCTATCGCCGGGAGGTCTACGGCATCGGCCTTCGCAAGCAGGACGACGATCTGCGCGTCCGCTTCAACAGCGCCATCGCGCAGGTCAAGGCCGACGGCACCTATGACGGGATTCGGGCCAAGTATTTTTCCTTCGATATCAAGTAGGACCATTTGACCCTTGCCCGGTCCGTTTCTAGAACCGGAGCGACGGATGAAACGGGAGCAGAGGATGAAGGTCGCATTTCTGGGTTTGGGGGTCATGGGCTATCCCATGGCGCGGCATCTCAAGGACAAGGGCCACGCGGTGACCGTGTACAACCGCACGGCGGCGAAGGCCGACAAGTGGGTGTCCGAGAACGGCGGCCGCGCCGCCAGGACCCCGCGCGAGGCCGCCGAGGGCCAGGAGATCGTGTTCGCCTGCGTGGGCAACGACGACGACCTGCGCCAGATCACCACGGGCGACGACGGCGCCTTCCTGGGCATGGGCCAGGGCACGATCTTCGTCGATCACACCACCGCCTCGGCCGAGGTCGCCCGCGAACTTGACGCCGCCGCAAGGAGCAAGGGCTTCGCCTTCATCGATGCGCCGGTCTCCGGCGGTCAGGCGGGAGCCGAGAACGGCGTTCTCACGGTCATGTGCGGGGGCGAGGCGGATGCCTATGCGAGAGCCGAGCCCGTGATCATGAGCTTCGCGCGCGCCTCCCGCCTCATGGGTCCGGCCGGCGCGGGCCAGCTCACCAAGATGATCAACCAGATCTGCATCGCGGGCGTGGTGCAGGGTCTCGCCGAAGGCATCCATTTCGGAAAGAAGGCCGGTCTCGACATCGAGGCCGTGCTGGACGTGATCTCCAAGGGGGCGGCCGGCTCCTGGCAGATGGAAAACCGGGGCAAGACCATGAACCAGGGCAAGTTCGATTTCGGGTTCGCGGTGGACTGGATGCGCAAGGACCTGTCGATCGTGCTGAACGAGGCGCGCAAGAGCGGCGCGAGCCTGCCGCTCACGGCCCTGGTCGATCAGTTTTACGCCGATGTGCAGAAGATGGGCGGCAACCGCTGGGACACGTCGAGCCTGATCGCGCGGCTGGAGAAGTAAGCCGGACCGCCTTTTTCACCCACGCACATGAAAAGCGCCGGAGACCCGAGGGTCTCCGGCGCTTTTGCTTTTGAGCATCCTTCCACGCAGAACGGCTTCCCGCTTCTGCGCTCGATGCTCCAAGCCTATTCCACCCGGCAAGGCCGTCCGGGCTGGCAGGCAGATCTGCCCTGCGCGGGAGCCGAGGGCCTCCGGATCTCTTCGCGGGCCGACGGCATCCGGGAAGATGGGCGGAAGCCAGACTCCGCCTGCGGCCTGGCGGCCGGAGACGGCCGTGGCTCGACCATGCGCCTCTCCTGCGAGGCCGGGCGTGGCTCCATCATCGGCTGGGGCCGCCGGATCTCCCGCGGCGGAGACATGGGCCTGTCGAACTCGGGACGCATCTGGGGCAGACGCGGGGCTGCGGATTGCGCGGGACGCGGCCTATCGAAGCGAGGCTCCGGCCTTTCAAAACGAGGCTCGGGCCTCTCGATCCTGGGCCTCTCGATCCTGGGCCTCTCGATCCTGGGCTCCGGCCTCGGCTGCACGACGGGACGAGGCGCGCGCGCCCGCTCCTCTTCGCGAATGGCGGGCCGACCCGAGCGGAACTCATCCCGGCGATCGTCCTCCAGCCGGGGGCGCGGGAGACGCGATATGGCGGGCCGTTCCGGTCCGTCGTCCGGGCGCAGGCGCGGCACGGCAGACCGCTCTCGCTCGACATCGGGGCGCAGGCGCGGCGCGGCAGAACGCTCACGCTCCAAGTCCCGCTCCAGACCGGGGCGCATCGGACGCGCGGCGGCGGGACGGTCCGGCTCAATCCTCGGACGCGGCGCGCGCAGCCCGCCATCGGGATCGTCCCTGACCGTGGGGCGCGGCGCTGCCGGAAGCGCAGGCCTCCGCGCCCGATCCTCCTGCCGGTCGTCGCGAGCGGAATCGGGCCGTCCCGAAGCCCCCGGCATCGGAACCGCCGGGCGCTGGATTGCCGGAACAGGACGATCCGCGTCAGGCCGTGCGGCTATCGGGATTGGACGGCTCGGCAGGCGGGGCCGGCGCGGGAGCTCAGAAAGGTCACGTCCAGGCCGCTGACGCGGCTCGGTCGGGCGCGCCACGACCGGGATCGGCTCGGGCTGCGCGATCAGCCCGGGCTGGCGCGGCACCACCGGGCGCGGACGCAAACCGCGCGGCGGACGAGGCTCACCCGGCCGGCCGAACAGCGGACCGGCGATGGGCGGCGGCGCTACCGGAATGGCGACCGGACCGCGCGGCGTCACAGGGGCGATCGGCTGGTAGAACGAGCGCGGCGGACGGGCATAGCGCGGCACCGGGATCGGAGCCGGGATCGGCAGCACGCCGACCAGGATCGGCGGCGGAGGCGGCTCGCGGACGATCGTGACGAACTCCACGTCCTCTTCGTAGTAGGACCGGAAATAGACCGGAGGCGGCGGCGGAGGCGGCGCTTCCCGGATGATCGTCACCACCTCGACGACCTCGATCCGCTCCACCACGGGAAGCGGCGGCGGCAGGTCTTCATAGACCACCTCTTCGAAGACCGGCGGCGGAGCGATCGGCGCGGACAGGCGCGCGAGCCTGCGGCGGCAATCCCCGGCATGGGGTCCGTTCGGGTAGCGGCGCAGATAGGTCCAGTAGGCTTCGCTCGTGTTGCGCGTCACGGTGCGGCGCCAAACGACGGCCTCGCGGCGGGCGGCGAGCAGCGCCGAGACACGGCGGGCGTGCGCGTGATCGGGATAGCGCCGCAGGAACGCCTGGTAGTCCGGGATCGTGTCGCGCTCCACGGCGATGCTGTAGGCCTCCTCGGCGGGAACCTCCTCGATGCGGCGCACCTCGCGGACCGGGGGCGGCGTCGCGGCCGATTCCTCAGGCTCGAAGAACACGAAGGGCGTGTCGCCGAGATTGGCCATGTGCCAAGGGGTCTGCAGACCCTGCGTGGTCTCGTGCGTGCGCAGGCGGACACGGTTGAACGCCTCGTCCACCGGTACGCCCGGCTGCCGGATCGTCTCGGCGAGGGCCGTGGCGTAATGGCCGTAAGGCCCCGGTGCATCGCCCGTGGTGATGTTCGGCGCCGACGAGAAGGCGATCAGGAATCCGGCGGGCGGCTCCATGAGGGCAAGGCCGCGGGCGACCGGATCGCTGCCGCCAGGCAGCGGGAAGTCGCGCGCCATGTCGGCCACGACGATGCGGGTCCGGGCCGGAACACGCTCGAGGGAACGGACCAGATCCGACAGGCGGAAACCGTCGATCGGAATGTCCGCGTCCCGCTGGATGCGGGCATCGACCGGCAGCAGATAGTTCTCGCCCTCGAGCTGCAGGCCATAGCCCGAGAGATAGACCATCACGGCGTCCTCGCTCCCGAGCTCCTGGGCCTTGTCCAGGAAGTCGCGCACGACGCCCCGGAGGTCGTTGGCGTTCAGGTCGCGCCCTTGAACCACCTCGAACCCGGCGCTCGTGAGCGTCTGGGCGATCAGGCCCGCGTCGTTGGCGGCCGTGGCGAGCTGGCGACCGTCATAGGCGCTCTGGCCGACGACCAGCGCGAGGCGCTGCTGTGCGGAAGCGGAGGCGGCCGACCCCACGGCGGCAGTCAGGACGAAGACGGCGAAAACGATAGCACGTTTCAGGTGGTGCACGATGCGCGACCCTTCTTTTGCCCGTGAGCGGGCATGGCACAGCGAAGGTAGGTTGATCCTCTTGAACGCCTCGTGAACAAACCCGGGCGCATCGGGCCCTCACCGGCGCGTCATGGTCAGATAGACGATAAAGGCCCCGACCCCGAGGGCCAGCAGCATGATGACCATCTCGCGGGTATCGCCCGTGAGGGTCACGTTCCGGTACATCTCGGACAGGCGCGCGGCATGTTCCGGATCGCGGCCCACGAAGAGCCCGATCACGATGGCGAGGGTCGCGAGGATGAGGATCCAGGGGAGACGGCGCATAGTTCGGCTCCTCAGCGGCCTTCGAAGCGCGCCGCACGCTTCTCGCGGAACGCCGCAACGCCTTCGGCGAAATCGCGGCTGAAGCCCGCCTCCCGCTGGAGCCGGGCTTCGAGGTCGAGCTGGGCCCGAAGATCGTTCGAGAGACTTTGCGCCACCGCCTGCTTGGTCAAACGCTGCGCCAGGCCGGGCCCCCGGGCGATCCCGTCCGCGAAGGCGGCCACATCCACCGTGAAGGAGGCATCGTCGAAAACCTTGAAGACGAGCCCCATGCGCTGCGCCTCCTCGGCCTGGATCGGCTCGGCCGTGAGCATGAGGGCGAGGGCCTGCTTGGGACCGACGAGGCGCGGCAGGATCCAGGTGCCCCCCGCATCCGGCACGAGGGCGATCCTGGCGAAGGCCTCCTGCAGGTAGGCGGAGCGCGCGGCCACGACGATGTCGCAGGCAAGCGCGATGTTCATGGAGGCACCGACCGCCGGGCCGTTGAGCGCCGCAATAGTGATCTTGGGATAATCGGCGAGCTTGAGCACAAGGGGATTATAGTCGCGGGCGAGCGGCGGTCCGAGATCGACACGGCCCTGCTCGTCCTTCGGCAGGTCCTCGGTCAGGTCCTGGCCCGAGGAAAAGGCCCTGCCCTCCCCGGTCAGCACCACCACGCGCACGGCCTCGTCCCGCTCGCACCAGTCGAGGGTTTCCCGCAATTCGGCATGCATGGTGCCGTTCAACGCGTTCAGCTTGTCGGGCCGGGCCAGCGCAATGGTGGCGACCGGACCTTCGACGGTGCAGCGCAGGGTCGTGGGACTCATGCTCGTCAGGCTCCTGAATGGTCGAGCTCGAACATAGAGCGGATTTCGGAGCGAAGAACAGGCAAAAGCTCCTCCTCGAACCAGGAATTGGCCCTGAGCCAGCCGTTGTTGCGCCAGGACGGGTGCGGCAGGGGCAGGATGCGAGGCTTCTTGGCGCTTGCAAGAATCTCCCGCCATCGCCGGACAGTCCCGGTCAACCCATCCCGGAACTCGTCGCCGAGATGCCAGGCCTGGGCGTACTGACCGATCAACAGCACGAGATCGAGATTGGGCATGGCCTGGAAGAGGGGCTGCCGCCAGGTTTCGGCACATTCCCGGCGCGGACCCAGATCCCCGCCCTTGGTGTCCTGCCCCGGGAAGCAGGAGCCCATCGGCACGATGGCGACCCTGGAGGCGTCGTAGAACGCCGCCCGATCGAGCCCCAGCCACTCCCGCAGCCGCGTGCCCGAACGATCGTTGAACGGGATGCCGCTGGCATGGGCGCGGGTTCCCGGCGCCTGGCTCGCGATGCAAAGGCGGGCCGAGGCGCTGCCCTGGAGGATGGGGCGCGGCTCGTGGGGCAAGGTCGTGCCATAGCGCGGCTCGTCCCGGCAGATGCGGCAGGCTCTCAACCGGCGCGAGAGATCTTCGAAATCGGGGACAGGATTCATCAGCCTGAGATAGGCATGCCCGCAGGCCGATCGAGGTTGAGGAAGATCAAGGCGCACCGTGCCGCAGATGGCGTAAGCAGTTTCCCACGCTCGATCCGAAGGCGCTTCTGTTCGCGGTTGCGGTCTTTCCCGCGGAAGCCTTCCGGGATGTCGGCGGTTTTCTGCCGGCCATGGGCTTCTTCGCCGCCACCATCGTGCCCGCCGCTCTCGCCTGGGTCGGCTTCGGCCCGACTCTCTCCGGTCCGAGGGCACGCCTTCGGCCGGTGCTCGTCCAGCGTGGCGCGGCCCTGGTTCTCCTGACCTTCTCGGCTTCCCTCGGAGCGACCGCCCTCTCCTAATCCTCCGCCTGCGAACGCCGCCAATCCTGCGGACGCTCGAACTCGCCGGCCCAGAGGCCGGCCGAACGGTCTCGCGCGCGGGTCTCCTCGCGGTCGTAATCCCGCCCGTAGGAGACCGCCCAGCCCTCCTCCACCATGCGCGCGCCGATATCCGTGCCCTTCACGGTGCATCGGGCCAGAATGCGCTGATAGCGGTCGCGACCGGCGGCGCGGCATCGCACAGTCTCGCCGGAGACAAGATCGGTGAGCGCTCGGCGGGCGACGTCGCCGCAGCGATAGGCCCGGCCGGCGCGCGAGCAGGTCTGCTCCATCTCCGGCGCGTCGATCCCCTTCAGGCGGATCCTGTCCTCGCCGATGCGGATCGTGTCGCCGTCGGTGACCTGGGCGCGTCCTTCGAGAGCACGGTCGTTCGGCTTGAGGGCGATCACCGATCCGCCGGCGAGCGCCAACGCGACGATGAGTGACTGGATGCCGCCCCCGCGGAAACGGCCTCTGGGCCTTCTCACGACAGGCGCTCGGAGACTCCCGCCTGGCCGAAGGTCGCCATGTCGCGGTGAACGGCGGCGGCCGCCTTCACGAGGCCCATCGCCAAGGCGGCCCCGGACCCTTCGCCGAGACGCATGCCGAGCGCCAGCAGAGGAATCTTGCCCAGACGCGCGAGCACGTCCTGATGGGCTCCCTCGGCGCTCAGGTGACCGGCCACGCAATGGTCGATAGTCGAGGGATGGATCGCGTGGAGGATGGCTGCGGCGGCGGTCGCCACGTAGCCGTCGAGAACCACGGGAATGCGCTGGAGGCGGGCAGCCAGGATCGCGCCCGCGATCGCGGCGACTTCGCGCCCGCCGAGCCGGCGCAGCACCTCGAGCGGGTCCTTCAGGTGATCGCGATGGCGCGCAACGGCCGCTTCGACGGCGGCAGCCTTGCGCGCGAGGCCCTCGTCGTCGAGACCTGTGCCGCGCCCGACCCAATGCTCGGCGGGACCGCCGTAGAGGGCCGCATAGATGGCGGCCGCCACCGTGGTGTTGCCGATGCCCATCTCGCCGACCGCCAGCAGGTCCGTGCCGCCGGCGATCGCCTCCATGCCGAAGGCCATGGTGGCGACGCAGGCCTTCTCGTCCATGGCGTCCGTCTCGGTGATGTCGCCGGTCGGCATGTCGAGGGCGAGGTCGAACACCTTGAAGCCGAGGCCGTAGGCCGCGCAGATCTGGTTGATGGCCGCGCCGCCCGCCGCGAAGTTCTCGAGCATCTGGCGGTTGACCTCTGGCGGAAAGGCCGACACGCCCTTGGCCGTCACGCCGTGGCTTCCGGCGAACACGCAGACCAGCGGACGGTCCACGGTGGGATTGGGCTTGCCCTGCCAGGCGGCGAGCCACTCAGCCAGCCATTCCAGGCGCCCGAGACTGCCGGCCGGCTTCGTCAGCTGCCGGTCCCGCAGCCGCACGGCTTCGATGGCCGCCTCGTCCGGACCGGGCATGGTCGTGATCAGGCGGCGGATGTCGTCGAAGGGCGAGGATGCGGGATCGGTCATGAGGAGCTCCGGCCCGTCAGGGCATTGCGGAATCTGATGAGGCGTGACCTATAAGCATTTTCCGGCGGCGTTTACACCGGTTCGCCGCAAGAAAATGCGGCCCGCGGAAGCGGCGCCATCACGTGGGGTGAAGCATGTCCGAGCCGATCGAAATGCCGCGGAATCCGCCGGCCGGCTTCTGGCGGGCCGCTGCCGTCGATCTGGCCCAAGCCTTGCGCTTCTATTCGCGCCTCCCGGTGCCTGTCCTTCCCTTCGAGGACAACGCCCATGCGCTGCCGGACTTTCCTCGCCTCGCGCGGGTCCTTCCGCTGGCAGGGCTCCTTCTCGGCGCACTGCCCGCGCTCGCCCTCGCGGGCGCTCACCTCCTCGCTCTCGGGCCATGGCTTTCGGCGATCCTGGCGGTCGCAACCGCCACCGTGATCACCGGAGCCTTTCACGAGGATGGCCTGGCCGATACCGCCGACAGCTTCGGCGGATCGACCCGGGAGCGCCGGCTCGAGATCATGCGCGACAGCCGGATCGGCTCCTTCGGGGCCTCCGCGCTTGTCCTCGCTCTCCTGCTGCGCATCGCGGCCCTGGCGAATGTGACCGCCGTGGCCGGCTGGACCGCCGGAATCCTGGCCCTGCTGATCGCCGCCTCTCTGTCGCGCACGGCGGGCCTCATGCTGCTCGTCTTTCTTCCGCCTGCCCGGGTCGACGGCGCGGCCTACGCGGTGGGGCAGCCGTCCCGGGAGAGCTTCTGGCTCGCGGCGGGATTGGCCGCCCTCATCGCCGTTTTCCTCGGCCTGGCCGGACGCTTCCCGCCGTCCGGCATCGCCCTGATGATCATTCTCTCGGGCTTCGTGGGCTGGGGCTTCGTTCGCCTCGCGGCCGCACATCTCGGCGGGCAGACGGGCGATGTCGCGGGGGCAACCCAGCAGGTGGCCGAGATCGCCGCGATGATCGGCCTCTTGACCACGCTCCAGCCGTAACACCATGTGAGGGAACATGACCCGCGTCTCCAGCCCCTGCATCCGTGTCTGTATCCTCGATCCCGAGACGGGGCTCTGCGAGGGCTGCGGGCGCACGCGCGAGGAGATCACCCGCTGGTACCGCCTGCCGGAGGAGGAGCGCCAGAGGATCATGGCCACCCTGCCGGAGCGCATGCGCGAGGCTTTCGCGTCCGAACGCGACAAGGCCGAGTGATGCCGGGGATTCGGGGCGCAGGCGGGTTGCTTCTGATCGCGGCGCTGCTGGTTGCGCTTTTCGCCGACGACAATATCGCCGACCTCTCCCCCCTCGAGGCTGCGGGGCTTCTCGGCTTCGGCGGCGTCACCCTGATCCTCGCCGCCTCCATCATCGAGGGCTTCGGCCAGCATTGGACCTATGGGGTGCAGGCGACCGCCGTGAGCGGCGGCGTTCTGATCGCCCTCATGGTGATGTATGCCTCCCGCGGCGAGTTGCAGACCGTCATCGACCGCGCCATCGGCGACATCTCGGTCGGACGCACGGTGACGGCACCGGACGGCGGGGTGGTGGCGGCCCGCAAGACCGATGGCAGCTTCCTGCTCCAGGGCAAGGTGAACGGCCGCGACACGCGCTTCGTCTTCGACACGGGGGCCAGCATGGTGGTGCTGCGCGCCGAGAGCGCGACCACCCTCGGCTTCAAGCCGGAAACGCTCCATTATTCCGTTCCGGTCGCGACCGCCAATGGCGGGGCCCTCGCCGCTCCCGTCGTCATCGAGAGCCTCTCGATCGGCCCCATCACCGAGCGGAATGTCCGGGGCCTCATCGCCCGCGAAGGCGTGCTGCACGCCAACCTTCTCGGCATGACGTTCCTGGAACGCCTGGATTCCTACGAGGTGCGTGGCAACCGGCTCATTCTGAGAGCCAAGCACAGCGTCAGCAGCTCGGACTGAGCGTCACTGAGGGATCTGTTCCGTTACAACCGACTGATTGAAGATCAGGGCGCGCGGATCCGCCCGTATGGCTTCCTCGGTGCAGGCTTGCGGGCCGAGGCGATCCTTCAGCCGGGGATAGCGCTCGGCCAGCTGTTCCAGGGTGACGTTGCCGGGAATGCGCGGATGAGCGACGCAGACGGCCCCATCCGGTCCCCAAGCCGCCTCGAATGTCATGCCGGCGGCGGCACCGGGCTCCTGAATGCCGAACCGATCGTAGAGATTGACGAGCGTTCCGTTGCGCGTGCTCGGCCGGTCGTCGCCTCCGTAATCGACGCGCAGTGCGAAATCTTCCAAGACGCTTCTACTTTCGGTTGTATCCGCAATCTACAACTGCAAACAACCTTCGTTTTGCTATATTAAGGTGCCGCGTTGATCAGCTCGCCTGCCCAACCGGGCGCCCTTCACGGCACCCTAGGGAATTGAGGCTACCCTTACTCTGCCGCTGCGGGCAGGGCGGCCGCACGGGACACGTGCGCGACTGCATCCCGCAGGGTCTGCAGGTTCGCGCCGGGCTTCACGGCCTCGGTCGCGAGATGGCGGCGATAGGCCCGGGCACCCGGACGGCCCGTGAACAGGCCGAGCATGTGGCGGGTGATGCTGCTCAGGCGCTCGCCCTTCTCCAGCTGCGCCGCGATATAAGGCTCGTAAGCCTCGACAGCCGCGAAGCCGTCGGCCACCGGCGGCTCCTCTCCGTAGAGCTCCCGGTCCACGCCGAGCAGGATCTCGGGCTCGTGGTAGGCGATGCGGCCCAGCATGACCCCGTCCACATGCGCGAGATGGCCATGGATCTCGGCCCAGCTCTTGATGCCGCCATTGATCGCCACCGGCAGATCGGGGCGCGCTGCCTTGAGGCGGTAGACCCGGTTGTAATCGAGGGGCGGAATGTCCCGGTTTTCCTTGGGCGACAGCCCCTTGAGCCACGCCTTGCGGGCATGGACCGTCAGCTCGTCGCAGCCGGCCGCGACCACGCATGCGGTCAGGCGGTCGAGAGCCTCCTCCGTGTCCTGATCGTCGACGCCGATGCGGCACTTCACGGTCACCGGCAGGGAGACCGCGGCCTTCATGGCCGACACGCAATCGCCGACGAGCACCGGCTCCTGCATCAGGCAGGCGCCGAACCGCCCGTTCTGCACCCGGTCGGAGGGGCAGCCCACATTGAGGTTGATCTCGTCATAGCCGAAATCGGCGCAGATCTTCGCGGCCTCGGCGAGCTCCGCCGGGTTCGAGCCACCGAGCTGCACCGCCACCGGATGCTCCACCTCGCTGAAGCCCAAGAGCCGCTCGCGCGGGCCGAAGATCACAGCGCCCGTGGTGACCATCTCCGTGTAGAGCCGCGCCCGGCGCGACATGACGCGATGGAACGCGCGGCAATGCCGGTCGGTCCAATCCATCATGGGGGCAACGGTGAAGAATTTCTGGGTCATCGTTCGGCTGTGATCAGGTTCGGCTTTGGGGGACTTCTCCAATATGGGGACGACAATCACAAGGAAAATAAGTGATCGACAATGTCACACCGACAACAAATGTTCATCGTGCGTTCATAACATTCCGCAGTCGAATCGCAAAGCAAGATCGTATAGATTTGACTCTGGCGACGCTTGGAACTGTCTGCGGCAGCATACGTTCTTCAAGTCCAAGAACCGCATCCCATAAGGAGCGTAATGATGAAGAAAGTGCTTGGTATTACTTGCGCCGCCGCCATGATGATGGCGATTCCTGCGGCTACGTATGCGCAAACTTCTCACGGAAACACGAATTCCAACAGCGCCTCGCAGTTCGCGCCAGGCCAGAAGATGAAGTCGGACACGACCGGCTCCACCACAAGCCCGGGCGCTTCGGGCTATGCTCCCGGTCAGCAGATGAAGTCGGATACGACCGGCTCGACGACCGGCTCCGGCGCGTCCAGCTACGCCCCGGGCCAGCAGAAGAAACTGCCGGCGAACGGCGGGTCGACGAGCGGTCAGTAAATCACCCCTTCGCGGAGGGACGCCCGGTGCTCCCTCCGCACTTCCGGACGTCAGATCAGCTCCGCCACCTTGGCGTCCAGCGCCGAGGCGGCGTCGCCCGGCTTCAGCTTCACCTGAAGGCCGCGCTGCCCTCCGTTCATGAAGACTTCCATGTGCGCGAAGGCGGATTGCTCCATGAGGGTGGGCACGCGCTTCTTCTGGCCGAAAGGGCTGATGCCGCCCACGTGGTAGCCGGTGACGCGCTCCGCGTCGGCCGGCTTCATCATCTGGGCGGCCTTGCCGCCGAGCGCCGCCGCGAGCTTCTTCAGATTCACTTCCCGGTCCGAGGGAACGACCACGCAGGCGGGCTTTCCATCCACCAGAACCATCAGGGTCTTGAGCACGCAGCCGGGATCCGCCCCCATGGCCTCGGCAGCCTGGAGGCCGATGCGCTCCGCGTTCGGATCATACTCGTAAGTGTGGACCGTGAAGGAGACGCCGGCCTGTTGAAGGGCCTGCGTGGCGCGGGTCGTCTTGGACATGGGACGGCTTCAGGAGGCCCTCAGATCAGTGATCGTGCTTGTGGTCATGCCCGTGATGATGGCCGCAACCGCAGCCGGGACCATGGTCATGGTGATGATCGTGATCATGATGATGGTCATGACCATGCTTGTGATCGTGCGCATGGTCGTGGTCATGATGATGGTGATCGTGCCCGTGATGGTGGTGCCCGTGACCGTGGTGATGGTGGTCATGGTCGCAGACATGGGTGCTGCGCTCCGGCCTAAACGGGCGCTCCACCGGAGTGACGGTGCAGCCCTGGCCGCGCGCCAGCTCCGCAAGCGCCGGATCGTTCTCGATGTAGAGGGCGTCGTTCGTGATCTCGGCAAGACCGTGGTTCGAACCCAGATGCCAGGCGAGGCGCATGAGGCGCAGCGGATTCTCCGCTTTCACCTCCAGCAGGCCCTCGGCCTTCGCCTTCACCTGGACGAGGCTGCCATCCTCCAGGCGCAGGGCGTCGCCGTCATTGATGGTGGTCTCCATGTCGAGATCGACGAGGATCTCCGTGCCGCCCTCGCCCGTCAGCATGGCCTGCCGGCGGTTTCTCGCCTCGTGGTCGAGGATCACCGTGTCGACGACACGGTCGGCCTTCACGGCGGGCTTGCGGACGATGGTGGTGACGCGGGGCATGGCTTTGTCTCGGGTGAGGTGCTGAGGTCAGATTCTAGATAGGACGCGCGCTCGGCCAAGTTAATACGCGATCTTGTCCGGCTTGTCCGCCCAGGCGTCGAAGACGGCCTTGGCTTCCAGGCTCGGCAGGTGATCCATGGGGATGATGCGCTCGGAGATGGGTTTTGGGATCTCGTCGTAGATCAGGCTGTCGTCGAAGCCGATCTCGGCCGCGTCCTGCCGGGTATTGGCGAAGACGATGCGGGACACCCGCGCCCAATAGGCGGAAGCCAGGCACATGGGGCACGGCTCGCAGCTCGTGTAGAGCGTAGCCCCCTCCAGTGAGAAATCGCCGATTTCCTGGCAGGCACGACGGATCGCCGTCACCTCGGCATGGGCCGTCGGATCGTTGGCGGAGGTCACCTGATTCCAGCCTTCCGCCAGCACCGTGCCGTCGCGCACGATCACGGCACCGAACGGGCCGCCGGCCCCCTCCTCCATGTGTTCGCGGGACAGTTCGATGGCGCGCGCCAGATAGCGCCGGTCTTGAGTGTTCATGTCGGTCATGGGAGTTCTGTACCGCCTGCCACGGCGGGAGGCGAGAGATTTCGGTCGAGCGGCCGTTCCCGCACCTGGAGAAGCTGGACGACCACCGACGCCGCGATGACGGCCGGATCCTTGTCCTTGATGCCAGCGATCCCGATGGGACAGACCAGGGCGCCGATCCGCTCCCGAGGAAGCCCGAGCTCCCGGAAGCGCTTCTCGAACCGCGCCCGCTTCGTGGCGCTGCCGATGAGACCCACATAGGGAAATCCGCGCGAGAGCGCCGCCGCCGTGATCGCCATATCGAGGGGATGATCGTGCGTCATCACGAGGATGAGGGATTCCGGCTTCGCCTCCGCGATCTCGGCCTCGGGGCTTCGCATGCGCACCGCCGCTGCGTTCGCCGGAACATGGGATGGAAACGCGTCCTCCCGATCGTCGAGCCAGCGCACGGCGAACGGCAGCGGCGCCAGCGCCAGGACGAGGGCGCGGCCCACGTGACCTGCGCCGAAAAGGAGAACGGGCGTGCGCTCCTCGCCATGGGTCTCGCGCCATTCGGAGCCGGGACCGACATCGGCCTCCGATGCCAGTTCGCGCCGGACCCGTCCCTCCTCCATGCGGCATTCGACATCGAACCGGCGGCCCTTGTCCTCGGCCGCCGCAAGAGACGCGATATCGTCGAGATCGCGCCCGTCGAAGGTCTCGATGAGGATCTTTACCCGGCCGCCGCAGCACTGGCCGAGATCGGGGCCGAGGGCCTGATCGACGATCCGCGCGGGCCCGCGCCCCTGCTGCAGCATCTCGCGCGCGATATCGAGCATGAGGAATTCGAGCTGGCCGCCCCCGATGGTGCCATGAAATGCTCCGTCGGGCCGCACGACCATGCGGGCATCTTTCTCGCGGGGCGCGGAGCCCTTCACGTCATGCACGCCGATCAGGGCGGCAGCCCCGTGCTGCTCGACGAACGCGGCGAGCTGTCGCCAGACCCTCACCCCATCGGCCTCCCTCGCAGGAACTCGCAGGCGCGCAGCACCGCCTCGGGCGTCGCGGGTGCGTCCAGCGGAACAGGCTTCGACGGGTCGAGCGCATGAATCGCGTCGGCCAGCGCGCAGAAGACGCTGTTCGCGAGCATGATCGGCGGCTCGCCCACGGCCTTCGAGCGGTAGATCGTGTCTTCGCGGTTGGCGTTGGGATAGAGCGCCACGCGCAAGTCGGCCGGCACGTCGGAGGCGACCGGGATCTTGTAGGTGGACGGCGCATGCGTGAGCAGGTGTCCCTCCTTGCTGAACACCAGCTCCTCCGTGGTGAGCCAGCCCATGCCCTGCACGAAGCCGCCCTCGATCTGGCCGATATCGATGGCCGGATTGATGGAGCGGCCGACATCGTGAAGGATGTCCGTGCGCAGAACCCTGTTCTCTCCGGTGAGCGTATCGACGATCACCTCCGAGCAGGCCGCGCCATAGGCGAAGTAGAAGAACGGGCGACCCGTTCCCTTGGCACGGTCCCAGGTGATCTTCGGCGTTTTGTAATGCCCAGCTTCCGAGAGCTGCACGCGGGCAAGGATGCATTTCTTCGCCAGTTCGTCGAAGGGTATGCTCTCGTTGCCGATGAACACGCGGTCGTCGCGGAATGCGATCTGATCCTCCGGCACGCCATAGATCTCGGCGGCGTGCGCAGTCATGCGCCTCTTGATCGCGCCCGCTGCGATCTTCGCCGCCATGCCGTTGAGATCGGAGCCGGACGAGGCGGCCGTCGGGGAGGTGTTGGGTACCTTCGCGGTCGTCGTCGCGGTGATGCGCACGCGCTCCATGGCGATGCCGAACTCCTCGGCCACGACCTGCGCCACCTTGACGTAGAGCCCCTGCCCCATCTCCGTGCCGCCATGGTTCAGGTGCACGGAACCGTCCTGATAGACATGCACCAAGGCGCCCGCCTGGTTCATGTGGGTGAGCGTGAAGCTGATGCCGAATTTGACCGGCGTCAGGGCGATTCCGCGCTTCATGATCGGCGAGGCCGCGTTGAAACCTGCGATTTCCTCCCGCCGCGCACGATAGTCCGATGTCTCCTCGAGAATCCGCACGAGGTTATGGAGCGTATCGGTCTCTTCCACCTCCATCCCGTAGGGAGTGACGTTCTCCCCAGGACGATAGAAATTAACGTAGCGCACATCGAGCGGATCGCGCCCCGTCGCCCAGGCGATCTGGTCCATCACATGCTCGATGGCGAGCATACCCTGTGGGCCTCCGAAGCCGCGGAAGGCGGTGTTGGAGACCGTATTGGTCTTCAGCCGCTTGGAGGCGATGTGGACGGTCGGCATCCAATAAGCGTTGTCCGCGTGGAACATGGCACGGTCCACTACGCCGGCGGACAAATCCGCCGAATAGCCGCAGCGGGCCAGGAGATCGACGCCATAACCCTGAATGCGCCCGTCGTGGTCGAAGCCGACGCGCCAGTCGCAGCGGAAGTCGTGCCGCTTGCCGGTGAGAATGAAATCGTCGTCACGGTCGAGACGGATCTTGCAGGGACGCCCCGTCACGCGCGCGGCGAGCGATGCCGTCACGGCCCATTGGGTCGCCTGGCTCTCCTTGCCGCCGAAGCCGCCACCCATGCGGCGGGTTTCGCAGGTCACGTAGGAATCGGGAATGTCGAGCACACGGGCGACCACATGCTGCACTTCCGAGGGATGCTGGGTCGAGGAATAGACGTGAATGTCGCCGTCCTCGCCGGGGATCGCGAAGGCCACCTGACCTTCGAGATAGAAGTGCTCCTGCCCGCCGACGCGGAACCTGCCTTCGAGCCGGCGAGGCGCACCGGCCACCGCGGCCTCCACGTCGCCGCGCCCATAGGCATAATCCGGCAGCACGGTCTCGCCACGCGCCAGCGCATCCTCCACGGTGATGCTCGGCGTCTCGGATTCGATCTCCATCACGGCGTTTTTCACCGCACGTCGTGCGATGTCGCGGCTCGTTGCGACGACTGCGAACACAGCCTGCCCGAGAAAACTGATCTCGCTGTCGACGAACAGGGGATCGTCGCCGAAGGCCGGGGAAACGTCGTTCTTGCCGGGGATGTCGGCGACGGTGAGAACGGCCACCACGCCGGGCATGCTGCGCACGGCGGAAACATCGAGGGAGATCAGGCGTCCGCGCGCTTTCGGCGCCTGCCCGATAGCGATGTGCAGCGTACCCTCCGGCTCGCGGATATCGTCGATGTACTGCGCGACGCCCTGGACATGCTTGGGACCGGAATCGTGCGGCAGAGGTTGGCGGACGTGGCGGAGCGTCTCGGTATCGATGGGCTTTGTGGGTGCGTTCATGGCCTTACTCCGCCGCCTCGAGGGCCTCGCGCCGGCCGATGACCCGCGTCGCGCCGGTCTCGCCCGAGGCCGTCTCGCTCAGCGCCTTGAACACCAGATTGCGGGCGACCGTCGTGCGGTAGGCCGCAGAGGCGCGAAGGTCGTCGAGGGGCTGGTAGTCGCGCGCGATCGCCGCCGTCGCCCGATCCCAGGCCGATGGATCGTCGAGGGAGAGTCCGACCAACGCGGCCTCCGTCGCCGGGGCGCGTTTCGGGATGCCCGCCATGCCGCCGAATGCGACGCGAGCCTCGGCGATCCTGCGCCCCTCCAGCGTGAGCTTGAATGCGCCCATGACGGCGGAGATATCCTCGTCGAAGCGCTTGGAGACCTTGTAGGCGCGGAAGGCCACATTGCCCTTGAGCCTCGGCACCGTGACACTGCGCACGAACTCGCCCGGCAGGCGATCCTGCTTACGGTAAGCGATGAAGAACTCTTCCAGCGGCAGAACGCGCGTTCTCTCGCCCTGGCGCAGCTCCAGCGTGGAACCCAGCACGATGAGCGCCGGGGCGAGATCGCCGATGGGCGATCCGTTCGCGATGTTCCCGCCCACGGTTCCGGAGGCCCGCACCTGGGCGGAACCGAAGCGGCGCATCAGCTCGCCGAGATCGGGATCGATGGCAGCAAGTCTCATGTACGCGTCCGCGTGGGTGACGGTCGCGCCGATGGTCAGCGCGTCGTTTGCATCCTCGATCCGGTCGAGCCCCGCGACGCGGCCGAGCCAGATGATCTTCTCGAGCTCCGCCATGCCCTTCGTGATCCAGAGGCCCACATCGGTGCAGCCTGCGACCAGAGTCGCGCCGGGATGGCGCTCATAGAGGGCCGCAAGAGAAGCCTCGCTCGCGGGCGCGGCGAAGAACCGGGCCTCGTTGCCGATCATGACATCCTCGCCGTCGGCCAGCTCGGCCAGGGCGCGTGCGGTCGCTTCACCGGCCTGCGCGAACGCGTCCTGGGCTGCGCCTGAACATGCGTCGAGGGCCGCATCGACGATCGGTCGGTACCCCGTGCAGCGGCAGAGATTTCCCGCCAGGGCATCGTTGACGCGTTCGCGGCTCAAAGGCCGGGCCTCATGATAGAGGGTGAACAGGCTCATGACGATTCCCGGCGTGCAGAAGCCGCACTGGGACCCGTGATGCGCCACCATGGCCGATTGCACCGGGTGCAGTTCGCCTCCTGCCGCCAGATCCTCGACGGTGACGACTTCGGCGCCATCGACCTGGCCGAGCAGCAGGATGCAGGCATTCACGGGCTCGTAGCGGACGCGCCCGTCCCGCACACGGCCCAGGGCAACGGTGCAGGCTCCGCAATCGCCTTCGGCGCAGCCCTCCTTGGTGCCGACCCGGCGCTCCTGAAGCCTCAAGTAGTCCAGGAGTGTGGTGCGCGGGTGAAAGCCAGTCACCTCGATGGGCTGTCCGTTCCGCCAGAAGCGGATTGCGTCTCGTGCCAAGATCTTCCTCCGCCGGGTTCTTCCCGGCCTGTTATGGTGGGGCGGGAAGAATGACGGAGCAAGGGGATTTCGCCAAGAGGCTCTTCTCAGGAGGCGCGATCCCTTCGGCTTACCAGGTGCCGGTGTTCGGCATGGACGCCCACGGCTCCAGCACGGGCTTGGGCTCGCCGCGCTGCAGCAGCTCGATGGAGATGTTGTCGGGGGTCTTGATGAAGGCCATGTACCCGTCCCGGGGCGGGCGGTTGATGGTGACGCCCGCATCCATCAGCTTCCGGCAGGTCTCGTAGATGTCATCGACCCGATAGGCGAGATGGCCGAAATTGCGGCCGCCGGAATACTCGTGCTCGTCCCAGTTGTAGGTCAGCTCCAGAAGCGGGGCTTTCGTCTCCTGGGCCTTCTCCACGTCCCCTGGAGCCGCCAGGAACACGAGGGTGAAACGGCCCTTCTCGTTCTCGATGCGCCGGACCTCGACGAGGCCGAACTTGTTGCAGAAGAAATCGAGGGATTGCTCCAGGTTCGAGACCCGGACCATCGTGTGGAGGTATTCCATAGACCATCTCCTGTATGAGCTTGGCTCAGGGTGATGGCGCATTTGACGCAGAGATCAAGGCCTATGCTTTATACCCGCGCAAAAAGCCTTGGAATTGTCCAAGTGGGCGTGACTTTTAAGACCTGTCGTTTCAGACGTTCCTGATCCACCTGTCCGTTCGACCCCTAGACACAGCGAAATCAAGTTTCACAGAGAGCAGCCGATGCGCACTGATGCCGCCCAGATCGTCCGCCTTGAGGATTACCGGCCGAGCGATTTTCTCATTGAGCGGGTCGAGCTGGATTTCAAGCTCCATCCCGCGGCGACAAAGGTTACGGCAACGCTCTCCATGCGGCCCAATCCGGCCGGACGCTCGGATGTTCCTCTGGCGCTCGACGGCGACGAGGTGAATCTCAAATCGGTCGCTCTCGACGGCCGGATCCTGGAGGCCGGCGAGTTCGAGGCGCGCCCTGAATTGCTCACCATCTCCCAGCCTCCGCAGGGGCCGTTCCGGCTTACCATCGAGACGGAAATCAACCCGACGGCGAACACCAGGCTCATGGGGCTCTACCGGTCCAGCGGCAATTACTGCACGCAATGCGAAGCCGAAGGCTTCAGGCGCATCACGTATTTCCTCGACCGCCCCGACGTGCTGGCCGTCTACACCACACGCATCGAGGCCGAACTTGACGAGGCCCCGGTTCTGCTCGGCAACGGCAACCCGGTCGAGAGCGGCTCCGTCGCGGGTACGAGCCGGCACTACGCCGTCTGGCATGATCCTTTCCCGAAGCCGTCCTATCTCTTCGCGATTGTCGGCGGGCGCCTCGGCCGCGTCGCCAAACCGTTCACGACCATGAGCGGGCGGACAGTGGCGATCGCCGTCTACGTGGAGCCCGGCAAGGAAGACCGCGCCGGCTACGCGCTCGACGCTCTGGAGCGGTCCATGATCTGGGACGAGAAGGTCTTCGGCCGGGAATACGACCTCGACGTCTTCAACATCGTCGCGGTATCGGACTTCAACATGGGCGCCATGGAGAACAAGGGCCTCAACATCTTCAACGACAAATACGTCTTGGCGAGCCCCGAGACCGCGACCGACACGGATTACGCGAACATCGAAGCGATCATCGCTCACGAATATTTCCACAACTGGTCCGGGAATCGCGTGACCTGCCGCGACTGGTTCCAGCTCTGCCTAAAGGAGGGCCTGACGGTCTTCCGCGATCAGGAGTTCTCGTCCGACGAACGCTCACGCGCCGTGCACCGCATCGCGGAGGTGAAAACCTTGAGGGCGCGACAGTTCCTGGAGGATGCGGGTCCGCTGGCCCATCCGGTGCGGCCGAGCCAGTACCGTGAGATCAACAATTTCTACACCGCAACCGTCTATGAGAAGGGCGCCGAGATCGTCCGCATGCTCAAGACGCTGATCGGCGACGAGGATTTCCGGCGCGGCATGGATCTCTATTATGATCGATGCGACGGCACCGCCGCCACGGTCGAGGACTTCCTGAAGGCCTTTGCCGACGTGACCGGCCGTGACCTCTCGCACTTCGCCCGCTGGTATGGGCAGTCCGGCACGCCGTGCGTGAGCGTGCACGGCCAGTATGACGAGGCTGCGAAGACGTACCGGCTCGACTTCAAGCAGCATACCCTCCCGACCCCCGGCCAGCCGACAAAGGACCCGATGGTGGTCCCCGTCGCGCTCGGACTCGTGGCTCAGGACGGGCAGCCGATGGACGCAGAGTGCGAACGCGTTGATTCCCGTGGCGTGTTCGTGTTCGACAAGGCAGAGGACAGCATCGCGTTCACGGGCGTAGCATCGCGCCCCGTTCCTTCGGTCTTCCGCGGTTTTTCGGCGCCGGTGAAGGTCTCCCTCGACCTTTCGAACGAGGAACTCCTCATCCTGCTCCGGCACGACACCGATGCCTTCAACCGCTGGCAGGCGGCGCAGACGGTCGCGATGCGCATGCTCGTCTCCCTCTCGACAGGCACCCAGGCAAGCGATGAGGACATGGGCGCCCTGTCCTCCGCCTTCCGGGGCTTTGCACAATCGGACGCCCTGCGCGACCCTGCCTTCGCGGCGCTCGTCCTGACGCTTCCAAGCGAATCCGACATCGCCCAGGAGATCGGAAAGGATGTGGATCCCACCGCGATCCATCACGCCCGAAGAACCATGCGCCAGCATATTGGCAGGGCTTGTTTCGAGCCGTTGACGGATTTCCATCGTTCCCTTGCACGGGCGGAATCCTACAGCCCGGATGCGGCGAGCGCAGGGAGAAGGGCTCTGCGCAATGCCGCGCTCGATCTCCTGACCGCCGCCGATCCGCAAGCGGGGGAAAAGCTCGCAAGCGAACAGTTCGAGAAGGCCGGCAATATGACGGATCGGCTGGCGTCGTTGAACGTGCTCATGACCATTCCCGGCACGGTGCGCGAGAATGCCATTGCGAGCTTCGAGGAGCGTTACCGCAACGAACCGCTCGTTCTCGACAAGTGGTTCACCCTGCAGGCCGCGATCCCGGAGGACACGACTCTCGATCGCGTGAAGCGCCTGATGGAGCATCCTGCCTTCTCGATGAACAACCCGAACCGCGTGCGTTCCCTGATCGGAAGCTTCGCGATGCTCAACCAAGTACAGTTCAATCGGGAGGATGGAGCGGGCTACGCTTTTCTGGCCTCCATCGTGCTGCGGGCCGACGAGTTGAATCCCCAGCTTGCATCAAGGTTGCTCACCGCCTTCAGCACCTGGAGGATGATGGAGCCCATGCGCCGCGGCCACGCCCGTCGGGCGCTGCAGTCGATCGCTCAAAAATCGAATCTTTCCCGCGACGTGGGAGACATCGTGAATCGATCGCTTGAAGAAAGCCCGCTTCTCTGACAGCCAACCTGCGGCGTTGCGCCGCCACAGGTTATCCCAAGCTATCCCCAAATCGATGGGCAAATGAGAATTTTTTATTAACCAAACGGGCTCCATAGCTAGACAAATCACCTGCCCGTGATTCTATTGTTGGTGATTCGGAGAGATGCGGCACGTCCTCCGAACGAGGACAGTAACGGTTCCGGAGGGAGCATCGCATGGCGGGGGCGGTGACCGCATGCGTACCCGCACGCGCGGGTACGATTCTCGGGGTAGCGCGATCAGACGCAAACCCGGCCTATCGTCGGCTCGAGCAGTACGAATCCTTGCTCAGACTTGCCGTTCCGGCCGTTCTCATTCTCTTTCTCGTGACCCTGGTCGGCAGCGCTTGGATGCAGATCCGGGACGGGCGACGCGACACCATCCTCGATGCCATTCAGGACATCGACATCATCGCTTCGCTCTCGGCAGCGAAGCTCGCCAACCATCGCATCCCGAGCGACCGGGCGCAGGCCACCGCGCAGCTCGGCGAGCTCGCCAAGGAGATGCCGGCGAGCGCCCTCGGCCACAAGCGCAGCCTTATCCTGGTCAACCAGTCGGGAACGGTCCTGGCCACGTATCCGCAGGCCAGCAACGCCCCGCGGACATTGGCCGAGGTGCTCGGCGACGCGCAGCCCCTGGCATTGTTTGCCGACCGCGCAGGCGTGATGACGATCAGGATGCCCAACGGCAATGAGGGCATCGCAACCGTGCGGGCACTGCCCGCCTCCTCCAATCAGATCGCGATCGTTCAGCCCCTGCCCCACGTCCTTTCCGGCTGGTGGACGCGCACCATCGGACACGTCTCTCTTCTCGGTGCGACGATCATGGTGCTCGTCGGGATCGGCGTCGCCTACATGATGCAGGCCAACCGCGCCCGCGCGGCCGACGAGGTGTGCGAGAAGGTGCGCGACAGGATCGACTCGGCGCTGAACCGGGGGCGCTGCGGCCTGTGGGACTGGGACATCGGGCGCGGGCGCATCTACTGGTCGGATTCCATGTACGAGTTGCTCGGCTACGAACGGCAGGACGAATTCCTCTCCTTCGGGGAAGTCAACGCCATGATCCACCCCGAGGATCAGGATCTGTATACGCTCGCCGAGCAGCTGGCTTCCGCCACCACCTCTCTCGTCGATTACGAATTCCGTATCCGCAGCATCACGGGAGACTGGGTTTGGCTGCGCGCCCGTGCGGAGCTGATGAACGACCCGGACGATGCCGCGAGCCATCTCGTCGGCATCGCGGTCGACGTCACCGAGCAGCGGGGCCTGGAGGAAAAGACCGCTCGTGCGGATGCGCGCCTGCACGACGCCATCGAGGCGATCTCCGAAGCCTTCGTGCTGTGGGATGCCAACAACCATCTCGTGCTCTGCAATTCGAAGTTCCAGAAACTTCACGAGCTGCCGGCCGACGCCAATCTGCAGGGCAAGTCCTACGCGGAAGTGATGGCGCTCGGACGCCCGCCGGAGGTGCAGCACCAATTCCTGCGCCGCGAGCAGCAGGACGTGGGCGCGCGCACCTTCGAGGCGCGCCTGCAGGACGGCCGCTGGTTGCAGATCAACGAGCGCCGCACCAAAGACGGCGGCTACGTGTCGGTGGGTACGGACATCACGGCTCTCAAGCGTCATGAGCACCGCCTGGTCGAGTCCGAGAAGGAACTCATCGCCACGGTTCTCGACCTCAAGCAGTCGCGCCAAAAGCTCGAAGCGCAGACGCAGCAGCTCGCCGATCTCGCCGAGCGCTACCTCGACCAGAAGGCCCAGGCCGAGAGCGCCAACCGCGCCAAATCGGAATTCCTGGCCAACATGAGCCACGAGCTGCGCACGCCCCTCAACGCCATCATCGGCTTTGCCGAGGTCATGCAGAGCGGCATCTTCGGATCGCTCGGTTCGGAAAAGTACGAGGAATATTGCGCCGATATCCGCTCGAGCGGCGAATACCTCCTGTCGGTCATCAACGACATTCTCGACATGTCGCGCATCGAGGCAGGCCGCACGACGCTCAAGAAGCAGCCTCTGGAGATCCACTCGTCGATCCAGCGTGCGCTGAAGCTCGTCAGCGAGCAGACCAAGGCCAAGAACCTCTCCGTCACCGTCGACGTGACGCCCGATGACATCGTGGTGCCCGCCGATGAGCGCGCGCTCCACCAGATCCTCGTGAACCTGCTTCAGAATGCGACCAAATTCACGAGCGAGGGCGGCTGCATCACGGTGCGTACCCGTCTCGCGGGCGGCGCGGTCAACATCTACGTCGAGGACAACGGAATCGGCATTCCGGACCACGCCCTGCACAAGCTCGGGCAGCCTTTCGAGCAGGTCGAGACCGAGTTCTCGAAGAGCTACAAGGGATCGGGCCTCGGCCTCGCCATCGCCCGCTCGCTCGCCGAGCTTCATGGCGGCAGCCTCCGCATTAAGAGCCAGGAAGGCGTCGGCACCATCGTGCTCGTCCACCTGCCGCTGACGGAAGCCACGAACGCCCATATCGCTCTTGCGGACGCGGCTGCCTAAAGGTCCTCGTCATCCCCGGCCTGTGCCGGGGATCCGCGCCTTCCACGCGAGGGAGCCTAAGACGCGGATGGCCGCGACAAGCACGGCCATGACAGGAGGCCGAGAGCAGCAGATGGCAAGCGGTCAGCTCAGCACGCGGTCGTAGATCTCCCGAACATGCTCACGCGTCGCGTTCAGATGCGTCAGCAGGACCTTGGCATCGGGCAGCCCCGCAATCGTCGCGAGGCGCTTGAAGATGGCGGGCGGCACCCGGTCGGGATCGAAAGCGCCTTCGATCGTCAGCCGCTGCCACTGGAAGATGGCGTTGAACTGCCGGTGAGCCTCGATCAGGTCCGTTGCGTCCTCATCCGACATCAGGCCTGCCTTACAGGCCTCCTGGAACGTCGCTTCGGTCGGACATCCAAGGAGCGCGGCATGCCGGCTCGCATGCGCCAGAACGAGCGCCTGCGCGATGAAGTCGAGATCCGTCAGCCCACCTCTCGCGAGCTTGAGATCCCATGGATCGTCGTCGCCCTTCTCGCGAGCGATCAGGTCCCGCATCGATCGGACCTCGGACACCACATGTTCCGGGTCGCGCGCGGCGCCGACGATGCGGTTGATCGCCTCGCCGAGCGGCTCGGCGAAACCCGGATCGGCGAACAGGATGCGCGCGCGGGTGAGAGCCATGTGCTCCCAGAGCTCGGCTTCGGTCTGCTGGTAGGCGAGAAAGCCTTTGAACTGCGAAGCCACCGGTCCCTTGCCGCCCTGGGGTCTCAGACGAAGGTCCACCTCGTACAGAAGCCCGCGCCGGGTCGGCACGGTCAGCGCGGCGACAAGGCGCTGGGTGAGGCGCGTGTGATAGACGACGGCGTCGAGAGAGCGCGGCCCCGTGCTCTCGCGCCGCTCCTCGTCGAAATCGTAGATGAGGACCAAGTCGAGATCCGAACCGGCCGTCAGCTCCTTCGTGCCGAGGCGGCCCAGTCCGAGCACTGCCATCTTGGCGCCGGGTACCACGCCATGCTCGGCCTCGAACTCCCGGCGAACGCGCTCGACCGACGCGCGGATGGTGGCCGCCGCGATGGCGGCGTAGGCCTCACCCGCCTGCGCCGGGGAAATGATGCCGGAGAGAAGCCGCGCGCCCGTGATGAAACGCATCTGCCGGGCCGCGTCGCGGGCGCGGTCGAGGAAGTCCTCGTAGTTCTCGGGATTGCCGATGATCTGCAGCAGCTGTTCCTCGATCGCCGATTCATCCACCAGCGGAATGCCGAAGGCAGGGTCGATGAGCACGTCGAGCACATGCGGGGATTGCGCCACCGTGTTGGCAAGCCGAGGAGCCGTGCCGAGGAGATCCGCGAAGCGAAGGCGCAGCTTGTCGTGGGATTGCAGGATGGTGAGGAGTTCGACGGCGGCCGGCATGCGCCCGAACGCGGCGTCGAGAGCCGCCAATGCGGCATCGGGATCCGCCGTGCCCCCCAGGGCCGACAGCAGCGCCGGCGTGAGCTCGGTCAGCACCTCGCGCGCTCGCGCGCTCGTGATGGCGGCGCGGCGCCCGAAATGCCATCCCCGAACGGTCTCGGCCGTTTTCTCCGGCTCGCGGAAGCCCATGCGCCGCAAGGTTGCGAGGGTTTCCGGATCGTCGCTGACGCCGGTGAAAACCAGGCTCCCCACGTCGGAGGCGAGCTCCGGCCCCTCCTCGAAGAGCAGGGCGTAATGGCCCTGCACGATCCTGGCCTGATCCGTCAGGGCCTTCGAGAATGCCTCGAGGTTGGAATAGCCGCAGAACCCGGCGAAGCGCTTGAGCTCATCCTCGTCGGAAGGAAGCCGCTGGGTCTGCTCATCGGCGACCATCTGCAGCCGGTGCTCGATGGTCCGGAGGAAGCGATAGGCATGGGACAGCTCATCGCGCGCCTGCGCGGTGATCCAGCCTTCGTTGTGCAGCTCGACCAGCATCTCGAGGGTGCGCCGTCCCCGGAGCGCGGGCCGTCTGCCGCCGAACACGAGCTGCTGCGTCTGCACGAAGAACTCGATCTCGCGAATGCCGCCGCGTCCGAGCTTGATGTCGTGCCCCGCCACCGCGATCTCATCGTGCCCGCGCACCGCATGGATCTGCCGCTTCATGGCATGAACGTCGGCGATGGAGGCGAAATCGAAATACTTGCGCCAGATGAAGGGCCGCAGCTCGGCGAGGAAGGTCTCGCCCAGCGTGAGATCGCCCGCGACGGGCCGGGCCTTGATGAAGGCCGCGCGCTCCCAGTTCTGCCCGAGCGTCTCGTAATAGACATAGGCCGACGCCAGGGACATGGCCGTGGGCGTCGAACCGGGATCGGGCCGCAGGCGATAATCGACGCGGTGGACATACCCGTCGGGCGTCCGCTCCTGCAGCAGCCGGGCCAGTTGCTGGGCGATGCGGGTGTAGATGGTCGTCGCCTCGGCCCCTTCCTTCACCGCCTGCGTCTGCGGATCGAAGAAGATGACGAGGTCGATGTCGCTCGAATAGTTGAGCTCCCCTGCCCCGTGCTTGCCCAGCGCCAGCACGGTGACGCCCGAGCCCTCGCCGGGCGCATCCGGGTTCTGGAGCGTGATGCGGCCGAGATCCGCGGTTTCCGTGAGGATCAGATTCAAGCCGCCGGACACGGAGGCATCCGCGAAGGCGGACAGAGCCTGCGTAACCTCCTCCGTGCGCCAGAGCCCCCCGATGTCGGCAAGGGCCACGAGAAGCGCATGGGCGCTGCGGTTGCGCCGGAAGGCCCGCACCGCCTCGTCTCGGGTCATCTCGCCCGCGCGCACGCGGCGGAACAGGGTGCCCTGATCGTCCACGATGGAAGCATGAACGGCCTCCGGCGCCTCCAGCGCCAGCCTCGCCGTGCGGGCCGGATCGGACAGAACGAGTTGCCAGAGAAAAGGCGAGTAATCGGCAAGAGCCACGAGAAGATCGCGGAAGAGACCTGCCTCGAGGCGGGGCAGAAGCGCGGCCGCCTCCGGAACCTCGCGGACGCGCTCCATGAGATCCGCCAGCCCGGCCTCGGCCTTCTTGAGATCGGAAACGGGCGGGGCCTGCGTCAGGCGGTCGATCAGGGAGCGGTTTTGGTCCGGCACAGTCAATCCATCCAGGTCGTGTGATGAGCTGAGTGTTCATGCCGCCGCGCCAGAGGCAACCGAAAAGTGAGCCGGCTCCCCCACCGGGATCAGGCGGCGGACGGCAGGACCGCCTGCGGGACGGGCGCCTCCTTCAACGGCAGGATCAGCACGACGCGCAGTCCGGGCGCGTTGTCTTCCAGCACAAGCCGCCCCTCGTGAAGCCGCGCCACGGCCGCGGCAAGGCTGAGCCCGAGACCGAACCCCGGGCGCGAGCGGGCTGTTTCCAGCCGCACGAAGCGTTCCAGCACATGGCTGCGCTCCTCCTCCGGGATTCCTGGACCGCGATCCGCCACGACGATCCTCGCCTCCTGGCCGACGCGCTGGGCCGACACGGTGATCGTCTGCGTGCTGCCATCGGGAGCGGCGCCGTATTTGAGGGCATTGTCGAGGAGATTGGCCATGGCCTGGCCCAGCAACTCGCGGCTGCCGTGGATCGGCAGCCCACTCTCGCCGCTCTCGACGGAAACGTCGAGGGTGACGCCAACCTCTTCCGCCACCGCCTCGTAGAGTTCGGCCACGTCCCGCACGGCCTCCGCCGCATCGAACTCGGCGAGAGCCTCGCGGGCGTTGCCCGCCTCGAGCCGCGCGATCATGAGAAGCGCGTTGAAGATGCGGATGAGGTTGTCGCTCTCCTCGATGGTGGCTTCGAGCGCGGCTTTCAGTTCGTCGGGGGTTCTGGCCGTCCGCAGCGCCTCGTCGGCCTTGTTGCGCAGACGCGTGAGCGGAGTCTTCAGGTCGTGGGCGATGTTGTCGGAAACCTCGCGCATGCCGCGCATCAGCTCGCCGATGCGGTCGAGCATGTCGTTGAGGTTCTGCGCGAGGCGGTCGAGCTCGTCGCCCGTCCCGGCGATCTTCAGCCGCCCGCCGAGATCGCCCGCCATGATGTCGCGCGTGATGTCGGTCATGTCGTCGACGCGCTTGAGCACGCGCCGCGCGATGAACCAGCTGCCCAGGCAGCCGAGAACGCCGATGAACAGCAGGGAATAGCCGATGGCCCGGTGGATGACGTCGCGCAGGCGGATGCGCTCTTCGATGTCGCGTCCGACCAGCAGACGAAAGCCGCCCGGCAGGAGATAGACGCGCACGAGCGCAACGTTGGGTTTGGTGTCCGTCTCGTCCGTGCGGTTGTAGAGGGTCTCGAACTGCCCCACGCGATCGATCACGCCCGGAGGCAGGGCCCCGACATTGCCGGCGACCCGCTCCCCGAGTTCGGTGGTGACGAGATAGAGCGAAGCGCCCGGCGTGCGGGAGCGCCGGTCGACCACGTTCACCAGACGCCGGAGCCCTCCGTTCCTGTATTGCTGCGCCAATCCGTCGATCTCGGTCTCGATCGTCGAGACGAACTGGTCGGTCAGCACCTTCTCGGCGCTCCAGGCGACATAGCCCAGCGTCACGAAGGCGAAGAGCGTGAAGACGACGAGATACGCGAAGGACAGTTTGAACGCGGTGGTCCGGAAGAGCTTGCCGAGGCCGGTCATGCGGAAACGCTCATTCCTCATCCTCCACCGAGCCCACGCGCACCATGTAGCCGGCACCGCGGATAGTATGGATGAGCGGCTTGTCGAAGCCCTTGTCGATCTTGGAGCGCAGGCGCGAGACGTGAACGTCGATCACGTTGGTCTGGGGATCGAAGTGGTAATCCCACACGTGCTCCAGCAGCATCGTGCGCGTGACGACCTGGTTGGCGTTCTTCATCAGGTATTCGAGCAGCCTGTACTCGCGCGGCTGCAGCACGATCTCGTGGCCCGAGCGCGTCACGCGGTGGGACAGGCGGTCGAGTTCGAGATCGGCGACACGATAGACGGTGGGCTCGCTGCTGGGCGCGGAGGCGCGGCGCCGCGAGAGAACCTCGACGCGGGCCAGAAGCTCGGAGAAGGCATAGGGCTTCGGGAGATAGTCGTCGCCGCCCGCGCGCAGGCCCTTCACGCGGTCATCGACCTGGCCAAGGGCGGAGAGAATGAGAACCGGCGTCTCGACCTTCTGCTCGCGCAGGGAGCGGATGAGGGAGAGGCCGTCGAGCTTCGGCAGCATGCGGTCGACCACGAGCACATCGTAATCCCCCGCCTCGGCCATGGCGTAACCGTCCAGCCCGTCGGCGGCATGGTCCGCCACATGGCCGGTCTCGCGAAACGCCTTCACCAGGTAGGCGGCTGCCTCTTTGTCGTCCTCGATGATGAGAATCCGCATGGCCTACCTGTACGCAATTGAAGCCCGACGGCGGACCGGCCCTGGAGGGGGGAAGGCCGATCCGCCGCGGGCAGAAGACACCAGGTGTCGGGGGCAATCAACATTTAAGATCCTGGTGTCTTGTTCGTCACCGAAGGATCAGACGCCCTTCGGCTGGCTGGCGACCTCGAGGGTCACCGTCCGTTCCTTGCCCTCGCGCCAGAGCGTCAGGGACAGGGTCTTGCCCGGCGCGACCTGGGCGACCTTGCGGGACAGGTCCTTGGCCTCGTTGATGGGCTGGCCGTCCACCGCGATGATGGTGTCGCCCGTGCGCACGCCGGCCTTCGCGGCGGGACCGTCCTTGATCGTCTCGGCCACGAGGGCGCCCTTCGCCTCCTTGAGGCCGATCGCCTCCGCGATCTCCTTGGTCACCGGCTGCATCTGCACGCCGATGAAACCGCGGGTCACGCTGCCGTTCTCCTTGAGCGAGGCGACGATCTGCTCCACCGTGCTCGCCGGAATGGCGAACGCGATGCCGACATTGCCGCCGGAGGGCGAGAAGATCGCCGTGTTCACGCCCACGACCTCGCCGGAGAGGTTGAAGGTCGGGCCACCAGAGTTGCCCTTGTTCACCGAAGCGTCGATCTGGATGAAGTCGTCGTAAGGACCGGCCCCGATGTCACGGTGCTGAGCCGACACGATACCGGCCGTCACGGTGCCGCCGAGTCCGAAGGGATTGCCGATGGCAACCACCCAGTCGCCGATGCGAGCCTTCTGGGAGGCCAGACGGACATAGGGGAAGTCGCTGCCTTCGACCTTCAGCAGGGCGAGGTCGGTCTTGGGATCGGTTCCGATCACCTTGGCGTCGAGAACCTTGCCGTCGTCCATGGTCACCTGCACCTCGGACGCATTGTCGACCACGTGGTTGTTGGTCACCACATAGCCGTCGGCCGACACGAAGAACCCGGATCCCAGGGCCTGGCCGAACTGGCGCGGACGCTGCGAACGGGGGCCACGATCGCCGCGCTCGCCGTCGCGGAACTGACGGAAGAAGCGCTCCATCGGGTGGCCGGGAGGCAGATCCGGCATGGAGAATTGCGGGCCATCGTCGTCGTCGCGATCGGCCACGTTCTGCACCTTGACCTTCACGGCCACGACGGCGGGCTTCACCCGCTCGATCACGTCCGCGAAGGACGGCACGTTCTGGATCGGCTGCGACATGGAGCGCAGCTCGGCATGGGCAGGACCGGGAACGACGAGCCCGCTTTGGACGGCGCCGCCCGCCATCAGGGCCGCGACGGCCGCAGCGCCGAGCCATTTCGCGGTCCGATTGCGGATGGGAGTAGAAACCTTGTCCGACATCTCTTCTCTCCTGAAAGAACCTTTGACGGTTCGTATTGGGAGGAAGATGGGGTTTCGCGCCTTACTGCACTCTCACGGCAAGATGAAATGTTGGTAAGGTTTGATCAGGAGGTCGGTCTGTCCCGTTTGAGCAGCGCCTCCAGGGCCTTCTGCTCCTCCTCGTCCAGGCGCGCCTGCGCCTGCGGACGCTGCCGGAGGGCCGCGTAGGCCCCGATGCCGCCCAGGACGAGGACCAGGACAGGCGTGAGCCACAGCAGCAGGGTGTGGGCGCTGAAGGTGGGCTTGAGCAGAACGAATTCGCCATAGCGCTGCACCAGGAAGTCGTGGATCTGCTGGTCGCTGTCGCCGGCCACGAGACGCTCGCGGACGAGCAGCCGCAGGTCCTTGGCGAGCTGCGCGTCGGAATCGTCGATGGATTGGTTCTGGCAGACCAGGCAGCGCAGGCCCGAGGAGATCTCTCGCGCGCGCTTCTCCAGGGCGGGATCCTTCAGCACCTCGTCAGGCTGCACGGCCAGAGCCGACAGGCTGAACACCAGGGCCGTCAACAGGGCAAGAACAAACCGCATTGCTCACTCCGCAGGAACGGGCGCGCCCGGGGCCATCTTGGCCCGCGCCGGAGCGCCGATCCGCAGCCGCCGGTCCGTCAGGGACACGCCGCCGCCCAGGGCCATCACCAGCGCCCCGATCCAGATCAGCAGCACCAGGGGCTTGTAGTAGATCCGCACCCCCACCGAGCCGTCCGCCTGCACCTCGCCCAGGCTCACATAAACCTGGCCGAGGCCGACGGTCATGATGCCGGCTTCCGTCGTCGGCATGCCGCGGGTCACGTAGAGGCGCTTCATGCTCTCGAGGGAGCCGAGCTCATGGCCCTGCCGGAAGATCGTGAAGACCGCCACGTCCTCCCGGTAGTTCGCCTCGATGCGGGGCACGACGCGCTCGAGCCGGGCTTCGTAGTCGCCCGCCTTGATCCGGTCGCCGATCTTGACCGTTGCCAAGCCTTCGACGCCCCAGGCCGTGGCCGCGATGCCGATGACCGTCAGGCCCACGCCCGCATGGGCCAGCACCGCGCCCCAGGTGGAGCGCGGCAGGCCGGCGGCCTTGCGCCAGGCTACGGCCAGGGGCGCTCCCCTGGACCAGGAGCGCGTCACGATCTCGTTGAGCGAGCCCAGCACCAGATAGACGCCGAGGCCGATCCCGAGGGGCGCCGCGACGGGTCCGCCATGCGCGATGGCGAACATCGCCATCGTGGCGAGGAGCGAGAGGCCGAGCACCGCATAGAGGCGCTGCGCGGTGCCGAGGAAGTTGCCGCGTTTCCAGGCGAGCGTCTGCCCGAGGGGCAGCAGCAGCAGCAGCGGAACGATCAGCGGCAGGAAGGTGAAATTGAAGAACGGCGCGCCCACGGAAATCTTCTCGCCGGTCACGACCTCCAGCGCCAGCGGGTAGAGCGTGCCGATCAGAACCGTTGCGCAGGCGGTCGCCAGGAACAGGTTGTTCACCACGAGCGCGCCCTCGCGTGAGACGGGAGCGAACAGACCGCCCTGCTTGAGCAGCGGCGCGCGCCAGGCGAAGAGCGCCAGCGACCCGCCGATGAACAGGATGAGGATGCCGAGGATGAAGGTGCCGCGCTCCGGATCGACCGCGAAGGAATGCACGGAGGTCAGCACGCCCGAGCGCACCAGGAAGGTGCCGAGCAGGGACAGGGAGAAGGTGAGGATGGCCAGAAGGATCGTCCAGACCTTGAGCGCGTCGCGCTTCTCCATGACGACCGTGGAATGCAGAAGCGCCGTGCCCGCGAGCCACGGCATGAGCGAGGCGTTCTCCACCGGATCCCAGAACCACCAGCCGCCCCAGCCGAGCTCGTAATAGGCCCAGTACGACCCCATGGCGATGCCGAGCGTCAGGAAGGCCCAGGCGCCGAGGGTCCAGGGGCGGACGATGCGCGCCCACACGGCATCGATCCGCCCGTCGATCAGCGCCGCGATGGCGAAGGCGAACGAGATCGAGAAGCCGACATAGCCGATGTAGAGAAGCGGCGGATGGATCGCGAGGCCGGGATCCTGAAGCAGCGGGTTGAGGTCCTGCCCCTCGGCGGGAGCCGGGATGATACGCGTGAAGGGATTGGACGTGAGCAGGATGAAGAGCAGGAACGCGATGGTGATCGCGCCCTGAACGGCGAGCGTGTTGGCCTGCAACTTCAGCGGGATGCTGTTCCTGGCGAGGGCCACCACGGCCCCGAACAGGGCGAGGATCAGGATCCACAGCAGCATGGAGCCCTCGTGGTTACCCCACACCCCCGAGAGCTTGTAGATGAGCGGCTTTGCCGAATGCGAGTTCTCGACCACGTTCACGACCGAGAAGTCGGAGGTCACGTAGGCGACCGTCAGCGCCAGGAACGCGAACGCGATGCAGCCGAAGACGGCGAGCCCCGTGGTGCGCCCCACCGACATCAGAACCGGATCGTTCGTGCGCGCTCCCCAGAACGGCACGATCGTCTGGATCAGGGATAACCCGAGCGCCAGCGCAAGCGCGAAATGTCCAGCCTCGACGAACACCGGGTTCTCCCTCTTTACTGCGTCTTCGGCGCGGCGTTGGCCTCACCCTGCCAGTGCCCCTGCTTCTTCAGGGTATCGGCGACCTCGCGCGGCATGTAGTTCTCGTCGTGCTTGGCGAGGACGGAATCGGCCCGGAACACGGTCGCGCTCTCCAGCACGCCCTCCGCCACGATGCCCTGCCCCTCGCGGAACAGGTCGGGCAGCAGACCCTTGTAGTGCACCTGGATCGCGCTCTGCGCATCCATCACCTCGAAGGTGATCCTCTGGTCGCCGCCGCGCTGGACGGAGCCTTCCTTCACCAGGCCGCCGAGGCGCAGGCGCGTGCCCGGCTGCACGTTCTTGGCCTGGATGTCCGCCGGCGAGTTGAAGAACACGATGGTGTCGTTCATGGCGTAGAGCACAAGACCGAGGGCGATCGCCAGGATGCCGCCCGCGAAGCCGATCAGGGTCAGACGTCTTTGCTTTCTGGTCATGGTTCCGCGTCAGTCAGTTTCAGCTCGCGCGCCATCGCGTCGACGGTCTTCAGCCCGGCCTCGTCCTGCGCCAGCGCCTGCCGGGCGCGTTCGGCCGTGGCCTTGGCCTTGTCGCGCTGCCCGAGAACCGCATAGGAACGGATCAGACGCGCCCATTCGTCGGGAGAGCCGCCCTGGGTCTCAAGGCGCTCCGCCAGCCCCGACACCATGCGGGCTATGTCGCCCGCTCCTATCTGGGGAGCATTGTCCTGCTCGGCAACGGGTGGCTCGACGCCGAGCCCGGCCAGGCGCTGCCTCACCACATTGGCCCAAGGCGCACCCTCCGGCGACTCGGCGAGAAGCTCGGAATAGGCCTGCTTGGCCTTGTCCATCTGTCCGTCCTGCTCGGCCGCAACGGCCAGATAATAGCGCGCCTTCGGGGAGCTTTTGTCCAGCTTCACCGCCTGCTCGAAAATCTTCTGGGCCTCCGAGGACACGAGACCGTCCTTGGCGAGCACCATGACTTCAGCCCAGTTCGACAGCCGGTCCGCGCTGGGGCCGAGAGAGCGGACGGCCGCCTCGTAGGCCTTCACCGCATCCTCGACCCGGCCCATGCGGAGATAGACCGGAGCCACCACTTCCCAGCCGCGGCCGTCCTGCGGGTTCTGGGCGAGATGGGTCTCGATCTGCGAGACCGCCGCCAAGAGGTCGAGCCTTTCGCCCTGAGCCTGGGCCTGCTCCTTCGGGGGATGCGTCAGGAGATGCGGCGAACCGTAGGCGCCGTAGAGCGCGAGCGCGATGATCGGGATCGCCGACAGGGCGAGCGTGGAGGCGGCCCGGCGGCGGCGCAGGGCCGGTTCGCCCAAGTTCGTGAAGGCATTCGCCGTCATGCCGGTGGCGCGAAGAAGACGGCGTGCGGCCTCGGTTCTGGCGGCCTCGGCCTCGCTGGCCTGGAGCACGCCGCGCTCGCGGTCCCGCTCGATCTCGGCGATCTGCTCGCGATAGAACTGCGTATCCGGGTCCAGCTGCTCCGCCGTGATCGCGCGGTGGCGCGACAGCGGCCAAAGGACCGCCATCACGGCTGCCGCCGTCATCAGCAGGAGTATGATCCAGATCACCATGACACCCCAATTACTCCGAGTCCCCGTCAAGCACGACGGTGGCACGGTGTCACGCGTAAAAATACAGAGGGTCAGCCTCTATCCCCCGGGAGCTCGAGCACCGCTCGAAGCCCTCCGAGAGGCGCGGCTTCGAGGTTGAGCGAGCCCCGGTAGAGGGCGGCGAGATCGCTGACGATGGAGAGCCCCAGCCCCGAGCCGGGCTTCGTTTCGTCGAGGCGGCGGCCGCGCTTGAGAACCTCGGCCCTCGCGGCCTCGGGAAGGCCTGGGCCGTCGTCGTCGATGAGGAGACGGAAGCGCGGGCGATCGTCGTCCTCGCGGATGACCTCGATGGAAATCTCGACCTTCCGGGAGGCCCATTTGGCAGCGTTGTCGATGAGGTTGCCGGCCATCTCCTCGAGATCCTGCTTCTCGCCCCTGAACCGCAGGTCGGGCGGGATCGCGAGCTCGAAGGCCAGGGCCTTGTCGCGGTAGATCTTGGCGAAGGTGCGGGCGAGGCCCGCGATCACCGGCTCCACATCCGTGAGCGTGCCGAGCGTTCCGGCCAGCGCCGCCGCGCGGGCGCGGTCCAGGTAGTAGTTCACCTGGTCGCGCATCAGGACCGCCTGCTCCCGCACCCGGGCCGCAACCTCCTCGGGTGCGTTCTCCGCCTCGTTCATGATGATGCTCAGCGGCGTCTTGAGGGCATGCGCCAGATTGCCGACCTGGGTGCGCGCCCGCTCCAGGATCTCCCGGTTCGTGTCCAGCAGGAGGTTCAGCTCGCTCGCGAGCGGCGAGATGTCCCGGGGATACTCGCCTGCGATCCTCTCCGCCTCGCCGCGGCGGATGGCCCCAAGGGCGCTGCGGAGTTTGGCCAGCGGCCGCAGGCCGAACCGGATCTGCAGAAGGGTGGAAAAGCCGAGAGCCAGCCCGAGCAGCGCGAAGGTCATGGTCAGGGCAAAGAGAAAGTCGCGGACGGCCAGGTCGATTTCATCCGCCGGGCCCGCGACCCGGATGATGTAACGGCCGTCCTCGCCCAGATCGATGTCGCGCTCGATGAGGCGAAGGTTGCGCTCGTCGGGCGCCTTGCCGTAGCCGCGGCGGATCTGGCCGAACCGGTTGTCGGCGCCCACGGTGAGGCTCGGGATCTGTCCACCGAAGAGCGACTTCGAGGAGCGGACCTCGCCCGGCTTCGCATTGGGCCGGGCCACCTGCCAGTACCAGCCTGACAGGGGGAGCTCGAAGCGCGGATCCCCGATGGGACCGAGGTCCCGGTCCGGATCGCCCGGCGCCACCAGATTGGACGCCAGGGTGTTGGCGTAGACCAGAAGGCGCTGGTCGAAGGCCCGCTCCGTGTTGTCGCGGTAGAGCGTCTGCAGGATGAGCCCCGCGACGAGCAGGATCGCGAAGCTCCAGAAGACGGACGAGACCGCAAGCCTGACGGCGATGGGCCGGCCCGAGAGGCGCGCCAGGACCGGGCGAAAGCCGCTCACGACTTCGTCTGGGCCTGGCTCGCGTCGAGGAGATAGCCCAGGCCGCGAACGGTCTGGATGATGTCCACGCCGAGCTTCTTGCGCAGGCGGCCGATGAAGACCTCGATGGTGTTCGAGTCGCGGTCGAAATCCTGATCGTAGAGATGCTCCGTCAGCTCTCCGCGCGAGACGATGCGGCCGGTATGGTGCATGAGATAGGACAGGAGCCGGTACTCGTGCGAGGTCAGCTTCACCGGATTGCCGTCCACCGCCACCCGGCCCGAGCGGGTGTCGAGCTTCACCGGCCCGCAGGCGATCTCGCTCGTCGCATGCCCGGTGGCGCGGCGCAGGAGGGCGCGCACCCGCGCCAGCAGCTCCTCCATGTGGAAGGGCTTGGTCACGTAGTCGTCGGCCCCGGCATCGAAACCCTGAACCTTGTCGCTCCAGCGGTCGCGGGCGGTCAGGATAATGACGGGGGTCTTCCGGCCCTCCCGCCGCCAGGCGGTCAGGACCGAAACGCCGTCCACCTTCGGCAGGCCGAGATCGAGGATGATGGCGTCGTAGGGCTCGGTGTCCCCCAGGAACTGGCCCTCCTCGCCGTCGAAAGCCGTATCGACGGCATAGCCTGCCTGCTCCAGGGCGGTCACGATCTGCTTATTGAGGGTATTGTCGTCCTCGACAACGAGAAGGCGCACGTTTCGAGCTTTCTTTTCAATGGACCGATTTGACCCGCCCGGACGGGCCGTCGATCGTCACTTGAACGATGCGGCCGTCCTTTTGCAAGGCCATGATCACGTAAACCAGGGTATCGCTGCTGCGGCAAAGGCTGGCCCGCACCACGTCCGCGTTGGGGACCTGGCGGCGGGCCGTCATGACGGCGGAGGCTGGCGCGACGACGCCTTTGGAGGCCACGGCCTCCTGCATTTCCCGGGGCGGGAGGCAGTTCTTGAGGGCCGCGGTCGCGCTCTGCGCGGACGCAGCCCCCACCATTCCCCACATCGCGACGACGAGCCAAACCAGACGCATGGGCGGCTTATGCCTTTGAAGCACTGAACGAAGCCTGAATGCCCAATCTAGAGCCGTTTCCACCTGCATGGAAACAGCTCTCTTCTTTGTCGTGCCGCATTTTGACGGCGAACCGTGTCCACTTCGCCGAAAAATTGCCCTAACCCGCAATCCTCCTGGTGGCCAGAATCCGGAAGACCGTCGAGGCGACGAAGCTCGCCGACGCGACGAACTGCACGAAGGCTTCCTGAAAGGGATTGCCGTTGAGTTCGGACGCATCGAACCCGAACAGGCCGAGGATCAACGCCGCAAGGCCGATCAGATTGGCCCAGATCGTGCGGCTCGCGAGAATGGTTTTGGTATCGAGCATATCGGACATTCCTTGTGGAGAGAGACATGAGGACGCCAGCCGGAGGGCTTCCTGCTCGGCGTCGAGAACCCGCCTGCGCCACCCGCGCCCGAAGACGGGCCAGGTGACGAGGCGGGAGAGAAAGTCGAGGCGCGCGCGCGTCAGGCGACGGATGGCCTCGACGGGATCCGTGTTGCGGACAGCTTCGAGCGTGATCGGGCCGATCAGCCCGTCCGCCTCGATGCCGAGAACCTGCTGGAGCAGCCTGACCGCGCGGCCAGGACCCGAATTGACCGCGAGATCGAAGAGCGCGAGGTCGAGCCCCGGCGGGAGCTCGTCGGCGCGAACGGCGTCCCAGTAGAACCGGCGATAGATCGCGGACGCCTCGTCGATGTCGAGGTGGCGGACATCGTCGACGGACACGGGCTGGCCCCTGGCGCGGGACAGCGTCTCCCGGGTGATCCCGTAATTGGTGGCTCCGCCCGGATCCCGCGGGTGATCGGAAAAGCCGCCCTCGTGCCGCAGGACGAACGCGAGGGCTTTTGCGAAGGACGCGGGAGCGTTCGCCGCAGGCACGGCTCAGAGCTCCGCCTGCAAGGCCAGAACGGCGGCATTGCCGAGATGCAGATGGCCGACGGAGCCGGCCGTCCCGGAAAACGACGCCGTGGATTGCAGCCTCAGCGTCACGGCGGAGGGGCTGGCCGGCACGACCGTGGTCACGTTCACCGTTCCCGATGTCGTGACCCAGGCCGCATTGTTGTTGCTGAAGAAAGCCATCTGGTTCGCGACCGGAACTCCGCCGGCCCAGGCGCCGCCGCTCGTGACCAGAACCGGATTGGCGCGCATGCGCGTCGGCAGGGTCACCGGAATGTCGATGAAGTTGGCCGAAACCCTTTGTCCGAGCGCCCCCACGAGCATGTAGGACGTCCCGCTGACAGGCAGAGGCTGGTAATAGCGCCGGCAGTGAAACTCCTCCCTGTCGAGCGGCTCTCCCGCCCAGGGCGTCGCGTAGGATCCGATCTCCAGCTTCACGTTCCTGAAGGAGCACGCGGTCGGGGGATTGAGCCTCACGGTGACGTGTCCCGTCTCGCTCCCGTCGAGGGTGACAGACACGGCGCGACGGCCGGATCCGCCCGGGATCGTCGCCGCCTTCGAGCCGATCAGCACCGGGAGCGGACCGGATGGATCCTCCACCGAAAGAGTCAGGTCCGCACCGGCGAGGTGGGCGGCTCCCGCGAGTGCGGAGGCATGCGCCACGTCGACGACCTGATCGAGGGCTCCCGTCAACGTGATCGTTCCGTCCGCCGTGCGCGCGAGCGTGCAGCCGCCCGGGCCGGCCTTCCAGCGGTCGTAGCCATAGGCTCCTTCCGCCAGAGATCCACCGGAGAATCCCCGCTGGTTCACGCGGAAGAAGCCATTGATGAGCAGGTTCGCCCGCGGCAGGTTCGACAGCCCCTGCGGAAACGTGCCGACGCCCGTCGCGCGGTCAAGGAGCAGCGCGTCGATCCAGTCCGTCCCGTCGGGCGAGACGCGGATGCCGAAATCGTCGCTGCCGATGAGGCCCGTCTCCGCCCGCCCGCTGAAGCCGCGCTGATAGAGCTGCGAGAGCACGTTGGACGTCCCGGCCTTGTTGAGCACGAAGCGCAGATCACCTGTTCCGCCCTCCTCTGTGCCCAGGGCGGCGAACAGGGCCGCGTTGAGCTTCGCCGCGAAGCGGTTCAGGCCGTCGGGCGTCGTTCCCACGCCGAGGCGGTCCAGTTGGTCGAGGATCCGGCAGTAGCGGCCGAGGTCGTGCCACTCTCCGCCGCCGAACACGACGACGGCATCCTCCGCCTCCACGTAGGCCCGCCAGCCGGGACGCGGGGAGAGGAAGCGCCATGCTCCGAGGTCGAAGAGAGCGATCTCGCCCTCATGCCCGGCGAAAGCGCCGGTTGCGGCGGGCCCGACGAGATAGCGGTCTCCCTCGGCAGGCGCCGCGGGCGGAGCCGTGCGCCCGCGTTCCTTGAGAGCCAGGTGGACGAGGGCGTCCAGGCACGCCAGGGCTTCGTTGTGCGTGACGTGTTTTTGCGCCTGCGCCGCGGCGAGCAGCGGCAGGGCCAGATGGGGCGTTGAGGTCATCGATTTTGCCGTGAAATGAACGGGTGAAATTCGTCTTGGGATGTCTGCGAGGCCGGCTCATCGAGAGCGCGAGAACAGCCCCATATCGTCATGGTCGCACTTGCTGCGGCCATCCACGTCTTGAGGATCGCACCGGCCAAGGACGTGGATGCCCTGCTTGAAGCGCCGGGCATGACGGAACCGGGCCCAGAATGGTTTTCGGGATCCCTAGAGAACCGGCAGCGTGACGCTTCTGTCGAAGCCTCGGCCCGCCACCGCGCTGAGCTGCGCGATGCGAAGGCTGAGCGTCGTTTGAGCCGCGCCGAAATCGGCCCTCTCCTGCGCGGTCGGATAGAGCACGGAGGGTTGCGGGCTCGTGAGCGTGCGGACGACATGTCCCGCGTTCAGGATGTCGATTTCGTAACGCTCGACATCCTCGGAGAGCGGAACGTCGAGCGCCTCCCATCCGTCCCCGTCGCGCCGGGTGCGGCGGATCCAGGCGATGCGCAATCCATCCGCTTCGCGATGCACGGACACATGGACCGGGCTGCGAGGCTTCAGGGCTTCGCGCCCGACAATCGCCGTAACCTCGACCATCGCCGGATCGGCATGATCGCGTCCGGACGGGCCGATCCTGTAGCGCCAGCTTTGCCCCAGCTCGGACAGATCGGTGGCCAGCGGGGCGATCGCTTCGTCGAGACGCACGATAAGGGCCCCCTCCGGCACGGCACGGCCCGCCTCCGGCTCGGTTCCCGCAAGCCCGCGCAGGAAGCGCGAGAGACGAAAAGTCCGTTCGCCGATCATCTCCGCGCGGGCCGCCGAGACCAACTCCCACCGCCCGTCCGTTCCCGTGACGGCGAACAGGTTGCCGCCGGCAAGCGCCGCCTCGTCGTCGAGGGAGCTGATCGCCCCGGACGATATCTCGACCTCGAGAACGGCCCTCGGGTCCCATCGCCACAGCGGCCCCGCGGGCAGCGCAGTCCTCGTCCGCCCGATCACGGCCGGAAGGGTGACGATCCGATGCGGAGCGAAACTCGCGCCGTTGCCCGAGCGCCAGATCGTCACCGCGCCGGGCCAGGGATCGGCGGCGACCGCCACGTATTGCAGCGGCGCAGGATCGCCGAGAGCGGCCGGCAAATCGAGAACGACGACCTGCGGCTTGCCGGGAATGGGCGGGGGACGGCGCGGCGGCCGCTCGATCGCGGAGCCCGGCCGCTCGAACACGGCGGGCTCCACGGCCCGCGTGGTCACCTTGCGCGTCTCTCCATCGGAGATCCGCACGACCCGATGCAGCTTCGGGCCTGCGTCCGTCGGAAGCGAGATCACGTCGCCGGGCTCGAGATCGACGCGGCGCGGCGAGAGATCGAACTCCGCTCCCTCCAGGCCCGCCCACAAATCCTGCAGCCAGGCATCGGCGAGGCGCTGCGCTTCCGCGCGCCTCGTGACGGCGGCGCAATCGGTGCGCGTCTCACGTCGGCTCGATCCGGAGAGGCGGCGCGAGGCCACCGCCGCGCGGCGATAATCCAGATCGCTTTCCGTGTACCCGATCTCCACCTGCTGCGGCAGCTCCGTTTCCTGGGAGCGCGTGAGCTTGAGGGAGGGCTCGCCCTCCCGCATCACGAGTTCGTCCTTCGTCAGCGCGACGACGGAGCGCCCGCCGCGCCCTCTCCAGGCGATCCTGCCGCCGCTGGCGACGGCGTCGATTCCGAACAGGTGCATGAGCGGCTCGAGCGCTCCCCTGACCGACATGGGACGATCGACCACATAGCCGTCGACGAAGCCGTCGACCGGGTTCGCGCCGGGATCGGCGAATCCGAAATCCTTGAGAACGGACGCGATCAGGCGGTCGAGCGGCGCGCCTTCGATCCGCCCGGTGATCCAGTGGCCGGTCTCCCAGTTTCGGCCGTCGCTCCAGACTCTGTCGTAATCGGGAAAGGCCGGGAAAGGCCGCGCGTCCCACGCCCAGACGAAGATGTTCGCCTGATCGACCATGCGCCCGCCGTAAACGGGAGAGACCGGATTGTAGGCCGACGAGAAGCCGCGCTGGGCCGGATCGAAACGCGAGAGGATCGCCTCCAGGGCGCGCGCCTGGACGAGATCGTCGCGCACACGACACGAAAACGGAGGATAGGCGGATTCGGACGATTTCGGATCGGGGAAGACGTTGGGCCCGTTCGGTCCCTTGTCGACGGCGGGAATCCCGATCTCCGTCAGCCAGATCGGTTTCGACCTAGGCACCCATTCGGTCTGCGAGACCTCACGCCCGTTGGCTCTTTCCACATGCGGGTTCGACCACCAGGACACGAGATCCTTGGGCCTAAACATCCAGGGCTTGTCGTAGGCACCGTCGGTGATCGGCGTGCGTCTCTGCGCCGCCCGGTCGGATGCATCGGCATAGTACCAATCGAAGGCCTCGCCGCTGCCGAGACGCCTGCGCAGATAATCGACATCGTGGATGCTGCGGGCCTCGGCGAGGTCCGCATGATCGGGGCTGTCGCGCCAATCGGAGATGGGCGGATAATAGTCGATCCCGACCGCGTCGATGTCCGGATCGGCGAAGAGCGGATCGAGGGGAAAGCGCACCTCCGATCCGCCGTCGAGGACATGGGTCCCGTATTCCGTCCAATCCGCCGCGTAGACGAGCTTCGTGCCGGATCCGACGATGGCGCGGACCTGCCCGGCGAGGGACCTGAAGCGATCGACCGCCGGGTAGCGTCCCGGCGCCGAGCGCACCCGCGTGAGCCCCACGAACTCGCTGCCGAGGATGAAGCCGTCGACCCCTCCGGCGTCCCGGGCCAATCGCGCATGGTGCAGGATGAACGCGTCATACCCGTCCGCGCCGGTGAACCATTGGGTGACTTGCGTCGCGGCCGCGCTCGTGCCGTCGACGGAGCCGGGCCGCCCTGGCGCGGGGTTGCACGTGATGCGCCCTCTCCAGGGATGGGCGGGCTGGCCCGTGCCGCCATAGGGGTCGGGCAGCGTATTCCCCCCGGCGATGTCCATCATGATGAACGGATAGAGCACCACCTCCAGGCCCCGGTCCTTCAAGTTTTGGATCAGCCGCATGACGGAAGCATCCGCCGGCGTTCCGCCATAGGCCGGCGCGCCGTCGACCTGCGAGACGGCCCGGGCCGTCTCGCGCGTCACGTTCCCGACCGACCAGGCAGCGCCGGCGGTCGTCTTGGTTCTGACGTCCACGCGCGGCTCGATCCGGCAGGAGCCCGCCCTGAGATCCGTGCCGAACCAGCTGACCACCAGGGAGACGCGCCTGAGATTCGGACACAGCGCCTCCAGGGCATCGAGGGATGCGAGAACATCGGTCCCGCGCCGCATCTGGTGGCGGTTCTCAGGGCGCGTCCTGCCGAGGTCGAGCACCTGCGTGACGGGGAGCGTGTCGTAGCCGAACTCGCTCGCGCCCGGGATCAGGCAGACGGCGCGGATCATCCTGTTGAGGCCGTCGACCGGCCGCACCACCTCGAAGGAGAATTGCGGCACGCGGTTTCCGAAATCCTCCAGCGGCAGGCGCTCGAAGACCACATAGGCGAGGCCCCGATAGGCCGGCGCGACGCTCGCGCCTTCCTTCGCGACGATCAGCGGATCGGGGTTTTGCGTCTCCGATCCGCGATGCACCCGCACGGTGATCCCGGTGAGGTCGATCTCGCGCCCGTCCGCCCACACGCGACGCACGAACGCGATGGGTCCCTCGCAGAGTCCGACCGCGAGATTGGCGTAATACGAATAGGTCGTGGTCACCGTCTTCGGGCCGCTCATGCCCTTGCCGCCCTGGGCGCCGGACCGCTCGGTCGTGGTGTTGACCACCTCCTCGAGGCGCGTCGCCCAGATGAGCTGGCCGCCGATCCGCGCCCGGCCGTAGATCCGCGGGATGGCCGCGCCCTCCGTCGAGGTGAGGCCGTCGATCTCCTTCAGACGCGGCCCTTCGACATACTTGGTGTTGTCGCCGCCGAAGAGCGCGTTGTCGATGGCGGCGCCCGCAAGGCCGCCGAGCGCGCGGCCCGCCATCGCGCCGAGCGGTCCGGCCACCATGCCGCCGACGACCGAGCCGACGGTTTGTAGAACGAGTGTCGCCATGATCAGGATTCCGGAAAGCGAAAGGCATGGGCGAGATGACGCCGCCACCACGGCGCGAAGGCAACCTCCGCCACCGATGCCCCGTCATGGGCATGAATCATGGTGTCGGCCGAGGTCGCGACGGCGCAGTGCTTGGCCGGCAGCCCGTCGCGCCAGCGAAAGAGAAGCACGTCGCCCGGCACGAACGTCGCAAGCGGTATTTCGACGAGGTGCCGTCGCGCCGCCGCGAGGAGCGTGTCGGCGCCCGCTTCCGCCCAATCGGGCGAGTAAGGCGGCGGCAGCTCCGGCTCGGCGCCCATCACGTTGCGCCAGACGCCGCGCAGGAGGCCGAGGCAATCGCAGCCGACGCCCTTGAGGGATGCTTGGTGACGGTAGGGCGTGCCGATCCACGAGCGCGCTTCGGCAACGACGCGCGACGAGAGTTGGGCGCTCACTTGAACAGGCTCCCGCCGTCGAGGCCGGGTTCGCCCTGCTGCGGCATGCGGATGATGAAATCGTTGCCGGGCATGTGCGGAAAGCCGCGGAAGTTCACCACGTTGTCGAACCTCCGGCGGCACATGGCCTGGGTCTTGTCGCAGCCCGCCGTGACGCGGAACGTGTCGCCCGCCTGGATGGCCTGCGGCGCGCGCTGCCAGAGATCGAACTCGTCGGTTCCGTTGATGGCGCGATGGACCTTGATCTCGACGGAGATGCCCGCATTGTCGCCGCCCGTCCAAGTGAGCTTGCCTCCCGTGCACCACCCGTCCGCAAAGCCGATGCCGGACGCGACGATGCCGAGGAAACCGTCGGTGCGCGTAACGGTGCCCGTATCGGAATAGGACGACGACGCGAGGTTCACGCCGCACCGGGCATCGCCCAGATCCGCCGAGCAGGTGGCGCGGAACAGCCGTCCGCGCTCCTCGTCGTAACGGTGCATGAGCCCCCGCACCTCGGCGACGAAGCTGCCGTCGGCGCGGCGGATTTCGCCGATGGAGCCGATGTCGAGGAGCAGGCGCTCCTCGACATCGCTCCAGTTCACGAGCCAGGTTTCCACGCTCGCGTCGTCGTAAAGGCCCGAGGAGATGTCGTCTTCCGTGATCCCCGCGGACATGAGCGCGCCCGCGACCTCGCCCCCGCCGACCGCGAAGCCGAGCTCGGCGGCGGCCTCCGCCGCCTCCAGGCCGGACCGCGCGGCGAAGACGGTTCCGCCGAAGGCGAGATCGCGGTCGTGATCGGTGAAGCCGAAGCTCCTGCCGTCGCGGCGGATCAGCTTCCAGCAATGGCAAAGGCTCGTCGCCCCCTCCGCCAGATGGGCGGCGAGGCCGGAGGGAATGGTGCGCATGGTTGGTTCTCTTGTGTCATTCCGGGCCTGCTCATGAGGAAGCATCGTCATGGCCGGGCTTGACCCGGCCATGCACGCCTTCATGGCGCCGCGGTTTCAAAGGCGTGGATAGCCGCACCACGTGCGGCCATGCCGGAGGAATGGTCGTCACTCCCGGCAGGGCGGGATGACACTGAGTGGCGATCTAAGGAACGATCTCGATCAGCGGGATCTGCGGAATGGCTCCCGCTTCGAAAGCGGAGAGATCGATGTCGAGCTCGTCCGTGTCGAAGCGGACCGGCACGTCGAAGCTGTAGCCCGCAGTGACGACGGCTCCGGCCGCAGGCGGCGTGGTGAACGTCACGAGCCCGGTTGCCGGATCGCAGGTGAAGGCGGAGCCCACGTCCTGCTCGACGCCGTCGAGGGCGACCCGCACCGACCCGCCGACCGGCTTGGCGATGGTTCTCGCATAAGGCGCGAAGGACGCGCCGTAGGTTTTGACGAGCTGAAAGGCTGTCGCCGTTCCGTCGCCCGTGCCGATCCGCTGGTCGAGGGGCGTCGGCTCCGCCGAGGGAGGACCGGAGCGCCAATCGACCCGGTCGCGGAAGCGGAAGCCGTGGAGCCTGCCGCGCCGCTCCTCGAAGAAGGCGATCACCGCATGGAGGGCATCGACGGTTCTCACGCCGAGTCCCGCATCGTAGCGGCGTCGCGACGAGGCCCAGCGGCTGTTGCGGTGCTCGCGGCCGGAGGCGAGCGTGACCACGTCGGTCCGGCGCACGGGCCCTCCCCGGCTTCCCAGACCGACGTCGAGGGGGAAGCGCACCTCATGGAAATCGGACGCCATGATCCATCCTTCGTGAGCGTGAAACGAAAAAAGAGCGGGTGGCGTTGTCGTCGGACCACGACAGCCAGCCAAGGAGACGCCAGGCGATGAGCAATGCCCCCAACGACCTCGCGGACGATTTCCCGGACAAGGTCGATCGGATTCACCAGCTGAAGACGAGCAACAATCACTTCGCGCGGCTCTACGACGAGTACAACGAGCTGAACCGCACCATCCATCGCATCGAGACCCGGGTGGAGCCGAAGCCCGAGGAGGTCGAGGAGGAGCTCAAGCGTCGCCGCCTGCACATCAAGGACGAGATCATGGCGATGCTCGACAACGGGAACGCCTGAGCCGCCGGTGGCTACATCCCGCGCTGGCCCCGGGCGACGGCCCGCGCCAGCGCGGCTGACACCTGAGCCTCCGAGCGGCGGAAGCTCTCGGCATCGGGCGTCGCGATATTGACGGTGATCGAGGTGGAGCGCCCCGCTCCTCCGGAGCGCACGCCGAGCCGGCCGTCGGGCCCGCGCGCCAGCGGCATCACGGCCTCCGCGCCCCGCTCTCCCATGAGCCCGAGACCGCGCCCGAGCGGAAAATAGGTGGGCGCGCCGACAACGCCGCCTTGCGCGAACGGCATCACCATGCCGCGCGAGACCACGCCGCCCCTGGCGAAGGGCGCGGCGGCAGCGCCGCCTCCCGCTCCGAACAGGGAGCCGAAGATCGAGCCGATCCCCTTGAGGAAGCCGCCCAGCAGGTCGCCGCCGCCGAGCGGAAGCGAGCCTCCCATGGCGCCGGTCGTGAGCGACTTGACGCTCTGGCTCAGGGCCAACTGAAGGGGTGCCAGGGCAAGGCGCAACCCTGTTTCCACAAGAGACTCGCCAACTTTCTTAAGAACGTTATCAAATTTCTTGCCCTCGGCGATGTTCTTCGCGAAAGCATTGGACAAAGAGTCCCCGAATTTGTCGGAGAGGCCGATGAGAGTATCAAGCTGGCGCTTCCTGTCGTCGTTAGATTTTGAGTCCTCCAAAGGCTTATCTCCAACCAAATTTGCCATATCGATTCTTCCGGTTTTTGTTCTTGTCGCATGTGTAAGCACTCCTCCGACGAGAAGTATCTTCAAGACTCCCGGAATAAGCAGCGCGCAGTGGAGTCGCATTCGGGACGAGTGCTGGTATGAAGCGGAAAAGGCTACGGCCGCTGCCAATCCAAGGACCGCAGTCGAATACACACAGCGGCAGCTCTTCAACATGTGTGCGCAGTTGAAGGGAGCGACCTTCGTCGGTCGAGTCACAATGCCAGATGAGCAGTGGGATCAGATTAACGCAATCTGCAAGGAAGAAGCTGCCAGGACTGTCGCAGGACAACCGGCCTCTCGCGCAAGAGACGAACGGAAGGAAGATCTGGAGATTGAGTGCGCGAAGCGGCACGGGGCCGTATTTCGCCAATCCCTTTACCCTTGAGGGTTATTCCTGAACATCACCAAGCCGCTCTGTCATAGTCCGCCTCGATCCGGAAACGCCTCCATCATCCGCCTCAGATCTTCGCTGACCGCAGGCTCGGTGTGCCGCCCGCCGCTCAAACCCTCCCAGGCCGCGAGCAATTCGCGCGGAGTCGCGCGCCAGAACTGGTCGGGGCTCCATCGCAGAACGCTGAAAGCCAGCATCATCGCGTCCTCCCACGGGAAGGCCTGCTTCCCGCTCATGCGCCCTGCGGCGCCGGCATCGGCTCCGAACGTGGATTCCGCTTTTGGATTGAAGCCGACGCTCTCTTGTTTGATCAGCGCATCGTCGAGGTCCGCACGATGCGCTACGGAGGGTTTGACGACGATGTCTCCGCGCCGAACGTGGCGACGAGAAGATCGGCGATGGCCGAGGCTACCGGCTCGATGCCGTCGAGGAGCGGCAGGTTCGCCACGTCCTGATCGCTCAGGTCGTGGCCGCCGCCGCGCAGGGCGACGGCGAGCAGCGTGAGGAGGTCCCGGCTCGACAGACGCCCCGTGCCGAAGCGCTCGGCGAGCGCCATGAGATCCGCGACGCCGAAGACGTCCTCCAGCTCGGCGAGCGCGCCGAGGGTGAGGCACAGGGTGTAGCGCCTGTCGCCCAAATGCAGCGCGACTTCGCCGCGTCTCTTGTTCGCCATGATGATGTCTCCGATTGTTTTGCCGCTCCCGGCCGGAGCGTCAGCGGAGGGGAATCCATAGTCCCGTAAACGGGAGTGGACCCTCTTCCCTCGCCTTCGGCTTGCCGGGGATGACAAGGGAATGCGTCGATGACGACACCGTCACAGTGCCACGAAGGTCAATGCGCCGGCGGATTCGAGGGCCATCTCGAACGTGACCTCGCCCGCGTGGTCGCCGCGATACTCGAGGCTGGTGATCTGGAACGGGCCCTCGATGCGCCCGAAATCGGGAACGATGATCTGATAGGCGAGGATGTCGCCGTCGAAGAACACCTGCCGCATGCGGGCGTCCGACGCCTCGTCCTTGAACACGCCGGAACCGGTGATGCCGGCGCGGCGCACGCCGACCCCGGCGAGCAGCTCGCGCCAGCGCCCGGCGGATTCCGCATGGGTGACATCGACGGTCTCCGCGTTGAACGACATCTGGCGGGTGCGCAGCCCCGCCACGGTCACGAACCCGGTTCCCCCATCGCTGATCTTGATGAGCAGATCCTTGCCCTTCTGAGCAGGCATGAAAACATCCTTTCAAAAGATGAAGAGGTTGAGGTGGGACAATTGCTTGTCTTCCCCGCGAGGGCGGGAATGACTGCGGAGAGTTCGTCTCACGCCCGTTCGGTGACGGCGCGAAGATGGAGGGTGACGCGGGCGAGCCGGGTGTCCTTGTCCCGGACGGAGGCGATCTCCGTCACCCGCACGCCGACGAGCCTGTGGCCGTCGAGGTCGAGCGGCGCATCGTCGAGGATGGCGGACAGACGCTCCGCCACGGCAAGTCCGGTGCGGGCACCGCCGCGCTCCGACCAGACCACGATGGCGAGATCCTGCTCGTGGCCGCGATCGGTGTCGGTGGACCAGTCCCGGGCCGTGACGTCGCCGAACAGGGCATAGACGGGCTCCGCATTCCGGGGCGGTTCGTCGTGAAAGCGCACCATTCCGCCCATGAGGGAGATCAGCTCCGCATCCGTTGAAGCCGTCTCCAGAATGGCGCGGCGCAGCGCCAGGATCGGACTCGTCATGCCTTGATCTCCTCGACGAGGCAGACGAGATCGCGCCGCGAGCCGTCCGGATCGGTGGCCACCCGAATGGCGAAGCGGCGAAGGCCCGCGCTCAGGCGCATGGCGCCGGTCACGCCCTCGCGGTAGCGCAGGGTGATCCGGTGGGTCAGGCTCTGCTCCGGCCGGTCGGCGCGAACACGCTCCGAGCCGGAGAGCATTTCCATCGCGCCCCAGACCTGCGGTCCCGGCCTGTAGGACCGGATGACGCCCCCGAACCCGTCGGGGCTCTCCAGCGGCACTTCGAGAACGAACCGGCGCGCACGCGCGCCGATGGATAAGGATTTGGTTTTCATGGGAGATGACTTCGAGAAAATCGATTGCGCGTCATGACCGTCGCTTCCCGTCATGGCCGGGCATGACGGCAGTGGACGTCAGAGACGCGGTCGCTGGAACGGCGCCACGAGCGCCATGGCGTCGGGCGGCAGAACCTGAGAGCCCACCACGTCGCCGCGGTTCTCGAACCAATGGGCGACGAGAATCTTGATCGCGAGCTTCAGGCTCTCGGGAACCGTGTCGGGGGAAGCGCCGAAGCCCGCGCGCAGCGCGATCCGGATTCCGTGCCTGGCCTTGCCGGGCTCCGGCGCACCGGACACCACCAGGCGGGGCGGATCGCTCGCGGCATCCAGCTCAACGGAATCGAGCGCGACCTCCGTCGCCGCGCCCGCCGCATCGAACACCTTGACGCTGTCCACCGCCAGCACCGGCGAAAGCGGCAGCAGGACCTTGCCGCCGAGCGGCCAGCGGTCCATGACGATGTGCCAGCCCTGCTCGATCAGGAGACGCCGGGAGACGGATTCCACCATGAGCCTTGCGGCCCTGATCAGGCCCGCGACGAGATCGTCCTGCCCCTCGTCGTCGAGGCGCAGATACGCCTTCATCTCGGGCAGGGTGACGGGCTCGACGGCGGGGCCGTCAACGAATATCGGAATCATCGCAACGGGAATCCTTCCATGATGAAATGTCTGATCACGCTCGCCATCGCCCTGCCGCTCGCGGCGACCGGGGCGAAAGCCATCGTCGGCGGCGCGGAGGACCAGGGCCCCCTCGCGCGCCGGAGCGTGATGGTGTTGAGTTCGAACGGGGGCGTCTGCAGCGCCGTCGTGGTGGCTCCGGACGTGGTGCTCACCGCCGCCCATTGCGTGACGGGCGCGGACGAGCACCGGGTTCATTTTCGCGACGGGGCGGGCGAGCCGGTGCTGATCACCCCCGCCGCCAAGGCCGTGCATCCGGGCTACAACGCGAAGGCCGTCGAGACCCGGCAGCGCTCCATCGACCTGGCGCTCGTGCGCATTCCTGAACCCCTGCCCGAGCGGTTCGAGCCGGCGACGCTGACGGCCGCCAAGCCCGCCAAGGACGAGACGGTCACCGTCGGCGGTTACGGGCTCGCGCGGGAAGGCGACGCCAGGACGACGGGGACCTTCCGCACGGCGCCCCTGACAGTGACGGAGCCCTACGGGCCCAGCCGGATCCTGCTCTGGTCGAAGGGAACCGGCGCCATGGGCGCCTGCCAGGGCGATTCCGGCGGTCCGATGGCCTCGGGCGCAACGGTCGCGGCGATCACGTCGTGGTCGTCTCCCGCGGGCAAAACGAGCTGTGGCGGTATCACCCAAGGGATTCTCCTGGGCCCGCAGAAGGACTGGATCGACCGCACCCTGCAGGGCTGGAACCGCGCCGCATCGTGGACCGAGGACTAGCGGATCACTTGTCATTCCCGGCCGGAGAGGGCGAAGCCCTCGTAGGGGAAGGGAATCCACAGCTCAGTGCCTAAAGAATGAATCCCCTTCCCTCGCTTCGCTCGCCGGGGATGACAAGTGACTGCACTTGGTGACTGCACTTGGCGACTGCACGTGGCCTGAGGACGACACGGCACCGTCTTGGCCGGCACAAGTCCGGGCATGACGGCGGGGCCATAACCTGCTCCCCGCCATGACCCGGAAGAGGAGTGGAAATTTCAAGCGGGGCGGAACTATCTTACCTGAACGGGCCTTCCCTTCCTGTCGATTCCTCCCTCCCCTGTTCCCGATGCGCGCGCTCTCATTCCTGTTTCTGATCGCCTTCACGTTCCTCACGAGTTCCGCGCAGGCCGTCCTGCTCGGCTCGGCATCGCGGGATCCGAACGGCCTGCGGCGCTCGGTGGTTTTCATCGAGAACTCCGTAGGCGAACTCTGCTCCGGCGCGCTTGTCGGGCCCGATCTCGTCCTCACGGCCGCCCATTGCGTCACGGATGCGGCCTCGTACCGCGTCGTCGCCGTCAATCGGGCGTTCAAGCCGCAGCGCATCAGGGTCGTGGCCCTGATCATGCATCCCAGCTTCGTGCTCGGAACGACCCCGCGCACCCAGCCCGGCGTGGACCTGGCGATGCTGCGCCTCGAACGCCGGCTCGGCCCCGAATTCCTGCCGCTCGATCCCACCCTGTCGGGCCGGATCGGCCTCGGCGACCCGGTCACGATCGCCGGGTACGGAATCTCCAACGAAAACCGCAGGGGCACCGCGCGCGTTCTGCGGCAAGCCAATCTCGTGTCGCTCGGCCCCATCGAGGTGGCCAACCGCGTTCAGATCGTCGCCGATCCCGAGCGGCTGGCGGAGACGAGCGGCGCGGGCGCCTGCCGCGGGGATTCCGGCGGTCCGATCCTGGCGGCGACGCAGCAGGGCTACCTGCTCTACGGCATCGTCAGCTGGTCGAGCGGCGCCCTGCGCACGAGCGGACGGACGGCCTGCGGCGGCCTGACGGCGGTGACGCCCATCGCGGAGCATCTCGGCTGGATCCGGCAGGCCGCCAGCAACCTCATCGCCATAGACGGAGCCTGGACGAGGCGCTGATCGCGCCCATCGCATAGAAAGATTGCCCCTCCGTCATGGCCGGGCGTGTCCAGGCCATCCACGTCTTGAGAACCGCTGCGGGTCAAGGACGTGGGTGCCCGGCTTAAAGCGCCGGGCATGACGAGAGACGAGCCAGCCTAGGGATCACCGGCACGAGGCCGGCGATGACGTGACGCTCGGAGCGGTTCAGCGCTCCTACGCGGCGAATTTCAGGAGCTTGATCGCGGCGTAATCCTGCACGCCGCCGCCCACGCGCTTGGTGGTGTAGAACAGCACGTAGGGCTTGGCGGAATAGGGATCGCGCAGCACGCGCAGGCCGGCCCGGTCGACCACCAGGTAGCCGCGCCTGAAATCCCCGAAGGCGACGGCGCAGGAACCTGCCGCGATGTCGGGCATGTCCTCGGCCTCCACCACGGGAAAGCCCATCAGGGTCGCGGAAAGACCGAGGCTTGCGGGAGGCGCCCAGAGATACTGGCCGTTCGCGTCCTTGAACTTGCGGATGGCGCTCTGCGTCCTGCGGTTCATCACGAAGGACGCGTTCTGGCGGTAGCCCGCCTTCAGGGCATAGACCAGTTCCACGAGCACGTCGGACGGGTTGGAGGACGGGAACGTCGCGCCGCCCGTGTGCACCGCGCCGAGCTTGCCCCATTCCCAGAGCTCGTCCTCCACGATGTCGGAGGCGAGGAAGCCCTTCGGTTTGTTGACCCCGTCGCCGCTCACGAAGGCGGCGCCCTCCTGCTCGGCGAAGGCGGCCTCGACCTCCTCGGCGATCCAACGGTCGATGTCGACCACCGCATCGTCGAGCAGGGTCTGGGTGGCGGCCGGCATCGCATAGAGCTCCATGGCCGGGAAGCTCATCTCGGAGAGCGTCGGACCCGCCGTCTGCGGCCGTGCGGCGCTCTCGCCGACCCAGCCCGTGGACGGGCCCGTGGTGGAGAAGGCGCGCTTGTACTGGCCGCCGGAGATCACGCGCACGGACGAGATCGCGCGGATCGGCGAGATCGCGGCGAGACGGCGCAGCACGTCCGTCTCGACGGTGTCGGGAACGAGATAGCCGCCGTCGGGGCCGGAGCCGGCGGACAGGGCCTTTTCCTCCAGCCGCTTCAGGCCCGCGGCCTCGCCGGAGCGGATATAGGCGTGGAACGCCGTCTTGTGCTCGGCCCGGGCCGGATCGCGCAGGGCCTCCGGGCTCCCGCCCAGCGGCGGGCGGGAGCGGTCGAGGGCCAGGCGGTCGAGGCGGCGCTTGGCGTCGTCCAGGGCGGCATCGATGCGGGTGAGCTTCTCCTCCGTCACCACGTCGCCCGACAGGCGCGTCTCGAGCTCGGACAGACGCGTGTCGTTGGCCTCCTTGAAGGCCTCGAAGGCGCGGGCGAAATCCTCGAAGGCCGACGCGACGTCGTCGGACATCGATTTGGTTTCAACTGCGGGAATCATATCAATCCATGGGTTCTGAAAAGGGGGTTGGCTTCAACGAAAAAGGCCCGCCGGAAGGCGGGCCCATGGCTTCCCGATCGGGGAAGATTCAGCGGCGGCGAGCGCGGCGGGTATTCGCCTGCACGTTGTCGGACACGGTCGGGCCGACCGCCGCGCCCACGGCGCCGCCGGCGACGGCGCCGACCGGACCGGCCACAGCACCGACACCCGCGCCGACGGCGGCGCCGCCGATGCGTTCCTCGGTTGTCGTGCAGGCTGCGGCCGCAAGACCGAGAAGGGCGACGAATGCGAGCTTCTTCATGAAAAACCTCCCGAGAGTGCGGACGGCATCACGGGGCAGCGCCCGCAGCGTCCGCATCCATGCGGGCTTGCATGTAACGCGCATCTCCTGCCGAGGTTCAGGAAAATAGTCGAACGGCGGCGGCTCTGATGGATGAGGACAGGCTTGGGGGGGACGCGCTCGGCCGTCCCTGCTTCACGGTTTCCACCCGCGCGCCCATCAGCATCGGGAAGGTCACGACGGAAATCTCCCACAGATCGAGCTTCTCGAGGCGTCGCAGGCCCGTAGGCCGTTCCGCCCGGGCCCGTTCCACGCGAAAGCCGATGGACAGCCCGTCCACCGCGCCTTCCCGCATGAGCGCGTGAATGTCCCGCGCCCGCTCCACGGACAGGTTGAGCTTGCCGCGGACGCGAAGGCCGCGGCGGTCCTCCGCGATGGCGAGCCAGCGGCCGATCGGCGTGGCGGGATCGTGCTGCCACAGGAGCCGCACCGCGCCCGCATCGCGTTTCTCCAGGCTCTCGGCGAAGGCGCCGGGCATGACCACGTCCTTGCCGAGATCGGCCACGCCGAACAGGCTGGCATAGCCCTCGAAGATTCCGTCCGCATCGACCGCGTGCAGCGGCTCGGCGAGGAATTTCACTTCCCGGATGGTTTGAACGGCCGCCTGCTTCATGCCCGTGCTCCGCGGACGGGCCCGGGACGCACGGGCTTGGGGTGGGCCGCATCGAGCTTCTCGAGCTGGCGCACGAAGTCGCGGAACACGAGCGCTGCGCGGTTCTGCCCGTTCCGCTCGGGCCTCGGCTTCCGGGCAGGACGGGGCAAGGTTCTGATCATGAAGGATCTCCCGTATGACGGCGGTTGAAGAGGGACAGCTCGCGCACGAACTCGTCGAAGCGGCGGTTGGCCGCGAACAGGTCGCGCAAGGTCATGGCGAGCAGCGTGGAGGCCCCGCTCGCCCAGACGAACAGGGCGACATGGGCGAGATCGCCGCGGCTGATGATGGCCTCGGCGACCCGGTCAAGAATGTTCATTGTTTGTTCTCGCGCAGGAATGCCCCGCTTTCTGAAAGATGGTCGAGAGGGCTTCGGCCTCCGGCCGAGGGAGGCGCAACGCCTCACCCATGGAGATCACGGGTACCAGGCCGGAGACGATGTAAGGGAATCGGTACTGAGACCACCTACGTCATGGCCGTGCTTGTCACGGCCATCCACGTCGTCAAGCCGCACCGAGGCGAAGGCGTGGGTGCCCGGCCCGAGGCCGGGCATGACGAGGGGGGACGTCATGACGGTGGAAAGCACGGCTGACGGCTCTCGTCATGGCCCCACCTGTTGCGGCCATCCACGCCTTTGGAGCCGCGCCTGGTCAAAGACTGGAGGCCCGGCTCAAGGCCCGGCCGACGGAGGGGCGTGTCCTGCCGGACAGCGCGCCATGCGCCTCCTCTCAGGCCTGAGTGGGCTTTCCCCTGGCCGGACGGGGCGGCGTGCTTCTTCCGTATCCCACCGCCTCGCGCTTCTCGTCGTCGGTGAGGAACGATGCCGCCGACACGCGGCGCCAGAGGCTCTCGCGCTCGTCGGCGAGCGCCTCGATCGTGTCGAGATCGGGTTCGAGCCGCAGGGTCTCGCCGTAGCCCGGCGAGAGCCATTGCGCGAAGGCCTCCATCGTGCGCTTCACGAGCGGGATCACCGTCTGCCGGTAGAAGGCGCGGTTCGCCTCGGCGTAGTTGGCGTGGGTGTTGTCGCCCGACAGGCCGAGCAGCAGCGGCGGCACGCCGAAGGCGAGCGCGATCTCGCGCGCGGCTGCGGCCTTCGCCTGCACGAAGTCCATGTCCTTCGGCGACAGGGACAGGGGCTTCCAGTCGAGGCCGCCTTCGAGCAGCAGCGGGCGGCCCGCGTTGGAGGCGCCCTGGTAGTTGGCTTCGAGCTCGCCTTTGAGCCGCTCGAACTGCGCGTCGGTGAGCGCGCTGCCTCCGACGACGAGCGCTCCCGACGGGCGCGCCGCGTTGTCGAGGAACGCCTTGTTCCAGGCGCCCGCCGCGTTGTGGATGTCGAGCGCGGTCGCCGCCGCCTCCATGGGCGAGAGGCCGTAATGATCGTCCGCCGGATGAAAGAGCGTCAGGTGCAGGACGGGCGGCACGGCCTCCCCCTGCGCAGCCGCGAAGCGGACGATCTGCGAGCCGACATTGTACTCGTAGGCGGCGGGCCAGCCGTCGCTGCCTGGCACGACGCGCATGCGGTCGGGCCGCAGGGTGTAGAGCTCGGCGGGCGCGCCGTCGACGCCGACCGCTTCCACATAGGCGTTGCCCGACACCATGAGATGGCCGTACACGCTCTCGAGAAAGCGCTGCCCGCCCTCCCGCAGGTTCGGACGCGCCAGCAGCGACAGGAGCGGATGCGTCGACAGCTCGCGCCCGTCCTGCTTGAGGATCAGCGGCAGCGACGCCGCCGCTTCCGCGACGAGCCGCACGGCGCGATGTACGATGGCGTTCTTCTGGAAGCCTTCGCGCGAGAGCGCCGCATAATCGCGCGGCGTCCACACGGCGCGTCCGTCGACGTAGAAAGCGACGGCCGCATGCGCGCGCGAGGCCTTGGCGCCAGGCGCGGCCTGGAACCAGCGGGTGAGTTTGGTCAGCATGAGAAGCTCCTGCCCTCGCGGCGAGGGCATCAGGGGTGAGAGGTGCTGTGCTCAAGGGATCGGGATCACCGGCACAAGGCCGGTGATGACGTGCGCGGAGGCACCAGGGCGCTCTCCTCGTCATGGCCGCACGTGCTGCGGCCATCCACGTCTTCGGACCACGTCGCGAGAAGACGTGAATGGCCGGGTCAAGCCCGGCCATGGCGGAATGGGGCTGGACCCGTCTGCGTGAAAGAGGCGGATCCCCTTCGCCGAGAAATGTCCTACGCCATGACGACGCCGCGCGGGGCGAGGTTCTTGGCCGCCAGCACATCCAGGAATCGGGCCGTCGGCTCGCTCTCGATCAGCGGCGCCATGTCGCTCCAGAGAGTCCGAACCTGGGGCATGGCATCGTGCGCCGCGCGCTCGTCCTCGAACACCGCGAGGACGACGACCTCGCGATCGTCGCCCATCATCCCGATCCACTCCCGCAGACCCGGCTGGGCGTAGATCTTGGCTTCGTTTTCCTCGCGCCAACGGCGCATGGCTTCGATCTTGTCGGGCTTGACGCGGAACGTCGTCAGTCGTGCATACATGAGAGCCTCCTGAAGGAGGGAAAGCTGGCATCAGGCCAGCGCTGCACTCGATACGACAGGCGAATTTTAGATCTTGCCGGGCCTCTTGTGAACAAGGCTAAAGCACCCGCACCCGCGGCTCCTTCCCGTCGCGCAGCACCAGCTCGGTCAGCGCCCAGACGAGCGCGTCCATGCGGTCGGGCGAGCGGCCCGAGGTGAGGCCGCCGGGACCGAAGTCGCACATCTCGTCCTCCAGCTCCGGCATCGCTCCCACATGGCGCACGCGGCCCTGCGCGTAGAGCACGGAGACGGGTTCCGCGCGCAGATATTTTCCGCGCGTGGCGCGCACCGCCCGCACGGGCACGGACGGATCGACCTCGCGGATCACGCCGGTCGCCATCTCGCCGCCCTGGTTGGTCTCCACCACGAGCGCGTCGGCCTGAAGGCGCCGGTAGAGCGCCACGGCCTTGGCGGCCCATTCGGGCGGCTTGAGGCCGGACGCCGTCGCGTCCTCCAGCACATAGGCGATGCCGCTCTCGTCGAGCCCCGCCGCGACGATGCCGCAGGCATCCGCGCGCCTCGAGGACGAGGCCGGCGGATCGACCGCCACGACGATGCGCGCGAGCGGTGGCGCGGCATCGGCGCGGCCCGCCTCGATCATCTCGCGCGTCCACAACGCGTCCGGGCGATCCTCGATGATGTCGCCGTCGAGTTCCTGCCGCCCGAGGCGCGTGCCCGCATAGCGTCCCACGACCGCTTCGAGAAAGGCGGGCGCGAGATGGGCCGCGTTGTCCGCCGTTCGGGCCCGCGAAACGACGACGGCCGGATCGGCCAGGAAGCGCTTCAGGAGAGGAATGGGCCGGGGCGTCGTCGTCACCATCTGGCGCGGATGCGCGCCGAGGCGCAGGCCGAATTGCAGCATGTCCCAGGTTTCCTCCACGTGTTTCCACTTGGCGAGCTCGTCCGCCCAGGCGGCCTCGAATTGCGGCCCGCGCAAGGAATCCGGGTCCTCGGCGGAGAACACGTGCGCGACCGCGCCGTTGGTCCATTCGAGCTTGCGCAAGGACGGCGACCAGACGGGACGCTCGTGGCGCGCATGGACGGCGAGGATCCCGGAGGGTCCCTCCACCATCACGTTGCGGGCGTCGGAAAAGGTTTCTCCGACGAGCGCGATGCGCCGCACCGGCGCGTCGGAGAAATCCGGTTCGCCGAGCGCGATGCCGCGCACCCATTCGGAGCCGGTGCGGGTCTTGCCCGCCCCGCGTCCGCCCAGCATGAGCCAGATCGTCCACGGATCGCGGGCCCGGCACAGGCCCGGCACGCGCTGTTCGGCGCGGCAGCGGATCGGCCAATGGCGCAGCAGCCGTTCGAGGTCGTGCTCAGAGAAGGAGGCCGTCGCCTCCGCGAGCTTCCTCCTCCGCGATAATTCGCTCAAGATGGCGAGCAAGCTCGTCGCGGAGGTCGTGGAGCGAACGGCGCGGCTCCTCGAACGGCGCGTCTTCGCCGTCATCGCCCGGGACATCGTCAGGCGCGAGCGTCTGTGTGGAATTCTGTCCGGCATCGGACATCTTGCCTTGTTGCAGGTTGCCTTGTTGCAGGAGAAGCCGCGCGGCCGCCAGCGTCTTGGCATAGGACGCGAGCATCCGGGCGGTCTTGTCGGAATCGGCGGAAGACGCCTCGTCGGCGCGTGACAGCGCCTCGACGCGCGCCGCCGTGGCCGCCACGAGAGCGTTGGCGGCGTCGTGCAATCCGTTTTCGAACGCCAGGCGCGCCTCCTTGCGGCGTGCCTCCTCCGCGTCCCGTTCGCGAACCGCGTCCGAGCGCGGCGGCCAACCCCACCGGCGGCGAAGGTTTCGGAAAGTGTCAACGCACACCCCGAGATCCTTCGCGATGGCCTGGAGCTCGATCTCGGGGCGGCAATAGGCGTCGTAGGCCCGCGCCTGGAGGGCGGCGGAAACGGCTCTGGCAGGACGCATGAAAAAAACCTCCTCGCTGCGAGGAAAGAGATGCCGGCCGGGAGGGCGCGGCGGCATATCGAACACGCCTTCTTCGTCATGGTCCGGCGCATCGGGCCATCCTGAGCGGAAGGTCGGCGCAGTGTTCTAAGAGATCATTGGGCTCGCCGGCACGAGCCGGTGATGACGTGAGGCAATCGTCGCCGACACCTCTCCGCCCCTCCTCGTCATGCCCGTCCCCGAACCCGATCCGGAAAGCGCGGCGCTCCACGGGAGCAGGCGTCGCGGAACCCGAGCCATGCGGCCAACAAAAAACCGCCCAAGCGAACCTTGAGCGGCGGAGGTCTTGTTCGACGCGACGAAGCCGGGCGGATTTCGGTCACACTTCGTCAGTGTTCTTGTTTTGTACTCTATCAGCGTTACGCTGTCAAGGTGCTTTTTGGATCGCCCGAAAGCACAGGCTGCATCGTTATGGCCGATCGCGGACGTGATCCGGGGATCGGCCCCGGGCATCCACGTCTTTCGCGGTGCGGCTCGAAGACGTGGATGCCCGGCTCAAGGCCGGGCATGACGGGGAGGATGCTGGCCGCTCCTCATGGCCGTCTCCGGACTCGATTCGAGGACGGCCATCCCGGTGGAGAGGATCACCATCGAGACGAGCCTTGGAGATCACGCAGGGACGATCGGGGTCGTGCCGTCAGGCGCCTCATTCATCGAGGACGAGATCGACGGTCAGCATCTCGTGGTCGGAGATGGGCCGCCCCTCCCCGTCCAGGGAGGGGACGACCTGCGGGTTTTCGGCGGTCGCGCCGCGCACGAAAAGCCAATCGAGCTTGCCGAACGGACGGGGATGATTCTTCCAAGGACCGTCGCGCTGAGTCGGGGCGGCCCGATTCGCCTGCGCCCATGAAAAGCCGGCCTCCCGCAGGTCGGCGAAGAGCGGCTCGTGACGCTCGGGCGCTTCCAGCAGGGCGTGCCGCTCGTCCTCGCCTCTCGGCAGCGCCTTCGTGTTGAAATCCCCGCCGATCACGCAGGCCTCGTCCGGCGCCAGCCGGTCGAGGGCGCGCAGCAGGTTTCGCACCTGCATCTGGCGGTCGGCGGGATCGGTCTTGCTTTCGAGATGCAGGCTCACGGCCCAGAGGGGCCGCGGCGCATCGGCCACGCGGGCGGCGAGCGCGATCCGCCCGCCGATCCGCCGTTGCGCGCCCTCGACGCCGTTAAACCAGCGGCCGCTCTCCTCGAGCGGGATGACATGCGGCCGTTCCAGCGCGAGGGCGCTCACGACGGCATTGCCGTGGAGTCCGCAGACGTTGCGCTCGCCCGCGTGGCGGCGCATCTCCTGCGCATCACCGAGGTCCAGTTCCACGAACTCGACGCCGAACAGAAAACCCTCGCGGCCCGGGCCGACGAGCTCCCGTATCGTGTGGACGTTGCCCGAGCGGGCCATCCCCACATCGACCTCGCTCAGGAGCAGCACCTGCGCTCCGACGTTGTCGAGGAGACGCCTCACCTCGGCGGGCCGCGTCAGCCGCTCGGCGTTCAGGACGGCGATCCGCAACCGCTCCGGACAGGGGAGCGGATCACGCGGCGGATGCCATTCGAGGCAGCCGAACGCCTCGATCCGGCTCATGCAATCCCGGTGCGCCGACGGGGCGTGCGCCGTCCGGCGCGCCTCTTCCAGAAGGGCGGCCTCCGGGCATGGAAGCCGTTCGACGCTCCGGTCGACCAGGGGACGCAAGGTGCAAGCTCCCTCGATGTTTTCGTTCGGCTGCGGATAACGCGTCCCGACGGGGTCGCGAGCCGCACGTCGCGAAAAAATTTTCGGATCCGTTAGGAACTTCTTTGCCTCCTTGGGATTAATAGTGCGCACAAGAATATGCCGGGAGAAGGCCCATGCTCGCTTGGGCTACGTTCATCGCGCTTGTCACAGGCGCGCTGTCCTCTGTTGCGGATCCTGCTGCCATCGTGACGAGCGTCGCGGAGCTGGCGGCCGTGATCGCCTTGTTCGCCCTCATCTGCGCGGCGGAGGCCTTCAGCGTTCCGCGAAGCTGATCTTCCGACCGCGCGGGCAGCATTCCCTAAGTGAGATTCGGCGTGCCCCTCTCCTGAAAGCCTAGCGCGTCTTCCACATGCGAGGGCACTTTAGGGAAGGTAGTGGATTGCGCTTGTGCTGTAACATGATTATATTTCGTGACATGACGACAGCTCGCTCCGCCATAGCCAGTCCTCTCGATCCGCAGAAGCTCGCGAGCGACCTCGTCATTCCGAATACCTACAAAAACGCACAGGTCGGGACCGGCGACGCGCTTCAGCGCGCCATCGCCCAAGCGGTCGACGCGACAGTGAAGGCGCGGCTGTCGGCGATCCTCGAAGGTCTCGGCGATGCCTTCTATGCTCTCGACGGCGCATGGCGCTTCACCTACGCCAACAGCGCGACACGGGATCATTTCGGCATTCCGGTGCAGGACCTGCTCGGCCGCGTCATCTGGGACCTCTTTCCCGAAACGGCGGCAACGGACCTGCGACGGCGCTATGAGGACGTCCTCAGAACGGGTGTCGCCGCTTCGTTCGAGGCCCGGTCCGTCAGCGTGCCAGACCGGTATCTGGAGTTCAGGGTCTTCTCCTATGACGGGGGCGTCGCCGTCAGCGTCCGCGACCGGACCGAGCGTCGCAAGACGGAGGAGTATCTGCGGGACAGCCAGGCCCAGCTGAGCGCGCTCGCCGATCATCTGCCGCTCGGCATGGTTTATCAGATGAGGGACGCGGACGATTTCTTCGACCGCCGCTTCATCTATGTCTCGGCAAGCTGCGAACGCCTCAACGGCATTTCGGCCGAGCGCGCGATCGAGGATCCGGCTGCGCTCTACGACCTTCTTCTGCCCGAATTTCGCGAGCCCGTCTTCCAGGCCCAGATCGAATCCCATGCGACGGGCAGGCCCTTCGACATGGAGATCGTCATCCGCCACGGCGTGACGGGCGAGCTGCGATGGCAGCGGATCGTGGCGACCCGCCGGATGCTGCCGGACGGCAGCGCCGTCTGGGACGGCCTCCAGATCGACATCACGGACCACAAGCGCGCCGAAGACCATCTGCGGCTTCTGATCAACGAGCTCAATCATCGGGTGAAGAACACCCTCGCCACCGTGCAATCCCTGGCAGCGCAGAGCCTCCGTCGGCTCGACGCCCATGACGAGGACGTCCGCGCGACCTGCGGCGCCTTCGAGGCCCGCCTGTTCGCCCTCGCGCGCGCCCATGACATTCTCACGCGGGAGAACTGGAAGGGCGCAAATCTCGCCGATGTTCTGGCCGAAGCCTGCGCTCCCTACGCGAGCAAAGGCAGCGACTGCGCGCGGGTGGACATGAAGGGGCCCGACCTGCGCATCTCGCCGGCGATGGCGCTGAGCCTCTCCATGAGCCTGCACGAACTGTTCACCAATGCTCTGAAATACGGCGCCTTGAGCCATGCGTCGGGACGGGTCCGTCTTCGCTGGTCGACGCATCCGGATTCCGCCGGCCGGCGCCTGCTGATGCGCTGGGAAGAACGCGGCGGCCCTCCGGTCTGCCCCCCGCAGCGGACGGGATTCGGCTCCCGTCTGATCGAGAAGGGCCTTGCGCGGGAATTGAACGGCTCCGCCCGGATCGCCTATGAGCCCGAAGGCGTGGTCTGCACCATCGACGTTCCCCTGGCAATGCCTGCTTCTTGGGCACCGGAGCCGAGGTTTTCACACGGCGTCTCAGTCATTGGTCGATAAGGACACGATACCTCCTTGCAAGCGGGGCCGGATTTGGTCTCAATATGGCGCAAGTGACCAAAGTCACGATCCAGGGTGGAGATCCAACATATGAAGCGTCGTCAATTTCTACAGGCCGCCACGGTCGGTGCCGCCTCGACGGCGGTGGCCGCGCCCGCCATCGCCCAGTCGATGCCGGAGCTGAAGTGGCGCCTGCAATCCGGCTTCCCGAAATCCCTCGATACGATCTACGGCGCGGCCGAGGTGATCTCGAAATACGTTTCGGAAGCCACCGACGGCAAGTTCCAGATTCAGCCGTTCGCCGCCGGTGAAATCGTCGGCACACCCCAGGTGGCCGATGCGGTCGGCAACGGCACCATCGAGATGGGCCACACCTGCTCCTATTACTATTTCGGCAAGGATCCGACCTTCGCGATCGGCACGGCCCTGCCCTTCGGCCTCAATGCCCGTCAGCAGAATGCCTGGCTGTACCATGGCGGCGGCAACGACCTGCTGAACGAGTTCTATGCCAAGCACAACATGTACGGCATGCCCGCCGGCAACACCGGCGTGCAGATGGGCGGCTGGTTCCGCAAGGAGATCAAGACCCTTGAGGATCTCAAGGGCCTGAAGATGCGCATCGCCGGTCTCGCCGGCCAGGTCATGGCGAAGCTCGGCGCCGTGCCGCAGCAGATCCCGGGCGGCGACATCTATCCGTCGCTCGAGCGCGGCACCATCGACGCCGCCGAGTGGGTTGGCCCCTACGACGACGAGAAGCTCGGCTTCGCCAAGGTCGCGCCGTACTACTACTATCCGGGCTTCTGGGAAGGCGGTCCGTCCATCCACCTCTTCATCAACAATGCGAAGTGGAAGGAGCTGCCGAAGGGATATCAGACCATCCTGACCGCCGCCGCGGGCTACGCCAACCAGGACATGCTGGCGAAGTATGATGCCCGCAACCCGGCGGCGCTCCGCCGCTTGCTCGGCGCGGGTACGCAGCTGCGTCCCTTCTCGCAGGAAATCCTGGAGGCGGCGTACAAGGCGGCCAATGAGGTGTACGATGAGGTGTCCGGGAAGAACCCGGATTTCAAGAAAATCTATGAAAGCGTTCGCGGCTTCCGCAACGAGGAGTACCTCTGGTTCCAAGTGGCCGAGTACGCCTACGACACGTTCATGATCCGCGCCCGCGCCCGCGGCTGAGCGGACGGGCGATCGATCGGGAAAAGGGCGGTCACGGGCCGCCCTTTTTTCTGGCCCCGGTGCTTCCTACATTGGGTCCTTCGCCGACTGCCCCGCGACGCAGGTCGTTGCGGCGGCGGTCGGGTTGAGCAGCGAAGGACCGATCAGGCTTATGCGCTGGACGCTCAGGATCAGCTTCCTCCTCTTTCTCGCCTGGGCGATCTTCATGGTTTCGCCCTTCGTGGCCCTCTACGACCTCGGCAGGGCGGTTGCTGCCAAGGACATGGACAGGATCGCGGAACGGGTGAATTTCAACGCCCTGCGCACCTCCCTCTCCCGCCAGATCCTCGGGGATTACCTGAAGGAGAAGGATCTTCAGGGAGCCGAGCTGGACCTCGCGACCGAGGCCGGGAGCGCCCTTCTCAACCCTCTTGTGGAGCAGCTCGTCACGCCTCAGGCCCTGGCCGACCTGTTCGAGGATGGCTGGCCGGAGCGCGCCGCCGGCGGCAGGAGCGGCACGGCCGTTGCCCCCCGCTTCGACGTCGGCTCGTTCGATCAGGCGTGGAGAACGTTTTTCTTTTCGGAATCCCAAGGCTTTCGAAGCGTGACGATTCCCGTGCCGGTCGATCAGCCGAAGGATCGTCAGTTCAGGATCACGATGCGCCTGCGATACGCGACCTGGCGCCTGAGCGGCATCGAGCTGCCGGCCCCGTTGCGGGAGGAGCTCATCAAGCGCGCGGCCGTCGCCGCACGCTAGGCCGTCACATCGGCTCCACGGCGCCGAACGCTCCCGGATACGAGAAAGCCCGCCTCACATCGTGGCGGGCTTTCTCGTATCCGGGGCCAGACAATGCCATCAATCGTCAGATTTCACTTCTAGGATGAGCAAAGTATTGAATTACTGATGAGCAATCATCCAGCCAACGGCTGCAAGAGGAAACACAGTGCCAAGCAGAAAGCAGATCACGTGCGACGTCATTACATGAACCCTCCTTCTGCCATATCAACCTCCAATCCCGTTTTACGTTCCTGTCAGAGACAAAAACTCCTATGCCATAATTTATACGGCCAAGCATGAACAAAGTTGATTTTGGAATATTTGCCTGACCTTCGAGGGAACCCAGCTTTGCGGTTTCCATTGTACCGGAGACGAGGCTGGGGATACTCGATGAATGAGGACGATTCTTCCTTCCGCAGGTTCATGGGGGACGCCGAGTTCGTGCGAAAAACCCTCATCGTCCTGGGTTTGGTCGCGCTGGCGCTCCTGTTCTGGAAACTGGCGGATGTTCTTCTCTTGGCCTTCGGAGCCGTTCTCGTCGCGATCATCCTGCGCGCTCTGGCGGACCTGCTCGTGCGCTATCTTCGCGTGGCGGAGCGCTGGAGCCTCAGCGCGGCTTCCCTTCTGATCTTCACCCTTGTCTTGATCCTGGCCGTCACGTTCGGCACGCAGATCCGGTCGCAGCTTGCCAATGTGGCCGAGCAACTGCCGTTCGCGATCGACAATCTCAGCAAGAATCTCGGCTTCGGCGCCGTCACGGACAATCTGAACGAGATGCTGCGCAACGTGCCGAGCGGCGGCATCGCTTCGCGGCTGGCAGGGATCGGCGGAACGATTCTCGGCGCATTGACGAACCTCGTCCTGGTGATCGTCGCCGGCCTTTACATCGCATCCTCGCCGAACACCTATCTCCAGGGGATAATCAAGCTCTTCCCGATCCGCCACCATCAGCGCGTGGAGAGTTCCCTTCGCGCGTCCGGCGAGGCCCTCAAGCTCTGGCTGGTCTCGCAGCTCATCGCCATGACCGGCGTCGGCATCCTGTCCGCGCTCGCCTATTGGTGGATCGGCCTGCCCTCGCCTTTCGCGCTCGGCCTCATTGCAGGATTGACGGATTTCATCCCGTTCCTGGGCCCGTTTCTCGGGGCGGCCCCTGCCGTGCTCATCGCCTTCACGGTCAGCGGCGAGGCAGCCCTCTGGACGATACTCGCCACTCTCGTCATCCAGCAGATCGAGGGCAACATCATCCAGCCGCTGGTGACGCAGAACGTCATCACCACGCCCCCGGCGCTCGCCCTGTTCGCCATCCTGATCGGCAGCGTGCTGTTCGGCACGCTCGGGCTGATCTTCGGCTTCCCCCTGGCCGTGGTCGTGTTCGTCCTGGTGAAGAAGCTCTATGTCCGGGAGACTCTGGGCGAGCCGACGACGGTGCCGGGTGAGGACCAAGCGAACCAAGCCGGGAGCGACCGCTAACCCCCGGCCTCCTCCATCGGCCAGTCGGTGAGCCGCTCAAGCAGCTCCGCAAGGCTGAAATCCTCCTCGGGTCCCGCAACCCGGTCCCGCACGGACACGCCCGCAGCGTGGACCGTTTCGGGATCCCCCGAGACGAGAGGATGCCACCAGGGCAGATCCCGCCCCTCCGCGACGAGCCGGTAGGCGCAGGTGGTCGGCAGCCAGGACAGGCCGCGCACGGTCTCCGGCGTCAGACGCACGCAATCGGGCACCTTGGCCTGGCGGTTCTCGTAGTCGCGGCAGCGGCAGCTCCCGTCGTCGAGAAGCGTGCAGGCCACGTCCGTGTAGAGAACCTCGCCCGTATCCTCGTCCTCGAGCTTGACCAAGCAGCAGCGCCCGCAGCCGTCGCACAGGCTCTCCCACTCGGCCAGACTCAGTGATTCGAGCGTCTTGACGCGCCAGAAGGGCTGCGCTCGGGACTTGGATGCGGTTCGGGACATGCGGGGTCTGTGGACTCTCTTTGCGGCGGTTTGAGGGAGGGGGTGCGACATCGCACATCTAGAACCCTTTTTCCCGGAAGGGGTAGATCTCTTTTGAACCAGAGATCTTGTTTGCGAGTTGTTGATAATGCATTCCGTAACGTGCAAACGTTGCCGTTAGGGAACCAAACGATCATAAGCAAGGTATCAGGTTTCCTGACCTGCCCCGAAGGACCGCCGTGCCCCAGCAGCCCCCCACCCCCTTCCCGACACGGATCAAGCGTGCCGCGCTCTGGCTGGACGCTTGGCTGAACTCGTTTCTGTTTCAGAGCGGACGAGGACTGGCCTCGGCTTACGGATCGTACTCGGAAAAGATGAAGTGCCTGCGTTTCCGCGGGCCCCTTCGCGTGCTTTTCGACCTGACCAGCGAGGCGACGACCCTCGGCGCGGCCGGCGGCATCGTCATGCTGGCCCTGGCGCTTCCGGCCTTCCGCGAGACCGAGGACGACTGGCTTAAGACCCAGGACCTCGCCGTCACCTTCCTCGACCGCTACGGGCAGGAGGTCGGCCGTCGCGGCCTGCACCTCGACGATTCCTACAAGCTCGAGGATTTCCCGGACTACATGATCAAGGCGGCGCTGGCGACGGAAGACCGGCGCTTCTATACCCATTGGGGCATCGACCCCATCGGCACCTTCCGGGCTCTCGTAGTCAACGCCCAGGGCGGCGGCGTGGTGCAGGGCGGCTCCTCGATCACCCAGCAGCTGGCCAAGAACCTGTTCCTGACGAACGAGCGCTCCCTCGAGCGCAAGATCAAGGAAGCCTTCCTGGCCGTCTGGCTCGAATTCCACCTGACCAAGGACGAGATCCTCAAGCTCTATCTCGACCGGGCCTATATGGGCGGCGGCGCCCACGGCGTCGTCGCGGCGGCCGATTACTACTTCGGGAAACCCGCAAAGGACCTGACCCTCGCCGAGGCGGCCATGCTGGCGGGTCTCTTCAAGGCCCCTACGAAATATGCGCCCCACGTGAACCTGCCCGCGGCCCGCGCCCGCGCGAACGAGGTGCTGCGCAACATGGTCGAGGCCGGGTTCCTCACCGAAGGCCAAATCCAAACCGCCCGCCGCAATCCGGCGACCCCCGTGAGCCGCGAGCGCGAGACCACGCCCGACTTCTACCTCGACTGGGCCTATGAGCAGGTGACGGCCCTGGCCGGTCAGAAGAAGTTCGGCAGCGAGCGCGTGCTCATCGTCAAGACGCCGCTCGACACGGCCCTGCAGCGTCATGCGGAAGAGGTGCTGGAGAACCAGCTGCGCCAGAACGGCCGGCAGTACCGGGCCGGCCAAGGCGCCCTCGTGGTGATGGATGTCGACGGCGCAGTCCGGGCCATCGTCGGCGGGCGCGATTACGGCCAGAGCCAGTTCAATCGGGCGACGAACGGCCTGCGCCAGCCGGGCTCGTCGTTCAAGCCCTTCGTCTACGCCGCGGCCCTGACGACGAACCCCAAGCTGCGGCCCACATCGAATGTGGTCGACACCCCCATCTGCCTCGGCAATTGGTGTCCGCAGAACTATGGCCGCAAGTTCTCGGGTTCCATGCCCCTGGTCTCGGCCCTCGCGCGCTCCATCAATTCCATCCCGGTCCGGATGTCTCTCGAGATCGGCAAGGGCAATGCCAAGGCCGGCCGCGCCATCATCATCGATACGGCCAAGCGCATGGGCCTGACCCATCCTCTGGCCAACGAGGCCCCCCTGCCCATCGGCGCGGCCGAGGTGACCGCGATCGACATGGCGGCATCCTACGCGGTGTTCGCCAACGGGGGCTACCGGGCCGACCCGTATGCGGCCTGGGAAGTGCGCAACTCATCCGGCGAGGTGATCTATCGCCATGACCGCGACACCCCGCCGAAGCGGGTGCTGGAGCCGCGCGTCGTGGAAGACATGAATTTCATGCTCAACAAGGTGGTGACGGAGGGCACCGGCAGGCGTGCTGCGATCGAGGGCGTCCCCACCGCGGGCAAGACCGGCACCACGAACGGCTACAAGGATGCGTGGTTCGTGGGCTACACCGGCAATCTCGTTGCCTCTGTCTGGTATGGGAACGATGATTCCAAGCCCATGAACGAGATGACCGGCGGTACCCTTCCGGCCCAAACCTGGCACGAAGTGATGCAGCTCGCACACCAGAACCTGGAGATCCGGCCGATTCCGGGCGTCGACCCCGCGCCGTTCGCCCGGGTCGCCACGTCGGGACGGCCGGCGGCGGACCAGGCACAGGGTCCCTCGCAGGCCTTCCTCGCCGGCACGCTGTCCCGGAAGTCCTATGAGGTTCTCGGGGGTATCGGCACCCTGTTCCAGTCGGCCGAACGCTCCATATCGACCGTGAAGGAAAGTAACGTTCCGCGGAGCACGGGCTCTGTGGAGGCTTCCCGTCAGGTGGCGATGCCTTAACGATGAGCACTGATGCAATCCCGACGAGCGCCTCAGGGGCGGGTTTGATGCGCGCCTCCGCGTCCAAATCCGTCCGCGTCCGAATCGTCCCCACCGCATTCCTGGTCCTCTATTCTCTCCTTCTCGCATTGGGACTGGGATTGGGCGCAACCTATCTGGTCCTCAAGGGCGACCCGCCATTCGGGAGCCTCACCCTGGGGCCCTGGAAGGCCTGGCCCGACCTCGGCTCGACCTCCGCCGACCCCTATATGCGCGCCGTCATCGCCCAGCGCGGCGATGTTCCCCTGGCGATCGGCGAGGGCCTCGGCTTCACCGCGACGACCGACAGCGACGGCCGGGCTCTCGACTCTGCCTGCGTCTACCGCGTGGGCGCCGATGTGCCGGCCGCCCGCCTTTGGACCTTCTCCGTCTATGGTCAGGATGACCGCCTGATCCGGACGGAGTTGGGACGGAGCGGCTTCACCTCCGCGGAGCTTCTTCGCGATGGGGAGGATCGGTTCACCATCGTGCTCTCGCGGGGGCTCCAGGACGGCAACTGGCTCCAGCTTCCGCCCTCGGGCCGGTTCAGCATCGTGCTCAGGCTCTACGACACGCCGGGAGCCGCCGGCACGGGCCTCTCCGAGAGCACCTTCCCGGCGATCCAACGCATGGAGTGCGGCGCATGAGGGGGTTCGGCCGCTTCCTCATCGCCACACTCTGCGGCCTCGTGCTGGCCGTGGGCGTGCATATCGTGTCCATCCTCGCGACGCCTTATCTCGCGGAGGATGATGCCTTCTCGAAGATTCAACCGACCCTGACCTCCGAAAAGGCACAGATCGTCAGCGCCCCTGGAGCCGAGACCACCTGGATGCCCCGGCCCGATCCGGCCGTCGCGGTCGCGGCCTGCGCCTTCGATCTTCGCAACGGTCCGATGCGGGTCTCAGCACAGACAGGATCGAACCTGCTGTCCTTCTCGTTCCATAAGGAATCCGGCGGCGTGTTCTTCGCCGTGACCGACCGCGCCGCCGTGCGGGGAGAGCTCGAGATCATCGCCATGACCGCGCGCCAGCTCGACGAAGCGCGCGCGGCGGAGGACGAGAACGAGCCCTCGCGCGACGTGCGCATCGTCGCGCCCGAACAGCAGGGATTCGTGATCGTCCGCGTGGCGGCGCCCACGGCCTCTCGGCGGCCGCAGGCGGAAGAGGCCGCGAAAGCCGTCTCCTGCATCACCGAAGAGGCGGAATAAGGCTCGTCACGACAATGCCCTGGCGTCTCATGACGGCGCTGGATCTCGCCCCCGTCCAGATCCTCGCCGATACGATCCACCTCGCGCATCCGGAGGACCGCCAGGTTTTCGCCGAGCGTCTGCGCCTTTACCCACAGGGCTGCTTCGCGCTCGAGGAAGACGGCCGCCTTACCGGCTATGCCCTGAGCCATCCCTGGCATTTCGGTGCTCCGCCCGCGCTGAACTCCCTGCTGCGGGACATTCCGAGCGACGCCACCACCTATTACGTGCACGACATGGCGCTGCTGCCGGAGGCGCGGGGCAAGGGCTATGCCGCGCAGGCCGGCGAACGGATCGCCCGTCATGCGGGCAGCGCCGGCTTCAGTCATCTGTCACTGGTGGCTGTCAACAACTCTCAGGCGTTCTGGGAGCGGCTGGGCTTTCACGCGACGAGCGTTCCCGGTCTCGAGGACAAACTCCTCACCTATGGACCGGATGCTGTGCTGATGGTGCGCGATTTGGCGCAGGATCTCGGCTGACGCGAAATGCGTCTTGAGCGGATACAAACTCAATCGGAAATTACGAGCGGCGGCGGCCTGGACGATGGCTGGCGTAAGGACGGGACGGACCTGGATTGGGCTCGGGCCGCTCATAACGCACGCCCGTGAAGAGCAGGATTTCACCTCGTGCCTCGCCGACATTCAGGTGCGGACGTCGCGGCCTGTCCGCCGCCTTCGGAAAAGCGATCACCACTCCGGGCGATCTGACCCACGCGTCCTGCATCGTGCTCTCCTCTATCGTTCCAAAATCTGCCTCTGCAACTCGCTCACAAAAAAGACTCATGGTTAACAGATCGTTTCCTGGGGCCGGGGCGTGCCGTAAAAACCCCTGGCCTGGCAGGAAAACAACAGACACGGTTGCGCTTCAGTTCCAGCTTTCACGTTCATGTGTGCCGTACCGCACATCGACGGGCACCGCGGCCGCCCGTCCGTCAACACGCGCTTAACGGACAAGGCCTAGGGTCCCTGCGGGGCTTGCGCGGGAGAAATGGGGTATGGCGTCCTCTGCGAACCCGGACTTTTGGTCCGACCTGTCCGGTTGGAGCGGCAGGGATGCAAGCGCTGCTCTCCTCAAGGTCAATGCGGAGATGTTCGCCGCCGCTCCCGTCCGGGACCGCGAGAGCATCGAAACCTTCGAAGCCCTGGCCCTCGGGTTTCTGCCGAAAGCCGACCGCGCCACCCTGCTCGAGATCGCGCGCATCCTCGCGCGCTGTCCGGATACGCCGCCCTCGGTTCTCGACTATCTGCGGCGTCATGGAGCGGAAGACCACGCCATCATGCCGGGACGCCAGGCACGCGCCGCCCCGGTTCCTCATGCGCGGTATCTTGCAACGCCGGCGGGACGGGTCCACCTCGCCTCTCGCCGTCCGATCGAGCCCGCAACCGTCGAAGGCATCCTGGTGCTGCGGGAAGAGGCCAGCGAGGACGCTCTGGCCGCGAACCCGACCTTCTCTCCCGCGATGCCGGCCTTTCATGGGCTGGTCAGGCGCGCCGTCGAACGCCCGGCCCTCGCGCGGATTCTCCTCCAGCGCGCCGACCTCTCACCGGCTCATGCGGCTTGCCTCTACCTGGCGGCCGACCGAGAACGGCGCGGCCTCATCCGCCAGCGGGTCATGGAAACCCTCCCTTCGACGGCCGGCTCCCCTCTCCGCTTGCAACCCCGTGATGCGGCCGCGCTCTCGGAGGCTGGCCACGAGGGCGACATCGCACGCTTCGAGCGGCTGCTGACGAGCGCCTTCGGTCTTCCGGGCGCGATCGAGTGGCGCATCCTCCAGTCCGGACGTCACCTGCTTCTCGCACTGGCCCTGAAGGCGGCGGGAGTGCCGGAGAAAGAGGCTCTCCGCATCTTCCTGAGCCTGCATCCCGCCCTGTCCTATCCGCTCTCGGCGATCCGTGAGCTGGTCCGCGAGATGCGCGACGTTCCCGGCGCGGTCGCATTCAGCCTCGTCGAGACGATCCTCGGCGCGAGGGCCCTCGGCGGAGGGAGCCGGGCGGTTTAAGCATCCGGCGCGAGATCGAGGAGATGGCGGCCCTGCCGGTCATCCACCTCCACCAGCCAGAGGTCGGGATCGAAACGCAGCTCCCGCGCCATTCTCTCCTCCACGTCGAGAGGCGTCACCCCCTGCAGGACCGGCGCGAAGAGACGCTCGTCCCGGTCTTCGACGAAGAGCTGCGGCGCGGGCCCATAGAGACTTGCCGTGCCGTCGAGATGATCGACCTTCACGAAGATCGCTCCGGCCTCCGCGGAGCCGCGCTTGCGCAAAGCGGCGTCGAGCCCTTCGACGCCGCAGCGGCGCAAATAGGCGGAAACCCAGAAATCGGATCGGAGGCGAGCCATCACTGGACGGCAATGCCCGACAGCGAGGAGAGTTCACGCACCGTGCGCGCGTTGAACGTGCCGGTGACGGGCAAATGCCTGTCCTGTTCGAAGCGTTCGATGGCCTGACGGGTGCCGGGTCCCATCATCCCGTCAACCTTCACGCCGTAGCCCAGGCGGGCCAGAGCGCGCTGGCCGGAGAGCACGACATCCGCTCCGTCGGAGCGCCCCACATTGGCCGGCGGCGTCGGCACCGGTCCGCCGAGGCGGATCATCTCCGCAATGGGGTCTCGGACGGTCTGCGTGCGGCTCGGAGGTGAAGCGGGCACAGGTGATGGGGCGGGTGCCGGGACAGGCGCAGGAGCCGGCGCCTGGAGGGCGGCCCGCTGCGGGCGTTGCGGCGCGGGAGGCGGCGCCCCGTTGCTGCGGATCAGGTCCGAGATCCCGCTGCGCGGGGCCGGCGCGGCGGGGGCTGTCTCGACCGGAAGCGCCGACCCGACCGGCTCGGGCCGATCGAGGCTCTGAGCCGCGCGAGCATCCGCCATCGGCCGGGACGGCGGCAGGGGTCGCGTCGGATCGGCCTCTGCCAGGGCTGGCGCAGCCGCCGGATCACGCTGGGAGAACAGGGGCGCCGGATGGCGGGTATTCTGCAGGAGCAGGGCGTTCCAGGCGATCGCGCCGGCGCATCCGGCCAGAACCACAGCCACCACGACGCGGCCCGGGTGCCTCAGCGCATGGTCCATCAGCCGCTCGCCCATGCCCGCCTTGCGCGGCGCCTTCCTGGCCGTGCGCTTCGGCTGCGGACGCGGCGAAGCCTTCCGCCGCACGACGGCGGGCAGGTCGAAATCGTCCTCGGGCTCGGCAGCAAAAACATCACGCACAACAATCATCCCAGCGTTGAAGGAGCGCACGATGACCGGTCATCATCGCCCCTCTGACAGGCGGCGAGCCGATGTCAAAGGTCACGAACGAGAGCCCCCGAAGCCGCTCCTCCCTTTTCTTGGCGAAAGCGTGGCAGATGTCCCTTAAACGAAGGCTTAAACCCATGCCCTCGTCCCCTCTCGGTCCCGGCCAACGGCGAGGAACCCACCGCCGGATCGTTGCGGCGAAACATTGTTTTTCTTGCAATCCAAGGAACTTAACAGCTTTGGTTAAAGCCCGGCGGGCTTTAACCTTTCGTTTACCCTGATTGCAGCTTCCCTGCGGATCTTCTCCGCCGGGCCGGCACGGCACGTTATGATGCATCACCTTTGATCCATCTGCGGGCACCCGGCAGCCTCTTCATGTTTTCGATTCTGCGTTTCATCCTCATCATTGGCGTGATCTTCTATTATTCGCCCGTCCGCGACCGTGGCGGGACGACGGACCCGCTTCTGGATTTCGTCGCCCCCAGGACGGCCGAGGGAACCGAACCCGCCACGAGATCGGCCACCGACCATGCAGCGCCCGGCCATCTCGAGACCGCCTGGCAGCTTCTGCCGGAAGGCGCCAAGCAGGCCGTGGTCGAGAAGATCCTCACCACATCCGGCCTCACGCCGACCGCTCCGAAAGCCTCCGATACCCTCAAGCCGGAAGATCGCGCCCCGTCGGCCTCGAAACCCCGCGGCTGATTGCAGCCTGCCCGTCGCCAAACGCCTCTCCAGCAATTATATGACCGGCAGACAAAGCAGGGATGCCATGCTGCCGAGCATTGACGAGATCGTCTCCAACTTCGAGCTCCTGGACGACTGGGAAGAGCGCTATCGCTACGTGATCGAGCTGGGGCGGATGATGGAGCCGCTTCCGAGCGAGGCCCACACGGATGCCAACAAGGTTCAGGGCTGCGCGAGCCAGGTCTGGCTCGAAACGCGCCTCGACCGCTCCGGCGGCCGGCCCGCCCTTCACCTCCTCGGGGACAGCGACGCCCACATCGTGCGCGGCCTGGTGGCCCTGATGATCGCGCTCTACGACGGGAAGACGCCGGAGGAGGCCCTCTCCACCGACGCCCTGGCTCTGTTCAAGGAACTCGGCCTGGCGGAGCATCTGACGCCGCAGCGGTCCAACGGGGTGAGATCCATGGTCGAGCGAATCCGCCGCGATGCGCAGGTGGCTCAGGCGGCTCTTTGACCTCGGAACTGTTCCACTTGCGTGGAATCATCACCTCATGGCTTGGGTGTGCCGCATTATTGGCGGCGGACCGGGTCCACTTCGCCGAACAATGCTCCAGCCATCAGGCGCGCCCGCCCTCGATGACCACGGCCCGCCATGTCGTGATCCCGCGGGAAGCCGCCGGACCGCGGGCGGCGGCCTCGACGCCGTAATGCTCGGCAAGACGGGCGAGCGCGAGACGCACCACGATCTTGGCGGAGCGCTGCGGCCATCCCCGTTCCCGCTCGAGCTGCTCCAGGCCTTTCAGGAATCCGCAGAGATCCAGCAGCAGGTCGCCGAAATCCGCCCCCACGGCATCGAAGGCATGCCGAATGCGCTGGCGGGCGGCCACCATGCGGTCCGTCGCCTCCGACGGCGATGCGCCGCCGCCGCCCGCCGGGACCGCATCCCACCGGGCCGTGACGCGCGGGAGCAGACCTGCGAGCATGATGTCCGTGCGCAGCCGCTCGCCGGCTTGGTAGGCCGCCTCGTCGATCATCGGTTCTCCCTTGCGGTCCTTTCGGCGGCGCAGCCAATCGAGCGGGCTCTCCTCCGCGTCGAGCCGAACCCGGCTGGGTCCCGTCTCGGTCCGGACCGTGGCCTCGACGATGTCACGGTGCTGATGCAGAAAGGCCGTTTCTGGCTCCTCCGCGCAGGCGCGCCGCAGATGCGAGCGCCCCGCCTCGCTCAAGCAAAGCGTTCTCTGCCCGGACGAACCCTGCTGCCAGAAGGCGAGATCCTGCCGGGCAAGCAGATCAGCAGCCGCAACGGCGAACTGCCCGGCGCCGACCGAAATGCCTGCGCGTTTCCTGTGGACGATCACGCGGGTGTCGTCGGTCGGGTCAACCATGACGCGCGTTTCCCCTGTGCCCATTGCAATCAGAAGTCGAAGCGCCTCTCGTGGCATCGCATCGGCCCTCGCGGCCAGCGGGACAGCGGTCCCGCGCCCCCTCGTTTGCTTGACGCGCTTAGCTTTTTTCGTGCGCCGAAGCCCAGGAAGACCGGCAGGGGCAATCGTTTCGTGAATGCGTTCATGTTCATTTTTGTTCATGATTTGTTCCCATAAATAAAGAAAGAAAGGACTCGCCCCTCCACCTCTGATAGTGGGCGCATATTCCTAGATGTCAACGTGATTCAAAACTGTTGATAACACTGAGGACAATTCGGAGGAGGCGCCTCTCGGGCCAACAAACGCCACGAAGGACGCCCCGTCACGACAGGGTCGAGACAGCAAAAAGCCGCCCCGTGGGGCGGCTTGAAGCGACGAGGTCTTCCGGTGTCGAAAGCGGTTTCCTCAGGCGGGGGATCATCTCCCTGCCCGGGTGCGCCGCGCACTGGGCGGCGAACCGGCTCCCTTCGCCGAAAATGGTTTAGCCCCGCGAGGAACGGCGCTTACGGCGCTGCTGGCCCAGGCCCATCTCCTTGGCGAGCTCGGAACGGGCCTTCGCGTAGTTCGGAGCGACCATGGGGTAATCGACCGGAAGAGCCCACTTCTCGCGGTATTGCTCGGGAGTCATGTTGTACTGCGTGCGCAGATGGCGCTTCAGCGACTTGAACTTCTTTCCGTCCTCCAGGCAGACGATGTAGTCGGGAGTGACGGACTTCTTCACGGGAATGGCCGGCTTCGGAGCTTCGACAGGAGCTTCCACGGTGCCGCCACCCACACGCATCAGGGCGGAGTGAACATCGTTGATCAACGTGGGCAGATCGCCTGACGGAACAGAGTTGTTGCTCACATAGGCCGACACGATATCCGCAGCCAGTTCAATGTAGTTCGATGCAGCGATATTGTCGCTCATTTTGATTTTCTTCCTTTCCGGCCCACAAGAACAGCCCAATTGCCTATCGGTCTGCACTATTGAGCAGCCATTGCACAAGCAATGCTTTCCTCAACCTTGAGCCGCAATGTACATGCACAAAGACCGTGCCTGCCCGTTCAGGTATGTCAAATTCGCCTGAAACACAAGATCATTAAAAGGAAAACTTTGGAAAACTTGGGGTCAACTTTCAGTGTGCAATAAACCGATGTTGAAGCGGGGGTCAAACGCGAAATCGGTCGAAGCAACCCATTATTGAATTCGAACGCTCCCTACCAGAAGAAGTAGCTATAAAGCAAATGCCTTAGGGGCAAGAGGACCATGCCTGGTCGACATCGCCCGAACCCCGGATGGGAAATCCGAGTTATGTATGCATAATCACGCCCTCCCCATCCCGATCCGGATCATTGCATGACACTCGAGCGTCTTCCGACCAATGCCCTACCTCCTGCGCCGGTCACGCCGGCAAGGCCGTACACCTTTGAAGTGCATGGGGTGAGAATTCAGGACGACTATGCTTGGCTCAAGGCCGAGAACTGGAAGGAAGTGCTCAAGAATCCGGCAGCCCTGGATCCTGCGATTCGCGAATGTCTCGAAAGGGAGAACACCTACGCGTCCGAGGCTTTTGCCGGGACCGAGGATTTCCAGGCCCGGCTCGTGGCGGAGATGCGCGGGCGCATCAAGGAGGACGATTCGTCCGTTCCCCAGCCGGACGGCCCCTTCGCGTATTTCACCCGCTATCGCGATGGCGGGCAGCACCCTCTCGTCTGCCGTCAGCCGCGGGACGGCGGCTCCGAGACGGTCATGCTCGACGGAGACAGGGAGGCCGAAGGGCATGCCTTCTTCAACCTGGGCGGAGCGGATCACTCGCCGGATCACCGGCTCCTCGCCTGGGGCTCGGACATCAAGGGCTCCGAATACTTCACGCTCCGCGTCCGCGACCTCGGAACTGGCAAGGACCTGTCCGACGAGGTGCCCCAGACCTCGGGCGGCGTGGTATGGCTCAACGACAGTTCCGGCTTCTATTACGTGGAGCTCGACGAGAATCATCGCCCGGTCAGGGTCCGGCGCCATCTGATCGGCACCGACCCGGCCCAGGATCGCACCGTCTACGAGGAGAAGGATCCGGGCTTCTTCGTCAAGCTCGGCGTCACCCAGTCGGATGCCTTCGTGCTGATCGAGGCGAGCGACCATGAAACCTCGGAAGTCTGGCTCCTCGACCGGTCCGACGCCGCAGCCACGCCGCGCCTCGTCGAGGCGCGCACGCCCCAGCTGCAATATGATGTGGAGCATCATGGAGACAGCCTGATCATCCTCACCAACGCGGACGGGGCGGAGGACTTCAAGATCGTCACCGCGCCGGTCGCCTCTCCCGGCCGCGCCCACTGGAAGGATCTCGTCCCCTACCGTCCCGGAACGATGATCCTCTCGGTCATGGCCCTTGCCCGCTACCTGGTGCGGCTGGAGCGGGAGAACGCCAATCCCAGGATCGTGCTCCGCGAGATGGCCACGGGCCGGGAGGACAGCATCGCCTTCGACGAGGAGGCCTATTCTCTCGGCTTCACGCCCGGCTACGAGTTCGACACGGACGTGATCCGCTACCATTACTCCTCCCTGACGACGCCCGGCGAGGTGACGGATTACGACCTGCGCACGGGTGAACGCACCCTGCGCAAGCGGCAGGAGGTTCCGAGCGGCCACGATCCGGCCGATTACGTGACGCGTCGCCTCTTCGCCACCGCGCCGGACGGCGAGCAGGTCCCCATCTCGATCCTGCACCGGCGGGAGATCGCGGTCGACGGTTCGGCCCCCTGCCTCCTCTACGGATACGGCTCCTACGGCATGTCCATGCCCGCGAGCTTCCGCACGGGAATCCTGTCGCTCGTGGACCGGGGCTTCGTCTACGCCATTGCCCATATCCGGGGTGGAACGGAGAAGGGCTGGCGCTGGTATCTCGACGGCAAGCGCGAGAAGAAGACGAACACGTTCAAGGATTTCATCGCCTGCGGCGAGGCCCTGGCGGCGGCCGGCTACACGTCCCGCGGGCGGATCGTGGCCCATGGCGGCAGCGCGGGCGGGATGCTGATGGGAGCGGTCGCCAACATGGCGCCGGACCTCTTCGCCGGCATCATCGCCGAGGTTCCCTTCGTGGACGTCCTCAACACCATGCTGGACGCCGATCTTCCCCTCACCCCGCCAGAATGGCCCGAATGGGGAAATCCGGCCGCCGACGAGGGCGCCTTCTCTACTATTCTGGCATATTCGCCCTATGATAACGTAAAGCCGCAGGCCTATCCTGCCATTCTGTCGCTTGCCGGTCTCACCGACCCGCGCGTGACCTATTGGGAGCCCGCCAAATGGGTCGCGCGTCTCAGGGCGACGATGACCGGAGGAGGACCGATCCTGCTCAGGCTCAACATGGACGCGGGCCATGGCGGAGCGGCTGGGCGCTTCGACCGACTGGAAGAGGTTGCCCTCGCCTATACGTTCGCGATCAAGAGCATAGAGGGATTTGGCAGGTGACTGAGAACCTGACCGCTTGCGGAGGAGGCGGTGGCCGCGAAGGGCCCCGAACTGCTCCGATCTTCAAGAACGTGCATCCATGACGATTCGAGACGGTCCAGACAGAGCGGACGATGCGGCCTCCGACGCGCAGCGCCTCGCCACGCTGGAGCGGCGCCTGCAGCAGGCCGAGTTCGCCCTTCGCGTGAGCAACGCGAAGCTTCGCATGTCGCTCGATGTCAGCCGCCTCGGGGCGTGGGAGTGCAATCAGGAGACCGGAGAAGTGACCGGCACCCCCGCCTTCAAGGCCTATTTCGGGCTGCCGCCCGATGCGTCGCTCACCCGTGAGGAACTGCGGGCGATGTTCCATCCCGATGACATCGAGCGGATCGACCAGGCAGTTTCCTACGCGCTGAAGACGAACACGGACTTCAACATCGAGCACCGCATCATCCGGGCCGACGGGCGCCCGGGCCGCGTTCACATCCGGGGGGCGGTGATCTCCGAGGGCGGCAAGCCGCTTTATACGATGGGGGTCGTTCAGGATATCACCGAGCGCGAGAAAGCCCGGCAGGAGATCAATCTCGCGCAACGCCGCCAGGAGTTCCTGCTGGAGCTCAACGATCAACTCCGCACCCTCGAGGATCCCAGGGCGATCATGGAGACGGCGGCGCGGCATCTGGCGCGCTTTCTCGACGTCGACACGGCGGCCTACGGCGAGGTCTTCGAGGAGCGCGGCGTGATCGTCATCGAGCGGGAATGGTCCAAGAATATCCTCACCAGCGAAGGCAAGGTGGAGAGTCTGGGCCAGCTTGCCGAATTCGAGCTGTCCGCGCTCAGGCATGGACATCCGGTGATCGTGGAAGACATCAAGGCGGATCCGCGCTTGAGCGACGCTGCGCAGCAGGCGCGATACACCGGCATGAACCTCCGATCGCTCGTGAGCATGCCGGTTCTCAGGAACGACCAGCTCAAGGCGGTTCTGTATACGAGCGCGGCACTGCCCCGGACGTGGACCGGCGAGGACGTCGCGCTCATCGAGGACGTGGCCGAACGGACTTGGCTCGCCGTCGAAAAGGCGCGAGCCGAACGGGGATTGCGCGAGACGGAAGCACGCTTCCGCATCATCGCGGAGTCGCTGCCGGCCCTGGTCTGGATCGTCGATCCCGACGTGAGGTTGACCTATGCCAACGAGCGCTGGGTCACGTATTCCGGCCTCCCGCCGGAAGAGGCCCTCGGCCACAGCTGGATGCAGGCGATCCATCCCGATGACATGGCGCGCATGCATGAAGAGCTGAAAAGCGTCATGGAACACCGCACGCCCTACGTGACGGAGGCCCGGTACCGGTCCCATGAGGGCGTCTACCGCTGGCATATCATCCAGGCGGAGCCGTTCTACAAGGAAGGGATCTTCAGCGGATGGGTCGGCACCAGCGTCGACATCCAGGACATCAAGGAAACGGAGGCTGCGCTTCGCCTCAGCGAGGAGCGTCTTTCCCTCGCCCAGCGCGCCGCCGGCATCGGTGTCTACGACTGGGACAGGGTTGCCGGCAAAATCGTCTGGACCGCTGAACAGGAGCGCCTGTTCGGCATTGAGCCCGGTACGTTCAAGGGAGACATCTCCGGCTGGAAGGAACGGGTGCATCCCGAGGATCGGCCGTCCGTCCTCAAGATCATGGAAGAAGCCGAGTTTCGCCGCGAGACGGAACTCTACCTGTCCTACCGGATCATTACGCCGGACCAGAGCGTCCGCTTCATCGACACCACATCGGTGTACTTCTATGCCGACAACGGCACACCGACGCGCCTGGTCGGCGTCAATATCGATGTCACCCGGTACAAAGAGGCGGAGCAGCGCCAGCAGCTCCTGATCCGGGAGCTTCATCACCGGGTCAAGAACACCCTGGCGACAGTCCAGGCCATCGTCGGCTCGACTGCGCGCACATCCTCCAGCATCGACGAGTTCTATCAGGGCTTCGTCGGCCGTATCGTCTCGCTGGCACGCACGCACAATCTCCTGACCGAACATATCTGGCAGAAGGCCGACCTTCACGAGCTCGTCGAAACGGAACTCGGCCCTTACGGGGACGAGTCGCGCAACCGCATCCTCATCGATGGCCCGCATGTCGAGCTCCCGTCGGAGGCTGCCGTCCCCATCGGGATGGCCATCCACGAGCTCACCACGAATGCCGCCAAGCACGGCGCTCTGTCGGCCTTCGGCGGACAGGTGGAAGTTCGCTGGCATCTCGAACCTGACGGGGACCGTCCGACGCTGCACTTCACGTGGACAGAGCATGGCGGGCCGCGCGTCACGGCTCCGGCGCGGCAGGGCTTCGGCTCACGCCTGCTGCAGCGGGTCCTCGCCGCGCAGCTCCAGGCTGACGTGAAAATGGATTTCAGGGAAGAGGGACTCTATTTCACGCTGAGCATGCCCGTTCCAACCGAACCGCCCCTCTTCAACCCCGACAAGTAGAACTCATTCCCGCGGCAAACCTTCACCCCGAAATACAAGGAAGGCGTCATGCTGTTGAGCGCGAAGCGATCGCATCTTCTCGTGGTGGATGTCCAGGCGAGACTCATGCCGGCCATTCACGAGGGCGACTCCACACTCAAGACCATCAACCTGCTCCTGCAGGCGGCAGCCCGGCTCGGCGTTCCGGTCACGGTGACCGAACAATACCCGCAGGGTCTCGGCCCGACCGTCCCTGCGGTGGCCGAGGCTCTTCCGGCCGCGACGCCGGCCCTGCCGAAAACGAGCTTCTCGGCCGCAAGCGATCCGGCCCTTGCGGAGCGCATCGCCCGGCTTCGCGGTGAAGGACGCGACCAGCTCGTCATCTGCGGTGTCGAGGCGCATATCTGCGTGCTGCAGAGCGCGCTCGGTTTCAAGGAAACGGGGCTCGACGTGTTCGTGGTCGCCGACGCGGTTTCGAGCCGTTCTCCGCACAGTGTCAGCGCCGCCTGCGCCCGCCTGCTCCATGCGGGCTGCCATTGGGTGACCGCCGAGATGGTGGCCTTCGAATGGATGGAGAGGGCCGCAACGGACGATTTCCGGGCTCTCTCCCGGCTGTTCAAGTAGGCGTGCTTCCGCCCTCGCCGCCCGAGGCGATGAAGGCCTTCAGCTCGTCGAGGGACTGGAAGCGGAAAAGGCCCTTGGGCGTCTGCGCTTCGATGGAGCCGTCCGAGAACATCACGTAGGTGTTGTCACCGGAATTGTAGGTGCCGATGATCGTTGCGGGGCCGCCCGGCGTCTCGTCCGGCGTCTTCTCCCGGTCGGCGTCCTCGGCGGCATCGGGCTCGTCCCGGGAAGCGGCCGGCTCCGGCTCCGCCTCAAGGGCCGGAGCGGACTCGGCCGGCGGCTCACGTTCTGCGTCGCGCGCGCGCTCTTCCGGAAGCTCGTCCTCAGGCTCATCGAGCTTGGGCTCTTCGGTGAAAAGCGTCGCGTCGGCGGGCGTGTCGTAGATGTCCACGTTCGTCTCGCTCCGCCGCTCGGCCAGCAGGAAGTCCGGAACCTTGCCTTCGATCTCCTCCCCGTCACCATGTTCGATCCCGGCGGCGGACGTCACCGGCGGGAACGGTGGAAGACGCTCACCCGTCGCCGCCGAGGCGTCGGCATCGCCCTTGCGCTCGCGGCCCTCGTCAGCGGGCGTGTCCTCACGCGCGAAAAGCGGCAGGTTCGGCTGCGCCTCGTCCTGTTCCTTTCCCTCGCTGCGGCTGACCGTGCTGCCGCCGAGCAGCCCGCCCGCGAGAGATGCCGCGGCGATGCCGGCGGACGACGGGGAAGCATCGCTCTGGCCCGTCTCGCCGGAGCTGATCCGGAGGCGGGCAAGCTCGGATTGAATTCGAGCGAGCTTCGATACGGCCGCCGTGATCCCCAACAGAAGCGCGCCGCATGCGGCGCTGAAGGTGCCGGCGATCACCATCGTCCAGCCACGTTCTATCAGAACGATGTCCCAGCCGAAAAAAGCAGTCAGCAATCCACCGACGATCATCGCAAAAGCGAGGGCCAGAAGAGCGATGATCATGCCGTCTCCATCATACGCAAACCAAGGTTTTCGAAGGCAAAGCTATGCCTCTATAGGCGAAAGGCAACATCCTGGAAAGATTGGCTAGAAAAAAGTCCGCGCCTGAGCCGTTGCTCTTCAGGCTGGGGCGCTTTAACTAACGCCTCACAGGTCGCTCAATCCAAAGGAGACGCCGATGTCGTTCACTCTGCCCGAACTGCCGTATGCTTACGATGCCCTGCAGCCCTACATGTCGCGGGAAACCCTCGAGTTTCACCACGACAAGCACCATGCGGCTTACGTCAACACCGGCAACAACCTGCTGAAAGGCACGGAATTCGAAGGCAAGAGCGTCGAGGAGGTCGTGAAGGGCTCCTACGGCAAGAACCAGGCGCTCTTCAACAATGCCGGCCAGCACTACAACCACATCCACTTCTGGATGTGGATGAAGCCCAATGGCGGCGGCGCGCTGCCCGGCAAGCTCGAGAAGAAGATCGTCGAGGATCTCGGCTCGGTCGACAAGATGAAGGAAGACTTCATCCAGGCCGGTGTAAGCCAGTTCGGCTCCGGCTGGGCCTGGCTCGCCGTGAAGGACGGCAAGATCACGGTCATGAAGACCCCGAACGGCGAGAACCCGCTGGTGCACGGGGCCCAGCCGATCCTGGGCTGCGACGTGTGGGAGCACTCCTACTACATCGATTACCGCAACCGCCGTCCCGACTACATCAAGGCCTTCCTCGACAATCTGGTGAACTGGGAGCACGTCGAGGAAATGTTCGAAACCGCCACGAAGTAAGCCAGTTTCTCACGTTACCTCAGACGGGCCTCTTCGGAGGCCCGTTTCGTTTTGGGCTTCTGGGTGAGGAACGAGTCTGATCCCCCGTGTCGCCAGCAAATCGACGAACTCTTCCGACCTCAGATATTCCAGCTCCGCGACACGACTTTCCACGGCCGGATCGAGCCCGCGCAGCTCATCGTCCCCATAGCCGGGGTGACACATGACGAGCGGGGTTCGGCCCGGGTTCGACAAGGCGGAGTCGAAGATGCGGCGGGCCGGCACGGAGAGATCGAACGGGGCGAAGCCGGAGAACCCCCTGTTCGTGACGAATCCCGCAGCCTGTGCGTCCCGGGCGAAGCCCCGCGCGAGACCCCTGACGACGAGCGCCTTGCCGCGTCCAACCGGGCGGCGCAGGATCGCGATGGTTCGGTCGGCGGGGTCCCGCAGCCACACGCGCCCGGCATAGCCCCTGTCCCGAAGCAGCTGGAGCAAAGCCTCCCTCACCCCGGGCAGGACATGCACGTGCTGATGCCCGTCGACGAAGGACGGCGCTTCGCCATGAGCCTCCTCGAAGGCATCGAGCTGACGGGCGATCTCGCCCCTGATCTCGGCTCCGTCCAGCCCGCCCCGAAAAGCTGTGGCCAGGAGGCTCCGGAGCGGCGGAAAGCATCCTGCGGACGCAAGCCGGGCCATGGGTCCCAACGGCGCGCCGGTCGTGAGATTGAGATGAAGGCCGATGCCGATCCGCTCCTTCAGCGGCTTCAGGTCGGGCGCGGCGCGGCGCCAGCCGGGCATGTTGGTCATGGCGCCCGTCGCCGAGAGGCGGCCCATTTGGGCGAGCTCCGCGATCCCCCGGCTCACGCCGTCGCTGAGGCCGAAATCGTCGGCGCACAGAATGACGTTGCGGAGTTCAACGCTCGTTGTCATCGTCTTCGGCATCCGCGCGGCTCACGAGAACTCAACCCGATGGGTCCCCCTCGCAACGTCCTATCACAAATCCGCACATAGGCTCTTGAGGAAAACCGCAATCTCGGGTCTTGATGCGCGCGGTCATGAGGGATCAAAGCCGTGGCGTCGCCCAAGCTCAGCGTCATCATTCCCGTCCACAACGAAAGCGCCAATATCGGGCCGCTCTGCGAGCGTCTGTTTCCGGTGCTCGAGCGCACGGGCCTGTCCTGGGAGGTGGTGTTCGTCGATGACGGCAGCCGGGACGAAACCCTGGACGTGATCCGCTCCTTAAGCCGGACGGAGCCCCGGATCGGGGCCCTTTCGTTCAGCCGCAATTTCGGCAAGGAGATCGCCATCGCGGCCGGCCTCGACCACGCGAGAGGCAAGGCGGTGGTGATCATGGATGCGGACCTGCAGCACCCGCCGGAGATGATCGAGGCCTTCGTGGAGCGCTGGCGGCAGGGCTACGACATGGTCTACGGGCAGCGGACCGACCGCTCCGACGAGACCCGGGTCAAGCGCGGCTTCGCGCATCTGTTCTACCGCCTCTTCGCGCGCTTTGGAGAAATCGGCCTGCCCGAGGGGGCCGGCGACTTCCGCCTCATCGACCGCAAGGGCGTCGAGGTGTTGCGCGCGATGGGCGAGAAGGCCCGCTTCTCGAAAGGGCTCTATGCCTGGATCGGTTTCAAGAGCACCGGCGTCCCCTTCGTCGTGGAGGAGCGCCGTTCCGGCACGTCCCAATGGAGCTTCAGAAGGCTCTTCCGGTTCGCCTTCGACGGCATCGCGTCCTTCTCCACGGTGCCGCTCCGGATCTGGACCTATCTCGGCTTCCTGATCTCGTTCCTGTCGATCGCGACCGCGCTCTACTTCCTGATCAGGACCCTTCTGTTCGGCACCGATCTTCCGGGCTTTCCGAGCCTGATCGTGTCGATCATGTTCTTCTCCGGCATCCAGTTGATGTCCCTCGGCATCATCGGCGAATATGTGGGCCGTATCTTCGCGGAGGTGAAACGTCGGCCCCTCTATGTGGTCGCCGAGCGGATCGGCGGCACGGCCGAGGTCTCGAACAGCCTCGTCCCCGAAAGCTCTCAGCAACGCCGGGCCTGACCGATGTTCAAGAAGATTCTTTCCGTCGGCGGCTGGACGCTGGTCTCGCGCCTGACAGGCTTCATCCGCGACGTGGTGATCGCGGCCGTCATGGGCGTGGGGCCGGTGGCCGATGCGTTCTTCGTGGCCTTCCGCATTCCGAACCACTTCCGCGCGATCTTCGGCGAGGGCGCTTTCAACAACGCCTTCCTGCCCACCTATGCGCGGGTGCTCGAGACCGGCGGCGAGAAGGCCGCCCGCTCGTTCGCCGGCCGCATCGTGACGCTGATGCTCATCGTGCAGATCGCTCTTCTGGTCGCGGCCTTTCTGGCCATGCCGGGCGTGGTGCGGCTCCTGGCCCCGGGCTTCTCGGACGATCCGGCAAAGTTCGACCTCGCGGTCTCGCTGACCCGGATCACGTTCCCGTATCTCCTGCTGATCACGATCGTCACGATCTATTCGGCCATCCTGAACGCCCATGACCGGTTCTGGGCCGCCGCCGCGGCGCCGGTCCTGCTGAACGTGGCGATGATCGTGGCGCTTGCGGTCGTGTTCCTGTTCCCGAACGCGGGCTATGCCGCGGCCTGGGGCGTGACGGTCTCCGGCGCATTGCAGCTCGTGCTCGTGTGGTGGGAGACGAAACGCGCCCTCGCGTGCCCCCGGATCGAGCGCCCGCGCCTGGACCCGCCGATGAGAACCTTCTTCAAGGCGCTCGGTCCCGCCGTGATCGGCTCCGCGGGCGTGCAGCTCGCCATCTTCGCGGACACGATCATCGCCTCGTTCCTGCCGACCGGCGCCGTGTCCTCCCTCTATTATGCGGATCGGCTCTATCAGCTCCCCCTGGGCGTCATCGGGATCGCGGCCGGCACCGTGCTGCTGCCGGAGATGAGCCGCCGCATCGCCGCAGGCGACGAGGCGGGCGCCTATGCCGCCCAGAACCGCACCATCGGCCTGACGCTCGCCCTGGCCGCTCCCTTCCTCGTGGCGTTCCTGGTGATGCCGGATCTCATCATGTCCGCCCTGTTCCAGCGCGGCGCGTTCGACGCCGAGGCGGCCCGGCGTTCGGGCGCGGTTCTGGCGGCCTACGGCCTGGGCCTCCCGGCGGCCGTGCTCATCCGCTCCGCCGTGTCGAGCTTCTATGCCCGCTCTGACACCGCGACGCCGCTGATCGCCTCGCTCACGGCGGTGGGGGTCAACGTCCTCGTGAAGATCCTGCTGATGGACACTTACGGGGTGGTGGGCCTCGCGCTCGGCACCGCCATCGGCGTGTGGGTGAACCTCATCTTGCTCTTCGTGTTGGCCTATCGGCGCGGATGGACGGCCCCGAATTCCTCGCTCGGCAAGACGTGCCTGTCCATCGCCGTGGCGAGCGTTCTCCTGGCCGTGTTCGCGTGGTTCGCTCCGGCCCCCCTGGAGCGCTGGACCGCCCTCCTCCCGATCTGGAACAGCGAGATCCTGCTGGGAATTCTCGGCGCTCTCGGCGCGCTGATCTATGGCGGCGTGCTGCTCGCCGGCCTGAAGGCCATGGGGGTGAGGCTCGCGCGCCGCTGACGCGGCCCTCTGGGGCCGCACGATGCTCTAGCGCGCGGCGTGACGTGTCGCGCCGCCATGTCCTGCGATCTCCGTCAGGAGCTTGCGCCGTGCCGCCGTGGCGAAGGGCTGCGTCTCGTCCGCGATCTCCACGAAGGCCCCCGGCCCGCCGATGACGCTCTGGGCATAGTAATCCTCGAGCGCCATGCCTCCGGGCCCGCCCGGACGCCCGCTTCCCGGGCGGCGGATGGCAAGCGCGTTGATGGTGAACCCCTTGGCGAGCGCATCGGCGCGGGCGTGCTCCAACGACCTGCCGTTCATGTTCGGCCCGTCGCCCGAGACATCGATCACCCTCCGCGTGCCCTCGTGAGCGTTGCCCTCCACGAGGCGCACGGAGAAATCGATGGCGTTCGAGATGGAGTTGTAGCCGGTGGCGCCGCGCGGTGCACTCATGAGCCTGTCGGCGAAGACCTTCGCGCCCGCCTCGTCGCGGATCACGTGCCAGTCCACGATCAGCACCTGGGAGCTGGGCCCGCCCCATTCCATGAAGGCCACCGCGATGGCCCCGGCGGGGCCGTCCTTGATGCCTGCGAGCACGTCCGGGCTCATGAGGGCGTCGGCCCAGCCCTTCCTTTGCAGGCGCAGCTCCTCGTCGTCGATGGAGCCCGAGCCGTCGGCGGCGAAGACGAGTTCGAGATCGACGGATTCCGCAGCGGCGGGCGCGGTCATGAGGCCGAGGGCGAGAAGGCTCGACAGGAAGAGGCGCATCGGGGGGCTCCGGCAAGGGTGCGATCAGGGCACGATGCCGGAGCCATTTAGGGCATGATCGGGCTCAAAGCCGCCTGTTGAGGTTCACAACTGCGTCATGGCCGCACGTGCTGCGGCCATCCACCTCTTGGAAACGCCGCGCGTCAAAGGCGTGGATGCCCGGGACGAGCCCGGGCATGACGCGGGAGGATGTTGGATCACGCCGCCTTGGTGACCGGCTGCGAATGGGCATAGGCCCAATAGAGCTCGCGAGCGCGGCGATAGAACGGGCCGGGCTGGAGATCCCGGCTGTCGATGCGCAGCACCGGCATCACCTTGGAATAGTTGCCGGAGATGAAGATCTCATCGGCGCTCGCGAAATCCTCGTAGCGCAGGGTTCCCTCGACGACCGTTACCCCGTCGTCGCGCAGGAGCTGGATGACTCGCTGGCGGGTGATGCCGTTGAGGAAGGTCCCGTTCGGGTACGGCGTATGGACGACCCCGTCCTTGGCCATGAACACGTTCGACGTGGCGGTCTCGGCCACGTTGCCGAGCGCGTCGAGGACCAGGGCGTTGTCGAAGCCCTTCTCCTTCGCCTCGCGGATCACGCGGGCGTTGTTCGGGTAGAGGGCGCCGGCCTTGGAATCGGTGGGCATGGATTCCAGCGTCGGACGGCGGAAGCTCGATTTCATCACCGACAGGCCGCCGGGCACCGGCATGGGAGCCTCGAAGAGGGACAGGCAGAACTGGGTCGATTCCGGATCCGGCGCGATGGTGGCGAGGCCCTCGGCTTCGCCCCAGTACATGGGCTTCACGTAAAGCGCCGTGCCGGGAGCGAATTTCTTCACGCCCTCGCGCACCAGCTCGACGATGGCCTGCGGGTCCATGATGGGCTTGAGACCGATGGTGGTGGCCGAGCGGTTCACGCGGGCGCAGTGCAGGTCCATGTCGGGCATGACGCCCTCGAAGATGCGGGCGCCGTCGAATACCGAGGAGCCGAGCCAGGATACATGGGAACGGGGACCGATCAGGGGCGGGTTGCCCTCGTGCCATGCGCCGTTGAACCAGTTCCAGGTCTGCGAATACCAAGCCACGTGTCTCGTCCTTTGGGTCAGAATGTCTGCCCTATCGAATCCCTTTGCGGCATCCCCGTCAATCGCCCGGGGAACCTGGACAGGATAAAGTCTTGTGATGGGATGCATGAGAGAGGATGATCATTTCCGATCAACGCTCTTCCTCCAACCAGGGACCGGGAGCATGGCGCCTCCGCTTTTTCCGGCCGGCACGAAAGCCGTCGTCTTCGACGCCTACGGCACCTTGTTCGACGTGCATTCCGCCGTCGCCCGGCATGCGGCGCGGGTGGGTCCCGAGGCGGCGCGCCTGTCGGAGATCTGGCGCGCCAAGCAGCTCGAATATTCCTGGGTGCTCTCGCTCGCCGGGCGCTATCGGTCGTTCTGGTCGCTGACCGAGGAGGCGCTCGACCATGCCTTCGCCCGCTGTCCGGGCGCGGATGTTTCCGTCCGTCCGCTCCTGCTCGACGCCTATCGCAGCCTCGACGCTTATCCCGAGGTGCGGGCGACCCTCGACGGGCTCCGGGCCCGGGGCCTGCGCACGGCCATCCTGTCGAACGGCGATCCCGCCATGCTCGGCGCGGCCGTGACCTCCGCCGACCTGGCCGGCAGCCTGGATGCGGTTCTCTCGGTGGAGGCCGCGAGGATCTTCAAGACGAGCCCGAACGCCTATCACCTGGCGATCGAGGACCTGGCCCTCAACGAGGACGAGATCGTCTTCGTGTCCTCGAACCGGTGGGATGTGGCGGGAGCGGCGGCCTTCGGCTTCACGGCCGTCTGGGTGAACCGGCTCGGGCTTCCGGACGAGTACGGAGACCTCGCGCCGCACGCCGTCATCGCCGCCTTGGATGCGTTGCTGCGTTGATCGTCATGGCCGGGCTCGTCCCGGCCATCCACGTCTCGACCCAGCAGCGTTTCCCAAGACGTGGATGCCCGGCACAAGGCCGAGCATGACGCAAGAAACGCCCTGACATCAGCCTCAACCCGCCAGTGCCGCCAGGATTCTCGCCCAGGAGCGGGTGCCCTTGTGGAAGCTCTTGAGGTCGTATTTCTCGTTCGGCGAATGGATGCGGTCGTCGTCGAGGCCGAAGCCCACGAAGAGCGTGTCGAGGCCGAGGATGCGCTTGAAATCGCCGCCGACCGGAATCGATCCGCCCATGCCGATGACGATGGGCTCCCTCCCCCACTCGTCGTGCAGCGCGGATTTCGCAACCGTGAGCGCGGGAAAGTCGTGCGGGAGCGCGAGCGCGCGCGAGCCCTTGTGCTTGATGAACTCCACCGAGCAATCGGCGGGAATGCGCTCGCGCACGAAGGCCTGGAAGTTCTCCGAGATCCTGGCGGGGTCCTGGTCGCCCACGAGGCGGAAGGAGATCTTGCAGCTCGCCTGCGCGGCGATCACGGTCTTGGTGCCCTCGCCCGTGTAGCCGCCGATGATGCCGTTCACGTCGCAAGTGGGGCGCGACTGGATCTGTTCGATGAGCATGCGGCCCTTCTCGCCGGCGGAGTGCTTCAGGCCGATGGGGCCGAGGAAATTCTCCTCCGTCAGATTGAGGCCCTTCCACTGCTCGAGGACCTGCGTGGGCGTCTCGGGAACGCCCTCGTAGAAACCCGGGATCGTGATGCGGCCGTTCTCGTCGTGGATGTCGGCGATGATCTTGGCGAGCACATGGATCGGGTTGCGCGCCGCGCCGCCGAACGTGCCGGAATGAAGATCGCGATCGGCGCAGCGCACGATCACTTCCTCATACACCATGCCGCGCAGCGATGACGTGACGGCGGGCGTGTCCTGGTCCCACATGCCGGTATCGCAGACGAGCGCCACGTCGGCCTTCAGCTCGTCCCTGTTGGCCTCGATGAATTCAGGGAGAAACTTGGAGCCGTCCTCCTCCGCGCCCTCGACCAGGAAGGTGATGTTGATCGGGAGCGAACCCGTCACCGCCTTCCAGGCGCGGCAGGCCTCGACGAAGGTCAGGACCTGGCCCTTGTCGTCGGACGAACCGCGGGCGCCGATGGCCTTGCGGCCGTCGGGCAGCGTGACGATGCGCGGCTCGAATGGCGGGCGCTCCCACAGCTCGAGCGGATCGACCGGCTGCACGTCGTAATGGCCGTAGAACAGCACATGCGGCGTCGCCTCGCCCCTCGCATGGCCCACCACCGCCGGATGCCCGCCCGTCTCGCGGAGCGAGGCCTCGATGCCGATCCCCTTCAGCTCGTCCACGAGCCACTGGCCGGCGACGCGGCAATGGTCCTTGTAGGCGGGATCGGTGGAGATCGACGGCACCTTCAGCCACTGGAACAGGCGCTCCAGGGAGGCGTCGAGATCGGAATCGATCTTGGAGAGAACGTGGTCGAGCTGGGACATAGCGGTCCTTTTAAGTTGAAGAATCTGTCCGGTTGCGCGGCAAGGTGCGCCCAAGACGGGCAGGCCGCAAGAGGAGATCCGCACCCCGCACGTCACGGCCGGGCCGGTCCTGGCCATCCATGTCTTGAGATCCCAGCGGTGAAAAGACGTGGATCCCCGGCACAAGGCCGGGGATCATGAAGGACGCGAAAGTCCTACCGCCTCAACAATCCGCCCAGCGTGCCCCGCACGATGGCGCGGCCGATGGAGCTGCCCTGGCGGCCGCCGATGGATTTGCCGATCTCGGCCGCGATGTTGCCGACGGTCTGGTTGACCACGGTGCGGGTGACCTCGCGCACGACCTTCTGCCCCACGGTCATCGAGCCCTTGCGCTGCGGACCGCCGGCGCCGAAGAGGCCGCCGATCATGTCGAGAAGGCCGCCTCCGCCCTCGGCCGCCTTGGCGTCCACAGCGGCCTGCTCGGCGCGCTTGGCCAGCATCTCGTAGGCCGATTCGGGATCGACGGCCTGGTCGTACTTCCCCTTCATGGGGCTCGACGCCAGGATCTGCTGGCGCTCGGCCGGTTCGATGGGCCCGACCTGCGCCATCGGCGGCGCGATCAGCGTGCGCTCCACCATGGAGGGCGCGCCCTTGCCTTCGAGGGTCGACACCAGGGCCTCGCCGACGCCGAGTTCCGTGATCGCCTTTTCCGTATCGAAGGCGGGATTCTGCCGGAAGGTCTGCGCGGCCACGCGCACGGCCTTCTGCTCGCGCGGCGTATAGGCGCGAAGCGCGTGCTGCACCCGGTTGCCGAGCTGCGCCAGCACCGTCTCGGGCACGTCGACCGGGTTCTGCGTGATGAAATAGACGCCCACGCCCTTGGAGCGGATGAGGCGCACGACGCGCTCCACGGTCTCGACGAGCGCCTTCGGGGCATCGTTGAACAGGAGATGCGCCTCGTCGAAGAAGAACACGAGCTTGGGCTGATCGAGATCGCCCACCTCCGGCAGCTCCTCGAACAGCTCCGACATGAGCCACAACAGGAACGTGGCGTAGAGGCGCGGATTGCTCATGAGCCTGTCCGCCGCCAGGATGTTCACGATGCCGCGCCCGTCGCGATCGGTGCGCATCAGATCCTTGATGTCGAGCGCGGGCTCGCCGAGAAATTCGTCGCCCTGCTGGTTTTCGAGCACCAGCAATTGGCGCTGGATCGTGCCGATCGTGGCCTTCGACACGTTGCCGTAGGTGGTGGTGAGCTCGCCCGCATTGTCGGAGATGAGCTGCAGCAGCGCGCGCAGATCCTTGAGATCGAGCAGCAGCAGGCCCTGCTCGTCCGCGATGCGGAAGGCGATGTTGAGCACGCCCTCCTGGGTCTCGTTGAGGTCGAGGAGGCGCGAGAGAAGCAGCGGGCCCATCTCGGAGATTGTCGCCCGCACCCGATGCCCCTGCTCGCCGAAGATGTCCCAGAACACGACCGGGAACCTGTCCGGCCTGTACTCGATGCCGATCTCCTGCGCGCGCTTGACCAGAGGCTCCTTGCCGTTTCCGGGAGCCGCCATGCCGGAAAGGTCGCCCTTGATGTCGGCTGCGAAGACCGGGACGCCCGCGTTGGAAAAGCCCTCCGCCAGCACCTGCAGCGAGACGGTCTTGCCGGTGCCCGTCGCCCCCGTGACCAGACCGTGGCGGTTGGCGAGGCGCAAATCGAGATATTCCGGCTTGGCGCTCTTGCCGATGAAGATCTTACCCTCTTCGAGCATCGTATCCCTCTCCGATTCCCCTTTAAGGATCTTAGAAGCCCCGTCGCTCATTTCCACTCCGGCTCTTTTCGATTGGGATTTCCCGATTAATTAGTTTAGAGCTAAACCATCCATCCGATCGCACCAGGAGAATCACATGGACGAGCTCATCGCGCGCGTGACGCAGAAGACCGGCCTCGATCAGGCCACCGCCCGCAAGGCCATCGGCCTCATCCTCGGCTATCTTCAGAAGGAAGGCCCCCAGGCCGAGGTGAACCAGCTGATCGCCGCGCTCCCGGGTGCGCAGGATGCCATCGAGCAGGCCAAGACCGGCGCCAGCGGCGGCATGATGGGCATGGTCGGCTCCATGGGCGGCGGCGTGATGGCGCTCGGCGGCCAACTCATGGGGATCGGCGTCTCCATGGGCCAGATGCAGCCCCTCGGCAAGGAACTCTTCGCCTATGGCCGCGAGAAGGCGGGCGAGGACACGATGGGCACGATCATGGGCTCCATCCCCGGCCTGTCGCAGTTCGTTTAAGCCTCATCGAACCTCCACCGTCATGGCCGGGCTCGTCACGGCCATCCCGACCTGGAGAGGCGCAGCGCCTTTGCAGTATCGGGATCACCGGCACAAAGCCGCTGATGACGGAGAAGGTTTCAAAGCCGTGCCCTTCCTCGTCATGGCCGCGCCTGTTGCGGCCATCCAGGTCTTGAGAACCGCGCCGGGTCGAAGACGTGGAAGTCCACACGTCCGGCGCGGCCCTTCGGGTCCGGCTTAAAGCGCCGGGCATGACGGGAGATGGCGCAAGAGCGCTGATGTGTGGGCGAGCCGCGGCCGGACGCGGAACCGCCTTCGTCTCTTACCGCCCTTTGGGGCATTCCCACATTCCCCCCGACCCACTATCTTCCCGCGCAACTCATGCTGCGCACGGGAACCCCCATGGACGACCTCTCTCTTGCCGCCGATTTCCCTCGAGCGACCCGCGAGCAATGGCTCGAGCGGGTGGAGGGCGTGCTCAAGGGAGCGGATTTCGCCAGGAAGCTGGTGAGCCGCACCCACGACGGCATCGCCATCCAGCCGCTTTACCCGAAGGCCGAAGGCGCGGCCCGCATCGCGCGCGAGGAGCCCGGACGCTGGCGGATGTCGCAGCGGGTGGACCATCCCGATCCGGACGCGGCCCGGGAGCTTGCCCTGCTCGATCTGGAGAACGGCGCCGACGCGCTCACCCTCGTCACACGCAAGGCCCCCGCCGCCCGCGGCTTCGGCGTCAGGGCGGACACGGTCGAGGATCTCGACCGGGCACTGTCAGGCGTGATGCTCGATCTCATTCACCTGCGCCTCGATGCGGGCGGCGGCGGGCGCGTCATGGCCGAGCGTCTGATCGCTCTGGCGGAACGGCGCGGGCACGCGCTCTCCGATCTCTCCCTCGATCTCGGCATGGACCCGATCGGCAGCCTCGCCTCCCTGGGAAATCTCTCGGTCGCGTGGGACGAAGCGTCGGCCCGCATGGGCGCGATGCTGGCGAGCCTCACCCGGAAGGGCTTCGCCGGCCGCGCCTTTCTGGCGGACGGACGCCCCTATCACGAAGCGGGCGCCGGCGAGGCGCAGGAACTGGCCGCCATTCTGGCCACCGGCGTGGCCTATCTGCGCGCGCTCGAAGCGCAGGGTCATTCCCCCGATGCCGTCACTCAAGCCTTGTCCTTCCTGCTGGTCGCGGACGCGGACGAGTTCCTGACGGTTGCGAAATTCCGGGCGCTCCGTCGTCTCTGGGCCCAGGTCGAGCAGGCCTGCGGCCTCGCGCCCAAGCCGATCCGCCTTCATGCCGAAACCGCCTGGCGCATGACCACGAAACGCGATCCATGGGTGAACATGCTGCGCGCGACGGTGGCCACCTTCTCGGCCGGGATCGGCGGAGCGGATGCGATCACGGTGCTGCCCTTCACGGCGGCGCTGGGCCTGCCGGACGCCTTCGCCCGCCGTGTGGCCCGCAACACGCAACTCATCCTGCTGGAGGAGTCGAACCTCTGGCGGGTGGCCGATCCGGCGGCGGGCGCCGGCGGCTTCGAGGCGCTGACCGATGCCCTCTGCGAGAAGGCCTGGAGCCTGTTCCAGGAGATCGAGCGCGAGGGCGGCATCGTCGCGAGCCTGCGGCAGGGGGCGCTGCAGGGCCGGATCGCAACCGTGCGCGCCGCACGGGAGAAGGCCGCAGCCACCCGCAAGGAGCCGATCACCGGCACGAGCGAATTCCCGAACCTCCATGAAGCGCCGGTGACGGTGCTGCTGCCGGCTGCCCCGGTAGCGGAGCCGGAACCCGGCCCAGCGGCCATGACGATTAACCCCTTGCCGTCCATCCGTGCGGCTGAAGCCTTCGAGCGCCTGCGGGATCTCTCGGATGCCCACCTGGCGCGGACCGGGGCGCGCCCACGGGTGTTCCTGGCCAATCTCGGCCCGATCTCCGCCTTCACGGCCCGGGCCACCTTCGCCAAGAACTTCTTTGAAGCGGGCGGAATAGAGGCCGTGACGAACGATGGATTCTCCGATCAGGAGAAGCTGAGCCAAGCATTCATCGACAGTAAAGCAAAGCTTTCATGCATCTGCTCGTCCGATGACATTTATGTGTCCCACGCGGAAGAGACAGCCAAAACCTTGCGCGAGGCCGGGTCACATCCCATTTACCTGGCTGGGCGCCCGGGAGAACGCGAAGAATCGCTGACCCGCGCCGGTATCCATACATTCATCTTCGCCGGGTGTGACGCCCTCAAGGTTCTGAGCGAGGCCCTCGACGAGGCTTCCGTCTGAGCGCCTGAACCGTCCTCCCGGCCTCGAGGACCGGGAGAACGGTTTCATGAGTCTTGCAAAGCGAACGGCTGCGGCCTTGGGTCTCGGCCTGATCTTCATCGGCAGTGCGATGGCGGCCCCTCAGCCCCGGCACGACGGTACCTGGAGCGTCCGGATGGTGACGGATTCGGGCACCTGCGACAGCAGCTACGCCTATTCCATTGCCATCGACAAGGGGAACGTCCGCTATCTGTCCGGCCCGGGCGACGCCCCGACCGCCGTGTCGGGCCAGATCGGGCCTAACGGCGTGGTCGACCTCGACATCCGCCGCAGCATCGCCAAGGTCGATGCCAACGGCCGCCTGAACGGCAAGACGGGTTCGGGCACCTGGCAGCTCGCCATGCTCGGCTGCTCGGGCCGCTGGACGGCTCAGAAGACATCCGGCAGCGCCTAGAGCCAACCTGCAACTGCGTGGGTGAGCCACGGCGCCGACACCATTTGACAGGCAGATCACAGAATGCCAGTGAACGTAATAGCAGTTGCGTGCCGGTGCAGGCGAAGGCAAGAGCATGTTCGTAACGTATGAAAGGGCGGGAAATCGCGTCGGATTCGGCTTCTCACCGACAGAAGCCGAAAAATCCAGGAAACGTGATATTTCCCTTGGCCTTCATGCTGCCTTCGTCGATTTGCCCTATGATGTTGGTGCCATTCATCCGGATGTCCTGGCTCTCAGCGCCTTTCTGATCGCCGGACCGTTCGCAGGCGAGAGCCTCACCTTTCAATCCGGCATCAGCCGGCAGCTTGCGGAGGCGCTTGAAGCGGTAAAGCCCAAGTGTGCGATCGGCCCCGTTGATCAATCTCTCCGCCCTCGCGAGAGGCCTAGAGATGGCAAGCCCGGACTATGCTTCAGCGGAGGCGCGGACTCGACGGCCGCGCTGGAACTCCTGCCCTCCCAAACCGAGATGTTCTTCTTGAAGAGGGTCGCTCCTCTCCGCAGAGTCGGCGAGTCTCGCTGGGCAGGCTTTCAGCGCATTGCTCGCGATGCGGCAAGGATCATCCTCAACAGGAAATCCTACGAGAAAAGCTCGGAAGCGGGAGAACGCTTCTGCCAGGCCCTGCAAGATGCTGGACGAACGGCATTCGTCATTGGTTCGGATCTCGAATATGTCCGCGATCCCATTGGTTTCCCCCATCACATGTCCTGCACCGTACCCCTCCTCCTCATGGCGGAGTCGCGTAACCTGGATGCGGTCGCATGGGGGACGATCGGAGAGGCCGCCTATCAGTTCGGCAGCGGCAGCAAGTATATGGACTTCGCCAAACGCAACGTTTTCAAGCATTACAATGCGCTCTTCTCGGCCGTGGGGCTGCCGTTCTTCAATCCGGTCGTCGGCATGAGCGAAGTTGCGACCAGCAGGATCGCCCTTTCGTCCGGCTATCACTCCTACGTCCGGTCATGCCAGCGGGAAACGCTCGAACCCTGCCGGCGCTGCATCAAATGCTTCCGCAAGAGCCTGCTGGAAGCCACCGTGACGGGCCAATGGCCCAGCCATGATGAATTCGACCGGTACTTCGCAGACTCCGACATCAAAAGGGACCTGAAGAAGGTCCCGATAAAGTTGGAGAACGTCTACGCCTTCATCGCCTCGCACTACGACGGCCAACACCCGACGATGCTCAAGCTGAAGAAACGCGTCAGGGGCGGCGAAATCCCCGTCGGCTGGATGATGAAATACATTCCCTCGTACATCGAGCAGGCGCCTGCCGACTACCAGGGAAAGTTGAAAGAGAGTCTGTCGCGCTTTGTGTCCCCCATGTCCGAGGACGATCTTCACGAGACGATGAAGTGGGACGTGACTGCGATCGGGAATGATCCGAAAATTGCTCGATATGCTCAAGAACTGAGCGCCGCTCTCGACAGCGTGGCCTAAAGCACAGTTCCCGCGCGCCTGCATTCGGCCCAGCGCGGGATCGCTATCCTCAGGAACCCCGGCCGAACCCTCACGTTATTCCACCCTATTCCTGGAGGGTATGGAGTTCCTCGATGCGTATGATGACCCGGCTCGGCGCGGCGGCACTGGCGGCTTTCGTTCTCGCGCCTGCGGCCCAAGCCCAAACGAACCGATTCGACGGCAGATGGAGCGTGGAGGTCGTGACCGAACAGGGCGCCTGCGACCGCGCCTACCGATATTCGGTGATCGTGGAGAACGGGCGTGCACGGTATGGCGGACCGGAGCAGTTCAACGTGAACGGACGGGTCCAGCCGAACGGCTCGGTCTCGGCCAGCATCTCGCGCGGCCAGGACCGCGCCAACGTCACCGGGCGGCTTGCGGGCAACGCCGGGCGCGGCACCTGGAACACCTCCGGCGGTCGGACCTGCTCCGGCTACTGGAACGCCGAGAAGCGCGGCTGATCCTAGACGTTGCGCCGATAGCCTCGGGGACTCGGATGCCCTAGAATGGGTGGCAGCAACTCCACCCGCTTCCATGAGGGCATCCGTCTCAGGGCCATGACACGCATTCCGGATTTCTCAAACCTCGGCTGGGCTAGCGCCCCCGAGGCCGCGCCTGCAGCCGAACGCAAGGCAGAACCCTGGCTGACGCCGGAGGGGATCGCGGTGAAGGCGGCGTACGGCCCCGAGGATCGGAGCGGGATCGATTTCCTCGACACCTATCCGGGCATCGCGCCGTATCTTCGCGGCCCCTACCCGACCATGTACGTGAACCAGCCCTGGACCGTGCGCCAGTACGCGGGCTTCTCCACGGCCGAGGATTCCAACGCCTTCTACCGCCGCAACCTCGCGGCCGGCCAGAAGGGCCTGTCGGTCGCCTTCGATCTCGCGACCCATCGCGGCTACGATTCCGACCATCCGCGCGTGGCGGGCGACGTGGGCATGGCAGGCGTCGCCATTGATTCCATCTACGACATGCGCACCCTGTTCGCCGGCATTCCGCTCGACCAGATGAGCGTGTCGATGACCATGAACGGCGCGGTGCTGCCCGTGCTGGCGCTCTATATCGTGGCCGCCGAGGAACAGGGTGTGCCGCCCCAAAAGCTCTCCGGCACGATCCAGAACGACATCCTCAAGGAATTCATGGTGCGCAACACCTACATCTACCCGCCGAAAGGGTCGATGCGCATCATCTCGGACATCTTCGCCTACACCTCGGCGAACATGCCGAAGTTCAACTCCATCTCGATCTCCGGCTACCACATGCAGGAAGCCGGAGCCACGCAGGACCTGGAGCTCGCCTACACCCTCGCCGACGGCGTGGAATATATCCGGGCCGGCATCCAGGCGGGCCTCACCATCGACCAGTTCGCGCCGCGCCTCTCGTTCTTCTGGGCGATCGGCATGAACTTCTTCATGGAAGTGGCCAAGATGCGCGCCGCGCGCCTGCTCTGGGCCAAGCTCGTAAAGGACTTCAACCCGCAGAGCGAGAAGTCGCTTCCCCTACGCACGCATAGCCAGACATCCGGCTGGTCGCTCACCGCGCAGGACGTGTTCAACAACGTGGTGCGCACCTGCGTGGAGGCCATGGCGGCGACGCAAGGCCATACGCAATCGCTGCACACCAACGCGCTCGACGAGGCGCTGGCCCTGCCCACCGACTTCTCCGCCCGCATCGCCCGCAACACGCAGCTGTTCCTCCAGCAGGAGAGCGGCACCACGCGGATCATCGATCCGTGGGGCGGTTCCTATTACGTGGAGCGCCTGACGCAGGAGCTCGCGAACAAGGCGTGGGGCCACATCCAGGAGGTGGAAGCCCTCGGCGGCATGGCGAAGGCCATCGAGGCGGGCATTCCCAAGCTGAAGATCGAGGAGGCGGCCGCCCGCACGCAGGCGCGGATCGATTCGGGCCATCAGAAGATCATCGGCGTGAACGCCTTCAAGCCTTCCGACGAGGCCTCGATCGATATCCTGAAGGTCGACAACGCGGCCGTGCGCGCCCGCCAGATCGAGAAGCTTCAGGCTCTTCGCGCCGAGCGCAACCAGGCCGATGTGGACGCGGCGCTGAACGCCCTTTCGCAAGGCGCATCCTCGGGCCAAGGCAATCTGCTCGACCTCGCCGTCAAGGCCGCGCGGGCCAAGGCGACGGTGGGCGAGATCTCCGACGCTCTCGAAAAGGTGTGGGGCCGTCACCGGGCGGAGATCAAGGCGATCTCGGGCGTCTACAAGCGGGAGGTCGGCATGGCGTCGCCAGCCGTGGAGAAGATCCGCCATCTGGTGGAGCAGTTCGAGCACGATGACGGGCGCCGCCCGCGCATTCTGGTGGCCAAGATGGGCCAGGACGGCCACGACCGGGGCCAGAAGGTGATCGCCTCGGCCTTCGCCGATCTCGGCTTCGACGTGGATATCGGGCCCCTCTTCGCCACACCGGCGGAAGCCGCCCGGCAGGCGATCGAGAACGACGTGCACATCATCGGCGTCTCGTCGCTGGCGGCAGGCCACCTGACCCTTGTGCCGGAGCTGAAAGCCGAACTCGCCAAGTATCACCGCGAGGACATCATGATCGTGGTGGGCGGCGTGATCCCGCCGCAGGACTTCGAGGCGCTCACCCAGGCCGGAGCCTCGGCGATCTTCCCGCCCGGCACGGTGATCGCGGATGCGGCGGTGAACCTCATCGAGGAGCTGAACCGCCGCCTGGGCTACGAACCCAAGCAGGCGGCGGAGTGAGGCTCGTCGTCCTTGCGGCCTTCTGAACCGGGACCGCCGCGCTCCTTGTACGCCTTGACCCAATTTCATGGTCATCCCCAGGCTTGACCCATGGGTCCACGTCTCTGAGGCGCAGGGTTTCAAAGACGTGGATGGCCGTGACAAGCACGGCCATGACGATAACGACAGAAACCATAGCGGCGCATGAAGCGCCATTTCCCTCTTGCGGACTGACCCACCTGCCGAGCGGTGCGGCGCGTTGTGCGCCTCCGCACAATCAACTGGTCGGCGGCGGATTATACGTTATTGCGTGTCAAATCCGAAGCAGGGTGTCATGAGCAGAATCAAGCAGATCACGAAGACCGGCAATCCCCTCGTGGACGGGGTCTTCACTGCCGGCAACGTCTGGGACATGTCGGACGGACCCGTGAAGGTCAAGATCGGCACGGCCAACGGCCACAACGGCGACGGCGGGTGGTTCGAGGCGGTCGATGTGAAGGGCCGCGACGTTTTCGATCCGGACGCGCTCGCGAGGAACGGTTCCGACACGCAGCCCTGGACGCTGAGCGACGAGCAGGCCCTCATGCAGGCCGCTCAATCACTTGAGGCGTTCTGCGGGGTGAAGTTCGAATCCACGAGCAGCTTCGAAGGCGCCGATGTCGTCTGGTGGCGGGTCTATGGCGGCCGGTTTGTCGATCTAGACATCCCCGGATCGTTCGAACACGAGGCCCCGGTGGAGCCTATCACGGGCCAGCAGCAATCCTGGGGATACCTCGTCAACCTCCACGACGGCTTCCAGAGCTACGTGCCGGGCGGCCTGGGCTTCCAGACCATCCTGGGTCTCGCTGCACAGGCTGTCGGCCTGAACTGGGCGCACGAGGAGGGGATGCCGGGGGTCGACAGCCCCTACGACAAGGGCGATTTCGGGTTCAACGCGTCGCCCTACACCCTGATGAGCGTCAACAAGCTGCCCCCCAATCATTCCTTCTACGGCAACTACGGCTTCCTCAAGACGCCGAGCGCCATCGACGTCGCGGCGCTCCAGGCGATGTACGGCGCCAACATGACGACTGCAACGGGCAACAATCAGTACGTGCTGCCGACCGCGAACGTCCAGGGAACCGGCTGGACGACGATCTGGGATGCGGGAGGCATCGATACGATCTCGGCCGCGTACTCGACGCTGCCGGTCAGCATCAATCTGAACCAAGCGTCATTGAATGTCGGGGACCCCAATGCGGCCGGTTACTTCTCGCGGCAGATGAATGTCTATGGCGGCTTCACCATCGCCAAGGGCACCGTCATCGAGAATGCCACCGGCGGGAAAGGCAACGATCTGATCGTCGGCAACGCCTACGCCAACGTGATCAAGGGAGGCCTCGGCAACGACACCCTGAAAGGCCTGGGAGGCAGGGACACGTTCGTGTTCAGCTCCAAGCCCAACAGCAAGACCAACATCGACAAGATCCTCGATTACAGTGTCGCGAGCGACACCATCCAGCTGGCGAAGGCATCCTTCAGCAAGATCGTCACCAAAAAAGGCGCCTTGAAGAGCAACGAGTTCTGGAAGGGCACGAAGGCGCACGACAGGGACGACCACATCATCTACGACACCAAGTCGGGCGCTCTCTACTACGATCCGGATGGAACCGGATCCGCAGCCGCCATCAAGTTCGCGACGATCGGCAAGAACCTGAAGATGAGCGCGGCGGAGTTCGTCATCATCTAATCTTCATCACAGCGCCGGGGCCGTCTCTGGAAGACCGGAGACGGCCCCGGGCTTGTGCGTGGAGCCCCTGGCCTGGCCTAGCCGGGACGGATGGACGAGGTCGGAACACGCACGTGCAGGCGAGCGATGGCAGCGGGTGACGCCAGAGAAAGCCTCAACTCGCCTTCGCCCGCGGCACCGATCCCTCGAGGGCTGCCAAGGCCTCGGAGAGACGCCTCCTGGCGCGCTCCACCTCGCTTTGCTTGATCGCATCGAGATCGAGGAACAGGTCGAGCCCCGTCACGTGCTCGATGATAACCTGCGGTCTCTGGGCGAGTTCTCCCAGGAGGCCTTCCACGGCGTATGGCACGACCTCGCGCTTGATGCCCTTCATGACGATCGGTTCGAGGGGGCTTGCCCGCACCATGTCGCGAACGAGCGCATAGGTTTCGTAACTGAGACAGATCCCGCCGGGCTCGGCGATGGCCTGCAGGCGCGCGGCGAGATTCGCCTCCGCGCCGATGATCGTATAGGCCATGCGGTCGTCGCTGCCGAAATTGCCCACGTTGCAGAAGCCCGTATTGATGCCCATGCGCACGCACATGGGCAGGTCGATGCCGCGCTTGCGCCAGACGGCGTTGAGTTGCTCCATGCGCTGCTGCATGTCGACGGCCATGCGCAGGCAGGCCCTCGCATCCTCCTCGACGCCCTTCGTTTCCGGATCGCCGAAGAAGATCAGGATGGCATCGCCGAAGAACTTGTCGATGGTCGCCCCGTGCCGGAGGGCGATGGCCGACATTTCGGTGAAATAGTCGTTCAGAAGCTGCGTCAGGTCCTCCGGCTGCAGCCGCTCCGAGATGGCGGTGAAATCCTTGATGTCGGAAAAGAAGATCGTGAGCTTCTTGCGCTCGGTGGCGATGGCGACATCCTTCTGGCCGCTGAAGATGCTCTTGTAGATCTGCGGCGACAGGTACTTGGCGAGCTTCATCGAAATCCCGGCGAGGAAATCGTTCGCCTCCGTGAGCTCCTGGTTCATGCCGCGGATCAGCCGCTCCTGCCGCCGTTGCAGGAGGATGCAGCCGAGGCCCGCCATCGAGGCGAGCGAAAGGTAGGCCAGGGAATACTTGAACGAGAAGATGTTCGAGAAGATCGGCTGATTGACGGAAATCTCCTGGATGCCGCGCACGTCGCCGACCTTCCAATCCGTCTTCGGGCTGTCGGGGTGGGTGTTGTGGCAACCCACGCAGACCGGCCCCATGATCACGGGGGCCGCCGTCCTCACATTCTTGTTGAACAGGGAGCCGGACACCTCGACCACGGACGTTTCGGGATCGGCCCTCAGGCGTTCGATGGCGTTCCGTTCGAAGGCGTCCAGTGGATGCGCCTCGCGTCCCTTGAACGGCATGTCGGACACGAAATGGTACTTCACCGAGCCGTCATGGGCGCTGATGCGCTTTCCCAGCTCGATGGAAAGCGTCGCCGGAATCGGAATGGCTCCCGGCACATCGCGATAATTGTGCGTGACCGTCACGGGACCGGACGACTGGAGCACGCGCCCGACCACATCGCTGCCGTAGAAGCTGCGCATGTCGTCGATGACCCGGCTGGTCTCCCGAGCCTGCATCCGCAGGACGCTTTCCGACAGAATGCGCAGGTCGAGCCAGACCGCGACGGGCAGCCCGAGAACGCCGAGGATCACTGTCACGACCAGCAGCATTCCCATGGCGCGCTGCTCGTAGGAAGCCCGTTCACCCAGTCCAGCCATCGGCAGCCTCACTGTCGAACTTCTGTTCAGTCAGGCCGATCATTTGCCTTCGCGGCCGGGCATGCAACCCCCAAATGCGTGAGCGCTGCCGCGCTTCGTGCCCCCACGCACACGCGAACTGATAATGGCGTCGTCGAGCGCCCTGTCCCACCCTTCGCCTGCGGAACGCATGGAGAAGGAGATCTCTCCGGGCACTCCCGCGTGGTCCCGAAAAGGGGCATCACAGCCACCGGCAGCAGGTCGGGCACAGGGCCGCACACGATTGCCGGGCACGATTGTTGATGTTATAATGTTTTGAGTGCAAAACCCAAAAGACTTCCGCTCAGGACCGGTCATGCTCCGCTCGTCGTCATCCAGAGTTATTCTCTGCGTCTCTCTCGTCATCGGACTTGGCATGTCCGGTTGCTTCGATTCGGAGTCGGAAGAGCGCGAGGCTTTCAAGACCTTTCTGCAAACCCGGATCGTCGACAAGCCTGGGCTGCATGTTCCGATCCCGACCGCTGAGGAAGGCAAGGCCCTGGGTCGCTACAAGGATCATTACGAGGTCATCACTCGCTTTCATGATCGGATGAACAATCAGGTTTCGGTGCCCTTGCAGGAGAGCATCAAAGCCGGGACCGTCCGCAGCATCTCGGACTTGACTGCCAACAAGGCCAATCTCCTGAAAGTCCAGGAGGCCGTCAAGCAGCTTCGGAACGCGCTCGATACGGCGCAGGCGACGGCGGAGGCGGAGAAAAACCGGCTTGCTCAACCCGACGACCTGAAGCCGTTCTACACGCAGGCCTTCGAACGGAACGTGACCCGTCCGGCCGAAACGTTCCGGACGATTTTTCCCGCCGTCGACGGCATCTTCGACACGTCCCTGCAGATCGTCGCCTTCCTGGAGAAGAACCAGGGGCGGTGGAGAATGTCGGGAAGCGCAGTCGAGTTCAAAGACGCCCAACTGCTGAACCAGTTCAACAGGCTGGCCACCGACCTTGCCTCCAAGTCGCGAGCCGCGGTCGAGAGCCAGCAGAAGATGCGCGCCCTCATATCGGGGTAGCTCCCGTCATCATCGGCAGCGACTCAAGTTCTAAGTCTCTCGGCAACGCAGACGCGTGTCATTCCCGGCCGCCGCGACGGGAATCCGTGAGGATGCGCTGAAGAATGGATCCCCTTCCCTCGCTTCGCTCGGCCGGAGGATGACACGGCATCATCATGATCCTCTTATTCGAGCTTGATGTTGGCCGTCCTGATCACCTTCTCCCATTTCTCACCCTCGGAGCGCATGTAGGCGGCCATCTCCTCGGGCGTGCTCTGCAGCACCTCGATCCCGGCGCCGGCGAGCTTCTCGCGGATCTCCGGCTGGCCGACGGCGCGCCGGTAGGCCTCGTTGAGCGTGGTGATGATCTCGGGCGGCGTGCCGGCGGGCGCCACGATGCCCTGCCAGGCCCAGGCCTCGAAGCCGGGGAAATCCGCCGCCACCGACGGTATGCCGGGCAATCCGGCGAAGGGCCCCGGAGACGCCACGGCGATCGCCCGGATGGGACCTGAGAGCTGCGAGCGCGCCGTCGCAAAATCGATGAACATCATCTGGATGTTGCCGGCCACCAGATCCTGAACGGCGGGCGCGGCACCGCGGTAGGGAACATGGGTCAGTTTGATTCCGGCGCTCTGCGCCAGCAGTTCCGTCGCGAGATGGAACGGACTTCCGAGGCCCGGCGTGCCGTAGGTCACGCCTCCGGAATTCTGCTTCGCGGCGGCGATCAGCTCTCGCACCGATCCCGCCTTGAGCTTGTCCGTGTTGACCAGCAGCACGAGCGCGAAGCGCCCGCTCAACGAGACGGGGCTGAAATCCTTGTAAGGATCGAAGGCGAGCTTGCTGTAGAGGGTGCGATTGGTGGCATAGGTCGCCGTATCGCCGAGAAGGAGCGTGTATCCGTCGGGCTCGGCCCTGGCGACGGCCTCGCCCCCGAGATTGGTGCCCGCCCCCGCCTTGTTCTCGATGACGAATTGCTGTCCGAGGCGATTGCCGATCTCGGCGAAGACCAGCCGGGCGAAAAAGTCCGTTCCGCCACCGGCCGCATAGGGCACGACGACCCTGACGGGCCTTGCCGGATAACCACCCTGCGCGAAAGCGTGCCGGGAGAGAAGCGTCGAGGCCGCGCAGGCGGCCATGCCCACGAGAATGTCGCGGCGGTTCCAGGTCATCGTTTCCTCCGAAGTCGTTCTGCTTCGGAAGAGGAACTAATCCTGGAGCGGTGAGGGACAAGCCGGCTCGCCGCAGCCCCTCTTTATCGCGCCCGCTCGATGGCGCGCTTGACCACCTGCTGCACTTCCGTGTTCGACAGGAAGAGGTCGTGATTGATGATGCCGCCGCCGAATTCGGACGCGTCCGCCACCCGCACGCCCAAGGATTCCAGGCGCTCGCGATCGGCGGCGCCCGCGCGCACGATGCCGCCCGCAAGGCGGCTCGAGACGGCGAGCGCACGGTCGTTGGTGGAGCTGATCACGGTGATCTTCTTCGCATCCGGCCCCAGCCGCTCCAGGCCCCGGGCGAAGAGATCGATGTCGATATCGGGCGCCGCCAGCACGATGGCGCCGATGCGCTCCATGACGCTTTCGCCGCCATCCGCGCGCAGCATGCGCAGGGCCTCCAGGGTCAGAAGGGTGCCCATGCTGTGCGCCACGATGTGGATGCGCCCGCCGCTCGGAGTCTTGGCGATGGCCGCGAGCACGTCCTCCAGCGCATCCCGCGACCACATCGCGCTCTCGCGGTCCGCCACATAGCTGAAGGTGGAAGCGGCGGAGGGCCAGGTGAAGAGACCGGTGGCTCCCGGAAACTGAATGCCTTCCGACAGATCGATCGTGGACGCCGCCGCCGTCTCGAAGCTCTCGCGATAGCCATGGATATAGAGCAGCAGGTCGCGCCCGAAGGCGGCCTGCGCGAAAGCCTGCGCCCCACGGGCGCGCTCGACGGAATCGACCTTCGCGATAGACCATTTCGAGCTGCCGATCAGGGAGCCCGACGGCGGGCTCAGGCGCGCTTCCGCGTAGATGAGCTCGGGGGCGCGCTCGCTGCTGAACCAGGGTGCCTTCGGCGGATCGCCCACCGGCAGGCGGGTCGTCGCGACCAGGAGCTTCGGATCCTTCGACAACCCCGGAAGGGGTGCGGACAACGGGCTCGTCAGGACGTTGTCGTCGCCGATGCACCCGGACAGGGCAACGGCGGCAAGGCAGATTGCGGCGAGGCGGGAGATGGAAAGCTGCATGAGGCCGGACGATCAAACCTAAGGAAGGGTCGGTGCTGTGTTGCCCCCGATCATGGCATGCACAAGGCAACGCCACACGTTGCACCCATTCCTTACCAATCCCGGTAAACCATTGGTGAACGGGAGTGACGATGCGCTGCCTTGAAGGCGCCCGGTGTGCCTTGTTACGTTGGCCCCATGGCTCTTCTCTTCCGTACTTTCCTCCTCCTCATCGGACTCTTCATCTTTCCTGTCGGCGCCCACGCACTCTGGTGGACGATGCGCGAAGATGTCGCGCCGAACTGGCGCGCGGCCGATTGGTCGAGCGCGAAGCTGCTGCCGGCGCCGTCCGAGGCGCCGCAGGCCATCGTCGCGGTCTATGCGGCGCGGGTGGGCCGCTGGCGCGGCATCTTCGCCCACCACACCTGGATCGTCGTGAAGGAGGCGGGTGCGAGCCAGTACACGCGCTACGACAAGGTCGGCTGGGGCAGCCCCGTGCGCACCAACGGATGGGCGCCGGACGGGCGCTGGTTCGGCAATGCGCCCCATCCGGTGGCGCTGATCGAGGGAGAGGCCGCGCAGCGCCTCATCCCGCAGATCCGCAAGGCCGTCGAGCGGTATCCCTACAACGCCTATGGCGCCTACAACGCCTGGCCCGGCCCCAACTCCAACACCTTCGTGGCTCATGTGCTGCGCTCCGTGCCCGAACTCGATGCCGCCCTGCCGCCGACGGCGCTCGGCAAGGATTGGCGGCCGCTGCAGGACATCGTCGGCCTCACTCCGAGCCGCACCGGCATCCAGATCTCGCTCGCCGGCTATGCGGGCCTGGCGCTGGGCTGGGTCGAGGGCATCGAGATCGACTTCATGGGCCTCGTCGCCGGGATCGACATCCGGCGCCCCGCCCTCAAGATCCCCGCCTGGGGAAGGTTCGGCATGGATCCGATCACGTGGTGAAAGCGGCTCCCGAATCCGCTAAGGCTACTTCCATGACCGGGGGTTCCCACAGGAAGGCGGATGTGACGGCCGACGCCGTGGCGCGGGGCGAGCGCGCGGCGCTGGCGCGCGCCATCACGCTCATGGAATCCCGCCGCCCCGACCACCGGGAGACCGCCCGCGCCCTGCTGCAGGAGCTGATGGCCCGCACCGGCAAGGCCGTGCGGATCGGCATCACGGGCGTGCCCGGGGTCGGCAAATCCACCGCCATCGATTCCCTCGGCAGCATGCTGACGGACAGGGGCCACAAGGTCGCCGTGCTGGCGGTCGATCCCAGCTCCACCCGCACCGGCGGCGCGATTCTCGGCGACAAGACCCGCATGGCGCGGCTCTCGGGCGACCCGAACGCCTTCATCCGCCCCTCCCCGTCCTCCGGGACGCTCGGCGGCGTCGCCGCCAAGACCCGGGAGACCATGCTCCTGTGCGAGGCCGCGGGTTTCGACGTGATCCTGGTGGAGACGGTGGGCGTGGGCCAGTCGGAAACGGCCGTGGCGGACCTGACCGATTTCTTTCTCGTCCTCATGCTTCCCGGCGCCGGCGACGAGCTGCAGGGAATCAAGAAGGGCATTCTGGAGCTGGCCGACCTGATCGCCGTCAACAAGGCGGACGATGCCGGCGCCAAGGCCAAGGCTGCGGCGGCCGAATACCAGGCCGCCCTCCACATCCTCGCCCCCGCCTCCTCCACCTGGGCGCCGCCGGTGCTGACGATTTCGGGGCTCACCGGACAGGGGCTCGACGAGCTCTGGTCGAAGGTGCTGGATCACCGCAGGCGCCTCGAGGCGAGCGGCGAACTCGCGGCCAAAAGGCGGACGCAGGACACGAAGTGGATGTGGGCTCTGGTCCATGAGCGCCTGCACGAGCGGCTCACCCGGGATCCCGTGCTGAAAAGGCGCGTGCCCGACATCGAGAAGGGCATCGCGGACGGCAGCGTGTCCCCCGATGCGGGTGCGAGCGAGATCGTCAAGCTGCTCGGGCTTTAGAGCATCGTGCGAACCCGGAGGGCCGCGCCCAACGATGCTCCCACCTTAAGAGGAAGCATTGGATTGATCCCAAAAGTGCAAGTCCACCTTCGGGTCCGATGCTTTAGGGTCCGTCCCAGTTCTCTCCACGTCATCCCCGGGGCTTGACCCGGGGATGACGAGAGCAGCGCTCGAGGTCGGGAACGGCCGCACCGAAGAGGAGCCTGTGGACGCGGCTCATCCCAGAAGCACGGGAGAGAGGCGAAGGCTTCCGACCTCGATGCCGTTCCAGTTCTTGAAGACCGGCTGCGCCATTTTCCCGACCGCCGCGCGCTCCTCGTCGCCGAGGGGCAGGAAGCGCAGGATCAGTCCGGCCATGATGGCCTCCGCCGCACGGGCATTCCCGTCCTCGGCCTTGAGGGCGATCCCGTAGCCGAGCCCCGGGAGCGCGGCGCAGTAGACGCCCTCCGCCCCCACCTTCACGAAGGCTCGCTCCTTGAGGAGTTCCATGAGCCTGGTATCGAAGCGCCCCGTGCCCGCCACCATGAAGGGATGGGCGGCCACGGCCCGGCGGATCCTCTCCGCGGCAGCCTTCCCCTCCCCCGAGAGGCCGGCGCCGGTGCCGAATTTCGCGAAGCCGAAAGCCAGGGACGGCAGCGGGATGGCATAGGTGGGGATCGAACAGCCGTCGATTCCGCTCTTCTCCATCGTGTGGCAGGCCCCGGTCGCATCCTCAAGGGCCTCGCGCACCATGCGCTGGACCGGATGGTTCGGGCTCACATAGCCCTTCGGGTCGTGCCCGAGCCCGCAGGCGAGGCAGATGAATCCCGCATGCTTTCCGGAGCAGTTGTTGTGCAGGGCGCTCGGGGTGCCTCCCTGCGCCGCCAGGGCGCGGTTGGCCGCCTCGCCCATGGGCCAGTGGGTGCCGCATTCGAGGCAGCCCACATCCTGCCCGGCCTTTTCCAGCATGGACCGGGCCACCCGCACATGCTCCGGCTCGCCCGAATGGGACGCGCAGGCAAGCGCGATCTCTTCGTCGGTCAGGCCGTACTTGTCCGCGATCCCGCTCTCGAGAAGGGGCAGAGCCTGAAGGGCCTTGACCGCGGACCGCGGAAAAACGCGCCGGTCCACGTCTCCGATCGACAGGACGGTCGCGCCGTCCGCATCCACCACGGAAACGCTGGCCCGATGACGGGATTCGACCAGCGGGCCACGTGTGACCTCGACTAGGAAAGGGTTATCCATAAATGCCCCGTTTTGAAAACGGCGGTCTTTTGGGCGTGCTTTGGCCGGATGTCAAAGGGAGTTTTGTTGCAAAATGGTTCCGCCCTCCCCCTTATGCTGCCTTGCGGCCAAGTCTCCAGCGCCCTAAACCCTGGCATTCATCACAAAGGAGAGATCCTGATGCGCATTGCGATGATCGGGTCGGGCTATGTCGGTCTGGTGTCCGGGGCCTGCTTCGCGGATTTCGGCCACGAGGTGTGCTGCGTGGACAAGGATCCGCGCAAGATCGAGGCCCTCAACCGCGGCGAGATCCCCATCTTCGAGCCGGGCCTCGCCGAACTCGTCGCCAAGAACGTGCGCGAAGGACGCCTGACCTTCACCACCAACCTGCCCGAAGCCGTCAAGCACGCAGAAGGCGTGTTCATCGCGGTGGGGACCCCTTCCCGCCGCGGCGACGGCCATGCGGACCTCTCCTACGTCTACCAGGCGGCCCGCGACATCGCGGGAGCCATGGACGGCTACACGGTGGTGGTCACCAAATCGACCGTGCCCGTGGGCACCGGCGACGAGGTGGAGCGCATCATCCGCGAAACCCGGCCCGACGCGGACTTCGCCGTCGTGTCCAACCCGGAATTCCTGCGGGAAGGCGCGGCGATCGCCGACTTCAAGCGCCCCGACCGCATCGTGATCGGCACGGACGACCCCCGGGCCCAGGGCGTGATGAACGAGATCTACCGCCCGCTCTATCTCAACCAATCGCCGATCCTGGCCATGTCCCGGCGCACCGCGGAGCTGACGAAGTACGCGGCCAACGCGTTCCTGGCCACCAAGATCACGTTCATCAACGAGATCGCGGATCTCTGCGAGCATGTGGGCGCGAACGTGCAGGATGTCGCCCGCGGCATCGGGCTCGACAACCGCATCGGCTCCAAGTTCCTCCATGCGGGCCCCGGCTACGGCGGCTCATGCTTCCCGAAGGATACGCTGGCCCTGATCAAGACCGCGCAGGATTTCGAGGCGCCCATGCGCCTGGTGGAAACGGTGGCGGCCGTCAACAGCCAGCGCAAGCGCGCGATGGGCCGGAAGGTGATCGCGGCCTGCGGCGGCTCGGTGCGCGGCAAGACGATCGCCATGCTGGGCCTCACCTTCAAGCCCAACACCGACGACATGCGCGAGGCGCCCTCGATCGACGTCATCACGGCCCTGCAGGATTCGGGCGCCCGCATTCGGGCCTATGATCCGGAAGGCATGCAGGCGGCGGGCGCCATGCTGACGGACGTGGAATATGCCCGCGACGCCTACGACTGCGCGCGCGGCGCGGACGCCCTCGTGATCGTCACCGAATGGGACATGTTCCGGGCGCTCGACCTGAAGCGCCTGAAGGCGGCGCTCGCCGAGCCCGTGGTCGTGGACCTGCGCAACGTCTACCGCCCCGACGAGATGCGCCGGAACGGCTTCACCTATGTGAGCATCGGACGGCCCTGACATTTCGGCGGGCAGGATATTCACGCGAACGTCCTGCCGTGCCATACGTGCGGTTCCGTCACGCGGCCTGAAGCCCACGTCCTTTGGAGCGCCCCATGCAGACCTTCTTCGTCGAGATCAAATGCAAGCTCGGCAAGACCTACGCGGTCGCCAACGCCCTCGCGGACCGGGAGATCGCATCGGAGATCTACTCGACCGCCGGCAATTACGACATCCTCGCCAAGTTCCACGTGGACGACGGCGTCGATATCGGCCACTTCATCGCCGAGAACGTTCAGGTGATCCCCGAGATTGCCGACACCCACACGATCATCACCTTCAAGGCGTTCTGATCACCGGGTGACGGCGCTGGTTTCCGTCACCTCCACCGTCGGGCGGGTGACCTCCGCGAGATAGGGTCCGATGCCCTCGTAGCGGTCCAGACGACGCACGATCTTCGAGTCGATCTTGTTGTAGAGTTCGGCGACCGTCACCGAGCGGCGCTTGCGGCCCTTGCCCTCGGTGAAGAGGCCCGCATTGGCTCTCGCGGCCTGCGGGAAGAGCTTGGAGGCCTTCATGTTCGGATCCCGGTCGAGCGCCTCCAGGAAGCGTACGGCGCTCCTCGCCCCGAGGAAATGGGCAAGGTAGAGTTCGGCCTCGGCGAGCTCGCGCTCGCCTTGAGAGATGAGGGCGCGCTCGACATCCTTGATCAGCTCGCCCGCCATGAGCGCCGAGAAATAGGGATCGGTGCGCAGGCCCATGATCCACTCGCGGTCCTTGTCGCTCACCACGGGATCGCCATTGACGATCCGGACGGCCTCGGCGGCGGCGGTGAAGCCGTAATCGGCCGCGTGCATGGCGACGATCTCGAGCCAGGTCCGATCGATGAACTGGAACAGGCCCTCGGCGGAGGAGGTCGGGGCCTTCGCCTCGGGCGAGAGGCTCGATTCCACGTCGGCAAGCGTCATCATGTAGACCGGGTCCACGCCCGTGACGTGAGCGGCCTTGAGGATGGAGTGAACCAGCCAGCGCGGGATGTTGCGCCCGTTGAAGGGAATGATCTCGTCCGGATTGCCGGCGGCTTCCGGGAGAAGCCCCTCGTGTTCGGGCTTCGGCTGGCGCTTCTTGGACAGGGAGAAGGCGCCCTCGATGATCGCCTGGAAGAGACCCGGCTGCTTGCCGAGCTCGGGCGTATAGGCGATGGAAGCCGTTACGGGAGTTGCCACGGCCAGCGCCTTGACCGGGGAAGAACGGTTGTTGTCCACCATGGCGGTGGGCAGGGTGGCGACGGCGGCAGGACCCGCCGTCACCCCTTGGAACCCCACCATCAGGCCCAAAGCAAGGGCCACACGAGCCGTCTGGCGGCCAAGGCCGCCTTGACGCGGAGCCGCAACAGGTTGCGGCACGGCGCACAGCAGTGTTCTTGCATTACTCGGCATCACACTTGTTCCCGCAGGGTTCGGCTCAATCCGAACCACCCCTTGTGTCATTCTGGGACAAGAGTTGACGGGTAGATGTGTCGAGAATCGGTCAGCTTGACCGTAAGACCCCAATCTTATGGGGTAGGGAAGCGTGTTTTCCCCGGGAAAACATCCCCAAAAGAGGTACGTTCACGAGGAGGATTGGGCGACGAGCTGGGCGTTGGTACGCTCGAGGCGCTGCGCCAATTCGCGCATCACGGCCAGGGACATCTGGGGGAACTGGGCCAGCAACTCGAGAAAAACGCGCTTGTCGATGCGAAGCGCCGTGGTCGGCTCCGAGGCCACGATCGTCGCGGAGCGGGGCGTGTCGGACAGGATGCCCATCTCGCCGAGAAGGGCGTTCCCGGAGAGCTCCGCAACCTGGATTTCCCCCTTGGGGGTGTTGAGCAGGACGCTGGCGCGCCCGTCGAGGAGCACATAGGCCGCATCGGACGGATCGCCCTGCGCGAAGAAACGCTGCCCGGCGGCGAACTGAACCCGCTCGCTGGTGAAGGCGAGAAGCTTCAGCCGGGCCGGGTCGATATCCCGGAACATGGGAACCTGCCTCAGGGACTGAACCTCGGTCTCAAGGGTCATGCCACCTCTCCTGCTATGTTCTGGGCATTCTCCGCCGCGGCACGCTGCGCCCGCCCCTGCGAATCCGCGATCTGGTCTGCGACGATACGCCCGCCATTGAAGCGCATCTGAACATCGAAAGCCCCGGCCTGTCGATCATTGGACAGAACCATGAACAGGCTTTGTTGCTCGAGATCGCCGAGAAGCGCGTGAAGGATTTTTCCGGCACGCTCCTCGTCGAAGGGGGCCAGAGCGCCGTCGATGATGAGAATGTCCGGGCGCTTCACGAGGCAGCGCACCAGATTGACGCTCGCACGCTCCTGCGGAGACAGAAGGCGGCCCGCCGCGCCCACCTCGTGGTCGAGGCCGATGCGCTCCACGTCCTCCAGAAGATCGAGCTCCCGGATGACCGCCGCGATGGCCTCCGCGACCCGGTGGCGGGCGTCGGCCACCTGATAGTTGACCCGGCCGAACAGAAGATTGTCCCGCAAGGGAGCCGCCATGCAGATCCTGTCGGGATCGTAGAATTCCACCCCCGTCGCCCCCGCCTTTTCGAGGGTGCCCCGCACGAAGCTGCGGGCCTCCACGATCTGCCGTTTCAGGCTGTCGTCGAGCAGGCCGAGGCGGTGCCTGGCCTCGATATAGGCGAGCGGAAGGGCCAAGAGCCGGGTCCGCTCCTCCCGCCTCAGATCGTGCCCGCCCCTTGCCCGGCGGCGCAGGATGGCCTGGAAATCCGGCAGCTCTTCCGCGCCGATGAAGGAGAACTGCGCGAAGAGCGAATGCCCCGGCGGCAGTCCCTGGAAGATTTCGGTCATGGTTTCGGCGATCTGCAGGCCCATCTTGATGAGCCCGTCCGTGAGCCCCGCCCTGTCGATGGCGCTGCGGAACTGGGGACTGTCCGCGAGATTGCGCCCCATGAACTCACCGGAGACGGGAACGCCGAACAGCAGATTCTCGGCGATGGAAGCCTGGTCGTTGTAGCGATCCACATCGAAGGGTTCGACGAGATCCGCCATGCCGTTCGATCGGAAGGTTTCCCGCAGGCGGTTCCGGGCCTCGACCAGGCGCTCCGCGAGGGCGACATGCCGTTCCGGATCGATCCGCCCGGCAAGTCCGAACAGGTAGATCGATTCGCCCATCCCGATCCGCTCCAACAGCCGGACCAGCGCCCGGTCCAGATCCAGTTCGTCCTTCAGCCCCAGCCGCGCGTAATCGATCCAGCAATCGGAGATGCTCTCGAACGGATTGCCGGACCTTGCAGCCTCCGCGACGCGACGCGCCACCTCGCGCCTGTCCGCTTCCGTCCGGTTCGTGGGTTTGAAGCGCAGGCCGTAGACGAGATTGTCCCGGATGCTTCCCGGAAAGATGATGGGATCGACCCCCGCATAGGCGACCCTTCGTCCCGAGAGCGACATGGGGATCTGCGTCAGATCCCGGTCGCCGATGGAGATGCGCCCGGCAAATCCCGTGATGCGCCGGGCGAGAACGCGGGCCAGCATGCTTGCCGCCGGACTGCCGTTGGACATCATCGCCACGGTGGTCGGAAGCGCGAGCGAGAAGGACGCATTCTCGATGATCATGTCGCCGTGGGGTCCCGAAAGGCTGAGCTCTTCCACCACGAGTGGTCCGGCCAGCGGCTGGTCTTCGGCTTCGGCTTCGGCATCGGCATCGATCATCGGCCCCAGCCGCTCTTCCGCGAAATGCTGGGTGACCTGATCGTATTTCACCTGCACGTCGAGACGCTGCTGATCCCAGTCGATCAGCTCCTTCAAGGGCGGCGGCAATTCGCGATAGGCGCTGATGACGGCCACAAGCTGGCCGATGTCCAGCGTGCCGCGCAGCGCGAAATAGCCGCCGACGGCGTAGAACAGGAAAGGCGTGACCTGGGACAGGAAATTGTTGAGGAATTTGACCGCAAATTTCCTGTTGTAGATCTTCAGGCGAATCGAGAAGAGCGCGAACAAACGGCTGCCGATCTCGGCTCTTTCCCAGGCATAGGCGTTGTGGACATGCACCACCTCGATGCCGTCCAGCACCTCGCCGATCCGGCCCGCAAGCTCGCGCGAGGCGAGCTGGCGCTGCTTGCCGAGCCGCAGCAGTTCCCGCCGCAGGCGGGGAATGATCGTGAACTGCACGGCGATCACGGCGAGGGCCATGAGGCCGAGCCACACGTTCTGCACCATGATAAAGAACAGCGCCGTGAGAGCCTGCATGCCGAGCAGGACCGGCGTGATGAAGGCATCCCCGATGAAGCCGCCGATGGGTTCGACCTCGTCCTTGATGATCGTGGCGGTCTCTGAGGACTTGACGGTGCGCAGGGCCTCCGGCGTGAAGCGCAGGACCATGGCGAAAAGGTCGAAGCGCATGCGCCGGAGCATCCGCTCTCCCAGAATGCCCTTCGCGAGGTTGATCCAGTACTTGAAGCCGTTGTTCACGACCACGAAGAACAGGAACAGGCACGAGAGCCCGAGCAGGAGGCCGACGCGGCCGACCTCGAAGCCGTCGAAGAGCCGAAGAGACCCGCCACCCAGCCATTGCGGCAAATCGAAATGCAATTGGAGGAAGGGTGCCGTAACGTTCCCGTCCTTGAAGGCCTCCCCCTGGATTGCCTCATTCACGATCCGGCGAGGCAGGTCGAGTGAAATGAAATAAAAAGGTTGAGACAGAAGCACGACAAAGCATATGAAAAGCTGTTCGCGCTTGGAGTGAGTCCAGATATATCGAAAGAGGCTCTTTTCCATTGGCGTAGAGTTATAACCTTCACGACTGAGGAGAACCTCTTCCCGATCTAGGATCACGCCTTATGTGATCAGTGGGGCCTTGAGAAGAGGTAGAGACGGAGGATGCGTCGTCAACCGACGCGCCTCGTGCCGAGGGGCGTTCGGATGGCCGATTTGGTGACCAGTTTAGGCAAGACCCCCCAATCGCCTCTCCTCGCAAATCCTGCTGTCCGAGGCGCGCGGGTTCTCATTTACAGCCACGACACCTTTGGTCTCGGGCATCTGCGCCGGTCGCGGGCGATTGCCAACGCCATCGTCGAGGCATGGCCGGGCGCCTCGGTGGTGATCATCTCGGGCTCCCCGGTGATCGGCAACTTCGAGTTCGGCAGCGGGGTCGACTACATCCGCATCCCCGGTGTCACCAAGCTGCCCGATGGGGACTATCGCAGCCTCAATCTCCATGTGGAGCTCGACGAGGCCGTGGGCCTGCGCCAAGCCCTCATCCTCCAGACGGCGCAGGCCTTCCGGCCGGACGTGTTCATCGTCGACAAGGAGCCGACGGGCTTTCGCGGCGAGGTGGTGCCCGCCCTCGACTATCTCCGGGCGGTCGGGTGCCGGCTGGTGCTCGGGATCCGCGACGTCATGGACGAGCCGACCCTGCTCGTGCCCGAATGGGAGCGCAAAGGAGCCAGGGAAGCGCTCGCGCGCTACTATGACGAGATCTGGGTCTATGGCCTGAAGGATGTCTACCAGCCGCTCGAGGCCCTCAGCCTGCCGGACGCGGTGAACGGGCGCATCACCTATACGGGCTATCTGCGCCGTGAGGAGCCGCCCACTCCCTCTCTAACCAAGTACCCGAAGATCACCAAGCAGCCCTTCATCCTGGTGACCACCGGCGGCGGCGGAGACGGCGACGACCTCATCGATTGGGTGATCTCGGCCTATGAGGCCGATGCGACGCTCGAACAGCCGGCCCTGATCCTCTTCGGCCCCTTCATCGACCGGGACAAGCGCCGCTCCTTCGTGGAGCGCATCGCCAAGCAGCCGAAGCTCGACGTCATGTCCTTCGACAACAAGATCGAGCGGCTGATGAAGAAGGCGGACGCCATCGTGGCGATGGGCGGCTACAACACGTTCTGCGAGGCATTGTCCTTCGACAAGCGCACGCTCATCGTGCCGCGCACGAGGCCACGACTCGAGCAGTACATCCGGGCCGTGGAAGCCGAGCGCCTGGGTCTGGTGCGCATGCTGAGCGACCACGACGAGCCGCGCACGCCCGAGCGCATGGCGGAGGCCCTGCGCGGTCTCTCCTCGCAACGGCGTCCCTCCGAGGTGACCATCCCCGGGCTGCTCGACGGGCTTGACCGGGTGCAGGAGCGGCTTAAGGCTCTCCTCGAGCCGACAACCCTGTTCAGGCCAGCCTTCCACCAGGCGGCCGAGTAAGGCATTCCGATGCTGCCCTCCCCTGAGGCCCGGCGGATCGCCGTCACCGTGAAAGGTTATCCGCGCCTGTCCGAAACCTTCATCGCACAGGAAATCCTGGCGCTCGAGGAGCGTGGGATCGCTCTCGAGATCTGGTCCTTGCGCCACCCGACGGAGCGGGCCGTTCATCCCATGAACCGGGCGATCAAGGCGCGGGTGACCTATCTGCCGGAATATCTCTACGAGGAGCCGCTGCGCGTTCTCAAGGGCGCGGCCTGGAGCTTCGGGCAGAAGGGGTTCGGCGCGGCGTTCAAGGCTTTCTGGCGCGATCTGAAACGGGACTTCACGGCCAACCGGGTGCGCCGCCTGGGGCAAGCCTTCGTCATGGCGCGGGAACTGCCCGCCGATGTGGGGCATCTCCACGTTCACTATCTTCACACGCCGGCCTCCGTCGTGCGCTACGCGGCGCTCCTCACCGGTCGCAGCTGGACCTTCTCGGCCCATGCCAAGGACATCTGGACGATCCCCGACTGGGAGAAGCGTGAAAAGATGCAGGAAGCCCTCTGGGGCGTGACCTGTACCGCCCAGGGCGCACAGAACCTTCGGGCGTTGTCGGCGCCCGATCGTGTTTCCCTGGTCTATCACGGCCTCGACCTGTCGCGGTTCCCGGCGCCTCCGGCAAACCGTCCCGCACGCGACGGCACCGATCCCAGGGACCCGGTGAGGATCGTGTCGGTCGGACGCGCGGTGGCCAAGAAAGGCTACGGCGATCTCATCCAGGCGCTCGCGGCGCTGCCGGGCGACCTGCATTGGCGCTTCGCGCATGTGGGCGGCGGCGAATTGTTGGCCAGCCTCAAGAAGCAGGCGCAGCAGGCGGGCATCGCCGACAGGGTCGCCTTTCTGGGCGCGAAGGCGCAGCCCGACATCATCGCGCTGCTGCGCGAGGCCGACCTCTTCGTGCTGCCCTCCAAGAAAGCGGCCTCCGGCGACCGCGACGGATTGCCGAACGTGATCATGGAGGCGGCCAGTCAAGGACTCGCCATCGTGGCGACGGACTTCGCGGGCATCCCTGAATTCATCCGCCATGGCACGGAGGGCCAGCTCGTGCCCCCCGGCGACTGGGAGGCGCTGTCGAACGCGCTCAACCTTCTCGCCCGGGAGCCGGAGCAGCGGAGGATTCTGGGCGACGCGGCCTACCGCCGTCTTCGCCAGGACTTCTCGATGGAAGGCGGGATCGACGTTCTGGAAACGCGCTTCCGCGCGGCCGTCGACAGCCCCCTGAAGCAGGCGGAGCCCGTGTGAGCGCCGTCCAGCCTGTCGCGTTCTATGCCCCGCTGAAAAGCCCGAACCATCCCCTCCCCTCGGGCGACCGCACCATGGCGCGTCTCTTGATGAAGGCGCTCGACAGGGCAGGCTTTTCACCCCACCTCGCAAGCGAGCTGCGCACCCTCGACAAGGCCGGCGACAGGCAGGCTCAGGACGATCTGAAGCGGCAATCCGCAGCCGAGGCCTCCCGCCTCATCGCGCATTACCGGGCGCTGCCGCAGGATCGCCGGCCGGGCCTGTGGTTCACCTATCACGTCTACTACAAGGCGCCGGACTGGATCGGACCGCAGGTCAGCCAAGCCCTCGGCATCCCTTACGTGATCGCGGAAGGCTCGCGCGCCGGCAAGCGCGCGCAGGGGCCCTGGGCCCCGGGGCACGAGGGTGCGGAGGCCGCCCTCGACCAAGCCGACGCCGTTTTCGTGATGACCGCCAAGGACCGCATCGCCCTGGAGCGCTCACGCCCACCGCACCAGACGCTGGTCGACCTGCCCCCTTTCATGGATGTGGAGGAATGGCCCGCGCCCACCTCCACGCGGGGCCAGGGCGAGCCGCGGCTCCTGACGGTCGCCATGATGCGCAAGGGCGACAAGCTCGAATCCTACCGCATTCTCGCCGATGCCCTGGGCGGCATCGGCCATCGTCCCTGGTCCCTCGACATCGTCGGAGACGGCGAGGCGCGCACCGAGATCCAAGAACTCTTCCGACCGTTCGCGGACCGTGTGCGCTTTCATGGGCCGATCGAGAGCAGGAGCGATCTCGCGGCGCTCTATCGACAGGCCGACCTGTTCGTATGGCCCGCCGTGAACGAGGCTTACGGCATGGTTCTCCTGGAGGCGCAGTTCTTCGGCTGCGCCGTGGTCGCGGGCGATTTCGGCGGCGTCGCGAGCGTGGTGATGAACGACGAGACGGGCGTGTTGACGACACCGGGCGACAGCGCTGCATTCTGCAACGCCATGAAGGATCTGCTCGACCATCCGGAGCGGCTGCGGGCGCTCGGTGCCCGCGCGCGGCGCTTCGTCGGCCAGGAACGCAACCTCGATCAGGCCGCCATGCGCCTGCGCGAGGCGCTGTCGTCGCTCGCGCCGTCGGGAGGGGCACAGGCATGCGGGTCCTGATCGTCGTCACCCATCTGTTGGGAGCGGGCCACCTCACGCGGGCAGCGGCGCTCGCGCGCGCCTTCGCGCAGGCGGGCCATGAAACCACGCTGGTATCCGGAGGAGTGCCCGCGCAGCCGGCCGGTCTCGACGGCGTCGCCTTCGTTCAATTGCCGCCGGTGCGCATCGCCGGCACGGACTTCAAGACCCTGCTCGACGAGAACGGCGCACCGGTCCACCCCTTCCGGCTCGCGGAGCGGCGAATCCTTCTTCTCGAAACCCTCCGGACGTTCCGGCCCGATATCGTCATCACCGAGCTCTTCCCCTTCGGGCGCCGGGTGCTCGCCGGGGAGTTCATGACCCTCCTGAACGATGCGCGAGGCCTCGATCCGCGCCCGCTCGTCCTCTGCTCGATCCGCGATATCCTGGCCTCCCCCTCGAAGCCCGAGCGCATCGATGAGGCGCATGCCCGCGTTCTCGAGCACTACGACGCCGTTCTGGTCCATGGCGATCCGCAGATCGTGCCCCTGGAGGCGACATGGCCCGTGGACGAACGGATCCGCCCGCTGATCCGCTATACCGGCTATGTCGACGAGAATCCGGAACCCCTGGAGCCGGGACGCCGTGAGGGCATCGTGGTGTCCGGCGGATCGAGCCCGGCGAGCCTGCCGCTCTACCGCGTGGCGATCGCGGCCGCCCGGGAGATCGCCGACAGGCCCTGGCGCATCCTGATCGGGCGCGGCGTCGCGGAAGCCGAATTCCTGGCGCTTCGCGGCGGCGCTCCGCCCCATGTGACGGTCGAGCGTGCGCGGCCCGACTTCCGCGCGCTTCTGGCGCGAGCCGAATTGTCCATCAGCCAGGCGGGCTACAACACGGTCGTGGATCTTCTGCGCAGCCAGGCCAGGGCCGTTCTCGTCCCCTTCGAGGGCGGACACGAAACCGAGCAGCGCCTGCGCGCGGAGCGTCTGAAGGCGCACGGCCTCGCCGAGATCGTGCCGGAGGCCGACCTCTCCCCCGTACGCCTGGCCGACGCCGTGCGGCAGGGCCTGTCGGGCCAGGGATCGCCGCCGCCCCGGATCGCCCTCGACGGGGCGCGCCAAAGCGTTGCCATCGCGGAGGCCTTAGGGCTTGCCCGCCCTGCCCTTCAGGGCCGCATCGACTGGTCGCCGGTCGATCAGGCGCTCGACCAGGCCCGGGATTCCGGCGCCGCGATCCGGTTCTGGTGGCGCGACGACGATGCGGCGGCGGACACGCCCCAGCTGGACCGCCTCCTCGCCTTGAGTCGTCGCGTCAGGGCCGGCATTGCCCTGGCCGCCATTCCCCGCAGCCTCGACCCCTCCCTCGGCGAATGCCTGCGGGCCGAGAACGCAGCCTTCGCCCTGGTTCATGGCTGGTCGCATGCGAACCACGCCCCTGCCGGCGAGAAGAAGGCGGAGTTCGGCGCTCACCGACCCGTCGACGCCATGGCGGCAGAGGCGGAGCAGGCCCTGCAGACCGCCCGCAAAACGTTGGGCGGCAAGCTGCTGCCGGTCTTCGTGCCGCCGTGGAACCGGATTTCGCCGGAATTGGCGCAGCGCCTGCCGGGGGCAGGTTTCACGGGTCTCTCGGCCTTCAACGATCGCACAAAAGCCGGCCCCTTCGCGGGGCTGCTGCAGGTCAACACCCATGTCGATCCCATCGACTGGCACGGCACGCGAAGCCTCGTCGATCCGGAGCGGATCATCGCAAGTCTCGCGACCGCCATCGACCGCAGGGTCGCGGGCGAGGCGGACCGGGAGGAACCGATCGGGCTGCTGACGCATCATCTGATCCATGACAATGTCATCTGGACCTTTTGCGAAAGGCTCATGATGCACCTCGCCGCCAGGCAGGTTCCTATCCTCCGTCCGGACGAGGTGTTTTCGATGAGAAACAGGATCACAGCCTCGGATTGATGCGTTATGATGAAGGCCTGCTGGAGGAGCCTATGGAACCGCCGCTCCTGTCGATCCGTCAGCTGACGGTCGATTTTCATACCGATACCGGGGATTTCCGGGCGGTGGACGGCCTGACCTTCGACGTCCCGAAGGGCAGGACCGTGGCGCTCGTGGGTGAGTCCGGCTCCGGCAAGTCGGTGACGGCCCAGTCCATTCTCCAGATCCTGTCGAAGAAAGCCCGGATCTCCGGCGGCTCGATCATCTTCAACGATCCCACGCTTCCGACTTCCGTCGACATCGCCGCCCTCAAGCCCGAGGGCGAGGCCGTGCATCAGCTGCGCGGCGGGCGCATCGCCATGATCTTCCAGGAGCCGATGACGTCCCTCTCGCCGCTGCACACCATCGGCGATCAGATCTCCGAGGCGCTTCTGATCCATGCGGACGTGAGCAAGGCGAAGGCCCTGCAGCGCACCATGGAGGTGCTGGCGCGGGTCGGTTTTCCCGATCCGAAGCGGGCCTTGCGCAACTATCCCTTCGAGCTGTCCGGCGGCCTTCGCCAGCGCGCCATGATCGCCATGGCGCTGATCACGCGTCCGGCCCTCCTGATCGCCGACGAGCCCACGACCGCCCTTGACGTGACGACCCAGGCCCAGATCCTCGACCTCATCAAGGAGATCCAGGCCGAAACGGGCATGTCGGTGCTGCTGATCACGCACGATCTCGGCGTCGTTGCGAACATCGCCGACGAGGTGGTCGTCATGTATCGCGGCCGGATCATGGAGGCCGGCTCCCGGGAGGAGATCTTCCGCCAGGCCCAGCATCCCTATCTCCAGGCGCTCATGCGCGCGGTGCCGCGCTTCGCCATGGCGGAGAACGAACGCCTGACTCCGATCCGCGAGGTGAGGAGCACGGCGCTCGCCCGCGCCCATGCGCCCGAAAGGCCGCAGCCGCAAGGTCCGATCCTGAAGGCCGAGGGATTGACCAAATGCTTCGCCCTCCGCTCCGGCCGCTTCTTTGGAAAGCCGCGCATGGTCCGGGCCGTGAACGGGGTCGATCTCGCGCTGCCCGTCGGCAGGACGCTCGGCCTCGTCGGCGAGTCCGGCTGCGGCAAGACCACCGTGTCCAAGATGATCATGCGCGCGCTCGCGCCCGATGCCGGGTGCGTCCTGTTCGACGACGGCACGGGCCCGAAGGACGTTCACGGCCTCGAAGGCAAGGAGCTGACCGCCTATCGCCGCTCCGTGCAGTTCATCTTTCAGGATCCGTTCTCGTCGCTCAATCCGCGCATGACCGTCTACGAGATCCTGACCGAGCCGCTGCGGATACACGACATCGGCACCTCCGACGCGCGCTACGAGCGCGTGAAGCAGCTGCTCGACATGGTGGGCCTCGATCAGCGCTCCTTACGCCGCTATCCGCATTCCTTCTCCGGCGGACAGCGTCAGCGCCTCGGTATCGCGCGGGCCTTGGCGCTCGAGCCGCGCGTGCTCTTGTGCGACGAGCCGGTTTCCGCCCTCGACGTCTCGGTGCAGGCGCAGGTGCTGAACCTGTTGAAGGACCTGCAATCTGTCCTCGGACTCTCCTATCTCTTCGTGTCCCACAATCTCGCGGTGGTGGACTACATCGCCGACACCATCGCGGTCATGTGCCGGGGCTACATCGTCGAGGAGGCACCGAAATCCTCTCTCTTCCGCAACCCGGTCCATCCCTACACGCAGGCGCTTCTCGCGGCGGTGCCGGATCCGGATCTCGACCGGCCCCTCGATTTCGCGCAGCTGCGCGCCGACCGCTTCTCGAACCCGGCCAAATGGCCGGAACCCTTCCGCATCCCGGACGGGGAGTTCGGCGTCATGGAAGAGATCGAGCCGGGCCACAAGGTTCGCCTGGGACGCGCCAAGGCACAGGAGGCCGCCTGATGATGACTTGGTTGCGGGGAAAGCGTCTGGTTCTTGCTCTTGCGTGCGGTCTCCTGGCGCTGCCGGCCGGAGCGCAGGACGTGAAGGAAACGCCCTTCTTCAAGGATGGCGCGAGAAAGCTGCCGCCTGTCGCCGAGCGCGTTCCGTCGACGCCGCTCGTGGTCGAGGCCGCGGGACAGCCCGGCGGTGAGATCGTGACGCTGGTGCCGCGGGCCCGCGACATCCGCTATATCTCGACCTATTCCTACACGCGTCTCGTCGGCTACGACCGCCACCTGCAGCTTCAGCCCGATCTTCTCGAGTCCTTCGACAATCAGGACGACAGGGTCTACACCTTCCGGCTTCGGGCCGGCCACCGCTGGTCGGACGGCACGCCTTTCACGGCGGAGGACTTCCGCTATTATTGGGAAGACATCGCGCTCAACAAGGAGCTCTCGCCGGCCGGACCGCCCGAGTTCATGCTGGTGGACGGAAAGCCTCCCCGCTTCGAAGTGCTTGACGAGCGCACAATTCGCTACAGCTGGGACAAGCCCAATCCGCGCTTTCTGCCGCAGCTCGCGGGGCCGCTCGACCCCGCGATCTACAGGGCCTCGAAATACCTCAAGCAGTTCCACGCCAAATATGCGGACCCTACCTCTCTCGAGGAGAAGGCCAAGCAGCAGAAGCTTAAATCCTGGGCCGCCCTTCACAACCGCGTGGACGACATGAAGGAGCAGACGAACCCGGACCTGCCGACCCTCATGCCCTGGCGCGTGACGAACGCGGCGCCAGCCAACCGCTTCGTCTTCGAGCGCAATCCCTACTACCATCGCGTCGATCGCCAAGGGCATCAGCTTCCCTATGTTGACCGCGTCGTCATGGACGTCTCGGCGGGCGGGCTCTTCGCCGCCAAGGCCAATGCGGGCGAAACGGATCTCCTGTTCCGCGGCCTTTCCATGGGCGACATTCCGGTGCTCAAGGAAGGCGAGAAGATGCAGGGCTACAAGACCTTGATCTGGCCCTATGCGCGCGGCACGGAGCTGGCGCTCTATCCCAACCTCAACACCGTCGATCCGGTCTGGCGCCAGCTCAACCGCGATGTCCGCTTCCGCCGCGCCCTTTCCCTCGGCATCGACCGGAAGACCCTGAACAATGCCCTGCTGTTCGGCCTCGGGACCGAGGGCAACAACACGGTGGTTTCCGAGAGCCCCCTCTTCTCGCCGGAGCTGCGCACGCTCAATGCCGTGTACGATCCGGCTCAAGCCTCCCGGCTCCTCGACGAGATTGGCCTGACGAAGCGCAACGGGGCGGGCTTTCGTCTTCTGCCGGACGGGCGCGAACTGGAGATCATCGTCGAGACGGACGGGGAGAGCAGCCTCGTGGTGGACGGGCTCACCCTCATCGGCGAGTTCTGGCGCGAGATCGGCGTGCGGCTCTTCGTGAAGCCGCAGGACCGCACGGTGCTGCGCAACCGCTCCTTCGCGGGGTTGACGGTGATGGTGGCAGCCCCCGGTTTCGACAACGCCGTTCCCACCCCTATCATGCCGCCGACGGAACTCGCGCCCATGCGGCAGGACAATTACGCCTGGCCGAAGTGGGGGCAGCATGTCGAGACGAAAGGCATGAACGGAGAAGCCATCGACGTGCCGGAGGCTAAGCGGCTGTCCGATCTCTATGCCACCTGGATGTCGACGGGCGACGAGGCCGTCCAGACCCAGGTCTGGCGCGAGATGCTCCTGAACCACGCGGAGAATCAATGGGTGATCGGCACGGTGGCCGGCGCCTTGCAGCCCATCGTCGTCCGCAACGGCCTGCAGGGCCTGCCCGTGAAGGCGCTCTACTCCTGGGAGCCGACGGCCATGCTCGGCATCTATCGGGTCGACGAGATCTACTGGAACAAGGCCGCCGGCAAAGAGGCCCGCCGATGATCCGCTTTTTGTTGCGTCGCCTCGGCACCATGGCGGTCACGCTCCTCATCATCTCGGCCCTCGTGTTCTTCATCATCAAGCTGCCGCCGGGAGACTTCCTCTCCAACCTGATCCACGAGCTGCGGGCGCAGAACGACAACGCCTCCATCGCCAAGGCCGAATTCCTGATCAAGCAATACGGCCTCGACCGCCCGGCCTGGGAGCAGTACCTGATCTGGATCGGCGCGATGCCGGGCCCCAATGGATTCTCGGGGCTTTTGCAGGGCGATTGGGGATGGTCCTTCGAGTACGACAAGCCCGTCGTGGACGTGGTGGGCGATGCCCTGTGGCTGACGCTCCTCGTGAACCTCGCGGCGGTGATCTTCATCCACCTGGTCGCGATCCCCATCGCCATCTACTCGGCCACGCGGCAATATTCGATAGGCGATTATCTGGCGACCTTCATCGGCTATCTCGGGCTCGCCACCCCGAGTTTCCTGCTTGCCCTCATTCTGCTCTACTACCTGAACCGCTGGTTCGGCATCTCCATCGGTGGGCTCTACGATGCGAAATACGCGGGCGAGCCCTGGACCTGGGAGAAAATCCGGTCGCTCCTGTCGCATCTCATCGTGCCCACGATCGTGATCGGGCTTGCGGGCACGGCCTCGATGATCCGGCGCATGCGCGCGAACCTGCTCGATGAACTCGGCAAGCAATATTACGTGACGGCGAAGGCCAAGGGACTGGGCCCCACAAAGGCGCTCCTGAAATATCCGTTCCGCATGTCGCTCAATCCCTTCATCGCGGATATCGGCAATCTGCTGCCGCACTTGGTGTCGGGTTCGGTGCTGGTGTCGCTGGTGCTCAGCCTTCCGACCGTGGGACCCATCCTGCTCAGCGCGCTGAAGAACCAGGATCAGTTCCTGGCGGGCTTCATCCTGATGTTCGTGGCGGTTCTCACCGTGGTCGGCATGCTGGTCTCCGACCTTCTCCTGGCCTGGATCGATCCGCGCATTCGCATGGGAGGCGGGCGATGAACACGCTGCCCACCCGCGCGCGCCACTACGTCGATCCGTCGCCGTTCGATGCCGGCGCGAGCGAGCCCATCGGCACCGAGAACGAGAGCTTCTACCGCGCCTCGTCCTGGCAGCTCATGTGGTGGAAGTTCCGCCGCCACAAGGTGGCCGTGGCGGCCGCCTTCGTGCTGCTGGCCTTCTATCTCGCCGTGCCCTTCGTCGAGGTGATCGCCCCCTACAATCAGACCAAGCGCAACGGCGATTTCCTCTATGCGCCGCCGCAGGGCATTCACCTGATGCACGAGGGGCGCTTCATCGGCCCCTTCGTTTATCCCTACAAGTACAGCTTCGATCTCGAGACCTTCCGGCGCGTCTACACGGTCGACCGGTCCCAGCCGCAGCCGCTCCGGTTCCTCTGCCGGGGCGATTCTTACGAGTTCTGGGGGGTCTGGACTACGAACGTGCATCTCGTCTGCCCGCCCGAGAACGGCACCCTGTTCATCCTCGGTACGGACCGGCTGGGACGGGATCTCTTCTCCCGCATCGTCTACGGCGCGCGCATCTCGCTCACCATCGGGCTCATCGGCATCGCGGTGTCCTTCACCCTCGGTCTCTTCTTCGGAGGGCTCGCGGGCTATCTGGGCGGCTGGGTCGATCACGTGATCCAACGCATGATCGAGATCCTGCGCTCCCTGCCCGAGCTGCCGCTCTGGCTCGCGCTCTCGGCGGCGCTGCCGCCGAACTGGAGCCCGATCCTCGTCTTCTTCGGCATCACGATCATCTTAGGGCTCCTCGACTGGCCGGGGCTGGCGCGGGCGGTGCGCTCGAAGCTGCTCGCCTTGCGCGAAGAGGACTTCGTGAAGGCCGCCGAGCTGATGGGCGCGTCCAAGGGGCGTGTCATCGCGCGCCATCTCATCCCGAACTTCATGAGCCACCTGATCGCGTCCGCGACGCTCTCGATCCCGTCGATGATCCTAGGCGAGACCGCCCTCTCCTTCCTGGGGCTAGGCCTTCGCCCGCCGGTCACGAGCTGGGGCGTGCTGCTCAACGAGGCGCAGAACCTCGCCGCCGTGCAGCTCCACCCGTGGCTGCTCTTTCCCATGGTGCCGGTGATCATCGTGGTGCTCGCCTTCAACTTCATGGGCGACGGCATGCGCGATGCGGCGGACCCGTATCATTGAGCGGGAACCGACGCGCATGAGAATCTCAGATCCCCTCTCCTCGTCATCACCGGCCTTGTGCCGGTGATCCCGATGATGAAGGACGCGGCGCTCTTCCGAACGGGATGGCCGGGACAAGTCCGGCCATGACAACCGTGGGGGCACGTCACGCATGAAAAAGGCGCCTTGCGGCGCCTTTCCCGTTTCCATCTTAGCGTCGACGGGGGCTCTTTTCGAGCCAGGCCACCTGGGCTCCGTCACGCCTTCCGTCCGACGAACGGGCGGCGGGGCGGCCCTGCTGGGGACGCTGACCCTGAGCGGGCTTCTGGCCTTGCGCGGGACGCTGCTGGCCCGCGGCCGGATGGCCGCCCTGCGGCTGGCCGCCTGCGGGCTTTCCGCCACGGCGACGACGCTTGGGTCCCTTGTCGGCGTTCGGATCCGCCTGCCGCGGCTGGCCGTGGCCCTGATGCCCGCGGGAATGGGGAGCCGGACGACCGCGCTGCGGCTCGCCGCGGCGCTCCGAACTCTCGGACGGAGCCGGAGCGGCGGGCAGCCCTTCCGGCAGCGGCATGACCGGCACCTTCAGGCGCGTCAGCTTCTCGATGTCCTTCAGATAGGCCTTTTCCTCGTCGTTGCAGAACGAGATCGCAAGGCCCGAAGCGCCGGCGCGTGCAGTGCGGCCGATGCGGTGGACATAGGATTCCGGCACGTTCGGCAGGTCGTAGTTGATGACGTGCGTCACGCCTTCAACGTCGATGCCGCGGGCGGCGATGTCGGTGGCCACAAGCACCCGGCAGGAACCGTCCCGGAAGCCCGCGAGAGCGCGCTCGCGCTGCGGCTGGGACTTGTTGCCGTGAATGGCGGCGCCCACGATGCCGGCCTTGTCGAGGCCGCGCACGACCTTGTCCGCGCCGTGTTTGGTGCGGGTGAAGACGAGCACGCGGTCGATGGACGGATCGCGCAGGAGCGTCTCGAGCAGAACCTGCTTGCGGTTCGTCGGCACGAAGATGACGCTCTGGTCCACGCGCTCGGCGGTGGTGGCGACGGGCGTCACCGCCACATGGGCCGGATCGCGCAGGAACGAATCCGCAAGAGTCGAGATCGTCTTCGGCATGGTGGCCGAGAAGAACAGGCTCTGGCGCTCCTTCGGCAGCAGGGTCACAATCCGCTTCAACGCATGGATGAAGCCGAGATCGAGCATCTGGTCCGCCTCGTCGAGCACCAGGATCTCGATGTCACGCAGGGACAGCGACCTGCGGTCCACGAGGTCGAGCAGACGGCCGGGCGTGGCGACGAGCACGTCGATGCCGTTCGCCAGCGCCTTCTCCTGGCGGGAGATCGTGACGCCGCCGAACACCACCTCGGTGGTCAGGCGCAGGTTGCGGCCATAGGCCTTGAAGCTGTCGGCGATCTGGCCGGAGAGCTCGCGGGTCGGGCTGAGCACGAGCACGCGCGGGCTCTTGGGCTTGCGCGGCTTCGGGTTCTGCGAAAGGCGATGCAGGATCGGGAGCGCGAAGGCCGCCGTCTTGCCGGTGCCGGTCTGGGCGATGCCGCAGACGTCGCGGCCTTCCATGGCATAGGGGATGGTCTGGGCCTGGATGGGCGTGGGCTTCTCATAGCCCTCAGCGGCCAAGGCCTTCAGGATCGGCTGGGCCAATCCGAAATCAGTGAAGAGTGTCAAGGTGATATCGTCTTTCGAACGGATGCGGTGAGCCGCAAAGCAGGTTCGGCTTGGATAAGCAAAGGCGCTTCAGGGCTCTCAAGGCGACAACCCGCGTGATGGGGCCGTCGTATGGGTCAAGCGATTGAAGAAGGGGACCGGGCTTTCACCGAGGAGGCGAATTTCCGTCACGCAGTCCCGCTCAAGCGGCTCGTGGTCGAGCGCTGACGCCGTGCTGTTCATATGAGGGTTCGGGGCCTGTTCGTCAACCTCGCAGCCTGACATAAAGGATTACAGCAGCATAAGATACCATATCATGTCCTCCCCCGCCCGCATGCCCTGGGCCTTCGTTTCCGCCCTGTCGCTGACCCAGCTCGTCTCCTACGGCACGATCTTCTACGCCTTCGCTCTCTTCGTCGAACCCATGGGACGGGAGCTCGGCTGGAGCAAGTCCGAGCTGATGGCCGGCTATTCCCTGGCCCTCGGCACCTCCGCGTTCTTCGCCGTTCCGGTCGGGCGTTTTATCGATCTGGGCCATGGCCGTGCGGTCATGGCCGGCGGCTCCGTCCTGGCGGCCGTGCTCCTCGCGCTCTGGTCGCGGGTCGAGAGCTATCCGGCCTTCCTTCTGATCTGGGCGGCGATGGGGCTTTCCATGAGCAGCGTGTTCTACGAGCCGGGCTTTGCGGTTCTGGCCCGCAGGCTCGGCTTTCTCGCCCGCCGGGGCATCACCTTCATGACCCTCGTGGGCGGCCTCGCGAGCACCGTCTTCATCCCGCTTACCCACCTGCTCATCGAGCATATGGGCTGGCGCAGCGCCCTTCTCGTCCTGGCCGGCTTCAACCTTCTCGTCTGCGCCGCCATCCATGCCGTTGCGATCCCCCCGGCGCTGAAGAGGCCCCCTCATCCGTCGAGCGAGCCGCCGCGCCCTCTCCCGCCGAGCGCCCGCTCCGTCCTGCTCAAAGCCTCGTTCTGGTGCTTCGTAGCATGCTCCGTTCTCCAGGGCCTCATCGCGGCAGCAATGCCTGTTCACCTGATCCCGCTGCTCACCGAGACCGGCTACAGCCTGGAGATGGCCGTCCTCGCCTTCTCGATCATCGGGCCCGCCCAGGTCGCCGGACGGATGATCATGGCCCTGGGGGAGCGGACCTTCGGCATGAAGGGCACCGGCGTGGCGACCCTGGGGCTCGGCGTGCTTGCCTTCGCGCTCCTGCCGCTGCTCTCTCCGGGATCCTGGTGGGTGGGCGCCTTCGCGGTGCTCTTCGGGGCCTCGAACGGGATGATGACCATCGTGCGCGCCCTGCTGCCTCCGGAGTTGTTCGGCCGCGAGAACTACGGCGTCATCCAGGGAATGATCGCCATGCCGGTCCGCCTGACCACGGCCAGCGCCCCCTTCCTGTTCGGGGCCTTGTGGGCTTGGTGGGGCAGCTACACGGCGGTCACGATCCTGTGCCTGGGCCTTTCCGTCGCCGCCCTCGGCTCGTTCCTGGCTGTCCTGGTATTACAGAAGGGAGGTGAAAAGCCGGAAAATTCTCTTGCGTTAGACGGCTAAAGAACTCATTTGCTGCCAGATTAAGAATGGCCTGGTTTGAGAGAAAGACGCGTACGGTGACGGCAGTAACGGATCTTCTGGTTGTTGGGGGCGGCATCAACGGAGCGGGCATTGCCCGCGATGCGGTGGGCCGGGGGCTCTCGGTGGTGCTCTGCGAGCAGGGCGATCTGGCAGGCTACACCTCGTCCGCCTCCACCAAGCTCATCCATGGCGGCCTGCGCTATCTCGAATATTACGAGTTCCGCCTCGTGCGCGAAGCCCTGTTCGAGCGCGAGCGCCTGCTCAATTCCGCCCCTCACATCATTTGGCCCCTGCGGTTCATCCTGCCGCACGAGAAGGGTATCCGGCCGGCCTGGTTCGTGCGCCTGGGCCTCTTCCTCTACGACCATCTCGCCCCGCGCAAGAAACTGCCCGGCACGGACACCATCAAGCTCACCCGGCACCCCGCCGGCCAGGGCCTCAAGCCCGGCTTCGACACCGCCTTCGTCTATTCCGACTGCTGGGTCGAGGACAGCCGCATGGTGGCGCTCAACGCTCTCGATGCCTTCGAAAAGGGCGCCGACATCCGCGTGCGCACCAAGCTCGTCTCCGCCCGCCGCGACGGCCAGACCTGGGTGGCGAGCCTCCAGGACGTGGAGACCGGCGAGACGCAGGAGATCCGCGCCAAGGCGATCGTCAATGCGGGCGGGCCGTTCGTGGCCGACGTGCTCAACGCCAAGCTGGGTCTCAACACCACCAAGAGCGTGCGCCTCGTCAAGGGCAGCCACATCGTGGTGCCCCGTCTCTTCGACACGGAGCAGGCCTTCATCCTGCAGAACACGGACAAGCGCATCGTGTTCGCGATCCCTTATCAGGAGAAGTTCACCCTCATCGGCACCACCGACATCCCGGTCGAGGCGGTTCCCGACAAGAAGGTCGAGATCAGCCCGGACGAGGTGCAGTACCTCTGCAACGTGGTGAACCATTTCTTCAAGAAGCAGGTCACGCCGGCGGACGTGGCGTGGAGCTATTCGGGCGTGCGCCCGCTCTTCGACGACGGCTCGTCCAACGCCTCGGCCGTGACTCGCGACTACGTGTTCGACATGGACGCGCCGCAGGGACAGGCGCCGGTGCTGTCGATCTTCGGCGGCAAGATCACCACCTTCCGCAAGCTCTCGGAACATGCGCTCGAAGAGCTGAAGGCCTTCTTCCCTGACATGAAGCCGTCCTGGACGGAGAACGCGAAGATGCCGGGCGGCGACATCATCGACGCCGATTTCGACCGCTTCTTCGCCACCGTACGCCAGCGCTGGCCCTTCCTGCCCGAGACAGTCGCCCACCGCCTCGCCCGTGCCTACGGCACGCGCATCGTGGACATCCTGGGCGAAGCCAAGGCCATGGCCGATCTGGGCGAGGATTTCGGCGCAGGCCTGACGGCGGCGGAAGTCGACTACCTCATGCGCCGGGAATGGGCCCGCAGCGCCGAGGACATCCTGTGGCGCCGCTCCAAGCTCGGTTTGCATGTGCCCGCTGGTGCTCCGGCCAAGATTGATGCCTATATTGCCAAGCAGAGAGCAGCATCCATCGCGGCTCAATGACAAGCATCGGGAGGCACGCCCATGGCCCAGTATATCGGCGCAATCGATCAGGGCACGACCAGCTCTCGCTTCATCGTCTTCGACAAGGCCGGAGCCATCGTGTCGGTCGGCCAGAAGGAGCACGAGCAGATCTACCCGAAGCCCGGCCATGTGGAGCACGACCCGCTCGAGATCTGGCGCAACACGCAAGGCGTGATCGAGGAGGCGCTGGCCAAGAAGGGGCTCAAGCCCCAGGACCTCGCCGCGATCGGCATCACCAATCAGCGTGAGACCACGCTGATCTGGGACCGGCGCACCGGCCAGCCCCTGCACAACGCCCTCGTCTGGCAGGACACGCGCGTGGATGCGATCGTCGAGGAATTCGCCCGGGACGGCGGCCACGACCGCCTGCGGGCGAAGACCGGGCTGCCCCTGGCCAGCTACTTCTCCGGCCTCAAGCTGCGCTGGCTTCTCGACAACGTTCCCGGCGCGCGGGAGAAGGCGGAAGCCGGAGACGTGCTGTTCGGCAATGTCGATACGTGGCTCGTCTGGAACCTGACGGGCGGCGTGGACGGCGGCTGCCACATCACCGACGTGACCAATGCCAGCCGCACGCAGCTGATGAACCTGCACAGCCTCGACTGGGACGAGGAGATCCTGTCGCTCTTCGACATTCCACGGGCCTGCCTGCCGCAGATCAGGTCTTCGAGCGAGGTCTACGGACTGGCCCAGGACAATCTGGCGGGGGTGCCGATCGCGGGCATTCTCGGCGACCAGCAGGCGGCTCTCGTCGGCCAGGCCTGCTTCCAGTCGGGAGAAGCCAAGAACACCTACGGCACCGGCTGCTTCATGCTGATGAACACGGGCGAGACGCCCTACCCGTCGCAATGCGGCCTCCTGACGACCCTGGGCTATCGGTTCGGCACGGGTAAGCCGGTGTACGCGCTCGAAGGCTCGATCGCGATCGCGGGCGCCCTCGTGCAGTGGCTGCGGGACAATCTCGGACTGATCCGCACGAGCCAGGAAATCGAGACTCTGGCGCGCAGCGTGGAGGACAATGGCGGGGTCACGATCGTCCCGGCCTTCTCGGGTCTCTACGCGCCGCATTGGAACAGCCATGCGCGCGGGCTGATCGGCGGGCTGACGCGCTACGCCACCCGGGCGCATATCGCCCGCGCCGCGCTGGAGGCCACGGCGTTCCAGACCCGGGAGGTGCTGGACGCCATGACCAAGGACACCGGCATTGCCGTGAAGGAACTGCGCACGGATGGCGGCATGGTGGTCAACGACCTGCTGATGCAGTTCCAGGCCGATATTCTTGACGTTCCCGTGGTGCGCCCGAAGGTGATCGAGACCACCGCGCTGGGCGCCGCCTACGCGGCCGGGCTTGCGGTCGGGTTCTGGGCCGGCAAGGACGAGCTCGTGCGCAACTGGGCGGTCGACAAGCGCTGGACGCCCGCCATGGAGGCGCCCCGCCGCGCCCGCCTGAACGCCGAGTGGGACAAGGCCGTCGCCCGCTCCCTCGACTGGGCCGAGTGAGCCCGGAGACGGCGGCCCGGAGGCCGCCTCCTTCGTGCACGTCAGCCGTTGAGCGCCGCGCGGATCTTTTCCGCATGAGCCGCCAGCACGTCGTTGGCTTCCATCTGGCCCGTATGCGGCTTCAGGGAGACCCCATCGAAACGCGGGATGATGTGGACATGCAGGTGAAACACCACCTGTCCGCCCGCGCTCTCGTTGAACTGCTGGATCGTCAGCCCGTCGGCGGAGAAGGCTTCTTTCGCCGCGCGGGCGACGACCTGGACCGCCTTGGCGAGTTCCGCGAGATCGTCGGGCCTCGCGTCGAGAATGTTGCGCGCCTTCGCCTTGGGGATGACGAGCACATGTCCCTCGCCCCGAGGCATGATGTCCATGAAGGACAGCACATGCTCGGTCTCGTAGACCTTGTGGCACGGCAGCTCGCCTCTCAGGATCTTCGCAAACACGTTGTTGTCGTCGTAGGTCATCCTGCCCTCTCGCGGTTCATGGCGGTCGACACTCATACACCGCCCGAACCCTCCGATCACTCCCGACGAGCAGCCTGCAAGCCCGCCCTGCCCCCGACTCCACAGAAGAAAGGGCTTTGCGTGCGGGATCACAGGTTTGAGACAATCAGCCTTCTGGGAGAGAAATCTCAGAGTCTAACCTGGACGGGAGCATAGTCACTTCAGGCGGTCCCTAAAATATTAGCCCTGAATCGCTCCTGATCTCGAGAGCGCCTCGACATCTGGGAATCTTGCAAACCTATGCCCTAGACTCAATCATCCCCAAATACTAACATCGTAATCGTGTTAACTTCTTAAATATAATCATCGATATTCTCTGCGTTCCCAACTTGTCGCACCCCCCACGGAGGGCGACACAAACAACAGAATCTCGCCATTATTTAAGCGTGGCAATCGAAACGGAAAACGTTCTTCATCTACATTGCTTTTTTTCATAGAAATTTTTTGCAAAGGTTCCGCCCTCCTCACCGGAACCATCGAATTAGCGAGTGGTTGTTCAACCACGAACATCATTGGTCAAGGAGGCTTAAGATGGCGCCAAGTGGTTCGACTTCGAAGCGCGGTTTCGCGTCCATGGATTCAGACCGTCAGCGTGAAATTGCCAGCAAAGGCGGCAAAAGCGTTCCTGCCGAGAAGCGCTCCTTCTCGCAAGATCGCGAACTCGCCTCCGAGGCTGGCCGCAAGGGTGGTCAGGCTTCGGGTAACACCCGCGGCAATCAGGAATAGCGATCACAGAATTCATTCTAAAAGGGGCCGCTTGGCGGCCCCTTTATTTTTGCGCTCTCCAATAAAAAGAAGTTACAGGCCGAAGTGCCGCCCGGGCCTGGCGGCCTCGACGATCGCCTCCATCCGGGCGCCCTCGATCCCGGTCACGGCCCTGAATTCCTGCAGATTCGGCACCGGGAAGACGATGCTCCCGAGATCGATGTGGCGCGAGAGCTCGCCCGCCAGCGCCGACATGAGCTCGAGCGGCGAGACGCCCAGCAAGGCCGACGCCTCCCTGGCCAGCTCAGAACCGGGCTGCCGCGATGCGCCGATCAAGGTCATCAGACAATACTCATCGAGGGTCCCGCACCGCGACCGCAGCGGACGGTGCTCGAAAGCCTCTCCCCGCTGGCGGGTCAAGGCGAAGGCCAACAACAGGGCATCGGATACGATCCCCTTGGCCGCACTGGCTTCGACATAGGCGGCAAGCCCGCGCTCGGGCTCGTCGAGAAGGGCAAGGTCATATTGATCGTCCAGGCTGCCGATCGATCGAAAGATGTCGATCACCGGCACGACGCTGGGATGGAAAAGAACGGCAACAGGATCGTGCCCGATGGGATTTGCGAATACTTTGGTCATGAAACGAACAAGCCCGGGAACAACGGTGCTAAACCCTCAGAGGTGACGCTGAACGCCCGGATTCAGGCTCCGGGACCGGGCTTGCACGACAAGGTGCCGCCGCAGCATGAGGGGACATGTCACCTCGTCCTGCTGGCAATCCTGCACGATCCCGCTCAGCATCCAGGCCACATTCGGCTTCTCCCGAGGGGAGGAGCTCGAAGCGAGCCGGGAGAATTCGTCGGGCAGCTCCTCCTGACACAGGGCCGCATCCAGTTCGTTGGTCGCAGTCATCGTCGCCTCCGCATTGTCTTGGCTGGGCAACGTACCCGCAACGCCCCGGTTCCTCCTGCGGCAGAAAGTTCGGTTCAAGGCAGCTCAGGTCCTTCGGAACAATCGTCCGGACCCGGCGTTGTACCAGTAACCGGTTCGAATGCCCCCTTGAGCCGGCACCTTTCAAGGCGCAGTCATTTCATGACTGCGCCTTTTGTTTTGGCACCCTCGCGCTCGACGAAAAACGACGCCCCGGTTGTCCGAGGCGCCGCTGATCGGCACTTGCCGACAGACGTTACTGCTGGGGCGTGGCGCCGCCCGCGCCGGTCGTTCCCGTGGTCGACCCGCCGCCGTTGTTGCCCTCGGCCTTGAACGCCGGAGCAGCCTGGAGTTCAGCCTTGGTCATGCGCAGGATCACACGGTCCGGCTCGTTGGCCGAAGCCCCGTTGCCGCTCCCGGCGGCAGCGTTGTTGGTGGCCATGTTCGAATTCGACATGCCGCCGGTATTGCCCTGACCCGGCTGATTGCCCGTGGTGGTCGAGCCGGTGGTGGCCACATTGCCGCTGCCGGCGCTGTTGTTGTCCATGGCGTTCGCCTGCTGGCTGTTGGCGAACTCGAGAGACTTGAACGGAACGGCCACATCCTTTTCGCCGATGCCCAGGAAGCCGCCGACGCCCACCACGACGGCCATGACCTGGCCGTTACGGTCCACGATCACGTCGTTGATGTCGCCGATCGACTCGTTGTTGGTGCTGACGACGCGGGTTCCGATCAGGTCGGAGGCCATGACCTGGGTCGGCTGGATCTGTGTCATGAACTGCCCCTGCGAGCCGCTCTGGTTCATCGCGGACGAACCGGCGGAGGGAGCCGTCATGGGCGAGGAACCGGTTGCGCCGGGCTGCATGGCCGGCGATCCGGAGGTGGTCGCACCAGACCCCGATGCCGTCGGACGATCGGTCGGGGCGGAAGGCTGGGTCTGAGCGAGAGCGGGCGCAGCCGCGAAAGCCGTCACGACGAGGCAAGTTGCCATATGCTTCTTCAGCATCGTGAAATTCTCCTGAATGTTCATTGAGTCGCGATATGCGCCAAACTGCGCAATGACAAAACGCAATGCCCAGGCACACGTTCCAAATATCGATGTATTCCTATTTCTCAAGAACGCATATTATTCAGAAACAGGAAGATGAATACTTATTCATCTCGATCCATCGAAGCTCCATGCTTGGACAGGGACGAGCCTTGCTTCATGTGTTCTTCAAACTCGGGTGCGCGTGAACAGCCCGCTCCAGGAAGGCTTCAGAGGACGGACCGATCCATGAGCGCAAGGCAAAGGCTCGGCATCCGGTTGGCGCTGGCGCTCGCCAGGGGGCTCACATCGCCCATGCAGCCCACCGGGGTCTTGCGCTTCTGCTTGCGAGGTTCGTTTTCGCCCTCCCGGGCGACGGGCGCCTGCTGAACCGCCGGGGCCTGCAATTCGTCCCTGGTTGCCATGACGGGAATCTCGGTGTTCTTCGAAACCGTCGTGATGCCCGAACGCGGGTCGGACCGGAAGAGCACCTCGCCGTCGTCGCCCCGCAGGACGATCGTGGCGTGGGTCAGCCCGACGATCTCCACGATGGACACGCCCGTTCGGTCATCCGCCGGGCGGGGAGCCGTCAAACGATCGCCTTTGGGCGCTGCGTGCCCGTTGAGCGCCGCCTTCAGCAGAGACGACCTGAGGGATTCGATTCCGGTATCGGCGAAGGCGATTCCGCCAGCCAACACGACCGCTCCGGCCACAACGCCCAATCTCGTGGAGGTGAGGAGCATTCCCGTCTCCCTGCTGTTCAGCTCAACCATTCGAGAAAACAACGCAACCTTATCTTTGATGTTCCGGACCATTTCCGAGAAGACAATCAAAGAAAAAAGCGGGAACTTTTATTTTCCAAGGAGCGTTCTTAAAGCACCGGCCTCCTGGTCCTCCCCGCATTCCCCTTGTGCATTGGCCGGCACCTTTTAGACGGGCTTCCATGCCCGTCTTTTTTTGTTTCGATTACAGAGTGACAACAGAAAAGCCCGGCTCGAAAGCCGGGCTAATACTTGGCCATATCAGGAGCCGATCAGGCCGTCGCGGCGCGGGGCTCGCGGCGCTTCGCGGTCTGCTGGAAGAACAGCGCCTGACTGATCACCGCCGAGACGTTCGCCGGTTGGAACGGCTTGGCGATGAGGAAGGCCGGCTCGGGCCGCTCACCGGTGAGGAACCGCTCCGGATAGGCCGTGATGAAGATCACCGGCACTTCGAAGGATTTCAGGAGGTCGTTGACCGCATCGAGACCCGAGCTGCCGTCGGCCAGCTGGATATCGGCGAGGATCAGGCCGGGCTGCTTGGTGGAAGCGAGCTTGACGGCTTCGGTGCGTGTCCGGGCGACGCCCGTGACGTTGTGGCCGAGGCCCTCCACCAGCGCCTCGAGATCCATGGCGATCAGCGGCTCGTCCTCGATGATGAGGATGTCGGTGGCCATGTCGGCGGCCAGCTCGCGGCCCGCCTCGTCGACGAGCTCGCGCACCGTCTTCGTATCCACATCGAGAATCTGGCCGACCTCCTCCTCGCCGAAGCCCTCGAGGCAGGACAGGAGAAAGGCCTGTCGCGGAAGCGGAGTGATCTGGCCCAGGCGCACTTCCGCCGGCAGATCGCGCTGGATCTGCTCGCTGCGTCCGTTCACGGAGAGCGAATTCCAGATGCGGGTGAAGACCTGAAAGAGTTCAACCTTGACGTTACCGGAGGGGCCGATGGTCTCGGGCTCGCTGACCAGAGTCTCAAGGGTCGCGGCCACATAGGCGTCGCCCGCCATCTGGCTGCCCGTGAGTGCGCGTGCATAACGACGAAGATACGGTAAATGCTGGACGACAAGCTGAGCTGTCGACATTCGCTTCCCCTTAATTTGAGTGCTTTTGCCTCGTTGTACCGATGGTCCTTTCAACGTAGCAAAGCTGGAAAAGTTCCATTTCTGGAACTGTATTCGACAACAAGCGTTATTGCTCGAAAACGAGTATAGAGCTACTGCCAAGGTTGGCCATCCCTCAATATTGCGAGGGGTGGTAAGGGGAATCAGATGACAAGCGACAAGGGGAACAAGCTGGCTCGGGCACTCCCGAGAACACCTCTGAACGACGAGCTTGGGACAAGCGCAACACTCGACAGTAGCAGCCAAAAGCGCATCGGCGATCAATTGCGGGCCATGTACGACGAATTGATGCAGCAGCCCGTCCCGGACCGCTTCAAGGAATTGCTAGATCAGCTGGACAAGAAGAAGGACGGGTCGCAATGACCCTTGAGGCTGACCTCCGGGAGGGCTTGCTCGCGGCGGTACCCAGCCTGCGGGCCTTTGCCATCTCTCTCTCGGGTCAGGTCGACAAGGCGGACGATCTCGTTCAGGACACTCTTTTGCGAGCCCTCGCCAATCTTCATCGTTTCGAGCGCGGTACCAACCTGAATGCCTGGCTGTTCACGATCCTGCGCAATCTCTTCCATTCCGAATACCGCAAGCGCCGGCGGGAGGTCGAAGACCCGAACGGGTCCTATGCCGGGAGGCTGAAGATCCAGCCGGAACAGGGATCTCACCTCGATTTCGAGGATTTCCGCACGGCGCTCGCCCAGCTCCCCTCCGATCAGCGCGAAGCCCTGCTCCTGGTCGGCGCTTCGGGCTTTTCCTATGAGGAGGCCGCCGGCATCTGCGGATGCGCCGTCGGCACCATCAAGAGCCGCGTCAACAGGGCCCGTCTCCGCCTGGCCGCCCTCCTGAACGTGGACGACGTGGACGATCTCGGGCCCGACAGCATGACCCGCGCGGCCCTCCAGGGCTGATCGAAATCGCGTGCCCGCAAGAACCCTCACAAGAAAAAAGCGCCGCCTCGGGAGGCAGCGCTTTCATCGATAGGGAAAGACCCATTCCACAGGGCCTTACATGGGGCTTCGTCCGCGCAGGAGGCCGATCACGGCCGAAATGGCGAACAGAACGATCGCAACAAAGAAAATCAGCTTTGCGATCTCGACGGCGGTGCCGGCGATCCCGCCGAAACCGAACAGAGCCGCGACCAGCGCGATGATCAGAAAAGTGACAGCCCAACCGAGCATGGTGTTACCTCGCTAAGATTGAAGATCGGCGCTCAGCCGATGACGTTGAACCAACGCCAAGCGCGACAGTAAGGTTCCCCGCAAAAAGCCCAAGATCAGACATCCCCGAAGCTCGGCATAAGTATTTCTGCGACAGAAGATGAGTATGGAACCCAGCTCTCTCAGATACGTTTTTCAAAACACTTGGGAGATATGCCGATGACCCGTTCAGTTGCCCTTCGCGCATTTATTCTTTTCATGATTCTTACTGTTCTTGCAGGCGTCACGGGCTTGGCGTCGCAGACCCAGATTGCAGAAGTGGTTTTCATGGTTGGAGCGTCGTTGTCCGCTGTGCTGCTGTTCTTTGCACTCACCGTGCAGGCTCCCGCTCCGGTCCCGGTGCGTGTGCGCCGCCGCCGCTGACCGCACCGTTCCTTCCGAAGAGAGAAAGGCGGCTTGGTGTGCCGCCTTTTTGCTGTCAGGACTCGGTCGGATCGCCGCCGTTCGGATGCAGGACCGATCCGGTGATGTACGACGCATCCTCGCAGGCCAGGAAGAGATACGAGGGCGCGACCTCGTTCGGTTGGCCCGGTCGCTTGAGCGGCGTGTTCGCCCCGAAACTCTTCACCTTCTCGGCCGGGAACGTCGCCGGGATCAGCGGCGTCCAGATCGGTCCGGGCGCGACGCCGTTCACGCGGATTCCCTGCTCCGCGAGCTTCTGCGCCAGGGAGCGGGTGAAGGCGACGATGGCCCCTTTCGTGGCGCTGTAATCCAGGAGCTCGGAGCTGCCGCGATAGGCCGTGACCGAGGTCGTGTTGATGATGGAAGCCCCCTGCTTCAGGTGGGGCATCGCCGCCTGGACCATGTAGAAATAGCCGAAGATGTTCGTCCGGAAGGTCTTGTCGATCTGCTCGGGGGTGATCTCGGCGATCTCGCCCTTCGGATGCTGCTCGGCCGCGTTGTTCACGAGCACGTCGAGCTTGCCGAAGCGCTGGATCGTCTGATCCACGGCGGACCGGCAGAAGCCGGGATCGCCCACGTCGCCGGCCATGGTCAGGCACGCGCGCCCCTCCCTCTCCACGAGCTGCTTCGTGGCCTGCGCATCCTCGGTCTCGTCGAGATAGACGATGGCGATGTCGGCCCCTTCCCGCGCGAAGAGAACCGCGACGGCGCGCCCGATGCCGCTGTCGCCGCCCGTGATGAGAGCCACCCTGCCCTGGAGCCGCTGGCTCCCGGGATAGCGCGGTTCATAATCGGGCCTCGGATTCATCTCGGTCTCGTGACCGGGCTGATGGCCCTGCACCTGCGGCGGAAGCGTCTGCTGTTGTTCGGAGCTCACGGCATCTTTCCTTCTGGAGAGAACGATTCGGGCTCTCATGGTTCTTGAAAAAAGGAAGCCCGCGTTGAGGGCTCAACGCGGGCTCTGAAGGCGTGTTCCTGCGCGCCGCCTAAACGTGCGGCGGCTCGGCGGTGCGTGCCGGTCCCATGTTCAGGAGGTGATAGAGAATGATCGCCCCGAAGGTCGCCGTGCCGATGCCGTCGAGGGTGAAGCCCGCGACGTTCAGCTTGAAGTTGCCCGCGCCCAGGATCAGGGCGACCGCGACCGTGATGAGGTTGCGTGGGTTCGAGAGGTCGACCCGGTTCTCCACCCAGATCCGGCCTGCCGTCGCGGCGATCAGACCGAACACCACGATCGAGAGACCGCCGAGCACCGGCCCCGGAATGGTGCCGATGAAGGCGCCGAATTTCGGCGACAGGCCGAGCAGCAGCGCGAAGCCCGCCGCGATGACGAAGACGAGCGTCGAGTAGATGCGGGTCACGGCCATCACGCCCATGTTCTCGGCATAGGTGGTCATGCCCGTGCCGCCGGCGGCACCGGACAGCATCGTGGCCAGACCGTCGCCCATGAAGGCACGTCCGAGATAGGGATCGAGATTGCGGCCTGTCATGGCGCCGATGGCCTTGATGTGCCCGAGGTTCTCGGCCACCAGGATGATGGCCACGGGAGCGATCAGGCTCATGGCCCGCATGTCGAAGACCGGGCTCTGGAAGCTCGGAAGGCCGAACCAGGCCGCCTGACCGATCTTCGCGAAGTCGATGGGGGTTCCAAAACCCATGAGGTTCGCGAAGACGAAGTAGATCAGGTAGCCTAGCGCGCCGCCGATGAGCACCGGCAGGCGTCGTCCCATGCCGGGCGCATAGACCGCGACGATGCCCACCGACAGCACCGTGGCGAGCGCGATCCAGCGGGCGAAATCGGACCCGTTGGCGTTGTCCGGCGTCACGCCCGAAGCGCTGTTGATGGCGATCGGCGCCAGCACGAGGCCGATGGCGGCCACGATGGCGCCGGTGACCACGGGCGGCATGAGGCGCTCGATCCAGCGATGGCCCGCCATCTGGACGATCAGGCCGATGACGAAATAGAGCGCGCCCGCGGCGATGATGCCGCCGAGAGCCAGGGGAATGTTCGGGTTCGGGCTGCCGACCGACGCGCCGGTGGCCACCAGCACAGGCCCGATGAAGGCGAAGCTCGATCCGAGATAGCTCGGCACGCGGCCGCCGACCACGAAAAAGAAGATCAGGGTGGCGAGGCCGGAAAACAGGATGGAGACGTTGGGGTCGAAGCCCATCAGGATGGGAGCGAGCACCGTGGCGCCGAACATGGCCACCACATGCTGCAGGCCCACGACGACCATCTGGCCCGTCGGCAGCCTTTCGTCCGGCATGATGACGCCTTCGGTCTTCAAGGTCCATTTAGGCAGGAAACGATCGGTCATATGCTATTCCCCCAGACAATGACGCTTGAGGTGGCACCCTAGTGCCTGGGGTGGAGGAAAAGCTAGCGGCCGAAGTGACTTATTAACCGCTGCAAGAGCCCCATTTCTGGACAAGTGCCCGCCGGACGGACACATCTTCTTCCGGAAAGCCATGAGGATCAGCGATGCGCAAGGACCCGAACGTGCCGGAAGGCATGGTGCATACCCTCCGGATCGACAGCGAGTGCCTGAAGGGCAATCTTCTCGGCGACCCCGCCCGTCGACGGATCGACGTTTACGTACCGGCAGGCCACGACGGACGAGGGCTGCCCCTCCTCGTCGACCTCGTGGGCTACACGGCGGGCGGGCCTGCGCACACCAACTGGAAGAATTACGGCGAGAACGTTCCGGAGCGGCTCGACCGCCTCATCGGAACGGGCGCCATGCCGCCGGTGGTGGTGGCGTTCCCCGATTGCTTCACGCGCCTGGGCGGCAATCAATATGTCGACAGCGCCGCGATGGGCCCGTGGGAGACCTTCCTTGTCCATGAGATGCTGCCCTTCGTGGAGAAGCGTTTCGGATGCGGCGGCGAAGGCCGCAGAGGCGTGTTCGGCAAGAGCTCGGGCGGCTACGGCTCCCTTGTCCATGCTCTGCGCCATGGCGGTTCGGTCTGGGCTGCGGCGGCCTCCCATTCGGGCGATGTGGGCTTCGAGTATCTCTATCATCTCGGCGAGTTCGCCGGCGCGCTGCGCCACTTGGCCGGCCACGGCATGTCCATCGAAGCCTTCCTGAACAAGTTCGCGCAGGGGCCGAAGGCCAAGGACCAGGATTGGCACGTGCTCATGCTGCTTGCGCAGGCGGCGAGCTTCGACCCCGATCCTGGCCAGTTCTGCGGCATCCGGCTCCCCGTGGATCTGCACACCGGCGAGGTGATCGAGGAGCGCTGGGCCAACTGGCTGCGCTGGGACCCGCTGCGCATGGTCGACAACCAAGATTATCGGGAAAACCTTCGCCGGCTGAAGGCCCTCTACATCGATTGCGGGGACGCGGATCAGTACAACATGGTCTATGGGTCGCGCCAATTGCACCGGAAGCTCGAGGCCGCCGGCATCGCCCATGTGTACGAGGAGTTCCCGGACAACCACTCGTCCGTGGATTACCGCATGGACGTGAGCCTGCCCCTCCTGGCCAAGGCTCTTGCTTGAAGGATTCTTGCTTGAAGGACTCTTGCCTGACCGACTTCCGCCGGGCGGGCTTCAGGCTCCCCCCGGCTCGTCTTCGGTCGGCAGGTCGCAATGGTTGTGGATATGCGTGGCGGCATGGGCGGCATGGCCCATGCCCACGACGATCTGGTCCAGGCCGCGGACCACATCGCCCGCCGCATAGAGGCCCTTCACGGTCGTCTGGCAATGCTCGTCGACGAGAAGGCTTCCCGACCGGTCCTGCTCGGCTCCCAGGGACAGGGCGAGGTCGGAGCGGTATTTGAGGCCCAGCGCCGAATAGAGCACATCGAAGCGATGCTCCTTGCCGCCCACGTGAAGGGCGGAAATGCGGTCGCCTTCCATATCGAGGGACTCCACGGGAGCCTCGACCACCTTGATGCCGTGCTCGTCGAGGCGCCCTCTCTCGTCCGGCGTCAGCTCGAGGGCCTGCCCGAGCGTCAGCAGGGTCACGTCGCGGGAATAGGTGCGCGCGATGAAGACCGCCTCGCCGAGGCCATGGGAGCCATAGGCGATCACGGCGATCTTCTGGTCGCGGGACTCGTAGCCGTCGCAGATGGGACAATAGCGCACGAGGCCGCGCTGCACGGCGTTGGGCACGTCCGGCAGGTCGGGCTCGATGTCCACGGCGCCCGTGGCAAGGACCACGCGCTTGGCCGAGATCTGGCTGGTGCCGCCGCTGTCGTCCTCGACGAGAGCGATGAAGCGGTCCGGCTGCTTGCGCAGGCCGGTCACCCGTCCGCTCCGGATGCACTTGCCGTATTGCTCCAGGTTTGTGCGCGCCCGCGCCAGAAGGTCGGGACCGGAGATGCCGTCCGCAAACATCGGGATGTTGTGACTCGTCGGGATCCAGGCCGCTCGGGGCGTGCCGCTGTCGACGATCAGGAAGCGGCGCTTGAACCGCGCGAGGTAGAGCCCGGTGGTCAGGCCCGCCGGCCCGCCGCCGACGATCAGGCCATCGAGAATGTCGCCGTTGATTCCCATGCCGCCGCAGTCCCTCCTGTCGATCCCAGAGGAAACAGAACTCGCCAGAGCGGCAAAAGATCGCCGCCGGCCGCCGGACGATTGTTGAATTGTGTTGAGTGTCCGTGAACGGTTGAACACGATGTGGCATCACATTGCCGCTACGTCAGGAGCCTCCCTATGACGGTCACGCTGTCGAACGCCCATCTGAAGGCCCGAATCTCATTGCAGGGCGCGGAACTGATCGACCTATGCGATGAAGAGGGCCGTGATCTGCTGTGGGATGGCGATCCGGCGTTCTGGACCGGGCGCTCTCCCCTGCTCTTTCCCGTCGTCGGCCGCTTGCGCGACGATCGGGCGCTCGTCGATGGCCGCGCCTATGCCATGAAGCAGCACGGTTTCGCGCGGATTTCCACGTTCGACATGGTCGACGCCTCCCCGGAGGTCTGCCGGCTTCGTCTGGCCGCGAGCCCCGCGACCCGCGAGCGCTATCCGTTCGATTTCAGGTTCGACATGACCTACCGGCTCCAGGGAGCAAGGCTGATGTTCACGGCCTCGATCCTGAACCCGGAAAGCCGCGCCATCCCCGTGTCGTTCGGCTTCCATCCCGCCCTGCGCTGGCCCCTGCCCTATGGCGGCGAGCGGGAGGCGCACGAGATCCGCTTCGATACAGAGGAGCCCGCTTCCTTGCACAGGCTGTCCGACGGGTTGATCGGAGAGGCCACCCGCCCGTCCCCGCTCCAGGGCGGCCGTCTGCTCTTGCGGGACGAACTGTTCGAGGACGGCGCGCTGGTCTGGAGCACCCTCGCGAGCCGCACGGTGCGCTATGGCGTTCCCGGCCGCCGCTCCATCACGGTGTCGTTCCCGGGCATGCCGCATCTCGGCATCTGGACAAAGCCCGGCGCAGGCTATGTCTGCATCGAGCCGTGGCAGGGCTATGCCGATCCTGTCGGGTTCGAGGGCGAACTGAGGGACAAGCCGGGAATCGTGATGATCCCGCCGGGAGAAAACCGCCATTTCACCATGGAGATCGCCCTCGATCCCCCGGACGCTTCCTAGAGCACCGTGCGGACCCAGAGGGCCGTACGGTGCTCTTAACTCAAGGAGAAGCATCGGACCCAAAAGTGCAAGTCCACTTTTGGGTCCGATGCTTTAGACCGCCGCACCAATCAACACGAAGGCATGGCATGAGGTCTGCCGATCGGCAGACCTCATGCCATGCCTTCGTGGCCCTCGCTATCCTCGACGCGGATGATGTCGTCCTCGCCCGTATAGCTGCCGACCTGGACCTCGATCAGCTCGAGCGGAATGCGGCCCGGATTGGTGAGGCGATGGATGGAGCCGACCGGAATGGAGATCGACCCGTTCTCGCGCAGGAGGCTCACGTTGCCGTTCACCGTCACCTCGGCGGTGCCCTTCACCACCACCCAGTGCTCGGCGCGATGATGATGCTTCTGCAGCGACAGGCATCCACCCGGCTTTACCATGATGCGCTTCACCTGGAAGCCACTTCCCCTGTCGATACGCTGATACAAGCCCCAGGGACGATGCATGCGCCGATGCCCGCTGGCCTCCGGGCGCTGCTTGGGTTCGTTCTGCCAAAACCGGCCTTCGTTTTCTGACGAGCCGCACGGATCTCGCGATCATTCGCAAAATTATTCAATCGGCAAAGTGCTGTATCATCAGCAATTGAGGTGATCTGACCGACAGTCGGCATGAAGCTAGTTTCCAATTATTCGCGGATCGAGGCGAACTCGTTGAGGCCAGAGCAAATCCGTTTCAGCTGTCGACGCTGCCACATATGGCCGCGTCGACCTTCATCGGGGAGGCTGCTCCGTCTCTGATAGTGAAGATGCCGATTCCTTCCGGCCTCCGCCCTATAACGCCTGCGGTTGTGGACAGGACAGCCGAGGATCTGCGATACACCTTGACTGGCGAATCACAGGAATACGGCCCCGTTGTACTTCTATGAACCGGTTGATCATCGCTCTAGCCCTCATTGGATGGGCTCTGTCAGGGTACTTGATGCTCCCTGGGCGCTCTCCCCAGCTTGATCTGCAGGCTGAGGTTGCCCGGTTGCGCCAGGTTGTCGAGAAGACCACCACCGAGCGCAACCAGCTTGCTGACACGCTGGAGCAGCTCAAGCGGAAAAATGAAAATCTGCAGCACCTTCAAAAGCAGATTGCGGCAACCCGCCAAGAGCTGAAGCATCTCGAATATCTCCGGGCTCGGCTCAGCGGGGATATTGATGGCATAAGGTCCCAGGCAGAGACGCCAGCGGATCAAGCCACCACGGCACGAGGCAGACCACAAGCTGCTTCGAGCGAAGCTCAGTCCTTGAGGCCGTCGTCTCAAGCCGCCTCCCCGAGCGAAAATCCCACACCAAGCGTGGCGGTGGCGCCGTCCCCGTCGAAGGACCAGGTGCGGGCTGCCCAGGAGGCGCTCACCGCCCTTGGCTTCGGACAGTTGAAGCCGGATGGGATGATGGGCCCTGGCACGCGTCGCGCCATTGAAGCCTTTGAACGGGCCAAGGGGCTTCCCATCACAGGGGGCCTGGGAGCGGGCACTCTTCAAGCCCTGCAAGCTAATCCTTGATCCAGGCCTGCAGCGACCAACCAGAGGCTTGTCACCAGGAAGCCATGAATCCTGTGTGCCCCGAGATCAGGGGTGACGAGCCCAGTCCGGCCGGTCCTGCTCGGCCGCCCGGAGTGTCTTTTTTGATCCCCAGCCTTCGATTTCTATTTTTCAGATTGCAGCGATAATTCTACTGCAAAGACCTTGTTTAGAGTTTTAGCGAATGTCGCGGTCAAGTGGTGTCGGTCTCGATAGACCAAAATGCCACCGATTATGGTCGGACACCGCTCAGCGTCGCACAGGTAATTTGTCAAATCCAACATACGCAGTCCCAGCTCTTCGGCCGCTGTCTGCGCAGGATCTCTTCGCAAGGAATCATTCCGCTTGGGAGCGCATTCAATATCCCAGTTCTTGCTTCCAGTCAGACATTTCTCCGCATCGAATCCGAGCCAAGGAGTCGAGCGAACAGGGCGCACATTAAGCCCCATTTTGAGCAACCGGGACCACGCTGCAACCATGCCCTTCACAGCTGTCTCAGGGTAAGCTGGGGATTGCGAGATCAAAACCAAATCTGGCCGCTCCCGCTCCAGCCAGGCAATTACGTTCTTGGACCATTCAAGGCACTCGGTATAGAGGCGTTTGAACGGCGCGTGGTAAACCGCTTCCAGCGAGAACAGGCATGCGGACTTGGATAAGCCGCGGAAGTTGATCGAGCCCTTGCGCGCCAGTTCCTCAAATGCGGGGTAGAAGTGCCCTGCATGAGAATCGCCGATCATAACAACTTTCGTCTTGGCGGCTGGATTACCATAAGTACATGTCAAGACCTCGCTCTCGCGCTGCCCCTGGTGACACTTGGCGGCGTAGATGGATGGCACGTCGGCCTTCACATTCTCCGGTCTCGGAATGAAGGTAGCGATATCCTCCTCTCGCCACTTGTACCGAGGATCAACCATTGCCACCGCCCCAAGGCGACCATTCAGGTCCCCAGGGCCCTGAACCGGATTAAACCATGCAAGAAAGCCCAACCCTATCAGGATTGTCGCCGCGGCACATCCCGCACCCACAGCGATCGTCCTACCAAAGGTGAACGAAGAAGTTCTAAATCGATCCTCAACAAAGACTTTGCTGGTATGAGCCAAGCAGCACGAAACAAAGAGGATGAGCATTCCGTCCACAAGACCTATGACCCGGTCTGCTACCTCTGCGTAAACAACGACAAGAGGCCAGTGCCAAAGATAGAGTGAGTACGAGATATCACCGAGATACTGCATTAGTCTCGCGTTCAATACGACACGAGGAGACCAAGACATCTGCGATCCGCTTGATGCAATAATGGCGGTCGCGGCCAAGGTTGGGAGCAGCGCTGCATATCCCGGAAATTGAGTGCTCTTGTCATAAGCAAGGCCCGCTATAATGATCCCAAGAATGCCGATCAATCCAAGAAGCGCTCGGAAAAAATGAGAGATGCTACTCCGTTCAAAATAAATGGCGAGGGCACCGCCGAGCGCTAACTCCCATGCTCGGGTCGTGGTCGCGAAATAGGCCGTTCCAGGATCGAAAGGGGTAAGGAAGATAGAACATGCCAGAGACCCAGCCCCGACGACAGCGATCATCCCCGCGAAACCGTTATAGGCGCTAAGGCCTATTTTCCGCGTTAGAACAAGTATGGGAAAGAGGATCAGTGGCCAGAAAATATAGTATTGCTCCTCCACTGATAACGACCAGAAGTGGTTCGTAGGACCTTTGGTGTCGCCAGCCAGGTAGTCCACCGCCTGGGCCGCTAGGAGCCAGTTCTGGACATAAGCAGCACTTGCGACGATCCCGTTGACGATGTCAGGCCACTGACCTTTTGGAAAAAATGGAATGCTGAGCGCGATTGCAGCTGACACCACCATCGCGGCAGGAAGCAAACGCCGGATACGCCTGGCATAGAAGCTGGGGATACTAATACGTCCTTTGGTCTCGAATTCCCTGACAAGGGAACCGGTGATCAGAAACCCTGAAATAACGAAGAAGACGTCAACACCGACATATCCGCCCGGAAGAACCTCAGGCCAAATATGATAGATCAGGACCAACAAGACTGCGATTGCACGAAGCCCCTGTACCTCACTTATGATGGAATGATTGGGATGGTACATCGTGCACTTAAGCTCCGAAAAAGCTCCAAATCGCTGTCGACCACTCACGGCTGATACTCTGGATCAAATCTAAGGGCAAGTTGCATGGGCCACGCATCATTAGCAATAAGCCTCCCGCGAGTGATCTGGACTGAAACGGAAGCTGTTAAATATTGGCAGCGAAGAATACGGGAAACTTAGAGGAGTTGCCTCAAACTGCCTCCACGTGCCACGCCTCCAAGGGCTTGCTAAATATCGAATGGGCGGGCAATACGAACTGCGTGCGGACAGTCTGTGCGTGTTCATAGATATTTTTGTGGCTTGGAAATGACTGGCGAAGTAAATAGCACTATTCGTCCTCAAATGACTTTTAGTGAACACCTCCATGCACGCCGAGAGCGATGGTGGGTTAAGAGACAGTTGCCGCAGTATAGTCGACTTTCCGGGAAACTTGAGGGCCGTTCTTTCATGAAGGACAACGGTTTTAAGGTTCCAGAGGAGATTGGGTTATACCCAAGGATTGAAGAGATACCAGAGTTCTCGAATCTCCCAAACAAATTCGTTCTAAAGCCATCGAGCGGATACTCGGCGAAAAACGTATTTGTTATTTCGGAGGGCGTAAATCTCCTCGATGGAAAAATTTACAACAGGAATTCTGTGATAGATGCTGTCAATCAGTCTTATGCAGGCCGTGAATTCAGGGGAAAATTTCTGATTGAAGAATTATTGATCAATTGGGATCAAAAGGACGGAATTCCGCTTGATTATAAATTCTATTGCTTTGGCGAAAGGATAGCCTTTGTCCATGTCGTTGAAAGAAACAGTGGCGTCAACATCAAGGCCAATAGACACTGGTTCATGAAGGACGACTGGTCCGATCTTGGGTTTAAGATACAGACGACACAGGAGCTCCAGAAAGAGCCTCTTCCGCGGCCGGCATGTTACAAGGAACTTATCGACACAGTCAGAACGGTCGGCCGGATGCTCAACATGTTTATGCGCATCGACATGTACGCGACGACGCGCGGTGCAGTCTTCGGGGAGTTCACGCCGACACCTCACGGAGGAAGCGGATATACCAAAGAGGCTGACCAGTGGCTGGGCAGCCTTTGGAAGGGTGTGGAAGGAGCATCTACGCTTGATTATCGAGACTTTGGTTACGAGGTGAGGTGAGCCCTGAGTTTCTTCCGCTCAGAGCTGGGGTCCGCTGGTTGATTTGCGCTGAGCCCTTTTGTTGGACCACCCGAGGCTAGAGTTTTCCGGCCTCGATCACGGCGGCAGGCTGGGGATGCCGATGGATTTCATGAACTCCACCGGGGTTTTATGCCCGATCGAGCTGTGCGGTCTGTCGCCATTGTACTCATGGCGGAACGCCTCACATTTTAGCCTGGCATCGGCCAGGGACAAGAACCAGTTCTGATCGATGCATTCGGCCCGGACCTTACCGTTAAACGCCCCGACGAAGCTGTTGCCGGTGGGCTTGCCGGGACGCGAGAAGTCCAGAACAACTCCATTCCGATAGGCCCACAGATCGAGAGCGCGCGAGACGAATTCGGAATGAAACCTCCGTGGCAGGTCACCGCGGCATAGAGCCATGCCTCCCCGTCTCTGGAACTCAACTCATCTTGTAAGGCTCACCAAGCTGTCGGGAAGGCTGGTCTATACAGCCCCAGATGGCTTAAAGCTGCAGTCATCCCCTGCCCTTCCATGGTACCAGTATGCGCTCAAGCCAGCGTATGCCGAACTCGAACAGGCTGGCGAACAAGCCGATGAGCAAAATCCCCATTATCACAACATCCGTGCGTAGGAAGTTTGATGCATTGAGAACCATTTGGCCAACGCCTGCGTTGGCCGCAATCATTTCTGCGGCCACTAGAGTAGTCCATCCAACTCCCATCCCGATCCGTAGTCCGACGAAAATCTCGGGCAGAGCCGCCGGTAGGACGACGTGCAGCAAAACCTGCATCCGGCCTGCACCCATAGAGCGCGCCGCGTTGATTTGCGCTTCCGAGGCGGACAGGACACCGGAACGCGCAGCAACAGCAACCGGCGCGAAGCACGCAAGGAAGATGAGAAGAACTTTTGAGGTCTCGCCAATGCCGAACCAGATAATCATTAACGGCAAGTAGGCCAGCGGCGGCAGTGGACGGTAGAACTCGATCAGCGGATCGAAGATGCCGCGGGCCACCCGGTTCACGCCCATAATGAGTCCCAGCGGAACACCTAATGTGACAGCTAATGCAAAGGCCCCCATAACACGAAGTAGACTGGTAACGAGATGAACCCAGAGCGGCTCACTATCAAGTTCGCCATAGATCGCCTGTTCAATTGCTGTGCCGATGGCTCCCGGCGTGGGTAGGAAAAGCGGCTTGATCCAGCCCTGATGGGTAGTAATAGCCCAAAGGACCAACAAAAGAACGACCGTAAAGATGCTGATCAGATGTTTCGGCACATTCGATACTTGGGACAGAAGTTCTCGCCACTGAGTCAGCTTTTGCTGTCGGGAAGGCCCGGAGATCTTGGGCACGGAAACTTTCTTAGCAGCACCGCACTCAGAGATGGACAAGTCATCCATTTCAGACCTCAGTGTTGAAGTGATGGTTGCGGCTATGGATCGAGTCCAGCACGCGCTCACGGACAGCGATAAAATCAGGGGATGATTTCACAGCCCGCGTGTCGCTAGTCTCGATATAGCGTTCAGAGAACCCCAGATCAATAGTCTCGACAATTCTGCCAGGGCGCGGGCTCATGATTATAAGTTTGGTGGCCAGAAAGATCGCCTCCTCCACGTCGTGGGTGATGAAGAACACTATCTTTTTGGTGCGATGCCAGAGGTCAAGCGTCAACTCCTGCACCTGTTCGCGAGTTAACGCATCGAGGGCCCCGAAGGGCTCGTCCATCAGCAGAACGCGCGGATCGTTCGCCAGCGCCCGAGCAAGCCCGACCCGCTGCTGCATGCCACCTGACAACTGGTAAATTTTATGACTTGCAAATTCCGACAACCCAACAAGACTGAGCATTTCGCCCGCGATGCGTCGCCGCTCTACCTTGGAGATGCCACGCATCTTCAGACCAAAGGCGACATTGTCAGTCACGTCGAGCCAAGGCATGAGTGCATGTTGCTGGAAAACGACACCACGGTCTGCGCCCGGCCCCCTGATCTCAGCCCCATCCAACAGAACTTCACCGTCCGTTGGCGTAACAAAGCCTGCAATCACCGACAGAAGCGTTGTTTTCCCGCAGCCGGATGGGCCGAGAGCAACAACAAACTCACCAGACCTAATCGTCAGATCCAGGTGCGATAGAGCAACAGTTCTCGACTGGCCTTCTCCATAGTGAACACTGAGATTACTGATTTCGAGTATACCACCCTCCATATGCAAAGAGGTCGCACCTTATGAGCGCAACCTTCCGCTTTGAAGCCTCTCACTTTGCAGCTTTGACGTACTCATCTGTTACGAATTTGGCGTAATCAGGGGCGAGTGCAGAAATTCGGCCCTGCTCTTTTAAAAACTGTGCGGTTTCGGCCAAGGCTTTCGCCGCCCCACCACCAAGCCAGTCTGCGGATGCTTGCTCATCGAGCGACAGGAAACGATAGGCTGCGAGAGAGCCGGGAACATCAGCAGGAGCCGCACCTGTGAGTTTCGATATTGCCTTTGCCTCAGGGGATACTGCGTCCCAAGACTTTGCCTTGGCCTTATATTCTGCGTCTTTTTGCGCAATCAACTTCACAAGCTTGACAAGAAAAGGTTTGTTGGCCTCAGCCCATGCTCGATCAACCATGATGCCGTCGAAGGTTGCACGGCCCTTCTTAGAGAGATCACCCGCCGATACGAGAACCTTTCCGTTCTGCTTAGCTTTGCCGAGGACGGGATCCCAGATGAATGTGGCGTCGATGTCTCCCCGATCCCAGGCTGCAGCGATTTCTGGCGGACGCATATTGAGGATAGTCACTTCCTTCGGATTTACCCCTGCATCGGTTAAAGCGAAGATCAGCTGGAAATGAGCCGTTGACACGAACGGAGTTGCGACGGTCTTGCCTTTGAGATCTGCGATAGAGTTAATATCGGAGCCGTTGCGCACGACCAATTGCTCAGCGTCAGCAATGTCATCCAAGATCCAGAACAGCTGAATATCCATGCCCTGCGACGCAGCTGTTGCAATAGGGCTTGAGCCGGCTTCGCCGATCTGCACGGCGCCTGAAGCCATAGCGCGCACGACGTCGCCGCCCCCCCCGAATTTGCGCCAAGTGATCTTATAGCCTGTCTCCTCTTCAATAGTGCCTTCGTCCATGAGCACCCGCAGCGGCGTAACCATGTCCTGATAAGCGAAGGTCACCTCTTTATCGGCGGCTGCGGCAGAACCCGCCAGCGAGACGAGCGCTGCCATGGCGCAGATGAATGAGATCTCCAATGTCTTTGCCCATTTCATGCGTTCACAAGGTCCTTTCACCTCAGCCTTCCAGCCTGTTTCTGCTGCTTCAATGGCGGCTTCTTCCGGGCGGATCTAACCTATGATTGCTCAAGTGTGTTAACGATAAACAAGATTCAGCACATATTCTTCTCAGCTGGATAAAAGCTGTCAATGAGAGGAAGCCTCTACTGTCATGGTGCCTTCTTAGTAGGCTTGTGCCGTAGTTTCTTGCATTTCGCCGAGATGTAAATTCTGGTGTGTGGATTTCTGTCCCGGAAAAGCACCTTGCATCCGCAAGGTTCAGGTGTCTAGTTCAGGCCCTTCAGTACGTCGATGGCTCTCCGCTGGTTTCATATTTGCCGAGCTCAGCTCTGCCTGCATAGACGTGAGGGCTTGGAAACCCTCTGCGTGATGCTTAACAAAACTTCCACTTTGGACTAAAGGACCGTGGCAATTGGGGCTATCACAGAGTCATCTCCCTTGATTCCCATTGCAGAGCCAAGGAGAAACCGTGTCCACAAGCTGATCGTCCATCTGCCAGAACAGGATTGATGCACTCGCATCGCAGACCCCAACCAACCGCCTTCACGGCCGCACCACGGCTGCGTCGCCTCGATCGATGATCTGGGTACAATGCCCTCGGCCTCTAGATTCCACGGCATCAATCGACCCAGATCACGCCTTTGTCCGCGTTGCAGCAGTCGATTATTTGTCTAGGACTTGCTGTGGCCCAATCTAGCAGATCCATCACGGGAATATCACCGAGGGTAACCATTTTCATCTTCAGCCCATCACACCCCATTTCAGAACCTCACACCTAGTTGGCGCACAGCGCATGTTCGGCTACATCCGCGTCAGAGACCAGACGACGATCGGCCGCGATATCGTCCCTTGCTCTTTGAATCAGGGGCTGTGTTGATCCACCGCCAGGAGGCAATCAGCCGCTGGGACTGTGCCGGTCAATGCAAACGAAAGTGGAACATGCTGCGAACTATGATAAGGAATGTACTTGGTGCACTAGGGCTTGAGCGAAGAAGCGCATCGGAAAGCCTCCGCAAGGAGCTTAAACTGATCAATCAAAATCTGGATAAGATCCATCGATCACTTTCCTCTCTCGAAGAGAGATCCCATACGGACCCGACATTGACAAGGTCCATTCTAGAACTAAGCAGTCGGCTTGAACTGCTTTCTACCACACCTGGCCCCTCAAACAAGCTTGCGAGCTCTGATCTAGATAGCCTTCTGCGCCACTACGAACGACTTATCACTCTCAGCAAGAACAGCGAGATTGCTATCAAGAAGAGCATCATTGACGGTCAAGATAATCAATTTCGTCAAATTGAAAGCATATTATGGTTACAAAGATTCTTAGATATACAGCGCCCGTTACCTTGGACCAGAGGATGGGCCGCATCACCGGACTTTCTGTTGCATATCTACACTATCATCCGAAATAATAGACCCAAGACTGTAGTTGAGTTGGGCAGCGGCGTATCAACTCTCGTCGCGGCGGCCGCTCTGCGCGAGAACGGCGCCGGACAACTCCTCACTTTGGAAAGTGATGAGCAACATGCCGAGACGACAGCTCGATTGCTTGAGACGGAGGAATTGCTCGAATTTGCTCAAGTCGAGTTCGCTCCGTTAGAGCCATGGACGCCGAAGAAGCCATCTCCCTTAGGCGAGCAATGGAGTTGGTACCGCACTGCAGGCGCCCTAAGCAAACACGACTCAATCGAGGTACTCATCATTGATGGCCCACCTCAAGCAACAGGACGCTTCGCGCGATTTCCTGCGATCCCGGAGCTACGACAAAAACTTGCTCGAGGCGCCCTCGTGGTTTTGGATGATGCAAGACGACCCGACGAACAAGCAATTACTTCGGCTTGGGTAGAGGATTATCAAATGACTGTGACACAGCATCGCAACTACGAAAAGGGCCTCGTCGAGTTTCGTGCATTTTGAGTAGATCAGCAAGAATCGGAACTAGAACGTAAATCACAATTACTCGAATAGACACTGGCCGTATCAGGCAGGCTAAACTCTGAATATCCTATAGCAAACGAGCTTTCCTTGAGCTCGTTTGAGTCTTAAAACTACTCAAGCTGCAGAGCCGCAACAATCAATTCTGAGCAGATATAAAACATGACCACACTGAGCTATATCAAGAACGCCCTACGGGTGGAGATGCGAACCTTAACGCTGAAGATTTTACGGGATGACCAGTTCTGGCGCTTTGGCCGGAAATCCAAGAAATTCAAACTTAACAGGCCTCGAACTCATCCCCTCTCTTTGAAAATGTGGTCTGGATTTGGAGACAGGGCGGCGAGAGAGCTTGAGGAGATAAAGCTTTCTGGACAACTAAAACTTTCGAAACAGGGTATCCCCGATACATTGACTGCCGCTGCTTGGTCTCTCACCCAATGGTACGCATACAATGGAAACTATAGCAGCGCGCTCGACAATCTGATGCTGATGACAGCCGCAGAACCTGAGCTAAATAAGAACACCAATACTCAACTTATGATGGTGGAATGCTTACTAAAGCTCGGCCGCGTTGACGAGGCTCAGCGATGGCTTCAGCGAGCGTCGAAGTGGGAAAAGGCCGCCTCAGAGATCTACTTATCCGCGGCCAACATTCACCATGCACGATTGGGCCGCTCTGACAACACGCCCGATATTGATGCTGAACGACTGGCGTGCCTCAATCGCATATATGAACGAGAGGGTTTCTCGAAAATTGTAAAGGTCGACGAATCCGCCGCTTTAACGCTGGATAATATTACCGCTTACAGACCGCGCAACGTAGATGTTACAACGAAGTTAAGCGTTCTGGTTCCCGCATACAATTGCGCAGATACACTTCCTATAGCCATTCAAAGTATTTTGAACCAGACTTGGACAAATATCGAAGTCATAGTTGTGGATGACCAAAGTCAAGATGAAACGTGGCGCGTGATAGAGCGCTTTGCTCAAGCTGACCGTCGTGTTGTGGCAATCAGACACGAACGAAACGGCGGTGCATATGCAGCCAGAAACACCGCATTAGCGCATGCGACTGGAGATTTTGTTACCGTCCATGATGCTGATGATTGGTCGCACCCAGAAAAATTCGCCGTACAAATGCTAGATGCAATCTCTAATCCACATGGCACAAATACGACAGTTGGTGTGCGCACATCGCGGGATTTACGTTTCGACGTAAAAGCCAATACCGGCGGGATGTTCATTGAGAATACTTCTTCGCTATTGTTGAGAACGGAAATAATAAAAGATCTTGGTGGGTGGGATCTCACAAAAGTAGGGGCGGATTCAGAGCTTTATGAGAGAGTATTAAGTAAATACAAAATAACAAAGAATAAACTTTACCCAACTACACCTTTGACGCTCATCCTATACAGCCCAACGTCCCTGACGCAGTCTAAAGCTACTGGAATTTCCTCTATTCACTACGGCGCCCGCAGGCAGTACAAAGAAGCGTATCGTTATTGGCATGCTATGGAACTCGCCAAGCCAGAACCTGACCTGTCCATCAACACAGTGCGACGGTTTCCTGCCCCACGAATCCTACTAGGCGAGAGGGAGCCAATCAGAGACATTGATGTGATCATAGTTGGGGATTTTTCCGACATGAGCAGATCCTTTGACAAGGACATTGCTCAGTGGGAGAGCTTGGCGCGCGCAGGATTCAAGCTGGGTATCACTCACTGGCCGTTATATGCGAGCCAGGGACAAGATATTGTTCTGCCCGTTCGAAGCACAATTGCGGCAGGTATCGTTGAGAATATTGTACCTGGTCAGGTTGTGTCGTGCAAAGCAACGGTACTCCTGAACATGGAACATCTAACTAGCCCTCCAACCCCGCGCCCAAGCATAAGTACTTCCCGGCTGTACTTACCCGCCGGAGCTGGGAACTCAAGGGAGCAGGAAGAAGCATCACAGCTCCTTTTTGGTTGTAGTCCTATCACCGAGGGTGAAGCTTACCTTAGGATTGCAATGGAAGGGCTAGTGCGTGCGAGTTGAAATGACGTGAGCCCGAGCTTTCGTTGCGCCGGGCCCCTTCTTTGATCGCCCGTGCGCCTGATGGAGGGCAACTTGCGCATCGAAGCGACCGTCGCGCGTGTGCGTGTGTCAAAGCATGCCGACCTCAACCCGATCGAACAGGTGTTTGCGAAGCTCAAAGCACTGCTGCGTAAGGCTGCGGCGCGGACGAAAAAAGCTCTCTGGGCCACCATTGGCGAACTGCTCGATGAGTTGCTGCCATGGTCCTATGCCACTAGGCGAAATCTCAAAGACGCTGCCTGAAGACGTGGCTTACACCGAACCAACATCATTGAGATCTTGACAAGCACCAACCCCGGAGACTCTCAGTAAACCCGAATGGCTGCACGTGTCATCCCAATCCACGAATCTTGGGGCGAAACTCGGATCCCTCAGATGGCAGAATGCTATCTGGAACTGGAAAGGGTCGCCGATCCAGTGGAAATGGCATGTAGAGAGGGTCAGCCGTTTCATGCCACACACCGAAAGCATGACGGTATGAAGATCTCACCGGGCTGTAGATACCTAAATCGTTATCTATTCGGAAGACCCCATCACCCGATAAGCTGTTCTCTGACCAATTTACGAAAGAGAGGAGCTTATTTAGCAGCCGAATACTCTGACTCCCAAACGCGCGCTCCATCCGCAGGTGAAATTCCCCATCTCCCGCAGCTCGAACGGAGTCATACCAACCGATTTTCTCCATCACAGGTCTCCGCCGAAACATAAGTGACGAAGCATCTGGCCTGATGTAGCCACTTAGTGCCCTGAAGCCTTTGTGACTTGAGCAGCGAACATGCTGTACCCAAGTAGCAATGATCGATTTGTCAGTCTGTAGTTCTGTTACAGCAGTCTCAATCTTCTCGGGATGCGCCCAATCGTCTGCATCCTGATTGGTAACGAATTCCCCACGTGCCGCTGCCAAAGCTATATTCCTGGCAACAAATGTTCCCTCATTCCTCTGGAGGGAAATCACTCGGAAACGGGTATCAACTGCAGAGAAATCCGCAATTATTTGAGCAGTATCGTCGTTACTTCCATCGTTCACGACAATCAATTCCAAGTCATGATATGTTTGCCGACGTATTGACTCCATTGCGTATGCGATGGTTTGAGAACTGTTATAGGCAGGCATCAATATTGATACGAGAGGACCACTCACCGATTTGTTTAGACTCGAGTTCGTCTCAAGGTTCTCACATGATAACGGCGAGCTCTCATCGATCAGCCCGACAAGATCTAGATTATGGCTGTTAAGAACATTATTCACCCCCGCCAGCTGAAGGTCATACCGCCCGTTCCAAAAATGAAGCTGCGCATTATAGATCTCAAGCTTTTCGCTGCGTAACCCGCTCGTAGCTGCAAGTTTTAACGCAATCTCTAGTTTGGCTGCCTCAGCTTGCCAGCCTCTCTCTTGAAGATCATGGGAGCACTTCAAGAGCAGGTCGAAATACCCCGCTGTGAGTTCAGTACTGTGGGTTTCGATACGCCGGATCACCGCTTTCCGTACTTGAGCGTTCACCCCCCGCAAAAAGGGATATGCCTTAGTCAGGAACTCTGCTGCCGCTGGGCTATCTGGCTCGCCCAAGACTTCTTCTACGACCTGCTTCACAGCATCAGGTCGGTTCATGTTGGCGGCGGCTGCAACATAGAGATATCGACTGACTAAATCCCCCTTGTGCTCCGCTGACATTGTTTCATACGTCGAGGTGAGGTCTTCAAAACGATGAGTCTGAAAATAGCATCGCAGGAGCATCCGCCATGCCCGACCCTTTGTTACTTTGGCGCCTTCAAGGTATGTGGACGCCGTATTGAAATCACCGGCCTCCATCATTTTCCCTGCGCGCTCTAATGCTAAGTTTTGCTCGTTGCTCAGATTCGGAGGATTACGCACGCCATCTCCAGTTTTCTGCCTATAAGGGATGTATGGAGCTTAAAGTAGTTTGATTTTATCGGAAGCAGCCCCTTCGAATGATATGATTGTCCTGCGGAATACGCCCCACCCGACCTATAGTATGTTATTTTAGATCGATCATCGTTCGGGAAAGCAAAACCTTCATTGACCTGATCCCTGGAACCTAGACCAGCCCGCAAGGGAATTTGCTCGCAATTGGATCTGCCCTCAGATTTAATCCATGGCCAACGCAACTTTCGGGCGGCAGGAGCGGAAGTGATACGTTGACCGCGGGAACGGTACGGCCCGGCAGGCCTGGCGGATCGAAACCTAAAAGACGGTACGCACCAAGTCGACGATCTCCCGGCCCGAGTAGGCGTCATTGTTTTCGCCGAATCACCTCCGAGAGCATATCCTTGTTGAAGGTGAGGTCCGCCACGAGCTTTTTGAGGCGGGCGCTCTCCTCCCCCAGATGCCGCAGCTTTCTGACCTCAGAGAGCATGAGGCCGCTGTACTTCTGCCTTCCTCGATTGAAGGTGGGTTCAGACCCACCATCTTGCGGCAGACCTCCGGCGTGCGCGTGCCGGCCTCCGTCTGCTGCAGGGCATAGGCGATCGGCTGGTCTGTGAAGCGGGTCTTCTTCATCGGTCAGCACTCCGTCGCATCAGGAATCTAATTGAAATCCCTTACATTCAGTGGTCCAACTTCCCGGGAGAAACCACTTGCCAGAACGCATCAGGCCATGGCGCACGCCTCACATAGCAAACGAAAGGGCGAGGCTGGCGCTAGTGTTTCTACCGATCCCTTGAGTGGCGCTCACCAAAACACTTTTTAATTCATACCGTCAGCGATTTTTAGAAGGTACTGTCCATAGGAACTTTTGGCGAGTTGCATTCCGAGTTGAGTTAGCTGCTCGCGGGTGATCCAGCCAGAGTTGTACGAAACCTCTTCCGGGCAGGCGATCCGAAAGCCTTGTCGCTTCTCGAGGGCGCGCACGAACTCCGAGGCCTCAACAAGGCTGTCCGGCGTGCCAGTGTCGAGCCAAGCATAGCCGCGCCCCATAAGCTCTACTTGAAGCTGATCCATCTCAAGGTAGATCCGGTTCACATCCGTGATCTCGAGCTCACCTCGGGCAGAGGGCTTAAGCTTTGCTGCGATATCCACCACCTGGTGGTCATAGAAATACAGTCCCGTTACAGCCCAGCTGGAACGCGGCGCCTGCGGCTTCTCCTCAATTGAGATAGCTCGCCCATCAGCATCGAACTCGACCACTCCGTAACGCTCAGGGTCAGTCACATGGTAGGCAAATACAGATGCGCCTGAGGTGCGCCTTGCTGCGGACTGCAGTAGGTCCGTCAGGCCATGGCCGTAATAGACGTTATCTCCTAGGATTAGCACCGACGGGCCGCCGGCCACGAAATCAGCGCCGATTACATAGGCCTGCGCCAAACCCTCTGGCTTGGGCTGTTCCGCATAGGACAGGCGGATGCCCCACTGCTCACCGGATCCGAGAAGCTGCCGGAAGCGCGGTAGATCATCAGGGGTGGAGATGATCAGGATGTCGCGGACCCCGGCCAGCATCAGCGTGGTCAGGGGATAATAGATCATCGGCTTGTCGTAGATCGGCAACAACTGCTTGGATGTCACATACGTCATCGGGTGCAGCCGTGTGCCGCTGCCGCCGGCTAGGATAATGCCCTTCATTTCACTGTATCTCATCTACATAGGCAGGCCGAACGAGACGACGAACACAGCGCTCGAGCGACCGCTGCCAGGGTGGGAGAGTGACGCCGTATGTCGCGGCGAGTTTCGTGCAATCGAGCCGGGAGTTGGCCGGGCGCCGTGCAGGCGTGGGATACTCAGCGGTTGTGATCGGACGCACACGAGCGCTCGGACCTTCGAAACGACAGGACAGGTCGAAGATCGTAGAGGCAAACTCAGCCCAGCTGGTGGAACCGGCGCCTGTCATATGAAATAGACCACGAAGACCCGCTTTATCTCGCCGCTCAACAAGATTGCGGCAGATTGCGATTGCTCCATCCGCGATGTCGAGAGCGCTTGTCGGCGCTCCATACTGATCGGCAACGACCGAGACCTCATCCCGATCAGTGGCGAGACGCAGCATTGTCTTGACGAAATTTTTGCCGGTCGGGCTGTAAACCCACGACGTCCGCAAAATGACATGGTTCGGAGTTGCGGCTGCGACGGCGCGCTCTCCGGCCAGTTTCGAGCGGCCATATACTCCGAGGGGTTGAACTTGATCCACCTCACGGTAGGAACGGTCCAGAGTTCCGTCAAAGACGTAATCCGTGGAGAGGTGCACGACTGGAATACGGAGGCGGGCCGCCGTTGCCGCGATAACTCCTGCCGCAGTTCCATTGACGGCCATGGCAAGATCCGGCTCTGCCTCCGCCTGATCAACAGCAGTGTAGGCGGCCGCATTGACTATCGCGTCAGCCTCAGAATTGCGGACGACGGCTTCGATGCTATCTGGCTGCAACAAATCCAGTTCTGGACGTCCGACGAGCTGGACCGTCACCCCGTGAGAGGAAGCCCGCTCAGCCATCGCCTGGGCCACCTGCCCTCTCACCCCGATCACAAGAATGCGCATTGCAGGAATTCCGATCCTTAGGGGAAGTAGGCTGGCAGGTCTGCCAACAGGGGTTGCTGGAGATCCTTGTCGGACAGGACGGCGTTGGCAGGATCAACGGGCCACTCGATGCCCAAGGTCGGATCGTTCCAAGCCAAACCATGATCATTCGCTGCGGAATAATAGGCCGAGACTTTGTACTCGATCTCGGTATTCGGCTCGAGAGTGCAGAAGCCGTGAGCGAACCCAATCGGCACAAAAAGCTGGCGGCCGTTCTCCGCGGAAAGCTCAACGGCGACGTGCTGGCCGTAGGTTGGAGAGGAGCGTCGAAGGTCAACTGCGACATCGAGAATGCGGCCGCGCACAACCCGGACCAGTTTATCCTGTGCGAAGGGCGCACTCTGAAAATGCAAGCCCCGCACCGTGCCCACCGCGACCGACAAGGAATGGTTGTCCTGCACGAACTCCGTGCTAATGCCTCCCCGGCCAAAGCGCTGTCGATTATAGGTCTCGCTGAAGAAGCCGCGATGATCACCGAAACGCTTCGGCGTCACGATCTTCACATCCGAGATTGCTGTCGGCTGAATGTCAAGCATCGTCAGGTTTCACTTATGCCACAACACCAAGCCGTTCACCACGGTACACACCGGACCGCACACGCTCCCACCATGCGCGGTTGTCGAGATACCACTCGACTGTCTTGCGCAGACCGGTCTCGAAGGTCTCAGCCGGCCGCCAGCCCAGCTCCCGCTCGATCTTGCTGGCGTCAATGGCATAGCGCAAATCGTGTCCAGGCCGATCCGCCACATACGAGATCAACCCTTCACGGGAGCCGATGTCAGCATTCGGCGCCAACTCATCCACGAGGCTGCAGATGGCGCGGACAACATCGATGTTCTTACGCTCGTTCCAGCCGCCGATGTTGTAGCTCTCACCCACCCTGCCCTTTTCAGCCACAAGAATGAGCGCTTCCGCGTGATCGTCGACATAGAGCCAATCGCGCACGTTCTCGCCTCTGCCATAGACGGGCAGCGGCTTGCCTTCGAGGGCATTGAGGATCATCAACGGGACCAGCTTCTCGGGGAAATGATAAGGCCCGTAGTTGTTGGAGCAATTCGTCACAACAGTGGGCAGGCCATAAGTATGGTGCCAAGCCCGCACGAAATGATCTGACGCAGCCTTAGAAGCCGAGTAGGGAGAGTTTGGCTGATACGGAGTGTTCTCCTGGAAAAAGCCCTCCTCACCCAGAGAGCCGAACACTTCATCCGTTGAGATATGGTGGAAGCGGAAGTTGTCGCGGCGCTCACCGCTTAGAGCCCGCCAGTAGCGCAGGCTCTCCTGCAGGAGAGCAAACGTTCCAACCACATTGGTTTGCACGAACTCGCCGGGACCGTCGATCGAGCGGTCCACATGGCTCTCGGCCGCAAGGTGCATGATGACATCCGGCTCGAAGCGCCGGATCACCTCTTCCAAGTGAGCCGCATTGGCAATGTCAGCCTGAACAAATGCATAGCGAGGATTGCTTGCGACTGACGCCAGAGAGTCGAGATTGCCTGCGTAGGTCAGCTTGTCGACCACAAGCACTTGGTGAGAGGTCTCACCGATGAGGCGGCGGACGACAGCCGAACCGATAAAGCCAGCACCACCTGTTACTAAGAACTTCTTTGTCATAGGCGACACTCTTCTAGGCAACCGCCCGATCCTTGGAGACCTGCTGTTTCGCCCACCCACCGTCGAAATATGGTGCAGCCCGTCTGCGCATCCGCTCTAGAAGCGGATGTTCCTCTACTTGACGACACGCCACAGTTATTTTCTCTGCACCGTAGAGTTCGCGCAGGCGTTGTCCGGCCTCAGCCATGTGAACAATTCTCTTCTCCTCTTCGATGCTGCGTGACTTACGGTGAAAAACGAACGTGTTGGTGGCGAGTGCGAGCTCGAACCCAGCAGCCGATGCTCGGAGGCAGTAATCGTTCTCCTCACCATAGTAACGTTTGAAATTCTCATCATCGAACAGCCCGATACTGTCGATGACCTCCTTTTTCACACCAAAGCAGAAGCCGTGCACCAGCGGGACACGTGGGAAGAGATGGGCGAAGCTCCATTGCTCACACGCAAGATCAATCTCCGCGGGTGTGAGACCGTGCGGTAGGATGTTGATAGCAGTGTTTGTACCTGAACTCTTGATGTTCGGGATAGATTGTGCACCTGCAGCGTTCGAAAGTGGCCCGACGATACCGATCCTTTCGCTGCTGTTTGCCACATCAAGCATTTTCAGCGCCCAGTTTGCGCTGACGATAGTGTCACTGTTAAGAAGGATCCGGAACCCAGCCGATCCAGCAGCCAGTCCGCGACTGGCCGAGCGTGTGTATCCTAGATTCTCCTCGTTCTCGATCAATTCGATCTGCTTATCGCCCGCGGCGAACGCCCGAAGATACCCAGTCGTCTCCTCATTGGAGCGGTCATTGACAATAATAATCCGGTGGGGCGGCAGCAGATTGCTTCGCGCGGATTCGAGACAGAGGCGAACGTCTTCTAGTGCGTTGTAAACACAAACGATGATATCAATGGGCGTGTCACGGAGCTGTGAGAGGTGCTGATCCTTCACATGAGAGAAAGCGACATCGTCAGCCGGACCAACAACTTGCCCGAGTTGTAGAAGTTTGTTCGGGATCTTCAAAACACGGGATGACGTGTGCCGGAAGTAGTTGAAGTCGTCGTGATCGCGTACCGAGGCTCCCTGCGGCAACAGTGGAACGATGCGCAGGCCTGGAAGGTGGTGGATTACCCAAGCAAGCCCCAGCTGGTCACGGCGGCTGAATTGCTCGAGCTGCTGCCACCAGGAATAGAGTGCTGCAGTCGTAGTGGGGTTCCCAAGCCGAACAACCATGAAGCCAGTTTCAAACAATGGCTGATGAGGGGGGAGCCCATGTCGGCGATAATGGTCAACCTGCTGGTCGATGATCGACTCACTATCTTTCCCAAGCCGCTTGCATGCCTCAGCCTCCTCATAGAAGCACTCTCGATGGGGATGCGGGACGAAACCTAGATGCGCACCTTCAAGCAATACCATCTCGATATACTTGTTGAGGTTCCCCTTGAGAACAATGTTGGCGTCGAGCCAGACGGCGACGTCATGATCCGGAAATAGCTCGTGGGGATGTGTTTTTACCCAACGGGCAATCCGCGTCGGGTCAGGATGATAATAAGGCGCTGAGCGCATCTGCCAAACGCCATAGTTGTTGCGCGGCTGGTCTGTGAAGCAAACGTAATCGACGTCCCTATCTATGTGCTCCGGAAGCAAAAGCTTGTCATAACCACCAAAAATTGCCGTATAGATTACAATCTTTCGCTTGTTGACGTTGGCCTCTTCGCGGTAGGAAGCTATCTTCTCATAGACCTTCTCGTCGACTTGCCATTGATTATCCCCAGCTGCAGCAGTCGCAGCACTTGACAGTCGCAGCATTACTGCTTTTTTTGTTGCAGCAAGCCCGCGCTGGACAAGCGTCGCAGCACGCGGCAGACGGCGAGCGATGGACCGGAGGGGGAGAGTCACGCTCCAAGATAGCGAGTTGCGCATTCGTCGAACTTCCGCCTGCAGACCTCTCACATCCTTCTGCAATTTTTTGACTTCTTTCTGTTGACGATCAATCTCCATCTGCTTGAGGGTACGTTGCGCACGAACTTGCGTGTCTGCCAGAGCAACCAAAGACCTACATTGATAGTCGGCAAGTTGGTGCCAGTGCGGTTTGTTCTGCTTTTCGTCAACGGATCGACTGTCCAGCGACTTTTCAAGCTCATGCCGGATCCGTTGCCAATGAGTCTGAAGTTCGGTCTTCGCTCGATCCCGCGTCGCGCGGAGATTCGACTTGTAATCGTCCGACAACAGTGTCGGCAGGAGCTCGGGCACCTGATTCCACTCAGCTACAAGAACATCAGCCGCCCTGTGAAATTCGGATACTCTCGAGGGCTCTACTTCGTTTCCGGCGACGCACAGGCCGGGAACTCCAAAGACACTGGCCGCAATCAACCCGTGCCGAGACGATCCAGCGTAGAACGATGCATGCGCAATGCAGGATATGATGTCTACCAATTTGCGCGGAGCATCGAGAACAACCGGCGCGGACAACATAGACCGGCTCACTTCTCTTGCGAGCACATCCTCACTTCGGAATGAGCCAGTCGCGATGATGACCGGATGCGCCGAAAGCTGGTGCGCAAGGGCATCAAGCCTCTCAGCTAAACCTCGAACTCCAGCTTGTCCGATATGGCGGCGGTCGAGTTGAAAAATCACACTCCGTTCTGGTGGTATGATCCCGAATGCGGCGAACAGGTCATTGTACGCGCCGGACAACTGATCAGCGGTCCAAAGGCTATCCACTGCCCATATCGTGTCTGGAACGACTGCAATCTGCGCATCGGGCCAAACATCGAGAAGATATTGCCGGCTCAGATCATCCCGCACTGAGAGATAATTAGCCCGAATGAGAGCCTCTCGGGCGAGAGCATGGAAGTCATTCGGAATAGAGCTAGTGACTTCTGGTGCGTTCCAAAGGACTGATGTGCGATCTGAGGAAAATAAACTAGGCCCTATCCATAGATCTGTGAAGGTGAGTTTATCGCGTGCCCCAGGACCGTAGTCTCGATTGTGAACGGGAACTGTTTGGACAATATCACCTCCGCCGACCAGTACAGCATCCGGCACAACGGTCTGATCGAATAGCTCATAGATCCCTATGCTGGACACGGCGTCGTCGAATGCGGACTTGCATCCTGTTGAGGATACAGCCTGGAGTTCAAGACCAGGGACACTTCTCAACTGGTGCGCCGCAATGAGCGGGAGAAGGTGGTCGCCGTAGTTCCGGAGGTGGAAGGCACCAAACTGAGCAATCTTCATTTTCTTGGCTGATCCAATTCCCAAGAGGGCATTCCTTACACAGAAGCGCTTTTGTATGCCTCAAGAACTTCGTCGACAGCTCCAATCGCCTTGAGCCTACCGTGCTCAAGCAGCACAGCTTTGTTGCAGAGTCCCCGCAATACCTTGTTGGAGTGCGAGGCCAGCACAAGGATCTTCGCTTGGCTTGCGACATTCTCCAATTGCTGACTTGCTTTCCGGAAGAAGGCCGCATCTCCTGTTGCGACAACCTCATCCAGAAGGAGGATGTCAGCATCAACGTGTGTCGAGATGGCAAAAGCAAGGCGCGCACGCATTCCGGACGAGTAGGTCCGCATAGGAAGGTCAAGAAACTCACCCAACTCGCTGAATTCAGCTATACTATTGAGCTTCTCCTTGATCTCAGCACGGCTCATACCAAGAAATAGCCCTCGCACAAAGATATTATCCAGGCCTGTTGCCTCCATATCTAACCCGAAGCTTAGATTTAGAAGCGGCGCAACTCGGCCCACAACAACGGCTTGTCCCTGCGTGGGCGCATAAAGTCCCGCCATCACCCGTAGCAGCGTCGACTTGCCGGCTCCGTTGTGACCGATGAGCGCCAAACGGTCCCCCGGATTCAGAGAAAGAGAGAGACCCTCAAGTGCGCGCACACGTAACTGACCTGACTGCGCTGCAGCCAGCTGCCCACCAACGGCTGTCCCTGGCGACTGGGACTGCAGCGCAGCTTTGCGGGATTTCGTTGACACTAGCGGAAAGTCCAATGTCACATTCTCGAGTCTGATCAGCGGCATGCCGTCACCTTAGACCCAATAGGCGATTTGCCGACGCCAATGCGCATATATCGGCAAGGTGACACCCCATCCCAAAATGGTGATCCCGAGAGTGACACCCCAGACAAGGGCGCTCGGTGCTTCGCCCAGGAGGGGCGCGCGAAAAATCTCAATGAAATAGTACAACGGATTGAAATGGACGAAGGCCGCTCGAAGCCCACTCACACTGCTTGCATACCAGATGATCGGGGTTACGAAAAAAGCCAAGCGCATCGCGCTGGGGATCATGTGACCAAAGTCTCTGAAGCGTACATTGATCAACCCAAGCAACAGCCCCACCCAAACGCCGTTCAGGAGGATTAGTATCAGCGCAGGGATAGCAAGGGCCAAGGCTGGGAAGGGCGAAACCTGGAAAATCACAAGCACAATAAGATAAACAAGGATGTTATACCCAAGAATCAGGGTATTTCTCCACAGGAATCGGTACACATACACCGTGTTCGGAACTGGAATTTCTCTGATTGCCGCAGCATTGGCAACGAAGACTTCTTTGCCATCATTCACAATTGCTGACAGCAAATTCCACACCGTAAAGCCTGCAACAAGGTATGGAATGTAGTCATGCGGCGAGCGCTGCATGATCGCGCTATACAGCGTTCCCATACAGCCGGCCACGAACCCCATGCTAATTGAAATCCAAAGGGGCCCCAATTTGGAGCGACGGTGCCGCAAGAGAACATCGCGCCAGCCAAGCGTCAGCCACAGCTCATACCATCGTAAGCCCGCGCTGACGTCGCGTAACGCCTCCACCAGTCCTCCCCCTTTGGGCTTCAATGCTTCTGTCCTTCAGGTGATAATTGCCACCCTCCAAATGCGCGTGTCTCTTCATATGCTCTAAAGTGAACGAGAGCAAAACGAAGCGGCTTGAATTGGGCAATACGCTCTGACCCATCGGAAGCCGACCGAGTCCTACTTGCGATCTGCATATTCATTCAGGCCTTAACTACGTTGCTGCGCGCCCCGAGGTACCGTCCGCGAGTATCAACAATCAGCTTCGCATGCGTTTCGATGGACTCGTAATCGAAGATGTCGTGGTCTGTTGCCAGCAAAACAACGTCGAAGCTGGCCAGCGTTTTTGGCGTCAGCTCAACGCTTTTGAGATCGAAGGAATAGCGCCGCATCTTCGGAAAGCTCGGCACGTGTGGGTCGCTGTACGCAATGCGTGCGCCCTTAGCCTGCAGCAGGCTCATCAGCTCTACGGAAGGCGACTCCCGCATGTCGTCAACATTCTTCTTGTAGGCGATGCCAAGGACGAGGATGCGGCTTCCGCGGATTGGTTTCTCGCGGTCATTCAAAGCCTCGGTAATCTTCTCGACCACCCATTCGGGCATCGTGCTGTTGATCTCGCCGGCAAGCTCGATGAAGCGCGTGTGAAGCCCATATTCCCGCGCCTTCCATGTTAGATAGAACGGATCGATCGGAATGCAGTGCCCTCCCAAGCCCGGCCCAGGATAATACGGCACGAAGCCAAAGGGTTTGGTTGCAGCCGCGCGGATGACCTCATGGATGTCAATCCCCATCCGGTCGGCGATAATCTTCATCTCATTGACGAGACCGATATTGACCGCACGATGGATGTTCTCGAGGAGCTTCGTCAGTTCGGCGGCCCTAGTCGAACTTACAGGAACAACCGTGTCGATGACATGGCCATAGAGAGCGAGGCCAACCTGCAGACACGACGGGGTCGTGCCGCCACACACCTTCGGGATGCTATGGGTGGTGAATTTGGCGTTACCCGGATCCTCACGCTCAGGCGAGAACACGAGGAACACATCCTCACCGACCGTCAAGCCAGTCCCCTCAATGCGCGGCTTCAACTCTTCTTCAGTGGTGCCCGGATAAGTCGTGCTTTCGAGCGAGATGATCTGGCCGCTCCGGAGATAGGGCACAAGCGCATCAACCGTATTCAACACATAGCTAAGGTCCGGCTCGCGATACTTGTTCAGGGGCGTGGGGACACACAGGATCAGAGCGTCCACATCACGTGCCCGTGAGAGATCAGTCGTTGGCTCAAAGCCACTTCTGACGGCTCTGGCAACTCCCTCAGCCCCAATGTGCTCAATGTAAGTCTGCCCATTAGTTAAGATATCGACTTTTTTCTGATCGATATCGAAGCCAATGACCTTATAGCCAACCTCTGAATAGCGAAGAGACAGAGGCAAACCGACATAGCCGAGCCCGACAATTCCGATAACAGCCGTCTTGTCGTTCAACTTCTTCAGCAGCAGATCTTTGTTCATCGGAAAGCTCGAATCTAACCTCATTGGATTGATTCCCTTCCAAAAGGACGCGAAGCGAGACAACACTTGCTAGGAAAGCGTCAATGTTCTGCACCCGCCTAATCAGAAAGGGAAGGCATCCAGCCGACGTCCGGCAGGAACGTTCGAATGCCGCTATACCTTCTCATGGCCCAGGCAGCAACCCCGCTGGAAGCAGGCACAAACCGCGTAAGCCTGCGAAAAAATGCTATCCAGTCTGCTCTCTTGAAGCCAATGGCGACAGCATGGCCTTTTGTTGTTATAACATGATGGTTAGAGCGTGCGCTGAGGCTTCGCAGTTCCAAGTTCAAACCGGCGTCAAGAATCCCGTGCTGTTGCGAACGTATTTCAGTCTTAACAACGTTTCGCACACTCACTGATCTATTGGGTGTGAGACAGAACCAAGCCGCTCGACAACCTTGGGAACTATCAATGCCCGTGCGTAGCTGTGGCGGTAATATCGAAAATCCTCGTGATTTCTGACGGAGCTACCGCGGGGTAGGAGCGAAATTATGTTTAGCTCCGGCATTTGGTGAGTGACCCAACTTAGACCGAGTTGATCACGGCGGCTGAATTGCTCAATTTGCTGCCACCAAAGTTGGAGGGCCGCGATAGATTTTGCATCCTGGAGTTGCACGACCATGAAGCCTGTTTCGTATAAGGGCTGCTTATAAGGCAGGCCATTGGCTCGATAGTTGTTCGCTTGCGCATCGATTATTCCGGCCCTGTCCTTACCGAACCGCTTGCAAGCCTCAACCTCCTCATAAAAGCAGTTTCGATCAGGATGAGCGATCAGGCCCATCTGCGCTCCGACTCCTCTAACCATCTCAATGTATTTCTGGATGTCGCCTTTCAGAAGGATATTGGCGTCTATCCAGACGGCGACTTCGTGGGTCGGAAACAACTGATGAGGATGCATCTTTACATAGCGTGCAATCCGCGTGCGATCGGAATGAGAATAAGGCGCTGAACGCAGCTGCCAGACTCCATAATCATTGCGAGGCCGGTCTGTATAACAGATATAATCAACATCTGGATCGATGATATCAGGAAGCAGTAATGGATCAGCATCACCAAAAGCTGCTGTATATAAGACCATCTTCCGCCTGCCTTTTCTGCAAGAAAGTCGGTAAGCAGCGACCTGATCCTCAATATCTTCCCTCACCTGCCATCGATTACCTGCTACGATTTGAACGACTGTTCTTGGCATGCATATGATAGTTGTATCCTTAGCCGTACTAAGCACACGCCGGCTGGCATCGGCCAAGCGTGAGAACCAACTGGAGAAGCACTGCATAGGCTTCTGTACTCTGGCTGAAAGCAAGACACTCATCTTATCGTCCGCCTGTCCATCGACCTTTCCCATCTGAAATTGCCAAGATTGGTCCCTTCAAAGTCTCAGCGAGAGCACGCGATTCCCGCCAACTGAGGCCAAACAACGACATCTAAGATGCTATAGTAGAACATTGAGAATCCCCCAACCCCTGATGAATGGCTGATGGCATCCTCTGCCACAGATCGCATGGGTACGACCTTACAAATTTAGGTTGCATGAGCTGAACGGCGCATTGCTGTAGTATTTCATAAATGTATCCTGACAAGAGCCCCCTGCCCATGATTCGTGACCCATCTAGGAGGCTTTGTTTGAACTTGGAGCAATCCAAATGCGGGTTCTAGCTATCGCGGTTACCTTCAATCCAGACCCTGCTCTGCTGCTTGACGTGCTCCAGGCAGTCGCCCCTCAAGTTCACGCAGTTCTTGTGGTCGATAACGGATCGTCCAATGCAGACAGCATCCATCAGATCGCTTCGAAGTTAGGGGCCGCCTTCATTGCGAACCACCAGAACGCTGGGATTGCAGCGGCCCAGAACCAGGGCATTGCTTTGGCCCAGCGAGACCAATTTTCCCATGTGCTCTTGCTCGATCAAGATACCATTCTATCACCTGGGGTGATCGACAATTTGTCGCATCAGTTGCAAAGCTTGGAGAGAGAGCACGGTGCCATTGCGGCCATCGGCCCGGCTTACTTCGAGATCCACAGCAAGCGCCACACCCAGGCTTATCGCTCGGCCGGGCTTCAGCTTGCGCGAGTCCCCTTAGAAGCAAAGATGCAAGCTATCCCGAGTGACTTCATCATAGCGTCAGGGTCACTAATACCGATCGCAGCCTTTGAGGCAGTTGGGAAATTCAATGAAAGGCTTTTCATCGACCTTGTCGATGTAGATTGGTGCCTGAGGGCCCGAGCCATTGGACTTCCAGTCTTTGTTCTTCCAACAGCTGCAGTTGATCACCAGCTTGGAAGTGGAACAGTTAATGTTGGGCGTCGTCAGGTTGCTGTCCATGCACCAGTGCGGGATTACTATTGGGTGCGGAATGCCCTTTGGCTAGCACGACAACATTATACACCGCTGGCCTGGAGACTGTATCTCATCCGCAGGAGCTTAACCTTTCTCGCGATATATACAATCTTTGCGGATCACCGCGGTTTGCGACTCAAACTAATGGGACTAGGGGTCGTCCATAGCATCAGCGGCCGTCTCGGACCACTGAATCAGGAGTAACATCCTAGGCACCGTAAAGGCGTGATCCTTCTGCTCCTGACGCCGCCGGGACCGAAACATAACAGGCGCCTCTGTAGCATCGAGTGACTGGTAAGCAGCTGAGGCGATTGTTCGCCGTTGCCGTTTGATAACGAGAATTCCTCACTTGGGGATAAAGGCACCCTGCGGGATAATGTGCCTGTCGAGTGGCTGTTGGAGCCAGAGATCTGATGAGCACCCCGCCAGAGATCCCTGAACGATTGGACCAAGCGGCTGACGAGGTGCCGGAGGAGCTGTCTGCCCTTCTCCTTGAGGCAGCTGATACAATCCGCATGTTGCGTGAACTGGTGGCGCCCAAGGATGAGACGTGGCTTGATTGGACGGGGCAAAGGGGAAAGCCTGAGGAGGCTTGTGTCCATTTCCGGTGAGCATTGTCGAGGTGACAAGACTATGACCAACCTCCGGGGAGTGAAACTAAACAGCGGCACTCAATAATTTCAGGGACGCTTTTAGAAAGATCAAAGCCCTTTGGAGACACGTCCTATGATGCAGGCTCTCGACGAGTGGATTTTTTTCTTAACATCGTTGAACAAACTTGGCGCTTCAGAGTTGAAGTCATTGCAGCGATACGAGGGATGCTCCGATGCCTACCACCATCGCCATTGAAGCCAAGAATCTTTTGGGAGGCATCAGGCACCTCTACCTGGTGAAGACCGTTATGACATCCGACGGTGAGATCCTTGAGGAGGAGGTCATCCGAGGCGGCCCGGGATCTGACCTGGAACTCGAGATTCAAGCGGGTATCCCGTTGGCTTTATCCGAGGACGCCCGGGGATCTGATACGCTGGAGGAGCGCCGACATACAATCCTGAACCTCAGTGGCCGTGATCCCGAAGACGTGTGGAGCTTGATGGTTCAACACGCCACCAATATTGGCATTCAGGAGGTGGACTACGGCGAACTGAACAGCAACACGGTGGTTGCCTCAGCCCTCCATACTGTCGGGATTAGCCCCAACCGGAATTTACCACTTGGAATCGAGCGCTCAGAAGTGCCCGGCTACACGCATGTGAGTGGGATGGAGGTCCATGATACTCTTCTCGGCGACAGCCATGGTGATGTCGTCTATAGCGGCGCTGGAGCTGATCTTGTGAGAGGGCTTAGCGGCAACGACAATCTTAATGGGGAAAGCGGCAGCGACCTTCTCTATGGCGGAACCGGCGATGACGCACTGCAAGGCGGAGACGGTGTTGATTCCCTGCGGGGAGATCGCGGGCGGGATCTTCTAACCGGGGGTGACGGCGAAGACGTATTCTCCTACACAGCCCTTTCACATAGTGGAGTAGCGTATGCCATTCGCGACATCGTTTTCGATTTCGAGCGTGGCGTAGACACCATTGATCTTGTTGATATCGACGCGAACACCAATCAGCCAGGCAATCAGAGCTTTGCCTGGGTCGCGGAGTTCACGGGAACTGCCGGCGAACTCGAATGGGATCCGAGCACCAAGGGTATTCGTCTCAGCGGTGATGTGGACGGTGATGCTGTAGCGGACTTCTCGATCGAGGTGAGAATCAACGCAGACCGTGTTTATGGATCAGACCTCTGGCTTTAACCTAGGGTACCTGGGCAATAGGCTCACAAATTCTTGTAGAATGCCATTAAAGGTAGGTGCCCTCTTCGTCGTCGCGAGGACTCTGGCCGTCAAAGTAGCCCGCTACGACCTCCGAGCGAGGACAGCGGCTTCGCCTAGAGTCTCGCATTGCCCACTAATCACTAAGACAATCAGCTTCCGATCTGGTGCGCCGCGACAGAGAGCCCCCAATTGAGAAGGCTTTCCGCGCGCGATGAGCTACTTGCCTCAACGTAAACACGCAGCTCGGGGGCGTTGCCTGACGCACGGAAGTGAACGACTTCCCCATTGTTTGCGGTGATGCGCAGCCCGTCACGCGCGTCAAGGCCCGCGACACCGCCGAGGGGGGCGAACAGATCTCTGCGGAACGCGATGTCCTGCTGGAGCCTGGAAAGAAGGAAGCCCGCCCGTTCACTGGCGACATTCTTCAAGCGGTTGCTCATCGCAACCTTGAAAGAGAGGTCAGCTGCGATGTCGGCAAGAGGCTGCGCCCGGACGGCCATCTCACTCAGAACGCACAGGATGGGCAGCATGGCATCGCGGGTGGGAAGCGCCGTGAGACAGCGCCCGTCCCGCTCCACGTCCGAACCGAGCAAGACACCGCCATTGGCCTCGAAGCCGACGACGACCTGTGCGCCGGATCGCTTCGCTTCAGACATTCCTTCAATCACATATGGCGATCCAACCTTGGTGCGAATAACACGCCTGAATAACCCAGATTCCTCCAGAGCCGAATTCGAGGTAACGGGTGTCACAAGTGCGTCGGCGCCGAGATAGCGCGCTGTGATGGCTCCGACGAGATCACCGCGCAGGAACGCACCCGTTCCATCTGCGATCAGGGGACGATCCGCATCGCCGTCTGTCGAGACAATGGCATCGAGGGCCTGCTCGCCGGCCCATTGCTGCATTAAAAGCTCATCCTCTTCCCGCAGGGCCTCGGTATCGACGGGAATGAAGCTTGTTGCGCGCCCAAGCGGAACTGTTCGGGCACCGAGTGCTTCAAGGACCTCGACAAGGAGATCACGAGCCACAGAGGAATGCTGATAGACACCGATGGTGAGGCCGGAGAGCGACCAAGCGCCAAAGTACTCCAGATAGCGCGCTTTGTATGCAGCAATCGGGTCCTTGCCTGGCGTCACACCTTGGAACCCCTGACCGGAATCAGGCATGCCTCGCACATTTAGTCTGGCATGAAGAGCGAGAATACGAGTTTCATCCTGCTTATCGATCTCACCCTCGGTTCGATAGAATTTCAAGCCGTTACGATCCTCCGGGATATGGCTGCCTGTTACCATGACTGCAGGAACACCGCACCTCATCGCCTGGTAGGCCAATGCGGGTGTCGGCAGAGGACCGCAATCTTCCGGAGCAAGCTCCGCATCGTCCAATGCTGCGCAACACAGCCGCGCGATGCTGGGGCTGCTCCCACGCAGGTCTCGTCCGACCAGCACCGTCCTATTCATGCCGGCCGCGGCGCCGTCCTCCTTGAGCATCTCCGCGAACGCGCGCGTGTAGGCATAGGCCGGAACTCCATTGAGCTCCGTGACAAGCCCTCGCAGGCCGCTCGTGCCGAATTTCAGTGAACTTGCACCCGTTGCGTCAGCTTGGTGTGTATCTGCGTTTATCATCAGCAGATTAATAGGGTACTGAGGCTAATTGCGTCCAGGGACAGGCCCGGTTCCTTCCGGGGTACTCTGAGGAGGTCTGGTCATCCTCACCTGCGTGAGATGGACCAGCGGAATCCGTCAAACGCGGGCCATTTCCATCACAGCCGAGATTTCGTTGTATAGCCTCGTGCGCAACGAAGGCACACCCATGATGGTGCAGCAGGCAAGGGTGCAAGAGGGGCAAGCCAACTTCCCGCAGCCGCTCTCTAGGCTACAAGAGTGCGAGTTAGCGGATGACATCGATCATGTCCGAAGGGCCGAAGAGGAGCAGTTCCGCAAGAAGACCCTTAGGGCCAAATGCCGCCCTAGTGCTCGGGCTAGCCTTCTCGGCGACGCGATGTCGGATCATCAGGCTGTTGTGCAGAAGGTACAGTCAGGCGGCCGCATTGAGGTGCTGATCAACTTCTTCGGGGGCAAGATTAGAGTTGGATGAAGTTGATCTCATAGAGGGGGCAGAGTGACGGTAGATGGGCAGCTGCCCAGGCCTGTGCTCCGGACGCTTTGCCAAGGTACTTAGATCCCCTCTGCACCCGCTGCAGCTATTATCCTCTTAGAGAGATCCTTAGAACGCCCTAATAGGGACGATCCTTTGGGAGAAAGGTGTCCGCCGTCGCGGAAGATCATCGTCCCGTTCTGAGAACTTAGGCAAAGACCTCCTTCGCAAATCAAGTCACTTAGCAGGACAAGCCCCGCACCGGTACGAGCGGATATATCGGCTAGCTTCTTATAAAGGCCGGCTCGGCCATGCCCTTCAAGCGGAAAGTGGCAATTATCTGGCGTACGACCGAGAATGCTCTGGATGACCAGACACCGGCCTACATTGAATTCTGCTGCTGGAGTAGGCGAGACGATAACCACCGACTTACGAAGATTCTTAATACGTTTTATCGTTTCGATAAAATGGGTTTCACTCAGGTCACCTGACTTAATCACGTCGCCAGTCGCCAAAGTCAGTTGGCTCATCCCACCTATGAGGCCGAACGGCGATGACAGAATGACGTAACGGATGTGCGGCTGCCCCTTGAGCCATTCAAGCACCTGTTCATTATGCTTGATGCAATCCATGCCCCATTTTGTATTATATCTTGGCCCATTGTAGGCGACTCCAAGAATCGGCGCACAGGCTGACTTCGTCATCTGCGCGAAAGGCAGTGTGGTAGGGCTGTCGCGCAGTGCTTGTGCAAGGTGCATGGCATAACTGTCACCCCAAAGTACCGCTATGGGGTTCGGCCCTGATGCACATTTTTCCACGGTAGTGAACTGCCTACAGGCACCGCTGAGACCCAAATTGGGGCTAGTTTCCTTGCTCAGCGCGACGAAACTTTCTCCACCTAAGGTAATTCGCGTGCGCGACAATTCGGAGTGCGCGATGAAGACGCCAAGTGCTGCACTCGTAACCAGTCCCGCCCCCGAAAGGCTGAATATCGCGTGACGCGATATTGCGTTCGAGCGCCGAAAAGGTTGTTCAACGAAGCGCCAACTGAGATATGCCAGTATCATTGTGATACCGGACAGTGCGAACATTACATAAGGCGCAGGCTCAGAGATGCTGAGATGTCTCGCAAATGCAAAGAGGGGCTGATGCCAGAGGTATGCGGAATAGCTTACGAGGCCAATACCGACTAACGGCTTCATACTAAGCAAGCGATGAGCAGCAGTGCCTGGCCCTGTAAACGTGAGTACCAGCACGGCCCCCACCGTTGGCAAAAGCGCGTAAACGCCCGGGAAAGGAGTTGCCTCATCGTAAAGGAAGATTGCCGTCGCAATCATCGCTAAGCCTATGAGGCTCAACACACCATTTTGACGAACTCCGCCGTTTTGCATCACGAGGACGGCGGCGAGTGTACCGAGAGCCAACTCCCAGATACGGGTATGAGGCAGGAAGAACGCTGCTTCAGGAGCAACTTGTGAACCATGCTCAGCGAGTATGATGCTGGCGACCGCTAGGATACTCAGCAGCGGGACGATGGCACCCTTGGCACGTGTCCAGAGGAACCAGAGCAGAATAGGCGATATTATATAATATTGCTCTTCGACTGCGAGGCTCCACGTGTGGAGGAGCGGTTTAAGTTCAGACTCTGTTTCAAAGTACCCAGTGTTCAACCAAAAATGAATGTTGGAAACGAATGCGGATACACTCAGGACACTCTGGCCGAACTCGACTAGCTGGCTGTAAGGCAGCAGGAGCCAGGCTGCCGGAACACATGCTGCCACAACTACGAAAAGCGCCGGTAGGATACGCCTTGCCCGACGTTCGTAGAAAGTCCGGATGCTGAAGCGACTGGCTTCGAGGTCAGCCAGCACGATAGATGTAATAAGAAAGCCGCTGATGACGAAGAATACATCGACGCCGACGAACCCTCCGCTGAACCATGAAAAACCGGCATGAAATAGAATTACGGGAACCACAGCAATGGCGCGAAGCCCGTCGATCTCGGGGCGATAGTTAATTTTCATGGCAGGCCGGTACAGAGATCGATAAGATTTCGAGAACGACGTATGTTCGCGGATTAGCATCAGAGCGATCTAGTGTCGAGGCGCTTGGGATTGCTTAGATTCTGTCGCACCAGCTCAATGAATTGCACTCTCTAAGAGAGCGTACTTTACGTCAATTTCGGGGGGATGAACTTCCGAAGGGCCTCGAAACGGAAGCAGCTCCCAGCTGGGTATCGTTACGGAGCAAGCTACGCATCGCGCAATGCGGCGCAACACAACCGCGCGATGCTGGGGCTGCTCCCGCTCAGGTCTTGTCCAACCAGCACCGTCCCATCCGGTCCGGTCGCGGCGCCATCTTCCTTGAGCATCTCCGCGAACGCACGCGTGTAGGCATGAGCCGGAACTCCATTGAGTTCCGTGACGAGCCCTCGCAGGCCGCTGGTGGCGAATTTGAGCGAATTTCCACCCGGTGCTTCGGCTTGGTGCGTATCTGCCTTTGTCATCAGGAGATTAATAGGATCCTGAGGCCGATCGCGTCCAGGGAGGAGGCTGGATCCTTGGGGGGTAATCCGAGGAGGCTCCGCCGGCGACATCCCGGCCTCCATCTTGAGCCAGCCTTGACGACACGTCGAAGCGCTCCGCCGCATGGGGACCATCCTGTCGTTTCCGTCGCGAGCGTCTCAGGTTAAGCGGAACGGCTGTCGCTGCTCGGCTCGGGCGCACCCTGCCCGGCGCTTGCCGCCTTCGCCCGGCGCCACGCGGAGAATTTCGGTCCGACGATGGGCAGGAACAGCGTCACGGCAGCGATAATCAGGAAGGTCAGGCAGATCGGACGCGTCAGGAAGATCGAGAAGTCTCCGTCGGACATCGTGAGCGCGCGGCGCAGATTGGTTTCCGCCATCGGCCCGAGAATGATGCCGATCACGATCGGCGACATTGAGAACCCGAGCTTGATCATGATATAGCCGAGGAAGCCCGCAATGCTCATGACGAAGACATCGGTCATCGTGTGGTTGACCGAGTAGGACCCGATTGCACACAGGACGAGAATGATCGGCACGAGAACCTTGCGCGGCACCACCATGATGCGGGTGAAGGCGCGGATGCCCGCAAAGCCGAGGATTCCCATCAGCACGTTGGCAACGAAAAGACCGATGAAGATCGTGTTGACCTCGACGGGATGCTCCGTGAACAGAAGGGGTCCGAGCGACAGCCCCTGCACCATGAAGGCACCCATCATGATAGCCGTGGCGCCGTCTCCCGGAATGCCGAGCGTCATCAGGGGCACCATGGCGCCGCCGGCGACGGCATTGGCGCCGGCTTCCGGCGCGGAGACGCCCTCGATGGAGCCGTGGCCGAACTCCTCCGGATGCTTCGACCAGCGCTTCGCCTCGGTGTACGAAACATAGGATGCGATATCGCCGCCCGTTCCCGGAATGGCGCCGATGATCGTGCCGATCACCGAGGAGCGCAGATAGGTCGGCAGCACGCGCCTGAGATCGATCCAGGTCGGGAGAAGGCGCGTGATCTTCACGGATACGCTCCGGGAGACGCCGTGCAGGTTCTCGCCCCAGTTCTCCTCGATGCTGAACAGCGCCTGCGAGAAGGCGAACAGGCCCACAAGCACCGGCACAAACGAAATGCCGCCCATCAAGTAGAGCGAGTCGAAGGTGAAACGCATGCCGGCCGTCATCGGATCGAGGCCCACGGTCGCAATCCCGAGACCGATACAGCCGCCGATGAGTCCCTTGATCAGCGAATGGGACGATACCGACGTGATGATGGAGATGCCGAACACCGCCAAGGCAAAATATTCGGGCGCTGACAGTCCCGTCGCCACCTTGGCAAGCTGCGGCGCCACGATGATGAGGGCGACTGTGCTGAATAGACCGCCGAACATCGAGCTCGCCGTCGAAAGACCAAGCGCACGCCCCGCCTGCCCCTTGAGCGCCATCGGATAGCCGTCGAGACAGGTCGCAGCCGAGGCCGGTGTCCCAGGCGTGTTGATCAGGATGGCGGTGATCGAGCCGCCATAGATGGCGCCGCAATAGACGCCGAGAAGCATCAGGACGCCAGCCATCCCTTCGAACGTGAAGGTCAACGGCATCAGAAGCGCGATGCCCATATTGACCGTCAGTCCCGGCAGAGCTCCGATGATGATTCCAGCCAGTGTGCCGACGGTGATCAGGAACAGCGTCTGATAACTGAAAACGATGCCTGCGGCTTCCAATACTTCGGTCATGATCGATGCCTTTCCGCCGCGTTCATTCGAAGAAGATGGAGGGAGGAAGCGTGGTGTTGAACACCTGAACGAAGAAGAACCAGACGACGGCGACCACGGCCAGCGCCGTGACCGCGATCATCAGGGGTTTGCGTTCCCCCATGAGCAGCATGAGAAGCGGGATGAATACGAGCGTGGCGACGCTGAACCCGAAATAGGTCATGAGGACAGCATATGCGAAGGCGAGCAGTGCCCCGATATAGGCCACCCGCACTCCGGGAGAGTGAAGATCCACGCTGGCTTCGCCTCCGGACGAAGAAGCAATCAGGCTCTGGATGGCTTGGAGTCCGCCGAGAAAGATGAAGAGCCAAGCAATCGCTTGGGGCCAGAATGCCTCACCCGGAATGCCCATCTCATCGAACGGAGTCAGATTGCGCGAGAACCAGAAGATCGCGCATCCCATGAGGATGGACAGGGCTGCAACGACGAAGTTGTACTTTCTCATCGGCTCATCCAGGAGAAACCGGCGGCACGCGCGAGATGGCTGCCGCCGGTTATAAGATATGTGATATCGCGCCTTGGCGACTTACTTCGCGGCTGCGATCAGCTCTTTATAGAGGTCATGATCGTCCTTCAGCATCTTCGCAACGTCGTCGCCGACGAGAGTGCTCGGCATGATGCCCTGCTTCTTCATCGCGTCCTGATAGGCCGGATTGGCCGCGACCGCCTTGAAAGCCGCGACGAGCTGGTCCTTCACGTTGGCCGGCAGATCCGCCGGGCCGGCAAGGGCCGCCCAGGCACGCATCCTGACATCGACCTCCTTGCCGAGCGCCTCCTTGAAGGTGGGAACATCGGGGAGCAGCGCGAAGCGCTTCTCGTCCATGACGCCCAGAGCGCGCAGCGCACCGGCATCGATCTGCGACTTCGCGGCACCGGGTGTCGTGATCACGGCATCGACATGGCCGCCCGCGAGCGCGGCGATCGCAGGACCGACGCCTTCGCTGAACGGGATGTGCTTCAGCTTGATGCCGAGCTGCTTTTCCATGTTGAGCGCGGCGAGGTGATAGATCGCGCCGGTTCCCGAATTCGCAACCTGGATCGTGCCGGGTTTTTCCTTCGCGGCGGCGACGAGATCGGCCAGCGTCTTGTAGGGGCTGTCGGCCTTCACGACGATAGCGCAGGGATCAGCGATCGGAGCATAAAGGGGCGTGAAGTTCTGATACGTGACCGGCGACTTCCCCTGATGCGGGAACATCGCGAGTTCGACGGTGGTCATCACCAGCGTCGTGCCGTCGGGCTTGGCGCGGGCCCCTTCGATCAGGCCGGTCACGCCGTTACCGGCAGGCTTGTTCTCGGGCACGAAGATAACGCCGGAGGGCAGATAGGACTTGGCGTACTCGATCGTGAGGCGCGTCGAGGTGTCGGTACCGCCGCCCGGGTTCTTCGGAATAATGACAGTAATGTTCTTGTTCGGATAAGTAATCTGTTGCGCCGTTGCACCGAAGCTGTTGAACGCCAACAGCCCGCCAATCACAACTCCCAGAACTTTCTTCATTCGTGGCTCCTCTCGCTGCGTTCTACCCTAAAGATTTTATTGAACGGTGACCGTATTGGCCAATGCTCCGCCCGATACGGTCATTCGTCACCGAGGTCAATGCATCCATAGACGATCGTCGTTCGATTGAACGTGTATGTGACGTGCAGTCTGTTTTCATGCGCGATGACGGCAGGATAAGAAAACTCACCCTCTTCCGTCTCGAGATCGAGCACAGGTTCGAAAGACTCGCCGTTGTCATATGACAGGGCCAGAGACAGGGGATAGCGCCGCCCCCAGTTTCCATTGATCGGGTTGAAGGCGAGCGCCAAGGTGCCATCGGCACAGGCCGTCAGATCGATACCACTGTTGTTGTTGGGAATATCCGTCGCCCGCGCAGGCGTCCAATGTCGGCCGAAATCACTGGAATCGGAGCGATAGATGCGCCCGCGCGTCGAACGCATCAACATATGCACGTGCCCCGGCGCACTCTCCCAGAGTGTTGGCTGAATCACACCATCCCATTGGAAAACGGTTGCCGGATCGGTTTCCCAAAGCGCCTCCGCAGCAAGCCCCTTCCATACGTCACCCGCGACGCTCTGCGGGCGCGCATCATGGTCGAGCGGCACATCGACGCGCATCCAGGTCGCACCTTGATCTCCGGAAATATCCACGAACGCATCCCAGGTCGTCTCCGTCTCGACCGACGCGGGTGCGAGCCATTCCCCGTTCGACATCACGATCGGCTTGTTCTTGACCGGACCTCGCGGCGCATGGTCGCCAGGAACGAGCGGACGAGGCGGATCCCAATGATGCCCGCCATCGCGCGACACACTCCATCGCGTCGTCCAGTTGTGCACGGTGGAGCCGACCTTATAGAAGAGCCAGACGGTCTCTCCGTCAGCCATCAGCACCGGGTTCCAATGGGCAAGCCCCTCTTCGGCCATCAAACGGCGAGGCATTTGCCACTGCGAGCCGTCACCACGCGCCAGCCAGATCGCCACATCTCCCGCACCCTCCCGCTGGCCACCGAAGAACGCAACGAGGCGCTCGCCATTCGGCAGAAGCACGAGAGTCGAGGCATGGCAGTTGCCAAAGAGGTTATGATCCAGCGGCATCACAAAGTGCTTTTGCCAGGACCGCACACGCTTTCTTCTCATCTCTCCGCCTGCTCTTCCAGACTCCAACATCGGCTGGTTCTTGTTATCGCTTACCCGGGATCTCACGCGATCAGAACCCTAATTTCGCCGACACGCCGATCACAAGGACATCTCTGTTCCAATGCGTCGGAATATCGTCCGACTCAATGATGGATGCAGCATCGCTTGCGAGAGCTCGTAAGCATCTACAACCAATTAACATGTTAGTATGTCGCTGTCCGTCAACACACGATGCAGGATCAAGCAGGCATTTCATACTAAAGAACGACGCCCCGGCATGCATGAAAGCAATGAGATAACGCATTGATCTTCCTTACGAAATAAATGGAAGTCTCAGAGATCCTGCCTTCGGAAGGGTTCCTTGCCTCGGGGTGATCCGAAGGAAGCGCACACCAGATACTGAGACACGCGGAATGATGGCGCACCGGCAATTGCATTCTGACATGTCAGTGCTATCTATCAGACCTGCTACCGTGACCCGAGAGTGGGTCGACAGAGGACCGATGTTATGAATGCGATTTCCGACCGGTTTGGTCTTTCCGCCGCAATGACGACGCCCTTTCGACCGACCGGAGCCATCGATCACGCTCTCTGCGCCAGTCACGCTCAGTGGTGCCTCGCCAATGGGTGCACGAGCATCACCGTCTTCGGAACAACGGGCGAAGGCGCCTCGATCGGCACGTCGGGACGCGAGCAGATCCTCGGCGCCCTTGCGGGCGCGGGCGTGACAGGGCGCGACATGGTGGTTTGCGTCACCGCCTCCTCGGTGCACGAACTGCTCGTGCAGGCGCGCATGGCTGCCGATTTCAGCGCACGAAACATTCTCCTGCCGCCTCCCTTCTACTTCAAGGGTGTGAGCGACGACGGCCTCTATGCTTGGTTCAGCCAAGTTCTGGAAAAACTGGGCTCAGCTGCTCGCGGCGTCATTCTGTACAACATCCCTTCGGTGACGCAGGTCGCTCTCTCCGTCGAGCTGATCGGCCGCCTCAAACAGGCTTTCCCCGGTGTGGTCACGGGCGTGAAGGACTCTTCGGGCGATTGGGCCTACACGCAAAAGCTCCTGTCCGCCCACAAGGATCTTGCCATCCTGATCGGCGACGAGCGCTATCTTGCGGAGGGTGTGCGTCTTGGAGGCCAGGGAGCGATCTCGGGTCTCGCCAATGTTTGCCCGCAGGCCCTGCTGCCTCTGGTACGGGATGGGCAAGACGACAGCCGCATCAACGACTTGGTCGATGAGGTTCTGCGATATCCTGTTACACCGGCCGTGAAGGCCCTCATGGCCCATCGCACCGGCAATCGCGCCTGGCTCAACGTTCGCGCGCCCCTGATGACAATGGCCGAAGGGGATGCGGCCCGCCTGAGCTTGGCGTATGACCGCCTCTTCGAGGCTCAGGCAGCATGACGGAGACGGCGGTGGACAAGATAGGCTCATCCCGCGCCAAGACCAACCTTCGGGAGAAGGCCTACGAGAGTTTTACCGAACGCCTGCTGGCCCGAGACATCCGTCCGGGTCAGTTTGTTTCGCAGCGTGAGCTTGTTGCACTGACCGGCCTTACGCTCGGGGCGATTCGCGAACTCATTCCTCGCCTTGAAGCGGAAGGCCTGATCAAAACCGTCCCGCAGCGCGGCATGCAGGTTGCGCATGTCGATCTCAATCTGATCCGGGAAGCTTTCCAGCTTCGCCTGTTCCTCGAGCGGGAGGCGACCGCGATCTTCGCAGCCGAAGTCAGCAGCGGGGTCGTGGCGCAACTCCGCGAAGAGCACGAGAGCGTTCTGGCAGCGGCCCGTGCGGGCCCGATCACCGCCGAGCTCGTGGCCCGGGCCCAGGCCGTCGACTGGAACCTGCACTGGACCGTTATTTCGTCACTGAAGAACAGCATCATCGCCGATGTCTACCGGGTCAATTCGATCAAGATTCGTCTGATCCGCCAGGATCAGACGCTCCTGTCAGAAGCGATCGTCGTACCCGTCATGCAAGAACACCTGTCTATCATCTCCGCCATCGAGACACGCGAACCGACGCTGGCCGTCGCCGCCATGAGTGCTCACATCACAAGTGCGGCGGGCCGGGCCTTGGGTCTGAAGTGATCACGCGGATTCGCGCTAAGCCCGCGCTAGCTCCTTCACAGCCAAGAAGACGCTACGCGATACAACATATCATTTAACTTCTGGTCTGCCATCTTCTGTGCACAGCATCCTGCCGAGCAGGCTCCTGTACCCTTGACACCGCCTGCGAGTTTTTCTGTAAGACGTTTCCCGTCGCTGAGTTAATCCTGACGGTGACGATTTCAGCGGATCACCCCACCAGACACATCCAAGCAAACGGTCCCGAATGGGCATCGGTGCTTACTGCGCAAGGCCACTTTAGGTAACAGAATGACCGAAGGGAGTGTGAAGACATCAGCCGTCATCGAGAGAGCCGATGAACGCCGGATCGAACTGCGTTTCCTGATGAGCTTGATGCGACTTCTCACATCCGCCAAGAACGCCCCGATGGCCTCGGGTGCAGACAGTATCCTGATCATCGGCGCAGTGGCCATGGGGCAGATCGAAGGCAAACCGTTCCGGGCCTCGAAACTGGCTGAGTATGTCGGCATGCCACGCCCTACCCTGCTACGGCGCCTGTCCAACCTCATCGAAGAAGGATGGATAGAGTCGACAGAGAATGGTCAGTATCTTCTCGGCTCCGAGCACCTCAACTCGCCTCTGATCCTCAGCCTAACTGACCAGATCAAAAACCTTATCTTGGAGGCGGCATCCGACCTTCAGAAGGCACACCAGAAAAGTTAGGCAAAGTGTCCAAAATGGACACTTCGGGGTAACTCCCTCTTCCCAAGAAGCGTGACGTTGCGTAAGGGTTGCAACGGCAAAGCATGCCTCTGGAGGCTTGCTCTCTGCTCGGGAAGAACCCACCGCATACATAACTATAACAACATTACTCTCTCGTCACATTCTACAACTATGCAATAGCGGCGCACGAAGATGGGGCTAGGGAATGAGAGCCAGGCTGTGGCTCAAGACTACATCCTTGTTCATGAGGGTACCGCCGCGCCACGCGAGCCGCTGATGGCGCGCAACGATTTTTCAGGTGGTTCAGTCGCTTTCCTGCCATCTGCAGCCACTCGCATGGATCAAGTCACGCGTCAGCGGAAGATCCGCCCCATTCTCTTCCGCCCCCGTCGCAAGCTTCCTCCGAAGAAGCAGCCGCGTGTCCTGCTGCTGCAAGGCCCCGTGGGTCCATTCTTCAAGCGCCTGCAGCGATTCCTTGAACGTCAGGGTTACGACGCTTGGCGAGTTTCCTTCAATGCTGGTGACCGCCTCTACATGGGCAAGGGAAAACGCATTCATTTCAATGGAAGCAAGGCAGACTGGGCGGCGTGGTTGACGTCGCTTCTTGCAACGTCTGAAATCGACCATCTCATCTTGTTCGGCGCAGAAAGGCCAATTCATACGGTGGCCCGGACCGCGGCAGAAGCACATGGAATCAACGTCATTTCGCTCGAAGAGGGCTATATCCGGCCCGGCTTCATCACAGTCGAGAATGGCGGAAACAACTGGCTTTCGCCGGTCGCGGGACAACTGCCCCCGCCTGATTTCAACGACGACGACGAAGCGTCGCGGCAAAAGCTCACCTTTAAGAGCTTTCGAATCATGTGCGTTTACGGAGCAGCTTATTACTCCATCCGCACGCTTCTGACCGGCCTGTCACAGCGGGAGCTGTTCCATCGTCCCGTCCAGCCTATGCGGGAAATGTTCGCCTGGTCGCGCAATCTGTTCCGTCGTGCCGCCCACTCGCTGGCCAACTTCGCGACAGTCGAAAAGCTCCTTGAGCACTATGACAGGCGCTACTTCATCGTACCGCTCCAGGTAACCTCTGACACGCAGATGGGCCGCGCAGCCCTGGGCTGGAGCAATGTCAGACTCATCAAGGAGGCGCTTGCTTCCTTTGCCCGGACAGCGCCTGTCACGCACCGGCTCGTCTTCAAGATCCATCCGCTCGAACGCGGTCACAGCCGCGATCACGAACTCATCCGTACGACGGCGAACAACCTTGGAATTGCAGACCGGGTGGACGTAATCGACGCAGGCTCCCTGGGCCTTCTAACCCGCCACGCCGCCGGCATGATCACGATCAACTCGACATCGGGTCTCTCGGCCATCTACCACGGCATTCCGCTTCTGGTTGTCGGTCACGCACTCTATGGCAACGACGCCCTTGCCACCTGTGCACGTGGCAAACCGGACTTCGATGCATTTTGGAGATGCAAGCACGTGGCCGACGCCACTTTGCGACAACGTTATCTCGCCTGGATCCGACGCATGTGCCTCAAGCCCGGCGATTTTTACGCACGCGATGGGATCAAAACTGCTTGCGCCGGCGTGCTGGAGGTAATACGCGCACACCAGACGGAAAAATCCGAGGCCCTGGCCGACCTTGAGGCAATAAGAATAGCATGTTGAAGTTTGAGTTTCGGCCCGGCGTCCTGACACGATACTGTCGTGGGTTAGTCGTTGCGCTGCTGCCCGTTCTGAGCGGCTGTGGCGGCATGCCGAGCGCAGGGCCCGCGGCCATCGAGGTCTCCTTCAACGAGTCAGATTCCGTGCCGTCCCCCGACCGGTACGTGCTTGTGAACCTGGACGCGACCGCGCTCGACAAGATCAACAGCTTCCTGCCACTCTCTCTTCCCAATGAGTTCAAGGCGAGATTCGGCGGTACCCGCGCGACGACAATCGGCATCGGCGATGCGCTCGTCGTCAATGTCTGGGAAGCCTCTCCCGACGGTCTGTTCTCGACAGCGGAAAAGAAGCAAACGTCACTGCAGGTCGTCGTCGACGAAGCCGGCGAAATCTTCATTCCCTACGTCGGGCGCATCCGCGCCGCTGGCAAAAGCGCCGAGTCCCTGCGCCGCTCCATCGAGGAAGGCCTCACCGGCAAGGCGGCTGAGCCGCAGGTGCAGGTGCTGATCGCGGACAACAAGAGCAACAGTGTCGTCGTAGTCGGCGATGTCGCCAAGCCTGGCCAATACCCGCTGCTCGTTCGGGGCATGCGCTTGATGGAGGCGGTCGCTCAGGCCGGGGGTACGCGCGAAGCGACCTTCGAAACCGTCGCAACGGTCACCCGTGGCAAGCGCACCGGAACCGTCCGTCTGGACGAGGTTGTCACGTCACCTCAGAACAACATCTGGCTCGCGCCCGGCGATAATGTCCTGCTGCTTCACAAGCCCCGAACCTACACAGCGTTCGGCGCCGTGAAATCCAATGGCCTCGTGCCGTTCAAGACGGAGAGCCTGACGGTTGCCGAGGCCCTTGCGCAGGTCGGCGGTCTGCGGGATGCGACGGCGGACGCCGGAGGTGTGTTCCTGTTCCGCTTCGAGAATGAGGAGCTTGCCCGCTGGCTGGTGCAGTCCGGCCATGGGATCGGAACGTACTCGGGCCATACGCTCAGTATGGTGCCCGTGGTCTACAGGCTGGACTTCAAGGATCCGCAGGCGTTCTTCCTCGCCCGCTCGTTCAAGATGCGCGACAAGGATATTCTTTATGTCGCGACTCATCCGACGGCGGAGTTCAGCAAGTTCCTCTCGACGATCGTGTCTCCGCTGGTGGGCACCACACGGAATGTCTCCGGTCTGTCGGACTGATTCCTTTCTGTCCGAGACCTTCGTCGGCGGTCGATGGAGCGGCTTCTCAATCAACGTCGCCTCTCCTTGACCTCTGCCGGGAAGTGCCTTGGCAGGGGTCCAACCAACGTTCTGGTATCTGGCTGCGACTAAGAGACCAGTATGTTTTTTCCTGCTCTAAGATAAAAGCGCCACAAGGAATCGGCATGTGCCGGATCGGGGCAAGTGCGAAAGGCAAATCTTGTCTTCTCCTCACTCGTACCGCCGCGACCCTCTTGAGGAGAATTGGTCGTGATGAATCCTGCAGCGTGATTTGGAGCAGCGCCTTCTCCGAGAGAATGTGCAGACCTTTGATCAGCTTCCACTTGTCGCCGAATGGGCACCGAACCGTAACATGATTGCTCTGACGTCCCGCGGTATCGCCAAAGTGCCTCATCTCACCAGTTTCCTTGGAGACGAGGTCGCGCTCATGCGGAACGGGTCGGCTGGCTTTACCGCCGTCGCCGGATGGGGCGCGAAGCGATCGGGCCTGCGTGCACGGGCTGCGGCGTCGACCGCAGGGGTGCCCTGCCTGCTGCTCGAGGATGGCTTTTTGCGTTCGGTCGGGCGCGGGGACGCGCCGCTATCGCTGGTGGTTGATGATGTGGGTATCTATTACAAGGCAGGATCACCCTCCCGCCTTGAAGCACTGATTGCCGCTCCCCTCGGCGAGGAGCAGGCGGTGCGCGCTCGCACTCTTGCGGCAGCATGGCGACAAGGTCGCGTCTCCAAGTACAATTATGCGCGCGACTACGACCGCAAATTACCCCAGCGTTTCGTTCTCGTTGTAGACCAAACCTACGGCGACAGTTCCGTCCAGCAGGGATCGGCCGATGACAGCAGCTTTGAGCGAATGTTAAAGGCCGCGCTCAACGAGAACCCTGATTGCACCGTTGTCGTCAAAACTCATCCAGACGTTTTCACCCGGAAGAAGCGCGGGTATTTCGACTTCATTGAGGTCTCACGAAACCAACGCATTTCCGTCGTTGCTGAGGACTGCCACCCCGCGCGTCTGCTCGAAGAGGCTGAGGTCGTCTATACCGTTACCTCGCAAATGGGATTCGAAGCGATCCTCTGGGGCAAACCTGTTCGGTGCTTCGGCATGCCGTTTTATGCCGGCTGGGGGCTGACGAATGATGAGCTGGATGCGCCTTCGCGCCGGCGACCTGTGTCCCTCGAGGCGCTCGTCCACGCTGCGCTCGTGGCCTATCCCCGCTATGTTGATCCGGAAACGGGCCATCGCTGCGAGGTCGAGCGGATCATCGAGCATATCGCCTTACAACGGCGCATGCAGGCGCGGTTCCCACGCAAAATCCATGCAATCGGTTTCTCACGATGGAAGAAGCCCATCCTCCAACGGTTCATGGCTGGTTCCGAGATCCGCTTCGAGCGTCGGGCCGGGCAGATTCCGGGTGGAGCGACGGTTGCCGTCTGGGGAAGCAGCACGCCAGCCGGGTTGCCATTGGACGCCAAGCTCATTCGGGTCGAGGACGGATTCCTGCGTTCCGTCGGTCTCGGTGCCGATCTCATCCAACCGCTTTCATGGGTCTGCGACGACGAAGGGCTCTATTATGATTCGTCCCGCCCTTCGCGGCTCGAGCGCGTTCTGACCGAATCCGATTTCAGCCAGCAGCTTCTCGCCCGGGCGAGAAGCCTGCGTGACAGCGTCGTCGCGGCAAAGGTCACGAAATACAATGTCAGCGCTGTTTCGTGGACGAGGCCGGAGATCGACAAGCCCGTCATTTTGGTTCCGGGCCAAGTTGAATCCGACGCCTCGATCCGATTTGGTGCGCCGGCGACAAAGACCAATCTTGACTTGCTCCGCGCGGTGCGTGCTGCTCACCCGGACGCCTACCTGGTGTATAAGCCGCATCCGGATGTCATCGCTGGCCTGAGGGCGAAGGGAAAGGACGAGGACGAGGCAGCCAGTCTGTGCGATGAGATCGTCACCCGGGCCGACATGGCGCAGATGCTGGACCAGGTGGACGAGGTCCACACCCTCACGTCTCTCACCGGCTTCGAAGCCCTGCTCCGCGGGGTGCCGGTCACATGCTACGGGCAGCCCTTCTACGCTGGGTGGGGCCTCACGAATGATATGGTTCCAGTCGAACGGCGCCTTCGCCGCCTCTCCCTTGATGAGCTTATTGCAGGCTGTCTGATCCTGTACCCGTCCTATGTGAGCCGGGTGACCGGGCAGTTCACGACGCCCGAGCGTGCGGTGAACGAACTCGTCACATGGCGCGTAGCCGGCAACAAGCCTCTCCCGCTATGGCGGCGGACACTGCGCCCTGCCCTGCGCTTCTTCGTGCAACTGCGCCGTTCCTCCCACAGCTCGCCGCAGCCAAGGAAGTCTGTCATGACTACAATCGATTCCATGGAGGCAAGCCGTGGCGGACGATAAACCTCGCAGGATCATCCCCCTGCCCGGCAAGGGAGGAGAGGCTCTGTCGCTGGCCCCGAGCGCTGGCCTGCGGCCGCAGACTCTACGGCGTCGCATTCTCGCAATCTCCTTTGTGGTCTGCGTCCTCGTGCCGACATTCCTTGGCGCGCTCTACTTCACGTTCATTGCTTCGGATCGCTACGTGGCCGGCGCCGGGTTTGCTGTTCGCGGAATGGATGGGGGCGGAGGGACCGACCTTCTCGGCGCTTTCACCGGCCTTGCCAACGCTGGTTCCACAACCTCCGACTCGTATATCCTGCTCAAGTTCTTGAAGAGTCGAGACATGGTCGAACGCCTCGAGAAGGACTTTTCGATTCGGGAGGCTTTCGGCGGCTCGCATGTTGATTTCCTCTCCAGACTCGATCCTACGCTCGAAATCGAGCATGTGGTGGAGTACTGGATGGATCGAATTCACACGAGCTTCGACAGCACCTCCGGGATCGTCACCTTCGAGGTGAATGCGTTCAGCCCCGAAGACGCAGAACGCATTGCTGGTCTGGTGCTGTCCTATTCCAAGACGCTGGTCAACGAATTGTCGAGACAGGCCCGCCAGGATGCCGTGTCGTATGCCGAAGGAGAGGTAGAACGCGCAGAGGCGCGGCTCCGCAATGCGCTGGAGCAGTTGCGCCAGTTCCGAGCGAGTGAACAAGCCCTTGATCCGGCGCGCACGGCGCAAATGCAGCTTGAGATCGTCGGCGGGCTCGAAAAGCAACTCGCCGAGACGCAGGCCCGGATCTCGGCGCTGCGGGGCACCGTCGACGCGAACTCGCCCGCCCTACGTAGCCTCCGGCGTCAGGCCGAAGCGCTGGAAAAGCAGATCGCCGAGAAGCAGACCCATATGAGCGAGGGGAACAACGGCAAGGATGCGAGCCTCACGGGCCTTCTTGCCACCTACGAGACGCTTGAGGTTGAGCGGAACTTCGCCCAGCAGGCCTACACGTCCTCTCTCGCCTCTCTGGAGAAGGCCCGCGTCGAAGCCGACCGGCAGCAACGCTACCTTGCCGTCTACACGACGCCGACGCTTCCGCAATACCCGCTCTATCCGACGCGCCTGCTCAATGTCTTCCTGATCCTGATCGGTTCGATCATCGTGTGGGGTATCGGTGCATTGATCGGCTATTCCGTGCGCGACCACATGTCGTAAGGCGCCATGCAAGCTGCCCTCACTGCCCAGTTCCGGGTCATCGGCGCGCTGATCCTGCGTGAGACCCGCGCCACGTTCGGCACGTCCCAGATCGGCTATCTGTGGGCCATCATCACGCCTGCGGCCAGCACGGCCGTGCTCGTGGCGATCTTCTCCGTGGCAGGCCGCCACCCGCCGTTCGGACCGAGTCTCGCCCTTTTCTTCGCGCTGGGAACATTCACGCTCGAGTTCTTCACGAAGCTCGGCAACTCGCTGATGGTGGTCTTCGAGGCCAACAAGGCTCTGCTGTCCTATCCGCCGATCAAAGAGCCCGACGTCCTTTTCGCCCGCGCCACTCTGATTGCTGCGACCTACGCCCTGATCATGGGTATCTTCTTCTCGTGCCTCACAATCCTCGACCTGGCGGAGCCTCCCGCCTTTCCGGCAGCTGTGATGGAGGCCTTCGCCGCCACGGGGCTGCTGGGGCTCGGGTATGGGGCCACGAACGCGATCCTCATTACAGTTTTCGACAGCTGGCGGCATATCGAGAAAGTCCTGTCGCGCCCTCTCATGTTCATCTCCGGCGTGTTCTACGTCCCGAGCTACATGCCACCACAGGTCGTGGCCTGGATTGAATGGAACCCGGTTCTGCACTGCATCGAATGGATGAGGAGCGGCTATTACTCGAATTACGACAGCTATGTCCTGCACCGAGGCTATTTGCTAACGGTGGCCGTCTGCTTGATCTTCTTCGGTCTCGCCGGCGAACGGCTGACACGCAGCAGGAGGACGCGCTCGTGATCGACCTCGTCGATATCTCCAAAGCTTACTCGATCAAGGGTGTGCGAAAAACCATTCTCGACCGGCTCACCTTCTCATTTCCTAGAGACAAGAATGTTGCGCTTCTTGGCCCCAACGGCGCCGGGAAGTCGACGCTGATGCGCTTGATCGCCGGTGCCGAGCAGCCGGACAACGGACGGATCATCCGTCATGGACGGATATCCTGGCCCCTCGGCTTTTCAGGCGGCTTTAACGGCTCGATGACCGGGATCGAAAACATCCGGTTCGTGGCGCGCGTCTACGGTGAGGACACCGAAGCAATCGTCGACTACGTCCGTGAGTTTTCTGAGCTCGGCAAATCGCTCAACTTGCCGATCAAGACCTACTCGAGCGGCATGAAGGCACGACTTGCCTTCGGCATGAGCATGGCGACCAAATTCGATTGCTACCTCATTGATGAGATCACCGCCGTCGGCGATGAGAAATTCAAGAAGAAGTCACAAGCCGTGTTCCGTGAGAAGTTGCCACACTCACGCATCGTCATGATCTCGCATGCGATGGATCAGATCCGAGAGTTCTGCGATTGCGGTCTCCTGCTCTCCCCACAAGGCGTGTGGTACTTTGACCAGATAGAGAAACTGGTTGATGCGTACCAGCAGCTAATGCGACGCTCGTGAAGCGGAATTTTTACTCCGATTGATAAGTGCAGACGATCCATCGAAAAGGAAGCGGTGCCTGCAAACTTGAAGACTTGGCGCGAAATCGCTGTTTCCGCCCAACCGACGATACACATAGCATCGGAAATTCACTTTGATACGTCCACGTTGATAGCGTAGATGTATCATGGGCACGTGTGCTTCTGTGCATTCTCACAGATTAAACGTTGAAGGTGTCGTTGCCACAGATGAGATCGCGCGGGCGCGTCATAGATCATATAAAATCAGGCGAAGCAAATTTGCAGGCGGCCTTGACTTTATCGAGTTACTAGGAAATTTCGGAGCACCTGCAGCTTCAGACCTCAATGCCTCCTTCGGAGAAGGACGAATGCAATTTTACTTACCTGACTTCTCACGAGCCTACATCGACATAAAGAAGCTCAACAGCTCTCTGAAAAGCGCATCTTCCTCGGCGGAATTCGTATCCTCTCGGTACTTATCGGAATCCGAGAGGAATTCGCTGTTCGTCGAAGAGGCAGGCATGCTGACGGCGATTCCTGTCGGTCTCGATGACTGCGACGGTTACTGGGTTTTCCGGGCGGCGGATGCGAGTAACGGCCCTAACAGCGTTATCGATTTTCTCAACATCTCATTTTTGGAAGCTCAAACCGCAGTTCGTCCAGCTCGAGCACAATTGGCGGCTCTGTTGGATCGAGATGAGCCACCCTTCACGCATGAGTTTCTTGAACGCTTGGCGCTGCACCTGAGTGTGAAAGGATCATTTTATGAACCCTCCGATATCGAGCATTATAAGGAGGCGTTTGAAAGAGCCGCTACCTGTGGCGACGCTGTCACAATCCTCAAGAAACTGTGGCGGGTATTTGGCCCAACTGTCTGGTTGACTGATAATTTCAACAAGCTGCTCAGTAAGTTTAGCTCCAGCATCACGTCGAGCGACATGATGTTCGCCGCGGCATATCTCTGCGAAGCTGGCGAGTACTCGAAGAGCATAAAGGCCGCCTTGGAAGCGAAGAAGAAGCGTAAGGAGACGTGGAGCGAGAACCGATATCTCGGTCTAATCAATCTTCTAGTGAAGGAAGGGCACGTCACTGAGCCGTGGGCGCTGTCATATTCTAGCCTCTTCGATAGGATCGTTAGTCAAGCACACATATTCCCAGAAGAGATCAGCGAAAACAGAGACGACCTGATTGTAGTCGGAAACTCTCCGACGTTATTGGGAACGCGCGCTGCCGAGCAGATCAACGCGTCTAACCTCGTCATCCGTTTCAACACCGCTGAAACTAGTTTCCCCTATTCGATCGATGTGGGCACGAAGACCGACGCGCTCGTATTAAACCCAGACTACTCCCAAACAAGGCGATTTTTCGGGAGACCCTGCAAACACATTATCGTCTCAAACGGGGATCTATACTCGTCCAAGAACATTGGCGCAAAGTTGCATGACTTTCCCAGTCAATACCTGATCCATTTTATACCCCCTCAGATCGACCGATACGTAACACAGAAGATTGGAGCATCTCCGAGCAGCGGCCTCAAAATGCTGTATTGGATCTACAGCGTAGTGGGCGCTCTTGATCCTGATCGTGTTCTTGGCTTCTCTATGGGCAATCAACCACTGGGGCATGCAAGCTCTTATTCGAAGCCTGTTCCAACAAAGATGCCGATTGTCCACGACTGGAACGCCGAGCAGGATTTTCTTCAAGAGCTTTTGGAGAGCAAGAATGGCTAACCTGACAGTAGTAATCCCTACCCACAACTCTGCTCAATTCATCGGCGATCTGTTCGAGTGTCTCGCCAAGCAGCAAGACATAGCCGTCATCTTCGTGGATGATCATTCCGCCGACGACACCATCAAACGAGTGGAACGATGCTCAAAGTCATTTCCGTTTGAAGTTCGGTTACTGCGAAGCCGTAGGCGAGGTCCTGGTGCCGCCAGGAATCTCGGCGTCCGTGAGACACAGACAGAATATGTTTGCTTTCTCGACTCTGACGACACGATCGAGCCGCAGTTTTCGATGTTAGTAGCTAACTACTATAGAGAAGAGCCAGATATCATAGAAACCCTGTTCCGGCAGCTCGACCCAGATGGGTCAGTGCTGTCGAAGTCAAAATTGTCCCACCACTTGACTGACGAGGATAGGCTCAAATCCCTTATAGAGTCGAAGATATCCATGGTAAGTTGGGGGAAGGTTTATCGAACGTCCTTCCTGAAGGAGCACGGGATCGCCTTCCCGGATGGAATATTCAATGGAGAAGACCATATATTCTCTCTCCACGCATACAGTAAAGCCAGCAAAGTCGTTGTGGTTCCACAGTATTTATACAACTGGCGGCGCCGCCCCGGCTCCCTGACGAAAGCGCATATCACGAAAAGACGGGTCGATGATCACTTTGCGATTACGCGGATGCGTATAAAGATGCTCCAAGGCCCTCATAACGTCAAACTACGACAAGCGCTCTATCTGAAGTCATTCAAGGAGTGGGTGCAACTTAAGAGTGAGATTTCCGCTAGTACAGGATTCCTCCCAAAGTTTAGAAGTCGTTTGTTGTTGAAATACGGGTTGAGCCGCTTCAAGCGGCAGTTCCCAGCGGACAATGATCGGGCCAAGTTTGTGGAGAAGAAAGACCCTGCGCTTTTCAAGCAGGCGCAGCAGGGGTGAATGAATGACGAAGATCATTTCGATGAAGCAAGCTGCTCAGCTAAAAGGCAACTCCATTGTTGCGCAGGAGGAGCAGTGGCTCGATACATCCTGCGAGTTCAAAGGTCTAAACAACGCCTTGCTTTTGGAGCAAAGCGCCAAATGCAATAAGGCTTCAATCATATTTTTTGGCTCGAATTCGAGGATCCATGTCGGTACATCGAGTCGACTTAGCGGCAAAGTTTCGTTGGGTCATGATTGCTCTATTGTGCTTGGTTCTCACAACACCATCACAGCGAACCTAGAGTTGTCCGCTGCCGAAGGAACAAGCATTACGATAGGCTCAGATTGCATGTTCGGAATCGGGTGTCGCGTCATCACTCATGATTTTCACCCACTTTTTGATGCCCTAACCAACGAACGCCTCAATGTAAGCAAGAGCATCGTCATAGAGGATCACGTCTGGGTCGGTGATGGCGCGGTTATTCGTAAGGGCGTACGAGTTGGAAGCGGAAGCGTTATAGGTGAGCGTGCAGTGGTGCTCCATGATGTGCCGCCAAACTCAGTCGTTGTCGGCGCTCCTGCGAAGGTTGTGAAAACAAATATACGCTGGGAGAGAGACAGTCTGCGATCTACTGAGACACCAGCACTTCGACCTGGCGCCGCTCAACAAATAGCCGACACGGTCCGAGGCTTGATACGCACATTTGAATTTGGAGGTCAGCAGTTCAGGTTCTTCATAGAGAACGAGCACGATGAGATATCCAAATATCTCATCCGCGGCCAGTTCTATGAACAAGAGGAGCTTCGTCTCATCTCGCCCTACCTTTCTGCCGATGATGTTGTCGCCGATATCGGCGCGAATGTTGGAAATCACTCTATTTACTTTTCCAAGGTCCTTGGGTGTCAGAAGATCATCACATTCGAGATGAACGCTGCCGCACAGAGAATTGCCGACATAAACTACCTCCTAAATGGCACGAGGAATATCACCTGCAACTCAGGTTTCGCGTTAGGTGACGGCGCTGGTACAGGGAGCCTCACGTATGAGTCTCACAATCTTGGGGGCGCCAAGTTTGTCCGTGACGATGCTGGCGATATACCTGTTTTTGCTGGCGATCAGGTCATCGGCGACCATCGGCCAACGTTTCTGAAAATCGACGTCGAAGGAGACGAGCCCCAGGTTCTCACCGGTTTTTCTCAGACTATCTCAAAATATCGCCCGAAGATATTCGTTGAGGTTGATGAAGCAAATGAGGCGTGGATGGTAAGCTGGATAGAGAGTAATAACTACTGTATAGTAGAAGAATACAAGCGGTATCGAGCGAACCGAAATCTGATGTTGCTTCCAAACTAAGATATGCAATCCATTTGGCACTCCATCCGATCAAAGGTGGCGGCGAGACGGAGACACTGCTTGAGGACAAGATAGTCTTCTCGCAGTGGCTTGCAACCACTCGCCACCCCTTCTTGGACCTGAAATACTCAACGACATTAAGGCTACGATTTTCATTACTCTAGGCACGTAACGAGCATCTCATGCCAGTGCAGAGATCGCCGGCGGAATGCCCTGATGTCTCGATGAGTCCAGTTAATGAAGAGTCAGTACCCACAACCCGGACCTCCGCTGGCCATGCCAAACAAAATGCCATCTGAACACGCGAGTGTGGAATGATCTCGAAGAATCTCATGCAGCTGGCGAAGTCAGTCTACCGCTACGCAAGAATTCCCTTTAGCAAGGCTCCTTCCAGGTACTATGTGTTAGGGCTGAGCCCTTGGAAGGACTTCATTAATTATTGGCTGCCGGATCGACCGATTGTCCGGAGAGACAAGGCCATTAGCAGGTTCAGCTTCTATACGTCACTCGCGCCTTGGATGCTCGCAGAGAAGGCGCCTGAGGTCTACGTGTGGGGCTACAAGTACCCAGCGTTTGTCGAGAGATTCTGCAGGTCCCGCAAGATTCCTTTTATTAGGATCGAGGATGGGTTTCTCCGCTCTGTTGCGTTAGGGGCTACTAAGGCTCCGCCAATATCACTCTGTTTTGACAGATCATCGATTTATTTCGATGCGACGCAAGCGTCGGATCTTGAGCGTCTTCTTGAGACGTATGATTTCGCTGCAGACTCGCAACTGCTTCAGAGAGCCCGCGCAGGCATCGACAAACTAGTCAATTCGAGACTCTCAAAGTACAATACCTCCAGCGATATCGACATTGAAACCATCTATGGACCCAAAGACAGAAAACGAGTTCTCGTTGTTGGACAGGTGGAAGGGGATGCATCGATTAGGAAAGGGTGCAACCGGCAAATCGACAACAACGAACTTGTCACGATTGCCGCGCGAGAGAACCCCGATGCGCAGATTATCTACAAACCCCATCCGGAAGTACTGCACGGCACTCGACAGAACCAATCTGATCCGCGCGCCGTAAGACATCTTGCGCTCGTTTTAGAACAGGACATTACGCTTGCAGACACCTTCAAAACGATCGACCATGTCTACACGATTACGTCGCTTTCAGGCTTCGAAGCGCTGATCCGTGGCATAAGAGTGACATGTATCGGAATGCCTTTCTACGCTGGCTGGGGGGCAACTGACGATCGGCAAGAGTGCAATAGAAGAACGGCTCGGCGTAGCGTCGAAGAGATCTTTGCTGCGGCGTACATACTCTATCCGCGCTATTTTGATACCATCCTCCGCAAAGAAATCACCTTTGAAGAGGCGTTGGATCTCCTTGCTTGGATGAAGACCAAAGCGACTGCACAATCGGAAGATCTACCTGGAAATCTTTATATGTTGCAACAATAGATGAGGGCTTCAGACACTTCGTTAACTACTAGATCCTGTTAGAGCGTGCAGCGGTTGCGTAGAATCGGGATAGCTGATTCCATCGGGTTGGTTGTGATCGGCCGGGAGGCGTCCCATGCCAACTCCTCTGTCGCGAGACTTGCGTGAGCGGATCGTGCGTGCGGTGGCAGGCGGATCCTCCATCCGACAGGCGGCTTTGCGTTTTGAGGTCAGCCCGTCGGCTGCCGTGAAGCTGATGCGGCGCTTTCGTCAGAGCGGCAGTCCGGCTCCGGCCCGCTTTGGCGGTCACCGCCGTCCGATTTTCGAGCCGCATGGGGCGCTCGTGCGCGCTCTCCTGGACACCAAGGCTGACATCTCGCTGGTGGAGATCCAAGCCAAGTTGAAGCCAGCACGGCATCGTGGTCGGGGCGACCTCCACCATCAGCCGCTGGCTCAGACGAGCCGGCCTGACGCATAAAATAGAGCCTGAGAGCCGCCGAGCAGGATCGCGCCGACGTGGCCCGCGAGCGCCGACACTGGCGCGTGTGGCAGCGCTACATGGATCCGATCCGCTTTGTGTTCTTGGACGAGACCGGCACCTCAACCGTAAGCGCTGTTCTCAGGCCACGGCCCTGAGGTCTGGCGGGGTGGCATAGGCCCACGGCAGCAGATCATCGATCTGGGTGTTGAGATGGCCGGTAACGATGCGGCTCAACACGTCGGTGAGATAAACCTGCGGATCCACGCCGCACAGTCTGCAGGTCTCAATCAGCGAGGCGATGACCGCCCAGTGCTCACCCCCGCGATCCGAGCCGGCAAACAGCGCATTCTTGCGCGTCAGAGCCAAGGGCCGGATTGTCCGCTCGACCACGTTGGTATCGATCTCGATCCGCCCGTCGTCCACGAAGCGGGTCAGCCCCTCCCAGCGCACAAGCGCATAGCGGATCGCCTCAGCCAGTTTGCTCTTCTGGCTGATCAGACCAAGCTTGCCGCGCAGCCACGGCTCTAGAGCGTCCAGGATGGGACGGCTCTTGGTCTGCCGGATCCGGCATCGCTCCGCCGCACTCATGCCGCGGATGTCGCTCTCGATGCGGTAGAGCTCCGCGATGCGCGTAAACGTGACCTGACCGGGTGGAATTGGACCAGGTTAATTGAGAGAATTGACCTGGAACAAGGAGCCACCCATACCGAAGAAGAGGTTCAGTTCGGAACAGATCATCGCGAAGTTGCGCCAGATCGAGGTGCAACTCGCCCAAGGCAAGAGTATCGCGCTCGTCTGCAAGGAGGCTGGTATATCCGAGCAGAGCTATCATCGCTGGCGGAAAGAGTTGAGACCACCCGCGGAGAAAGTTGGCAGTTCCGCAAAGTGAAGGCCATTGCCGAGGCGCGCCGGCTCGCGGGCCGTTTCCTTGAACTGACGGACGACCGAGGAGACGGCGCCGAGCTGCTATCGGCATAGCTCCAATCTCTCAGCCATGCCTTCTTCCATGGAGCCGTGAGAACGCATCTCTACCCTGTTGAGCGAGGGTCATGCTGCGCCCCTCCCGTAGCCGTGCGCGGCCAGCATCTGAGCCGGGATTTTGCACCAAGGTATATCTTATCCTGAGCGCAAGCCGCTCAATCAGCGACATCGATTGAAGACTTTCGTGCTCCGCTGGCCTGTACGTTCAGCCTTCTCTAAGGCCCTTTGTGACGCTCTCTCGTGCAAAAGCCAGAGAGCGACTGTGAGGAAGGCAAGCACCGGTCTCTACGAAAAGCCCGGCGGCTCATCCATGGTGTTTTGCTGACATGACATCCACTCCGTGTGCTAGAACTGAGAACTGCAACACTGGCGCTTTGCGCCGACTTGGCTGCCAGCCAGCCTTAGGAAGCAGACGAGAGAATCAATAGGATAATCAATCGCCCTTTGAGCAGACGCGATTGGGCTCAGTTGCCGCTCGTGATGCTTGTGGCGCTCTTGCTTGGCATCGGTATGTCTTTCGGCCTGAGGATCATTTTGCCCTACCTCATCACCGCGACACGCTAGGCTGAAAACAACTGCCCTCGGTCGAGTGTTTTGACACACCAAAGCCCAACGAAGGGAATGAAAGCGCCCCCTAAACTCACTTAGAGGTGGCTGTTCCTCTCGCGCAGCATCCCTTCCCAGCACAGAGCTTGATCAGCGATCTCGGCGAGATTGTCATGCATCGGCTGTCATCATCGCTCCCGTTCCGGTCTTCACCTGGGCCGGCTTCTACGCCGGTGTGAACGCTGGCGCGGCTTGGAACGACAGCGATCTGACCCTCAGCTCCGAGACGCCGGCTTTCTTCGGCGCGATCGACGTTGATGGCATCAGCTCGGACGACGCCGTGTTCACGGGCGGCGCGCAGATCGGCTTCAACTACCAGTTCGGCGCTGCTGTTGTCGGTGTTGAGGCTGACATCAACTACATCGACTTCGACGATGCCTTCTCGGCTCTCGATGTGGCGACCGGCGACGAGCTGACGGTTTCGCAGGAAGTTCGCTGGTTCGGCACCCTGCGTGCGCGTCTCGGCTTCACGCCGGCTGAACGCCTGCTGGTGTACGCGACCGGCGGTCTGGCGTTCGGTGAGGTTGAGAGCGCCACGACGTTCGACATTCCGACCGAACTGGCTTCTTTCGCCGGTTCGAACTCCGATACCCGCTGGGGTTGGACGCTTGGTGCAGGCGCTGAGTACGCCATCACCAACAACCTGACCGTGAAGGCTGAGTACCTGTATGTCGATCTTGGCTCGGAGAGCTACACCGCTGTCGATCCGGCAAACCCTGCCTTCGACTACACCGTCGAGGACGAGACCAACTTCCACGTCCTCCGCGCTGGTCTGAACTTCAAGTTCAACACGTTCTAAGATCGTTCGCTTCAGCGATACGTGAAAGGCCCGGGTTCTCCCGGGCCTTTTGTTTTGCAAAGATCAGGGTCCGCTTCACGAAGGTCTGCTTCAGGGAGTCGCTTGCTGCTGAGGTTTGCTCCGCTGAGATCCGCCATCTTTAGATCGCTAAAGCGGAGGTTTGCCTTCTGAGACTCACGTCAGTGAGATCAGCATCGGTAGATTAATAAGGAGTGCTACGGCCTGTTAGTTCTTGAGCCAGTCGATTGCTGCGGCGAGGCAGAGCACGCCCATGAAGGACGAGGCCGTCTTCTCGTAGCGCGTTGCAACAGCTCGCCACTCTTTCAATCTGGCCCAGAGCCGCTCGACAACATTTCGGTTGGTATAGATCCAGTCCGGACAGGCGACCGGTGCCTCATTGGACTTGGCCGGGATCGCCGGCCTCGCACCGAGGCTCCAGATGTGCTCGCGGAAGCTGTGACTGGAATACCCGCGATCCGCTACTACCCAGCTGGGCACACCCGGCAGAGAGTCGAGCAGCGGAATGGCGTCAGGCAGCTCGTGCGCCTGACCTGGTGCAAGGCGAAGCGCGATCGCGCGTCCGAGACCGTCGGCGATCACGCAAGCCTTGGTGCCATAGCCGCCACGAGAGCGACCAAGTGCTTCACGATCGTCTCGTTGAGCTTGAGAGCCCCTTTTCGATGCGCTCCCGCGGCCTTCTGATGCGCGCACGCTGGTGCCGTCGAGGCAGGTCATTCCAAGCTGGATCCCGCGCTCCTGCACCAGGTTGAGCAGACGCTCCCAGACACCCAGGCGAGCCCAGCGGATGAAGGTCTGAGCGGCCCGCCACCATGGACCCAGTTCAGCGGGGATCGCCCGCCACTTAGCACCATTCTCATGCCGCCAGAGAATGGCATCCACTGTCCGACGCAGATCCCGCGGTGGGGCCTTGCCCTTCGGACGGCACTGTTCCACCAAAGGCTTCAGCATCGCCCATTGTGCGTCCGTCAGCATGGCTCCTCCTCAGATCAGGACGAGCAAAACGCCTCCAGGTGCAAAGGGTTCAAGGCATAACAGGCCGTAGGTCTCCTGTGGCAATGTCCGATAAGTAGGGATTTCTCAAACCGGGATGACGGCGAAGTCCGGAGATTGTCCGTGCCCACCCAGCTAGGGGAAATGTCACCAACAATGGCGTTGCCAAACGGGCACTATTGAGACATGACAACATCGCTGAACACCATCATCCGGAGCCTCAAAGTGAAGATCCTGCGCTGGCCCGCATTGATTGCGGCGGCATTGCTCGTCGCTCCTGCCTACGCCGAGGAATTCTTCCTCGCATCCATGGCCCCTACGGTGAAAATTGAAAAGCTGACCGGGAAAGGGACAGCCCAAGCAATCGCCGAAGGCTTTGTGCCTGAATCCGAAATGCAAGCCTCGTGCGAAGGCCTCGCCCATGAGGTGACTGACTCATACATGAAGGACTGCATGACCGACATGAGGAAGCAGTACGGCCAGCCCTTTCGCGCCTCGGCCGACTGTATCGCCGGCACGATGCGGCCCGCGATCGGCGGCAACTACAAATTCGCGGGCCTTTACACACCAGCAGAAGCCTTCGGTGACAAAAACATCACCAAGTGGCAAGACGACAAGGGCGAGATTGAGCCCGTCGCGAGAGCGACAAATGCCTACGCCCTTGACCAGAACTGGAAGGTTCTGTGCGGTGAGGACGCCCACCCAGGCAAATCTGCGTGGGCGGTACGTCCCGCGCGCTTTGATCCCGAAATCTTCGGCGGCATGACCTACGACCACAACGGATCGCTGGTTAGGGTTAACGACGAGATTGGCGAGATCCGGTACGAAGACCCGAAGAAGTCGATCGCCGGCACCGTCACGCCCGGCACCCTTCTTTTCAAGGGCACCTTCCGCAATCTGGCGAAGCCTAATGAGGCTGTCCGCGGTGTCGTGGAAGGAACAGCCTATGTCTTCAAGAAAGGGTGCCAGCCCGCCTCCTATCATGTTCAGGGAACCTACGACACTTGGACGATCACCCTGAAGGGACCAGCGCCCAAGCGAGATCGTAATTCCTGTGAGGTCCAGGACGTGACGAGTGCGAGCCGGCACTCTGTACTCAGGTTCGAAGCACTAGGAGATTATTGAAATCCCTTACGAACGAAGTACGCTATTTCTCGTAAAGAACCTATGTGCAACTTGCGTCTTCAGGTACTCCATCAATCGTGTCGTGAGCGTCCGGGAGAACGCGTGAGCATCGCAAGGCTCCTATGCCTTCAGGAACCTCCATCGTGTTTGTTATCTATCGGCCACCGAACAACGCCCCCGAAGTAGGCTTCCGCCTACTGATCGTTGCTGCTGTCCTCGGAGGCATCCACTTTCTCTTTCACGCCATCGGAAATCGGGACTATCCCGTTTTCAACTTCTGTCTGACAATCACGATCATGGGGCTTGTCCTGATGTTCCCGATCTCGGCTGCTTTTGCGTTCCTTCCGCGCTGGGGTGCCGTGGTCGCTACGATCACCATGCTGATAATCGCATGGGTCGTCCTTGACTGGTTCCTGTTACGGAATGGCCCGACCATGTGGCTGCGCTATTACACGAGGTTAATAATGCTGCACGCCCGAGAAGCCCCGTCATTCATGACGGCGAGCGTCACAGGAGGCCAAGGCTGATAGGGAGCATGAAATCGTGCATCGGCAGTTCTCAGGAGTAGTTTGGATCCGTCCTTACGCGGCCGTCCCGCTCCTTTCAGCTTGCCCGCGGGCATGTTCTTCCTCGCGAGATTTCCGCTCGGCGGACAGCTTGATCGCCGCTTGGACCCGCTTGAGTAGTTCCTCAGGCAGCACCGGTGCAGTCGACTTGTTGTGATAGTCATCCTTTGCCTTGCCCCACCTGATACGCCACTTTTTCTCTTCAGGAGGAAGAGAGTTTGCTGCCTTGGAATTGGCGAGGCTGATCTGCTTGATCTCGTCCGGCGTGAATAGCCGCTGCTCGTAGTACATCACCTTTGACATATCGAAGGTCTTGGAGGGCTCAACCCTGATCTTCCCGTCTCGATAGGCAATCTGCCATTCTCTGGACTTGTAAGGAGGGATTGCTTCGGCTCCTAAAAGACCGGCGACCTTCATCCAGAAGGGTTTCGGATCGCTCACGTACATGTCGAGTGGAGAACCCGCAGCGGTCAGGCCAAGGCTTTTTCTTGGCTTCTCGGCTTCCTTACCGGTGGGATCAGGCGCCTGAGGGACATACCCCGTATCGGAGAAGGTCATGGCATGTGCAATGATCGACTGAGCGAACTTCCTCTCCCCTTGCCTGTAGAATGCAATGAACAGCCACCAAATCGCGAGGACGATACCCCCTGAGATCAACCCAAGGCCCAAAGCGTCATCAAAGCTGAGCAGCCTAAAGTATCGAAGGGCCCAGAATACCAAGGCGATCCCAGCTAGAGACAAGACGGGCAAATGATCGGCATTACGCTCACCAATCCGCTCGGCCCAATTTATTCCGGTGTAATGGGGGACCTTTTCCCGTGAGCGGCTAGCTTCATAGATAATTCCACGGGTGACGTTACAGACCGCAATTGGATTTTCGGTCGCATCACGATTTGCAAACGTCAGCATGACCTCGTCACCAGCAAGAAATCCGTTCTCAAAGCAAATCATCGACTTCATGCCTTCTGGCGAAGTGAAGACTACCTGGAACTGTGTTACCAACTTGGCCCGTGGTACGAAGTTGTGCGTGTATGTGGTTTGGCTTACGCGGTGTCTCCCGTCGATCGTACAAGTGATCCGATGGTCCGACGTCATCCCGGTGTATTCGTTCCAAGTCTCGATGAACGATTTATCGGTCGCGTTGCCTACGATCCCAGGAATTGAGACGAAATCGACAGGGTTATCTCGAATAACGAGATTTTCCCTCTTGTAGTTCTTCGATGCCATGTTTAGACTCCAAACATATCTTACTGTTCCCACACAATCCTGAATAGAAACTAAACCTCTTTTATTTGCATGTTGGGTTAAACCTTCGTTCTTGGCGGTTCTGACAGATTCTTGTGCGGCCTATCCTAGAATGTCCGCCGCGGGGCGATTTCATTAGCTTCCGCCTCGAGCTTGGATGCTCGCTCAGACAGAGCGGCCCAACCAGTCGACCGAGCCATGTCCCTGAGTTCTTGGGCAGCTAATCGCCTCAAGCCGCTTCCAGCTCGGGATTGAAATACGAGACCTTCACAGAAGGTGTGATTGCCATCGCCGGCCATCTAGCGCCGATGGTGCCGATCTACGGCTATATCCTTACCAAGCTCGGATATATTTAGACTTGGCGTTAGCTGCCGTTGGGCGCAATGACCTCAAGTGCTAACAGGCCCTAGCCGGAGGTCGGCAGCGCCCCCTCGGTTAGGGCGTTTTTACTTGCTTTCACGAGTAGATTTCGCGGAACGCGGTTTAAACGGGTTTTGAAGTGTTCGGAGCGTATTCAGAGCAGCGAAACCGATGATGCTCGCCTGTCGAGAACCACCTAAGGCGCTCTCCGGCGGGCACAAGCGTCTTCGGCGACTCTGAATGGGTCGTCATCCGGAGTAGCTCAAAGGCTCGTTTGCAAGTTCAGCTCTCTCGGCAGAGGCTGAAACGGCTGGGGATATCATCGACAGAGGTCTCGCCATGACCCACTTGCTTCAATCGAGTGCGAAGCTAGCAGGTATCCCCCTGGTTTCAGTCAAACGGCTGTTCGGCAGCTTCTTGGCAAGAGGCTGGCTGGGCCAACAGATAGACCATGCCCTGAGCTTTAGCTGGCACTATGACGATTGCGACTAGTCAGATGCGGCTCTCACGTTACTACCGATAACACCGCGGGTACTCTTTACTCCACCAATGAAGGTCCTGGGCAACGCGTCCCTGAAGCTTCTGCGTGTCAGCCCTGCTCCTAGCCAGGAAGAGATACGTCGCACTTCGAAAGATCCAGCCACCGTTGCCACGCCTCGTCTATAGTCAAGGTGCGATCTTGGGGAGGTGCCCGAGCGGCAAAGGGGGTGGATGGTAAATCCGCTGGCTTTTCAAGCCTACGTAGGTTCGAGTCCTAACCCTCCCCACCATCATCCTGGCGGCACGTCTGTTACAGCGCACCGGGACCAATCAGCGTCCATTCCAACAGACCGCTCTTTGGGCACGCGGAAAAGAAAGCCGCGTAATTCGCCAGAACCCGCAGTACGAAACCGCCCTGCGTCCGCTACGGAGTGTTTACCTTGCATTCAACCTTGAAATCGACCCTGGACACCCGTTTGACCACGTCCACGACCTCCAGCACCGACGCGCCATGACCGTAGCCGCAGTTCAGGTGGCGTTTGCTGCCGAACCCGGGAAGTGTGAGAAGTCCAGCACAATCTCCTATCGGGCGAATGTCCCGGCCCCCGCAAAGGTCCCAATCCCCTGATAGGCCGTGCCCCCGTTGATCAAGACGCTCCCGCCGATCTCACGCGCCGGCCCTCGCGGCCCGTTGTAAAACTGGCCCACAACGTTCATCGTCACTCCCCCCGCGCCAGTGCCATTGAGCGTGCCGCCAAACGCGTTGCTGTTGAGGGCGATGCCACCGCTGTAATTGCGACCATCCAGATTGGAGATGCTGACGGACCCCGTCCGGGTGCCAAAATTCACAGCGGTGCCCATATTCCCGGCTGCCACATACTCACTCCCGCCCGACTTGATCGATGCGATGACATGGCCGTTGTATGTTGCACTTCCGGTCACCGGCATGCTGACCGCATCAGTCGGCCGACCGGCAACCCATGTGCCCAAGTGGAGAATATCCTGGAGGACATCGCCTGAGACACCACGATTGGTTTCTGAGGACCAGAAGCCCCACCGCGTGTACTCGCATTGACAGAAGTTCACCCCCGGAAATGACGCCCGTGCGTTAACCGTTTGCGCCGTGACAAACAAGGACCTGTGCCCACTCACGGCCTGCTCATTCACCGTCGACAGCGGGACAAGTCCCCTTGTGCGGCTCTCCCGCCCGGCAAAATTGTCGTAGTCGATGTAGACCCCGCGGCTGCCGATGGTTCCGGAACCCTGGTAGCCAAATTGCAAGTGGGCTGTGTCGACCGCACCGGGGACTTCACCGGACGGTCCCACATTCCCGCCGACCATCTGGGCCCCGAAGCGATCATCACGCCGGAGAACGATGCCGAGCCCGCCCAGGAACTGAAACGATGGGCCGATCGAGGCATTGGTATTGCGGGAGAAGGTTCGCATCAGCCCTGCACCATATCCAGTCAGAGCGGTCTCCGGGTGATTGGTGCCAAGCCCGCTTGGCAGCTCTGCATGGGTAGCCGTTTGGCGGTAGGTATACTCGGTACCGGGAACGCCGCCCCCCGGAAAGTAGAAGGCGGTCTGCGGAACAGGACGGCCTGTCGCATCGTCATAAGAATCCTGGTTGGCTCGAACGGCAATCGGTGTGTAATCCGCATCAAACGTAACGTTTGACCCAAGACCGGTGACATTCCCATTCGCGCGGCCAGCCGAGACAGTGGATTCGCGTCGGGTGGTCGCGGTGAATCCACCATCGAAGCGGTCGAAGCTGGTACTGTCAGCAGAGCCCGTCATGACATAAATCGTCGAGACCTGTGAGGCACCCTGACCCGTGATATTCAGGCCGGCCTGCATGAAGCGGGAAAATCGGTTGGGTGTTCCATCCGCATTGCGGCCGCCCAGGCCATAGCCCAGAATGGGCGAATTATAGAAGGTTCCGGGTGCGGCAAAGCCTGCCGGGAGATAAGGCGCTCCTGATCCAAGGCTTGGATCAATGGACATATCAAGAGCGTAGAACCGACTGGGCGGCACCGGAGGAGATGGCGGGGGTGGCTCCGGCTGGACCGGCGGCCGGGGTGGCTGGCTCTGAACCAAGGTCTGCGTCGCCTGGACCTGCGACCCTTGCTGCACGATCTGGCTGACCTGGGCCTGCTGGACGACCTGAGCGGCGGGACTTGGCCGAACAGCCGATGACGCTGTTGTTTGCCCCTGAACACTCGTCGTTGACGGAGGCTGGAGAGCGGCCGTCGTTGCGCCAAGACCGAGCCGCACAGCCTGACCATCGGTCGGCCGCTGGAGCGCCCCTCCGGATTGTCCAGGCGCACTCGTGAGCTGACGGGTCAGACCGGCAAGATCACCCGCTTTCACCCGGACAGGCGCAAGCGCCTCGCCATTCGGTTTCACCGTCACCGCGAAATCGGGACGTCGGATCACCTGCGTTCCGGCAGAGGTCGCAACGGTCGTCGTTCCAAAATGATTGACGGCCAGCGTCCCCGTCTCCCTCCCGTGCGCGATCGATGCAACACCGCCTCGAATACCAATGGTAGCGGCCGGCGTCACCACCGTGGCGCCCCCCGTGTGACTGGTTCCGCCGCCGACAAAGCGCAGCGCCCCTTTCGTGAGCGTCGCGGCCATTCTCCCGGTGCTGGATCTGGGATCATAGACGAATTCATCGATGATCAGGTCGCTGTTCGGCCCAATGTTGAGGGATGTCTTATCGACAAACACCAACTGAACAGAACCCTTGTCGCTCGTGCGGATACGCTCGCGGTGCACCACCTGAGCGCCGATTTCGATGACCCGGGTTGGCCCGGCCGGGGCGACCCCAACCGATGTCGGGTTGACGGCCCCGGCCGTGCCGACGGTCTCCGCTTGCGCGTGCGACACTCCAAGGGCGAGTGCGGCGGCCACAGAAAACGGGAGAAGCGTATGGGAGCGTGCCATGAAAGCCTCAAAACCGCAGGGTCGGTCCGAACGAGATCGCAAAATTGCGCGTGCGAAAGTTGGGAAGATTGGAGGCCACCGTGCTGTAAGTAACCTGCACACCCAAGCCGATGTTCTGGTAGACGGGCATATCCAATCCGGCGCCGACCCGCCATTCGCGGTCGTACCTCTTCACCGACGGATCGATGATCTGGTTGGGCTCATCATACCGGAATTGCGAGAAGCCGATGTATGGCACGAACGTCCATGGTCCGTTGCCCCACGGGCCCGCGAAATCAACCGGGAAGGCGACATCGGCCGCGACCTGCCCGTAGCCATAGTAGCCGTACCTGTCGCTGGTGTCATTCGAGGAGACCGCAATGCGACCCTGCCATCGCAGAGGGCCATAAAGCGGACTCCCTAACACAGCACCGGCGGACCAGACGGTACCGCTCTGTTCATCGGCCGTCCTGTAGGTGGGGGAGTTGCGGAACTCGCGCCGGCGGACTTCGACGAAGGGCTCAACCTGCACCAGGCCGATGGTGCTGCCGAGACCAACCCCGGCTCCGATGCTGCCAAGATAGGGGGCGTCACCGAGCCAGACGAAGCTGCCGAGCAGGTAAGGACGCACATAAGCGCCAGGGAGGCTGTCGGGCGCAAGGGCCAATCGTGGCCCAGTTTGGAGATCAACAATATTGGTATTGAGGCGCTCGATGGTGAACTGCCGGGCATGGTAGGTGGAGAAGAGCGTTTCCCACACATCGCCACGTTGGTTTTCGAAATCATAGATGTGACGTACGGCGCCCTGCGCAAAGGCATTCCAATCAGGGCGCTGAACAAAACGTCGGTCAAGAATGGCATCTTGGCCCAACGCGCGAACGAGCGGATTACTGGGTCCGGCGCTTGCGTTGGTTTGGTGCCGCAGACCGACCTGCGCGAACCCGGACCATTGCACCGTCCTGAGCCTGCGGTCGATCTCCGCCAGGAACGCGTCAACCCGCAGCGTCACCTCCGATGGGACATCGGGACCGGCAACAGCCGACTCGAAGTAGGACCGTGCCATCGCATAGGAGCCCAGACGGAAGTAGAGAATGCCAAGCTCGAGGCGAACACGAGGAAGATTGGGATTGTAGAAAATCATGCGCTCAAGAGCGCCGATGGCAGCCTCATAGTCACCCGCCGCAGTGGCCATCTCCGCAAACCGAAAGTTCGCATCGAGATCGGCGGGATTCGCAAGAATGCGCTGAAACAGGGCCTCACGGTCGTGGCGTTGGACACCGACCCCGCTCTGCGCTTGTCCAGCAGAGATAAAACTGAGGATCGCGAGCGCGAATGCAACCCCAGATCCAAATAGACGAGTCGCCAGTCCCACGGGTGCCCCCCTGCCCGCACAATTTTGCTACTTTAACCTGAAAGTATTCCCTTTGGTCAAGTTGCAAGAAGTCAATCTTCAGTCGCAAAGCGCCCGGGTTGAGACAGCGCCAGCGGCAATAAAGTATGATGCCATCAGAAGCTGCATCCGTGTCTTGAGCAGAACCTCAAAACTCAAACGATCCTCGCAAGAGCCGTGTCAGACAACCCGTCGTCTTCACCTCGGTTCGAGGAGATCAGAACTGGATTCATCTCAGTGACAGATGAAGTTCGGAGACGGTCAATGAAGCTGCTGTAGAAGCCAACGAGTGCAGGACCACCGCGCCTCCGGCATGCCAGCAGATGTTCAAGCGCTTTTTTCTCGTCGCCTGCGGCAATCGCATCGAGCATCTGACGGTGATCCTGGGTCAAGTGCTGAAAGTCTGCGCTTGACGCATGCTGGCGATCACCAACAAGAGCAAAGAGCTTTACCGGCTCCGATTTACCCTTCAGGGTCATGGCCCCCGCTTCCAAGACCGCAAATCCCGGAGCAGCCTGAATGGTTGCCTCTGACACTAAGATGGGGGCACCTACCCTCTTACACTCCCCCTCAATGCGCGCGGCAATGTTCACGGCGTCTCCGACCGTCGAGTAGTTGAACCGAGCCTCGGAACCCATGTTGCCAACACACGCGGCCCCCGTGTTGAGGCCGATCCCAACCTGGACCCTCCAATCGTTAAGCCCAGCAGCCTGCAACCCAAAGGCATCATTCCTGTTAAGTTGGTCGACAATGTCCCGCATCCTAAGGGCAGCGGCACAGGCCCGCGCTGCGTGATCCGGAACGTCGACTGGCGCGTTCCAGAATGCCATGACCGAGTCACCGATGTATTTATCAACAACGCCTTGCTCCCGCTGAATGGCATCGGTTAGGGGGGAAAACAGGGCATTCAAAAAGTTAACGAGGGCTTCGGGCGATAGCCGCTCGGAAATCGCCGTGAACCCCCGAATATCCAGAAACAGGATTGTCATCAGACGGATCTCACCACCTAGCCGGAGTGTATCCGGCGCAGCTTCCAGCTTGTGCAGAAGTTCCGGCGCCAGATAACGACCAAAAGCCTGCCGAATGAATCGGCGGTCACGGTCCGTTGTGAGATAGAACAGGGCTGTCAGTGCGAAATACACGATGAGGGCACTAAGCGTCGGGTAGACTGGATCAAGCAGCAACCGGAATTCGGAGAATACAAGCCATGCTGCGGCCAGAAGACAAGCGGCAACGCCGGCGATCACAAGAGCGGCATAGCGGGCCCCGAGCCTGGTTAGCAGAAACGCCACAATGACTCCCGAGAGAAGAGTTGCGACTGTTTCCGCTCCTGACGCCCAATCGGGTCGCCAGAGAAAGTCCTGCGTTAGAATTTGCTCCGCTGCCTGCGCATGAATGGTAACGCCCGCGACTGTTTCCCCAAGGGCTGTAATGCGCCGATCAAGAAGTCCAGCGGCCGACGTCCCCACGAAGACGATATGGCCCTCGACCCGTGCCCGGGTGGTCTCCTCGTGGCTCCTATTAAAAAGATCCCGCACCGAGATAATGCGATCCGATCGATTGCGATCATAATACAGGAAGAGTTCACCCTGAGGCGTCAATGGGACAGGGAACTGACCAACCCGCAGATCCACCAGTGCCGGCTGTCCTCCCCCCTGCTCCCGACTTGCCCCGGTACTGCGGATGACCACTGATGCTGCTCCTTGAGCGACCCGCAGAGCCTCAAGCGTGAGCCCCGGGTAAAGCCCGTCCCCATCCGAAAAGAGCATGGGGAGCTGACGCACGATCTCAGAGGCGCTGTCTTGACCGAGACTAATTCCCCCTACGCCACCGGCCGCCTGTTCAAGGGTATCCAGGTTACGAACGGCACCTCTGAAAGGTTTGAGGATCTCCCTGGGATGAGTACCGGCGATCGCGTAGCCTGACTTTACAGCAGGACGCTCCACGCGGGTCTGTTCGAGGGCTGCGAAACCCAGAACAACAGGCATCTTCCGGAGAGCCTCGGCAAAGACTTCATCGTGATCCGGAAGACGCATCAACATGTCTCGGACTTGGCCCGTGGCCTCCGGGTTTCCGGCTTCGAGCACCTCTGCAATCAGAGACGGGGAGGTTCGGTCAGGCTCAGCGAAGATCATGTCCAGCACAACGGTCGCAGCCCCTAACTCGGCTAAACGTTCCAGCAGGGCAGCAACTTTCGTGCGAGGCCATGGCCATTGGCCTAATTCCATCAAGGCCTGATCATCAATGTCGACCACCCGAACGGGCGTGTCTCTGTATTGACGAGGCTCAAGGCGCTGAAAGGTGTCGAACGTAAAATTCCGAAGCGCTGCAACCGGACCCAGGTCAACGATCTTCAAGGTCATCATCAGCATGATGGTACATGCGCTGACAAGCACCGTCTTGCAGAGGGTAGCCGGGGCACTCGCCATAGCTTTGACCGAGGTTGTGGAAGGACTCAGCAACGTCAGGCATCGACTTTGCCGCTACGCAATGCGAGGGGTCAACAGGTTGACTGTGTCTCCTTAGGATTACTTACTCTTACTATCTCTGGTTGTAAGAGAACTCAAACTCACCACGTACGCCCAGACGGATGACCTGTTCTACCGCTGATGGCTCGGTCCCGTCTCTCGACCCATTCTGCGTGTTTGAGTCGGCAGGATTGTCGGGCGGCCTTCAGTTCTCAGGAGTTGAAATCCACTTCTGGAACCGCGGACGAGCAGTCTGGAGGGCAGGAGCGTCAACTGACGTCACGCGGCACGCTGGTGGAAGGCGCAACCGACGCCGGTTGTCTCGAACGGCAAGCGCCGGCGGCGGGGCCGACGCTGATCACGGGACCAGCGCCGTCGGCACGGGCGGTTCCGGAGCCTGCACCCACCAGCAGCTCCCTCAGCCCCGATCATAGGAGAAAGCACAATGCCAATTCCTACAGCGGACGGGAAGGTATCTGGAAATTAAGCTGCTGCATGGGCCAATCTTTTCGTTGTGAGGCGGCACATCACGAGATAGATCCACGTCTCAATGGTGGCCGGCAACCCCTCACAGTTCTTGGCCAAGCGCCAGTTGCGCACGAGCCATGTGCAGGTAGACGTCACAGTCCAGCACTGAGGCAGAATCGCAAACCGGGCCGGCACTTCCGTGCAGCGCAATCAATCGGTACTAGCCTCCGCCGCCGGTGCCCGACTCGGGGCAGCCCTTTGATTGTTGCGCCTCCTCCGGGAGAGGTGTCTCCGCCGCCTGAAAGGCCGCGACTATGCTGCGCAACTTGTCGCCCATCCTCATGAGGGAGTCTTCCAATTCCTTCCGACGACGGGCTGTGGCTTCATCCTCGACAGCGGCCTCTTGCTGCTGTTTGTAGTCAAACCCGTAGGCTCGCCGCTCGCCTTCCTGCGCCACCATCAGGCCTTTGGTTGCCATTTTGGCGATGTTCATCAATTTCGCCGCCGTCGCCTCACGATCCTCCAAGCTGTCAAACGCCATATCCTCCAGCAAGGTGGGTTTTTCTCCTCGGAGAATGTGGAAGGCGTCGTCCCACAGTATGTCAATCTGGGCCCAAGCAGCCCGGTGCCGCTGGAGCAGGGCCGTCCGTGGATCGACAGTCTCCACCTCGTCCACTCCTGCTGTCTGCGGTGACCCTGAGAACCGATCCTGCGCCGACTGGCTCGCGTGGCTGCGTCGGTCGCCCGCACGGCCGCGCGCCCAGCCTGATGCCTGGGCCCGACGCATAATCGCGGCCCATGACACGTTAAACGTCCTGGCGATCGCACGGACGGCGATCCCGTCTGCGTATTGCTGCGCAATCTCGTTCCAGGTTTCTTCTGTGAGCTTTCTCATAGCCACCCTTCCGTCCCATCCGCACATCATCATGCACCCTGATGTACCGGGCCTTGAGAGTGGTGCGGAAGGGCCTTTTTTATCTCTGGGCGGGCAGCTGAGGTTGGAAAACGGGCGTCGGGGCTTGAGGTGCTTTCAAATTGAGCCGCCCACGCCCCTGGTGGCGCGCAGCGATCGCTGCCTGTCATGGGATCTGCCACGTGGCCCATGATCGATCTCCGTGTGCCCCGCCCCTCCTACCGTGGCACAATTTGCCCTGAGAGTGTCCGCTTCCAAGGGCTGTTTCGCCCACACGGCAACGGCCTCTTTGAGGCTTCCGCGCCGAGATGCCGGATCTTCTGGCGCTTGGCATGCGCGGCGCGGCGATGATCGTCCCGGGTCTTGTCACGGGCGCAGATTTCATGCGCCGGGCCCATGTTCCCAAAGTCATCATCACCGCCCAATTCCAGCGCCCTCAGGTGCTCCACAATCCAGCGCTCGCGCACGGCATCAATCGCACACTCGCACAGCACGCACACACCGCCGGTCTTCTCCCACACTTTGAGCCGCTGGTGGGGCGTCAGCTTGCGGCGCATCGTCGTTCCCACGTCATTGGTGGCGATGAAGGGCATGGCATCCCCGATCACGTGACGGAGGGCCGAGGGGATCGCCGGCAATCCTCAGGATCGCGGGTCTTGGCGAGTTGATCGAGAACCTGGCGCAACAGGGGCTCACATTCTGCCGGCACGGCCTCGCAGGCTCTGAGGCCGTGGACGAATTTGCGCCAAAGATCCCCGTCGGTGGGGATCACATGCAGCCGGATCCCGAGGGAGGCTACGGTCAAAGGCGCATTGCCGGTCGTTGAGCCCGATACAACCACCATCACTGGTCTCGGGCCATTCTGGTGAGAGGCGTTTGTCATAGGAAAGGCCCTCCCCTCCTGCATGAGGGAGCATCCGGAACGAACAGCAACGACATCGCACTCCGCAAACATGCACTTCACCAAAGGCTCTCTACGCACAACGACCACTTATTCTAGTGCACAAGCGTTTTTACTTCGACATCTAATAGAGTAATTCTACCTAAATACGCTGCGATTCGCAATTTGTTAGAAACAAATACATGAAATTTCAGAGAATCAATTTTTCATCCATGAGCTCAGCTTTACGAACTGCGATGCTAGAAGCGGATTTATCTTCCACCTCATCAAAGGGCATTCGATGCCCGGACGAGAGCCGACGGCCACATCCGGGACTCCGGAGCTTTCTTTCGTTGCCAAGCACCTCATCCTCGCGATGAGCGGTTTCAGCTGCCTCATGCCTGGGCAGCCTCCTCACGGGCTTGATGAGCGCGTCCTTCGCGAATTTCGTCACGGCCGGTGCGGCGAGGGCATCGGGCGAATCGCACCGTTCCGATGACATCCCTCGGCGACCGTGCCCGAGCTGATCCGCTGATGCAGCAGCGAGGATCAGCACTCTTCCCCAAGGCAGTCGGGCGCGGATGGACCGCCTCGATCTGCTTTGGGGCTGTTAGCGTTTCAGCGCAGCAACCGTCTCGCACGCCCGGGCCTAACATCGATTAATTGGTCCATAAAATAGCCACGGTTGAGCGGCCAAGTCTTGCATCTGCGGCGTCTGTTTCCTCGGGTTGCAGATGCCTTGGCTGAAAGCCCCCAAATCTCTTCATCCAAGGCCCGGGCGCCCTAGCCGGAGGTCGGCAGCGACCCCTCGGTTAGGGCGCCTTTACTTGCCGTCACGAGCAAACTTGCGAACCGCCGTTTACCGAACAGGTTTTGGAGTGTTCCGAGCGTATTCAGAGCAGCGGAGCCGATGGCGCTCAACCTGTCGAGAAACCACCTAAGGCGCTCTCTGGCTGGCAAAAGCGTCTTCGGAGACTCTGAATGGGCCGTCCGCCCGGAGTAGCTCAAAGGCCAGTTTGCAAGTTTAGCCCTCTAGGCAGAGGCTGAAACGGCTGGGGACACCATCTACAGAGGTCTCGCCATGACCCACTTGCTTCAATCAAGTGCGAAGCTAGCAGGTATCCCCCTGGTTTCAGTCAAGCGGCTGTTCGGCAGCTTCTTGGCTAATGGCTGGATGGGCCAACAGATGGACTACGGCCCAAACTTTAGCTGGCACTATGACGATTGCGACTAGTCAGCTGCGGCTCTCACCGTACCACCGATAACACCGTGGATATTCTTCACTCCACCAATGAGGGCCTTGGGCAACGCGTCCCTGAAGCCTTCTGCGTGTCAGCCCTGCTCCTAGTCAGGAAGAGATACGTCGCACTTCGAAAGAGCCAGCTATCGTCGCCATATCTCGCCTATCATGCAGTAGCTCAAGATCAGAGCCTTGGACTTTGATCGGTGGAGATCAATTGGGGAGGTGCCCGAGCGGCAAAGGGGGTGGATGGTAAATCCGCTGGCTTTTCAAGCCTACGTAGGTTCGAGTCCTAACCCTCCCCACCACCGTCCCTTTCAGACCGTGTAATTCGCGGAGGCGCCTTTATTCAACGGGCGATGTTGTAGTCGATTCGGGAGGGGAAGTAGCGGCTTGGATCCGCTCGGCGACCAAGGCTTGCAAGCGCCAGAGATTGCGGTCCCGGATGCCCAACTCCTCCAGATGCGCAACCGTATTCTGGAGATACTCGGCGCAGGATCCCCAGTGCCCTGCGGCCTTCGAAAGGACATCTGCGACCTCCTCCAGAGGGAGCCTACCCGCATAGAAGGGGCTGCGGCGGTCGATCACAAACCCCAGGGCCTGAACGGGGCCATCCGCGGTCTGCGCCGTGAGCCAACGCGGCGGGGTGGCTGGTGGGTTCACCACCAGCTCACGGCGAAACAGCCCGTTGAGGACAGTTGGCGCCTGATCCGCGGGGACGCGGAAGATCATGCCCTGACACTGTCCGCCCCGGTCCAGCACCATCATCAGCCCATTCTGGTCGCGGGTGGCGCGAAAGCGGGCAATCCTGAGGCAGAAGGAGCGATGCCAGCCCTGAACAGTGGCCATCCGGCGCTCGGCATACTCAAACCCGGGCTTCCACAGGAGCGATCCGTAGCCAAACAGCCAGAGATCGCCCGCCGGAGCCTCGGCGAGCAGGTCCCGAATGATGGCGTCGTAGTCCGCATCCGTCAGGTAGACCGCACCGGGGCTGGGTCCGGCGTCCTCGACCGCGCGCCTCACGCTGGCGACCAACTCTGCCGTAAGCGCCATCTGCCGCTTAGCTGAAGGCATGACCCTGCTCCATCAAAGGACCCGAACAAGCAGGCAGGTCATCCTTGACCCCATCGCGCGAGGATGAGCTGTCGACGCGTACGCCACTGTTCGAGATCCTGCTGTAGGTGACAAAGGCACTCCTCGGCGAGGGCGATATTGTGGCCACTCTGGATCATCCCCTCGATGATACGGATCTGGCTGGCCGAACGGTGCTCGCTCTCGGCGATATGCTGATCCGCCTGAGCAAGGTCTTCGCGGTCTTGCTGTACGCCTGGCATGGTCTGCCGATCATGCGCCTGATTGCTCGCACGAGCCACGTAATTCGCAGAAGCAGCGTTATGGTACAGAAGGTCCGGTTCGTCCGGCGGTCAGACTCTCTCGCGGCGCAGCGCAAGAGGGTGTAAGGTCGGAAACCAGGGCGCGGGGAACTCGGGAGGACGTCATGCTGATGCTGACCCGTCGCGCCGTTCTGACAGGCCTGCTGGCGCCGCTGGCGCCCCGGCTCTCGTGGGCGCAGGCCACCGAAATCCGGGTGATCTGCTCGGGCGGCTTCACGGCTGCCTACAACAAACTGGCTCCCCGCTTCGAGCAGATGACCGGCAAGAAGGTCGTCAGCGCCTACGGGGCATCAATGGGCAACGCGCCGGATGCCATCCCCCAGCGCCTTGCTCGCAGCGAGCCAACCGACATCATCATCCTCGCGCGTTCGGCGCTCGATGAGTTCACCGCCCGTGGGGTGGTTCGTCCGGACAGCCGCGTCGATCTGGCCGAGTCCCGCATCGGGCTCGCAGTGCGGGCTGGCGCTCCCAAACCAGACGTTTCGACAGTGGACGCCCTGCGCCGGACCCTCTTGGCTGCGCCGTCGATTGCCTACTCGGCCAGCGCAAGTGGGGTTTACGTGTCGACCGAGCTCTACAAGCGGCTCGGCATTGAGGCGGAGGTGGCGCCGAAAAGCCGGCGCATCCTGAGCGAGCGCGTGGCGGCGGTGGTTGCTCGAGGCGAGGCGGAGATCGGCTTCCAGCAGATCAGTGAGATCCTCGGCATCCCCGGAGCCGAGCTGGTCGGCCCGCTTCCGCCCGAAGTGCAGCAGGTGACGGTGTTCTCGGCCGGGGTGCTGGCGAGCGCGCAGCAGCCGGAGGCAGCCGCGGAGCTGATCCGCTTCCTGTCATCGGCGGACGCTGCTGAGACCGTGAAATCAACCGGACTGGATCCAATCACGCGTCGCGGATGAGACGCGGTGCCCGAAGCCCGCCGTCTTGGTTGAATCTGGACTTCACGAGCGTGCGTAATTCTCAGAATTACTGGGCGCCCTTGGCTCTTGGCTAGCCTTTCATCATCCCGCGTGAGCTTGGTACTGGCGGAACGGGCGCAGTCGCCCGGCCGAGCCACGATTCACATTCTGCTTGGACCCTGTTACAGTTGAGATCTGAAGAGCACCGCCGCGCGTGAGGTCACCTCATGTTCAGCGATCCTGAGCAGTGGGCACGGATCCGATACCGGGTTCTGGTCGAAGGAGTCTCGCGGAGCCAGGTCGCCCGTGAGACCGGCGTCAGCATGAATATGGTCCGGAAGATGCTGCGCGAGAAGCAGCCGGTGGCCTACGGTCCACGAGAACAGGTCTTTCCGAAACTCGGACCCTACCTGCAGACAGTCCGGGATATGGTGTTGGGCGCAGAGCCACCGATGCTATCCTGCCGTGAGGTCTACAGGTCTATTCGCCAGCAGGGCTTCACGGGAGGGTACGACACCGTCCGCAACTACATCAGGTCACTGAAGCCGACGGATCGCATGCTGTGGGAAGCCACCTACGATCAAATCGGACCCTTGGATAGGAAGTCCGCCGTCGACCTTTTGATGCGGGTAGCCAAGCGGTGTCGAGACAACGAACGGCAGAGCCTCATATCGTCCAGAGGCTGCAAGACTCCCAAGGAGTTGACGAGGCAAGCGGTTTTCACGTGGCTGCGTGAACTTCTCCAACACAAGATGCCGGCCCCCGCCCTGCGGTGCGAACTGGGCGAGGTACCGGACCTCGACGGGCTGCTGGAGCGGCTTCATGACGGTAACCGCCACACGCGCAACCGGTCGCTGGTGATCCTCGGCAGCTTACGCGGCTGGCCATCGACGGCAATCTGCGCCTTTCTCGGCATCGAGACGAAGACCTATCGCGGCTACTGCCAAGCCTATGAGAGGGGCGGAGCCGCAGCCCTGTTTGCACCCCGAGCCCCAACCCGCAAGAAGATCAACAGCGATGCCCTGAAGAGCCTGATCTTCACCATCCTCCATGAGCCGCCGCTCACCTACGGCATCCATCGGACGGCCTGGACCCTGGGCACGTTGCAGCAGGTTCTCGCGGCAAAAGGCAGCCCTGCGTGCCGGGATACCATCCGCACGATCACGCACCGGGCCGGCTGGCGCTGGCGCAAAGCCCGCAAGGTGCTCACATCCACCGACCCGGATTACTCTGAGAAGGTTCGGACCCTGCGCTCGACGCTGGCTGCGCTGCAAGCAGACGAAGCCTTCTTCTCGATCGATGAGTTCGGGCCGTTCATTGTGCGGCGGCAGGGCGGCCGAGCCCTGACGCCTCCTGGTACAGTCCGGACTATCCCCGCACGGCAGAAGGCGCGCGGCACCCTGATCCTCACGGCGGCCCTGGAGCTGGCAACGAACCAGGTCACACATATCTACAGCGCGAACAAGAACACAGCCGAGATGATCCGGCTGATCGAGATCCTGGCCACGCAGTATGCCGCCTGCCGTCAGCTCTACCTGTCCTGGGACGCGGCGTCCTGGCACTCCTCGAACCAGCTCAAGGACTGGCTGGCCAAGTACAATGCCGACGCTCAGGTGGGGGGCGGGCCGCAGATCAGGGTCGTGCCGCTGCCCTCCTGTGCGCCGTTCCTGAATGTCATTGAAGCGGTCTTCAGCGGCATGGCGCGCGCTGTCCTGCACAACAGCGACTATCCCTCTGCTGAGGAGGCTCAGGCGGCGATCGACCGCTACTTGGCCGAACGGAATGCCCACTTCCAGGCACACCCGGAGCGGGCGGGCGAGTGGGTGTGGGGGCTCGAGCGCCAGCCGGCCGTGTTCTCGGAGGCCAGCACCTGCAAAGATCCCGCATACCGGTGACAGGAATTGGGGTATTCTGACCATAACAGCCGCTGGAGGTGCTCCATGACTGTTGAGCGTGAACAGCTGATCGAACGAGCGATCGAGCGGGCCATCGGGTCACTTGCGGAGGACCAACGGACGATGGGGGCCGGTGGCTTGTTCGAGCTGACCTATCCCTTGGTGGCAGCGGACGTCCCCGACGCCTCCTCGGAGGAGATCAGGGCTGCATTCGCCTCGGTGTGGGGGATCGAGCCAGCGGATCGAGGTCTGTATGAGCAGGTTCTTGCCGTGTGCGACCGGCATGCGCCCGGTGAGGACAAAACCATCCAGCAGGTGCTGCAACGGGCTGCAAAGGACGGCGATGTGGAAGCAGCATTGCTCCTCGCCTTGGTCAAGAACATCCGCTGACACTGTATGCCCGACCCATTCGGCTGTTGATGGTTGAGCCAGGCACTCGGCTGATAGCAGCCAGATGTCTGCTTGAGCGGGGACCACCGGACAATTTTGAGTGGCGCGGATCATCCCCTGCTGCTGTTGTGTGTCGTCGGAGGCGTCGACTGACCCTTTCGCTTGCTGCCCGAGCGTTTGTAGACCAGCCAGCTCAGTCCCGAGACAAGTGCCGCAAGCACGACCCAACCCGTACTGGGGTAATCTCGAAAGCTGATGCGCTGTCTTATACCAAGCTCGTCATCCCTATCGGATTTGGGCTGTTCATTCCTGTCGGACATTGCGGATCCCCATCAGTTAAGCCCTTATTTAGTGGCTCCGGCGCAATCGTTGAACGGGGGCTGTCTTCCGGGGAGCGCGGTTCTCCGGCAGGCCCAAGCTATTAGGAGCGTGTGGCCGGCTCCGGACCTAAATGTCGGTGACTGCCGTAAGGATGCTAAGTGAACAGCGTATATAGGTGTGGCCTCCTCTGAAATGGCGCAAGATCAGCGGCCTCGGCGGCCTGGTCTGCCACCATCACGGTAGGACATATTAAAGCCGAGGTTCGCATTAGCCTTTACCCACTGACGTGGAGGACCTGCTATGCGTTATCTCGGTCTGCCCCTATTCCTGGCAGTCTCGGCTGGCGTGCTGGTGCCACTCCTGATCCTGATAGCTTTCATGGCAAGTGTGCTTATCTCAGCACTGACTTTCCCTTAAATGCATCGCCGGGCGGACGGGGATGGGGACGGCATTCCGTGTGAGAATGTCTGCCGCTCAAAGTCTCAAGTGGACGCAATCAAGCAAAGGGTTGGCTGCTGACCCTCGTCTGCCTTCCACATTAGCCGGGGCGCAAGAGCGCTCCCGATGAAGACCGCTCCTGATCTCCACAATGTAAAATGCTCCGCGTAGGCGCCAAGTGCTGCAAAGCCCCTTCAGTCGAGATCCTGATCGGCCAAATCCAGGACAACTGGACAGTGGTCGGAAAGACGCTCGTAAGCCGCCGGCATCGAGCCTCGGATTGGAGCGCCCCCGCTTTCCGCACAGTACCCGGTGAGGCGTAGTTCAGTACGTTCCGCCTCCGCCATGGTCCGCCCGACCAGAACGTGATCAAGCCAGCCACACACCCCCTCAAAATACTCCGTGCAGGCCGGTGTGAGTTTCAGGTGGCGGTATTCAGGCGCCTCCTTCGAGGTGACTTGCCCGAGGAGCTGAAGTTCACCTTCTGCGTCAGCACGACCCTGAGCTCCCATCGTGTTGAGGTCACCCAACAGGATAATGTCAGCATCGGAGGCTTGGCTATTCAGATCGGCGAAGACGCTGTCGAGGCGATGAAGTGCCGTCTGCCGGTGTTCGAAGTCGCGCTCTTTCGTGCCGGAATCGGCGTGAGCCACCACAATGTGAAAGTCGGCACCGCCGCTGAGGCTCTTGGCGTACGCACCTCTTCCTGGACGCAGATTGTCTGCGCAGGGATTGTCGCTACTCATGGAAGCACCGTTCAGCTGCCACACGTCTCGCGTATTGCTCAATGTGATACGATCGGCGTTCCACACAAAGCCCACGTGCTGCGCCGACTCGTCACCACACTCCTGTAGATCCACACGCCAATTTCCGCCCATGTGAGCTTTCAACCCGTCGAACAGAGTGGCCCACGCGAAATCTGCATCCCGGGTATCCAGGATTTCCTGAACTGCGATGACATCGGCCTGCATCCAGGCAAGGACACAGGAGAGCCAGTCCAGGTCCGTGTTGATCCCCTCCCGCTCAGGGCTTGTCCAAGGGAACCATCGAATGTTCCAAGTGGCTATGCGGATGCGGTCATCTGATTTCACGAGGCGCTCGCCGTTTGCCACGCGCGAGCGGCATTCGTCCGGTGACGTCCAGACGGCAGAAGTGGCTGCGGCACTCTCTCTTGTCGAAGGGCCGGGGTTTGGAGTGGTTTGCGCGGCCAGATAGCGGGCGAGGACCCACGCTTGCAGTCCACCCGGAGTTTCAACTTGCACCCATCGACTGTTCGGCTGGATCGCAACGATCTTCGCCTCAGAACCGTCCAGAGCGCGTCCGACCAGACTCGGACGGGGCTCACGATGCAGGGGCACGCCAAGGGCATGCTCGGCCCGAAAGACCGCTGCATCACCGACTTTCCAATCCTGCGCAAGAACAAGGGAAGACCAGAGAAGCATGAACGACAAGAACAACGCTCGGACCATGATCAGTCACCCACGTTAGTAGTTCGTCGAGACAAAGAAAGTACCAGATTGCATATCGCGCGCAATACAAAGGAACAAGGCAAATGCTAGACGAAAATCTCCTTCAACTTGCATTGAACTGATACTGCGAGACCTTCTATGGCTATGTGCGGGTTAGCCCAACGTCTTAGGTAACTAGGATGAGCTTGCTCCCTCAGCCCACCCAACTTGAAAATGCTATAGGGTCCTGCAGCGACTCCGTGATTGCCCTGATCGGCTCGGGAGCCTTGGGCATCGAATGCCGATCACGCCCCCGAGGTCGTTCCCCTTTTCGTTCGGGATCAGGTTCGCGGCGCCGACGTTGTGGGAGCACTAACTTCCCGGTCCGGTCCCTTCGCTGGATTGAACAGGTACAAGGGACGAGACGGGGCTCTCGACGAAGACACACCTCCATCTTGCACCGATCAGTTTTCTTCGATCATAGCTTTCTGGATAGCCTCACGGACCATGATCTTTGGGGTTGCAGTGCAGACCTTCAGGATCTTCTGACCCAATTCTTTCATCATCGCGTCAGCCTCTGCGTCGCCTGTCGTCACGTCACCGAAGATGCCCTTGGAGACGCGCTTTGCTGCCCTCAGATAGGCACGCGTAGGACGCGGACGTCCTGAGGGACAACAGAACGAGGTGCCATCCTCCCGGAGTTCCCCTGGAGCAGGCGAGAGTCGAGAAACCGGAACCCGGTTGCCACGCCTACTCAAGATCGTCCAGCACCTGGCGTGCGCGCTTGAGCAAGGTGCTCACAGCCTGACGCTGCGCGATCATCGCGCGGGTGTGCAGCCCCGTCTGGAGCGCATTCTGGTTGCCGTGAGGGGCTCCGGATCCGGCAGCGCCCCCGTGCATCCGGCACCGCCGCTTTCCCTGGACTGCGGGCGCCCGACAGGCGCACCCTGCTCGGGTGAGCGCGCCACAGCGCCGGCTCGCCCGCATTGGTCCGGTGTTGCGGACATGGTCACCCAAGGCGAATGCCCCGTTCGTCGCGCTCAGAGAGGTACCGCTTCACCCGCTCATCTTCCTGGTCCAGCGCCGGGCCTGGGCCACTCTCACCAGTCTTTGCCGCGGATGCAGCCGCGTCCGGTCTCACGGCGCCCTCCGTTACCCCGATGCCCACCTGCACCCCGACCACCGCCTTCCCGCCCGATTCGACGTTGAGAAAATGCCCATGTGGTTGCGACGCGGCGCCCCGGCCCTGCAGCCGCTCGAACACATCCAGCACCCGTAGCCCCATGGCACTCAGCTTCACGGCATGATGCAGGTTCATGTCACGCACGGCAGGCAAGGATCCCTTCTCGGCGGCACGCTGGAGGCTTTCCATGCTAGCGAAGTGCAGTGCCACGAACTGTCCAGCCAGCATCCCCTGGACGGTATTCTGCGGCTGCATCTCCATCATAGCCGCCACGGCGGCCTCCTCGAGATCCGGAGAGTGGGCCGGAGTCATTCGGGAGGAGGCCGGCATGGTCTCCTGAACCTGACGGATAAGGGCCTCCTGAAGACCCGGGTGCCGCGTTCCCGTGGCCGCTTTCAAGCGGGTGCCCACTGGCGCCCCATCATCCCTGGAAGCTGTTTGTGGTAGCTGTGACATAATCGTTCTCCCTTTCCGGTGGAGAAACGACTTACTCTCGCGATCAAGTGGATCGCTAGCCTCAGTAGACAAAAATGTAATCTATTTTTAACCCGGTTATTGACTTTGGCACTGTCAGTAGACATGGCCGTTTGCAGATGCTCAATGCTTCAACGGCTGCAAGCCCGCCGATCTCTTACTGTGCATGGGGTTGAATTTCACTTTTAGCAGATGGCCAGAATAGGTAGGTCACCTGCAGCGGTCCAGCGCTCGTCCCTCGGTCTGCCTAGGATCGGTCGGCTGCGTAGACCATCGCCCGCTGGTCCAATCATTCGTATGAGGAATGCCACTCCCTCCGGATGCTCAAGGATCTGGATTGCGCCATCAGGGTCTTTACTGAAATCAAAGCCGCTGCCGGCAGGTAGCACGCCACGGCAAGTTGATCAGAGCTTGTCGAAGTCCAGCCGACCATCCCGCACCTGACGCGCTCTTCACTCCATCATTGTCTACAGCGGCATGGGCATCGGCTTGGGCGTTTGCTGGATGTGGAGAGTGACAAGCCCACTAAGAAGCAGTTCAAGAGCTCCCCCATCAGCTTCTGCCACATCGACGTTGCCGGAGTGCGGACCACCCAAGGCAAGCTCTATCTGTTTGTGGCCATCCACCGCACCAGCAAGTTCGCCTTTGCGCAGTTGGTGAACAAGGCCAACCGAGCCACCGCCTCGGCCTTCCCTGTCGCCCTGATCGCGGCTGTGCCCTAAGATACACACGGTGCTCACCGATAACGGAATCCAGTTGCGGCTGCCCCGCGCTACGCCAATGGCCCGAATGCCGATGACAGCACCCGTTGATCCAACCAACAAGCATACGAAGCGTACCACTGGATCCTGGACGAGAGGCGGCCGGCTGTGTTGAGCCCTTCACCCTGCCCTTGTGGCGCCAGGATCAGAATCGCAGGTTCAATCCGACGCGGCTGATCCAGCCGTCGTTCTTAAACCGATAGCTCGCCTGGCTGGCAGAGCGTGCGAGCGTCAGCGTATCGTCCTGGAGGTTGTAATAGAGCGTCTCCGTCTTGAGCGACAGGGTCGGCGTCAGCCTGTGCTCGCTGCCGGCGCCCACCACAAAGCCGGTGCGCCAATCCTCATGGCTCGCCTGAGGGCCCAGTCCCACCGGCTCCACCGTGATCCGCCCCTGCCGCTCGATCCGCGCCATGGCGAGACCGCCCGTGACATAGACCAGCGAGCCTTCGACGAATGGCAGAACCCCCGGCAGCGCCATACCGAGACGGCCCTTCACGCTGCCGAAGAGGCTCATCTGCGAACTCAGATCCGTGCGCAGGGCGAACGGGGCTTCCTCGCCCTCGAAGCTGCGGCTGCGGCCCACGTCCAGAACCGTGAGATCCGCCTCAACGCCCGCCACGAGGCGGCCGAAGTCCCACAGGTAGCCGATCTGCGCGCCGCCCCCCAGGCCGGTGTCGGTCAGCCCGGCGCGGGCGGGAAGCGCGGCCGGCGAGACGCCCAGCACGCTGGTGCGCACCGCCTCCCCGGCGTCCCGAATCCAGGCGCCGTGCACGCCGGCATAAAAACCGGTCCAGCTCAAGGCGGCAGCAGGCAGCACCGGAGCAACCGGTGCGGCCCGGCCCGGCAGGTCGGCGGCGGCCGATACGCTCGTCCCGGCGATCAGGGCTGACAGGGATAACAACAGGCGCTTCATGAGGATCTCCGGCGATTCGGGCGGATGGTAGGGCAAGACCTGCGCCGGCGCTGTCACACGCGCGCCACAAGGTCCGGCGGCAGAATGAGATGCAGGTCAGGAGGCAGTCCCTCCCGTCCTGCGGCTGCGGCTTACAGGATCACGTCCCCATGCGAGAAGTGGCCCACGATCTTGATCTGGAAGTCGGCCTTGCGGTCGCCGTTCGTGTCGCCCGACAGGATGCCGTCCTCGAAGCGCAGCTGCCCGGCCTTGCCAGTAAAGCCCAACTTCAGGAGGGCAGCCGTCTCCTTCGGGTACAGGAAGGGTGCGTTCGCCCCCACCCAGGTGAAGGCCTGGTCGCCTTTCAGGTGCACATTGGCGTCGATCCCACGCAGGTCGATCCGATCCACGCCGGACTGGAAGTCGTAGATGACGTCGCGCTGCGCACCCGCCCGGCTCTCCTGGACCGCGTTGAAATCGAATACATCCGCGCCAGCTCCGCCCCACAGCTTGTCCTGGCCCAGGCCGCCCACGATCCAATCGTTGCCGCCGTCGCCTTTGAGGCTGTCGTTGCCCTCGCCCCCCAAGAGAGTGTCGTTCTCCGCGTTGCCATACAGAAGGTCGTTGCCGGTGCCGCCGTCTAGCCGGTCATGCCCTGTGCCGCCCTCGAGGCGGTCATCACCGGTGTCGCCATAGAGTCCGTCGTTGCCCGATCCGCCGATGAGCCGGTCGTTGCCGCTGCCACCCCACAGGCTGTCGTTGCTGGTGCCCCCGTCGAGGGTGTCATTGCCGGTATCGCCGGAGAGACGGTCATGGCCAGTCTCTCCCAGCAGCCGGTCGTGACCCGACCCACCATACAGGCGGTCGTTGCCGATCCCGCCCGAGACGGTATCGTTGCCCGCATCCCCGTACAGCCAGTCGTTGCCGCCATGCGAGCCGACATAGTCGTTGCCGCCCCCGCCGTGCAGGGTGTCGTCGTCGGCCCCGAGCACGATGTGCTGGCCGGCGCCATCGCCATAGACCACCTGCGAACCAGCGCCTCCGGTGATCGTCACTGCGCCGATCACCGCCGCAAAATCCACGTTCTGGAGCTCGATGTGGCTGCCGGAGGGCAGGCCGCGGGTGTCGATCACGAGGGCGGTCTGGGGCGCATTCGCGGCCGGGCTGCCGCTGATGACCAGCGGCTGGGCCGGGGCCGTGCTGCCCGATGCTATCGTGGGCAGCAGCGTCTGCACGATCAGTGGCACGTTGGTGGGCAGGCTTGCGAGAAAGCCCGCGCCGCTGCCCGTCAGGGAGGCCTGATCCGACGAGCCCGCCGCCGTGTGCGCCCGGATCTCGCGGATCAGATCCGCCACTGAGGAACCCGCAGGCTTCGGGGTCACGAAGCCCGACGCGACGAGACCGATCCCGACACCAAGTTGGGCCGTCAGCACGCTGCTCCCGCCCACGCTGACCAGCGGGACATCGGCATACATGGGATTGCCGCCCGTCTCGCCCCTGTCTGCGGTGATCGGCATGATCGCGACGCGCTGCGTCTGCGAGCCGTCCGGGTTGGTTGTCACCACGGTCTCGACCTCGGCGCCATCGACAGCCTCGCCCGAGCCGGTCACTGTGACGGTCACCGTCTTTACGGTGCCGTCGAGCGCCTTGACCGTGAAGGTCTCGGTCTTCGTCTCGCCTTGGCGCAGCGCCTGGGTGGCCTTGGCCTTGTTGTCGAGAGCATAGGTCCAGGTCCCGGTGGCCGCATCGAAGGCGAACGTGCCGTACACGCCCTTCTGGTCAGCCTGCGCACGGAACCCCGTCTGGCCGGCATCGGCATCAAGGGTAGTCAAGGTGCCGCGGGCGAAGAGCACACCATCCTCCATCACCATGCCCCGGGATGTGCCCCCGAAGGTGGCAGAGTCATTGGTGCCGCTCACCCGGAACGAAAGGGTCGCCGTCTGCGTGCCGCCCTGGCCATCGGAGACGGTATAGGAGAAGGTGTCGGTCGCAATGGCGCCTGCCCTCAGGGCCTCCGCTGCGGTCGTGTTGGCCACGTAGGTGTAGCTGCCGTCGGCCTTGAGCGTCAGCCGTCCGTAGGTGCCAATGATCGCGGTGCCGGCGGCGACTTCGCGGGAGTGTCCATGCGCGACCGCGCTCACCGCGAGCACATCCCGATCTGGATCGGTGTCGTTGGCCAGAACGCCATGCCGCGCATTCGCCGATGCTGTGCCGTTCTCGACAACCACGACTGGGCCATCATTGGCCAGGGTCGGCCTGTCGTTCACCGGTTGGACCGTGATCGGCACGTTCCGGGTGACGGAAGCCTCCCCGTCGCCGATCGTAACGGAGATCGTGGTCGAGGTCGGCTGGCCAGGTTTGCCGCCGTTCTCCTTTGGAACAAAGACGAGACTGCGCAGAGCCGCCTGGACCTGGGCCGCAGTTCCGGTGATGGAGTAGCTGCCGTCGGAGTTTAGCGCAAAGCCGTCGAGACGGGTTAGGGTGCCCGTGCCGGTCTTGTCCAGGCTGATCGTGGCTGTGAGAACCGTGCCCATGCCATCGGCGTCACTGACGATCACGTTCGTGAACGGCTTGCCGCTCGCCTTGTCGGTGATCGCGAGCCCTGCCGGGACCCCGCCGATCGTTGGAGCATCGTTGACCGGAGTGACGTCGACGGTGAGAGTGTGCTCCCTCGACGTATTCTGCCCACCGTGCGCGGTGCCGCCATCGTCCTGGACCTTGAAGCGGATCGTGGCGTAGCCAGAGCCGTTCGCGTCCTTGGCTGGAGTGAACGCCAGCTTGCCGATGTCACCCGCGGAAATGGACTGGCCCGCCACGACCGCACGGCCATTGAGGGTCAGCGTACCGCTCTGCGGCAGACCCGCAATGATGATGGCCTTCAGGGAGTGTCCATCCAAGGCATCCGAGAAGCCGAAATCTGCGGCCGTGAGGCTGCGGGTCCGGTCCTCCTGCAGGGACACGGTCCTGTTCTGCGCGGCGGGGGCGTCGTTGACCGGAGCGACGTCGATGCGCATCTGGTGCTGCGCCGAAGTGTCAACGCCGCCGTTCGCGGTGCCGCCGGTATCCTGGACCCGGAAATTGAACGAGGCGAGGCCCTCCCCGCTCATGTCGGTCGCCGGCGTGAACACCAGTTTGCCGATCTCGCTGGCCGCGATGGATTGGTTCAGGACAACCTTATGGCCGTTGAGAGTCAGCGTTCCACTTTGCGGCAGGGTGACGACGGTCACCGCCTTGAGACCATGCCCCTCGATATCGGCAAAGCCGAAGTCGGCAGCCTTGAAGGTGTACGAGTCATCCTCCAGCAGGGTGACGGTCTTGTCCTGCGCGGTCGGCGCATCGTTGACGGGAGCCACATCGAAGGTGATGCGGTGAACGCCGGATGTGTCGGAGCCGCCGTTGTCCGTACCGCCACTGTCCGTCACCCGGAACGCGAAGCCTGCAAGGGCCGCGCCGTGGCTGTTGGCTGCCGGAGTGTACCCCAGCTTGCCGCCGTCGAGGCTTGCGGCTGGGATGATGTCGCCTACCACAACCGGCCGCGTGGTGCCGGTGCCGAGATCGAGGAGCGTCAGGACACCTTCCTCGGGCAGGCTGACGATCTCAATGAAGCTGAAAGCGTCGCCCTCGACCGGATCGGAGAAGCCGAAGTCGGCGGCCGAGAAACGATAGGTGCTATCCTCCAGGAGCGAGATGGTCTTGTCCTGCCCGATCGGCGCGTCATTGACGGGTGCGACAACGATGTCGAAGTCAGCCGTGTCCGTCTTCGCCCCACCAGCGCCAGTGTTGCCGCCGTCATCGATGGTGACTGTGACCTTGACGTTCCCGCTGGCGTTGTCCGCACCGAGGAACGTCAGGTTGCCCGAGGCGATGAAGGCGTTGATATCGGCGATCGTGCCCGTCAGTGTCAGGGCCGAGGCGAATTCACCCACGTTCACCCCGTCGCCATCGCTGGCCGCCAGTGAACCGGAAGCTGCGGAAAATGTGACGGTGACCAGACCCGGTCCAGCATCGGCATCCGAGAAGCTGATGCCAGTCAGGGCCGCCCGTGCGTCCTCGTGCGCCTCGATCGTCGCCGGCGCTGCAATGACAGGAGCATCGTTCACGGCCGAGACGTTCAAACTCACCGTCCTGGTATCGCTCAGCGCTCCGCCGCTGCCGTTGTTCCCGCCATCATCGATCGAGATCGTCAGCACCCGTGTGCCGCTGTCGTTCGGGGCCGGCGTGTAGGTGACACCGCTGCCGGCGATGAAGGCATTGATATCGGCGATCGTGCCCGTCAGCGTCAGGGCCGAGGCGGTGCCGCCGACCGTCACGCCCGCGCCGCTCGTGGCAATCAGCACTCCCGCCGGCACGCTCATGGTCACAGTGACGGCGCCTGAGCCCGCGTCGACATCCGCAAAGCTGATGCCGGTCAGGGCCGTCGGCGTGTCCTCCGTCACCGAAAGGCTGGACGGCACGGTCGCGATTGGGGCGTCGTTGGCAGGCGTGACGGTCACCGAGACCGTGTCGGCGGTCGGCGAGAAGGCCGTCGTGCCGCCGGTCGATCCGGTATTGGCCGTCCCGCCGTTCGTCCCTGCGGTGCCGTCCCAGGCACGGATGGTCAGTGCCGCGGGCACCGTGCCCTGGTAGTCCGCCGCAGGCTGGAAGTAGACCCGCGTGCCGGCATCCCCCAGCAGCAATCGGGCCGCGTCGGCGCTCGGCATGCCGAGTGGCATCCAATGGGCACCATTGTCGGTCGAGAAGAACCACGTTCCCTGTGAGGCGTCGGCCCCCACGATGGCAATGCCCCTCGCGTCTCCCGAATCGGCATCCGAGATGCCGCCGGTCAGGGAGGACACGAGCGTTCCCACAGGGCCGTCCGGGCTGCCTGAGTCTTCGGCAACGGGATTCAGGGCAAGCGGCGTGTCGGCCAAGGCGGGGGAATCGTTGACACTGATGATGTTGACAGAAGCGGTGTCGGTGCCGGTCGAGAAGGCCGAGCCGTGAGTGGTATCGACGCCCGTTGTTCCGTTCGCACGGCCGTCGGTGCGGTCCCAGGCCTTGAAGGTGATAGCGTCCGCCACCGTGCCATGGAAATTGGCCGCGGGCTGGAAATAGAGCCGTGCATCGCTGTGGAGCACTAGCGCGCTGGTCGCCGAGAGGTCGGCTGACACCTGATCCCAGCTCACGCCGCCGTCGGTGGAGCACCATAGAGTTCCATGGGTGCTGACGCCGACGACAGCGATGCCCTGCAGGGCGCCTACATCAACATCGGTCATGCCACCCAGCAGCGCGGAGACCAACGTGCCGTTGGCCGTGCTGCCGTCGGTCGGGTTGCCGATGTCCTCGGCGATGGCTTTCAGGGTGGAAGACTGTGACACGTCGAGCACGGGCGCATCGTTCGTAGCCACGACATTGAGCGTGATCGACGCGGGAACGCTCTCCAGGCCGGAGCCGTCCGCGACCTTCACGCTGATCACCCGATCCGCATTGCCGACCCCGACCGTCGGGTTGTCGCTCGTCGTGCTGTACGTGAGCGTACGCAGTACCGCCTGGTATGCCGCCACGGTGGCCGTGCCGCTCAGCGTCAGCACGCCGGCCGCCGCGTTGTAACTGCCTGTGATTCCGTCCACGGCTGCAAAGCCCAGTACGTCGCCAGCAACGAAGTCCGTCACCACCAGTGTCGCGCCGGTGAGCATGGGGCTGTCGCTGTCGGCTACTGTGAGCGTAGGAGCGATGATCGTTGCGGCCCCGCCCTCGGCATGGGTGGGTGTTGGCGCGCCGCCCTTTGTGATGATTGGCTTGGCCGAGACTGCGATATCGAAGGTCCGGCCCGTGACGGGCGCCGCTCCGTCCTCACCGCCATCCGCAAGGGAGAACGTGAAGCTGTCGCCGGTGTCGGCTCCACCGCCATGCAGGTACTTGATGCGGCCCTGATCGATGTCGTTCTGGGTAAAGGTGCTGTTGATTCCGAGGGCCTCGCCCCCATCGATGACGCCGTTGCCGTTGCCGTCGCGGAACAGCGTACCGTAATCGGTTGCGTCGGTGACCGTGTAGGTCAGGCCCGTCGCTAAATCGTCCGGATCGTTCGCGCTCAGCTGCCCGGACGTGAGGGTGAAAAGGCCGCCCGTCACGGTCGAGGCGCCGAGATTCGTGCCGATTGCCGGTGCATCGTTCACCGGCGTAGCGATGAGGGTGATCGTCCCGTCAGCGGGGCCCACATTCGCCGCGTCCCGAATCCGGGTGGCAATGGTGACGTTCTTGTCCCAGCCGGCGGCCGACGTGAAGGTCACGGCTGCGAGCGCGGCGTTCACATCGGCCGCGGAGCCTGTGACGGTCCACACGCCGGTACCCGCGTTGTAGGTCGCGGTGGCCGAGCCGTAGGTGCCGGCACTGAGGCTTCCCGCAGCCGGAGTGCTCAGGGTCAGAGTAGCGGTGATCGTCTCACCGGGGTCGACGTCGCTGACGACGATGTTGTCGAGCGCGACAGGGCTGCTGGCATCCTCGACAAAGGTCTTGCCCTGGGTCATAGACACAGCGGTGGGAGCGTCATTGACCGGGGTGACGGTGACGGCGATCGTGCCATCCGCCGGGCCGGTGTTGGCGGAGTCCCGGATCCTGGTGGTGATGGTGAAGCTCTGATCCCAATTGGCAGCCGGCGTGAAGGCCACGGCCGCCAAGGCCGCGTTGACATCGCTCACCGACCCGGTGACCGTCCAGACACCAGTGCCCGCATCGAAGGTGGAGGTGGCCGAGCCATAGGTGCCGACGGTGAGGCTGCCAGCCGCCGGATTGCTCAAGGTGAGCGTCGCCGTGACCGTCTCGCCGGTATCGATATCGGTGACAACGATGTTGTCCAAGGCGATACTGCCGCCGGGATCTTCCGCGAAGCTCTTGTTCTGAACGAGCTGCGTGGCGGTCGGCGCGTCGTTGATCCCGGAGACGTTGACAGTGATCGTCCCGTTGGCGGGACCTGCTCCGGCGGCATCCCGGATCTGCGTCGTGATCGACACCGGCCTGTCCCAGTTGGGGGCAGGAGCGAATGCGACCGCCGCCAAGGCTGCATTCACGTCCGCAACGGACCCGGTCACGGTCCACACTCCGGTCGACGAATTGTAGGTTGCTGTGGCCGCGCCGAAAGTTCCTACTGACAGGCTGCCTGCTTGGGGCAGATTGAGCGTGAGCGTCGCCGTGACCGTTTCCCCAGCATCGGCATCTGTCACGACGATATTGTCCAGTGGGACCGCTCCGCCATCCTCGACGGCGACTTTGGACTGGGTCAGGTTCACGGCCGTTGGCGCATCGTTGACACCCTCGACGGTGAATGTCGTGGTAGCCGTGTCGGACCGGCCGGTCGAGTCCGTGACCGTATACTGGAAGGACGTGGCGCGTGTTTGCCTTGCCGTCAGATCGGCGAAGTCGCCACCGTCGGAGAACTGCAAGGTGCCATCGCCATTCAGCAGAACACGTCCGCCGCCAACGAGGTCGACCCATTGGCCGACACCAGCCGCCACTCCGTTGATCGCCGTGACTGTCTGCTGATCAACGACGCCGAACGACCCTCCATTGTCGAGATCCGTATCGTTTGCGAGAACGCTCTTACCCGTGAGCAGAACCCCTGCCTTGGCGCTGAACGCGTCATCGACCGCATCCGGAGTGTCTTCGAGCATATTGTCGTAAAACACCGTCTGATCGACCTTGGTCCCAGGTTGGAAGCCCCAGAAGGACCAGTTGTAGGTCAGTGTCTTGGTCGAAGCGTTGTAGGTCGGGGCATTAACGGCATTGACGCCGTTCATCGACCCCTCGTCGGTGATCGTTCCGGGAGCGGCTCCGGCGGGAGCCAGGCCTTCGATCGTGATCGTGAACCCGGCGGGTTGTGCGGTCCCCTCGAATTGGGCGAAGACTTGGTTGCCGGAAATATCGACGGTCATCGTCCCGCTCAGGAGCCCGTTGGGCCCCTGCACCGGCTCCATATCGCCATCGCCGTCCGTGTCGGACAGGATCCTGGCGGACAGGGGCACGACGAGTTCGGCCCCGGCCCCAACGGTCACCGATGTGAACTCATAAGGAGCCTCGTAGACGAACGATCCCTGCAAGGAGAAGGTGATCTTAACCTGAATCCCTTCGAGACTGCCTGCCATGTCATGCCCCCTGGCCACCCCTGAGCCGAGTTCCAGGGTTGACGTGCCGCTCTGCGGCACCCTTGATTATTGTTACAATTCCAGGCGGCTTCTCGGAATGGTCCGCCTACGGGCGAACACTAATAAGAATAATCCCCTAACTGTCGAGCCAGATTCCCCAGAATATGTTTTTTGCTGATCTCTGGTACTTTACGGCAACATAGCCACTAAAGCGCCAATTGGCTTGGAGAGGCGTAACGCCAGTTGACCCAAATACTGCGTGGACGAAAGTCCGACTCCAGGCAACGCGTTGAAACTACCTTGCGCCGGCACGGTCGACGCTTCGTCACTAAGCTGCAGAAAGCCCTTAGCTGGAGGGACGATGAAGCCAAGCCGGTTCCTCCACTCTTGGAGAACCGGGAATGTCCATAGGAACATCGTTTCGGAAGGATCTTGGTCCGCCCATCCTGCGCGCAATCCCCCTGATCTGGCATCCGAGCCGTCACGCACGTGAGAAGAAAGTCCGCGAACTTCCGACAATCGTTTATGGAAGGGAGTCCGAGGAGGCGAACCCCAGCCGTAGACAATGCTCGCTTTTTGGCTTTGGCAAGCCTCAGGTAAGCCTATTCTCCTATCAAGCTGCTGTTGAAGCGCCGAACCGCTGTGAGCTTAGCATGGCGGCCCCCTTTGGCGCTTTAGCCCTCATCTTGGGTCGCTGTTCGCAGCGGCCTTTTTTGTGCCTCGCTTGGACGCGGAAAACAGTCCGCGAATTGCGCGTAAATGGCGTCATGGAACAACTCCCTGGATGCTGTCCTGCATCCATGGATGCTCCCATAGATGGCTCACGACCAGCGCGAGCAGGATCGCATTGAGTACAACGAGCAGGATGAGGGTGACCCGAACTCGCTTCTCGTGCTGGATGAGGCGCATCTTGATCTCTTCGATTTTATGGATCTGATTGCCCCAGCCGGGTTTGTGGTCGCGCATGGTCGTCTCCCAGACCAATGGTCTAGCAGCACGCCAGATAGGAAAAAATAGACCAGATGGCCTATGGGCTATGCCCGCGTGCACGTCTCCGATATCCGAGAGACCCGACCGGGGAGAACTTCCCCGGTCTTACGCCAGTGGAAACACGCGCGGCCGCGCGGTGAAGGGCCAAGGCAACCCTCAGGGCAAACGCTACTGATCGAGGTTCCAGGTGTGGAGGGCGGTGCGCCACTGACCGTCCTCGCGCTCAAGCACATTGACCCAGTGGCCGTTCAGCGGCTTGTCCCCGGCATCGGCTTGCCAGCGTCCATCGACATAACCCCTCCCGCTGTTGCCTTCTCCGCCCTGGACCGTGATCTTATGGTTCTTGACCCCACCCTTGATGAAGCCGCCGAACAGCTTCTCGGCTCCTTCCGGGCCGGTCACCTGCTCGCCACCTGCCGGGAGGATCACGGCATCCTTGGTGTAGGCTTTCGAGAGCTTGGTGGCGTCACCCGCATTGAAGGCGGTGTCCTACGGCGAAGCGGTGGCCGTGGCTTGGCTTTTGAAGTCCTGCGCGAACGCTGTCCCGGCGGTGAGCATGCCGGCCACAACAAACAAGCACCCGACGGCTGGTTTCATGGCTTCCTCCCATCCGAGAGACTCCCCCAGAACCATCAAGTATGCGTCCAATCCGGTGCCTGGACCAGATCGAATTGTGCACAGACGCATTCATGGAACGGCCTCGCGTCAGCGGGCAGGGAGGTGACCAGGGCAGCAATTCCCTGGCCAGAAAGGGCATTCACTGCAACGGGCAACTTGACGCCATCGACAATGATCGGGTTCGCTGGGACGCCACATCCATCAATTGATGAATTCCACTACAGCGTCATCAGGTGAATTCGCGGAAGCGGACGATAGGAAATCGGCAGACAAGTGGCCGTCGAGCCCTGAAATCGGCATCCCAGCTTAATCTATGTTGCAAACTTCTGGGTTCGGATCGGGTATATTGATGATGTTCAAGCGGGGAGGCTCTCATGGCGGCCCGTCACGCATCCGACCACAAGGAAGCCGTGCGACTTGCCTGGAAGGCCCGGCACGTCCCATTCGGAACGATCGCCTTGAGCATTTTGCTCCTGAGCGGAGTTCTCTCGACGGTGTCCACGGTCTGGGGCTACGGCCCCGTCAACTCGATTCCATAAGAACAGTGAGAGACGATCCGAAATCGATCGCATCATCGCGCAGGTGATGATGATCCTCGCCGTTCGCATGACCGCCAGTATAGAACAGCCCTGAGTCTGCTACGGAATTTTTACCGTGGCCATTCCAAGATGCTCGACCGAGCTCCATTGCCCCCAAGCGTGGAGGCTGCCCTGGCTGAGGTCTACCCTTCGGCTGGGGCTTTTTTCATTTCAGGCCCGGGTTTCGCGAAACGCCGTTCATGGAACGGTCTTGCTGGTCAGCCCAACGCGTTCGGAACAGGATCGATCCTGTGACCTCGTACCGCCGAAACTGTACGGGAGGATGGGATGATCAACCGGAGAGCTTTGCTCTGGGTGCAGCCTCTGCCTGTCTTCTGAAGCCGCCCGCCGCCTCGGCACAGACCAGTGGCAGGATCCCTCGCATCGGTGTTCTTGGGACTGCTCTTACTATGGCCACGCAAGCCATTCCCGACGGGCTGCGCGATCTCGGCTGGATTGAGGGACAAACCATCATCATCGAGTGGCGCTGGGCGCGGGGAAACCCGGAACTGCATACTCAGCACGCGGCGGAGTTCGTGAAGAGGGGCGTGGATCTGATCTATGCCCCTGACTCCGCCCGGGTTGAGGCGGCCCTGTCTGTCACCCACACCATTCCGATCGTCTTCGCCATTTACCGTAAATCCGCGCGCTCGGCCCCGAAGCTACTGGCCGCGCCCCCTCACGACGAGGACCGCCAGCTCTCGATGTTGTCACGGACACCGCCGAGTGGTCCGGACCCGCACATGGAAGCCTTCAGGGCTGCGGGCCACCGCCCTCTGGTCCAATCATTCGCATGAGGAATGTCACTCCCTCCGGCAGCGGCCACGATCCCGTGGCAGGGTCGGGTTGGCTACATTCATTCAAGCGCTATGTTTCAAATCCTGCCGAGCATCCGATCAACATCCTGGAGAGAACAGCGGCATGCCGATCACTGATGCTTTTGCCCCTCATCTGTTCGACGGCCAAACCGTTCTGATCACGGGCGGCACAAGTGGAATCGGGCTTGCCTGTGCCAAGGCCTTCCGCGACTTGGGAGCCAATGTCACGGCAACGGGAGCAAGCGAAACCGAGCAGATGCGGGCGGCGGACGACGAGACCAATGCAGGGATCTCGTTTGCGGTTCTCGACGTCCGCGACGGTCCATCCATCGACCACCTGCTCACGCAGTTCAACCGCTTGGATGTCCTGGTCAATGCCGCGGGCGTGATCCGCCGTGACATGGAGCACGACCCAGAGGTCTTCGCAGACGTCATCTCAGTCAATCTGACCGGTGCCATGCGGGTCTGCGCTGCCTCGAAAGCAAGGCTGCTCGAAACCAAGGGTTCGGTGGTCAACGTCGCATCCATGCTCACCTTCTTCGGCGGCCCCCGGGTTCCTGCCTACAGCGCCTCGAAAGGTGGCATCGGCCAATTGACCAAGAGCCTCGCCGCCGCGTGGGCGGCCGATGGCATCCGCGTCAATGCCGTCGCACCGGGCTGGATCGCCACCCCCCTCACCCAGGCTCTGCAGGACGACCCGGAGCGCAGCGCCCCGATCCTGTCCCGCACTCCGATGGGCCGCTGGGGCACACCGGAGGAAGTGGCTGGCGGCGCCGTCTTCCTGGCCTCGCCCGCGGCCCGGTTCGTGACGGGCGCCATCCTGGCCATCGATGGCGGTTATCTGACCATGTAACTACAGTAAAGCCCACAGGAGCAGATTGCATGTCAAGCTCAGAGCCCACCTCTCCCGTTACACCCGTGAACGACAAGTGGGTGCCCTACAGGCATCCGCAGCCGAAGGACTCCCCGCCGGAGCTCGTGGTCCCGAACGCCGTCCCGACGGACGAACGGATCTGGGTTCCTGTGGAAGAGAACGTGTGGTTCCGACCGCTGCTGCTTGCGGCCTCGCGCGGGTACTGGATGAACCTGCTACGGGTGCGGAAGTCGGGCGTGCTCTCGCGCCATCGTCATCCTCAACCGGTGCATGCCTTCGTGCTGAAGGGTGAATGGCGGTACCTGGAGCATGACTGGGTTGCGACTGAGGGCTCCTACGCCTACGAGGCCCCTGGCGAGACGCATACGCTGGTCGTCGATCCTCATGTCGAGGAGATGATCACTCTGTTCCAGGTGAACGGAGCCATGATCTACGTGGATCCCGACGGCAACGCGACCGGGTTCGACGATGTCTTCACGCGGATCGAGAAGTGCCGTGCACATTATGCGAAGAACGGACTCGGAGCCGACTACATTGACCGGTTCATCCGTTGACGGCGACCTCTGCAGGTTGGGATCGCCTGATCGTTAGCCCTGCCGTAGCATTGTACTCCTTCTGGAGCGCAGCGCCATGAGCAGCACCGGCGCAAGCCAGATGAGCAGCGTGGCGATCCCGAGCGCGCCTGAGATCGGCCGTTCGAAGAAGGCAAGATAGCTGCCGTCGGATTTGATCATGGAGGTCACGAAATTCTCCTCGAGCATGGGCCCGAGCACGATGCCGAGGATGCACGGAGCAACGGGAATATCGTTCTCCTCCATCAGAAATCCGAGCACGCCGAAGACCAGCATCACGGCCACGCCGAAAGCGGAGTTGTTGATGGCAAAGGCCCCCACGATGCAGAACATGAGAATGCACGGCATCAGGATCTCGCGGGGAATGCGCAGAATCGTCCGGGCACCCTTGATGGCGGCCCACCCTAAGGGCAGCATCACCAGATTGGCCAGGATGAAGATGATGAAGACCGCATAGATGTACTCGGGGTTGTTCAGGAAGATCGTCGGGCCCGGGTTCATGTTCTTCAGGTAGAGCACGCCGATGACAATGGCCGTGATGCTGTCGCCCGGGATGCCGAAGACGAGCGCCGGAACCCAGGCGCCTGCAAGTGCGGCATTGTTCGACGAGGTGCTCTCGATGATCCCTTCTACGTGCCCCTTGCCGAACTTCTCGGGAGTGCGGGACATTTTCTTGCTGACCGCATAACTGACCCAAGCTGCGATATCCGCCCCTGCTCCCGGCAGCGCGCCGATGATCGTGCCCAGCACATTGCCGCGCAGCTGCTGCGGCCAGTACTGCACCATCATCCGCCCCCAGCCTCGGAAGAGATTGCCGATCACGGCCTGCGGCGCGGTCTGGATGCTATGGGAGATGGCAAAACGAAAGACCTCGGACACGGCGAACAGGCCGATCATCGCTGCAATAAAGTTCACGCCTCCGGTGAGCTCGGCGTTTCCGAAGGTGAAGCGGGGCACGCCGGCTGGATTGTTCAGCCCGATGGTCGAAACAAACAGGCCGATGAACAGGCTCACGAGCCCCTTCACCGGCGATCCTGTTCCGATGAACACCGCACAGGTCAGCCCGAGCAGTGCCATCCAAAAATACTCGAAGGAGCTGAACTGCAAGGCCACCTCGGCGAGGGCCGGGGCGGACAGGATCAGCACGAATGTGCCGAATAATCCCCCAATGGCCGAGAAGAGCAGGTTGGCGCCAAGGGCGATCTCCCCCTCGCCGTTGCGGGTCATCATGTAGGCTTCGTCTGTGTAGGCCGCCGATGCCGGCGTTCCCGGAATGCGCAGCAGCGTGCCGGGGATGTCGCCGGCGAAAATGGCCATGGCAGAGCAGGTCACCATGGCGCCCACCGCCGGAACCGGATCCATGAAGAAGGTTACCGGCACCAGGAGCGCGATCGCCATCGTGGCAGTCAGGCCAGGGATCGCGCCGACCACGAGCCCGAACAGGGCTGCGAGAAAGATGGTCACCAGCACCGCCGGCTGGAACACGAGGCCGAAAGCTGTCTGGATCGCACTCATGACATCATCAGGGTCAGGGTCCAAGGAGCCCGAGTGGAAGGGGGACGCGCAGCAATCCGACGAAGGTCTGCTGAATCAGCACCGTTGCGGCGATCGCGACGGCCGCGGCGATCCACCATCGGACGCCCATCGTCAGCATGAACACCAGCAGGATAGTGATCGATGTCGGCGCGAATCCGAGCACCGGCGCGGCCAGGATGTAGGCCAGGATCAAGGCGAAAATGACCGCAAGCCTCACCCAGGCATGATGGGTGCGAGCCCAGTCGTTCCAGATTACGGCGCCCTGCCATTGCCGAAAGCCCGAGGCAATCATCAGGATGCCGCAGCCTGCCAGGCCCACGGCGATGAGCATCGGAAAGACGGCGGCGCCGTACTCCTGTCCCGGAATGGCCGGAAGTGTCCTCGCATAGGCGAACATCACGATCGCGAATGCGAGGAGCACGAAGCCCGTGATGGCATCGTTGACACGCATCGGGGTCAGCCAGGCTACTTCGCCAACCCTACCTTTTTCATGACCGCTCCGAGGTCCTCGTCGCTCTTCCTCCAGAACGCAAGGAACTCCTCACCCGCCGCGAACTTCACGCCGAAGCCGCGCTGGCTCATGAAGTCGTTGTACTCCTTGCCCTTGTAGATCTTGTCCAGGGCGTCAGCGAGCCGCTTCGTGACATCCGCAGGTATGCCTTTCGGTCCGACGATGCCGCGCCAGGCGCCGATAGCCCACTGGCTGCCGGTCTGCTCCGCGAGCGTGGGAACGTTCGGGAAAGTCGGATTGCGCTCGGGGTTCATGATGGCAATGCTCTTCACGCGGCCGGCATCGATGAGAGAGCGCGCCTCCGGGAGCGAGCAGGGTACGATCTCGACACCGCCTGCGACGAGATCCTGAAGTCCGGGTGCGGCCCCCTGGCTTGGCACCCAGCGGACAGTGCTGGGATCGATTTTGGCGCTGTCGAGCATGCCGGCGATCGCCAGGTGCCAGATGCCGCCCTGCCCTGTCCCCGACGCCTTGAACTTGCCTGGGTTCTTCTTGATGTCGTCCAGCAGGTCGTTGACGGTCTTGTAAGGTGCGTCGGCGCGCACCTGAACGCCTGCCGGATCAAGATTCATCAATGCGATCGGCGTGTAGTCCTTGTAATCGCGCTGGGTGAGCCCCTGCCAATGCAACATGCCGATCTCGACCGTCGCTAGCCCGAGGGTGTAGCCATCCGGCGCAGCCGCCGCGATGGCTTCATGTCCCACGACACCGCTTCCTCCGGTCCTGTTGACGACATTGACCGGCTGGCCAAGCTCCTTCTCGAGCAGGGAGCCGATGATGCGGGCGGTTGCATCCGTGCCGCCGCCGGCAGCCCAGGGAACGATGATGGTGATCGGTCGCTCAGGATAGGCGGCCCACGCATACCCGGCAGCCGAGACCAGCGAAACGGCAGCAACGGCCAGTGTCTTCAGGAAACCACGACGTAGCATTCTTTCCTCCCGATGCGCCGGCTCCTCGTTTTCCTGGAGCCGGTCTTTGGCTTAGGTTGAGTCACGAAACCATTATTGGCAAGCCTTACATGTTTTCCACTTCACGATTACCTGATGTCCTGTGGCATCTCCCTGCGATCATCCTACCGGACGAGAAGCGCGCTCCCGTACAGCCCGAATCCGAAGACGACATGGCCGGCAATGTTGAGCACCCTGATCTGTTTGGCGTTGGGCCGTTTCGAGGCGGCAACGCCCGCTCCCATGCCGGGCTGGAGCAGAAACCATCCGGCTCCCACGGTGATGATGCCCATGGCGAGTGCGGGAGACAATGTCGGCGCCGACGCCCAATCCGGGCGCGTGAACACCAGGAGGACACCAGCATAGACAATGCCGATAGCATAGTGCCCAATCCAGCCGACCGCACGTTCGAAAGGATAGGCGCGCGCGAGCGCGATGTCGTCGTGAAAGACATGGGCATTGGTCAGGTGGCAGAACCAGCGTCCCACCAGCCCCCAGTTCGGCGCCGGCACCTTAAACAACCGCTGCAGGAGCACAGCCCAGAGATCGAGCAACGCCGTTGCACCAACTCCAATGAGGACTGTGCGGCTGAGAAAATCAACCATCTGTTCAGGTTCCCTCCTGGTATCCGGGCGAACACAGAGCGCCTCTAGGGCATGTATTGGCCGCCATTCACCTCCATCACCTGTCCGGTGACGTAGCCGCTGAGCCGGTTAGAGGCGAGATAGAGAAAGGCGCCGACGCAATCCTCCGGCGTGCCGAGACGATCCATGGGAATAGTGGCCTGCATGGCGGCAAGCTGCTCCGGGGTCGAATAGCGTTCGTGGAACGGAGTCATGATGACGCCCGGCGAAACCGCGTTGACCCGGATGCCGTCCTTGACCAGTTCCTTGGCCCAGCCCCGCGTGGCTACTGAAATGAACCCCTTGGCCGCGGCATAGATGACCGAGCCCGGCCCGCCGCCATGGCGGGCCGCGATCGATGACACATTGATGATGGAGCCGCCGCCCTGCGCCCGCATGTGCGAAACGCCCTCGCGAACGAAGCGCACGACCTGCTCGACGTTCAGGGCGAGCACAGCAGCCACGTACTCATCGGTGTACTCCTTGATAGGCGTCCGGTTGACGAGGCCGCCCGCATTGTTGACGAGAACGTCGAGCCGGCCGAAATGCCCGACGGTCTCAGCCACGACCCGCGCCGCCGCCTCGGGTTCGGTCACGTCCGCTTGGACGAGGAATGCCTCTCCGCCAGCCGCCCTCACCTCTTCGGCAACCTGCAGTGCCGGATTCTCGCTGGCATTATAATGGATCGCCACACGTGCCTTATTGTGCCCGAACGCAACGGCGGCCGCTGCACCTATCCCGGTGCTCGCGCCGGTGATGAGGACGACTTTTCCGGCGAGGTCGGGAATGGTGGGGTAGATTTCAGGAACGGTCATCACGAGAACTCCGATAGCGGCTTGAGAAGGAAGAGCCCCGCAGGCCTCTGCAGGGAGGGGATCTCACTTGAGGAACTCCGGCGAGACAAGACTGGGCACGAAGAGTGCGACCTGCGGCCAGACGATGAGGAGAGCCAAGACAAGGAACATCGGGACGAGCATGATCATCGTATCCTTCAGCGCCTGCCGCATCCTGATCCCGGCGACCGAGCATGCGATCATCAGGCAGAGTCCATAGGGTGGCGTGACGAGTCCAAAGGCTAGCGACACGATGCCGATCATGGCGAAGTGAACCGGATCGAGGCCTGCGGACCGGGCCAGCGGCTCCAGGATCGTTCCCACGATGATGATGGCGGGGATGGCGTCGAGAAAGCACCCGACGACGAGAAACACGAACGCAATGAAGAAACCGGTCCCAATCGGCCCGAGTTCCCAGGCCGAAACACCAGACAGGATGACCTTGGGGATTTGATAATAGGCAAGCAACCAGCCGAAGGCGCTCGCCGTGCCGACACAGAAAAGCGTTATCCCGGCGAACTTGCCCGTGTCGACGAGCGCTTCCCGGAATGCCGCAGAATCCATCTCTCGATAGATGAAAATGGACAGGAAGCCGGCGTAAAGCACGGCAATGCAGGCCGACTCCGTTGCCGTAAACCAGCCGAAGATCTTCCCGCCGATGATGATGAGCGGCGTCATCAAGGCTGGAACCGAAGCCAGGATGGACTTGAAGAAGGTCCTCCACGTGTCACGAGGATAGGTCGGGTAGCCCTTGAGAGTTGCATAGGCATGGACCGTCGCCATCTGTGCAAGAGCGATCAACAGACCGGGTAATACTCCCGCGAGGAAGAGCGCGCCAATGGAAACTGTCAACACTCCGCCCCAAACGATCATCAGGATCGACGGCGGGATGATAACCGCCAGAACCGCCGACACGGCAGTGATCGCGACGGAGAACGAATCATCGTAGCCTTCCCGGCGCTGCGCCTCGATAAAGATCTTCGACTGGCTTGCTGCGTCCGCGGTCGAAGAACCCGAAATGCCAGCGAAGAAGAAGGAAAGCACCACGTTGATCTGCGCCAATCCGCCGGGAAAATGCCCGACCATTGACCGGGACAGCTTCATGAGCCTCTCTGTGATACCGCCGACATTCATCAGGTTCGCGGTCAGCAGGAAGAAGGGAACGGCGAGCAGGATGAACGAATTGTATGCGTTGAAGGTCTCCTGCACGAGGGTCATAGCCGAGAGCCGAGGCTCAATGACCAAAATTGGAAGACAGGCCAGCGCCAATGCGAAAGCAACCGGAACGCGGAGTATCATCAATCCGAAGAAGATGCCGAACAGGACGAGGGCCGCTTGCCCGGGGGACAGCAGAGCGCCGGTCATGAGAGGGGTCCCTCCGGCGTCGGGATAGGGTCTGCCGGCGGTAGAGTTCCTCGACCGAACAGCACATTCAGCTCATCCCACATCTGCTCGCCAAGAAAGACGAGCCAGGTGATACCGGTGATCGGCCAGGCAATATGGATGACCCACAGCGGCAGTTCGGCCAGTTCGGAGATCCGATACCAGGCGAATTGCGTGAACTCGATTCCCGACCAAATGAAAACGAGCGCGACGATGAGCACGCAGATGCGGGCGATCAACCGCACGGCGGCCTCAGGGCGCGGCGACAGTCGCGGCCAGACATCAACCTCGAAATGAGTGCTCTCGCGGACGCCGATCATAGCGCCTATCATCACGGTCCAGACCAGCAGGAAACGCGCCATTTCCTCGGTCCAGATGTAATGCGGGATGATCGAGCTGAAGCGCGAGAAGATCTGCAATGTGACCGGGATGATCAGGACAGCAGTGGAAATCGCCACGAGCCAGGACAAGAGGAGGCTGTACCACGCGGTTATTCTACGCCACATGCTGCGCTGTTCGGGCATTGATGTTGCCATAAGCTCCTCATTCCTTGAGAGGGCACGGTCGGGGAGCAATCCCCGACCGTGTCACGAAGCGCGGCGCACTACTCGATGCTGTTGATCTCCGCCAGGATCTTGTCGGCCTCGATCTCCTTGGCATAGGCTGCCAGAACGGGATCGACGAGTTTCTTCATGGCATCGCGATCTTTGAACGTGATCTGCTTCAGCTTGCCGGCCTTTTCTAGGGCGTCGAGCTTTGCCGCATCCTCGCTGGACTCGATGGTCCGGCCGTGCGCGCCAGCCTCCTTGCCGGACTTGATCACGCAGGCCTGCAACTCGGCGGGCAGGTTGCGGAATGTCTTGCCGGAAAATGCCAGCGGCCGGATCGTGATGGCGTGCTTGGTCATCGCCAAGTTGGGAGCTACCTCGAAGAACTTCATCTGCTCAACGCCGGCAGCTTCGTTCTCGCCCGCGGCGATCACACCGTTCTGAATCGCGTTGTAAACCTCGTTATAGGCAATGACGGTTGGCGACATGCCGATCGCAGCGAATGTGCGGCTCCAGATTGGGGCGCCTTGGACGCGGATCTTGAGGCTCTTGATCTCGTCCAAAGTAGCGACTGGCTTATTGACGAAGATATTGCGTGTACCGCCGCCGGCATAGCCGATCAGCATGACGTCGGCACGTTTGGCGATCTCGTCCGCGATCGGCTTAAACAGGTCCCGGTCGAGCACCTTATTCCAATGAGCGAGGTCGCGAAACAGAAACGGCGCATCAATGAAAGGAGCGGCTTTCGAGAAGGTCGACATATGCGCCGGCGAGACGATCGCAAAGTCGACCGCGCGCCCTTGCGACATGTATTCGAAATACTGCTTCTCAAGGCCGAGCTCGCTGTTCCTGTGCAGGATGATATTGAGCGGCTTGCCGTAACAGGACTGTACGAGCTCCCCGAACTTGGCCAACGATTTGGTGAAGGCATGGTCGTCGTTGAACTGGGACGCACCGTGGAGCTCGATTGCCTGCTGGGCGGACACTCCTGAAGGGCCGAGAGCCAACCCGAGCCCGAACAAACCGGTAGCGAGTATTTTCCTCATATCCGTATCCTCCCTGGTGACCCTCTGGCGGGGCTAAAGTGCGATACTGTGTGCGATTATCGTCAGTTTCAATACTTATTCAGTATATTGTAAAATTCACCTTTCATTCATGGCAGAATTTGAGTTCCGTTCTCTCAGCAATCCATCATCATTGCTGTGTCTTACTTGATAACAACATTATCTCCCCTGAGTCATCGCGCGACCAGGGTTGATGGTTGTGCAGGCCGCTCGTTTTCAGTCTCTGATGCGGTCCCTTTCAGGCGTCAGTCCTCAGGCCAAGTCTTTACTCCCATTGAGTTGTGTCAGGACATCCGTCAGATGCGGCATGTGCTTGCCGCTGTTGCCCATCGCACCGGCGATGGTGAGCGTCTGCAGAACGGCAGGACCTATGAGTCCCGTCGCCTTCGCGTCATTCACCATTGCAACGAAGTAGGCGAGATCCTTGCGGGCGTTGCCGATGGCGAACTGCAAACGGCTGGGATCGCCCTCGAGCACGTAGGGCATGATCATCTGAAACATCGCGCTGTTCGCGCCACCGGCCGAGACCAGGTCATACAGAGCCTTCGGATCGACACCCGTGGCGCGGGCCACCGCCACCGCCTCCGCAACGACGCTCGCGTGGCTCATCGCGATGAAGTTGTTAATCAGTTTGATCTTGTGCCCTGCGCCGACGCCGCCCACGTGGAAAACATTTTCAGCGAAGCACTTGAGGACGGGAAGGATCTCCTCGAAGAGTTCCGGGCTTGCACCCACCATCACATTGAGACGCCCCTCCTCGGCCTCCTTCGGCGTACGGGTGAGCGGCGCATCGGCGAAACGAAAACCTCGCGCTTGATAATCAGCCGCGATCCTGACCGACGAGATGGGATTGGCGGTGGAGGTATCGACGTGGATCAGCCCCTCGCGCGCGCCAGACAGAATGCCATTCTCCCCGTAGACGAGGCCTTCGACATCGTTGGACGTCGGCACACAGGTGAAGATGATCTCGGACGCGGCAGCCAGCTCGCGCGGTGTATCCACCTCCGTTGCGCCACGAGCAACGAGGTCGTCCACCCGTTCACGGCTGCGATTGGCAACAACAGTAAGCTTGTGGCCCTTCTCCATGAGGTTCTTGGCCATGCCATGGCCCATGAGGCCGATCCCGATGAAGCCGACACTGGCCATATTCATCCTCCCTGTTTCGTAGCTCGCACCCAGTTCCTTGGATGAGGCCCGGCGCTTCAAAGTCTAAGGCCTGAATTGGGTAGTGCAGTTGATACAATCGTCAGAAAAGAGCCTGGAGATCCCCGTCAACGGCAATCGCCTGCCCTGAAATCGTACGTCCGAGTGGCGAACACAAAAAAGCGATTTGGTCGGCAAGCTGCTGTGCCGTGACGTATTCCTTCAAGGACGTGTTCTCGAGCGCCCGCCGCTGCATCTCCTCGAACGATACACCGAGCTGCTGCGCCTTCGCTTCGAGCACCCGGCGCTGGCGATCGCCGGCGACGACCCCGGGCAGGATCGCGTTCACGCGGATACCGTCCTCGCCCAATTCCCGAGAGAGCGACTTCGTGAAGCCGATCACGGCCCACTTGGCGGCGGCGTACGGGGAGCGCAAGGGAAAACCAAACCGGCCTGCCGCGGAAGACAGATTCACGATCGAGGCATTCTGGCTCTGCCTCAGGTAGGGCACTGCAAGACGCGTGCAGTTGAACTGCCCGGTGATGCAGACCTCGAGGCAGCGGTCCCAGTCCTCTGGGTTGATCTCCTCAACCCGGGCGGTCGGCCCTGCGATGCCGGCATTGTTGACGAGGACATCCAGCCCGCCGAGAACTCCCAGAGTCTCCTCGAAAATCCGGGCGACATCAGCTCGTTTCGCCACATCGCCCTGGGAGGAGGTCAGGTTCGGATCGGTCGCGGCCGCCTCCTGGAGAGCGGCGCTGTCCACGTCGCAGACATGCACGCGCGCGCCCTCACGGTGGAAGGTACGGGCAATCTCAAGTCCGATTCCAGCAGCGCCAGCCGTCACCAGCACACGCAACCCGGCGATGTCGAGGTCCATCTGTGTCGTCTCCATCCCTGAAGCGGGCCCCTAGCACCTGGCGCCTGCTCGTCTTGTCATGTTCGAGAGCCGGGGCGCCGGCCTACTCCAGCAGGCGTCCGGTGCTCTCGATGAATCGGGCTGCGCCTTCAATGTCGTCGATGAGCGCGTTGCGTGCGGCGGCTCCATCACCCTCCTTCACCGCTGCGACGAGACGACGGTGATGTCCGGTTGCGCCGCCCGTTTGCAGCCGTTCGGGCGAGGCCTTGAGATCGAAATTCAGAACTGGGCCGATTTTCAGCCAGAGACTCTCGATGATCCCCACCAGCGTCGGCAGGCCAGTCGCCCGGTAGACGGCGAAGTGCAGCTCCTTGTTGGCTCGGACGGCTCGATCCGCATGAGGATCGGAGCTTCGGGCCTCGGCAAGGAACGCCTCTTCGAATTGCCGCATGGCGGCAAGGTCGGCCTCCGCGCGGCTCCTGGCCGCCTGCTCCACCGCGAAGCCCTCGACCGCGAGTCTCACAGTCGTCAGTTCCCGGAAGCGTGCGAGGTTCATCAGCGGGACGCGCACCGCACGGTTCGGCAGCACCTCCAGAGACTGGTCGGCGACAAGCCGCGAGACCGCCTCCCGCACCGGCATCATCGAGACGCCGAGGGTTTCGGCGACACTGCGCAGGGACATCTTCTGCCCGGGGGCGAGCTCACCGCTCATCAGCAGCTCACGTAATTCGGCATAGACGCGTTCGCCCAGGGTGACGCGTTCCAGCCGGCCGATCTGGGCGATGGCCGAGGGGGTGTTGGTAGGGCGGGGGCTCGACAAGTTGCTCATTTTCCGACAGTCTAACTGTGATCACAGATCGCAGCAAGTAACGCGACAGCATCATGGGAGGAAGGAAACGGCCATGGCACACTCTGATGACTTGACCCGTCGTATGCTCCTGAAGGGAGCGGCCGGCGCGACCGCGCTTGCTGGACTCGGGATGCCTGCAATCGTGAAGGCGCAATCTGACGTGATCCGGATCGGGCATCTCACGCCCATCACCGGCTTCTTGGGGCCGCTCGGCGAGTTCGCCCAGATGGGCGTGAAGCTCGCCGCCGAGGAGATCAACGCCGCCGGTGGCGTCCTGGGCCGCAAGATCGAGCTCGTGATCGAGGATTCGGTAAACCCGCAGACCGCCTCCGCCAAGGCCGAACGCCTGATCGAGCGCGACAAGGTTGCGATGATCATCGGCGAAATCTCTTCCGCATCGGCCCTGGCCATCGGCCAGGTGGCCAACCGGACCAAGACGGTTTTCATCAACACCGGCGCCAATTCCGACGCCCTGCGCGGGGCGAGCTGCAATCCTTTCATGTTCCACATCGAGGCTGCGAACTCGATGATGGTCACGGCGGTCGGCACGTACCTGAAGACCGAGAACATGATCAAGGGCAAGAAGTGGTACTCCCTCACGGCGGATTATGCCTTCGGCCACGATCTCTTCCGGGTCGCCAAAAAATTCGTGACGGAGAACGGCGGCGAATTCATCGGCGAGGAGCTCGTCCCGACCGATGCCACCGACTTCAGTCCCTACCTCCTCAAGATCCGGCAGGCCCAGCCCGATATCGTCGCCTCGAATCTCGCCGGCAATCAGATCACGAACTTCATCAAGCAATATGCCGAGTATGGTCTCCAGTTCCCGATCACCGGCTTCGGCTTCGACACGGCGGTAGCCTGGGGCGCCGGCAAGGGCAATTTCTCTGGTATCTGGCCGCTGATCTGGCACCACATGGTCGATACGCCATCGTCGAAGAAGTTCGTTGAGGCCTTCACCAAGAAATACGGCAAACCACCTGAGAACCAGTGCTGGGGCGACTACAACTCCCTCAAGATTGTCGCGCAGTCCTTCACCGAAATGAAAGCGGCCGACCCGCAAAAGCTCGCCGAGCACCTGCGGAAGGGCGCGAAATTTGACGTTCTGAAGAGCCGCGAAGGCTACTTCCGGGCCTATGACAACCAGATGGTCCAGGAGATGTATGCTGTCCGCGCAAAGGATCCCGACAAGATGAAGGATCAGTGGGATATCTATGACCCGCTGGGTTCCGTCCCGGGCCCGAACGAGGACCTTGAAGCTCTGGCTCCCCCGAAGGACGGCACCTGCAAGATGCAGGCGTGACGCCTCAAACACCGGCTGGCCGAACGGCTGACCGCCGTATCGGCCGTCGGGAAGCACGATATCCTGTTTTCCCTCAACTCCGGCTCCTCACGGCAGGACGCCTCCATGACCGGAAAGGGAGTCTCGCGTGGCGTTCGTCTTTCTTCTTGAGCAGGTGCTGAATGGCCTTCTGGTGGGCGCTTACTATCTGCTGATCGCCCTCGGCCTCTCGCTGATCTTTTCGCTCGGCGGAATCGTGAATCTGTCCCACGGTGCGTTCTATGCGGTCGGTGCATATCTTGCCGTGACGCTGACATCCAGGATTGGATTTGCAGGCGCGTTCGTTGCGTCTCCGTTGCTCGTCGCGCTCTTGGGCATCGTCATCGAGCGCCTGCTCTTTCGGAGGTTCTACCGTTCGGACCCCATTCTCAGCCTGCTTCTGACCTTTGGGCTTGCGATGATCATCGAGCAGAGCCTGCGAATCATTTTCGGGGCGGCTCCCCTGCCCTTTTCTATCCCGACGGCTCTCCGGGGACAGGTCTTCCTTGGCAGCTTCATTTATCCGCGCTACCGTCTCATCATCTTCGGGGTGGCGCTCGCAGCCGTCATCGCGACCTGGTTCCTGGTCTACCGTACAGCCTTCGGCCGTGTGGTCCGGGCCGGAGTACAAAACCCGGATATGGTGGGAGCGCTCGGCATCTCGCTTCAGCCGTATATGACCGCCATCGCGGCGCTCGGCATCGGACTCGCAGGCCTCGCCGGAGTCCTGCTGGCCCCAATCTCGGGTGTGCATCCCGCCATGGGGGCTGAGATTCTGACGGCCGCCTTCGTGGTGGTGGTCATCGGCGGGTTGGGGTCCTTCTGGGGCGTGATTGCGGCCGCGGCGCTCGTGGGGGTGGTGCGCGGCCTCACGATCTACTTTTTTCCACCCGCCGGCGAAGCCTCGATGTACCTTCTGATGGCCCTCGTGCTGCTTCTGCGGCCACGCGGGCTGCTCGGCGAACGCATCCAGAAATTCGAGTAGATCGATGCGCACGCGTTACTGGCCCCTCCTCATCGCAGCGGCAGCACTCCTGGTGCTTCCCTTCGTTCTCGACCCCATCGGCCTGCCGCTTCGCTCGTCGATCGACGTGGTGGTGTTCGCCATCGCCTGCCTCGGCCTGAACGTTCTGGTGGGCTACACTGGCCTCGTCTCCTTCGGGCACGGCGTCTGGTTTGGGCTTGGGGCTTATGCGGCGGCCTTGAGCCAGCTTCACTGGTTTCCGGACGGCATCGTTCTTCCGGCTCTCTTTGCCATCGTCTTTATTGCTGGAGCGTCGTCTCTCCTGGGCGCGCTCATCCTGCGGCGTCGCGGCGTCTACTTCTCCTTGCTGACGCTGGCATTGGCCGCCATGCTTTTCGCAATCGCCTACCGCTGGACGGCGTTGACGGGTGGAGAGAGCGGGCTCGGCGGCGTTGTCCGTACCCGCGCGATCGGCCTCGATCTGAGTTCGGACTGGACCTACTACTGGTTCGTGGCGGCGATAGCGTTTGCCGTCTGCTTCGCCCTGCTGCGCTTCCACAGCTCGCCCGCCGGGAGCGTACTGGTGGCGATCCGGGAAAACGAGCAGCGCGCCCGTTTTCTCGGCTATCCGACGAATCGCTACAAGCTGCTCGGGTTCGTCGTATCCGCCACGGTCGTGGGGGTCGCAGGCATCCTCTCGGTTTTCAATCACCGCTTCGCCTCAGCCGAGCCCCTTTCCGTCGCCTTCTCTGGCGAGCTGATCGCGATGGTGGTGATCGGCGGAATGCGCAGTTTTCTCGGGCCGGCCCTGGGGGCGCTCTTTTACATTCTGTTCCGCGAGTTCCTGTCGATCTGGACTCCACATTGGCTGCTCTATTTCGGCATCCTCTTCGTCGGGTTCATCGTCCTCTCGCCGACGGGACTGATCGGGATCGCGCAGCGGATCGCGGCTCCATTCCGCGCCAAGGTCACGGAAGAGGCCGCCATGGCGGGGCGCACTCTCACCGACGAGCCCCTGCCCTCGTTCCTTAAGCCTGCTGACCATGTGGATGGCGTCATTCTCGAAGCCCATGGCATGACGAAGAGCTTTGGGGCGCTCAAGGCCGTTCAGTCGGTCAACATCGCCGTACGCGACCGTAGCCTCCATGCCCTGATCGGACCGAACGGTGCCGGAAAGACGACGGCCTTCAATCTGATCTCCGGGTACTATACGCCTGATGAAGGCGACGTCCTCCTTCGAGGCCGCTCCATCGCCGGCCTCTCCCCCGAAGCGATCACGCAAGCCGGGATCGGACGCTCATTCCAAATCACGAACCTCTTTCCGGCCTTGACGGTCGAAGAGAATGTCCGCCTCGCCATACAGGCCCGCCACCCACAGCGTTTCAACCCTTGGACGGTCGCGCGATCAATCAAGCCAATCGAAGCCGAGACGTCAGCGGTCATCCGCTATCTCGGCGTCGCCGGCATCGAGAAGGCCGAGGCGGGCGCCCTCTCCTATGGCGGGCAGCGCCTCCTGGACATGGGCTTGGCGCTTGCCACGAAACCGAGAGTGCTGCTGCTCGACGAGCCGCTTGCGGGCCTTGCCGCCGCCGAGCGCCAGCGCATCGGCGAGATCATCAAACGCATTTCCGCGGACGTCCCGATGCTTCTCGTCGAGCACGACATCGACCGTGTGTTTCAGATCGCCGATGTCGTTACGGTGATGAATGCGGGTCAGGTTCTGGTTGACGGAACGGTCGAGGATGCCCGCTCCAGCCCGAAGGTCCAAGAGATCTACATCGGCTCCGGCACGGCCGCCGTTGCCGCGAAACCTCGGCAGAGCGCCGTCGGGGCAGCGACCCTGCTCGCCGTCGAGAAGGTCAACACGTTCTACGGCAAGAGCCATGTCCTGGCGGACGTGTCCTTCGACGTCCGCCAACATGAGATCGTGGCTCTGTTGGGCCGCAACGGTGCCGGCAAGTCGACCCTGCTCAAAACGCTGATCGGCGTTGCACCGCCCGGTTCAGGCTCGATCAGGCTTGATGGCCAGGAGATCGCCGGCCGCCCCTCTTCCGAGATCGCGCGTCTGGGAATCGGCTATGTGCCGCAGGGGCGCGGTCTCTTCGCCGGAATGACTGTGGCTCAGAATCTCGAGCTGGGACGGCTCAAGCGGGAAACCGGCCATGGCGTCCGGTGGAATCTGGACAAGGTCTTCGAGTACTTCCCGCGGATTCGTGAGAGGCTCGACACCCCGGCGGATTTCCTCTCCGGTGGAGAGCAGCAGATGGTGGCGGTCGCACGCGCCCTCTCGGGCGACGTCAAGGTACTTCTCCTGGACGAGCCCTTCGAAGGTCTTGCCCCGGCTGTCGTCGAGCAACTTTTCGAGAGCTTCGACAAGCTCCGTCATGAGGTTTCGATCATCATCGTTGATCACCACCTGGACCTCGCGCTCGCCCTGTCCGACCGGACAGTCGCTCTTGAACGTGGGCGGGTGATACATACCGGTTCATCGAAGGATCTAAGGGACGATCTTGCGCTTCGCCGCAAGGTCCTATGGCTGTGAGCCTTGAGGGAGACTACGGAATGCCGATTGCTGCAATCATTGGTGCCGGGCTGATCGGCCGGTCCTGGGCGATCGTCTTCGCACGGGCCGGCTGGGACGTGCGCATCACTGACCCGAACCCCGACACGCTTAGGAACGCGCCAAGCCTCGTCCGCGAGGGATTAGAGGAGCTTGCAAGGCATGGCCTCGTTGCCAACCCAGAAAGTGCATCTGCTCACGTCGTCGCCGTATCCTCTCTCGCGGAGGCTGTGAGTGAAGCCGACCTCGTTCAGGAGAATGGCCCCGAGATCGTCGAGACCAAGCGGCTCATCTTCGCGGAACTCGACCGGCTCGCGCCTTCAGACTGCATTCTTGCCTCCTCGACATCCGCGATTGTCGCGTCCCACTTCACCGAAGGACTGTCGGGCCGCGCCCGCTGCCTCGTAGCCCATCCCGTCAACCCACCTCATCTCGTGCCACTCGTTGAACTCTGCGGAGCTCCCTGGACGACCCCCGAGACAATCTCTCGGGCACGAACAATCTATGAGAGTGTCGAACAGGTGCCCATTGTCGTAAACCGCGAGGTCGAGGGGTTCGTCCTGAACCGGCTCCAGGGCGCGCTCTTGGCAGAGGCGTTCCGGCTCGTCGGCGAGGGCGTGGTGAGCCCGCAGGATCTCGACAAGACCGTCAAGGACGGTCTCGGCTTGCGCTGGTCCTTCCTTGGTCCCCTCGGAACCATCGAGCTCAACGCACCTGGTGGCATGGCCGATTACTGTGACCGCTATACGGGCTTCTACCGGCGCCTCTCGGAAGATGCAGCCAAGCCTCATGTCTGGGATAAGGAGAATGTGAGCCGCATACTGGACACCTGGGGCGAAGCGCCTGGACCCGATGAGCTCGCACGGCGCTCTGTTTGGCGAGACAAACGCTTGGCTGCGTTGAAGGCCCACAAGAAGTCGCAACCAGATCAGTGATCTCCCGGGAGGAACCAAGCCCATGGCCCGCAAAGTCATCATAACATGCGCCGTGACCGGTGCGATCCATACGCCTTCCATGTCTCCTCACCTGCCGGTTACGCCCGAGGAGATCGCGGAGGCTGCCATCAGCGCCGCGGAAGCTGGAGCCGCGATCGTGCACCTTCACGCGCGGGACCCAAAGAACGGCAAGCCTGATCAATCGCCGGAAGCCTTCGCCCCGTTCCTGCAGGTGGTGAAGCAGCGAAGCAATTGTGTCATCAACATCACGACGGGCGGGGCCCCGACCATGCTGGTGGAGGAGCGGGTGCGGCCTGCGGCTCATTACAAGCCCGAGGTCGCCTCCCTCAACATGGGCTCGATGAATTTTGGGCTCTACCCGATGCTCAATCGTTTCAAAGACTTCAAATACGATTGGGAGGAACCGTACCTCGAAGGGTCACGTGACAGGATCTTCCGCAATACTTTCTCCGATATCGAGTACATCCTGACGACCTGCGCCGAGAATGGCACCCGCTTCGAAATCGAATGCTACGACATCGGTCATCTCTACACTCTCGCCCACTTCGTGGACCGTGGTCTCATCAAGACGCCTCTCTTTGTCCAAAGCGTGTTTGGTCTTCTGGGCGGCATTGGCCCGCATCCCGAGGACGTGGCGCACATGAAGCGCACGGCCGACCGACTGTTCGGGAATGAGTACCAATGGTCGGTGCTCGGTGCCGGCAAGAACCAGCTTCCCATTGCCGCCCAGGCGGCGGCCATGGGAGGCAATGTCCGTGTCGGGCTGGAGGATTCGCTCTGGATCGGTCCGGGCAAACTTGCGGAATCGAATGCGCAGCAGGTGAAAGCGGCCCGTCAGATCATCGAGGGCCTTGGGCTGGAGATCGCCACCCCTGACGATGCCCGCAACATGCTGTCACTCAAAGGGGGTGACCGCGTTAATTTCTAAGGATTGGTTCTCCTTTGCTCTGGGTTCAGTCGCCAGCCTTTGGGGCTAAACGCATCTGGTTGCCCTTTGCGACGTGCAGAGAACCGCCGGGCAGGTTGCAGTCCGCCTGCCGTTCAGGGTCATGATAGATGCTGCAGTCCCTTATAGACATCAGCCGAGGATGCTGGAGTAGTACGGTGAGTAATAGACATCACTCCGGAAAGTCAGTTGCGCCATGAGCCAATCGAAACCTGTTCGCTCTGTTCTTGTTACAGGCGCGGGAGGCAATCTCGGACAGAAGCTGATCAGCCATCTCCTGGCGCAGGACTGGTGTGAGCGGATCGTCGCGCTTGACCACGTGATGCCGCCACAATCCATGGCAGCGCATTCGGACCGGGTGGAATGGGTCACCGCCGATCTGACAGATCCATCCGAAACTGGGTGGCGTGAGGCTTTGGCCGGGGTTAATGCCGTGGTGCATTTCGCAGCCCAGAATCCTTATCCCGATGCGCCCTGGAGCGACGCTTGTGCGTCATTCGACATGACACTCAACATGTTGGCCGCTGCCGCTCAGGCGGGCACGCACCGCGTCGTGTTCGCCTCGTCCAACCACGTGATGGGCCAATACAAGGACCCGCCCTTGGCCGATAGTCTGACGGCAGGTGCTCTGACGACGGCCTTGCCGCCAGGTCCGGGGACACGCTGGTTCAACGGCCGTGAGATGGTGCAGGGGTTCGCCTATGCAGCATCGAAACTGATGGGCGAGAGAGCCTGTCTCGCTGAGGCGCATCGCTCGGGAGGCGCCCTGACCAGCGTCTGCGTTCGAATCGGCTGGTGCCAGCCGGGAGAGAACAGACCAGACACAATCAACACTTCTGGCCTGCCCGGTGCGGACGAGAGCACAGGTCCCGACACCGAGCGCGACCTGCGGTGGTTTCGCAACATGTGGCTCTCGAACCGGGACTTCGTGGCAGTGATCGAGCGGGCGCTCCTCGCCAATGCGCTGCCTTGGCCGCAACCCGGCATTGTCGTCAACGGCATGTCAGCCAACCGGAACATGCCGTGGGACATTGAAACCACCCGGTCGCTCATCGGCTACGAGTCGCAGGATGATGTCTGGAAGCACTTCGCCTGAGGCTGTGAGCGCCCTGCGATGACAACTCATTGACGTGGAAAGGCTTGGAAATGGAACAGGTGCTGTCTTCTGAAGTCTTCGCAGCCCTGACGGCTGTTGATACGCCGACGGTGTGTAACGCCATTGAGCTCGTTCTGGGCCGCCGGACGGCGGAGGGCTTCACGACCCGGCCGGTTCTCGCCGCCCATCCCAATCTGCCTGCCGTCGTGGGATACGCCCGCACGGGGCTGATCCGTAGCTCGCAGCCAAGCGAAGAGTCACCCGGAGCTCTGAGAGCCCGACGGATCGCCTACTACAGCTATGTCGCGGCTCAACCCAGTCCTGCCGTGGTGGTTCTGCAGGACGTCGACCCCTGTCCCGGGCTCGGGGCGTTCTGGGGTGAGGTCAACGTAGCGATCCATAAAGGCCTGGGCGCGCAAGGAGTTCTGACCAACGGCTCGATGCGCGACCTCGGCGCCGTCGATCCCGGGTTTCAGATCCTGGCCGGCTCGCTCAGCCCGAGCCATGCCTTCGTTCGCATCGAGGAGTTTGATTGCCCAGTGGAGGTTTTCGGACTGAAGGTCAAACCCAATGATCTCATCCATGCCGACCGCCACGGCGCTGTCGTCATCGACCTGGAGATCGCCCATGAACTCCCCCGCGCCATTGATCTGGTGGCTCGAAAGGAAGCCCTGGTCCTGAGAGCCGCCCGCAGTCCAGGTTTTACTGTGGAGAAGCTGATCGAGGCTTGGGGTGAGGCGGAGGACATCCACTGACGCGCTTGGCGGCTCAAGGCTGTGCGGCCGGGATCTTAAGCTAAGCCGCACCTGTCAGCTCATTTCCTGAAACCACGCGCCGTCCCTCTGCACGGAACGATCGTGTGTGACACCCCGCAAGTCAGGATATGCTTGAATTCATCAGTCTAAAGCATCGGACGTGAAAAGTGGACCTGCACTTTTGGGACGCATCCGATGCTTTCTTAGATTCAAGAGCATCGTTGGGAGCGGAAAACCGGATCCACTTTTCACTGACGTGGCCCTTCGGGTCGCTGACGCGGGCCCCCTGGTTCCGCACGATGCACTCGAGCTGTTTCCACTTGCGTGGAATCAGCTCTTTTCCTTGGTCTGCCGCATGTTTGACGGCGAGCCGGGTCCGCTTCGCCGAAAAATTCTCTAAAGCCAGGTGTTTGATCCCAGGATTTGGCGAGTCTGGATCGTCTGATGACGTAACCCTTTTTCAGCCGTCACCCTATCGGGTTGGTGAATTTCTGACCTGCTGAATACCCAGGCTTCATCGACACCGGTCCGGATAGGCGGGACTACGTCCGAATGGATCAGGAGCTTGCCGAGCGGCTTTGCGCCTCGGCATCGATGGTCCAAACGCCAACACGCGCCATGTCCAGCGGCACCGCCTCATATCATAGACGCGGGTCATGAGGGTGGTTTCGCCCAATTCCAAGCTCCAGCGCTAACGGAGGCTACCGGTCCGTGATCGTGCCTGAAGGTTGAATAAGCGCCCTTCTCCCCGGAATTAACAGCTACTTCTGCGTGTGTTTGACTCCTTCCGTAACGAGAACATAATACGAACATCCTCAACGCGAACGTGAATGGGCACGGAGTCATGCATGCCGGGCAACAGGACAGGCTTGCCGCATTGCGGCTCCAGATTGCCCGGATGGAAGGCGGATCACAGAAAACCAGGCCGCTGCCCTTTGGCCTCAAGCCGCTCGACGCTCACCTGCCAGGAGGCGGCCTCGCCCGAGGCGTTCTTCATGAGATGATCGAGGCGGGCCATGCCTCCGAGTTCGCTGGCTGCACCACCCTGTTCACCGCAGGAATCGCGGCCCGGCTCAAGGGTCCTGTGCTCTGGTGCCTGACGCGCCGCGACCTGTTCGCTCCCGGCCTCCTGCGCGCAGGTCTGCACCCGGACCGGGTGATCTATGCCGAAGCCGAGCGGGAACGCGAGATCCTGCCCCTCATCGAGGAGGGCTTGCGTGAGAAGGGGCTGGCGGCCGTCATCGGCGAGGTCACGCGCATGGGGCTCACCGCCTCGCGGCGCCTGCAACTGGCGGCTGAAGCCACCGGCGTGACCGCTCTCGTCATCCGGCGCTGGTGGACATTGGCCGAGAAGGATCTGGTCCACCTGCCGACGGCTGCCGCGACCCGCTGGCGCATCGCCCCTGCCCCATCCGAACTCATGCCGGCTCCCGGTCTCGGACGGGAACGCTGGCAAGTCGAACTCCTGCGCTGCCGTGGCGCTGAACCTCGTACATGGATTCTGGAGGCCTGCGATGCGAAGGGTCGTCTCGCTCTACCTGCCGACCTGGCCGACCGATCGGATCAGGCGGCGGACCGGCGAGCCGCCGCGTCATGAGCCACTCGTGACCGTGCATACGGTTGGATCGCGGCGCGTCGTCCGTGCGGCCTGTGCGGCTGCGCAGGAGGCGGGTCTGCATGTCGGCATGGCGCTGGCCCAGGCACAGGCCCTGGTGCCGAACCTGCACGTGGTTGAAGCAAACCCGGACGAGGACGAGGCCTCGTTGCGGGAACTCGCACGTTGGGCGATTGGCTACTCGCCCGTGGTGGCCTCCGATCCGCCGGATGGTCTTTGGATCGACATCGCCGGCGTGGCGCATCTCTTCGGCAGCGAGGAAGAACTGCTCAGCGATCTGACCAGCCGCCTGACGCGCCAGGGCATTGCCGCCAAAGCGGCTGTCGCCGATGCTCCGGGGGCGGCCTGGGCGATGGCCCGCTATGGCGCGGGCGGCGTCGTACCGACAGGCCGGATCGTTGACGCCGTGGCGACCTTGTCGATCCGCGCCCTGAGGATCGCTCCCGACAAGCTCGGTGCCCTGCACCGGCTCGGCATCGAGCGGATCGGACAGCTCGCCGCCATGCCGCGTGCACCGCTGGTCCGGCGTTTCGGCCGCGACGTCGCCCTGCGGCTCGATCAGGCCATGGGTCATGCCTTCGAGCCGATCACGCCGCTCATCCCCAAGGAAACTCCGGTGGCATCCTGTGCCTTCGCGGAGCCGGTCGCCCGGCTCGAGGATCTCAAGGGCGTGCTGCTGCGGCTTGCCAAGGATCTGTGCCGGCAACTGGGCCGCCGTGGCGAAGGCGTACGCCGTCTCGACCTCATCTTCCAGCGCGTCGATCAGAAGAGCGCCTGCCTGCGGGTCGGCACAGCCAAGGCCAACAGGGACGCGGCTCATCTTGCCAGGCTCTTCGACGAACGGCTGCAAACCATCGACCCCGGCTTCGGCATCGAGGAGATGGTGCTGGTCGCGAGCAAGGTCGAGCCGCTGACTGAGATGCAGATCCATGCCCGTGGCCTTGGGGAAGAGGATACCGGGGAAGCGGACATGGGTCCGCTCGTCGACAGACTCGGAGCCCGCATCGGCATGCGACGCATCTACCGCCTTGCGCCCGTCCAGAGCCTCGTCCCTGAACGCATGGCGCGACGGATCCCTGCCCTTGCACCGCCGACCGGCTCCGTCTGGCCGGAGAACCTGCCACGCCCCACGCGCCTGCTCGATCCGCCGGAGCCCGTGGTAGCAACCGCCCTGCTGCCCGATCATCCACCAGCCTTCTTCGTCTGGCGCAAGGTCCGTCACAAGGTCGCCAAAGCCGACGGGCCGGAGCGCATCACGCCGGAATGGTGGAACGGCGACAAGAGCTCTTTCGCCCGCGACTATTACCGTGTCGAGACCGAGCAAGGTGGCCGCTTCTGGATCTTCCGCGATGCCCCCACTGCCGAGGGCGGACGCTGGTGGATGCATGGTTTCTTCTCGTGACAGACGATCGTCTCTCCGATGTATGCTGAACTCCAGGTCACGACCCACTTCTCGTTCCTGCGCGGCGCCTCGAGCCCGCAGGAACTGTTCGAGCAGGCGAAACTCCTCGGCATCTCAGCTCTGGGCATTACCGACCGCAACTCTCTCGCCGGGATCGTGCGCGCCTATGAAGCGTCCCGGGATACAGGCGTCCGCCTTGTCGTCGGCTGCCGGCTCGACCTCACCGATGGCACATCACTGCTCGTCTATCCCACGGATCGCGCGGCCTATTCTCGCCTATGCCGATTGCTCAGCCTCGGCAAGAGCCGCGGCGGCAAGGGCAAGTGCCATCTCGTCTGGGATGATGTGGTGGCCTGGAACGAGGGGATGCTGGCGATCCTCCTGGGCGATGAAGCGGACGAAGACCTCGACCGTAATCTCACACGTCTCAGACAAACCTTCGGCAATCGCGCCTATATGGCCCTGATCCGGCGCTTCGCGCCCAACGAGCACCTGCGTCTGTACGCCATCGAGCAGGCGGCGAAGGTGGCCCGGGTGCCGACCATCGCCATGGGCGACGTGCTCTACCATCACCCGGATCGTCGTCGTTTGCAGGACGTGGTCTCCTGCATTCGGGAGGGCTGCACCATCGACGAGGCGGGCTACCGCCTCGAACGGCATGCCGACCGCTACCTCAAGGATCCGGTCGAAATGGAGCGCCTGTTCGAGCGCCACGGGCCAGCGTTCCGGCGGGTTCGCGAGATCCTCGACCGTTGCACCTTCTCGCTCGACGAGCTGCGCTACCAGTACCCGTCCGAGACGGAAGATGGCGAGACGGCGCAGGAGAAGCTGGAGCGGCTGACCTGGGAAGGCGCGCGGCATCGCTACCCGGATGGCATTCCGGACGTGGTCGCGACGACCTGCCGCCATGAGCTGCGTCTGATCGAGGAACTGGGCTACGCGCCCTACTTCCTTACCGTCCATGCCATCGTGTCGTTCGCCAAATCGCGCGGCATCCTGTGCCAGGGGCGCGGCTCGGCCGCGAACTCCGCCGTGTGCTTCGTGCTCGGCATCACGTCGATCAACCCGACCGAGCACGACCTGCTCTTCGAGCGCTTCGTGTCCCAGGAGCGGCGCGAGCCGCCGGACATCGACGTCGACTTCGAGCACGAACGGCGCGAGGAGGTGATCCAGTGGATCTACGACACCTATGGCCGCCATCGCGCCGCCCTCACCGCCGTCGTCTCCTGCTACCGTGCCCGCGGCGCCGTGCGCGAGGTCGGCAAAGCGCTTGGCGTTCCCGAGGATGTGACGGCGGGACTCGCCGGTCTCGTCTGGGGCTGGGGCAATGACGGCGTGTCGGACAAGGAGGCGAAGGAGCTCAACCTCAACCTGAACGATCCGCGCCTGCGGATGACGCTTGAACTTGCCAGCGAACTCATCGGCGCGCCCCGCCATCTCTCGCAGCATCCGGGCGGCTTCGTGCTCACGCAGGACCGTCTCGATGAGCTCGTCCCCATCGAACCGGCCGCCATGGAGAACCGGCAGGTGATCGAATGGGACAAGAACGACATCGACGCGCTGAAATTCATGAAGGTCGACGTGTTGGGCTTGGGCATGCTCGGCTGCATGCGCCGCGCCTTCGATCTCCTGCGCGAGCACAAGGGCGAGAGCTACGACATCGCCACGATCCCGGGCGAGGACAAGGCGACCTACGCCATGATCCAGAAGGCCGACACGGTGGGCACGTTCCAGATCGAGAGCCGCGCCCAGATGGCGATGCTGCCGCGGCTGAAGCCGGAGACCTTCTACGACATCGTCATTCAGGTGGCGATCGTCCGTCCCGGCCCGATCCAGGGCGACATGGTGCATCCCTATCTGCGCCGCCGGGAGAAGCGTGAGGAGGTCGAATACCCGCGACCCGAACTCAGGCGCGTGCTGGCGAAGACACTCGGCGTGCCGCTCTTCCAGGAGCAGGCCATGCGGGTCGCGATCGAATGCGCCGGTTTCACGCCCTCGGAGGCCGATCAGCTCCGGCGCGCGATGGCGACCTTCAAGTTCACCGCTGGCGTGTCCAGGTTCCGCGACAAGCTGATCACGGGCATGGTCGCCCGCGGCTATGACGCTGCCTTTGCCGAGCGCACCTTCAAGCAACTCGAGGGCTTCGGCTCCTACGGCTTCCCCGAAAGCCATGCGGCGAGCTTCGCCAAGATCGCCTATGCCTCCGCCTGGCTGAAGTGCCACCATCCGGACGTCTTTTGCTGCGCCATTCTCAATTCGCAGCCAATGGGCTTCTATGCGCCCGCCCAGCTGGTGCGGGATGCCAAAGCTCACGGGGTCGAAGTGCATCCTGTCGACATCAACCATTCCCGCTGGGACTGCACCCTGGAGCCGACCCGGAGCCCGAAGCGTTTCGCCGTCCGGCTCGGGTTCCGGATGGTGCATGGCTTGGCGAATGCCCATGGCGCCCTGATCCCGCTCGCCCGGGCGGAGCGCCGCTACTCGTCCATCGAGGACCTGTGGCGGCGGGCCGTCATACCGGTCTCCGCTTTGGAGCGGCTGGCTGAGGCCGATGCCTATGGCTCTATCGGGGTGAACCGCCGCGACGCGCTCTGGACCATCAAGGGGTTGTCCGACGAGGTCATGCCCCTGTTTGCCGCGGCCGACGAGCGGGAGCGGGCGATCCGGTCAGAAGCGGTGGAGCCCGCCGTCGACCTCGTGCCCATGACGGAGGGCCGCGAGGTCGTCGAGGACTACCGCTCGAAGGGCTTGACCCTGCGCCGGCATCCCCTCGCCTTCCTGCGCCAGGAACTGACGGAACGGCGCATCCGCTCCTGCGCCAGCCTCCAGCACGTCAGGGACGGCCAGAGGGTCGCGGTGGCAGGCCTGGTGCTGGTGCGCCAGAAGCCGGGCTCGGCCAAGGGTGTCACCTTCATGACCATCGAGGACGAGACCGATGTGGCCAACATCGTGATCTGGTCCACCGTGTTCGAGAAGCACCGGCGCCTGATCCTGTCCACCGGCATGATCGGCTGCCGGGGCCGACTTCAGCGCGAAGGCGGCGTCACGCATCTTATCGCCGAGCATCTCATCGATCTGTCGGACCTGTTGCGCTCAGTCGGCAGCCGGGATGAGCCCCTGCGCCTGAGACATGGTCGTGGGGACGAAGCCAAAGCCGGAACGCGCGAAACCCTGCGCCTGGATACGAAAGCTGCCTCGGAACGACCAACGTCTGATCCATCGGAGGATGATCAGGCCCCGATGATCAGGGTTCCGACGCGAGACTTCCGCTAAAGCGTCGGACGTGAAAAGTGGACCTGCACCCTTGGGTCCGTGCTTCCTCTTCAGACAGCAGCATCGTCGGGTGCGGAAAACCGGGTCCGCTTTTCACGGACGAGGCCCTTCGGGTCGCTGACGCGGCCCTCTGGGTCCGCACGATCGTCATCGAAGACCTGCCCCCTGTCCAACATATCGAACGATGTCACCGGACGGTTTTCCGTAGCTCTTCGGCAGGCCAGAAGACTGACCAAGGAGGCGGCCAACCGGCCTTCTGCCCCGCTTGGCCTTGCAGCGGTGCGGAGCGCCTCGCCCGGAATTGGGAGAAGAGCATTCGCGTTCAGGAACTTGGCATGGATGGCTGGGGCGCCAGGATTCGAACCTGGGAATGGCGGTACCAAAAACCGCTGCCTTACCGCTTGGCGACGCCCCAATGGTGGGCGTGTACATAATCGGGCGAGCGCTTCCTGGCAACCCGATTTTGCGAAGCTCCGCAGCCGAAAAGATATGCCTCAAAGGCGCAAATCCCCCTTGCGGCCCCCGCCCCTCGCCGCTATAAGTCCGGCCTCCCGATGAAAAATCGGTGTCGGAGTGTAGCGCAGTCTGGTAGCGCACCTCGTTCGGGACGAGGGGGTCGTAGGTTCGAATCCTATCACTCCGACCATTCTTCTTCAGAGAGCAAGAGCCAGGGCTAAGCCACGGTGGCTTGGCTTTCCCGCGCCGAAGAGGGCGTGGCTTCTCCCCTAATGGGTCGAGAAGCGGCCGTTCTCGTCATAGGTTTCGTAATGAAGGGTCTGTGCCGGGATCGCCTCCAGCTGACGGGGGCCCTTCGGCCAGTCCTGGACAGTCTCCTGGGCCTGCGGCATGTAGCGAGGGCGGAAGCGCAGATCGACCAGAGCGCGCAGTTCCGGAGCCGCCAGGTCGAGCACATTGGCGTCGCGCCAGCGGCGGTGCAGCTTGGGGCGGCCCGTCATGCGCCCCCAGAAGCCCTGCACCTCCTCCTCCACCTGAAGGATGATGCGGCCCGTGAAGGTCTTGCGAAGGTTAAAACGTCCAGTCAGAGCCATTCAACTCTCCCAACTCTTTCGTACTCTGCAAAGATTGCGCTCAAAGCCAAGGTTGCCGGGACCGGGCCAATAAAACCTCGGCTATAACGCCTGCCGAACCTTGCCGTTACAAGGCCAATGCGGGCGCGGCTTTCAGGTTCCGGCCTGTTCGCCGGAACCAAGCGTCGCAACGTTGGGAAGTGATGTTCCGCACATTATCCTCAAGGCTTCAAGGAAGGCTTTGCGGCACGAGGGCCGGTGCGGAAAGGACGATCGGGAGACAACAGGAACGCAGGGTACCGGAAGAGCTGCGGACCTCCTCTCAGGAGCGCGGGCGCGGCGTGAGATCGATCTTGACCAGTTCACCGGTTCGAGGATCGAGGATGGTCATGGCAGCCTCCTGTGCTGTTGGCATGAGGAAAACGCCGGACATGCGGGAAGGATCAGATGGTCTTTCGAACGTGGTAAGCAATTCGTTACCGGTGCGTGTGCTTTCGCACCTGGAAATGACGAAGCGCGACCTTTAACCCGGACGCCGCAGCCGGCCCGTACCGACGTCGGCGCCGCACCTCATTTCCGGAGATCCATTTGATGTCTACAAGCCTGCTCGAATCCGTTTGGTCGCCACGCCTTCTCAGCGTTCTGCGAATCGTCGCCGCGCTGGTCTTCATGGCGCACGGCACCCAGAAGATCCTCGGCTTTCCGGCCGGCGCCTCGCCGGCCATGTTCAGCCTCTCCTGGATCGCGGGCGTGCTCGAGCTTTTCGGGGGCGCGCTTCTGGTCCTCGGCCTGTTCGTCCGTCCCGTGGCCTTCGTTCTCTCGGGCCTGATGGCCTGCGCATATTGGATCGCCCACGCGCCGAGGAGCTTCTTTCCCGTGCTGAACGGCGGCGACGCAGCCATCCTGTACTGCTTCGTGTTCCTCTACCTCGTGGCGGCCGGCGGCGGTGCCTGGAGCCTGGACAACCTGCTGCGCAGGACCCGCTGAGCAAGAGCCCGCCGAGGGAGCATCACGCGAGAGCATGCGGCGGAGGGCCGGCCCACTCGGCCTCCGTCCTGTCAGGCCCCCTCGCCCCCAGAGCCGGTCATGCGCCGAACGCGCTCGTCCTCCAGCTCTGCGTGCAGCGTGTGGTCATCCTCCTCGTCGAGGAGATTCGGCATGAGGTCCGTCATCAACCCCGTCGTGGTGGAGGCTGCTGCACCGATCGGCGGAGCGGCCCCTTCGGACCGCCAGTCCCGCCCCGGCCGACCAGGCTCGACGCGGCCCTCGTCATCCAGGATGTCCACCACCCGGTCGATCTCGGTCTCGTCGACGCGAACGGTCACGAGGGTTCCGCCCTCGCGGACACCGTCCACATAAGCCCTGGCCTCCTCTTCGCTCAGGCCGGAATCGGCCAGGGCCCCCATGAGGCCTCCCAGCGCCGCTCCCGCCCCGGCGCCGACGAGCGTCGAGACCAGCCATCCGGCCGCGACCAGCGAGCCAAGCCCTGGCACCGCGACGGTGCCGAGCCCTGCCAGGAGCCCTGCCCCGCCGCCGGCGATCGTGCCCGCCGCGGCCGCGGCCCCGGCAAACTCGTGGGATGCGCCCTCCTCCGCGAGGGAGGGCTCAGCATGTTGCGACGAGATGCTGGCGGGGTTGTTGGAGACCAGGCTGATCTCGAAATTCGGCATGCGAGCCGCTTCCAGCCGCTGCACGGCCTTGGCGGCCTCGTCGTAAGTTTTGAAGAAAGCCGTGATTCTGCGCTCGGCCATGAGGCCACCTCCACATCTTCTCTTCCGTCCTGCAAGGCTAAAGCATCGGACCCAAAAGTGGATTTGCACTTTTGGGATCAATCCGATGCTTCCTCTTAAGTTGAGAGCATCGTCTTAGCGGAAAACCGAATCCACTTTTCCGCACGATGCTCTAATGAGCGCTCCCTAGGCGGGTTCCGGCGTTCTTGCGCGGTCGCCAAGTTTCGTTGCAACACTGCGCGCCCGTGACGCCTTCCGGTCCCGGCGGAATATTGCTACAGTCCCACAAAAGAATGCCGCTCACGGCGAAGTAGGGGCCCCACCATGCGACATATCCATCTCGACGAGGGTTTGCGTTTGCGATTTCCAGGCCGCAGCGAAGATTTTGACCAGGGTGTCGAGATCGGCATGGTGGCCGTTCTCATGGACCAGGAGACTCCTGAGTTCTCGCGCTGGATTTCCCGGGCCAACCTCGGACAGGTGGAGGCGATTGCCAGACAGATGGGCTATCGCGTCATCGAGAATGGCGGCGATGAGGAGTGGGTGGACATCACGTTCCGCCATGGCAGCATCAAGGCGAAGCCCAATCTCCGGCTCGTGCATTCGGCAGGCTAGAGCATCGGACCCGAAGCGGACTTGCACTTTGGGATCCGATCCGATGCTCCACTCTTGGGAGAGCGCATCGTTCGATGCGGCCCTCCGGGTCCGCACGATGCGGTCGATGCAACACGCGGCCTTGAGCGAAGGAAGCCGCCCTGCGCAAGACACAGGGCGACGGTCGTGCTGCCGGGACGCCAGGCGCAGGAAGCGCCGATGACCCGCACGGTGAGCGTCTGCGGCGTCATGGGAACATAAGGCGGCGGCATCTGGACTTTCGCGAGACACGGTCAGGAGCGCCGCACCCCTTCAGCGACGGCCGCAGCCCTGCGACGGGGGTGGACAATGACGATGGCGTTGGAGCGCTGGTCGGCATGAAACCTCTCCGCTCATCGATCCGCCATTCGCAGGCCGTGCGGAAAGCCCTATAGGAGGGGCAAGCCGGCCTCACTCGCGGCACGGCCGCGACCGGCAGAGATGTCCAAGGATCCCCCATGGCAGACGAGCTCACCTTCGATACGCGCCCTCCGGCCCAGGCGGGCGAATGCCTGCAGGTGAGCCCTCTCGTGCGGCGGATCGTTGCCGACAATCCCGGTCCCGTCACCTTCACCGGCACCTGCAGCTACATCGTGGGCTCGGGCAAGGTCGCCATCATCGATCCCGGCCCGGACAGCCCTGAGCATATCGCGGCCCTGCTCGATACGGTCCGCACCGAGACGGTCACCCATATTCTGGTGACCCACACCCACCGCGACCATTCCCCGGCCGCCCGGGCCATTCAGGCCGCAACGGGGGCGCTCGTCGTCGGCTGCAGCCCGCACCGGAGCGCCCGGCCCCTGTTCACCGGCGAGGTCAATTCCCTGGAGGCGAGCTCCGACAAGAGCTACGCCCCCGATCGGGAATTGACCGAAGGCGACGCCGTGCAGGGCCCCGGCTGGACCCTGGAAGCCGTCGCGACGCCCGGGCACATGGCCAATCACCTGGCCTTCGCTCTGCCCGAGGAGCGAGCTTTGTTCTCCGGCGATCACGTGATGGCCTGGTCCACCACCGTCGTGGCACCGCCGGACGGGTCCATGAGCGCGTTCATGGCGTCCCTCGACAAGCTCAAGACCCGTGAGGAGACGGTCTATTGGCCTGGCCATGGCGGCCCTGTTCAGGATCCTCAGCGTTTCGTGCGCGCGCTCATCCATCACCGGCGATTGCGTGAGGCTTCGATCCTCAATCGCCTCAAATCGGGTGACCGCACGATTCCCGAAATCGTGTCGGCCATCTACCAGGGCCTCAACCCGGCGCTCGTGAATGCCGCGGGCCTGTCGGTCTTCGCCCATCTGGAAGATCTGGTCGCCCGGGACCTTGTCGCGACGGACGGTGTCCCGAGCCTCGACGGAGAGTACCATCCGGCTTAAGGCGGGCGAGAGCTGTAAAAGGCTCTACTTTACCGCGAGAGCCAGATTCGACGCCTCTTCGAGAAAGGCGCGGATCCGCGCGGCGTTCGTGCCGAGATCGTGCTCGCCGATGCGGGACGCGGAGCGAATGTCGATCCGCGTCCCGTCGACCCGTGGCCGGACACGGATGGTGATGTCACTGGGAATTTTCAGGATGAGCGTGCGATCGACAGCCTCGAGCCGTCCGGCGCCCGTCCGCCCTCCGGGGGGCACCGCTTCGATGATCCGCCAGCCGAGATTTTCCGCGGCCTTGCGCACCAGGGGAAAGGCGTCCTCGGGCGGGATGTCGAGCGAGAGCGGCGCGATCTGGACATAGGCGTCGCGCTGCAGCTCGCGGTCCTCGGCCGGAACCTCGGGAGGGATGCGGCCGCCGCGGGCCTCGAGAGTGACCCGCGAGCGCGAAAAGACGGGCGGGTCGTCCGTATCGGTGCTGACATCGTTGATCGCCGGCAGCGTCAGAGCCTTGAGGCCCAGAAAGGCCGGATAGCCGAGAACAAGGGCGGCCAGCGCCAGGCCCTTGATGGCGCTGCCGAGACCCCGGCGCCCCTCCTGCCAGATGCGAACGAAGGCGACGAGGGCCAGTCCTGCGGCGATGAGGGCGACGGCGAGCCCGAGCCCCAGGGCGATGAAGCCGGATTGGTAATCGATGCGGTCGAAGCGGATCAGCAGAGCGGAGAGGAGCGTCACGACGAGCGCGAACCAAGCCGCCGTAGGCGACCATTGGGCCGGACGGGAAAAGGGCTCTTCGATGATGAGGCGACGCATTAAGGGGTCTTACAGATCTCTTTGAGTGCGCGCCACTCCTCCTGGTTCAGAAGAGGCTCGCCGGGCTGGGAAGGCACCTGTTTTTCCAAAGCTTTCAAGCGTTGTTCGGTGACCGGATGGCTCAACAGAAAAGCCGGAATGCCTGTTTCGTTCCCGTCGTCCTCATCTTCATCCGCTTCGATGCGTTTGAGCAACAGCGCCATGGGATGGGCAGGCCTTCCCAGGGACACCATGGTGCGGCCCGCGAAGTTGTCCGCCGCCGCCTCGACCTCGCGGGAATAGGCGCTGTCGATGAGATAGCTGCTCGCGAATACGATGGCGCCGCCGCCCGTGACGTCACCGAACAGGAGGCCGAAGAGGTAGGACGTGCCGCCCGACTGGATCATGGTGCGCAGGCCGTCCCGACCGACCACATGCCCGATCTCGTGAGCCAGCACGCCGGCCATCTCGTCGGTCGTCTCCGCCTCCTCTAGGAGTCCGTTGAAGATGTAGATCCGGCCCCCAGGAAGGGCGACCGCATTGGGAATGTCGGAATCGAGCACCGCAACGTCGAGAGGAGCCTCGACGCCCTTCGCCCCGGCGAGGCGCTCGGTCAGCTTCCGCAGGGCCGCCGTCCCCTCGGGCGCTTCGCAGAGGTCGTCGCGCACGAGAGCACGCAGCTGATTGTCGACGGCTTTTCCGATGCGCTGTTCAACCGAGATGGGAATGAGCGGCGTGAGCGTCTCCGCCAGGAGAGGAATGAGATAGAACACGCACAGGATGATCGAGATCGCGGTCGCGGCGGACCAGAAGACGATAGGCCCCGTCCGCTCCCGGTCCTCGCGACCCTCGAGCCGATGGCAATGCAGCCGAACCGCCACCTGATCGGCCGGGTCCGTCACGTCGAGACGCGCAAGATCCGGCCCGCCCTCCCGCGCGAGGCGCAGGACGCCGTCAGGGGCATCCTTCCGGCGGACCTCGCCTGCAGGCCAAGAGGCGATCCACTCGCCTCCCTCGTGCAGGTCGAGACTCGATGCGGTGACCTTGAGGGTAACGGCCCGTCGTCGGGCGCTCGCTCCGTCATAGAACACCGCATCCGGCATGCTTCACCTCAAATGCCAACGTTGAAGTCGAGCGCGTCGGCGAGACCCTCGCCCATGCCGCCCGTTTTCCGCCCGGCAGCGAGAGCCTCGTCCAACGAACGCAGGTTCGAGACCGATGTGGTGTTGGCGATGGCGGCCCACAGACCACGGCCGAAGAAATAGCGCTGAATGATTCCGAAGCCGAGGAGGAACACGAGGTAGGCGATCGCCCCCAAGGTGGCCACGACCATCGCCCCGCCGGTCCATTCGCCGGCCTGCACCTCCGCCAGAGCCTCCTGGAAGAACAGGCCGACCACGACGGCTCCGATCGCGAACACGACGCTGAAGGCGACCGCATAGCCGATGGACGAGAAGATCACCTTGAAGAACAGGCCGTAGAACGTGCCGGTCCGGAGCCGGCTCGACACCACCGCGTCCCCGAAGCGCAGGCCATCGATATGCCAGCGGGTGAAGATCGCCATCACGAGCGGCCAAAGCAGCGCAAGAAGGAGAAATGCGATGAACGGACCAATACCGGCATAAGTCTTCTCGTGCTCGGGAAAGGTCTCGGCCAGATGGAAACTAAGCGCGATGCTGCCGCCGAGTGCAATCCAGCTGAGCGCCCACAACCACCAGCCGTGCTTGAACAGCGTCCAGCCGGTGCCGGAAAAGTCGCCCTGGACATTGCCGAAATAGGTGTGGCGCATGCGGTATCGTTCGAGGGAGGCCATCGCCCACGGCAGGGACAATCCGAGGGTGGACAGATTGGCGAAGTCCCACAGAACGGCCCGGAAGGCATAGGCCCAGCCCGACCCCTTCATCCAGAAGCGCACGCCCCGGAAGACGGTCCGGGTCGCGCGATACTTGCGGGCGCGATAGCTGCCGAAATGCGCCAGCACGTACAGGACGAGGAAGAGAGGAATGCTGGCGAACGCAGCCTGCTCTTCGAGCAAGAACGAGACCGCGAAGATCGCGATGTAGAGCGGCGCCAGAATGGCGAGGGCGATCAGGAAGCCGATCAGCAGCTCCTTCGCCGTGCCCGTGTACTCGAAGGATTCGCCCTCGACCCGGGTATTCGCCCAGAGGTGACGGCGCAGCTTCGTGATCAGCCAGAAGCGGTAGAAGCCGAAGGTGGGTATCTGGTAGAGGCTCCCAGTCACCAGCATCTTGAGGAACTCGCCTCCGCGTCCGGAGAAGGACACGGGGGATGCCTGATGTGGTGTCAGCGGAACGTTGGATGAGAGTGAAGCAGTCATGGTCCTAAACCTTCAGGGAGGATAGCGACCGCCTTAGCATAAAAACCAATGAAATATATAACTATATAACATCAAGAGCAGGTCGTTTATTCACGCTTTTCTGAGACCGGCATCCGCGTTTGCGGTCGAGAACTCTCCGCTGGGGATGACGGCATGAACTGTTTCACCCTAAACTATCCTCCTCACCAGGAGCCTCATGTCCGTGCCTTCCCCCTCCTCCGCCCCTGCGGACCTCGGATCGGATCCGCTTCGTATCTGGTTCCGCGTCATTCGCCTGCACCGCCGCGCGCTCAATACGGTCGCCGGGGAGCTGCGGGCGATCGGCCTGTCGATTCCCCAGTTCGACCTCCTGTCCACCCTGACGGAACGGGAGGGACTGAGCCAGCAGGAACTGGCGGAACGGCTTTATGTCACCAAGGGGAATGTCTCAGGCCTTCTGGACCGGATGGTGGAGGCGGACCTCGTCGAGCGCCGCTCCATTCCGGGCGACAGGCGCTCGAACGCGCTGTATCTCACCAAGAAGGGCCGTGACCTGGCCGAGAAGGGAATCGCCGCGCAACGCGCCTATGTGCAGCGTACCCTGGGCTCTCTCCCCGAGCAGGACCTCGCCGATCTCGAGCGGATCGTGCTCGCCTGGCGCGAACGCGCCCGCCACGAGGAAGAGGCAGCGCTCGCCACCATCGAGCGATAGGAGCCATGTTCGACGCGGTGGCATTCGCCGGCGGCGGCAACCGCTGCTACTGGCAGGGCGGCTTCTGGGAGGCGGCGGCTCCTCTCCTGGGCCTCGACCCATCCCTGGTGGTCGGCGTGAGCGCGGGAGCGTGGTCGGCCTGCTACAGCCTCCTGGGGCTGGGCCGCAGGGTCAACGCAATGGTGGCGGAAGGCTGCAGCCAGGGACGGCGCAATTTCGAGTGGCGCGCCTGGCGCCGCGAGGGCTCGCCCTGGCCCGTTTCCCTCATGTACCGCAGCCTGATCGAGGCAATCATCGACGAGGCCGCGCTGGAGCGCCTGAAGGAGGGCCCGGAGATCCTGATCGGCCTTGCGCGCCAGCCTCGGCGCCTGCCGCTGGCCGTGGCGATCCCGCTCGGGATCGCCGCCTATCAGATCGAGAAGAAGCTGCGCTCCCCCGTCCATCCGCGCGGCGGACGGGCCCTGGGCTTCGTTCCCGAATTCGTCCGCGTGCGGGATCTCGCCTCCCCGGCCGAACTCTCGGCCGCCCTGATGGCGAGCGCCAGCGTGCCGCCCTTCATGCCGGTGGGTCGCATCGGCGGCATGGCGGCACTCGACGACGGCCTCGTGGACAACGTGCCCACCGAACCGCTTCTCCCGGTCGAGGAACAGGGCGGCAGGACGCTCGTCATCCTCTCGCGCCTCTACAGGGCCTTCCCGCAGGTGAAAGGGCGTACCTATGTCCAGCCGTCGAGGCCCGTCCCCATCGGGCAATTCGACATCACCAATCCCGCTGGGATCCGGAAGGCCTACGAGATGGGCTTGGCGGACGGCGAAGACTTCGCCCGGCGCATGAGCCGGGCCCCCCTGTGAAGGCCGGCTCTTCGGCGAGACTGGAACATGTTCATCCCCGATTAAGCCTGTTCGGATTAGGCGTTGGACAACCAAGCCATGATCGAGCGTTTGCCGCAAAGAGGCCGTGTCGCTCCCGATCATGACGGCAGGCATCAACGCCCGCCATGACCAGGAGGAAACCTTTATGACCGTGCCTGCCCCGAGCCGTGACCAGCAATCGACCCCGAAAGCGACCGCTCAAACCATTCCCGCCTTCAAGCCCGTCGCCCTCCCCGCCCTGGCGGCCGCCGTGCGCTCAGTGAAGTATGTGGGACCCAAGGCCACGACGTTCGAACCTCCCGCCATTCTCCGCAAGGAGGCGATGCTGGACCGCTAGGTCCATCGCCCCTGCAACGAAAAAGCGCCCCGAGGGGCGCTTTTTCTGTTTGCATATTGCGAACCCGAACCATGCACCGCTCCAAGAAGGGAGCATCGAACGCAAAACCGGGTCCGCCTTTCTGCACGATGCTTTAGCGGACGATGACTTTCGTGTTCAGCGCCACGCGGTTGTAGAGATCAATCACGTCGATGTTGCGCATCCGGATGCAGCCGGACGAAACCGCCTGACCAATCTTCTCCGGCTCGTTGGTGCCGTGGATGCGGTAGAGCGTGTCGCGGTTGCCCTCGTAGAGATAGAGGGCGCGGGCGCCGAGCGGGTTGGCCGGGCCGCCGTTCATCGCATGAACATGGGGCCAGCGCGCCTTCATCTCGGCCGGCGGATTCCAGTTCGGCCATTCCGCCTTGCGGGCCACATGCGAGGTGCCGGTCCAGCCATAGGCCTCGTCGCCGACGGCGACGCCGTAGCGGATCGCCTTCCTGCCGTCCTGCACGAGATAGAGAAAGCGCTGCTTCGTATCCACCACGATCGTGCCGGGCGCCTCGCCGGTCGGATCGTCGACTAGGTAGCGGGCGTAGCGCGGCTCCTCCTGAGCGGCCGGAATCTGCGCCATCCACTCCGCGTCACGGGCGGAGACCTGGGGATCGGGAACGCCCTTGTAGGTACACCCGGCCAAGGCGACCGCCATGGTTACCACAAGGAAAACGAGGCTCGAGAGGCGCATCGGAACAAAGCTCTGCTGGGCTGTCGCGAGGACAGCTTGGGTTGACGCAACGCCGTTACGACAGGGCAGCGGAACCCGGAGCCGTTCAGCGAATCATCGCAACAATGCCACGGTTAGCGCATGAGAGGTGTTGCATCGCAACAACATGGACAATCCCTTGCGCCGCTGCGACACTGTTTTTCCACCCTCAATCAAGTGCTTGCATGTCCACGCTCTACATCAGCCATCCGTCCTGCCTCGACCATCAGACGCCCCTCGGCCATCCCGAGCGGCCGGACCGCATCCGCGCCATCGAGCGCGCCCTGGAGAAGGAGCGCTTCACTGCCCTGATCCGGGATCAGGCGCCCATGGCGGAGATGGAAAGCCTCACCCTCGCCCATCCCGAAGGCTACGTGGTGAAGCTGCGGGACATCGCGCCCCGGGAAGGTCTCGTGCGGATCGACGACGACACGGTCATGTCGCCGGGCACCTACGAGGCCGCCCTGCGCGGCGCCGGCGGCGCGGTGAAGGCGGTCGACGAGGTCATGGTCGGCCATGCGACGAGTGCCTTCGTGGCCATGCGCCCGCCCGGTCATCATGCGGAGCGCGTCAAGGCCATGGGGTTCTGCTTCTTCAACAATGCCGCCATCGCGGCGCGCCACGCGCAGAGGATGCACGGCGCCGAGCGGGTCGCGATCTTCGACTGGGACGTCCACCACGGCAACGGCACGCAGGACATTTTCTGGAACGATGCCAGCGTTCTCTATTGCTCCACCCACGAGGCTCCGCTTTATCCCGGAACGGGCGCCCTCTCGGAGACGGGCGAGCACAACACGATCGTCAACGCGCCCCTCAATGCCGGCGACGGCACGGAAGCCTTCCGCGAGGCGGTGGAGACGGCCATTCTGCCGCGCATCGACGCCTTCGCGCCCGACCTCATCATCATTTCCGCAGGCTTCGACGCCCATTGGCGCGATCCGCTTGCGAGCCTCAACCTCACCGAGACGGATTTCGCCTGGGCCACGCAGAAGCTCATGGATCTCGCCGACCGGCATTGCGGGCGGCGCATCGTGTCGCTTCTCGAAGGCGGCTACGATCTCGAAGGATTGTCGAAATCAGCCGCCTTCCACCTCGACGCCCTGATGGGGCGCGAGATGAATACTTAGCGCATCGTGCGGACCCAGAGGGCCGCGTCAGTGAAAAGTGGACCCGGCTTTCCGGCCCAACAATGCGCTGCTTAAGGAGTTGAGCATCGGATTAGATCCCAAAAGTGGAATCCACTTTTGGGGCCGATGCTCTAGGCCCTGATCACCCTCCTCGTCGTGCCCGGGCTCGTTCCGGGCATGACGCAAGACGCATCAGCCCTCGATCGGCTCCTGGCCGAGCAGATCGATGCCGAAGCCGGAGAGGCCGACATAGGACCGGCTTGAGGTGGCGAGATTGCGGATGGAGACGACGCCGAGATCCCTCAGGATCTGTGCGCCAAGGCCGATCTCGCGCCATAGGCTGGAACGTACCGCTTCCGAGGCGCTCTCCTCGTGCTCCGAGTAGGATGTGGTCGGCACGCCTGCGGTGCCGTCGCGCAGGTAGACGAGAACGCCCCGGCCCTCCTTGACGAAGCGCTGCATGACGGTGGCCACGGTCCTGCCGCCCTCGAACACGTCGGTGAGCGCATTGGCCCGGTGCAGGCGCACCGGGATGTTGGTGCCGTCGCCGATGCGGCCATGCACCACCGCCATGTGCTGCACGCTGTCGAAAGGCGTCGAATAGGCATAGCCCGTGAACGAGCCCCAAGGCGTCTCCACCGGAAAGGTGGCGATGCGCTCGACGAGCTTTTCGCGCGACTGACGGTAGGCAATCAGATCGGCCACCGAGATCCGCTTGAGGCTGTGCTTCTCGGCGAAGGCGTCGATCTGCGCCCCCTTCATCACCGTGCCGTCGTCGTTGGCGAGTTCGCAGATCACTCCCACCGGCGGCAGGTTCGCCAGCTTGCAGAGATCGACGGCGGCTTCCGTATGGCCGGAGCGCATGAGCACGCCGCCGTCCTTGGCGATCAGTGGGAAGATGTGGCCGGGGCGCACGAAATCGGCCGCCCCCATGTTGTTGTTGGCGAGCGCCCGAACGGTGTTGGAGCGCTGCTCGGCCGAGATGCCCGTGGTCAGCCCGTGCTTCACGTCGACCGAGACGGTGAAGGCGGTGCCGAGCGGCGCGTCGTTGGAGGCCACCATCGGATCGAGGCGCAGGCGGCGCGCCTCCGCGCCCGTGAGCGGCGCGCAGACGATCCCGCAGGTGTTGCGGATGATGAAGGCCATCTTCTCGGGCGTGCACAGGGAGGCGGCGACGATGAGATCGCCCTCGTTCTCGCGGTCGTCGTCATCCGTGACGATCACGATCTCACCGCGAGCGAAAGCCTCGATGGCTTCGGTGACGGAATTGGACATCAGGGCCTCCTGGGCGGATAGGGGCAGAAAATCATTGGGTGTGACCGCTCCGCGGGTCTCGCGGGCGATCAGTTCCGCGGTGTCCCGCGAAAGCCAGGCATGATCCGAATTGCACATTTGGGTGATGGCGCCGGGAGTGACGCCGATCCGCCGCGCGAACTCGACGCGCGACATGCCGTTACGGGACAACCATTCAGCCAGCTTCATGCCGCCGGCTTAGCGGAAGCCGCGATTTTAGTAAAACTAAAATTTGCTGATCAGCCCTCGAACGGCCAGGACGGCCCTTCGCCCACTTGGCCGCGATGGCGGAGCAGATGATCGGCGAGAACGCAGGCCATCATGGCCTCGCCCACCGGCACCGCGCGGATCCCCACGCAGGGGTCGTGCCGGCCCTTGGTCATCACCTCGGCCTCGGCCCCGGTGCGGGTCACGCTGGCGCGGGGGGTGAGGATCGACGAGGTGGGCTTCACGGCGAAGCGGCAGACGACCGGCTGGCCGGTGGAGATGCCCCCGAGAACGCCGCCCGCATGGTTCGACAGGAAGGTCGGCGCGCCCCCGTTGCCGGGGCGCATCTCGTCAGCGTTCTCCTCGCCGCGCAGAGCCGCAGCCGCGAAACCCTCGCCGATTTCGACGCCCTTCACGGCATTGATCGACATCATCGCGGCGGCGAGATCGGAATCGAGCTTGCCGTAGATCGGAGCCCCGAGCCCCGCCGGCACGCCCTCGGCCACGATCTCGATCACCGCGCCGATGGAGGAACCGGCCTTGCGCAGGCCGTCCAGATACTCCGCGTAGAATTCGGCCGCCTTAGCGTCCGGGCAGAAGAAGGGATTGCGCGAGACCTCCTCCCAATCCCAGTTGCCGCGATCGATGGCGTGCGGGCCCATCTGCACGAGGGCGCCGCGGATCGTGACGCCGGACAGAACCTTGCGCGCCACCGCGCCCGCCGCCACCCGCGCGGCCGTCTCGCGGGCCGAGGAGCGTCCGCCGCCGCGGTAGTCGCGGATGCCGTATTTCACCTCGTAGGTGAAATCCGCATGCCCCGGGCGATAGGTGTTCTTGATCTCCGAGTAATCCTTGGAGCGCTGGTCCACGTTCTCGATCATCAGCGCGATGGGCGTGCCGGTGGTGACCTGCTTTCCCGTGCGCTCGTCCATGAACACACCGGACAGGATCTTGACCTGGTCGGGCTCCTGACGCTGCGTCGTGAAGCGCGACTGGCCCGGGCGGCGGCGGTCGAGATCCGCCTGGATCTCGGAGGCCTCCAGCGGGATCATGGGCGGGCAGCCGTCGATGACGCAGCCGAGGGCCGGCCCGTGGCTCTCGCCGAAGGTGGTGACGCGGAAGAGGTGGCCGAAGGTGTTGTGGGACATGGCGCGCTTCGAAGATGTTCAAGGCGTCTTAGTGCCAAAGCGCTCCTGTGTCACGCCGGACCTCTCACACCCAGCGATGATTGCGCCCTTCGATCACGAGCACCCGGCCCTGCCAGATGTCCATGCTGGCGGCCTGACGGCTGGAGACGCCGCAACGGATCGCCAGGAAGGCTCGGGCCACGCCGCCATGGGCGACGATCACCGTGTCGCGGGTGAGATCGTCGAGGACGGGGCGGATGCGGTCGACCAGCATGGCGTAGCTCTCGCCTCCGCCCGGGGGAACGTAGTTCCACTTGTCCCGCTCGCGCATGGCCGCCAGTTGCGGCTCCGCCCTGCGGACCTCCTTCCAGGTCATCCCTTCCCAGGCCCCGAAGGTGATCTCGACCAGGCGCTCGTCGAGCCGGTAGCCCTGGGGCGGAAGGCCGGCGGCCTGCCGCAGGATCTCCATGGTCTCGCGGGTGCGCCGCATCGGGCTCGCCACATAGGCGAGATCCTCATGATGCGGGCAGATCGACCGGAGGCGGCGGCCCGCCTCCTCGGCCTGGACGCGGCCGAGATCGTTGAGCGGGATGTCCTTTTGGCCCTGGAGGCGGCCTTCCAGATTCCAATCCGTCTCGCCGTGGCGGATGAAATAGATCGTCGGGCGAGGCGAATGCATGGGTCTTCAGATTACTCTTTGTCGAGGGACAGGTCGGGCGCTTCAGGGTTCTTCATGCCGACCACGTGATAGCCGGCATCCACGTGCAGGATCTCGCCGGTCATGCCGCGCGCCATGTCGGACACGAGATAGGCCGCCGTCTCGCCCACCTCCTCGATGGTGACCGTGCGGCGCAGAGGCGAGTTGTACTCGTTCCATTTGAGAATGTAGCGGAAGTCGCCGATGCCGGAGGCCGCGAGAGTCTTGATCGGGCCCGCCGAGATCGCGTTGACGCGGATGTTCTTGGGGCCGAGATCGGCCGCGAGATAGCGCACGGACGCCTCGAGGGCGGCCTTGGCCACGCCCATGACGTTGTAGTGCGGCATCCACTTCTCGGCGCCGTAATAGGTGAGCGTCACGAGCGAGCCGCCGTTGTTCATCAGCTTCTCGGCCCGCTGGGCGATGGCCGTGAAGGAATAGCAGGAGATGAGGAGCGACTTGGAGAAGTTGCCTTCGCTCGTGTCCACGTAGCGGCCTGTGAGTTCGTCCTTGTCGGAGAAGGCGATGCAGTGGATGACGAAATCGAGGGAGCCCCAGAGGCGCCGCACCTCCTCGAACACGGCGTCGACGGTGGCGCCGTCCGTGACGTCGCAATGGCCGACCACATGGGCGTCGAGCTCCTTCGCCAGGGGCTCGACGCGCTTCTTCAGGGCGTCGCCCTGGTAGGTGAAGGCAAGCTCCGCGCCCTGCTGGCGGGCGGCCTGCGCAATGCCCCAGGCGATCGAACGGTTGTTCGCCACGCCCATCACCAAGCCACGCTTTCCGGCCAGGATGCCGGTGGCCTTTGTCTCCGCCATGAGATTCACCTAGATCGTCGCTGGACAGCAAAAGAGCGGTCTCTTTAACCGACTAGGCAAGCGTGGGGAAGCCCTCTTGACCTTCGGGAGTCGAATCTGGGCGTTATATCGTGCTTCGAGGTTATTCCGCCTTGGCGGAGCGGCGCTTGCGGGCGTAATCCATCAGCTCCTCGTCGATGACCTGCGGCAGCTTGATCTCCACGGTGACGAGGAGATCCCCGTGCTCTCCGCCCTTCATGGGCAGGCCCTTGCCGCGCAGGCGGAAGGTGCGGCCGGAATCGGTCATGGGCGGGATGGTCATGCTCACGGCGCCGGTCAGGGTGGGGATGCGCACGGGACCGCCGAGGATCGCCTCCTCGATCTGGATCGGCAGGCGGTAGCGAAGGTTCTGGCCCTCCATGGCGAAGCGCTCGTGCGGGGCGATCGCGATGGTGAGCAGCGCGTCGCCCGGGTTCACGCCCGGGGCTCCCTGCCCCAGCCCGCGCAGGCGGATCACCTGTCCGTCGCTCACGCCCTTGGGGATGACCACGTCCACATCGCGGCCCGTGGGCAGCCGGATGCGCTTCTTCGCCTCCGCGGCCACCTCCTCGAGGGTCACCGTCAGGGTGGCGGACACGTCATCGCCCTTCTGCGAACGGGCGCGGCCCTGCTGCCGGGCGCTCTCGGCTCCGGCCGAGCGGAACGCCTCGCCGAAAAGCTCCGAGAAGAAATCGCTCGTCTCCGCGCCCGAAAAGCCCCGCGCGCTGCGCCGGCCGCCGAAGGGTCCGCCGCCGCCGAACCCAAAGCCCTCGAAGCCCTGCCCGCCGGCGCCCCGGCCGCCGAAGCCCTCGAATCCCTGGAAGCGCGGCTTGCCCTCCGCATCGATCTCGCCCCGGTCGAACTGGGCACGCTTGTCCGCATCGCCCAAGATCTCATAGGCGGCATTGGCCTCGGCGAACTTGTCCTTGGCCTTGGGGTCGTTCTTGTTGCTGTCCGGATGATAGGTCTTGGCGAGCTTGCGGAACGCCTTCTTGATCTCCGCTTCGCTCGCGGAGCGGGACACGCCTAGCACGTCGTAGGGGTTTCGCATGTTGGACAATCCATGAACCGTCGAATGGGGGCGGGGCCGCCCCACGGAACTCACGGCTCATATGGTAAAAGTGTTGCCGCTTTGCAACGAGCCGTTCCGCCGCGCTTAGGCTTTGGCGAGTTTTTTCTCGGACCTGGCGGGAATCTTGCCCGGCTGCGTCTCGCCGGCAGCGGGCTTGACCTGCTTGACCGTCCATTCCTCGCCCGAGAGGCGGCAGGCGGTGCCGTGCAGGGAGGCCTGGGTCGGGCCGCTCAGGCGGGCGTTGAAGGTGCGGCAGATCTCGTCGTTCTTCACGAAAGGCGCTCCGGTGGGCGTGAAGCTGCCTTTCATGGAGGTCTCGGGATTGTCCCAGGAGACCTGGGTGCCGGGGCCCTGGGGATCGAGGGCGACGCCCAGAGCCGCCTTGGCCCGGCGCCAGTCCTCCTCGTTCAGATCGGGCGAGAGCGGGGACGGGGCGGTGTGGGCATTCGCGGACGAGATGGATCCGGTGGCTTTGGGCTCCTCCACGTCCATGCCCGCCATCCCGAGGGAATAGCTGCAGGCCGACGTGGACAGGGCGACAAGGCCAGCCGCCAGGATTTTCCCCGCTTCGCGAAGGAAGCCATCTGATCTATAACGGCGCGTATTGGTCCACGGCACGCGTCGGGCCCCCATATCCAAAAGTCACACCCTGAGATAAACCATTGAACCCGTTAACAACCGGTGACTTCACTGAGTCGGAAGAGCCCTTCGCCCTGTTCCAGTCCTGGCTGAAGGAGGCGGAGGCCTCCGAGCCGAACGATCCCAACGCCATGGCGCTCGCCACCGTCGACGAGACGGGACTTCCCAACGTGCGCATGGTGCTCCTCAAAGGCTTCGACGAGAACGGCTTCGTGTTCTACACCAACACGGAATCCAACAAGGGCCGCGAGCTTCTGGGACAGAAGAAGGCGGCCCTGGTGCTGCACTGGAAGAGCCTGCGCCGCCAGGTGCGGGCGCGCGGACCCGTGAGCCCGGTGAGCGATGCGGAAGCCGACGCCTACTTCCAGAGCCGCCCCCGCGACAGCCGCATCGGCGCCTGGGCGAGCCAGCAGTCGCGCCCCCTCGAGAGCCGCTTCGCCCTGGAGAAGGCCGTGGCCGTGACCGCCGCGAAATACGCCCTCGGCGAGGTCCCGCGCCCGCCCTACTGGACAGGCTTCCGGATCGAACCCGTCTCCATCGAGTTCTGGCAGGACAAGCCTTTCCGCCTCCACGACCGCGTGGTCTTCACCCGCGAGGGGGACGGGTGGCGGAAGGCGCGGCTTTATCCGTGAGCGCGTTTGTTCGGGAGAGCTTTATTGTGAGACTTGCGCCCGCGGATCGGTTAAGAATGCGCCGCCTCTCACAGAGATTTTGACATGTCGCCTTCGTCCAACACCTCCCGCCGCATCATGCTGCTCACCGGCGCCAGCCGCGGGATCGGGCATGCCACCGTGAAGCGCTTCTCCGCCGCCGGGTGGCGGGTGATCACCTGCTCGCGCCACGGCTTTCCGGAAAACTGCCCGTGGGAGATGGGACCGGAGGACCACCTGCAGGTCGATCTCGCGAATGCGCAGGACACCCTGCGCGCCATCGCCGAGGTGAAGGAGCGGCTCGCGGCCGAGGGCGGCTGCCTGCACGCGCTCGTCAACAATGCGGGCATCTCGCCCAAGAGCCCCAGCGGCTCCCGGCTTGATGCCATCCAGACATCCTACGAGGACTGGCTGCGGGTGTTCCAGGTGAACTTCTTCGCCTCGATCATGCTCGCGCGCGGCCTGCAGGACGAACTGACCCGCGCGAAGGGATCGGTGGTGAACGTCACCTCCATCGCGGGTTCGCGCGTCCACCCCTTCGCGGGCGCGGCCTATGCCACCTCGAAGGCCGCCCTCGCTGCGCTGACCCGCGAAATGGCGGCTGATTTCGGCCCCCTGGGCGTTCGGGTGAACGCCATCTCGCCGGGCGAGATCGACACCTCGATCCTGTCCCCCGGCACGGAGAAGATCGTCGAGCAGATTCCCATGCGCCGCCTCGGCACCCCGGACGAGGTCGCGAAGGCGATCTATTTCCTGTGCACCGACGCAAGCTCCTACGTGAACGGCGCGGAGCTTCACATCAACGGCGGCCAGCACGTCTGAGCCGCCCCTGGAGGTCCGTTCCGATGCGCTCGACCTTCACCGCATCCGTTATGGTCGCCCTCGTGCTCCTCGCAACGCCGGACGCCTCTGCGCAGGAGGAGGCCGAGCCGAACCCCTTCTCCGATGCGGACATGCCGCCGGCCGTCCGGGCCCGCTGCGACGAGGTCCGCCGCCTGACCGAGGGTCGCGACACGGGCAGCACGCGCGTGGATTTCAGCGTGACGGGTCCGCTCGCCCTCGTGCATATCGACACGGCGCTCACCTATCTCGGCCTGTGCGGCACGGCGCCGGACCCGAAGGTGCTCTGCGTCACCTACAAGGCCAACGGCATGAGGGTCGGCGACGTGGTGACGGTGACCGGGGGCTACAACCGGCCGGACGACGACCACGTGGTTCTCGATCCGTGCCTCGCCTTCCCGGCCGACCAGCCCGACCAGTAAGACGGGCCTGCCTCAGGCCGCCTGCGCCGGCCATGGCCCCACGTAATGCGACAGCGGGCGGATGATGCGGCCGGCCTTCTCCTGCTCGATGGCGTGCGCGACCCAGCCCGCCGTGCGGCCGGCCGCGAAGAGCGGCGTGAAGCCCTCGCGCGGCACACCAAGCGAATCCAGAAGGATCGCCGTGTAGAACTCCACGTTGGTGTCCAGGCGGCGGCCCGGCTTGCGGCGCTGGAGCACCGTCAGGGCGGTCTGCTCGACGGCCTCAGCGAAGGCGATGCGGTTGCTCTCGCCCTTCAGCGTCGCGGCGGCGGCCTTCAGCACGTCGGCCCGTGGATCGCGCACCCGGTAGATACGGTGGCCGAAGCCCATGAGGCGCTCGCCCCGCACTATCGCGGCGTCGAGCCAACCCTCGGCATGGTCGATCGTGCCGATCGCATCGAACATGTCGAGCACCGGGCCGGGAGCGCCGCCATGGAGCGGCCCCTTCAGGGCGCAGAGCCCGGCGACCACCGAGGAGAGCAGCCCCGCATCGGTGGAGGCGACGACCCGGGCCGCGAAGGTCGATGCGTTGAGACCGTGATCGATCACCGTCACGAGATAGGTGTCGAGCCCCCTCGCCCGGCTTTCGTCGACCGGCGCGCCCTTGATCATGCGCAGCAGATCCGCCGCATGGCCGGCCGCGGCATCGGGCGCCACCGGCGGGAGGCCCTTCGCGCCCCGGATCGCCATGGCGGCCGCGACCGCCGCTGCGCCGACCGCGAGATAAGCCGGATTCTCGTCGGCATCCGGCAGGGCCGAAAGCAGAAGCCGCATGCCCTCGACAGGCGTGAGGCCGGACAGGTTCCGGGCGAGAGGCGAGAGATACCGGAAGGCTCTCTCCCGCGCCTCGCCGAAGCGGGCATGCGGATCGGCGGCAGCGCCGGGCACGAGACCGTCCCACAGCATCGCGGCAACATCCTCGAAGGGCACACGGCCGGCCAGTTCCTCCAGGTCGTGGCCGCGGATGATCAGGCGGCCCGCCTCGCCGTCCACATGGCTCAGGACGGTTTCGGCGGCGATGACGTCATCGAGTCCGATGCTCATAGAATGTCTCCTTGTGGAAGCAGGGCTCTCCCGGCTCCAGGGTTCGCATGGGGCCTTATGGTCGGGCGATCCTGTCCGGACGATGCAGTGTGGGCCGAGCTTCGCGCCGGACTTGCATGAGCGTCAATCTTGAATCAACATATCAACATATGAGCCTCGAACTGACCTCCGCCAACGAAGCCTCCGCCCGCCTCGGCGTCAGCCGGGCAAGCCTCTATGCCTATGTGAGCCGTGGACTGATCCGATCGTTCTCGTCTCCCCACGATCCCCGCCAGCGGCTCTATGCGCTTGACGACGTGGAGGCGCTGGTCGCCCGCAAGACCCGGTTCCGCCGCCCCGCCGTGGCCGCGGCGACCGCCCTCGATTGGGGGCTGCCGGTGCTGGAGACGAGCATCACCCAGATCAAGGACGGACGGCTGTTCTATCGCGGGCACGACGCCGTCGCCTGGGCCGCGACGGCAACCCTGGAGGACACGGCGCTCCTGCTGATCGGCGGCCTCGACGGCGAAGCCTTCCGCCGGCCATCCCGGCTGCCGCAGGACCGTCCCGCTCCCGCAGGGGACCTGCACACCTTCGTGGCGAATGCCGTGCGCCTCCTGTCTGAGCCCGTCCCCAAGGACATGCGAGCCGCGGAGGTGGCGGCGATCCTGCGGCTGGTGGCCGCGGCGGCCAGCGGCGCCGACCCGCAGGCGGAGCCCCTGCACCGCCATTTGGCCCAGGCCTGGAGGGCGCCGCAGGCGTCCGAGGCCATCCGCCGCGCGCTCGTGCTCTGCGCCGATCACGAGCTCTCCTCCTCGGCCTTCGCGGTCAGGGTCACGGCCTCGACCGGCGCATCGCTGCGCCACGCGATCATCGCGGGCCTCGTGGCCCTGAGCGGCCCCTATCACGGCGGCATGACCGAGCGGGTGCGAGCCTTCCTGGAGGCTCCCGAGCGGGTGGCCGCGCCGAGCTTCCAGCACCGGCTCTATCCCGAGGGCGATCCCCGCACCCCGGCGATCCTGGAGCACGTGCCCCTGCTGGCCTCCGATGCAACGGCTCTCCAGAGCCTCGAGAGCGCCACGGGCCGGAAGCCCAGCGTCGACGCGGCGCTGGTGATGCTGGAGCGCGCCTATGGACTCCCGCGCGGAGCGGCCTTTACGCTGTTCGCGGTCGGGCGCACCGCCGGCTGGCTCGCCCATGCCATCGAGCAGCGCGGCCAGGCCCGGCTCATCCGGCCGCGCGCCCGCTACAGCGTGGGCGAGGAGCCTTCATCGTCATGACCAGCGACCGCTTCTACCCGTCCCGCCCCATCCTGGCCGCCTCGGTCGCGGTGATCCGCGACGGGCGCATCCTGCTCGCGGCCCGCGGCAAGCCGCCGAGCGAAGGACTCTACTCGCTGCCCGGCGGGATGGTGGAAACCGGAGAGAGCCTCGGCGAAGCGGCCCTGCGGGAACTGCGGGAAGAGGTCGGGGTCGAAGCCGAGCTCATCGGCCTGATCGCGCCTGTGGAATTCATTGAAAGGGACGAGCAAGGCCATATAAAGCATCATGTCGTCATCGCCGCCCATGCAGCCCGCTGGGTTTCCGGCGAACCCCAGACAGGACCGGAAGCAAAGGACATCCGTTGGGTTACGGAACGGGATATCGCGGATCTGCCCATGACGGCGGGCCTCGCCGGGGTTCTGGAGCAGGCCTTCAGGATCGCTCGCGAGGACGCGGGCGCATGAGGCGCGCCGTCGCGCTGCTCACCGCTCTCACGCTCCTGCCCGCCGGCCTTCAACCTGCATTCGCCCAGGGCTTTTTCGAGCGCCTCTTCGGCCCGCCGCCGGCCCCGAATGCCCCGCCTCAGGGCTATCCGCCGCAGCCTCAATATCGCCCACGGCCCCAGCCGCAGCAGCGGCCGCAACCCCAGCAGCCCCAGCGGCGGCCCCAGCAAGCGGCGCCCCAGGCCCAGCCGAACCAGCAGCAGGCCGAGCCCGCCCCCCAGGCCGAGCCGCCGCCCGCTCCTTACGAGAAGGAGCTACTGCGACTGGCCGAGATCATCGGCGCGCTCGCGATGCTCCGCCCCCTCTGCACGGCACCCGACGCCAACGAATGGAGCCGGCGCATGCAGGTCCTGCTGGAGACGGAAGGCACGACGCCGGGACGCCGCGAACGTCTGGCCGGAGCCTACAACAAAGGCTACCAGGCCTATGCCCTCACCTACCGCGTCTGCACGCCGTCGGCCCAGGAAGCCTCGGTGCGCTTCATCCGGGAAGGCGAGCAGCTCGCCCGCAACATCACCGGCCGCTACGGCGGCTGATCCAACGCCGCGCCGGCCTCTCCGTCTGGAGAGGGCCCCGGCATATTCGTTGCAGGCAAAGGGTTTTATCCACATTTTTCGGAAATAACCCTCTCGCGTTAACCTCTTTGCAAGGCGATGCTGGCGGTGGTGCGGCGCGATATCTAAGGTCGATTCAACCGAACCCGCGCGCCGCCCCACAAAGGGGCATGGATTCATGAACGACAACGACGTCCCTCTCACCGAGCTACCCGAACTCAGCGCCATCAAGCAGGCGGCCTTGAGCTATGTGACCGAGGCCTTCGCCGAGGCCGAGCTCGACGGGCTCGATGCCGATTGCATGGCCCAGGCCGCGCTCTTCGCGGCCTTCACGGAACTCGTCGCCACCTACGGCGAGGACGCCGTGGCTGAGTACGCCTCGTCCCTTGCGGACAAGATCCGCAGCGGCGCGTTCTCCATGGCGGGGGCGTTGAAGCATTAAGACCAATTCCACCTCATCCTGAGGAGCAGACGAAGTCTGCGTCTCGAAGGATGATCCAGAGGGCACGGCAACATCCTTCGAGACGGATTGCTGCGCAATCCTCCTCAGGATGAGGCTGTGCTGTGTCATTCAAGAAAAATGGACGGCTGCCGGTTCTATATTCTGCGATGCGCGGACGGCAGCTCCTATGTCGGCACGAGCCGGCCTGATGATCTAGGGACTCGGATCAGTCCGCATAACCAGGGATTGTTCGGAGGCTATCCAGCCAAGCGTCGTCCCGTCACACTCGTGTGTTCAGCACGCTTTGATCACATCACGGATGCGACTGCCTACGAACGGCAAGTCAAGGCTGGTCGAGAGCCAAAGAGGCTTTGATCAAAGGCGACTTCACGTTGCTGCAAAGTCCCTCGAAGAGCGGACATCCGTGACCTCGCTGCGCCCTTAAGGGCGCAGCGTCTCCTCGAATCGCACCACCTCGCCCTGCGACGGCGTCTCGAGGCCGCCGTCCCACATCACCACGTGCCCGCGCACGACGGTGCCGATGGGCCAGCCGGTGACCTTCCTGCCGTCGTAGGGCGTCCAGCCGCACTTGGAGGCGATCCAGTCGTTGGTGATGGTTTCGGTGCGCTTCAGATCGACCACCGTGAAATCCGCGTCGTAGCCCACCGCGATGCGCCCTTTCCGGGCGATGCCGAAGAGGCGCTTGGGGCCCGCGCTCGTCATGTCGACGAAGCGCTCCAGCGTGATCCTGCTCGCATTCACGTGGTCGAGCATGATCGGCACGAGCGTCTGCACGCCCGTCATGCCGGAAGGCGTGTTGGGATAGGCCTTGTCCTTCTCCTCGCGGGTATGCGGCGCGTGATCGGAACCGAGAATATCGGCGACGCCCTCGTCGAGCCCCTGCCAGAGCGCAGCGCGATGCACTTCGTCGCGCACGGGCGGGTTCATCTGGATGTAGGTGCCGAGGCGCTCGTAATCATCCGGGCCCACCAGCGTCAGGTGATGGGGCGTGACCTCCACGGAGACGAGGTCCTTGTGCTGCTTCAGGAGCGCCATCTCCTCCGCCGTGGTGACGTGGAGCACGTGGATGCGCGCGCCGGTCTGCCGGGAGATGCGCACGAGGCGCTGCGTGCAGGCGAGCGCCACCTCCGCCGAGCGCCAGACCGGATGCGAGCGCGGATCGTTCTCGACGCGCAGATCCTTGCGCGCGCGCAGCATCGCCTCGTCCTCCGAATGGAAGGCGGCGCGGCGGCGGGTGTTGCGCAGGATTCCGGCGATGCCCTCGTCGTCCTCCACGAGCAGGGAGCCGGTGGAGGAGCCCATGAACACCTTGATGCCGGCGGCTCCCGGCAGGCGCTCCAGCTCCGCGACGTCCATCGCGTTCTCGTGCGTGCCGCCGACCCAGAAGGCGAAGTCGCAATGCATGCGATGATGGCCGCGCCGCACCTTGTCGGCGAGCGTCTCGGGCGTCGTGGTCTGCGGGTCGGTGTTGGGCATCTCGAAGACCGCCGTCACGCCGCCCATCACGGCCGCGCGCGAGCCCGTTTCCAGATCCTCCTTGTGGTCGAGGCCGGGTTCGCGGAAATGCACCTGCGTGTCGATGATCCCGGGCAGGATGTGCAGGCCGCGGCACTCGATCACCCGCCCTGCGGACGCCTGCGAAAGATCCCCGATCGCCGCGACGGTGCCGGCCCGCACGCCGATGTCGCGCTCGACGCGTCCGTCGTGATTGACGACGATGCCGCCTTTCAGGATCAGGTCGAAGGTTTGGGGCATGGCGATCTCTTCCCTTGAGGCTGGTGCGAAGGGGGCATATGTCACGGCTATCGTGAAGAGCAACTGGAGCGGGACATGCCGTCAGTCCATCTAGCCGACCGTGGCGTGGTAAGGGTTTCGGGCGCGGACGCCAAGAGTTTTCTCGACGGCCTCGTGACCTGCGATCTGGACCGTGTGTCCGCGCACACCGCGCGCCTCGGGGCATTGCTTTCGCCCCAGGGCAAGATCCTGTTCGATTTCATCGTGTTCCAGGCCCCCGAGGAGATCGGCGGCGGGTATTATCTCGACACCTTCAAGGTCTTCGCTCCCGATCTCGCCAAACGGCTCGGGTTTTATAGGCTCAGGTCCAAGGTCACGATCGACGACCTGTCGGAAGCCATGGCCGTTGTGGCGGGCTGGAGCGAACCGAAGCCGGACGACGAGGTCGGCCTCGTGGCGGAGGACCCTCGCCTGCCGGACCTCGGCTGGCGCGCCATCGTGGCGGCCGAGGACGCGGCGGAGTTCGCCACCGCTCCCGCCGAAGCCTATCAGGCTCACCGCATCGCTCTCGGCGTTCCCGAGGGCGGCCGCGACTTCCTGTTCGGAGACGCCTTCCCGCACGAGGCGCTGATGGACCAGCTGCACGGGGTCGATTTCGACAAGGGCTGCTATGTGGGCCAGGAGGTCGTGTCCCGCATGCAGCATCGCGGAACCGCGCGCACGCGCATCGTGCCCGCCGTCTATGAGGGAGGGCTTGCCGCCGATGTCGGCGTCGAGGTGACGGCAGGCGACAAGACGCTCGGCAAGACCGGCACCGGAATCGACGGGCGGGGCCTCCTGATGATTCGCCTCGATCGCGCCGCCGACGCCCTGGCGGCCGGACAGACCATCCTGGCGGGAGGGATCCCCGTTCGCCTGGCGAAACCGCGCTGGGTGAACTTTCCTTACCCAGGAGAAGGTGTTACTCCATTGGGAGCAGAGCCGGGCTAGGGTTCTATTCCGGGAACCGGATCGATCAAACTGCGTTAGCCGCGAACGGGCCTCTTACGTACCGTAAGCCATGTGCGAAGACGGCCTTTCCAAGGGTTTCTCAATGATTGCTGTACAAGCGCGACCGATGGCGCAGGACAAGGAACGTTTTCAGCTTCTTGTCGACTCGGTCACGGATTACGCCATCTATATGCTCGATCCGAACGGCATTATCGCAAGTTGGAACCCCGGAGCGCAGCGCTTTAAAGGTTATATCGAAAGCGAAATTATCGGAGAGCATTTCTCGCGCTTCTACACCGACGAGGACCGCGCCACAGGGCTGCCGCAGCGCGTGCTCGAGACCGCGGCGCGCGAAGGCAAGTTCGAGGCCGAGGGCTGGCGCGTGCGTAAGGACGGCACGCGCTTCTGGGCCCATGTGGTGGTCGATCCGATCTGGGACGGCGAAGGCAATCTTCTCGGCTATGCCAAGATCACCCGCGACCTCACCGAGCGCCGCAAGGCCGAGGACGCATTGCGGGAGAGCGAGGAGCGCTTCCGCCTGCTGGTGCAGGGCGTCACGGATTATGCCATCTACATGCTCGATCCCCAAGGCCACGTGTCGAATTGGAACCCGGGCGCGCAACGGATCAAGGGCTATACCGAGGACGAGATCCGAGGCCAGCATTTCTCGCGCTTCTACACCGACGAGGACCGCGCCACAGGGCTGCCGCGGCGGGCGCTCGAGACCGCGGCGCGCGAAGGCAAGTTCGAGGCCGAGGGCTGGCGCGTGCGCAAGGACGGCACGCGCTTCTGGGCCAGCGTCGTCATCGATCCGATCTACAACGATCAGAAGAGGCTGATCGGCTTTGCCAAGATCACCCGCGACATCACCGAGCGCCGCAACGCGCAGGAGGCGTTGGCGCAGGCTCAGGCTGCCTTGTTCCAGTCGCAGAAGATGGAGACCGTCGGGCAATTGACCGGCGGCATCGCGCACGACTTCAACAACCTTCTGACGATCATCGTCAACAACCTGGATCTCTTGACCCGCAACGTGACCGGCGCCCGCGAGACCCGCCTCATCGAGAGTGCGCAGCGCGCCGCCGAGAGGGGCGCTAAGCTGACCCAGCAGCTTCTGGCCTTCTCGCGTCGCCAGCCGCTCCAGCCGGCGCTGCACGTTCCGAACACGCTCATCGAGGGCTTCGAGACCGTCCTGCGCCGTGCCTGTGGCGAGACGGTGAGGCTGAGCCTCTCCCTTCCCTCCCGCATCAGCACGATCAACGTGGATGCCGCGCAGTTCGAGGCCGCTCTCCTCAACCTCGTCGTCAATGCCCGTGACGCGATGCCGGATGGAGGCGATCTGACGATCATCCTCGGTGAGACCATCGTGAATGAGCAGCGCGCCGCAACCTTGAACATTCCAGCAGGTTCCTACGTGTCCCTGACTGTGCGGGACACGGGCGTCGGCATGCCCAAGGATGTCGTCAGCCGCGTCTTCGAGCCCTTCTTCACCACGAAGGAGGTCGGCAAGGGCACGGGTCTCGGCCTGAGCCAAGTCTATGGCTTCATCACGCAATCGGGCGGGCATATCGAAGTGGACAGCGAGCTGGGCAAGGGCACGACCATCACCATGCTGCTTCCGGCCCACGGTGATGGCCAGCACGAGTCCGGCGAGGAGGATTCCGCAGCCGGCGGCCGGCCGGCCCGAGACACGGCCGGAACCGTGCTGATCGTCGAGGACGAGCCCGCGGTTCTGGACGTGGCGACGGAGATCTTCGACAGCCTCGGCTACGACGTGCTGACGGCGTCCGACGCCACGCAGGCGGTCGCCGTGCTGGAACAGGACGTGCCCGTCCATGTGCTGTTCAGCGACGTGGTCATGCCCAACGGCATGAACGGCGTCGAACTCTCCCGCAAGGCGCGGGAGCTGCGGCCGGGCATCAAGGTTCTGCTCGCCTCCGGCTACCCCATGTCGGCCCTGCCGTCGGAAGGGTTCGAGGAAGGAGTATCCTTCATCAGCAAACCCTATCGCTGGACGGAGCTGGCCGACAAGCTGCGCGCCCTGCGGGTCGGCTCCTGAGCGTCCATCGATGGCCGTGATGGCCAGGATCGTGAATTTTCATTGGTCCCGGCCGGTGGCTTGCGATTAGCATTCCAATCGCATTGGGATTGGAATGCCATGTATCAGCCGCCGCACTTTCGCGAAGACCGCCTGGACATCCAGCACGCGCTCATCCGGGCGCATCCGCTCGGGCTTCTCGTGACGGTAGGGACAACAGGGCTCGTCGCCAATCCCATCCCCTTTACCCTGGATGAATCGGCCTCGCCGCAGGGCACCCTGCGCGCGCATCTCTCCCGCGCCAATCCGCAATGGCGCGATGTCGACCCCGCGCAGGAAGCGCTCGTGGTCTTTCAGGGCACGGAAACCTATATCACCCCGTCCTGGTACGAATCCAAGCGCCAGCACGGCAAGGTCGTGCCCACCTGGAACTACGCCATCGTGCAGGCCCGCGGGCCCATGCGGATCATCGAGGATCCGGCATGGCTCCTGACGCAGGTGACGCGCCTCACAGCGACCCACGAAGCGGCCCGGCCGGAGCCCTGGACCGTCGGCGATGCGCCGCCCGATTTCCTCACCGCGCAGATGAAGGGCATCGTGGGCGTCGAGATCGAGATCGCGCGGATCGAAGGCAAGTGGAAGGTGAGCCAGAACCGGCCGGAGGCCGACCGCAGGGGCGTCGCGGCGGGCCTGCGCGAATCCGCAACCGACGACGACCGGCAGATGGCCGCCCTGGTGGAAGCGCAGGGTGCTCCTGCCTCCCCTCCTCCTACGAAGTGGGATTGAGGGCAAGGATCGAGAGCGGATTTTCCGCGACGGCAGCACGTCATGGCCGTCCCGGACTTGATCCGGGGATCAGTCCCGGCCACCCACGTCTTCTGGAATTGGCGCGTGACAGGACGTGGATCGATCTTGTTCGACCATTCGCCGCGCAGCCTCCGCAAGGCTCTTTCCGTTCCCGATCAAGCCAGCTACACCTTGCCCCATGACCGAAGGACTGATCCTGCACCCCGACGACAAGCACCGCTGCTGGTGGCCCGGCACGGATCCTTTCTACGTCGCCTATCACGACACCGAATGGGGCGTGCCCGAGTTCGACGACCGGGCTCTCTTTGAGAAGCTCATTCTCGACGGCTTCCAGGCCGGGTTGTCGTGGATCACGATCCTGCGCAAGCGCGAGAGTTTCCGCACGGCCTTCGCGGGCTTCGACCCTGCCGTGATCGCCCGCTTCGACCAGTCGCATGTCGAGGCTCTGATGCTCGACAAGGGAATCGTGCGCAATCGCGCCAAGATCGAGGCAACGATCGCGGGCGCGCGGGCATGGCTTGCCCTTCAGGAACGCGGCGGCTTCTCGAACTTTCTGTGGAATTACGTCGACGGCCGGCCGGTCCAGAACAACCTGAAGAGCCGCAGCGACGTCCCGGCGGAAACGGATGTGTCGCGGCGCATCTCGAAGGCCCTGAAGGCGGAAGGCTTCAATTTCGTCGGACCCACCATCGTCTATGCCTTCATGCAGGCGGTGGGCATGGTGAACGATCATCTCGTCGGCTGCTACCGCCACGCGGAATGCGCCGCCCTCGCCGAGAAACGCTGAATGGCGAAGGAACCTCGCGTCTGGCAGCGGATGCTCTCGGGCCGCCGCCTCAACCTGCTCGATCCCTCGCCCCTCGATGTGGAGCTCGACGACATCGCGCACGGCCTCGCGCGTGTTGCGCGCTGGAACGGCCAGACCGTCGGCGACCACATTTTCTCCGTGGCGCAGCACAGTCTGCTCGTCGAAGCGATCGCCGATCACCTCGATCCGGACATGCAGCGTTCGACGCGCCTCGCCGTCCTCCTGCACGATGCGCCGGAATACGTGATCGGCGACATCATCTCGCCTTTCAAGGCGGTGATCGGCGATGCCTACAAGACCATCGAGGCGGGACTGCTCGGGGCGATCCATCTCCATTTCGGGTTGCCCGCCGCACCCGGCGCGGCCCTGAAGCGCTTCATCAAGCAGGCGGACCGGCAGGCCGCCTATCTCGAGGCGACGCAGCTCGCCGGTTTCGCGCGCGACGAAGCCATCAAGTTCTTCGGGCGGCCGGAACCCCTGCCCCGCAGCGTCCATGCGCTCCTCGAGCCATGGCCCGTGTCCGAGGCGGAAGAGCGCTTCCGGGCCCGTGTTCTCGCCGTTACGGCCTGACCCCATGCCGACGCTCCATGTCTGCCCGCTCTCCCGCCTGAACGAGACCATTGCGACCATCGGCCCGAGCCACATGGTGAGCCTCATGGGCGGGGGCGCGACGATCGAGCGGCCGGCATCGATCGCGCCGGACCGCCACCTCGTCATCAGCGTCAACGACATCCTGGAGCCGATGGAAGGCTATGTGCTGGCCGGCCCGGAGCACATGGAGCAGCTTCTCGCCTTCGTGCGCGCCTGGGATCGCGGGAGTCCCCTGCTCCTCCATTGCTGGGCGGGCATCAGCCGCTCGACGGCCGGCGCCTACATCGCCGCCTGCGCCCTTGCTCCCGAGCGGGACGAAGTCGCGATCGCCCGCGCCCTGCGCGAGGCCGCTCCGTCCGCCACGCCGAACGCGCGCTTCGTGGCCCTTGCCGACGACCTCCTGGGCCGAGGGGGCCGCATGGTGGACGCCATCCGGGCCATCGGCCGGGGGGCGGAGGCTATGGAGGGCACGCCCTTCATGTTACAGCTTAACGGGGGCTGACGCGATTCCACGCGCTGGACGAGGGGCCCCGCCCGTGAACGAGGAAGGGGCTCTTCGTGGACGACGTGCTCATCGGCTTTGGCATTCTCCTGTCGATCGTCGCTGGGATCGGCGGTCCCATCGTGGCCATCGTCGGCCTCGTGCTTGCCCTGCGCTCGCGGCGGGAGCTCCGCAATCTCCAGCTGCGTCTCGACCGGTTCGAAACGGACATGCGGAATGCGCAGGCACCTCCCGAGGCCGTTCCGGAACCCGGTCCCTCGCGCGCCGCGGAGCCGGTGCCGGCACAGGAGGCGGACACTGCGCTCCCCGAACTCTCAGAGCCCCGGCCAACCTCCGTTCCGCCGGTTCCCCCCAGGGCGGCCGACCCAAACCCGCCCGGCAAGGGCTTCGAGGAAACGCTCGGCTCGCGCTGGGCCGTGTGGGTGGGCGGCGTGGCCCTGGCGCTGGGCGGCGTCTTTCTCGTCCGCTATTCCATCGAGCAGAACCTGCTCGATCCCCGGACCCGCATCGCGCTCGGAATCCTCTTTGCGCTCGCCCTCGCCGGCGCGGGCGAATGGATGCGCCGACGCGAGCGCAGCCTCCGCCTGCCGGGCATTCCGAGCGCCCATGTGCCGAGCATCCTCACGGCCGCCGGCACCTGCACGGCCTTCGCCTCGGCCTATGCCGCCTATGCCCTCTATGGCCTGATCGGCCCCGGCACGACCTTCGTGCTGCTCGGTCTCATCGCCGTGATGGCCATGGTGGCCTCGACCCTCCATGGTCCGATCCTGGCGGCTCTTGGCCTGCTCGGCGCCATGGGAAGCCCCCTCCTCGTGTCCTCGGATCGGCCCCAGCCCTGGGCGCTCGTCGTCTATCTCGCCTTCGTGGTCCTGCCCGCCTATGGCGTCGCTCGGCTCAGGCTCTGGCGCTGGCTGGCCCTCGCGGCGGCGGCTGGCGTGCTCCTGTGGACAGTGCCGATTTTCTTCATCGACGAAGCGAATGCGCTACCGTCCATGGTGCATCTGGTGCTTCAGGCCGGCTTCGCGGCGTTCTTTCTCGCCCTCGATCCCTATCGCCATGTGCCCGATCCCGAGGCGCGGCTCGACGGAGGCGCGAGCATGGCGCTCTTGGCCTTCGCCCTGGCTGGGATCGTGGTGACAGGCGCCGTCGCCACGGGCGACGGAAGGCCGGTCTTCGTGGCCGCCATGGCGTTGATCCTGCTCGCCGCGGGCGTGCGCGTCGCCAATGTCGCGGCGGCGGCGGCCGGCAGCGCCGTCCTGGCGGTGGGCGCGCTCCTGGTTTGGCCCCTCGCGGCCGAGATCGGGGATGGCCCCGAAAGCCTGTTCTACCAGAACGGGGATGCTTTCGCCGTCCGGCCCCATGCGCTCAGCACCTATTTGGTTCTGGCGGCTCTCCTGCCATCGGTGATCGCGGGAGCCTCACTGCTGCGGCTCGCGCGCTCGCGATCCTTACGCCTGCCGGTTGCCGCCTGGTACGCCGGTGCCGCTGGCGCGGGACCGCTCCTGGCCCTGATCGCCGCCTATTGGCGCGTGACCGCGTTCGAGCGCAGCCTCTCCTTCGCCCTGGCGGCGGGCCTCCTGGCCCTGGGCTTCGTCCTCGCCGCGCAATGGCTGATGCGCCGTGGCGGAGTGGAGGAGGACGCGGCCATCCGTCTCGGGGTGGGGACCACCGCTTCGGCGGCTTTGGCGGCGGCCGCGCTCGGCCTGACCTTCGCCCTCGAAAAGGGTATGCTGACGGTCGCCTTCGCGCTTGCGGCTCTGGGAACGGCCTGGGTCGCGAACCGCATCGCCATTCCGGCCCTGCGCTACGCGGTGGGCGCCATCGGCCTCGTCGTGCTCGGCCGCCTGGTCTGGGACCCGACCATCGTGGGTGGCGATCCAGGGCCGGTGCTCTTCAATTGGCTTCTCTGGGGCTATGGCGTTCCCGCCGTCTCGTTCTGGCTGGCGAGCCGCCTTCTGGAGCGGATGGGCCGCGACAGGATCGTCCAGCTCGCCGAGAGCCTGAGCATCGTCTTTGCGGCCTTCCTGGTCTTCTTCGAGATCCGCCATGCCCTTCATGTGAGCAATCCCCTGGCGGCTGACCTCCATCTCCTGGAGGCGGGACTGGTTGCGACAGAAAGCCTCGCTTTCTCGATCCTGCTGACCCGGATGGATATCCGCCGTCCCGATCCGGTCTATCGCTGGGGGGCTCTGATCTTCAAGCTCGCCTCGTTCCTTCTGGCCGCCGGCGGACTGCTCGTGCTCGAGAACCCGCTTCTGACCAATGACACGATCGTGGGCGGGACACTCTTCAACAGTCTGATCGCGGCCTATCTTCTGCCCTCGATCCTGGCGGCTGGCTTGGCCTCTGTGGAGCGGAATACGCGGCCCGCTTCCTATGCCGTCGCTTCGGCCATCCTGAGCTTGGTGCTGCAATGGGCCTACGTGGCGATGGAGATCCGACGAATCTTCCAAGGCCCCAGGGTAGGCATCTTCTGGCGCGGCTTCACCCAGGGCGAGCAGTGGAGCTACTCGGTGGCGCTCCTCGTCATCGGCATCGCGCTCCTCGGCCTCGGGATCCTGCGCGACAACCGCTTTGCGCGCATCGCCTCGGCGGTTTATCTTGTGCTCGCCGTCGTGAAGGTGTTCATCATCGACCTGTCCAACCTGGAGGGCGTGATGCGAGCCCTGTCCTTTATTGGCCTCGGGCTTGTTCTCATCGGCATCGGCCTCGTTTATCAGAGATTCCTCGTCCGCCAGCCGGGCAATGCCGCGACCTCTTGAGAGAAGGAGCGGCCCAACAACGATTTTTGACGGATAGCTGCATGACCGACACCCCTTCCATCAAGACCCTCCCCTTCGAGAAGGCCCTGGCCGAACTGGAGGAGATCGTGCGGCGTCTTGAGCGCGGCGATGTGCCGCTCGAGGATTCGATCGCCATCTACGAGCGTGGCGAGGCCCTCAAGAAGCATTGCGAGCAGCTTCTGAAGAAGGCCGAGGCCCGGATCGAGAAGATCACCATCGGCCCGGACGGCGCCGCCTCCGGCGCGGCGCCGCTGGACGTCGAGGCCTAGTTCCTTAGGAACGGCCCCTAACGGCCGGGATTCTTCTCGAGAATCGCATCGACTTCCCGCAGAACCGCTGCGGGATCGATGCTGAAGGCCTGCCTCGGTCCCTCGGGCCCGCCGGTGACGGGCTCGTAATCCGCCCCGACCTCGGCGGCCCAGTGAAGGCCGGTGCTCTTGCGGGCATTCTGGGCCATCAGCTCGATGAGGAGCGGCTCGCGACGCGCCCAGAGAATGTTGGCGAGGCCGGCGCCATGAACGGCCATGACGGTCTTTGCTTCGCCGAACCAGTGAATCTGCTCGTGGTGGTTGGACCAGGAGGCCTCGACGATCCTGAACCCTCGCCCGCGAAGCCCCCCGATCAGTTCGGCCTCACCTTCCACCCGGCGCAGCCGCGTCTCGCCACGGGTCAGATAGATCCGGCGCTCAGCCTCCGGCAACCTCCGGTCCGCGTAGGCGGCCTGGAAGATGGAGCGGGCGTATTCCAGCGCTTCCGGCGTTGCGAACACCCGTTCGAGGTTGCAGCAATGGCTGCGCGCATAGAGATAGCGCTCGGCCCGAACCCGCTCCCAGGGAGCAAGCTTCAGATGGTTCACGGGAAGACCGATGCGCCGTAGCCCCTCGAGGAAGCTCTGCACCAACGGATTGACCGAACGCGCGGTCACGATGGTCAGCGTCTCGCCGGGCGCGAGCACCCCGCGCTGCAACCCATAGGCCAGAGGCATCAGCACGTCGGTGAGCAGGTGACCGTAATGCTTGTAGGGCGGGATCGCTGCGACCACTCCTCCGACCCTTCGGGTCCGGAGCGCGGCGGGCGCCGGATACGAGAAGTGCCAGTTGCTGTCGGCTGTCGTGTCGTAGGCGATCTGCCGCCCGGAATCCGGATCGACCGCCGTTATCGTATGGCCCGGGATCAGCACGTCCGCGATGAGGGCGATCACCCGATGGGCCGAATCCGGGTCCGTGAACCGGCAATGCGGGTTCATCACGTCCACGTCGCATGACGCGACGAAGGCGCGCTGCCGACGGTAACGCTCCTGGGCGAGGTTGAAGGCGCGGATGCTGTCTTCCCGCAGATCCACCTTCGCGGCGTCAGGCCACCCGAAATCCGGGAAGAAGGACATGGCCTTCCGGAGCCCTGGGTGAGAGCCGGTCAACCCTTTCATCACCTTGAAGGCGATGGGCTTGGGATCGAACGTGCGGTGAAGGGCCGAGTGATGCCTTGCCATGACGGGCCGTCAGATCCGCCGAAGCTCGTCGGAGCCCCCCAGAGCAGCCTTTTCCTCACCCCGGGCCCCGGCCTCCTTCGATGCCAGAACGAGAAGGCACGGCAGCCAGAGAAAGAGATAATGCATGTTGAAGAAGGCAAAAGGATTGGACAAATCCGTTCCCATATAGCCGAATGAGAAGACGATGGACGCCAGCCCGAAGTAGCGCAATGACCGGTCCCCCAGCCGTGTCAATTCCCGGGCGTAGAAGCCGATCATGGCTCCGAATGCCACGAGCGCCGGAAGGCCGTAATACATGGCAATTCCGAAAATGCCGTTATGGGGATGGCTCATCCAGACCTTCTGGAAGCGGAAGCTCGGGCCGGTTCCCAGCGCTGGATGGAGAAGGATCTGGTCACGCACCCAACCCCAGATCTCGGTTCGAAGCGCAGGGCGGCACCAGTTGGCATCGCCCTTGCAGACCATGGCCTTGATGACGGGCTCCAAGAGGCCGAGGCCAGTAATGAAGAGCCAAACGCCACCGCAGGCGACGAGCACGGCGGTCGTCCCGCCCCTCTTCTCGAGCCACCAAGCCAGCGGCAGCGCCAGGCAGAGCGAAAGGATCGGAGCGCGGCTCTGCGTCCAGGCCAAGGCGACGAGGAGCATAAAAGCCAGGGCCACGTGAAGCGCTTCGATCCGGCGTCCGGGCGCACGCTCCAGCCAGAGTGCCGCAAATGCAATCAGCGCGACCGCAAGTCCTCCGGCACCGGGAATGGGGTTGCGCCCCCGTCCGAGGGGAGACAAGCGATCGAACAGGTCACCGGATGAGACAAAGTGCAGCACGATGGACGCCAACGCACTTATCCCACCGGCGACCGCGATGATGCACAAAATTTGTCTCGTGCTCAACGCACGGGAAACCTGGCTCAGGGACAGGAAGAACGCCCCCAGAAGCACGAGATTGAAAAAGTCTGAAATATTGTATCCCGGACCTCCGGCAACGGTCCCGAGGAGCGTCCACGCAGAGAAAAAGATCCCGAAAAGCCACAGCCAGGCATTCCGCCTGAACGCCCCCTGTGCAACGCCGCTCGACAACGCCACGAGGGTCATGACGACGATCATCGCCACAGGGACCGCATGGCCCCGAACGAGAAAGGTCGACGCAACGAAAACCACGAAGGCTGCCGCACCGATGGAACTGGACCAATTCGGATCAACGAGTTGCTTTCGCAGCCAGACGGCAGCATATGTCTGTCGAGAAGAGACGGAGAACATCGGAAGCGGCATCCTCCCCCCGACCTGGGAATTGGGATATTGTTTCTTGCCGTCTATCATCTGGCTTTGGTGCTTTCAACCTTTGCGGCGCTTCCAAGCTGGGGCTCCCGGCGAAGGAAATCCTGCATTCTGGTGACCACGTGAGCGCAACGCATACACCTCTCCTTGACACCATTAAGATCCCGGAAAACCTCCGACAGCTCCCTGAAAACCAGCTGAGGCAAGTTGCAGACGAGCTGCGAACGGAAACGATCAGCGCCGTCTCCGTCACCGGCGGCCACCTGGGCGCCGGCCTCGGCGTGGTCGAGCTGACGGTGGCCCTCCATTACGTCTTCGATACGCCGCGCGATCGACTGATCTGGGACGTAGGGCACCAAGCCTATCCTCACAAGATTCTCACCGGCAGGCGCGATCGGATCCGGACCCTGCGTCAGGCGGGAGGCCTGTCGGGCTTCACCAAGCGCTCGGAAAGCGAATACGACCCCTTCGGCGCGGCCCATACCTCCACGTCGATCTCGGCCGGTCTGGGCATGGCGGTCGCGCGCGATCTCGACGGCAGGCGCAACAATGTGATCGCCGTGATCGGCGATGGCGCCATGTCGGCGGGCATGGCCTATGAGGCCATGAACAACGCCGGCGCCATGCATTCGCGCCTGATCGTGATTCTCAACGACAACGACATGTCGATCGCGCCGCCCACCGGCGCGATGTCGTCCTATCTGGCGCGGCTCGTCTCGGGCGGAACCTATCGGGGCATCCGCGAGACCGCCAAGCAGCTGGCCAAGAAGCTGCCGAAATTCCTCTACGAGAAGGCGCAGCGCGCCGAGGAATTCGCCCGCGGGTTCTGGACCGGCGGCACCATGTTCGAGGAGCTCGGCTTCTACTATGTCGGCCCCATCGACGGCCACAACCTGGATCACCTGCTGCCGATCCTGAAGAATGTCCGCGATTCGGAGACCGGTCCGATCCTGGTCCATGTGGTCACCCAGAAGGGCAAGGGCTATGCGCCGGCGGAAGCCGCCGCCGACAAGTACCACGGGGTCGCCACCTTCGACGTGGTGACCGGAGCTCAGACGAAGGCCAAGGCCAATGCCCCCTCCTACACGAAGGTTTTCGGCGAGAGCCTGATCAGGCAGGCGCGTCAGGACGACAAGATCGTGGCCATCACGGCCGCGATGCCCACCGGCACCGGCATCGACCTCTTCGGGAAGGAATTCCCGACCCGCACCTTCGACGTGGGCATCGCCGAGCAGCACGCCGTGACCTTCGCGGCCGGCATGGCGGCGGAAGGCTACAAGCCGTTCTGCGCGATCTACTCCACCTTCCTGCAGAGAGCCTACGACCAGGTGGTGCACGATGTGTCCATCCAGAACCTGCCGGTGCGCTTCGCCCTCGACCGCGCGGGCCTCGTGGGCGCGGACGGCCCGACCCATGCGGGCTCCTTCGACATCGCCTATCTGGGCTGCCTGCCGAACATGGTGGTGATGGCGGCCGCGGACGAAGCGGAGCTGATGCACATGGTGGCCACCGCTGCGGCCCATGACGACGGGCCCATCGCGTTCCGCTACCCGCGCGGCGAGGGCGTCGGCGTCGACCTGCCGGAGCAGGGCGTGCCGCTCGCCATCGGCAAGGGCCGCATCGTGAAGCAGGGCAGCCGCATTGCCCTCCTGTCCCTCGGCACCCGCCTCGCGGAGGCCCTGAAGGCGGCGGAGGAGCTGGAAGCCCGCGGGCTCTCCACGACCGTGGCCGATGCCCGTTTCGCCAAGCCCCTCGACGAGGAGATGATCCTCGGGCTCGCCCGTGACCACGAAGTTCTCGTGACGGTCGAGGAAGGTTCCATCGGCGGCTTCGGCTCCTTCGTGCTGCAGCTTCTCTCCGACAGGGGAGCGCTCGATCGCGGCACGGTGAAGGTGCGCTCGATGGTTCTGCCCGACCTCTACCAGGACCACGACAAGCCCGAACGCATGTATGCCCAGGCCGGCCTCGATGCGGCGGGCATCGTGTCCAAGGTCTTCGAGGCGCTTGGCCGGGAGGAGACCCGCCAGGCGCGGGCTTAACGCCGCTCGGGCCCTCCATCTCCGTCATGCCCGGCCTTGTGCCGGGCATCCACGCCTTCTCTGGGGCGGCTATCAAAGACGTGGATGGTCGGGACGGGCCCGGTCATGACGCATGGGGATGCCGTGGTCTGGACCTGCCTCCCCTGCCCATCACGCTGATTCCGGGTTCGCTCCAGGATCAAAGCCAAGGAATCAGAGCCAAGGATCCTCGTCTCCGCTTCGCATGACGTTGGATCAAATTCCCAGCGTCCCGGCCTTCGCGGCGGCATAGCGCTCGCCGATCCGGTTCCAGTCGAGCACGTTCCACCAAGCCTTGAGGTAATCGGGCCGCCGGTTCTGGTATTTCAGGTAATAGGCATGCTCCCAGACGTCATTGCCCATGAGGACCATCTGTCCGTCCATGAGCGGAGTATCCTGGTTGGGCTTGGACGTGATGCCGAGCCTGCCGTCACGGCTCACCGTCACGAACACCCATCCAGACCCGAACTGCTTCTCCCCGGCCGTGTTGAAATCGGCCTGGAGCTTCTGGAATCCGCCGAGATCCCGGTCGATGGCGCTCTTCAGCTCACCCGAGGGCTCGCCGCCCGACCCGCCCATGATCCGCCAGAACATGGTGTGGTTGGCATGCCCGCCGCCGTTGTTGCGGATGGCGGTCCGCACGGATTCCGGCATCTCGCCGATCTTCGCCAGCATCTCGTGGAGCGGCATCCTGGCCAGTTCGCCGTTCTGGCTCAAAGCGGCGTTGAGGTTGTTGACGTAGGATGCATGGTGCTTTCCATGGTGGAGCTCCATGGTCTGGGCGTCGATGTGGGGCTCGTTCTTGGAGGGGGCATATGGCAGGGGATCGAGTTTGAAGGGACCGGAAGGCGCTTGCGCCCAGGCTCGCGGAATGGCAGCGCTGGCGGCCAGGAGGGTGGCGCCGGTCAGAAGGTGGCGACGGCTGAGCATGAGAACCCCATGAGTTCGGTTGATCGCTGAACGGATACGCCTACCCGCGAGAGCCGGTTCCGGAATTGAGGAGGATTTGAATTCACATGGCGTTGAGGCATTTGGCGTTGAGGCATTCATGACCCGCAAGCGTGCCGACATGGTGCTCGTCGAGCGCGGCTTCTTCACGAGCCGCGCGCGGGCCCAGGAAGCGATTGCCGCAGGCCTCGTCACGGTGAACGGCGCCGTGGTGAAGAAACCCTCCGACGCGGTTGCCAATGATGCGGTGATCACGGCGGTGCAGCCGCATCCTTACGTATCCCGCGGCGGCGTGAAGCTGGCGGCGGCGCTCGATGCCTTCCACATCGATCCTCGAGGCTGCATCTGCCTCGATATCGGCGCCTCCACCGGCGGCTTCACGCAGGTGCTGCTGATGCGCGATGCCGCCCATGTCTACGCGGTGGATGTCGGCCATTCCCAGCTTCATCCGACGGTGGCGGGGGATCCGCGCGTCACCAATCTCGAGGGCACCGACGCGCGCGCGCTCACGGCCGATCTCATCCCCGAGCCCGCGGATCTCCTCGTGTCGGATGTGAGCTTCATCTCCTTGAAGCTGGTGCTGCCGGCCGCGACCGCTTTGCTGAAACCGCGCGCGAGGCTGGCCGTTCTCGTCAAGCCGCAATTCGAGGCGGGGCGCGATCACGTGAAGAAGGGCATCGTGCGGGACGAGGCGGTTCACCGCGCGGTGTGCGACGACATGGGCGCCTTCGTCGCCTCGCTCGGATTTTCCGTCGACGGCATCGTCCCTTCGCCCATCGAGGGCGGGGACGGCAACCGCGAGTTCTTGTTGGGAGCCCATCGTGCCTGAGCAGATTGTGATCGAGCGCCTCGGCGCCAAGGCCGACGGCATCGCGGAATCCGCGTCCGGTCCCGTCTTCGTGCCCAAGACGCTGCCGGGCGAAACCGTCACCGTCGAACGCGACGGTTCACGGGCGGACCTCATTCGCGTGGATGCGGCGTCGCCCGAGCGGGAAACGCCGTTCTGCCCCTATTTCGACGAATGCGGCGGCTGCGCGACACAGCACATGAAGCACGGCTTCTACCGGACCTGGAAGCAGGAGATCCTCGCCCGCACCCTGCGCCAAGCCCGCATCGAGGCTCCCGTCGATGGAATGATCGATGCCCATGGCGATGGCCGCCGCCGCGTGACGCTGCATGTGCGCTTCCCCGAGCGCGCCATGCATGTGGGCTATATGGCGGCCCGCAGCCACCAGATCGTCGAGATCGCCTTCTGCCCCATCGCCGAGCCGGTGCTGAAGGAGCGGGCACCCGTGATCGCCCGCGCCATCGGCGAGCATCTCAAAAGCGCCCGCAAGCCGCTCGATGTCCAGATCACCAATACATCGACCGGCTTCGATGTGGATGTGCGCGGGCACGGACCCCTGAAGGATGCGAGCCGCCTGAGCCTGATCGGCCTTGCCGAAAAGCTCGATCTCTCGCGCCTGTCGATCCATGGGGACGTGATCGTGGAGCGCCGCCCGCCCGCCATCGTGATGGGACGCGCATCCGTCGTGCCGCCCGCAGGCTCGTTTCTGCAGGCCACGCGCCTGGGAGAGGAAACCCTCGCCCGCTTCGTGACGGAGGCCTGCGGGCGCGCCAAGCGCGTGGCCGACCTCTTTTCCGGCTCCGGCCCCTTCGCCCTGCGCCTCGCGGAAAGGTCCGAGGTTCATGCGGTGGAATACGATCAGGGCTCGATGTCGGCTCTCGACAGGGCCTTCCGGGCGACGCCGGGGCTTCGCCGGGTCACCACCGAGGCGCGCGATCTCTTCCGCCGTCCGCTTCTGACGCCCGAGCTCGATGCCTTCGATGCCGTCGTGCTCGATCCGCCCCGCGCCGGCGCGGAGGCGCAGGCGAGGCAGCTCGCCGCCTCCAAGGTGCCCCTCGTGGTGAGCGTCTCCTGCGATGCCGCCACCTTCGCCCGCGACGCCGCCATCCTCATGGGCAGCGGCTACCGCCTGGAGCGGGTCGTCCCGGTCGATCAGTTCAAGCACTCGCCGCATCTCGAAATCATCGGAATCCTGCGGCGCGAGGTGGCGAAGAGGCGGCGGTGAGCCGGGACTTCCTCAGACATTCCTTCATCCCCCTTCACGTCATCACCGACCCTGCGCAGCCTCCCACAACCTCTCCGTCATCCCCGGCCTTGTGCCGGGGATCCGCGTCTTGAGGGTGCAGCCGTTCCGAAGACGTGGATGGCCGGGACGAGCCCGGCCTTGACGGGGCACGACCTTAGAACAGGCTTCCCTGGTCGTCCTCGTCGCTGGAGAGCGGCTTCTTCGCCTTGCGCTTGCTTTCCTTCACCGGAGCGGGTTCCGGATGCGCCAGAGGCTCCATCAGCCCGGGATCGTCGTTCTCGACCTTGTTCACGCGGCTCGAAACCGGCAGCACCTCGAGCCAATCGTCGGGGCATGGCCGCACGAGCCGCATGACGTTCGCGCGCTCGTCGCGAACATCGAGCCATGCGGCGATGTCCTCCTCCGAGAGAATCACCGGCATGCGGTCGTGCACGGCGGAGAGCGTGCCGTTGGCATCCGTCGTCACGATAGCGGCGGTATCGATCTCGGACCCGTCGGGACTGCTGTAGGTCTCCCACAATCCGGCGAGCGGCATGGGCTTGCGGGAGCGCGGACGGATCAGGAAGGGCGTCTTCTCGCGGTCATGGCGCCGCCACTCATAGAAGCCGTCGGCGAGAAAGATGCACCGCCTTCGTTTCAACGCCGCCTTGAAGGTCGGCTTCGTCTCCAGGGTCTCGCCGCGGGCGTTGATGACGAGCGGGAACTCCTTCGGGTCCTTCACCCAGGACGGCAGGAAGCCCCAGCGCACCAGCATGAAGTGCCGTTCGCCGCGATCCTCCAGCACGATGGGCACGGGCTGGGTGGGCGCCACGTTGTAGCGCGGAGGAAAGTTCGGTTGCTCCGGGTAGCCGTAGAACTCCCGGTAAGTCTCGGGAGGAAGGCTGATGGCATAGCGCCCGCACATGATCTGTCTCTTTCACTTCCTCGTCAGGCAAAGGCCTCGTGCCGGACCTTCCTACAGCCACCGTTTCCAGCGGAAGACGAGATACGGCACCACCGCCGCCGAGATCATCAGCATGATCGCCCAGGGATAGCCGAGATCCCATTCCAGTTCCGGCATGTAGCGGAAGTTCATCCCGTACATGGATGACACGAGGGTCGGCGGCAGGAAGATCACCGACATCACCGAGAAGATCTTCGTCACGTCGTTCTGCTCGATGGTGACGAAGCCGAGCGTGGCGTCGAGCAGGAACTGCACCTTGTTGGACAGGAAGGTCGCGTGCTCCTCGATGGATTGCACGTCGCGCAGGGCGGTGCGCCATTCGGCCTGGTAGCCGCGCGATTTCTGCGGCCTCGGCATGGTGGCGGACAGGAACAGCAGCAGCCGCTCCACGGAGACCATGCTCTCGCGCACGTTGGAGATGATGTCGCCCTTGCGGCCGATCGATTTCAGCGCGGCGCGGAAGGAGGCGGTGCGCCGCGTGCCCTTCTTCTCGTTCTCGAAGATCGATTGCGACAGCCGGTCGATGCGCTGGCCGACGGTACCGAGGATTTCGGCGGCTCGGTCGATGATCGTCTCAATCAGGCCGTCGAGCACGGCTTCCGGCTGGTGCCGGCATCCGCCCGGCTTGCCGGCGCGGGCCATGAACATGCTGAAGGAGCGCGGTTCCCCATAACGCACGGTGACGAGGGCACGCTCCGTCAGGATGAAGGAGACGTCGATCAATTTCGGCGTGTCCGAATCCGAATGACAGAGCACGCGCGCGGTCATGTAGCGCGCATTGTTCTCGTTATAGAGAATTTCCGATGGCTCGATATCCGCCATCTCCTCCCGGGTGGGGATCTCGATATTGAGATGGCGCTCGACGAGCCTGTCCTCCTCGCGGGTCGGGTCGATCAGATCGATCCAAAGGGCATCCTCCGGAATCGATTCTCCCGGAGGCAGCACGAAACGGTCGAGGGATTCCCCTCCCGGAAGCACCGCCTGTGCAGGCCTATGGATCACGATCATGCCCATCTCCGTTTTAAGCGAGGTCTTCCTGGCCCCGGCTCCGCCAGGTCATCCTCGGATTCATCCCGGGATCAACCCCAGAGGCAATGCTAACGTTTAAAGACGTGGATGCCCGGATCAAGTCCGGGCATGACGGGCAGGTGGCACGATGCGCGTTTCACCGTGATGACAGCGGCGGAACATCGTCGGGCACGAAGAAGTCCGGCATCAGTGGCCTGGATGGGTCGACCCGGTATTTCTCGAAATCCGTCGCGCCCTCCCCGCTCAGGAAGACGTCGTCGATGAGGAAGTGACCGGAGAAGCTCCGCGAGGGTTTGCGGAAGATCGCATGGGCCGCGTCGGCCAGGATCTCCGGCGTGCGGCTCGCCTGCACGATCTCGTCGCCGCCGAGAAGGTTCTTCACGGCGCTCGTCGCGATGGTGGTGCGCGGCCACAGCGCGTTGACGGCGATTCCCCTCCCCCGCAGCTCGCCCGCAAGCCCCAGCACGCACAGGCTCATGCCGTACTTGGCGATGGAATAGGCAAGATGCGGCGCGAACCATTTCTCCTTCATGTCGAGCGGCGGCGACAGCATGAGGATGTGCGGGTTCTCGGCCTTTTCCAGATGCGGGATCGCGTATTTCGAGACCATGTAGGTTCCGCGCGTGTTGATCTGGTGCATGAGGTCGAAGCGCTTCATGTCCGTCGCGGGCGTCGGCGTGAGGCTGATGGCGCTGGCGTTGTTCACCACGATGTCGAGGCCGCCGAAGGTCTCGACCGCGTTCTGGATCGCGCCCTTCACCGCCTCTTCGTCGCGCACGTCGACGACGAGCGGCAAGGCCTTGCCGCCTGCCCTCTCGATCTCCTCCGCCGCCGTGTAGATGGTGCCGGGGAGCTTGGGATGCGGCTCGGCGGTCTTTGCCGCGATCACCACGTTCGCGCCGTCCTGCGCCGCGCGCAGCCCGATGGCGAGACCGATGCCCCGCGAGGCGCCGGTGATGAAGAGTGTTTTTCCCTTAAGGCTCATCGGATCAGCTCGCCAGTGCCAGGTTCGCATCCTGCAGGAAGCCCGCTCCGCCCAGGACCGTCTCTTCCAGACCCTTCGCCCCGACGGCGATGTTCTCCGCAAAGAAGCGGCAGAGCGCGATGCGGCCCGCATGAGCGGGATCGCTCTCTCCGCCCGCCACCAGGGCATTCGCCGCGAGGGCGGCCTGCGCCAGCGCCGCCCCGCCCTGGGCCAAGCCGAACAGGCGCAGATACGGCGTCGCGCCCGCCAGGGCCTCGGCGGGTGCGTTCGACGAGACGGAGCGGAGCATGAAGCTCGTCGCCCGGTCCAGGCTTTCGATCGCATCGCGCAGGCGCGCGGCGGTTGCGCCGAAAGCGGGCGTTCCTTCCTTCAGGAGGCGCGCAACGACGGCGCGCATGGAGGCGATCTGCGCATGCACCGTGTCGCCGCCGGACAGGGGCAGCTTGCGCGCGACGAGGTCGATCGCCTGAATGCCGTTGGTGCCCTCGTAGATCGGCGCGATGCGCGCATCCCGGTAATGCTGGGCCGCGCCCGTCTCCTCGATGAAGCCCATCCCGCCATGGACCTGCACGCCCAGCGACGCGACCTCCATGCCGATATCCGTCGAGAACGCCTTCGCGACGGGCGTCAGCAGGGACGCGCGCTCGTGCGCCGCCTTGGCGCGCGCCGGATCCTGCTCCAGATGGGCGCGGTCGATGGCCTCCGCGGTCATGTAGCAGATCGCCCGCGCGGCGGCGGTGAGCGCCTTCATGGTGAGAAGGCTGCGCTGCACGTCCGGGTGCTGAACGATGGCGCTCGATCCCTCGACGGCCCCGATGGCACGGCCCTGTCGGCGCTCGTTGGCATAGGCGAGAGCCTGCTGATAGGCGCGCTCGGCGATGGCGACCCCCTGCAGGCCGACCGCGAGGCGCGCGTTGTTCATCATCGTGAACATGCAGGCGAGGCCCCGGTTCTCCTCGCCCACGAGCCAGCCGACGGCCCCGCCCTCGTCGCCGAAGATCATGGTGCAGGTGGGCGAGCCGTGGATGCCGAGCTTGTGCTCCAGGCTGTGGCAGCGCAGGTCGTTGCGCGTGCCATCCGGCAGGATCTTCGGGACGAGGAAGAGCGAGATGCCGCGCGTGCCGGCCGGCGCGTCGGGCAGGCGCGCGAGCACGAGATGGATGATGTTGTCGGTCAGATCGTGCTCGCCATAGGTGATGAAGATCTTCTGGCCCGTGATGCGGTAGGTGCCGTCACCCACGGGCTCCGCCCGCGAGCGCAGGGCCGCGAGATCGGACCCCGCCTGCGGCTCGGTGAGGTTCATCGTCGCCGTCCATTCGCCGGAGACGAGCTTGTCGAGATAGCGGCTCTTCAGGTCATCCGAGGCATGCCGGGTCAGTGCCTCGATGGCGCCATGGGTCAGCACGGGGCCGATGCCGAAGGCCATGGAGGCGGAGTTCCACATTTCCACGCAGGCCGAATTCAGCAGCGTCGGCAGGCCCTGCCCGCCATGGTCGGCGGGCCCGGGAAGCGCGTTCCACCCGGCCTCGGCCCAGGCCCTGTAAGCCTCCTTCCAGCCGGGAGCGGTGGTGACGACGCCATCCTTCAGGGTCGCCCCGTGCCGGTCGCCCTCGCGGTTGAGCGGCGCGATCACGTCGTTGGCGAAGCGTCCGGCCTCCTCCAGGACGGCCTGGGCGAGATCGGCGGACAGATCGCCGTAGAGACCATCCGCAACGGCCCGGTCGAACCCCGCCACGTGGCGCATGGTGAAGACGATGTCCGGCACGGGTGCGCGGTAGGTCATGGCATTTCCTCTCAAGCAGGGGCTTTTGATATTGACGCGTTCCCGCGTGTCATTAAACCCGCCCAAGGTATCATCACTCCTCGGACAAGGGATAGTTTAGAGGTGAACGATCACGGGTCAATGCGCCGGACGCTGCGTCTGAAGTCCGATGAGGGCGGCCTGGCGGAAGCTGCAGCCATTCTGAGCCGCGGCGGCCTCGTCGCCTTCCCGACCGAGACCGTCTATGGACTGGGGGCCGATGCCACGAACGCAGAGGCGGTCGCGGGCATCTATGCCGCCAAGGAGCGCCCCAGCTTCAACCCCCTGATCTCCCATCTGGACAGCCTCGAGGCGGCGCAGGTCCAGGGCCTCTTCGACGAGACGGCCCGGCGGCTGGCCGAGGCCTTCTGGCCCGGCCCGCTCACCCTCGTGGTGCCGGTGGCCCCCACCTGCACGGTCTCGGATCTCGCCCGCGCCGGTCTCGACAGCGTGGGCCTGCGCGTCCCGGCCCATCCCCTCGCCCATGCGCTCCTGAAGGCCACCGGCCGCCCCGTCGCGGCGCCGTCCGCCAACCGCTCGGGTCGGGTGAGCCCGACGGATGCGGATCACGTGCTGGGCGACCTCGATGGGCGCATCGACGCCGTGCTCGATGGCGGCGCTTCGGATGTGGGGGTCGAATCCACCATCGTGGCGTGCCTCGGCGGCTCGCCTCGCCTGCTGCGCCCCGGCGGGGTGCCGCGCGAGGCCATCGAAGCCCTGATCGGCCAGCCTCTCGAGGGCGGCCATGGCGGTGAGGAGAACCCGCTCGCGCCGGGAATGCTCGCATCGCATTACGCGCCGCGCGCGCAGGTGCGGCTGAACGCGACCGAGATCCGGCCCGGCGAAGCAGCCCTGCTGTTCGGCACGGCCCCGCTTCGGGACGAGGAGCAGGCGAAGGCTCGGCTCAACTTGAGCGAAAACGGCGACCTCCAGGAGGCCGCCGCTCATCTGTTCTCGTATCTTCGGCGGCTCGACGCGTCGGGCGCCGAGACCATCGCCGTTGCGCCGGTTCCTGAAGCGGGCTTGGGCGAAGCCATCAACGACCGTCTCCGGCGCGCGGCCGCGCAGCGGTGATCCACCCCGTTCCTTGATCACACCCTTCCGTCATGCCCGGCGCTTTAAGCCGGGCATCCACGTCCTTGCCCCGGCGCGGTTCTCGAGACCTGGATGGCCGGGACACGCCCGGCCATGACGCAGGATTGCAAAGACAACGGCGATCAGGGGGAAGGAACCTATTTCGCGGCGAGCTTCGCGGCGATCTGGGCGACGTGCCGGCCCTGGAAGCGGGCACCGTCGAGTTCGGCCTGGCTCGGCTGACGCGAGCCGTCTCCGGCCGCGATGGTCGAGGCGCCGTAGGGGGTGCCGCCCTTCACCTCGTCCACGCCCGACTGGCCCGCGAAACTGTAAGGCAGGCCGACGATGACCATGCCGTGGTGCATGAGAACCGGGATCGTGGTGAGGATGGTGGCCTCCTGGCCACCGTGCTGGGTGGCGGTGGAGGTGAAGACCGAGCCCACCTTGCCGATGAGCTTTCCTTGCGCCCACAGGCCGCCGGTCTGATCGAGGAAGTTCTTCATCTGCGCCGTCATGGTGCCGTAGCGGGTCGGCGTGCCGAAGATGATGGCGTCGTACTCGGGCAACTCTTCGACCGTGGCCAGGGGCGCCTTCTGATCCGTCTTGTAATGGGCCGCCTGGGCGATCTCGGCTGGCACCAGCTCGGGCACGCGCTTCACCACCACCTCGGCACCCGCCTCGCGCGCCCCTTCGGCGGCGGCGTACGCCATCTGCTCGATATGACCCCAAGACGAGTAATACAGCACAAGAACCTTGGCCATGTGATCTCCAGTTTGTGAGGGATTGCGCAGACGCCGGATGCCGGTCGCTCTGCAGCGGCAGGATGACCTAAGGATAATCTTTCTCTTATGCAAAACCAGTGCTAGATATGCAGGACTTCCATTGCGCCATTGCAAGAGCCAATGATCAAGCAACAGCAGCTCGATTGGGACGATTTCCGACTCGTCAAAGTCATCGCCGAAGCGAACGGCCTCGCGGGCGCGGCGGAGCGGCTCGGGGTCAATCACTCCACCGTTTTCCGCAGACTTGGCCAGATGGAGGAGAACCTCGGCGTCAAGCTCTTCGAGCGGCACCGGACCGGCTACGTGCTGACCCCGGCCGGCGAGGAAATGTCGGCGCTCGCCGAGCAGATGGAGGAGAACGTCACCTCGTTTACGCGCAAGCTCGCGGGTCAGGCGGTCGCGCCTGCGGGTGAATTGCGGGTGACGACGAACGACACGCTGCTCGTCCACATGCTGACGCATATCTTCACGCGCTTCGTGAAGGCCTGTCCCGAGATGCGCCTCGACGTGGTTCTCGCGAACCAAGCCCTCAACCTGTCGAAGCGCGATGCGGACGTGGCGATCCGCGCGACCGACGATCCGCCCGAAACCCTCGTGGGACGGCGCGTCGCCACCATCGCCTGGGCCATCTACGGGCGACTGGAGGATTTCCCCGAGCATCATACGCCGGTGGACCTCACTTCGCCCGCCCTCTACAACCGGCCCTGGGTCGCCCTGGGCGACAACCTGGCAACCCTCAAGGCCGCCCGCTTCGTGCGTGACCGCGTGAGCCCGGAGAACATCGTCTACAAGGTGAACACGGTGCTGGGCTTGGCGGAGGCGGTGGAGGCGGGCATCGGCATCGGACCTATTCCCTGCTTCATCGCGGATTCGAAGCCCAACCTCGTGCGCCTCTCCGACGTGAATCCGGATTTCTCCGCAGGCCTCTGGCTGCTCACGCATCCGGATCTGCGCCAGTCGGCGCGCGTGCGCGCCTTCATGGACTTCATGGCCTCCGAGATCGGCAGGCAGCGGCGCTGGATCGAAGGCAGCGGCAGGAAATCGGCCGATCAGCCGATGTCCACCACCACCCGTCCCCTGATCTGACCGGCCACGATCCGGCTTCCCGCCTCCATGACCTCATCGAGCGGAATCGTGGAGGTCATGGAGGCGAGCCTGGCATGGTCGAGTTCGTGCGCCAGCCGGTTCCACGCCTCGACGCGAAGCGGCTTGGGCGCCATCACGGAATCGACGCCGAGCAGCGAGACATTGCGCAGAATGAACGGCGCGACGGTCGAGGGCAGATCCATGCCGGCCGCCAGGCCGCAGGCCGCGATGGCCCCGCCGTACCGGGTCATGGAGATCACGTTGGCGAGCGGGACCGATCCCACCGTGTCGACGCCCGCCGCCCAGCGCTCCTTCCCGAGCGGCCGCACGGGACCGGTGAGTTCGCTGCGGTCGAGGATCTCGGCCGCGCCGAGGCCCTTCAGGTACTCGGCCTCCTGAGGCCGGCCCGTCGCGGCGATCACGTGCCAGCCGGCCCGGGCCAGAAGAGCGACGGCGACCGAGCCGACGCCGCCGGCTGCGCCCGTGACGATGGCGGGACCCCGCTCGGGGGTCAGCCCGTGCTTCTCGATCGCCATCAGGCAGAGCATGGCGGTGTAACCCGCCGTGCCGATGGCCATGGCCTGATGGGGCGAGAGCCCCGCCGGCAGCGGGATCAGCCAATCGCCCTTCACGCGCACCTTCTGCGCATAGGCGCCCAGATGCGTCTCACCCAGGCCCCAGCCGTTCAGGATCACCGCGTCGCCCGCCTTGAACCCGGCATGGGAGGAGGCCTCCACCGTGCCGACGAGATCGACGCCGGGAATCATGGGAAAGCGCCGCACCACCGGCGCCTTGCCGGTAAGCGCCAGCCCGTCCTTGTAGTTGAGGGTGGAATGCGACACGCGCACGGTGACGTCGCCGTCCATGAGGTCGGCCTCGTCGAAGTCGCGGAGGCCGACCGTCTGGCCGGCATCGGTCTTTTCGATGACAAGCGCCCTGAACGTTCCCATGTCGATTCATCCTCCTCGCGCCGATTGTTGGCGCGGGGAGCGATCAGGGCAAGCGCATGGGCCTCATCCCTTCGGACGAGAAAAGCCCTACTCGGCGGGCTGCAGCGCCGGGCCACGCTCCACCGGGCGCTCCTTGATCGGCAGGTTGATCAGGGCCGATGCGATGCCGAGCGCGATCGAGAGCCACCACACGAGGGTGTAGTTGCCGTAGATCTCGTACAGCTCGCCGCCGAGCCACACCCCGAGGAAACCGCCCACCTGGTGCGAGAAGAAGGCGAAGCCGAAGAGCATGGCCATGTAGCGCGTGCCGAACATCAGCATCACGAGAGACGACGTGGGCGGCACCGTGGAGAGCCACAGGAGGCCGATGGAGATGCCGAAGACGATCGAGCTCGCGGGCGAAGCCGGCAGCAGCACGAAGGCGGCGATCGCCAGCGAGCGCCCGAAATAGATCCAGGCCAAGAGCCAGCGCTTCGACATGCGGGTGGAGAGCCAGCCCGAGCCGAGCGACCCAAAGGCGTTGGCGAGGCCGATCACGGCGAGCGTCCAGCCGCCGACCGAGGCCGAGAGGCCCGCGTCCTTCAGGTAGGCGGGCAGATGCGCGGTGATGAAGGCGAGCTGGAACCCGCAAGTGAAGAAGCCGAGCACCAGGAGCACGTAGGACCGATGCTGGAAGGCCTCCGTCAGCGCCTGCCGGATGGATTGATTCGGCACGTTGGCGGCGCTGGCCTGCGTCGCCGCACCCGGACGGGTCGCGAGCGCCAGCGCCAGGGGCATCACGATCAGCACGGAGCCCGCGAAGATGATGAGGGCCTGATGCCAGCCGAAGGAGTCGATCAGCGCATTGCCGATGGGCGGGAAGAGGAACTGGCCGAAGGAGCCGGCCGCCGTCCCCGCGCCGAAGGCCATGGGCCGCCATTGCTCGGGCAGGAGCTTGCCGAAGGCGCCGAGCACGAGATTGAACGAGCAGCCCGAGAGGCCGAAGCCGACGAGCACGCCCGCGCTGAGGTGCAGAATGCCGGGAGTCGCCGCATAGGCCATCAGCACGAGACCGAGCGCGTAGAGCACGGCGCCGAGGCAGAGGACCCGGAAGGCTCCGAAACGGTCCGCCACCGCGCCCGCGAAGGGCTGTCCGACGCCCCAGAGGAGGTTCTGCAAGGCGATGGCCAGGCTGAACGTGTCGCGTCCCCAGCCGAACTCCGTCGTCATCGGAATCTGGAACAGACCCACCGAGGCGCGGGGGCCGAAGCTGATCAGCGCGATCAGGCAGCCGGCGAGAACGATCATTTCCGGGGAGACGCGGGATTGAGCGGAAGGTGCGGACATGGGCACGGCCCTCGAGGCGGCAAATCGGAGGGCGGATGTTATCCGAAGCAGAGCATCAGCAATATTGAAAGTTTATGGGCTTTGGTATGATGAAGTGTGATGGATGGCAGCCTGCCGGAGGCTGCCCCCTTGCTCACGTCTGCCCCGGCTTGAGCTTGTAGAAGATGTGCCGGCCGATCACGTCCATCTTCTTGAGGCGGCGCGCCCAGGAGGGACGCACGTAATTGGCGTGGTAGTGCGTGGCGCCGCCCACGTCGGCGAGATAGGTCTTGCCCTCCAGGACGGCGCTGGCGACGCGCTTCGCCCGCTCCCAGGAGGCGGAATCGCTGACGCGCAGGGCCTTGCCCTCGCAGGCGAAGGTGAACTGGCACGCCAGGTGGCGGTGGCGGTTCTGATAGACGACGCCGCAGATCGACGATGGATAGAGGCCGCTCTTCACGCGGTTCAGCACCACCTGCGCGACCGCCGCCTGGCCTTCCTCGGGCTCGCTGCGCGCCTCGAAATAGACCGCTTCCGCCAGGCAGCGCTGTTCCTTGCTCATGTTGTCGGGATCGATCAGATCAGCGTAGCGCGGCGCCGCCGAATCATCCGTTTTCGGCACGAGGCTCGTGCCGTAGCCGCCCCGGTCGAGGCGCGGCGATTGCAGCGAGACGGGCGCGGCGGCGATCTCGATGGGCGTCGCCTCCATCGGAGCCGGGGTCGTCGAGGACAGGGTGACGGCGCGCTTGACCATCGGCGTGGTGAGGCTTGCCGCGGCGCCGGTCGAACCCGCCGCGGCGGCGGCGGGAGACTGCACGGAGACCGACTGGCGCGTGGTGGTGAATTCCGGCGCCTCCCAAGGCTCGAAGCCCTGCCCCATCTCGGGCTCCTCCAGCTCGCCCTCCATGAGGACGGTGGGCGGCAGCAGCCGCTCGTCCTGCCTGAACAGGAGGCGCGAACCGCCCGCCTGCGCGAGGTCGGGGCGCAGCTGGCTCGCCCGCAGAGAGAGGGTCACATGCGGCGCGACCAGGGGATCGCCCTTCCCCGACCGCTCGACCACCGGATCGGGGCCTGCCCCCGCCTTGCGGTCGCTCTTGGGCGGCACGGTGCTCGCCAAGTCGTCGGGCAGGTCGTAACGGGGCACGAAGCGCAGGACATCCCGCTCGAGATCGAGCCGCCCGCCTGCGATCGACGTGGTGATGGGTGGCACGAGATCGGTCTGGGTCAGGCGCGCCAGCGCGCCGCGGGCGGCGAAACTCACGCCCGTCTGAGGGTCGTTGCTGGCCGAGGCGGTGAACGAGATCAGCAGGCCGGTCGCAAGCGCCCAGGGCGCCGTCGTGGCGCAGATCCATTTCACCCGAGAGCGACGATTCCGAAGACGCACGCGAACACCCACTCAATCCCGGGAAGCATCGGACAAAAAACTTCCGTTGCTTATGGTTATCCGGGGTTAAGGTTGACGGGTGGTTAAAGAGGAAGCCTGTCAGGGCCTCAGGCGCCTGCGGCCGCCTGCCGCTTCTCGTCCATGCGCCGCAGGGCGCCGGCCGTCTCCGGATCGGCCGGGAAGAAGGCCTCGATGGCGATTTCCGACAGGGTCACGTCGACAGGCGTGCCGAAGATCGTCGTGGTGCTGAAGAAGGTGAGCACGCCCTCCTCCGTCGTCAGCTGCAGCGGCACGACGATGCCCGTGTGATCCCGGCGGGGGGCGGCCGAGCGCTTCGCCGCATCGGGGATCGGATAAGCGCGCAGCTCTTCGATCAGGCTCGCGAGCACCGCGTCTCCCGTCACGTTCACCTGGTGATGGAGACGGGCGATCAGGTGATCGCGCCACTCGGAAAAGTTGACGATGCGCCGGGCGAGGCCAGCCGGATGAACGCTCAGGCGCAGCACGTTCACGGGCGGCTTCAGCAGCGCCGGGTCGACGCCCTGCACGAGCGAGAACAGCGCGCTGTTGGCGGCAACGAGCGACCAGTGCCTGTCCACGGCGAGCGCAGGATAGGGCTCGTGCCCCTTGAGCACGAGATCGATGGCCTCGCGCATGCTCTGCATGGCCGGGTCGTCGAGGGAGCGCTCGGAATAGACCGGCGCGAAGCCCGCGGCCGCGAGCATCACGTTGCGCTCGCGCAAGGGCATATCGAGCTTCTCCGCGAGGAGTTGGACCATCTCCCGGCTCGGCTGCGAGCGGCCCGTCTCGAGGAAGCTCAGATGCCGCGTGGAGATCTCGGCCTCGAGCGCGAGGTCGAGCTGGCTCATGCGGCGGCGCTGACGCCATTCGCGCAGGTAATCGCCGAAATGCTGAACGGAAGGAGATGTGGACTTCGCGGGCTTCATGGATGGGACATTAGAGCATCGTGCGGAAAAGTGGATCCGGTTTTCCGCACGATGCTCTCAACTTAAGAAGAAGCATCGGATTGATCCTAGAAGTGCAAGTCCGCTTTTCACGTCCGATGCTGTAGCGCGGCGCGGCGCCCGATTCCATGACCTCGGAGGTAATCGACGCCGTTCTCGGGCCGGGCGATCCTGCGATGCGGTTGGATGATCAACCGGACATTCGAGAGGAACATGCCATGACGACGCTTCACCCCTCCCCGCTTCTTCGACAGGCGCTCCTGGCGGACGCCACCACGAGCGGCGCGTTCGGGCTTCTGATGCTGCTCGCCGCCGGCCCCTTGAGCTATCTGCTCGGATTGCCGGAGATGCTTCTGCGCGGCGCCGGCGCGGTCCTCATCCCCTACGTGGCGCTGCTCGCCTGGCTCGGCCTGCGGGACCGGATGCACAGGGCGCTCGTGTGGGCCGTCGTTCTCGGCAACGTTCTCTGGGCCGCCGACAGCCTTCTGCTGCTCGTCAGTGGCTGGGTTGCGCCGACCGGCGCGGGCTATGCCTTCGTGATCGCGCAGGCCCTCGTGGTGCTGATGTATGCGGAACTCCAGATCATGGGGCTGCGCCGGTCGGAGACTGTAGCGGCCTGAGGCACCGGCCTATTCTTCGTCATGCCCGCACGTGTCGCGGGCATGACGTCGTGTTTCGGCGCCTTGCGGATGAAACGTTCGGCCCTACCGGTCCCGCCCGTTGAAGGGCGCAGGCTTGATCTCCGATAGGTCGATGTCATCGAGGCAGCGCACGTTGATGGCGGCCATGGCCTCTCCCGTCGGCTGGCTGCCCTCGCCGAAAGGGGCAGCGCCGCAATGGGCGCAGAAGCGGTGCCGGATCGTATGCGTGTTGAACGTGTAGGTGGAGAGGTTCTCCTCGCCGCTCACCGTCAGCGCCTCACGCGGCGCAAAAGCGAGCCAGTAGCCCTTCTTGCGACAGATGGAGCAGTTGCATTCGATGACCTGCCGGAGATCCGCTTCGACTTCGAATGCGACCTTGCCGCAATGGCATGAGCCTTTGTGAAGAGCCATGTTCCCCCTCCTCTTTCTTATTGGGCTGCGTAGGCCACCATCGCCGTGACGATGAGGCCTGCGCCGAGCACGGCGACGAAGCGGTCACCCATGGTGAGCGGCTCCGCCCTGCCCTGCGCCGCCATCTGGCCGATGACGAGATCGATGACCAGCGAGACGGCGAACGGCCACGCGGCGGGCGGCACGGCCATCTGCTGCAACGCAGGGTTCCGTGCCGCGATGAAGCCGATCACGATGCCGGAGACCAGCACCGCGCCGATGTAGAGCAACCGTCCGCGCGAGAGGGCCATCGTCTTCACGCCTGGCTCGCGGCCTTGTTGCCGAGCGCGGCCTGCGCCGCCGCGAGGCGTGCGATCGGCACGCGGTAGGGCGAGCAGGACACGTAGTCGAGTCCGACCGACTGGCAGAAATGGATCGAGGCCGGATCGCCGCCATGCTCGCCGCAGATCCCGAGCTTGATGTCCGGTCGCGTTGCCTTGCCCCGTTCCACCGCGAGCTTCACCAGTTCGCCCACGCCCTCCTGGTCGATGGTGACGAACGGATCGGCGGGCAGCAGGCCCTTTTGCGTATACGGTCCGAGGAACGATGCCGCGTCGTCGCGCGAGATGCCGAGCGTCGTCTGCGTGAGGTCGTTGGTGCCGAACGAGAAGAACTCCGCCGATTCGGCGATCTCGGCGGCGCGCAGGGCCGCGCGCGGCAGCTCGATCATGGTGCCGACCTGGTACTCGACTCTCACGCCGCTTTCCTTGGCCACCGCCTCCGCCATGGCGACGATGCGCTCCTTCACGAGGTCGAGCTCGGGCTTCGTCATCACGAGCGGCACCATGATCTCCGGCACCACGGGCGAGCCGGTGCTGCGTCCGGCCTCCACCGCCGCCTCGAAGATGGCGCGCGCCTGCATTTCGGCGATCTCGGGATACGCCACCGCGAGACGGCAGCCGCGGAAGCCGAGCATCGGGTTGAACTCGTGCAGCTCGCGGGCGCGATGCCTGAGCTTGTCGACCGAAGCGTTCATCGCTTTGGCGACTTCCTGCATCTCCTCTTCCGAATGCGGCAGGAACTCGTGCAGCGGCGGATCGAGCAGGCGAATCGTGACGGGCAGGCCGCTCATGATCGAAAACAGCTCGACGAAGTCCTTGCGCTGCATCGGCAGAAGCTTGGCGAGCGCCGCCCGGCGACCGGCTTCGTCGTCGGACAGGATCATCTCGCGCACGGCCACGATGCCGTCGCCCTCGAAGAACATGTGCTCCGTGCGGCACAGCCCGATGCCCTCGGCGCCGAAGTTGCGCGCGGTCTTGGCATCGAGCGGCGTTTCCGCATTGGCGCGCACCTTCATGCGGCGCACTTTGTCGGCCCAGGCCATGAGGGTGGCGAACTCGCCGGAGAGCTCGGGCTCCAGCATCTTCACCTGGCCGAGCAGCACCTGGCCGTTCGAGCCGTCGATGGTGATGATCTCGCCCTTCTTGAGCGTTTGCCCGGCAACCGTCAGGGTCTGCTTCTGATAATCGACCCGGATCGAGCCCGCGCCCGAGACGCAGGGCTTGCCCATGCCGCGCGCGACCACCGCCGCGTGCGAGGTCATGCCGCCGCGCGTGGTGAGGATGCCCTCCGCCGCATGCATGCCGTGGATGTCCTCGGGAGAAGTCTCGACGCGCACGAGAATGACCTTGCGGCCCGCCTTCTTGGCGGCCTCCGCATCGTCGGAATTGAACACGATCTCGCCCGAGGCCGCGCCGGGAGAGGCCGGCAGGCCGGTGGCGAGGATCTTGCGCTCGGCCTTCGGGTCGATGGTCGGGTGCAGGAGCTGGTCGAGCGCCGCGGGCTCGACGCGGGTGATCGCCTCCTCCTGGGTGATAAGGCCCTCGGATGCCAGCTCCACCGCGATGCGCAGCGCGGCTTTCGCCGTGCGCTTGCCGTTGCGGGTCTGGAGCATCCAGAGCTTGCCCTTCTCCACCGTGAATTCCATGTCCTGCATGTCACGGTAGTGCTTCTCGAGGATGCCGTAGATGCGCACCAGCTCGGCATAGGCCTGCGGCATCGCCTTTTCCATGGAGGGCTTGTCGGAGCCGGACGCGATGCGCGCGGCTTCCGTGATGTCCTGCGGGGTGCGGATGCCCGCCACCACGTCCTCGCCCTGAGCGTTGATGAGGAACTCGCCGTAGAGCTGCTTCTCGCCCGTCGAGGGATTGCGTGTGAAGGCGACGCCGGTGGCCGAGGTCTCGCCCATGTTGCCGAACACCATGGCCTGCACGTTCACGGCCGTGCCCCAGCTCGCCGGAATGGCGTGCAATTCCCGGTACTTGATGGCGCGGCTGTTCATCCAGGAGCCGAATACGGCCCCGATGGCGCCCCAGAGCTGCTCCTGCGCCTCCTGCGGGAAGGGCTTGCCGAGCTCCTTCTCGACGAGCGCCTTGTAGCGCGGGATCAGGCCCTTCCAGTCCTGCGCCGTCAGGTCGGTGTCGAGGGTGTAGCCCCGACGGTCCTTGAACCCGTCGAGCACTTCCTCGAAGTGGTGGTGCCCGATCCCGAGCACCACGTTGGAATACATGGTGATGAAGCGGCGATAGGAATCGTAGGCGAAGCGCTCGTCGCCTGCGCCTTGCGCCAGCGCCTCGACGGTCACGTCGTTGAGCCCGAGATTGAGCACCGTGTCCATCATGCCGGGCATCGAGGCGCGGGCGCCGGAGCGGACGGAGACGAGGAGCGGGTTCTGGGCGTCGCCGAACGTACGGCCGGTGAGCCGGCCGACGAAGTCGAGGGCCTTCTCGACTTGGGCCTTGAGCTCCTCGGGATAGGAGCGGCCATGATCGTAATAGTAGGTGCAGACTTCCGTGGTGATCGTGAAGCCCGGAGGAACCGGCAGCCCCAGATTGGACATCTCGGCGAGGTTCGCTCCCTTGCCGCCAAGCAGGTTCTTCATTCCCGCCTGGCCCTCGGCCTTGCCGTCACCGAAGATGTAAACCCACTGCGTCATCGCTTAACCCCTTGGCTCGTGAAACGCCCTGCTGCAGCGCCGATGCTGGCTTGAAGCATGTAGAGCCCAAACGCAAGCTGAACAGCCAAGGTTCCTTTGTTGCATAATCGATGCGCGGAAGGGGTGTCGCTCGGGGGGCATCCGTCCCGAAAACAAAACGGCCGGGACATGCCCGGCCGCGGTGCCTTCAGGTTCGTCGGATCACACCCGGTAGCGCCCGTTGCGCTTCACGTAGACCGTCGTGCCGACGGGAACCCGCTCGTAGAGGTCCACCACATCCTCGTTGAGCATGCGCACGCAGCCGGAGGAGACCTGCTCGCCGATGCTCCAGGGCTCGTTGGTGCCGTGGATGCGGAAGAGGATGTCCCGGCCGTCCTGGTAGAGATAGAGGGCGCGCGCGCCGAGGGGGTTGTCGAGGCCGGCCTGGAGATGGCTGGGCAGATCGGGCTTGATGCTCCGCATGGTCTTGGTGGGCGACCAGGCGGGCCACACGCCCTTGCGGCCGACGGAGGCGACGCCCCTCCAGGAGAAGCCCTGCTTGCCCACGCCGACGCCGTAGCGAATCGCCTTCCGGTCGGGCTGGACGAGGTAGAGCATGCGCTCGTCGATATCGACCACGATGGAGCCGGGCTTCTCGGGGCCGTCGTAATTCACGGTCTGCTTCGCGTATTTCGCGTCCATCCGGCGGCGGTCGACCAGCGGCACGTCGAACGGCTTGTCGGGCATGGAGCCGATGTACCAGGCGGCGTATTCGTCCGCCGGCGCTTCAGCAGGCGCGGAGGCCTGCTGGGTGGTCTGGCAGGCGGCGAGGGAAGCGCTCAGCAGAGCGCCGAGAAGCAGGCGTCGGATCATGGCTCAGGTCTACCCGATATGTGTTGCCGCCTACCTAGGGCCAAGAGGGGCCTTTGGCTGTGCCCCTCCTGCAACACCTTAACGGGAATTAACCGATCTACCCTTCGATTCGGGAGAAGTCGGCCACCGTGCGGGTCGCCTCGCGGAGGCTGTTGAGGAGACGCAGGCGGTTCGCCCGAAGCGCCGGATCCTCGGCATTCACCGTCACCTTGTCGAAAAACGCGTCCACCGGCTGGCGCAGCCGCGACAAAGCCCGCATCGCGCCCTCGAAATCCTCCGCCGCGACGGCGTTCCGCGCCTCGTCCTTCGCGCCGTGGAGAGCGACCGCGAGCGCCTTCTCCTCGATCTGGCCGTGGTCGTTCACGATGTGGAGATCGGGAGCCTCGTCGTAGGTGCGCCCGTCCTTCTTCTCCTCGATGCGCAGGATGTTGGCCGCGCGTCGGTAGCCGGCGAGAAGATTCGCCCCGTCCTCCGTGTCGAGGAAACGGCCGAGCGCCTCCACCCGACGAACGATCATGAGCAGGTCGTCCTGGCCTTCGAGGGCGAATACCGCGTCGATGAGATCATGCCGCGCGCCCTGGTCGCGGAGATAGACCTTCAGGCGGTCGGCGAAGAACGAGAGGAGGTCTTCGAAGAACGCGTCCTCACGCTGTGAAATGCCAGTCATGCTCGTATCGGCTGGAACAGCCGAAGCAGATCTATACGGGTTCAAGGCAATCGATACATAGCGCCGGAGATTGATTCGCTTCTCACCAACAAGCAGCAGCCTAATCACACCCAACGCCGCACGGCGCAGGGCGAAGGGATCCTTCGACCCGGTCGGCTTCTCATCGATGGCCCAGAAGCCCACGAGGGTGTCGATCTTGTCGGCGAGCGCGACGGCCACCGACACCGGATCGGTCGGCACGCGGTCGGAGGGGCCGAGGGGCTTGTAGTGCTCCTCGACGGCGGCGGCGACGGACGGGTGCTCGCCCTGCAGCGTCGCGTAATAACGCCCCATGAGGCCCTGCAGCTCGGGGAACTCGCCGACCATCTCGGTGACGAGGTCGGCCTTGGCGAGGCGCGCGGCGCGCTCGGCAAGCGCTGGGTCGGCGCCGACGACGGGAGCCAGTTCTTTGGCGAGCGCGGCGATGCGCTCCACGCGCTCGTATTGCGTGCCGAGCTTCTCGTGGAACACGATGGTCTTCAGCTTCTCGAGCCGGTCCTCCAGCTTCACCTTCTGGTCCGTCTCCCAGAAGAACTTGGCGTCGGAGAGCCGGGCGCGCACCACGCGCTCGTTGCCGCCCACGATCGTCTTGCCGCCGTCACTGGCGATGAGGTTGGAGGTGAGCAGGAACTTGTTGGCGAGCTTGCCGGTGTTCGGGTCACGCAGCACGAAGCATTTCTGGTTCGCCCGGATGGTGGTGCGGATCACCTCCGGCGGAATTCCTAAGAAGGCTTCGTCGAAGGAGCCCATGAGCACCACGGGCCATTCGACCAGCCCGGCGACCTCTTCCAGCAGGCCCTCGTCCTCGACGAGCTCGAGGCCCTGCGCGAAGGCGAGGTCCTTCGCGTCGTGCAGGATCATGTCCTTGCGGCGATCCGCATCGAGCACGACCTTCGCGCGCTCGAGCGCCGGCGCGTAATCGTCGAAGCGCTTCACGCGGATCGCATCCGGCGCGAGGAAGCGGTGACCGTAAGTGACGTCGCCGGAGACGATGCCGTCGACCTCGAAGCGAACGATCTCCGGATCCTCGGTCTCGGGGCCGAAGGTGCACAGGATCGACTGGAGCGGACGCACCCAGCGCAAGGATCCGGCCTCCGCGGATGCCGCGCCCCAGCGCATGGATTTCGGCCAGGGGAAGGTCTTGACGATCTGCGGCAGGATCTCGGCCAGCACGGCCGTGGTGGCGCGGCCGGGTTTCTCGATGATGGCGACGTAGAACTCGCCTTTCTTCGGGTCGCTCTCGATCCTCGCCTGGTCGAGGGAGGTGAGCCCCGCCCCTTTCAGGAAGCCCTGGATCGCCGCGTCGGGCGAGCCGACGCGCGGGCCTTTGCGCTCCTCGCGCACGTCCTGGCCCTTCACGGGCAGGCCCATGATGGTGAGCGCGAGGCGGCGCGGCGTCGAGAAGGCCTGCGCGCCCTCGTAGAGGAAGCCGCGCTCCACCAGCGCATCGGTCACAAGTTTCTTCAGGTCCTCCGCCGCGCGGCGCTGCATGCGGGCGGGGATTTCTTCGGAAAAGAGTTCAAGGAGAAGATCGGGCATGGGAGATTGGAAACCTGAGGGTTGAGGGAACGGGTGAGTGCGTGGCGTCAGGCAGCCACGCCTCCGCCCTCGGTCTTCAGCCATGCCGCGCCGCAGGCTTTCGCCAGTTCCCGCACGCGCAGGATGTAGCTCTGGCGCTCGGTAACCGAGATCACGCCGCGCGCATCAAGCAGATTGAACATGTGGCTGGCCTTGATGCACTGGTCATAGGCCGGAAGCGCCATGAGATGGCGGCTGTCGTTGGAGCCGTCCTTCGGCTCGCCGGCTTCCAGATACTTGCGGCAGGCGGCTTCCGCGTCGCGGAAGTGCCGGAACAGCATCTCGGTGTCGGCGACCTCGAAATTGTGGCGCGAATATTCCTGCTCGGCCTGCAGGAACACTTGCGCATAGGTGACCTTCCGGTCGCCGTCCTGGCCGTTGAAGTTGAGATCGTAGATCGACTCCACGCCCTGGAGATACATGGCGAGCCGCTCCAGGCCGTAGGTCAGCTCGCCCGCGACCGGCGCGCACTCGAAGCCCGCGACCTGCTGGAAATAGGTGAACTGCGAGACCTCCATGCCGTCGCACCAGCATTCCCAGCCCAGGCCCCAGGCGCCCAGCGTCGGGCTCTCCCAGTCGTCCTCGACGAAGCGGATGTCATGGACGGCCGTGTCGATGCCGATGGCTTCGAGGGAGCCGAGATAGAGCTCCTGCAGGTTCGGCGGGTTCGGCTTCAGGATCACCTGGAACTGGTAGTAATGCTGAAGGCGGTTGGGGTTCTCGCCATAGCGCCCGTCCTTCGGGCGGCGGGAGGGCTGCACATAGGCGGCGCGCCAGGGCTTCGGGCCCAGCGCCCGCAAGGTCGTGGCCGGGTGGAAGGTGCCTGCGCCCATTTCCATGTCGTAGGGCTGGAGGATGACGCAGCCCTGCTCGGCCCAATAGCGCTGGAGCGTGAGGATCAGGCCCTGGAAGGAGCGCGCAGGATTCATGTGCGCGGGTTCGCTCGTCATAAATGGCGTCCGGTCTTGAAAATGTCAGGCGAACCCTTGGGATGACGGGCGCTTGAAGTCAAGCGCAGGGTGCGCTCGGTGTCATTCCCTGCCCCGGGGAGAACGGAGCCCTCGCAGGGGTAAGGAAGCCATCAGCCAGAGCGTGTGGGTGGATCCCCTTCCCTCGCCTTCGGCTCGCCGGGGATGACACCCTCGTTGTCATTCCCGGCCAGAGCGAAGCGGAGGGGAAAGGAATCCATGACGGGGTGCATGGGAGCAGATCCCGTTCTCGGTCTCGCGGAAAGCCGCCGATGACGAAATCCCTACAGCCCCAGCCTCGCCCAGGCGGCCCGCTCCTCCAGGGCCCCCACGATCTCGGCGGGGTCGAGGAGGCTGCCTCCGGTCACGGCGCGGCGCCCGATGAGCCGGGCCAGGAGCGGCGGGCGGGCGGGCTCGATCATGCGGAACTGCACGTCTTCGCCGAAGCGCTGACGCATGATGGTGCGAACGTCGCCGAGGCCGTCGACGAGGCCGAGATCCACCGCCTCCGCCCCGACCCAGAAGGCGCCGGAGAAGAGATCCTCGTAGGAATCGTTGAGCTTCTCGCCCCGGCGGCTGCGAACGAGCTCGACGAAAACGTCGTGGATCTTGCGCTGAAGGCCCTTGAGGCGCGCCACGTCCTCCGGGTCTTCGGGCTTGAAGGGGTCGAGCATGGCCTTGTTCTTGCCGGCCGTGTGCACCCGGCGTTCCACGCCGAGGCGGGTGATCAGCTCCTGGAAGCCGAAGCCCGCCGACACCACCCCGATGGAACCCACGATGGAGGCCGGGTCCGCATAGATCTCGTCGGCCGCGCAGGCGATCATGTAGCCGCCGGAGGCCGCCGCATCCTCCACGAAGGCGAAGACCGGGAGCTTCTTTTCCTCCGCCAGGCTGCGGATGCGCTTGAAGATCAGGTGCGACTGGGCGGCCGATCCGCCCGGCGAATTGACCACGATGGCCACGGCCTTCGCGCCGGGCATGGAGAACGCCCGCTCCAGCATCTGCGCCACGCCGGACATGGCCAACCCCGAACGGAGCGGCGTGACGGCGCCGATGGCGCCCGACAGGCGCAGGGTCGGAACGACGGGATGACGATAGCTGCGATAGCGGCTTGGAAGGAGGACCTGAAGGCGGGCCGGAAGCAGGGAGGAGAGAGATGTCTGAGCCATGGCTCAGATGTAGTGCGGGAGGTGCAGCTTCCCAAGATGAACATCCTGTTAGGGAAACCTTCGGCATTCGTTCAGTTAAGATGCCTTACAGAAGAGGCATGAACGTTAACCGTCCACCAGCCGCCTCGGGCCTGAGGCACGAGCGGACAAGGAGAGAATAGCATGCGCAAGTTGCTTTTCGGTCTTTTGGGAATCGCCACCCTCGGCTTGGTCGGTCTCCCGACTCCGCAGGCGGAGGCTCAGCCCTATTACGGCTATGGCTATCGCCGCCCCGCCGTCGAATACCGTGCCGGCCCCATCGTGGTGCGCCATGAATACGGCCGCCCGCATTACCGCGGCCGCCGGTACTACCGTCCGGCTCCCATCTATCGCCCGGTCCGCACGGTGCGCCGCTGCTGGGTCGAGCGCCGTCGGGTCTGGAACGGCTACCGCTGGGTCCGCCGCCCGATCGAGGTCTGCCGCACGGTCCGCAGGCCCGGCTATCGCTGGTGATCGAGAAGGGCGCCGAAAGGCGCCCTTTTTCACAGGAGGTCCGCCTCTCCCAGATGCAGGGCCTGCGCCTGCGGCGTGAAGCGCCCGTCCGGCCCGTTGAGGATGACCGGCGGCAGGATCTTCGAGGAGGCGCGGCTGCCCTTAACGCCCGAGAGCAGGACGCGGATGGCGGGCCTGTCCGCGCTCGGATGCACGAAGCGAAGGCTCAGATCTCCGAGAGGGCCGCTCAGCCCTTCCAGGCACTCGGCCAGCCGGTCGGCCCGGTGGATGAGGACGAGCCTGCCCTTGGGCCTGAGCAGGCTCAGGCACGCCTTGAGCCAAGCCTGGAGCCCTCCCGCCGGAAGAGCATGGGCCGCCGCGCGGCCCGCGTCCGGTGAGATCCGCGCCTGGCCCTCCTCCAGGAAAGGCGGGTTGCTCAGCACCAGGTCGGCCGATTCCGGGAGGAGCCCCACCGACCGGCGGGCGGCCTTGTCCAGGACATCCGTCACGAAGATCTCGGCCTCGAGGCCGTTCTGCCGGCAGTTGCGGCGGCACAGCGCGGCAAGGTCCGGATCCCGTTCCACGAAAGCGAGACGCACAGCCTTCTGCCGGGCCGCCACCATGAGGCCGACCGCGCCGGTGGACGCGCCCACGTCGAGCACCCTGTCCCCGGCTTTCGCGGGAGCGGAGGCGGCGAGCAGCACGGCGTCGGTTCCGGCCCGGTGCCCCCGGGCCGGCTGCGCGAGCGGCACACGCCCGCCGAGCAGACGATCGTCCGTGATCCCGCCGAGGGCGTCACTCATCGCGCAGTTCGCCTTCGAGCCCCGCCTCGCGGATCAGCCGTCGGGCCTGGGCGGCATCGTCGTCGGGCACGAGGAGCCGCCTGGGAAAGGCGCCGATCATGCCCTCCAGGGCGCTCATATGCATGTCTGCCACCAGAACAGGGATATTGGCGTTCTCCAATAAGGATTGTAGGAAGCCCACCATCACGAGATCGTTCGTGCGGACGATTTCGACCATCGGCTGACAACCTTCCTGTGCGGCAAGCGTTTGCATTGCAGCATGGAAAATGCCATGCCACCGTGAATGATATTCCTACCGGCCATGCCGGCCGGCAACCCGGGTTTGAGACGTGGGCGTCGTCGTTCCTTTCGAAGATAAGCATCCTGAAAAGAATGCGGGCATCGAGAAGCTCGTCTCCCTTGTGGCCGCCGACATGCAGCGGGTCAATGCGATGATTCTGTCGCGCACGGGATCCGAGGTCACCATGATCCCGGAGGTTGCCAACCACCTCATCTCCTCCGGCGGCAAGCGCCTGCGCCCCATGCTCACCCTCGCGACCGCGGGCCTGTCGGGCTACGAGGGCGACGGGCACGTGAAGCTCGCGGCCGCCGTCGAGTTCATGCACACGGCCACCCTGCTCCACGACGACGTGGTGGACGAGAGCGACATGCGCCGGGGCAAGATCGCCGCCCGCATCAAATGGGGCAACGAGGCGAGCGTGCTCGTGGGCGACTTCCTGCTGGGCCAGGCCTTCCGCATGATGGTGGAAGTGGGCTCCCTGCGCGCCCTCGACATTCTCTCGGCCGCCGCGACCGTGATCGCAGAGGGCGAGGTGATGCAGCTCGCCGCCGCCAAGAACACCGAGACCACGGAGGACGAATACCTCGCCGTGATCCGCGGCAAGACGGCGGAGCTCTTCGCCGCCGCCTGCGAGGTCGGTCCCGTGATCGCCAATCGCCCCAAGGCCGAGCAGGCCGCCTGCCGCTCCTACGGCATGAATCTCGGCATCGCCTTCCAGCTCGTGGACGACGCCCTGGATTACGGCGGCAAGGCCGCGATCCTCGGCAAGAACGTGGGCGACGATTTCCGCGAGGGGAAGATCACGCTCCCGGTCGTCCTCTCCTTCCGCCGCGGGTCGGTGGACGAGCGCGCGTTCTGGAAGCGCGTGCTCGAACACGGCGAGATCGGGGACGGCGATCTCGAACAGGCCGTCGCGATCATGCGTCGCCACAGGGCGCTGGAGGACACGGTGGAGCGCGCGCGCCATTACGGCTTCATGGCCCGCGACGCGCTCGCTCTCTTCCCGTCGAGTCCCATGAAGCAGGCTCTTTTGGACGCCGTCGAGTTCTGCATCGCCCGAGCTTACTGAGCTGCATGGCAGGTCTGTTCTTTTTACAGAACAATTCGGTTGACATAAAAATCAGTCGCGATAAAAACACCTCTGTTCCGGAGCGGCCCACCGCTTCGGAGCCGCGGCGATTTGAGACGAGCAGCTTGCCCCGCGTGATCAAAGGCTAAAGCGCCACGAGCGGCTTCCGCCTCGTGGTTCACGAGGAACGACTGGCCATGACGCGCCCCATCCGCATGCCGGCATCCATGCCGCGCCCTCAGCCCGCCCTGGCTGAGCGCTGTTGCCGCTTCACGGCCTGATCGTTCGTCCATCCCCTCGAACCACATGTCCGGCTTCGTGTTGAAGCCCAGACGCATTCTGCCCGAAAGGTACTCCCATGTCCGTTTTCACCCGTCGCACGATTCTGTCCGCGACCTTCGCCCTCGGAGCCGCTCTCGCAGCGGCGCTGCCCGCGGCCGCCCAGCAGAAGAGCATCAAGGTCGGGGTCATGTCCGGCGCCGAGGAAGAGGTGGCGCAGGTCGTCAAGAAGGTGGCCGCCTCCAAGGGCCTCAATGTCGAGCTCGTCCCCTTCTCCGATTATGCCCTCGTGAACGAGGCGCTGGAGCGCAAGGACCTCGACGCCAACGCCTTCCAGCACAAGCCCTATCTCGACGCGCAGATCGCGGCGCGGGGCTACCGGATCGTGCCCGTCGGCTTCACCTTCGTGCAGCCGATCGGTCTCTACTCGACCAAGGTGAAATCCGTCGCCGAGCTGCCGAAGGGCGCCAAGATCGGCATCCCGAACGATCCGAGCAACGGCGGCCGGGCGCTCAACCTTCTGGCCCAGCAGGGCGTGATCAAGATCAAGGAAGGCCAGGGCCTATCGCCGAGCCTGCTCGACATCGCCGAGAACCCGAAGAGCATCCAGTTCTCCGAGCTCGACGCCGCGCAGCTGCCCCGCGCCCTGCCCGACCTCGATGCGGCGGTGATCAACACCGATCATGCCCTCAACGCCGGCCTCGACATCCGCAAGGACACGATCGCGGTCGAGAAGCGCGAGGGCAATCCTTACGCGAACTTCGTCGCGGCCCGCCAGGGCGACGAGAACCGCCCGGAGATCAAGACCTTCGTGGAATCCTATCAATCTCCCGAAGTGGCGAAGTTCCTCGATGAGCGCTTCAAGGGCGCCATCATCCCGGCCTGGTAAGCCGCCGTTGCAAAGCCACTGATCATCTCCCCAAGACGTGGATCCCCGGGTCAAGCCCGGGGATGACGGCTGAGCGGTGGCATCGGGGCAAGGCTCAACGGAGGCTCGTCGCCTCCACCCACCAGTCAGGCCTGTGGGCGAGAACAGAGCGAGCGGCCTCCGCCGCGCCTCGGGAATCCTCATACAGCCCGAACACCGTCGCGCCCGATCCCGACATGCGGGCGAGGCGGCAGCCCCCGGTGCGGGCGACGAGGTCAAGCGCCCCCCCGATTACCGGCTGAACCCTGAGAGCCGCCTGTTCGAGATCGTTGCGCGCAGCCTTCAGGTTCCCCAGCAGGGAATCGACGGAATCCGCCTCCACCGCAGGATGCGCCCCGCCGTCCAGGGATTGCCCCGGCTGCAATCCGAGCGCCCGGAACACCGAGGGCGTCTCGACCGGCACGCGGGGATTGACCAGCACGGCGAAGAGCGGCGGCAGCGGCAGAGCCGGCCCGAGATCCTCTCCCGCGCCGCGCATCATCCGGGCCCGAGGTTCGAGACAGACGGGCACGTCCGCCCCCGCGAGGCGTGCCGCATCAAGAAGGGCAGGATGCGACAGCGGCATGTCGTTGAGGAAAGCCAGCAGTCTCAGAGCCGCCGCCGCGTCCGACGATCCCCCGCCGATGCCCGCCGCAACGGGGAGGCGCTTGACCAGATGGAAGGCGCCGACTTTCAGCCCCTCGACGCGCTCCGCGAGAAGGCACGCCGCTTTCAGCACGAGATTGTCCGCGCCCTGTCCGGCGAGGGCCGCCGTCGGGCCGCTGACCTCGAGGCAAAGACGCGGCCCCGGCACGATCCGCAGATCGTCGCTCACCTCGGCGAACGCCACGAGGCTTTCCAGGTCGTGGTAGCCGTCGTCACGTCGCCCGAGCACGTGGAGCGTCAGGTTGATCTTGGCGGGGGCGCGGGTGGCGAGAGGCTGCGTCATGCTTTTTCCCATGCCCCAGAGACGACGGGATGGGAAGACATATCCCCTTCCCGGGCCCGAGCCCGCGCCTTCCAGAAGAAATGGCCGGGACGAGCCCGGCCATGACGAAGACAATGCGTTTTTCGCGGATCTGGGATCAGCCGCCGCTCTGGGGCACGGGAGCCGGCGCGGGAGCCGGCGTGCTGTCGGCGGCCGTGGGGTTCGGCTCCTCCTCCAGGCCGTTGTCGATCTTCTTGAGGATCTTCACCAGATCCTCCGGCTCGGGGTTCGACGCCTTGGCGTGGTCCCACTGGAACTTCGCCTCGAGCTTGCGGCCTACCTTCCAGTAGGCGTCGCCCAGGTGATCGTTGATCGTCGGGTCTCCGGCCTTCAGCTCCACGGCCTTTTCGAGCTCGCGCACGGCGTCCTCGTAGCGGCCCATGCGGTAATAGGCCCAGCCGAGGGAATCGATGATCATGCCGTCGCGCGGCGCGAGTTCCACGGCCTTCGTGAGCATCTTGAAGGCTTCGTCGATATTCTCGTTCCGGTCGACCCAGGAATAGGCGAGATAGTTCATCACCTGCGCCTTGCCGGCCGGGAGGCTGTCGGGCACCAGTTCGAGCGCCTTCTTGAGATCCGCCTCCGCCTTGTCCCACTGCTTGGCCCGCTCATAGGACGTGCCGCGATAGAAGAAGAGGATCCAGTGGCCGCGCTGGGGCGTGCCGACGAGTTGGATGGCCCGGCCATAGGTCTCGGCGGCTTCCGCGAACTTCTTGCGCGAACGCTGCACGTTGCCGAGGGCCATGACGACCTCCACGTCGTCGGGGCGCTCCTTCATGAGCTTGTCGAGATAGGCCATGGCCTCCTCGCCGCGACCCATCTGCTCGTAGTTCTGGCCGATGGCGATATCGGCGCTGGTGCGGACGGGCGAGTCCTTCGGAACGCGGTCGAACTTCGCGTTGGCCTGCTCGTACTGCTTGAGGCGCTCATAGACGTCGCCGAGGGTGATGAGCGCCAGCGGATGATCCGGCTTCAGGTCGAGCGCGAGCTGGAGATAGATGATGGCCGTCAGCTCGTCGCCCTGGGTATTGCCCACCACGCCGAGCCCGTAGAGCAGTTCGGCGGCGCCGTCCTGCGCGTTGGTGACGAGCGGCATGAGGGGCTTGTCCTGCTCCAGCGCCGTCATGGCCGCCCTGACGATGGGATGGCGCGGGGCGAGTTCATCGAAGGCCTTGTAGACGGCGATCGCCTCGTTCTTCCTGCCGCGCTTGGCCAGGAACCGGCCATAGGCGTCCACCACCTGCAGGGTGTTCTTCTCGCCCTCATAGGCGGCCTTGAAACGCGCCTCCGCCTCTTTGACGTTGCCGACCACGTCGGCGATCAGCGCGGCATGATATTCCCGGAACTGATTGAAGGCGCGCTCGCTCTTGAGCTTGTCGACGGTCGCCAGCGCCTGCTTGCCGTCCTTCGAGCCCGCGTGGGCCCAGGCCGTCAGAAGCGTTGCGGTGAGGTCGGCCTGGCGGCCCCGCGCGCCCTTGGAGAGACGGGCGCGGGCATCGGCGTATTTCTCCCCCTTGAGAGAGCGGACCGCGAGGGCGAACTGGGCCAGGTTGTTGGACTGGTCGCGCTTGGACAGGCGTTCGGCCGCCCGGTAGGCCTCCTGCATCGAGCCGTTGCCGAGGAACGCCACGAAGCCGCGCTCCAGAAGCTCCTGGTTGCCGGGATCGGCCTGGATGGCCTCGCGGAAATACAGCGAAGCGGCTTCCGTGTCGCGGGCGGAGCCTGCCACATAGGCCGAGAGGAAGTTGCCCTCGAGGCTCTGAGCGGGCATCAGGGCGTCATTCGGGTCTCCGTTGACCGCCAGGGCCGGTGAGCCCAGAAGGCCGGCCGCCATCAACACGAGCACGGGCAAACCCTTGCGGGTCAAAGACAATTTGAATGTTGGCACGAAGCGCGGCTCCAATCATCGCGACATCTCGGGAACAGGATGTAGGGAGATGTGCGCCAAATCAGGCCGGAGAATGGCGTGTCCCCGGAGCGGTCGCAAGGGGGGAGATTGACGCTGGGAGCCTAAAAGCCGCCTGAGGGGAGAAAATGGGGCGAGGCGGCCATGCTCCCGGCTTCCTCATGGCAGGGCTCGGCCGCCTGATACGGAGACGCCCCTCCTCGTCATGGCCGTCCCCGGACTGGATCCGGGAATCAGTCACGGCCATCCACGTCTTGAGCGCCGCCGGGGCAAAGACGGAGATCCCCGGGTCCTGGGACGGCTCGTCTCACATATTGACGTAGTTCGGCCCGCCGCCGCCCTCGGGGGTGGTCCAGGTGATGTTCTGGTTGGGATCCTTGATGTCGCAGGTCTTGCAGTGCACGCAGTTCTGGGCGTTGATCTGGAAGCGCACGCCC
>NZ_SPJX01000491.1 GCF_004458765.1 Microvirga pakistanensis | reverse complement strand
GCGCCAGCCGGACGGGAGCTGGAGCCTCAGCCCGTCCGACCTCGCACACCTGACCATCACACCTCCCCATGACTTCTCGGGGACCATCAATCTCACTCTTCGTGCGACGTCCCGGGAGCACAACGGTGATGCTGTCACACGCGAGCAAGCCTTCTCGGTAGCGGTCAATGCGGTGGCCGATGCCCCAAGCGTCACAGTGGCTGACGCTCACGGCCGGGAGGACACCCTCATCAGCCTCACTGGCCTGGGGGGAGCGCTCTCCGACACCGATGGTTCGGAACGCCTTTCATTCGTGCTGAGCGGAGTACCTGCAGGCGCCAATCTGAGTGCTGGCGTCAAACAGTCGGACGGCACCTGGCTGCTGACGCCGGCGCAGCTGACAGGCTTGAGCATGGCTCCTTCGGCCCAGTTTTCCGGCTCGTTCAAGCTCACGCTTACGGCAATCGCCACTGAGACCGCCGGTGGCTCTACGGCTCGGACCTCGGCCACCTTCACGGTCAGCCTCGATCCAGTGGTCGATCAGGGCTCGATCGACGGAAGGATTACCGGAGACGAGGATGCCGCGATTCGGGTGCAGCCTACCTTCTCCACACCCGACGGCGACGGCTCTGAAACCTGGTCGCCGGTCACGGAGGTGTCCGGCGTGCCGGCAGGTGCCCGCCTGAGCCACGGCACCGAGGTGAGTTCCGGTGTCTGGCAGGTTGCGACTGCGGATCTTAAGGCTGGTCGCGTGACGATCCAACCGCCGGCTGACAGCGACGCGGATTTCACCCTCACCTTCACGACGACCCTGACGGACAGCGGCAACGGCAAGACCGACAGCCGGGAGGTGACAGGCACCTATGCCGTGACCGTCACAGCGGTGGCGGATGCGCCACACGTGAGCGCTCACGACGTGACAGGCCGGGAGGATCAGTCGATTGCGCTGGATCTCTCCGCGGCACTGCGTGACACCGACGGGTCCGAGATGCTGACGGTCGGCATCCTGGGCGTCCCCGAAGGAGCGGTCCTTTCTCATGGCACGAAGCAACCGGATGGTAGCTGGAGCGTCGACCCGGCGGATCTCGCCCGTCTGACGATCACGCCGCCGCGCGACTTCTCCGGGGCCATCGACCTGACGGTTCGGGCAACCGCGCACGAGACCCCGAACACCTCGACGACGACGACGGAGGCAACCTTCCACGTCACCGTTGATGCCGTTGCCGACACACCGGGAATGCGCGTCAGCGTCGCGATGGGGGACGAGGACACGGCCATTCCGCTCAATGTGACGGCGTGGACCACCGACATCGACGGCTCGGAAAGTATCGTCCTCTTCCGCCTCACCGACGTGCCGGACGATGCCGTCGTTCGGGCCGGCGGCATGGTGCTCACACGAGAAGCGGACGGCAGTGTCCTGGTCCAGCCCAGCGCCGTCGGGAGCCTGACCATCACGCCACCGGCTCAATCGGATCGCGACTTCACCCTCCGGATTTCGGCTATATCGGCTGAACCGAACGGCAGCAGGGCCGAGAGCCCGCCTATGGATCTGCCGGTAATCGTCAGGGCGGTCGCCGATGCCCCAGTCATGAATGTGACGAGCGCCAGCGGTTCCGAGGACGCCGGCATTCCTCTCAACCTCGCCGCTACCTTGCCGGACCATGATGGCTCAGAGAAGCTCAGCTTCGTGATCACCGGCCTGCCTGAAGGCGCGTTTCTGTCCGTCGGCACGTATCGCGGTCCTGGCACCTGGTCGTTGACCTCCGAGGAGGCCAGGCAGGCAGTGCTGATTACGCCGGCCGACTTTGCCGGGCCGATCCCCCTCACCGTCACGGCCGTTTCACAGGAGCAGGACGGAGGTAATCAGGCATCGACTCGGGTGAACTTCACTGTGAATGTCGAAGCCGTCATCGATGCACCGGCGGTCGGCGGGCTCGACGGCACCTCAGGCAACTGGGGGACCATGAGCGGAACCGAGGACCAGCCAATCGCGCTTCGGTTCGATCCGGGTCTCCGCGACCGGGACGGATCGGAGCACATTGTCGGGGACATCCTCATCACGGGAGTCCCGGCAGGCGCGATTTTAAGGCTGTCCGACCACAGCGTCGTCAAGATGGATTCGGACGGATACTACCGGATCGGCGCGGGGAAAATGCATGGCGTGACATTGACCATGCCGCACGACAGCGATGTGGCCGCCACCCTGACGATTCGTATGACGGTGGAGGACACGGGAGGGGTGCGAAAGGAGATTGGCGGTCATATGGTTGTCGACCCGGTGGGCGACGCCGACACGCCCGCCCTATCGCTCAATCCATCCGACGGCACCGGCCACAACAGCACCAGTGCGGGTACCGGGTGGATCCCGCTGCATATCACGGCAGTTCCGTCCGACACAGACGGTTCGGAATCTCTGACCATGTGGGTCCGGGATGTGCCGCAAGGGGCCACACTTTCAGCCGGCATTCCCGCTGGCAACGGGCTGTGGCTGGTGCCGCGGGCGTCTCTGTCGAGCCTTTCCGTCCGCCCGCCGGCTGGCTTCAGCGGCAGCTTCACCTTGCGGGTCTCTGCTGTGGCCGACGAGCGTGAAGGCGACCAAGCCGTTCTTACGAATCCGGTTGCGATAACAGTGACCACGCCCCCGACGGGCGCAGATTCCAGCGGAGGCAGTCAGGGACAAGACATTGACTTCGGCAGCATCGATACCGCTCCAGTGCCGACGTCCGGGACGGCGGGCACCAGTCAGAGTACATCCGACTACATGCTGAAAGGAACAACCGGAAACGATACGTTGTCAGGCCATGACGGCGCAAACCAGCTCCTCGGGGATGACGGCGACGACGTCATCCGAGGATACGGCAGCAGCAACGAAGCGCAATCCGATCAGGTCGTTGGCGGAGCCGGTAACGACACATTCGAGTTTGGCAGTCAGCAGGAGCTGCGCACCACCATGACCAACGGTGCAGACGGTACTGACACTGTCCGTTTGTTGGAGGGGTTCAATACCCTGACGGATTCAGATCTCGTGAATACCACGAGCTTTTACGGACAAACCAATGTCACGAGTGCAGAGCGTCTCGAGCTGATGACAGCCGATGCGGCGACGGTCACGATCGGCAGCAACTTCGCGTTGGCATTCGGGAATTCCGCCATCGAGGCGGTCAGGAGCTCCGCCTTCACCCTGAATGCCGCCAACTATGGCAAAGACCTGACTGTTTTGTCGGGTGCAGGCAGCGATACGATCACCACCGGCAGCGGTAAGGACCTGATCGATGCAGGTGCCGGCAATGACATCATCAACGCCGGTAGCGACGATGACACTATTCGCGGCGGCGCGGGATCCGACAAGATCGATGGCGGCGCCGGCATGGATCACGTGGTTTATGCTGGCAATCGCTCGGACTATACCGTCGTGGCCCTCGCGAGCGATCCTGAGGGGTATCAGTTCAGTGTCACATCGAAGAGCGGCTCCATCGATAAGCTGAAGAACATCGAGTTCATCGACTTTGCCGACTCGACCGGATCCGCCCCCTCCTCCCTTGCCAGCACCGGCGCGCCTCGGGCTCAGGCACCCAAACTGACCGTATCGAACAGTACAGCGGCAGAAGACAATGTTGCCGCACTCTCGATCAGTGCCGCCAGCGCCGACACGGATCATGGCCAGGAGACACTTGGCATCCGCATCGAGGGCGTCCCGGCTGGCGCCTCCCTGTCGGCTGGTACGAGGGATCCGCTCACCGGCTACTGGGTGCTGCGGCCGGAGGAGCTCGCCGGGCTGAAACTGACTCCCCCGGCAGATTTCTCCGGCACGATCACCTTGAAGGTAACGGTCGTGGCTCAAGAAGCCACGGGCGATCAGGCATCCCGAACCTCCGACGTGAATGTGACCTTCACGGCGGTTGTGGACAATCCGATCATCGGCGCGGCACCGGCTCCAGGCGTGGAGGATACTGCAGTAGCGCTGAACCTCAACGTTAGGCCCGGTGACCGGGATGGCAGCGAGAGCATTGAGGAAGTGCGGATCTCCGGCCTTCCCGCCGGGGCCCGTCTCGTAGGCGCCGGCGTGACGGACAATGGAGACGGCACTTGGTCGGTCGATCCATTGCGCCTGACCGACGTTCGCGTGGTGCCGCCAGCCGACAAGTACGGGACATTCGAACTGATCGTGACCGCCACGTCAAAAGAGGCGATTGGCGCGAGCACCCGTACGGTAAGCCAAACCGTCTCCTTCACGGTTGCCGCAGGGGCCGACGCGCCCATCGTAACCGTACACGATACCTCCGGCTCCGAGGACAAGCCCATTGCGCTGGACCTCTCCGCGGCTTTGACCGACATCGACGGCTCGGAAGTGCTCTCGGTGGTGCTTCAGGGGTTGCCGGAGGGAACACGTCTGTCGGCGGGCATCAACAACGGCGATGGCAGCTGGACTCTCACGCCCGCGCAGCTGTCGGGCTTGACCCTCACCGCACCCGGCAACTGGAGCGGCGACATGACCGTTGTCATGCAGGCTCACGCCCGTGAGACGTCGAACGGTTCGGTCGCCACGGTCCAGAAGACGTTCAATGTGCACGTGGAAGCAGCACCCGACGCCCCACTTCTGGCTACGCATGATCTGACGGGCAGAGAGGACACGGCCATTCGGCTCAATCTCGCGGCTTCTCTCGCAGACAACGACGGCTCGGAGGCGCTCAGCGTGACCATCCTGGGTGTGCCGGCTGGGGCTGTGCTGTCTCACGGCACGCGCCAAGCGGACGGCAGCTGGAGCGTGAATCCGGCCGATCTGCGGGATTTGACGATCACTCCGCCGCGTGACTTCTCCGGAAATTTCGAACTGACCGTAAGGGCCACCTCGCTGGAGAGATCAAACAATACCAGCGCCGCCACGACCGCCACCTTCCACGTGCACGTGGAAGCGGATGCGGACTCACCGTTGATCACGGTCCGCGACGCCTCCGGCCGCGAAGACCAGATCATCGCGCTGGACCTCTCCGCCGTCCTGTCGGACACGGACGGTTCGGAAGTTCTGTCCGTGACCATCCTGGGAGTGCCTGCGGGGGCGAGCCTGTCGCACGGCGTTCGCCAGAGCGACGGCAGCTGGAGCGTGAAACCAGCTGATCTGGAACATCTCGCTCTGACACCCCCGCGAGACTTCTCCGGTACGCTGGACCTCGGTCTGAGGGCGATCTCCCAGGAGCGCGCCAACGGTTCGAAGGCCGTCACGAGCACAGAGTTCCGGATCAATGTGGCAGCCATTGCTGATGCGCCGCTTATCCGGGCGGCCAATGTGACGGGCAGAGAGGATCAGGCCATCACTTTGAATCTTTCCGCTGCCTTGTCGGACATGGACGGGTCGGAGTCCCTCTCGGTGACCATCCTGGGAGTTCCGGCAGGAGCATCCCTCTCCCATGGCACCCGGCAGGCAGATGGCAGCTGGAGCGTGGATGCCGCCGACCTGGGACGTCTTGTGCTCACACCACCGGAGAATTTTTCCGGACGTCTCAATCTTACGCTGCAGGCTGTTTCGCTGGAGAGCTCAAACGGTTCGTCTGCGGGAACGAGCACCGCATTCTTCGTGCAAGTGAATGCCGTCGCCGACGCGCCCAGGCTGCAGGCCGATGATGTCTCGGGCAGCGAGGACATGGCTATTGCTCTCGACCTCTCAGCGGCCCTGACAGACACGGATGGCTCTGAGACCCTCAGCGTGAGCATCTTGGGAGTGCCGGTAGGGGCAGCTCTCTCGCACGGCACGCGCTCCGCGGACGGCAGCTGGCGCATCAGCCCGGCGGACCTGGCGCACCTGACCCTGACACTTCCGCGTGACTTCTCCGGTGCACTCGATCTCACGGCTCGGGCGACCGCGCAGGAGGGAGCAAACGGACCGACTGCCACGACAAGCGTCACCTTCCATGTCCAGGTAGATGCGGTTGCCGATGTTCCGCTCGTATCGGTGCGCGATGCCACCGGTCTTGAGGATCAGGCCATTGCCTTGGATCTCTCGACGGCCCTGGCGGATACGGATGGCTCCGAGCTTCTGTCTGTCAGCATTATCGGCATTCCGGCAGGCGCCTCCCTGTCCCAGGGTACGAGACAGGAGGATGGCAGCTGGAGCGTGAGTCCGGCGGATCTGGCTCATCTCGCACTGACGGCGCCCCGCGACTTCGCGGGTACGCTTGATCTGACCCTGCGGGCGATCTCGCATGAACGTGCAAATGGATCTGCTGCGACGAAGGATGCGACTTTCCAGGTCACCGTGGCCGGTGTCGCGGATGCGCCGGTGCTGCATGCGATAGATGTGTCAGGAAACGAAGATCGGGCTATCGCGCTGAACCTTTCGGCCACCCTGTCCGACGCAGACGGATCCGAGACGTTGGCGGTCAGCATCCTGGGTGTACCGGAGGGTGCTTTGCTCTCCCACGGCAGCCGGCAATCCGACGGCAGTTGGAGTGTGACTCCGGCTGACTTGGAGCACCTCACATTGACACCCGCCCACAACTTCTCCGGCACGCTCGATCTGGCACTGCAGGCCACTGCCAGGGAGGGCGCGGGAGGGTCGACCTCCATGGCGACGGCTGCGTTCCATGTGCACGTCAACGGTATTGCGGATGCGCCTTTCGTGCGCGCAGCGGATGTCACGGGACAGGAGGACCACTCGATTACGCTGAACCTATCTGCTGCGCTCTCCGACATGGATGGGTCGGAGGCGATCACGTCCGTAAAACTGTCTGGACTTCCCGATGGCTTCAGGCTCTCGAGCGGGACCGACATGGGGGGCGGAATCTGGCAGGTGGCCGCGGATAGCCTGCACGACCTGAGGCTCACGCCGACCAAGGATTGGAATGGTGCTTTGCATCTTTCCATTGAGGCCACCAGCACCGAGGGGGCAGTGGTTAGCGCAGCCAGCACCACCTCCTCGTTTACGGTCACCATCAGCTCTGTAAACGACGCGCCCCATCTGACACTGACAGCACCGGATCACGCCGACGCCCACGAGCATCAGGCAAGCGCTATTGGTTCGGCTCGGGCTGGTGACATCGATAGTGCTCAGCTGGGCGGAGCGACCATTACGCTTCACGGGGCACAGTCAGGAGACAGGCTCGATTTCGAGGGCTTTGAGCTGCGCGACGAGAACGGACATGTGATGATCGGCGATACCGGCATCGAAGTGGTGGGCGGAGGTTTCGACCCCGCCTCTGACAGCCTGATCCTGAGCGGTAATGCATCACCGGATACCTACGCGGCTGTGCTGGAGGCCCTCGTGCTGGAGAGCGGCAATACGTCCGGTTTTACTGCAGGTACTCGCAGTATCGGAGTGACCCTTGTCGACAGTGACGGAGCAGTCTCACCGCAGCAGTTCGTCGAGATAGTCGTAGACGATGTCACCTTGCTGCCCGAACCACAGGGGGCTGGGACATCCTCCGATGAGGCCTTTCTTCTGATGCCGGACCCCGGAGGAGACCCGATCAGGGGAGATGACGGGAGCTGGATCGAGCAGACATCTTTCCATGCTGTCTCAGATGCGGCAGCTCCGGCAACACAGGACGTAGATCAAATCGATGTCGATCATAGCGCCCAATGGAATGAACTCCACATGGAGTTAGGCCGGGTGCACTGGTCCTGAGCGTTTCAGCGACCCGCTCACCGGAACCCGGCGCAAGCTCGGTCAGGGGTTACTGTCAGATTAGCGGCGGTTCAGGTTCTGTCGCAATTTCTATTCCCGGCGTTCTGGATCCCTCGATCCTCGTCGTGCCGGTAAAGGTTCGATGCCGAAAAATGCGGCACACCAATGAAGAGATGATTCCTCGCGGGCTGAAGCGTCTCTCGAATCTGCGACCTTAGATCAGTCGACAGCAGCCGTCGAAAGACCCTTCCGCCCGCGCTGTCCTTCCCGGGAAGCCTCGACCGATCAGTGAGACCGTTGATCGGTTTGAATGGCCTCAACGAACGGAAACTCCAGGAGGATCTCGCCAAGACCATCCCGGACTTCGATGTGAGCCGCGGTCCAATTGATCTGCGTCTCGAACTGGGTCTGCATCAGGTTCACCGCCATCGCCCTGGCCACTTCCCAGGCCTGGTCGGGATCCCTGAGGTTTTGCCCCTCAGGATCGCTGATGACATCCGGACCGATGTGAACATTGAAATGATAGCGCGGCATGGTTCCACCCGATTGGCATTCCAAGGCCAAGCATTCCATCGCCCCTTGGTTCCTCGGCATTGGGGAGACCGGGGCCGGCGATTCGGGGCGAGCGGAATGATCGCTGCACAAAACAGGTGTTGATCGGACGAGTGGCCTGCGCTTGTCGGCCCCAGAACTAGCCGTTCAGTTCCGAGACATCGAGATAGATCTGGACGAGCCGCTCGCATCCCTCGCGATCCTCGTCGTCGAACCGGTTCGGATGGGGGCTGTCGAGGTCGAGAACGCCCAGCACCCACCCGTCCTTCATGAGCGGCACCACCAGTTCGGAGCGGGACGCGCTGTCGCAGGCGATGTGGCCCGGGAAGGCATGGACATCCTGCACGACGAGGGACGCCTTGCGCGCGACGGCTGTGCCGCACACGCCGCGGCCGACGGCGATCCGCACGCAGGCGGTCTTGCCCTGGAACGGGCCGAGCACGAGCTCCGGGCCGCGCATGAAGTAGAATCCGGCCCAGTTCAGCTCGGGAACGAGCTGATAGATCAGGGCGGACATGTTGGCCGCATTGGCGATGGCGTCGGGTTCGCCCTCCAGCAGGGCGGCGAGCTGCTGGGCAAGCGAGGCATAAAGGTCGCGCTTGCTGACGGAAGACGGGAGGGATTGCGCTTCGAACATGGGCATCACTTATGGACCCGATCCCCGCTTGTCCAGCCCGGCGCTAGAGCTGTTTCCACTTGCGTGGGATCATCTCTGTTCTTGAGTGTGCCGCATTTTTGCCGGCGAACCGGATCCGCTTTCGCGTGAAAAGATGCTCAACGATCAAGAGCTTGAAGCCTCGGACGTGAGTTCGAATGCCCGTCCGAGGCTCTAGAGAACCGTCAGATCGACCGTCTCGAAGCCTCGGCTCGCCAGGTGCTGCGCCAGGACCCGCCGATGGCAATGGGCCGGGTCGCGCTCGAAGCAGAGAAGGCAGATCGGCCGCGATGCGGCGAGCGCCTCCAAATCGCGCAACCCCTCCTGGGCCTCTGGCGTCGCGAGAACCTCGTCGCAATAGATCCGGCGCATCAGGTCGCCGTCCCCCGCCCGTGCCGCCTGGCGGCCCTCCTTGGGCGTTCCGAGCGTGATGAAATGCTCGTAGCCGATGCCTCGCCCGGACAGCGCCTCGCGCAGCGCGGATTTCGAGAAGCCGCGCTTGCGCGAAAGCGCGACGGCGCGCACGTCCGCGAGCACTTCCACGCCCGCATCGGCGAGAGTGGTGAGGAAGCGGTCCACATCCGCTCCCTCGTAGCCGATCGTAAAAACCTGCAGCCTTGCCATGCCTTCCTACATGGACGGCATCGGGTTCTGCGGCAAGTCGGGCTGCGTGTAGGGCCGCAGGGCCTCCGGCGTGCGGAAGTCGCGCGGAACCTCGAAATCGCGGGCGGCGCCGCGCGATTGCTCGATGCCGCGCGGATAGCCGGTGCGGTCCGAGTAATCCTGCAATGGCGGCAGAGGATGCGGGCTCTCGCGGCTCAGCGTCTGGGCGCAATAGACATCGAGCGCCGTCACGCCAGCAACGGCCGCCATGGCGATGCCGACATTGTGCTTGTTGGGATTGTCGCCCTCCAGCGCGGTGGCGAGGGTCGCGAGGTCGAGGCCGTCGCCGGCGACACGGCCCCAGATCCACGGCGTCGGATCCTTCGACGCGAGAATGCCCACGCCCGTTGCGATCTCGCGCAGGCCATAGCCGGCGATCAGGCCCTCCTGCCCTTTCATGCCGAGCGCCCGGGCCAGGGCGCGGGGCGCGGCGATCTCGGCGATGCCGAGAGCGATCGAGAAGAGGCCCAGCCCGCGCGCGAGCGTATCGGTTGCCGTGTCGGCATGACCGCGCCGACGGGTTCTTTCGGTTTCGTAGCGCATGCGTCCACCTCTTTAAGGCTTGAGAACGACCTTGATGCAGCCGTCCTGCTTGTCGCGGAAAATCTTGTACATTTCAGGCCCTTCCTCGAGCCCGACCGTGTGGGTGATCACGAAGGACGGATCGATCTGCCCTTCCTCGATGCGCCGCAGGAGATCGTCGGTCCAGCGGTTCACATGGGTCTGACCAGTGCGGATCGTGAGCCCCTTGTTCATGATCGCCCCGAAGGGGATCTTGTCGAGAAGCCCGCCATAGACGCCGGGAATGGAGAGCGTCCCCGCCGGACGGCACACATAGGCCATCTCGCGCAGCACGTGCGGACGGTCCGTTTCCATCATAGTCGCCTGCTTGACCCGGTCGTACATGGCGTCGATGGTGCCGGCCGCATGCGCCTCCATGCCGACGGAGTCGATGCACTTCTCCGGCCCCTTGCCGTTCGTGAGCTCGTTCAGGCGCTCGATCACGCTCTCCTCGTCGAAGTTGATCGTGATCGCGCCGCCCGCCGCAGCCATCGCAAGGCGCTCCGGAATGCGGTCAATGGCGATCACCTGCCTGGCGCCGAGCAGGACGGCGCTGCGGATTGCCATCTGCCCGACCGGGCCCGCGCCCCAGATCGCCACCGTGTCGGTGGGCTGGATGTCGCATTGCACGGCGGCCTGCCAGCCGGTGGGGAAGATATCACTCAGGAAGAGCAGCTTCTCGTCCGAGATCCCATCCGGCACCTTGATGTGCGTCGCATCCGCGAAGGGCACGCGCAGGTACTCTGCCTGCCCGCCGGGATAGCCGCCGGTCAGGTGCGTGTAGCCGAACAGGCCCGCGGTGGAATGGCCGAAGGCCTTTGCCGCGATGTGGCCGTTGCGGTTGGTGCGCTCGCAGACGGAGAAGTTACCGCGTTTGCACTGGTCGCATTCGCCGCAGATGATGGTGAAGGGGATCACGACGCGGTCGCCGACCTTCAGCTTGCCCTTTGCTTCCGAGCCTACTTCGACCACCTCGCCCATGGATTCGTGGCCCATGATGTCGCCGCTCTTCATGCCGGGCATAAAGTGATCGTACAGGTGGAGATCGGAGCCGCAGATGGCACAGCTCGTGACCTTGATGATCGCGTCGCGCGGATGCTCGATTTCTGGATCGGGGACGGAGTCGCAGCGAATATCCGTGGTGCCGTGCCAAACGAGGGCCTTCATCGAAATCTCCTTCCAGCATGCGTGCGAACGGCCAAGCCGGGCTGTCCGGCCGCCTCGATATGGGAAAAGACTTCTTGGCGAGCGTTGCGTTCCCTGAAGCCCCCAATTTTCCGGGTGCTAGCTCGGAAGGACTGGCGCGTCAGACATGCTGCGGAAGGCTGCGGATGAGATCCGCAAGCGCCGGTTCCAGCACCTGGAGCGCTGCTTCCTCGACCGCGAACCACTGCGCCTCCCGCTGCCCCTTTTCCCGCCAGGATTTGAGCTGCTTTGAGACTTCGAGCGGGTACACGTTCACCCGGCAGAGGTCGAAATGCGCGGCGCGGCGCTTCCAGTAGTTGTAGTGGCCCAGGGGCTCCGCCTTGATGGCGCCCTTCACGCCTGCTTCCTCCTCCGCCTCCCGGGCGGCGGCCTTGTGCGGCTTCTTGCCCTTCATGGGCCAGCCCTTCGGGATCAGCCAGCGCTTGGTTTCGCGGGATGTGACAAGGAGCACCTCGATCTGTCCGTCCTTGATGCGGAAAGGGAGCGCTGCGACCTGGCTGAGTTCTTCTTTTGGCGTCCGGGACATTCGACGAGAGTATGATTTTAAGCGGTTAACATGTAACGTAGTTGATCTGAGCCGGCTAATAAAGGATCGATTTTCACAGGCCTCAGCAACATCTCCTTCCGTCGGGAGCTTCGTGCTCTCCTGTATTTTCATGATCCCTTATGAATGTCTGACAACAAACCGGCCGCCGATTGGATCCTGAGGAACGCCCGAACGCCATGACGACCTACAGCCTGGACATGAGATTTGCAGCCGCCTGCGCCATCGCGCGCGAGGCAGGCGTGCTGGCGCGCAAGCGCTTCCTGGAGCGCCCGCGCTCCCAGCGCCCGGACTTCAAGGGTCCCCAGGATTTCCTGACCGCGACCGACGCGGAGGTCGAAGAATTGATCCGCCGGCGCCTGGGCGAGCTGTTCCCGGGCGACTCGTTCTTCGGGGAGGAAGGCGGCGGCTCCTTCGAGCGCGATGTCTGGGTAGTGGACCCGATCGACGGCACCGCGAATTTCGCCCGCGGCATCCCGCATTTCGCCATCTCGATCGCCTTCGTTCGCGACCGCCAGGTCGAAATCGGCGTGATCTACGACGTGATGCACGCGGATCTCTACACAGCCCAGCGCGGACGGGGCGCCATCCTCAACGGCGAGCCCATAAAGGTGAGCGGCCTGTCGGACATCCGCCAGGCGACGGTGGAAGCCGGCTGGTCCTCCCGGCTGCCGCCCGAGCCCTATATCAGTGTCGTCGAGCGGCTGAAGACGAGCGGCGCGAATGTGCGCCGCGCGGGATCCGGCACGCTGGGCCTCGCCTATGTGGCCGACGGGCGGATAGACGCCTATTGCGAGCTCCACATCAACTCCTGGGATGCCCTGGCGGGACTGCTCATCATCGAAGAGGCCGGCGGCTGGACCAACAACTTCCTGGCCAAGGAAGGTTTGCGCAACGGCAACCCCGTCCTGGCCTGCACGCCGGATCTGGCGGAGGCCCTCATGGCGGCCACCGGCATCGCCAAGGAGCCCTGACGGCGCACTTATTCCAAAGTTTCATTTTGGCATCGCCGGCTGGGCACTTGACCGCGCGTCCCAATGGGGGGAGCTTAGCCGACCAACAAAAACACAAGACAACAACCCTAAGGGAGGAAACCGTGAAGCTTAAGAAGAACCTCGTTGCCGCCACGATGCTGGCGGGTTCCATGACCGCCCTCGCCTTCCTGTCCGCCGGCGCGGCCCAGGCGCAAGGAGCCCTCGTGATGTATTGCGGCGTCCAGGAGGAATGGTGCCGCGCCATGGTCGGCGCCTTCGAGCGGGACACCGGCATCAAGGTCTCCATGACCCGCAAGAGCTCGGGCGAGATCTTCGCACAGGTCAAGGCGGAAGCGGCCAATCCGCGGGCCGACATCTGGTGGGGCGGCACGGGCGATCCCCACATGCAGGCCGCGGAGGAAGGCCTGACCGAGGAATACACCTCGCCGAAGATGAACGAGCTTCAGGACTGGGCCATGCGCCAGTGGGAGCAGTCCAAGAAGCGCACCGTCGGCATCTATTCGGGCGCTCTGGGCTTCGGCTACAACACCGAGCTGGCCAAGGCCAACAACGTGCCGGAGCCGAAGTGCTGGGCCGACCTGCTCAAGCCCGGACTGAAGGACGAGGTGCAGGTCGCCGATCCGAACTCGTCCGGCACGGCCTACACGCTGCTCGCCACGATCGTCCAGATCATGGGCGAGGAGAAGGGCTTCGAGTACTTGAAAGCCCTGCACAAGAACGTCAACCAGTACACCAAGTCGGGGGCGGCTCCCGCCAAGGCCATGGCGCAGGGCGAAACCACCGCCGGCATCGCCTTCATGCACGACATCGTGACGATGGTCGTGGACAAGGCGCCGGTCAAGGTCGTGGCTCCCTGCGAAGGCACCGGCTACGAGATCGGCTCCATGTCGATCATCAAGGGCGCCAAGAACCTGGACAGCGCCAAGAAATTCTACGATTGGGCGCTGACGGCGGATGCGCAGAAGCTCGGCGCCGAGGCGAAGTCCTATCAGGTGCCCTCCAACAAGAGCACGCCAATCCCGCCGCAGGCTCCGAAGCTCACCGACATCAAGCTGATCAACTTCAATTTCGCGAAGTACGGCTCGTCGGAGGAGCGCAAGCGCCTCCTGTCCAAGTGGGACAGCGAGGTCAAGAACCTGCCGAAATAGGCCGTTTGATCCGGATCGGCGAAGCCCGCGGCGCTTCGCCGATCCGCCATTCATCGAGAGAATTTCAGAAGCGGGGTTTCGCGCGAAGCCCGCATGATCGTTACGCGAGAACCGATATGTCACGGGCAACCCTTGGCTGGATCGTTCTGGGCTGGGTCGGCTATGCCCTCCTGCCCTGGTACGGCTTCGACCGCTCGGCCGCTCCGAATTTTGCCAGCTACATCGGCGGATCGGGACTGGCTCACGGCCTGAAGGGAGCGTGGTGGCTTCTGCCCGTTCTCTCACCGCTCCTGATGAGCCTGCGCCCTGCGCTTCTTCCCCCGCGTAACGGCAACAGCACCTGGCTGATCGCCTCCGGCATCCTGGGCCTCGGGCTGATCGTCCTCCAGGGCTTCAGCATCGGCCTGAACGGATGGACCCTCGACGCCCTCAGGAGCCTGACCGGCGGCACCGGGCCGAGCCAGGGCGGCATGGGCTACGGCGCCGCGCTCACCTCCATCGCGTTCCTCATCATCCTGTGCCACGGCCTTGCCGCACGCGGCTGGTGCCGGGGCGATGCTTTCGTCACCTCCTCCATCGGCACCGTCGTCGCCCTCATCACGGTCTTCGTCTTCTTTCCCGTCACGACGATCCTGGCGAGCGCGTTCGCGGACAACGCGGGCAACTTCGCACCCCTCGAGTTCGTGACCAAGTTCATGGACCGATCGATCTGGGGACTGGATTGCCTCTCCAGTGACCTGCGCTGCGGCGTGGCCTGGAACACCCTGTTCCTCGGCCTCCTCGTGGGTGTCGGCACCACGGCCCTTGGACTGGCCTTCGCGCTGATCGCGACGCGCACCGCCTTCCGTTACAAGAAGCTCCTGCGCGTGATGAGCGTCCTGCCCATCATCACGCCTCCCTTCGTGATCGGTCTCGCGCTGATCCTGATCTTCGGCCGCTCCGGCGCGCTCTCGTCGGTCCTGTGGGAGTGGTTCGGCATTCCACGCTCCCGGTGGATCTACGGCCTTCCCGGGATCTTCATCGCGCAGCTCCTCGCCTTCACGCCCATCGCATTCCTGGTCCTCATCGGCGTGGTGCAGGGCATCAGCCCGACCCTCGAGGAGGCCTCCCAAACCCTTCGCGCGAAGAGCTGGACGACCTTCGTGACCGTGACGCTGCCGCTCATGCGGCCCGGTCTCGCCAATGCCTTCCTCCTCGGCTTCGTGGAAAGCCTGGCCGATTTCGGCAACCCCCTCGTTCTCGGCGGCAACTTCGAGGTGCTCTCGACCAAGATCTTCTTCGCCGTCGTCGGCGCACAGCAGGATCAGGGACGAGCCGCCGTGCTCTCGATCATCCTGCTCGCCTTCACCCTCGGCGCCTTCTGGCTGCAGCATGCGTGGCTCGGCAAGAAGGTCTACACCACGGTGACCGGCAAGGGCGATGCCGGCATTCCGCTGCCCCTGCCCCGCCGCGTGGCGCTGGCGTCCTACTTCACGGCCATTCCCTGGGCCCTGTTCACGGTGGCCGTCTACGTGATCATCCTGATCGGCGCCTTCGTGCGCTCCATGGGCCGCGACTACACGCCGACCCTCGAACATTTCCTCACCGCCTTCCGGGTCGAGCGCGCGGAACGGGGGCTCTTCTTCTCCGGTTCGGCCTGGGATTCGTTCTTCGCCACGGTCAAGGTCGCGGCCCTCGCGGCGCCGCTCACCGCCGCCATCGGCCTGCTGACGGCCTATCTCCTCACCCGGCAGCGCTTCTCCGGCCAGCGCGCCTTCGAGTTCGGCACCCTGCTCAGCTTCGCGATCCCCGGCACAGTGGTGGGCGTGTCCTACATCCTCGCCTTCAACGTGCCGCCCATCGAGATCACCGGCACCGGTTTCGTGCTCGTGATGTGCTTCGTGTTCCGCAACATGCCCGTGGGCGTGCGCTCCGGGATCGCCACGCTCAGCCAGATCGACAAGAGCCTGGACGAGGCCTCGCTGACGCTCGGCGCCCGCTCGGCCACCACCATGCGCCGCGTGGTGCTGCCGCTGCTGCGTCCCGCCATCGTGGCCGCCCTGGTCTATTCCTTCGTTCGCGCGATGACGGCCGTGAGCGCCGTGATCTTCCTTGTGACCGCCGAGTACAACATGGCAACGACCTACATCGTCGGCCGCGTCGAAGCGGGCGAGTTCGGCCTCGCCATCGCTTATTCCACCGTGCTCATCGTCGTCATGCTGTTCGCGATCCTCGCGATCCAGGTCGTCGTGGGCGAACGGCGTCTCGGACGCCGTGCCGCCAGCCCCTCACCCAGTCCCGTTGCCGTCCAAGCCATTCCATGAACCAGATGTCCTCCATCAGCTCGCTGTCCCGCTCCCCGACGTCCAAGAAGCAGGCGGCTTCGGTCGAATTCCGCAACGTGACGAAACGTTACGGCAGCGTCACCGCCGTGGACGACGTGTCCTTCACCATCGAGCCGGGTCAGCTCGTGACGCTGCTCGGCCCCTCCGGCTGCGGCAAGACCACGACGCTGCGCATGATCGCGGGGCTCGAAATGGCGAGCGAGGGCCAGATCCTGATCGGCGGGCGCGACGTGACCCGCCTCTCTGCCGCCGACCGCGACGTGAGCATGGTGTTCCAGTCCTATGCGCTCTTCCCGCATATGTCGGTTCTGGAGAATGTGGCCTATGGACCGACCGTCCAGGGCATCTCGAAGAAGAATGCCCATGACATGGCGATGGAGAAGCTCGCCCTGATCGGTCTGAAGGGCCTGGAGAACCGCGCGCCCTCGGAGCTCTCCGGCGGTCAGCAGCAGCGCGTCGCCGTCGCACGCGCCCTCGTGCTGGAGCCTCAGGTGCTGCTGTTCGACGAGCCCCTGTCGAACCTGGACGCCAAGCTGCGGCGCCGCGTGCGCGAGGATATCCGCGAACTGCAGCAGAGCCTCAACCTCACCGTCGCCTATGTCACCCACGACCAGGAAGAGGCGCTCGCCGTCTCCGACCGCATCATCGTGATGTCGAACGCCCGCATCGCGCAGACGGGCACGCCGCGCGAGCTCTACGAGGAGCCGGCGGACCTGTTCGTCGCCGACTTCATCGGGGACGCCAATATCATCTCCGGCGAGGTCGTCGACGGCGCGGGAGAGACGGCCCATGTGAGGATCGGCGGGATCAGCCTCCAGCTTCCTCGCCGCGGTGTGGGCCAGGGGCCCGTGAAGCTCGCCGTTCGCCCCGACGCGATCACGCTGGACGACACCTCCACGGGCGCCGGCAAGGCTGCGGGCACGGTCAGGAAGGCATCCTATCTCGGCACCCAGGTGGAGTACGAGGTGGAGAGCCCCATCGGGAACCTCTTCATCGTCCAGTACGGCCGCAAGGACCCGATCGCTCCTGGCACCCCGGTCGCGATCTCCTTCGCCACGCAGCGCGGGATCGCGATCATTCCCGGAGCCTGACGCCTCGCCGGGAATGCTCTCGCCCATCGTGCGGACCCGGAGGACCGCGTCAGCGACCCGCAGCAGACGATGCGCCCGCCTAAGAGCGGAGCATCGGATTGATCCCAAAAGTGCAAATCCACTTTTCTCGTCCGATGCTCTAGACGGCCCCCTCATCCGGAATGTTGAGGATCGTGCCGCAGGCCTTGCAATGAACCGCGTCCCTGTCATGCCGCTGCAATCCGCAGACCGGGCAGGCATGGCGCACCTTGTTGGGCCGGAGCAGAACCTGAACGAGGCGCAGGAACAGCGTCACGCCGAAGATCATGATGACGACCGAGAGCAGGTGTCCCAGCGTGCCTGTGAGCGTGATGTCGCCGAACCCGGTCGTGGTGAGCGCCGCGATGGTGAAATAGAGCGCATCCACGTAGTTGCGGATCTCTCCGTTGGTCCAGCGCTGGGTCTCGTACACGAATCCCGTCATGATGAAGATGAAGACGCCGAGATTGACGGTCGCGATGATCAGCTCCTCATTGTGCCGGAAGAACGCGCTGTCCGCGCGCAGCCGCGCCAGGAGCTGGTAGGTTCGCAGGAGTCGCACCGTGCGCAGGATCCGCAGGAACCCGATGCCTTCGCCGACCACGGGTGCCAGGAAAGAGATGATGGAGGCGATGTCGGCGAGGGTGACTGGATGGGCGAGATCCCGCCACCGGTTGCGGCTGATGACGATCCGGGCCAGGAAGTCGGCCAGAACCGCCAGGCCGATTGCCACATCAACCCACTCCGTGACCTCATCACGCGGCAGGAACGACGTGACGACGATGAAGAGAATGGTCGCGGTATCGAAGAGGAGAAGTCCATAGCGAAAGCGATGAGCCTCGGGAGAACCGCCTTCGTACAGGAACCTGAGCCTCTCGACCGATCTCCCGCAGGAGGCTGCAAAGGCTTGGCGAAGGTTTCGAGACTGCATGGAAATCGCGTTTCTTTCGGTTCCCGGACCCTCACATTATCTATATGGCAGACCTGCAATTCCAGCAGGGTGTCTTTCGAAACGAAGCGGTTTAGGGATGTCCCGCAGATTTTCACGAGATGGACGAATGCTCAAAGCCTTGATTTTCGACATGGACGGCACCCTGGTTCACAGTGATCCGGTCCATTTGCGGGCGTTTTCCGAGGTCCTGAAGCCTGAAGGCGTCAGAATCGATGAAGAGATCTATCGCTCCACGATCATCGGCCGGACGAACGAGGCCATCTTCGCCAGCCTTCTTCCCGGTCGTTCGGCGGAGGAGCATGTCGCCTTCGCGGACGAGAAGGAGGCAACCTTCCGCCGCTTGGCGCTGGAGCTGAAGCCGCTGGACGGCCTTATCGACCTTCTCGACTGGGCGGACCAGCGTGGGATCAAGATCGCGCTCGTGACCAATGCCCCCCGCCTGAACGCGGAGCACATGCTCGACGTCCTGGGGGTCACGGAGCGGTTCCCGGTCCAGATCACGATCGAGCAGGTGGAGCGCGGGAAGCCGGATCCGCTTCCCTATCTCACCGCCCTGGAACGGCTCGGCGTGCATGCGAGCGACGCCATCGCCTTCGAGGATTCTCCCTCGGGTATGAGGGCCGCCAAGGCGGCTGGCCTCTACTCGTTCGGAATCCTGACCGGCCTGACCGCGCGTGAGATGCGTGACATCGGCGCCGATGCGACCATCGAGGACTTCCACGCCGCCGCGCTCTGGGATGAGCTGAACAGCAGGGCGGCTGCCTGAGGTCAGGCTCAGGCGCCGTCGGCTCCCGGCCCATGGCCGGTGGCCTCGTCGAAGCGCCGCCGCGCCTCTAGAATGTGGTCCCGGTTCTCGATGGCCCACGAGCCCAGCGCCCGCACAGTGTTGAGCAGACTGCAACCCAGCTCTGTGAGCCGGTACTCCACTCGCGGCGGGATCGTGGGATAGATCTTGCGCGTGACGAGCCCATCACGCTCCAACCCACGAAGCGTCAGGGTCAGCATGCGCTGCGAGATTCCCCCGACATCACGGCGTAACTCATTGAACCTCTTAGGCTCACCCCCAAGCTGCACCACAACCTGGACGCTCCACTTGTCGCCGACCCGGGAGAGAATTTCCGTGACCGTGCGGCAGTCGGTGGGCACATGGATGTGACTGGGTGTCATGAAAGTGCCTCCTTGCAAGGAACCCGGCAAGTTACCTAATGAGCCTCGGTTACGTAAGGTAACCTAAGGCCTGTTCCCGCCGCTTGCAAATTCAGGATATCAGATGACGCTCAAGCTTCACACCATCGTGGCCAGCACGCGCCCCGGCCGCATCGGTCCCGGCATCGCGCAGTGGTTCAACGACTTTGCCGCCGAGCACGGCAAGTTCGACCCTGTCCTGGTTGATCTCGCTGAGTTCAACTTGCCCGTCTTCGACGAGCCTGAGCATCCGCGTCTGAGACATTATCACCATGCCCATACCAAGGCCTGGAGCGAAAGCGTCGCCTCTGCGGATGCGTTCGTGTTCGTCACGCCCGAATACAATTTCGGACCGCCGCCGTCGCTCCTGAATGCCCTGAACTATCTGGCGCTTGAGTGGAACTACACGCCCGCCGGCTTCGTGAGCTATGGCGGCATCTCGGGCGGCATGCGCGCCGTCCAGATGACCAAGCAGATTCTCTCAACGTTCAAGGTGATGCCGATTCCGGAAGGCGTGCCGATGCCGATGGTGTTCCAGAACCTGGAGAACGGGAAACTGAAGCCCGCCGACATCTACAATACCTCTGCCGCCACGATGCTGGACGAGTTGCACCGGTGGGCTGAAGGCCTGAAGGCTCTTCGCCGACAGCACAAGGCGTCTCTGGAAACCAAGGCTCAGGCGGCTTGACGCAGCCATCGACATGCAAGGCGTAAGAGGCCTCGCTGACGCGTCAGCGAGGCCTTTTCACGATCAAACCCGCCCGGCGAGTGCATCATCGAAGAGCTTGCGGGCGCTGTCCCTGGTGATCGGCACCGGGTTTCCGCCAGCCGTGGGATCGTTGGGCGCCATTTCCGACATCTCGTCGAAGCGTGCGCTGTCGACTTTCAAGCCCTCGAGCGTGTGGGGCACGCCGAGATCCTTGCGCAGTTGCAGCACCCAGTCGAGGAAAGCCTGGAACGAGGGCTCGAGACCGATATAGGCGGCGAGGCGCTCGATCCTCTTTTCGATGGCCTGGCGGTTATAGACCAGCACATAGGGCATGAAGACCGCGTTAGTCAGTCCGTGATGCGTGTCGTAGAGCGCCCCGGTCGGATGCGAGAGCGCATGGATCGCGCCAAGCCCCTTCTGGAACGCGGTGGCGCCCATGGCGGCGGCCGACATCATCTGCGCCCGTGCCTCGATGTCCTTGCCGTCCCTGTAGGCGCGCGGGAGATATTCCTTCACGAGGCGAATCCCCTCGACGGCGATGCCGTCCGCCATCGGGTGATAGCCCGGTGCGCAATACGCCTCGATGCAATGGGCGAGCGCGTCGAGACCGGTGCCGGCTGTGATGTGCGGCGGCATTCCGACGGTGAGCTCCGGGTCGCAGATCACGATCTTCGGCATCATGAGCGGATGGAAGATCACCTTCTTGGTGTGGGTGGCCTCCTGCGTGATCACGCCCGCGCGCCCGACTTCGGAGCCTGTGCCTGCGGTGGTCGGCACGGCGATGATCGGCTGGATCCCCTTGGGGTCAGCCCGGGTCCACCAGTCGCCGATATCCTCGAAATCCCACATGGGACGGGTCTGGCCCGCCATGAAGGCGATGACCTTGCCGGCATCCAGCGCCGAGCCGCCGCCGAAGGCCACGACACCGTCATGACCGCCCGCCTTCAAGGCCTCGAGACCCCTGTAGACGTTCGTTTCGACCGGGTTCGGCTTGATGTCCGAGAAGATCGCAGCCTTCAGGCCTGCGCCGGTCAGCTGATCCAACGCCGCCTTCGTCATGGTTTGCGTGGCGAGAAACGGATCCGTGACGATGAGCGGGGCCTGCATGCCCACGGCCTTGCAGGCCTCGGCCAGTTCCGCAATGCGGCCTGCGCCGAAGCGGACGGCGGTGGGGTAGTTCCAGTTGGAGCGGGGAGAGGTGGTCATGATGGGTTCGATCAGATCTGACGGAGGTGGTAGGATTTCGGACGGGTGAGCGACTCGTAGGCCAGCCGCGACAGGCTTGCGCCGCGGCCCGTATCCTTCACGCCGGTCCAAGCGAGAGCGGGATCGAGATAGTCGCAGCGGTTCATGAAGACGGTGCCGGTCTCGAGCTTCTCGCCGATGGCTTCGGCCGCATCCACGTCGGAGGTCCAGATCGCCGCCGAGAGGCCATACGCCGAGTCGTTCATGAGGCGGATCGCCTCCTCGTCACCCTTCACCTTCATGATACCGACGGTGGGGCCGAAGCTCTCCTCGCGCATCACGCTCATGGCGTGATCGACGTTGGTCAGAACCTGCGGCGCGAGATAGGCCGTGCCGCCCACGTCCGCCGGGAATTTTCTGGCATCGATATGCGCCGTCGCGCCCTTCGCGACGGCTTCCGCGTTCTGTTCCCGCACGAGATCGGCGAAGCGCTTGTGCGCCATCGGCCCGAGGGTCGTTGCCTCATCCAGCGGATTGCCGAGCACGTATTGGCTCACGAGATCGACGGCGCCTTCGACGAACCGGTCATAATGCTTCTCATGCACATAGATGCGCTCGATTCCGCAGCAGCATTGGCCCGAATTGAAGAAGGCGCCGTCGACCAGGTTCTCGATGGCATGATCGATGTTCGCATCCTCGCGCACGTAAGCCGGGTCCTTGCCGCCGAGTTCGAGGCCAAGCGACGTGAAGGTTCCGGCCGCCGCACGCTCGATGGCGCGACCGCCGCCCACGGAGCCGGTGAAATTGCAGTGATCGACGAGGCCGCCGCTCAGGATGCGAGCCGTCTGATCGTGACTGAGATGCAGGTTCTGGAACAGGCCCTTCGGCAGCCCCGCGCGATCCATCGCCATCTGGAAGCGCTCGCCCGCCAGAACGGTCTGCGAGGCATGCTTCAGAAGCACCGCGTTACCGGCCATGAGAGCCGGCACGATGGTGTTGATCGCCGTGAGATACGGGTAGTTCCAGGGTGCGATCACGAGCACGAGACCGACGGGCTCGCGCTTGATCATGCGGCGGAAGCCCGGCTTCTCGTCGTCCGCGGGGATGCTCTGGAGGCTCCTCTCCGCGATGCGGATCATGTAGCGGGCGCGCTCCTCCACGCCGCGGAACTCGCCGCCATAGCGCACCGGACGTCCCATCATCTGGGCAATCTCGGGCACGACCTCCTGGTTCATGGCGAGCAGCGCGTCGAGGAAGGCCGAAACCTTGCTCGCACGCTCCGCCAGCGGCACGTTGCGCCATGCCACTTGCGCGCTGCGGGCGGAGGAGATCGCCGTATCGATGGCGGCCTCGGACATGACGGGGCGCCGAACCAGCTCGCGCCCGTCGACGGGGGAAATACAGACGATATCGGTATCAGCCATGATCTTTGCATTGAAGGACGATGGTTCGGTGAGAACCATCGTCTTCTCCTGTGTTGAACGTCAAAAAGGCTTTTAGATGATTTCGAAGTAACGGGCGAGCTGCCAGTCGGTGATGGCCTTGCGCGCCTCCCGCTCCTCCCATTCGCGCGTTGCCGCGTAATGATCCACGAAGGTATCGCCGAAGAGCTGGCGCGCGGCCTGCGAGTTCCTCAGCCGCTCGGCGGCCTCGCCCAGGGAGCGCGGCAGGGCCCGCTCTTTGGGGTGTTCCACCGTATAGGCATTGCCCTGGATCGGCTCGCCGGGATCGACGCGGTTCTCAATGCCCCAGAGGCCGGAGCCGATGGCGGCGGCAAGGGCGATATAGGGATTGATGTCGGCGGCGGCGACCCGGTACTCCACGCGCTGCGACTTCTCGGAACCGGGGATGACGCGCAGCGCCGTAGTGCGGTTTTCCACCCCCCAGGCGGAGTCGGTGGGAGCCCAGAAACCCGGAATGAGACGGGTGTAGCTGTTCACCGTGCAGGCCACCATGGCGAGGATCTCGGGCATCAGCTGCTGCTGGCCTCCCACATACCAGCGCATGGTGTCGGACATGCCGTGCTTCGCCTGCCCGTCATAGAACGCGCCCTTGCCCGTCAAGCGGTCGCGCAACGACGAATGCAGGTGGCCCGACTGGCCGGGCCAGTCAGAAGACCATTTGGCCATGAATGTGGCCATCCAGCCGCGCCGCTGGGCCAGGATCTTCGTATAGGTCTTGAACAGAACCGCCTTGTCGGCCGCACGCAGCGCATCGTCGACCCGGATCGCGGCTTCGAGCACGCCGGGGCCGGTTTCGGTGTGCAGACCCTCGATCTCGAAATCCATCCTGTTCGCAAGATCGAGGAGCTCATGGTAGAAATCCGCGTGCACGCCCGAGCGCAGCACCGAATAGCCGAAGAAGCCTGGGGTGATGTTCTTCAGGTTCCGGTAGTCCTTCTCGCGGACGGAATGAGGCGTTTCCTCGAAGAGGAAGAACTCGAACTCCGCTGCGGCCGACACGGCAAAGCCCATATCCTCCGCCTTCTTCAGCACGCGCCGCAGCACGCCGCGTGGACAGGCGGGCTCCGCATAGCCGTCGAACTCCGCCAGGAAGAACGGCAGGTCGTTCTCGAACGGGATGAGGCGCATCGTCTCGGGCAGAACGCGCGCGGTCGCGTCCGGATAGGCGGTGTGCCAGCCGGTCAGCGTGGTGTTGTCGTAGAGCTGATCGTTGGAGTCCCAGCCGAGAACCACGTCGCAGAAGCCGAATCCTTTCTCGAGCGCGGATTCGAACTTGTCGCGGGCCATGTATTTGCCGCGCATGATGCCGTCGACATCGGTCAGCCCGATCTTCACGAAAGGCAGGTCGCGGCTGCGCACATATTCCACGGCATCGGCAGCGTTCTTGATTGTGGGAGCGGTCATGCTCGAAAATCCCAACGAAAAGGTGGAGGGAGCGCACATCGTGCGCGCTCCCGGACTGCGATCAATAGGACCTGTACTCGGCCTCGCCCTTTGTGAGAGCGAACTCCTCCTCCGGCGAGAGGATGAGCTTATGGCGCCCGATCAGCAGGAAATAGGCCATCATCACGGCGTAGTAGATCGCCACGCCGAACACGGCTGTCCGGAACACCGGATCGGTGAACTGGAAGTACAGGGTGACGGCGGCGATCACCATGCAGACGACCGCGCCTGCGATGCCGAACGGGCTCCTGTAGGGCCGCGCCAGATGCGGGAACTTCTTCTTGAGGACGACGTAGGACATGCCCTGCATGAAATAGGCCAGCATGGCGCCTGCGACAGCCATGTTGAGCAATGTGCCGCCGATGACCGTGGCGCCGGCCTCCGATCCCCTGACGAACCAGATGATCAGCATCACGGCAAGGCCCAGCAGCGCACCCGTGATGAGCGCCACATGCGGCGACTTGCGTGTCCCGTGGGTGACCGACAGGAAGGACGGGAAGTAGCCGGCCCGCGAGAGCGAGTAGATCTGCCGCCCGAAGGCGAAGATGATCGTGTGGAACGAGGCGATGAGGCCGATCACGGCGACAGCCGCCAGGATCTTCGCGATATCCGTTCCGAAGAGGGTGCGGAAGCCATCGAGCAGCGGCTCGCCGGATTTCGCGATCCCGAACGACCCCGGTGCGATGCCCGAGTTCAGGAACACCACGCAGAAGGCGGAGACGATCAGCGTGAGGATACCGGCGATGATGCCCTTGGGCATGTCGCGCTGCGGATCGTGGGATTCCTCGGCCGCCAGCGGCAGCTGCTCGATGGCGAGGAACAGCCACACGGCGAACGGCATGGTGGCGAAGATGCCGGCGATGCCCATCGGCAGGAACGGCCCGCCGCCGTTCGGCAGCTCGGCGCCATCGGGGCCGATGTTGAGCGCCCAGCGCGAGAAGTCGAACTGCCCCGAGAGCAGCACCGACACGTAGAACACCACGAGGCATGCCAGGGCCAGCACCGTCACCGTGACGGTCACCTTGAACGAGAGCTCGACGCCGACGATGTTGAGGCCCACGAACAAGGCATAGCAGAGCACCCAGTAGACCGGCTGGAACTCCGGGGCCGTGCCGAAGATCGCCGACAGATACGAGCCGATGAAGAACACGATCACCGCCGGGGTGAGCACGAACTCGATGTTCTCGGCGATACCCGTGATGTATCCCGCCCAGGGCCCCATGGAGGTGCGCGCGAAGGAATAGGCGCCGCCCGTATGCGGCAGGGCCGGCGACATCTCGGCGATCGAGAAGGTGAGGCCCAGATACATGATGGCGATGATGATGGTGGCGAAGAACATGGAGCCGAAACCATTGGCCAACCCGAGGTTCCAGCCTGAGTAATGGCCCGAGATCACGGCCCCGACGCCCAGCGCCCAGAGCGACCAGACGCGCGCGTGGCGCTTGAGACGCCGCGCCTCGAAATAGGTTTCATCCACGGTCGTATAGGTGACGCCGGCGGCATTCTGCGCTCCGGCTGGCGGGGCATGAACCCCTGAACTTCCTTGTCCCAATGACATCGACTCTTCCTCCACGAATAGTCTGCCTCTCGAACCAAAGCGCCTCATGCGCCATGGCATTCCGTTACAGCCTTTGCGCCCCCTCCCTCAAAAGTGGCGCAAGGCGGCGAGCCCACGACGCCTGTCCGTCTTCCGTGCGGATCAGATCATTGCGGATTTCGATCATCAGCGGCGCGAGCCCGCGCCTATCGGCATGGCGCTCGAGGGTGTGGAACACCCGGTCCGCTGGCGAATAGGGTTGGTTCATGCCCACGACGAGCATCGGGTCCTGGCGCAGCCCGCCCTCCACGCTGCGCGCGAAGCGCTCGTCGCGATCGAAGATGAGGCCCACATGCCAGGGACGCGGCACATCGCGGTAAACGGGCGTGAACGAATGGATGGTGACGACGCTGCGCGTCTGCCCCGTCCCCGCGCGAGGCTCGATGAACCGGTCGACTATCCCGTGAAACGCCTCGTACACCTCTCGAACACGATAGGCGCGCTCGGCCGGGTCGAGGTTCTGGTTACCGGGGACGACCGTGCGCTCGCTCAAGGTCCAGATGGAATCGGGCGCCGCCGGATCGCGGTTCAGGTCGAGCACCAGCCGCGAAACGCCCGCATGGATCAGCGGCGCATCGAGAAGCCGCGACAGCTCCTTCGCGACCCCGAGGGCGCCCGGGTCCCAGGCGATATGGCTCTCGAGCTGTTCGGGATCGAGTCCGAGTGTGCCATAACGGCCCGGAAGATGCCTGGAGGCGTGCTCGCAGATGAGGAGAATGGGCGAGCTCCCTTCAGGGTTCTCCACCAGGGCGACCGGCTCGGCCGCCTGGGCGGGCTCGTGGCCGGCCACCATCCGACTCGCATGCATCATGCGGTGCTCCCTTGCTCTGCCGAGGCAGGCCGGTATCCCCCATTCCGACGCTTGGTACGTTTCTTACAGGTTTTGCTTGTTTGAAATTTTTGGTACAGCTTTTGGGTGGCGTCAAGGAGGGAACTGTAACAATCCATCATGAAAAGCGACAGCTCCGTTCCCCATGTCGACCCGCCGAGCCTTGCCGAGCGCATTCGCCTCGAGATGGATTCCTTCACCCCGAGCGAGAAACGGGCGGCGCACATGCTGCTCAGCCATTATCCGTTCGCCGGGCTCGACACAGTCGCGGAGTTCGCCTCCCGGGCCGGAATTTCGGCGCCGTCCGTCCTCCGTTTCGTCACGCGGCTCGGGTTCAGCGGCTTTCCGGAGTTCCAGAAGCACCTGCGCGAGGAGCTGGAGGCGCAACTCCTTTCACCGCTCGCCAAGGCGAGCCCGTCCGACAAGACTCATGGCGCCCCGGCACTGGCCTCCTTCGCCGAATCCGTCATCGGCAACCTGCGCGCGACCGTGGAGAACATCGCCCCCGCCGAGTTCGATGCCGTCGTGGAACTCCTGAGCGATCAGCGTCGCCCCATCCACTTCACGGGCGGCCGCTTCACCGGCGCGTTGGCGCGCTATGCGGAAAGCCATCTTCGCATCGTGCGCAGTCACGTGGACTACATCGAGGGCCAGCCTGTGCTCTGGCGGGACCGGATGATCGAGATCGGCAAGAAGGACGTGATCGTCGCGTTCGACATCCGCCGCTACCAGGAGGACGTGACCGCCCTGTGCGAGGCGGGGGCCAAGCAGGGCGCAACCGTCATCCTGCTGACGGACCCCTGGCTCTCGCCGATCGCCCGGGTGGCCCGCCACGTTCTGCCGGCGCATATCGTGGCGCCCTCGAACTGGGATTCGTCCGCCGGCCTTCTCCTGATCACGGAAGCTCTCGTGGCCGCCGTGACGAAGCGCCTGTGGGAGACCGCGAAGCCCAGAATGGAAGCGGTCGAGCGGCTGCGAAACGAGAAGCCGTAAGCCTCACGCGGCCTTCGTCGCAAGAGACTTGTGCTCGGAAGTCACCGATCCAGCCGATCATGCCCGCCTCTGCAGCCAGCCGATCAGAAACGGCAGAACCAGGCCGATGCCGAGGAAGCGGACGAGATGGTGGATGCCGACGTAAAGCGGATCCAGGCCGAGCACGAGCGCCAGCACGGTCATGGCTTCGAGGCCGCCGGGCGCAAAGGCCACGAGGCTGTTGGCGAAGCTCACGCCCGCGACCCAGGCCGCGAGGGCGGAGAAGATCACGGCAATGGCCATGCCGACGGAAAACGAGCCCAAGGCCGCGACGATCGCGCGCTTCAAGGTGGAGCGTCGGATGTTGCGGAAACGCTCTGCGATGAAGAGGCCGATCAGCACGAGGCCGCCGGTTGCAATCACGGGCGGAATGACGCCGGTGACGATTTCGGTTCCGTGACTGACCGAGCTGACGATCATCGCGCCCAGCAGAATGGGAGCGGCAACCTTGAGCCTCCTGAGGAGGAAACCAAGGGCGAGCCCGCCGAACAGGATGATGGCCAACCCGCCCGGGCTTTCGATAGGCATGCCCTGGCCAATCAGCGCATTCGTCTGCCCACCTCCCCCGATTGCCACGATGACGCTCGGCAGAAGCGCGATCAGCACGAAAAGACGCACGTTCTGCACAATCGCGACGGAGGGCACGTCCGCCTTGCGATTCGCGGCAACGGCGAGCACCGTCGAGAGGGCGCCGGGCACCGAGGCCAGCAGGGCATCGGCCGGCCGCCAGCCTAAGACGCGCGTCAGCCAGAGCGTGGACGTCAACGAGATCGCCGCAACGCCGGCAACCAGCAGCACGAGACTGCCCGGATAGCGCCCCATGGCGTCGATGGCGGCCGGGGTCACCCCGGCCCCCATGGCCGCCCCGGAGATGAGCATCGCCGCATCGACGAGCGCCCGCGGCATGGGGACGGAGTACCCCGACAGGCCCCACAGGGTTGCCGCGATGGCGGCGCCCGAAAGCCATGCGGCCGGCACGCCGAGCCAGTAGAAGAGGAGCCCGCCGCATCCGGCGATCAGGATCTGAGCAATATGTGCGAGAATATGAGGCATATCGTGAACGGTCGGAAGCCTTGAAAGGCCTGACCGCTCAATGAAGCCCCCCGGTCTTCAGGTCAATCGCCGGATTCGCCGACGGGGTATGCATGGCCGGCCTCCTACGCCCGGTGCTCAAGCGACGAGCTTCGGCAGGGCCGCGGCGATGCGCTTCACCGCCTCCTCGAGATCCTCGGCCTTGCGGAGATAGCACAGGCGCAGATAGCCCTCTCCCGCGTCGCCGAAGGCGTTTCCCGGGGCAAGGCCGACATTCGCCTCGTCGATGAGACGGAAGGCGATGGCCTTGGAATCGGTCGCCCCCTTGATCCTCAGGAAGGCATAGAACGCGCCGGTCGGAGCCGGCAGCTCGATCAGACCCGTCTCCGCGAGCCGCTCGACGATGCTGCGGCCGCGCTTGGCGCGGGCGATCTGGTCTGCCAGGAACTCTTCGCCCTGGTCGATGGCCGCGACGCCCGCCCGCTGGATGAAGGTGGGCGTGCCGGAGGTCTGGTACTGAACCAGGTTCTCGATCACCTGACCCAGCTCGGGCGGCGCCTCGAGCCAGCCGAGCCGCCATCCGGTCATCGCCCAGTTCTTCGAGAAGGTCTGGACGAACAGAACCCGGTCCTCCGGCGCCATGACATCGCGGAAGGACGGCGCGCGCCCCTCGACCGCCAGCACGGGGTCGTGGATGAACCGACCATAGATCTCGTCCGCCACGATCCACAATCCACGGCGGCGCGCCATGTCGAGCACGGCGCGCAGATCGTCGTGGCTTGCCGTCCACCCGGTGGGGTTGGAGGGGGAGTTCAACACGACGACGCGGGTGCGAGGGGTGATGGCCTGCTCCAGCCGCTCGACATCGAGGTGCCAGCCCCGGGCATCGATCCTCATGGGCACGGGAACCGGGCGCGCGCCCGCAATCGTGATGGCGCCGACGAAATTCGGCCAGGCGGGGGTCGGGATCAGGACCTCGTCCCCGGTGCCGCATACCATGCGGAAGGCGATCTGCATGGCTGGCATGCCGCCGGACGTGACGAAGAAACGCTCCGGATCGAACGCCTTGCGGTAAACCTTTTCATGATAGCCGGCGATGGCCTGGCGCAGTTCGGGAATGCCGCGCTGATACGTGTAAAAGGTTTCCCCGTCCTTCAGCGAGCGGGCGGCCGCCTCGCAGATGAAGGACGGCGTCGCAAGATCGCCCTCGCCCACCCAGAGCGGAATGATGCCGGGACGCCCTCGTCCATAGGAGAACACATCCACGATGCCGCTGGTGGGAGCCTGCTGGGCTTCCGGCCGGAGGTTTAAGGTCGAGGGTACCGAAACGGATGCGTTCATCTGAGGCTGGTCCTTGCCATGCGGGTGCACAGGGATGGCCCGTCCACCCGCCGAAGGCAAGCCTTCAGGGGACATCCATGACAAGAAGCGAAGAATTCCATCGAAACCTGTGATGGATCACAGGGTGCGGCCCGTTTTCATCAGATCGCGGATTTCCGTGAGCAGCTTCACGTCGGCCGGGATTTCCGGCGGCTTCTCGGCCGTGCCGGTTTTGGCATCCTCTGTGCGGCGCAGGCGGTTCATGCCCTTGACCAGCAGGAACAGAATCCAGGCAATGATGATGAAGTTGATGGCGACCGTGATGAAGTTGCCCCAGGCCAGCACGGCGCCCTGGTTCTTGGCTTCGCTCAAGGCCGTGGCGGTGACCGTGCCGGAGAGAGGCGTGAAGTAGTTCGAGAAATCGAGGCCACCCGTGACGGCTCCGATCATGGGCATGAAGATGTCGCCGACCAGGGAATCGACGATCTTGCCGAAGGCCGCGCCGATGATGATGCCGATGGCCAGATCGACTACATTGCCCCGCAAGGCGAATTGCTTGAACTCGTTCCACATGGCTGGATCCTCTTCGTATGCCTGTCAAGTGGAATAGGTGTCCGGTGGCATGAAGCCGTCAAGGTTGAGGAGCCGGGAGGCGCTGCCAACCCGAGGGCAGACGACCATCGGCAACTCCCTGCCGGCGTACGGGGCCATGGATCCTCGGTTCAGCCCGGCATGCATGGATGGTGGAACGGAGCGGTCGTCACCAGGATGGACGACCGATTCACACCGGCGGAGTGAAGCGCCTTTCCCTGCGCTGTCCTGCCAGTGGCGCTGAGCCTTTCCAGGAGGTAAAGCTGGTTTCCGGATTTCTTGTAAGGGTTCAGGGCATATGGTCGCCACCTGGGCGGTTGTCTTATCGGCGCTGGTCTATCTCTGCTTCCTGTTCACCGTCGCCTATTGGGGCGACAATGCGGGCAGGCGCTTCGTCCAGGGGCCTTGGCGCTCGACCATCTCGGCCCTGGCGCTCGCCGTCTACTGCACCTCCTGGACCTTCTTCGGCTCGGTAGGGCTCGCGAGCCGCTCCGGCCTCGATTTCCTGGCGATCTATATCGGCCCCATTCTTGTGATCACCGTCGGGCATGCTCTCGTCGGACGGGTGATCCACGTCGCCAAGACACAGAACATCTCCTCCATCGCCGACTTCGTCGCGGCCCGCTACGGCAAGAGCGAGCGCGTCGCCGCGATCGTCAGCCTGATCGCGCTCGTGGGCTCGATTCCCTATATCGCGCTCCAGTTGAAGGCGGTCTCGGCCTCGCTCGACGTGTTCATCACGAAATCCAACGGCATGCCCCCGCCGAATCTGCCGTTCATCGGCGATCTCGCGCTCGTCGTCGCTCTCGTGCTCGCAGGCTTCGCGGTCGCCTTCGGCACGCGTCATCCCGACGCCACCGAGCATCAGGACGGGCTCATCATGGCCATCTCGGTCGAGTCCGTCGTGAAGCTCGTGGCGTTTCTCACCGTCGGCGGCTACGTGACCTTCGTGATGTTCGACGGCTACGAAGGCATCACGGAGCGCCTCATCGCGCTCGGGACGACCGACAGCCTGATCGAGCGGACCTCGGGCTTCGGCAGCTACATCACGCTCATTCTTCTCTCGAGCTGCGCCACCCTACTGCTGCCGCGCCAGTTCCATGTGACCGTGGTGGAAAACCACTCCATCCGGGATCTGAAACGGGCGGCCTGGATGTTCCCGCTCTATCTCGTCCTCATCAATCTGTTCGTCATTCCCATCGCCCTTGCGGGACTTGCGATGTTCCCGAGCGACGGGATCGACCGGGACATGACCGTCTTGGCGCTGCCGCTCGCCGACCAGGCCGGCACGATCGCCGTCCTGACCTTCCTCGGCGGGTTCTCCGCCGCCACGGCAATGGTGATCGTCGATTCCGTGGCCGTGGCCGTGATGATTTCCAACCACCTCGTCATGCCGGTCGTTCTGCGCCGGAGGGCTTTCGCGGGCATCGATCCGGGCAACTTCGTCATCGTGGTGCGCCGCATCTCCATCGTGCTCGTGATCCTGCTGGGCTACGCCTATTACCGCGTCTCCGGCGAGGCGGCGCTCGCGGCCATCGGCCTTCTCTCCTTCGCCGCCGTGGCGCAGGTGGCCCCCGCCTTTCTCGGAGGCCTCATCTGGTCGCGCGGCACGGCGCTCGGTGCGAGCGCGGGCCTCATCGTCGGCTTTCTCACCTGGCTTTACACGCTCCTGCTGCCGAGCCTCGTCTGGGACGGCGTGTTCTGGTCGGATGTGGTGGTGTCCGGCCCCTTCGGCATCCAGGTCTTGAAGCCGACCGCCCTCTTCGGCGTGGACCTGCCCCAGCTCACCCACGGGGTCGTCTGGAGCCTGACCCTCAATATTATCTGCTATGTCGCCTTCTCCTTGTGGCGTCCAGCAACGGCGATGGAGCAGATCCAGGCGAATGTCTTCGTGGGCGAGCCGCATGCCTCCGCCGCTCCGAGCTTCCGGCTCTTCCGGGCCAGCGTGACCGTGGACGAGCTGCGCGCAACCGTGTCGCGCTATCTCGGCGAGGAGCGCACGACGCGCTCCTTCGAGGGCTTCAGCCACAGCCGCGGGCAGGCCCTGGAACCCAGGGCTGAGGCCGACATCCATCTCCTGCGCTATGCGGAGCACCTGCTGGCCTCCGCCATCGGCACGGCGTCCTCGCGCCTCGCGCTCTCGCTTCTCCTGCGCCGCCGCACCGTCTCGACCGAAGCCGCACTCAAGCTGCTCGATGATGCATCGGCGGCGATCCAGCACAGCCGCGACCTCCTTCAGCACGCGCTCAATTATGCCAAGCAGGGTATCACGGTGATCGACCGCGACCTGCGGCTTCTCGCCTGGAACCAGGCCTTCATCGATCTCTATGATATGCCGCCCAACTTTGTTCAGGTCGGCATCGGCATGGAGCGCATCGTCCGCTACAACGCCGCACGCGGCTCCTATGGCCCCGGCAAGATCGACGAGCAGGTGGCCGCGCGCCTGCACTCGTTCCAGCATGACGTGGAGCCGGTGCGCCTGAAGCTCTATCCGTCCGGCAAGGTGATCGAGATCCGCTCGAACCTCCTGCCCGACGGCGGTCACGTCACCACCTACACGGATGTCACCGACGCGGTTCTGGCGGAAGAAGAGAGCCGCCGCGCCAACGAGACGCTCGAGCAGCGCGTTCGTGAGCGTACGGAAGAACTGACGCGCCTCAACGAAGCGCTCCGCAGCGCGAAGGCCGAGGCCGACGAGGCCAATATCTCCAAGACACGCTTCCTCGCCGCGGCCTCGCACGACATCCTGCAACCGCTCAATGCCGCCCGCCTCTACGCGACTTCTCTCGTGGAGCGCGACCGCGAGGCTGGCGACGCCACGCTTGCCGAGAACATCGACGCCTCGCTTGATGCGGTGGAGGAAATCCTCACGGCGATTCTCGACATCTCGCGCCTCGACACGGGCGCCATGAAGCCGCAATGGTCGAGCTTCCGCATGGACGAGCTGCTCCGCCAGCTCCAGCGTGAGTTCGACCCCATCGCGAAAGAGAAGGGCCTGAAACTCACCTTCGTGCCCACGTCGCTCACGGTCCGCTCCGACCGGCGCCTGTTGCGCCGTCTGCTGCAGAACCTCATCTCCAACGCCATCAAGTACACCCCGGCCGGCCGCGTCCTCGTGGGTGCACGGCGGCGCGGCTCCCATCTCGTTCTGGAGGTTTGGGATACGGGCCTCGGCATTCCCCCCTCGAAGCAGCGGATCGTCTTCCGGGAATTCCAGCGTCTCGATCAAGGCGCGAAGGCGGCGCGGGGCCTGGGCCTCGGCCTCTCCATCGTGGAGCGCATTGGGCGCGTGATCAAGCACCCGATCAGCCTCAAATCCGAAGTCGGACGCGGCTCGGTGTTCCGCGTCGAGGTGCCGGTCGTGGCGGCGCTGCCCGAGACCGTTGCGGCACCCGAGCCACCAAAGACCATGACGACCGTCCTGTCGGGTTTGCGTGTGCTCGTGATCGACAACGAGCCGGCCATTCTGGAGGGAATGCGGCTTCTGCTCTCAGGCTGGAGCTGCGAGGTGTGGACAGCGTCAGACCTCGAGACGGCACACCAGGTCCTTCGAAACAATAAGGCTCTGCCCGAGGTGATCATCGCCGATTACCATCTCGACGACACCGATGGCCTCGAACTCATCAAGGCTTTGCGCTGGAAGACGCAGGTCAACACGCCTGCGGTTCTCGTCACTGCGGACCGGACGCCGGTGGTGCGCGACGCCGCCGCCGCCATGCACGTCCATGTCCTCAACAAGCCGCTGAAGCCTGCGGCCCTGCGCGCCTTGCTCACGCAGTGGCGCGCCACGCGCGTGGCGGCCGAGTAATCCGATGAAGGATCACGCGCCGAGCGCGTGGTCGACGGCCGCGATCGCGTGGATCGTCGTGGTGTCGAAGAGCGGCACCGCGCTGTCCTCCTCGGACACCAGAAGCATGATCTCGGTGCAGCCGAGAATGACGGCCTCGGCCCCCTTCTGGATCAGGCGCGCGATGATCGCACGGTAGGCCTCCCGGGACTTGGCGTTGATCGTGCCGAGCACGAGTTCCTTGTAGATGACGTCGTGCACCATCTGCCTGTCGGCCGCATCGGGCACGATCACCTCCAGGCCGTGCTTGGCCTGCAGGCGTCCCTTGTAGAAGTCCTGCTCCATGGTGAAGGCGGTGCCGATAAGGCCCACGCGCCTGAAGCCCGCGGCCTTGATTCTCTCGGCGGTCGGGTCGGCGATATGCAGCAGCGGGATACTGACGGACGACGTGATCGCATCCGCCAGACGATGCATCGTGTTGGTGCATAACACGATGAAATCGGCGCCTCCCCGTTCCAGGTGGAGGGCGGCAGTTTTCATCACGTCCGCGAGCTTGTCCCACTCGCCTGCGTGCTGGAGCTGCTTGATCTCGTCGAAATCGACGGACCATAGGAGGCTGCGGGCCGAATGAACGCCGCCCAGGCGCCTGTGCGTCTCCTGGTTGATGATGCGATAATACTCGGCCGAGCTCTCCCAGCTCATCCCGCCGATGAGCCCGATAATTCTCTGCTGCATGTTGGCCTCACACCGCCGGCGTATAAGGTGCGCGGCCGCTGGTCAGGGCATCGTCGAGCAGCTCGAGACGGTCCTGTCCCCAGAACACCTCGCCGTCGAGGACGTAAGCCGGTGACCCGAACACGTCGCTGGCGACGGCATTCTCCAGGTTGAGCGCATAGATCGCCTCGGTCGTGCTTCCGGTGGCGATGTCCATGAGCGCCGAGGAATCGAGGCCCGCCTGCTCGGCCAGCTCCGACAGCACGAGCGGGTCGGCAAGGTTGCGCTCCTCCTCCCAAACCGCCGAGAACGCGCGGCGCAGGAACGCATCCGGGCTTCCACCCGTGGTGGTGATCGCGATGACGTACCGGTCGGGCAGATTCACGTCGAAGGGCCAATGCTTCGGACTGATGTTGAAGGACAGGCCGCGCTTCTCGCGCCAGCGCTGGAGTTCCAAAAGCCTATACCGCTGCCGGGCCGGATGGCGCTGCGCGAGGGGCAAGCCGCCGGTCTCGGAAAAGACGCGCCCCAGGAACACGGGCTTGAAATTCACCTCGATCCCGTGCCGCTGCGCGATCTCAATGAAGGGTGCATGGCCGATATAGGCCCAGGGGCTCACGAGTGAAAAATAGTAGTCGATGACACGAGGCATAGGTCTTAAGCTTCCCTGTTGAGGGCTGGTGGCGTAACCTTGGACCATCACGCCGCTCTCTTCAACGTTTCTTCTGCGTGAAGAAAGGCCTCGACTTCGGGCGCGGCAACCGGCGGTTCGGCCCGGAGACCGATTTCCCCCAGCAAGCGCCTCACGGCGACGAAGCTGCGCCCCTTCCGGTCGTAGAGACCTGCCTTCACGAGCGCGATGGCGTTGAGAATCGCCTGTCCGTCCCTGGTCGCCGAGATCAGCCGATGCTCCATCACCACATGGGTTTCGGACCAGGTGAGGATGCGTGTCTCCAGAGTGAAAGACTGGAACAGCCGCATCTCGCGCCGGAAGCGGATCTGGCCGGCGCTCACCACCGGTACCCAGCCATGCTTGAAGATGGGCCGCCACAGCCCTGAGCGGATCATGACATCGGTGCGCCCCAGATCCATTAGGGTCCAATAGCGCCCGTTGTTCATATGCAGCGACGTGTCGAGATCGTGCGGCCACACGCGAAATGTCAGGCGCGAGACATCTCCCACCGGATCGATCTTCGGCCTGAAGAGCGACACGATGACGAGGTGAAGAATGCGCAGCCAGAGATTCATGTCATGCCCATGCCGCTCGCACGCTGGAATGCGACGAGGTCGAGAACGGGCGCATCGAGACCAAGACCCGTCAACAGGCCATGAACCTGTCCACGATGATGGGTCTGGTGGTTGAAGAAATGGGCCAGGACGGGACCAAGCGGCTGCTCGATCTCGGTAGGATTCGTGAGGCTACGGTAGCGAATCGGACTTGCGAAATCGGTCTCGGACAGGCTTTCGACATAGGCAATGATCCGCCTGTCTTCAGTCCGGCGCGCCGCCAGAAGATCGGCGAAGCTCTCGAACAGGATTGCATCGAGCCGATCCGGGGCCTCGCCCTCGGCCGTGAAACGCTTGAGCCAGATCCGGTCTGCGGCGAGAAGATGGTTGAGCGTTCCGCTCACCGACTTGAAGAACGCTCCCCGGTCCGCGTGGTAATCCGCCTCGGACAATTGCGCGGCAGCCGTGTAGATGCGTTCGTTGCACCACGCGTTGTAAGCCGCCATCATGGCAAAGTGCTGCTTCATGAGCAGGCTCCGTCGTCACTGTTTCCTCTGTGATGCGACGCGGCACAGCATGGGTCAAGGCTGTGTCTTCATATGCTCTTTGGTCATGACCATCGCGGTTGAAGAAACCTCGTGCATCTCGAATTGAAATCCCCGGCGCAAGGCCGGGGATGACGAAGCCCGATGATGCTCACGCTGCCTTCTTCGCCGCGGCGCGGCCGTAGAAGGTCTCTCCGGACGCCGCCATGTCGAGGAGCAGGCGCGGAGGGGCGAAGCGGTCGCCATGCGTGGCCTGCAGCGTCTGGCAGAGTTCGACGAAGGCCTTCGCGCCCATGAAGTCGATGTAGGACAAGGCGCCGCCCGTGTAGGGCGCAAAGCCGAATCCAAGAATGGAGCCCACATCCGCCTCTCGCGGATCGGTGATCACGCCCTCCTCGACCGTTCGCGCAGCCTCGAGCGCTTGGGTGACCAGAAGGCGCTGCTTCAGCTCCTCCATGCTCACGAATTCAGGCTCCACACGGGCGGTCTGCAGGTCCTTGAGGCCAGGCCAGAGACGCTTCTGGCCCGCTTCCGGGTAATCGTAGAAGCCCTTCCGATTCTTGCGGCCGAGACGACCTTCCTTCTCCACCAGACGGGTGAGCAGTTCCTCCTGCTGGGGAACGATCGCCGTTTCTCCGAGCTGTGCCTTCGTGGCCTTCAGGATCTTGAGGCCCAGATCGACACCCACCTCGTCATTCAGCGAGAGCGGCCCCACCGGCATGCCGGCCTGCTTGCCCGCCTGCTCGATCATGGATGCGGGCAGGCCTTCAGTAAACATCAGATGCCCTTCGAGGATGTAGGCCAGCACGCAGCGATTGGCGAAGAAGCCGCGGGAATCATTGACGACGATGGGCGTCTTCCTGATCAGGCGCACGTAATCGAGCGCGGCTGCGAGCGCCTTGTCGCCCGTTTCCTTGCCAAGGATGATCTCTACGAGCATCATCTTCTCGACCGGCGAGAAGAAGTGGATGCCGATAAACTGGCCCGCATTCCGCGCGCTCTTGGCAAGGCCCGAGATCGGGAGCGTCGAGGTGTTGGACGCGAAGATGCAATCCGGACGGATGGCGGCCTCGACCTTCTGAATCACCTCGGCCTTCACGGCCGGATCCTCGAACACAGCCTCGATGACGAGGTCGCAATCGGCGAGGTCGTTGTAATCGGCACTCGTTTTGATGCGCTCGAGCAGCGCATCCCGGTCCGCCGTTTTGGCGCGTCCCTTCATGATTTGATCGGACATGAGCTTATGAGAATGGGCTTTGCCCTTTTCCGCCGCCTCCACGTCGCGGTCAATCAGCACGACTTCGAGGCCTGCATTGGCCGTGACATAGGCGACGCTCGCGCCCATGAAGCCTGCACCGACCACGCCCACCTTCCTGATCGCGGTCGGCGGCACGTCTTTGGGGCGGCGCGCGCCCTTGTTGAGATCCTGCATGGAGATGAAGAGCGTGCGGATCATCGCCGCCGCCTCCTTCGACCGCAGGATCTTGGCGAACCAGCGCGATTCGACCTTCAGGGCCAGATCCATCGGGAGCTGAAGACCCTGATACACCGATTCTAGGATTGCACGGATCGCCGGGTAATTGTCCTGCGTCTCGCGGCGGTAGATGGCGTTGGCGGGAGGCCAGATCTGCATGCCGGCGGCGGAATAGACCTTGTTCGACGGCAGCTTGAAGCCTTTCTGGTCCCACGGCGCGACAGCCGAACCGCCGTTCCTGATCCAGTCCTTTGCGGTCTGCACGATCTGATCGCGCGGGGCGACCGCGTGGGCGAGGCCCATGTTGCGTGCCATGAGCGGGCGGATCTGCTCGCCCTTGAAGAGCATCTGCAGCGCGTCGCCCGTCTGCATCAGCCGCGCCACGCGCTGCGTGCCGCCCGCGCCCGGGAAAAGCCCTACCTTCACCTCCGGCAGGCCGACGCGCGTGGAATCCACATCCGACAGAACACGGAAGTGACAGGCGAGCGCCAGCTCGAAAGCGCCGCCGAGGCAGACGCCATGAACGGCGGCCGCGAAGGGCTTGCCGCAGGTCTCAAGACGACGATAGAGCAGCGAGAGCTTGCGGGACTCCTCGAAAAGGAAGGACGTGGCCGCCTCCTCGCCCTTGTCCTTGGCCACGCGCATGTACTCCGCGTTGGAGGCCTGGAGCATGGTGAGGTCGGCGCCGCCCGAGAAGGATTCCTTGCCCGACGTGATGACGCAGCCCTTGATGGCCTCGTCGGACGCGACCGTCTCGATGATCTGGGACAGTTCGTCCATCACCTGATTGGTGATGACGTTCATGGAACGGTCCTTCATGTCCCAGGTGACGAGCGCAATACCGTCGGCATCGACCTCGAAGCGGAAATTGGTGAAATTCGTCATGGATTGTCTCCCCTTTCCGCCGTTCTCAAACCCGCTCGATGATCGCGGCCGTGCCCATGCCAGCCGCCACGCACAGGGTGATGAGGGCCGTCTGCTTGTTCGTGCGCTCCAGCTCATCGAGAACCGTGCCGAGAATCATGGCGCCGGTGGCTCCGAGCGGATGGCCCAGGGCAATGGCGCCGCCGTTCACGTTGACCTTCGCGGGATCGAGATCGAGTGCCTGAATGTAGCGCAGCACCACGGCCGAGAACGCTTCGTTGATCTCGAAGAGGTCGATGTCGTCCTTCGTCATGCCTGCCTTGCGGAGCGCAAGCTCCGACACGTCGATGGGGCCGGTGAGCATGAGGGCGAGATCGGATCCGATGGACGCGAAGCCCTTGATGCGCGCGCGGGGCTTTGCTCCGATCTTCGCGCCGCCCTCCTTCGAGCCGACCAGGACGGCCGCGGCACCGTCCACGATGCCGGAGGAGTTGCCCGCATGGTGCACGTGGTCGATGAACTCCACGTCCGGATGCGCCGCGATCGCCACCGCGTCGAAGCCGCCCATCTCGCCCATCTGCACGAAGGCGGCCTTGAGTTGGCCCAGCGACTGCATGTCGGTGCCCGGCCGCATGTGCTCGTCTTTGGCCAAGATGGTAAGGCCGTTGACGTCCTTCACCGGCACCACGGACTTGGCGAAGCGGCCCTCGTCCCAGGCCTTCGCGGCGCGCTTCTGCGACTCGACCGCATAGGCGTCGACATCGTCGCGCGTGAAGCCGTATTTCGTGGCGATCAGGTCCGCCGAGATGCCTTGCGGCAGGAAGTAGTTGGGGATGGCGAGACCGGGATCGACCGGCCATGCGCCGCCGGACGCGCCCATGCCTACCCGGCTCATGGACTCGACACCGCCGCCGATGGTGATGTCCTTCATGCCGGACATCACCTGTGCCGCCGCGAGGTTCACCGCGTCGAGGCCCGAGGCGCAGAACCGGTTGATCTGCACGCCGGGCACTTCCTTTCCAAACCCGGCCTTCAACGCCGCCGCGCGCGCGATGTCGCCGCCCGCCTCGCCGACGGGATCGACGCAACCGAGCACCACGTCCTCCACCAACACCGGATCGAGATCGTTGCGGCGGCGGATCGCATCGAGCGCCGTGACAGCCAGGTCGACGGAGGGCACTTCGTGAAGAGAGCCGTCCGGCTTGCCACGTCCGCGCGGCGTGCGAACGGCGTCATAGATGAAAGCATCGGCCATGGGGGCCTCCTGGTCTAGGTGTCCTCCGGAAGCAACGCGCTCCGGGACGGTGTTCAGAACTGGGCTCGTCGCCCGCCTCGCGAATCCCTGCCCCGTGCACGGCACGGGGCAGGACGAAACTGCACAATCAGAACGCTTCCACCGGCATCGCCATGGTGATATCCGCGCCGGACGAGATGCGGGCCAATCGCATGCCGGTTTCCGGCATCATCCGCTCCATGAAGAAGCGGCCCGTCAGCAGCTTGGCATCCATCCTCTCGGCGACACCATTGCCTTGAGCTTTCTTGGCATGAGCCGCCTTCGCCATCCTGGCCCACATGTAGCCCATCGCGACGATGCCGAAGAGGTGCATGTAATCGGTGGCGCCCGCGCCCGCATTGTCGGGTTTCGCCATGGCGTTTTGCATGAACCACATGGTGGCCTGCTGCAGATGTCCGAGCCCCTGCTGCAAGGGTGCGACGAAGCCCTTCAGAGTGTCGTCGGCCGCGTTCTCCTGGCAGAATGAGCCGACCTCGTTGAAGAAGCCCATGATCGCGCGGCCGCCGTCCTTGCCGAGCTTGCGGCCGACGAGGTCCATCGCCTGGATGCCGTTCGCGCCTTCGTAGATCATCGCAATGCGGGCATCGCGCACGAACTGCGACATCCCCCATTCCTCGATATAGCCGTGGCCGCCGAACAATTGCTGAGCCTTCACGGCGTTCTCGAAGCCGAGGTCGGTGAGCACGCCCTTCACCACCGGCGTCATCAGGCCCATGTGGTCGTCCGCCGACTGGCGCTCCGCCTCGTCGGAGGAGCGATGCGCGATGTCGCTGTTCAGCGCCGTCCAGACGAGGAGCGCGCGGGCCGCCTCGTTGAAGGAGCGGATGGAGAGAAGGGTGCGGCGCACGTCCGGATGCACGATGATCGGATCGGCGGGCTTGTCCGGGAACTTCGCGCCCGTCAGCGAGCGTCCCTGCAGGCGGTCTTTCGCATAGGCCACCGCGTTCTGGTAGGCGACCTCGGATTGCGAGAGCCCCTGCACGCCGACTGCAAGGCGGGCCTCGTTCATCATCACGAACATGGCGTTGAGGCCGCGGTTCTCCTCGCCTACGAGCCAGCCCTTAGCGCCGTCATAGTTCATGACGCAGGTGGCATTGCCGTGAATGCCCATCTTGTGCTCCAGCGAGCCGCAGGCGACGCCGTTCCTCTCGCCCAGCGAACCGTCTTCGTTGACGAGGAACTTGGGCACGACGAACAGCGAAATGCCCTTGGTGCCGGCAGGAGCGCCTTCGATGCGGGCCAGGACGAGATGCACGATGTTCTCCGCCATGTCGTGCTCGCCGGCGGAGATGAAGATCTTTGTGCCCGAAACAGCATAGGAGCCGTCGCCGTTCGGAACGGCCTTCGTCTTGAGCAGGCCCAGATCCGTGCCGCAATGGGGCTCGGTGAGGTTCATCGTGCCGGTCCAGGCGCCCTCCACCATCTTCGGCACGTAGATCTTCTTCTGTTGCTCGGTGCCATGAACCAGGAAGGCCGCGATGGCGCCTTGCGTCAGCCCCGGATACATGCCAAGCGACAGGTTGGCGGAGGAGACGAACTCCTGCATGACGGTGTTCAGGGTCGATGGCAGCCCCTGGCCGCCATATTCCTCCGGCATCGACAGGCCCATCCAGCCGCCGGCCGCATAAGCCTCATAGGCCTCCTTGAAGCCCTTCGGAGTGGTCACGGAGCCGTCCGGGTTGCGGGTGCAGCCCTCGAGGTCGCCCGAGCGGTTCAGGGGAGCGAAGATCTCCTCGCAGAGCTTGGCGCCCTCGGTGAGGATCGCCTCCACCACGTCGGGGGTGGCATCGGCGAAACCCGGCAGATTATTGTGACGCTCGATCGAGAAGACATCGTTCAAGAGGAACATGACGTCTTCGACGGGGGCCTTGTAAACCGGCATTCGCTCTTCCTCCAGAATCGGCGGCCAGTCGCAGCCTTCAGGTGCGCGAACCGGCCCAGCAGATAGTTCATATATAAACTATCTCGGTCTTTTGGAAAGAGGTAGGGCGTAAAATCTCCCAGAACACAGACGAACGCTCAGGGTTCGGCCAGACTCCCGCGGCCGCTCGCCCATCGGGCTGTTTCTACAACACGCCGCGTGATCGCAGCCGCTTATCAAATAGCGGAACACCCACAAGGCGACGGGCGGCAACCGCCCTCGCCCGTTTCAGGCGCTCTGTCAGGCTCGGAAAAGGAGGAGCTTCGAGACGGCCGCCGGCCTTTAGGCCGCGATGGCCAGAGTGGCGCGGCGTGCCTTGAGTTCCTCAAGCGCTTCCGCGATCTCGGCCTTCTGCTGCTCGAGATGGCGGATTTGATCCTCGATCTGATCGAGGGAAAGCCTGAGATCCATGGCGGGCCCCTCGGCGGAGCGCTCCTCGGCCAACATGGCGCGGATCTCCGTCAGGGTGAAGCCAAGCTGCTTGCCCTTCAGGATGACGGACAGGCGTTCACGGTCGCGGGCATCGTAGATCCGGGCAGTGCCGTCGCGCCGGGGGGAAAGAAGACCCCGGTCCTCGTAGAAGCGCAAGGTGCGCAGCGTCACGCCGAACTCCCTGGCCAGGTCACCGATCGAATAGAACTTCACACCCTCACCCATTTCATTGGGATTGGAACTCGTCTTGTCTTGGTGCATCGAATACCCCGTCGTAAATGTCGCTGTGAATCAGCATCTCCGTTCGTAACGTTATGATAGAACACTGAACATGCTGGTTGCAAGTCCTCCAGGGCATGCTCGATCTGTAGGCAAGGCAGGCGGTTTTTCTTGCGCTTTTCCCTAGTGGAACCTGTCCGTCCGGAGGGGCTCTCTCGAGCTAAGCCAAAGCGGCTTAACGGGTTTTTTACTACGTTCGCCGAAAGCTTCACGGGCGGCCGGATGACGTGGCGGACAAGTGATTCGCTTCAACCCCAGGTTTCACGACCGCCACGGTGGGCCTAAGCGGGGGCTTATGGCTGGCCGGGAGTGCAAAGTACCCCCTGAGCGCGACCATGCGACACCACGTCCCTTCGAACCTCGACGAGCCGGATCTCGACGCCCGTGACCTGGCCCGAGCCGCCGCCCGCCGGGCAGGACTGAGCCTTGAGGAATGGGCGGCTGCCATTCGGGCCGCAAAGGAGGAGGGAAGTCTGCCCCCAGCCCGCGAGCGAGAGCCTTCGGGCCATAAGCCACCCGGGGCCACGTCGCTCCGATCCGGACCCGCTCGGCCCGAAATCGAGCGGACGTTCGAGACCCTCATGACGGCCGTTTCGACCCAGAACGAGCGTCAGGCTCGGGATGATGCCTCGCGCACCGCCATCGCGCTCGAGTCGATGGCAAGCTGGATCGAGCAGACCGAGGAGCGCCTGAACGAGACTGCCCGCGCCTCGGCGGACCACCAAGACCGCATCGCCGCCGCCCTTTCGCAGGCGCTTTCCAGCCTGAGGGAGCGGCTCGACTCCGCTGAGCGCCAAGCGACGGCCGAGCGGCCCCCTCAGACCGACAGGACGTGCGCGCCCGCGATCGGCGTGATCCGCAGCGAGATCGAACGGCTTCGCGCGACCATGGATCACCTAGCCACGCGCGAGCAGGTTGCCGCCCTCGACCAGGCCCTCAAGGACATCGCCCGGGAGATGGGGCACGAGCCCCCCAACAAGGACCTCCTGATCCTCGCCCAGGCCACGGCCGCCGTGTACCGGCAGATCCAAGCTCTGACCGAAGAGGTGAGCGAGGGTGTCTATGGGCGTATCGGCCGCGAGATCGATGCCCTGAAGGGCAAGATCGACCGGATCGCGGAGACCGGCGTGGACCGCACCGTGATCGAGTTTCTCAGTAGCCAGATCGTGGACATGCGTCACGACCTCTCGCAGCGCGCCGAGCCGCGCCAGATCGAGCAGCTGTCGGAGGAGGTGACTACACTCGGCCGGCAGATTGCCGACCTGCGCCTTCATCAGGCAAGCCGCAGCGACTTCTCCGCTCTCAAGACCTCTCTCGAGAATGTCTGCGCAGCCCTGAACCGGACCATCGCCATGCAGGAGGCAAGCGACCTGCCGTCGCAGATCGACAGCATGAGCCGTGATATCGCGGCCCTCGCGCGCCGTCCCACGCCCGAGCCCGTCAACCTCGACCCGATCACCGATCAACTGGCGGTTCTGACCGAGCGCATGGCCGGTTTGCCCGAGAGCCGCCTGCCGCCGAGCCAGGCGCTGGGCGAGATGATCGAGCGGTTGTCCGCCCAGGTCCAAGCCGCCATCGACAGGGAGGCTCTCTCGCAGGAACCGCTGATGCGGCGGTTCGACAGGATCGAGGAGGAGCTCCGCCAGGTCGGCCAGCAGGCGGACACCTCGTCGGTGGCGGATAAGCTGCGCAGCATCGACGAGAAACTCGACCGCGTCCCGCTCAAACCCTTGAGCCTCGACGTGCTGGACGAGCAGATCGCCTCCCTTGCGGAGCGGCTGGCGCAGCAATCCGACGAATCCCTGCACCAGGTTCTCGACGAGGCTACGAGCCATCTCCGCAACCTTCAGAACGATGCGGCCGGAATTGCCGAACGCGCCGCGAAGGCCGCCCTGAAGGACCTTCAGGTGAACTTGCCCGATGCCACCGATCTCGATGCCCTCAAGCAGGGTTTCGTGGAGCTGAAGGCGCTGCAGACCCGAACCGACAGGACAACCCAGGAAACGCTGCGCGCTGTCCAGACTGCCCTCGAGACGCTCGTTTCCCGCTTCGCGGAACAGGGCGGGCCTGCGCCCCGGTCGGGTCCGATATCCCATGCTCTTCGCGAGATTTCACCTGAGCCGATGGCTCCCGCGGACCGGCTCGAAGCGGCGGTGCGCCGCCTCCATGCCGTCACCCTTCCGCAGATCGAAGAGGCTGCCACGACGCGCCCTGACGGGAATCCGGAACCCGCGACGTCCGGACCCGTCGTGACGGCGCCTGTCGACGAGGCGGATCGCGGCAGCCTGCGGGCGGACCTCATCGCAGCCGCTCGCCGCGCGGCGCAGGCGGATCAGGCCGCCGCCCCACGCGATGTCGAGGAGGGCCGCGATGCCGAAGAGGACCTGGCGCCCGACATGTTCGGACCGCCCGATGTGGACGAGACGTCGCCCGCGTCCCTCATGGAGCGCATCCGGCGAAAGCTCCACAGACATCGTGGCTCGCTCCTGCTCGGCCTTGGCTTCGTGCTCCTGGCGATGGGAACGGCACACGTCATCTCGACCGGCTTCGTCCCCTCCCCACTCTCGCTGATCGCATCCGGCAGCCCATCGCAGCCGGCCCCGGATGCGCAGGCGCAGACTCCCGCGGACGCCGCCGCGACGGGCGGCATTCCGGCAGACGCCGAGAAGGCGAACCTCTTCCAGCCGTCGAGCTTCGCCACGACGGTTGAGCCAGCTCCAATTGCGACGCCGAAGTTCCTTGTCGATGCCGCAAGCGTCGGGGATATTCCGGCCATCGTTCCGCCTGCTCTCCGGAAGGCCGCGCTGGCAGGCGACGCGAGCGCGATTTACGAGATTGCATCCCGGGCCGCCGAAGGACGCGACATCCCGCAGGACATGAGCTTGGCGCTTCGTCTTTATGAGCGCGCGGCTCAGGCAGGGCTCCCTCCGGCGCAGGAGAAGCTCGCCATGCTGATGGAAAAAGGCATCGGCACCGAGCGCGATACGAGGCAGGCGGCCCTTTGGTACGAACGCGCCGCACAGGGCGGCAACGTGCGCGCCATGCACAATCTCGCCACGCTTCTCGCCTCGGGCTCGAACGGCAAGCCGGACTATCCGGCGGCTCTGCGCTGGTACGGCGAAGCCGCCCAGTCCGGCTTTGCGGACAGCCAGTTCAACATGGGGGTTCTCCTCGCCCGCGGCATCGGCACCAGGCAGGATCTTGCAAAGGCGTATCTATGGCTCGCTCTCGCGGCCGCCCAGGGCGATGACGATGCCGCCAAGAAGCGCGACGAGCTCGCCGGCCGCCTCGGCGCTGCCGAATTGAAGGCCCTGCAGGCCTCCATCAAGCAATGGCGTCCCCGCCCCGTCGATCCCATCGCCAACGAGACTCCCTCTTCCGCCGGCGCGCAATCGGCGGCTCTGGCGGGAACTCAAGACAAAAGGAGTTGATGGCTGAACCCAAAGCGGTCAGCTTACGTTCATCGCTCGTCAGCTAAACCGCTCCGCGCATCAATCTCCCCGCGTCATGGCTGCACCGGCCAGGAGGATCCGGATTGCAAATCTATCTGCCCATCGCCGAGATGCCTGTAAGCGTTCTTCTCATTCTCGGAATGGGTGCGGCGGTGGGTTTCATCTCGGGCCTCTTCGGCATCGGCGGCGGCTTCCTGATGACGCCGCTGCTCATCTTTCTCGGCATTCCTCCTGCCGTTGCCGTGGCGACCCAATCGGCCCAGATCGTCGCCTCCTCCACCACGAGCGTGCTCGGCGCGATCCGCCGCAACGCCCTCGACCGCAAGCTCGGCGCGATCCTCGTCGGCGGCGGCCTCGTCGGATCGGCCCTCGGCGTCTGGTTCTTCGCCGCCGCACGACGCGCCGGCCAACTCGATCTCGTGATCGTCCTCTCCTACGTGACGCTCTTTTCCGTGGTGGGAAGCCTGATGCTCAAGGAAAGCATCCGGGAGTTCTGGACCAAGCGGCGCGGGGGCACGGTGCGCCTGCGGCGGCAAGCGGGCGAGCATGCGCCGTATCTGGGCTGGCCCCTGCGGATGCGGTTTTACCGCTCCAAACTCTATGTGAGCGTGATCCCGATCCTGCTGCTGTCACTCTTCATCGGCTTCGCGGGCGCCGTGCTCGGCATCGGCGGCGGCTTCATCGTGGTGCCCGCCCTGCTCTATATCTTCCGCGTCCCTACCAACGTGGTCGTGGGCACCTCGCAGTTCCAGATCGTCTGCACGACCCTGGTCGCCCTGATCCTGCATGCGGTGATGAACCAGGCCGTCGACATGGTGCTGGCGCTCCTGCTGATCGTCGGCGGCGTGTTCGGCGCCCAGTTCGGCGCGCGCATCGGCCGCAACCTCCGTGCGGAGCTGTTCCGTTTCCTGCTGGCCATCCTGCTGCTGGCCGTGGGCCTGCGGTTCGGTCTCGAACTCGTCCTTCAGCCCGAGGAGCCGTTCTCGCTCACCGCGCAGGAGCAGCGCCAGTGAAACGCCTCCGCCTCGTCCTGATGGGCCTCATGCTGATGGTGCCTGCCTGGTCGGGTCCGGTCTCGGCCGAGACCCTGATCACCTCGCTGTCGAACCACCGGGTGCTGATCAACTCCAACTATACGGGCACATCCATCGCCGTGTTCGGCGCCATCGAGCGGGATGCGCAGACCATCGCCCGCGCCACGGGCTATGACGTGGTGGTCACGGTACGCGGTCCGCGCCAGCTTCTCACCGTGCGCGAGAAGCAGAAGGTGGGGCCGATCTGGATCAACCAGGAACAGCAGAAGTTCCCCAGCGCTCCGGCTTACTTGAGCGTTCTGACCTCGAAACCCATCGCCGAGATCACGAGCGATCAGCTGCGCCAGCGCCAGAAGATCGGCCTGCGGGCGATCATCAGCGCCCCGGACTTCACCTACGTGCGCGGCGGCGGCGCCGACAGGGAGTTCCGCGAGGCGCTTTATCGCCTCAAGGCGCAGGAGGGGCTGTACCTGGAGGAGGAGCGCGGGGTGACGTTCCTGACCCCGGACATCTTCCGCGCCAGCATCCCGCTGCCGGCGACGGCCCCGCCGGGCGAATACGACGTTCAGGTGGTGCTGTTCGCCGACACGGTGATCCTGGCGAGCACGACCACCCATTTCGAACTGGTCAAGACCGGGTTCGAGGAGCAGGTCGGCGCCGTCGCGCGCGACTGGTCGCTCCTCTACGGCCTTGCCACCGCCCTGCTCGCCCTCGCGTTCGGATGGCTCGCCAACATCATCTTCCGAAGGGACTGAGGCCTCAATCCCGGCAGAGCATCGTCTTCGCGATTGCGAAGATGCGCTCCGTTCCGATGAGATGCGCGGTAAATCCGTTCGGAAAGAGCGGCTTGAAAGCGGCATCGCAGGCGTTGAGCCCACCGGCATAGGCCCCGAGGGCAGGCATGATGCAGCGGGTGCCGTCGGTCAGGAAGCAGCGGCGGCGCGTCGCGCGCCCGCGCATCACCACCTTGCCGACGGGATGCAGATGCCCGGCCACCTCCGCCTGGTCTCCGGCGACGGGCTCATGGCGCAGGGTGAGCGAGCCGAGCGTCATCTCCTCCACGACCTGGCCGCCGATGGTTTCGGGCAGGATGCGGTCGTGATTGCCCGTCACCCAGATCCACTCGCGCCCGGCCTGAACGCCCGCGAGGGTGGAGCGCTCCTCGTCGCCGAGCCGTTCCGGCCCGCCGATATCGTGAAAGCTGTCTCCCAGCGCGATGACGACGCGCGGATCGAGGCGCGACACCACGTCGGCGAGGGCGTCCAGGGTCTCGCGCGTGTCATAGGGCGGCAGCATCATGCCCCGGCGAGCGAAGGAGGAGCCCTTCTCGAAATGCAGGTCGGCCACGAGCAGGGCATCGTGCGCCGGCAGGTAAAGGCCGCCGGACAGGTCCAGGATGGCCAGTTGTCCCGCCAGCTCGATTTCGTGGGTTGTCTGTTTGTTCTTTCGCAAAGCCGTCACGCCAAAGCCTCGTCGAGAAGCGCCGCCTCCGCCTCGGCCAGAATCTCGTCCGCATTGTCGCTATAGACGCGCTCGCGGCCGATCTCCAGCATGACGGACACGCTTAAGGGAGATACCCGGTCGAGCGGCTTGTGGATGATTCGCCCCCGGATGCGCTGAAGCATCACGCCGAGGCGCCTGACGTCCAGGAGTCCCGTTGCCGCATCCGCGCGGGCGGCGCGCAGGAGCACGTGATCGGGCTCGTGCTTGCGCAGCACGTCATAGACGAGGTCGGTGGAGATCGTGACCTGCCGCCCGGTCTTCTGCTCCCCCGGGAAGCGGCGTTCAATCAACCCCGCGATCACGGCGCATTGGCGGAACGTGCGCTTCATGAGGGAGGATTCCGCCAGCCAGTCCTCCAGGTCGTCGCCCAGCATGTCCTCCGAGAACAGCTCGTCCATGAAGCCGGGCTCCCGCGCCGCCCGGGTGGCGATGTCGCCCGAGGCATAGACGGCGATCCCGTAATCGTTCGCCACGAAGCCGAGAGGCTTCAGCCGCGCACGCTCCAGGCGCCGGGTGAGCAGCATGCCGAGCGTCTGATGCGCGAGGCGTCCCTCGAAGGGAAAGCACGTCATGTAGAAGCGGTTGCCGCGCGGAAAGGTCTCGACCAGAAGGTCTCTGGCCCCTGGCAGAAGAGAGCGACGGCGCTGCTGCAGCAGCCATTCCGTCATCTGCGGCGGCAGCCGGTCCCATTCGAAGGGATCGGCCAGGATTTCGCGGACCCGGGCGGCCAGAAAGGTGGACAGGGGGAACTTGCCGCCCTCGTAGGACGGGATCATCGGGTCCGTTCCGGATCCCGCGCGCGTGACCAGCACTTCGTCCTCGGCAATGGCCTCGAAGCGCAGCACCTCGCCCGCGAAGAGAAAGGTGTCGCCGGGCGTCAGCGTTTCGGCGAAGTATTCCTCGATCTCGCCGAGAAGACGCCCGCGCGGCAGCACCGTTCCGGGCCTTGAGCGCGACGTCTTGCCGAGCCGGACCTTGATCATGGTGGATTCCACGATGGTGCCCACATTCAGCCGGTATTGCTGCGCGACCCTGCCGTCGCGCACGCGCCACAAGCCGTCGTTGCCCTTCACGATCTTGGCGAAGCGCTCGTAGGCGCGAAGCGCGTAGCCGCCGGTGGCCACGAAGGCGACGCAGGCCTCGAAATCCTCATAAGAAAGACCCGCATAAGGCGCGGCCGAGCGGACTTCCTCGTAGAGATCCTCGAGCCTGAACGGATCGGCGCAGGCGCGCCCGAGAATGTGCTGGCAGAGCACGTCGAGCGCGCCGGTCCGGGCGTCGGGCGTGTCCTGCGCGGCTTCATGCACGGCGTCCAGCGCAGCGCGGCATTCCAGGATCTCGAAGCGGTTGGCCGGCACGAGATAGGCCTGCGACGGCTCGTCCATGCGGTGGTTCGACCGACCGATGCGCTGCATGATGCGGGATGCGCCTTTCGGCGCGCCCACATTGACCACGAGGTCCACATCGCCCCAATCGATGCCGAGATCGAGGGTCGCCGTACAGACCACCGCCTTGAGCCGTCCCGCCGCCATGGCCTCCTCGACGCGGCGGCGCTGCGCCACGTCGAGGGAGCCGTGATGAAGCGCGATCGCCAGACCGTCATCGTTGAGCTTCCAGAGTTCCTGGAACGTGTATTCGGCCTGCAGACGCGTGTTGACGAAGACCAGCGTCGTCTTGTGCTGCTTGATCAGTTCATAGATCGCCGGCATCGAGAGAGAGGCCGTATGACCCGCAAGCGGCAGGCGCTCGTCGAGCTCCAGCATGCGGATGTCGGGCTGTGCGCCGCCCTTCACCACGACGAGGTCGGCGAGGGTACCATTTGCATCTGTTTGCCCGGCAGCCTCCATTCTGCGCAACGTTTCCCCCTCCCCCTTGTGGGGAGGGTGGGGGTGCCGGCGCTTTCCTGGTTCCAGATTGGCGCTTACACCCCCCTCTCCATCTCTCCCCCACAAGGGGGGAGAGGGTTCATGGCGCTGCGGCACCAGGTAGCGCCGGAGATCGTCGGGCTCGCGCACCGTGGCCGACAGGCCGACCGCGGTCGCCTGGGGAGCGAGGCTCATGAGCCGGGCGAGCCCAAGCGCCAAAAGGTCCCCGCGCTTGGAGGTGACGAGGGAATGCAGTTCGTCCAGGACGACGCGGCGCAGGTCCTGGAAGAACTCCGTCGCCTCGCGATGGGCGAGAAGAAGCGCCAGCTGTTCCGGTGTGGTCAGCAGAATGTCCGGCGGCCGCTCGATCTGTCGCGCGCGCTTATGGGACGGCGTGTCGCCGGTGCGGGTCTCGATCCGGATGGGAAGGCCCATCTCCTGCACGGGCGTCTCGAGATTGCGGGCGACGTCGGTGGCGAGCGCCTTCAGGGGCGAAATATAGAGGGTGTGAAGCCCCCGCTTGTCTTTGGCCGTGCCGCGGCCCGGCCCCCGCTCCGCGAGTTCGACGAGGCTCGGCAGGAAGCCCGCGAGGGTCTTGCCGGCTCCCGTGGGCGCCACGAGCAGCACCGAGCGGCCTGCTTTCGCCTTGGCCAGGAGCTGCAGCTGATGCTCGCGGGGCTCCCAGCCTCGACTCTCGAACCAGTCCCGGAAGGTTTTAGGAAGACGGGATGCGGACGTTTTGGACATGCCTCTCCAAGATAGGCTCCGTTGGAGAGTTTCGCCACGGCGGATGAAAGCCGGGCCTTGACCGTGATGCTCCCCTCCCCTTAGCTCGGATGACCGGAGGGCATCATGGGCGATGGCATCAGAACGGCTCGACGGGATGAGCTCAAGGAGATCGGCCAGCTCTACCACGCGGTTTGGCGAGAAACCCAGGCCTCCCTCCAGCCGGCCAGCGTGGCTGCGTATCGCGACGAGGCATTTTTCGTTGCACGGGCAAGGCGGTTCCCGACTGCTCCCTTGGTCGCGCTGTCCCAAGGGAGGATCCTGGGCTTCGCCGCCTGGACCGGCTGCCGTCTCGGTCAGCTTTATGTCCTGCCCGAAGGACGGAGCCTGGGGATCGGCCGAGCCCTCTTGGAGCGCAGCGAAAACGCCATCCGGGCCGGGGGCTTCGAGTGTGCCGAGCTCCATTGCCTGGTCGGCAACGACAGCGCTCGGCGCTTCTACGAGCGTTGTGGCTGGCGCCACACGGCCACCCTGATGGAAGAAGCCGAAACCCTGAACGGGCCGGTCGAGGTCGCCTGCTGGGAGATGACGAAGGAACTGGTGAGGGCCTGAAGGTGTGAACCGCTTCCTTTGCCGACTTGCTATCCGGCGCAAGATCATTTCAGCTCGGGCCAACTGAAAACTCAAAAAAGGGGAACGCCATGTCCAATCCAGCCCAGTTCAGGAACGCCATTGCCGTCGTGACCGGGGGCACGCAGGGTGTCGGCGAGGCGATTGCGCGCGTGCTCGCCGAGCGGGGCGCGGCCGGGCTCGTCATCTGCGGGCGCAATGCCGAGCGGGGCGCGGCGGTCGCGAAGGAGATCACGGCTCAGGGCTGCCGCACGGAATTCGTGCAGGCTGACCTTGCCAGCGTCGACGAGGCCCGCGCGGTCACGGCACGGGCGGAACAGGCGTTCGGACGGATGGATGTTTTGGTCAACGCGGCCGGCATGACCGACCGCGGCACGATCTTCGACACGAGCCCGGAGCTGTTCGACCGCATGTTCGCCGTGAACGTGCGCGCGCCCTTCTTCCTCATGCAGGAGGCCGCCAAGATCATGCGACGCGAGCGCATCGAGGGTGCGATGGTCAATATCCTGTCCATGTCGGCTCATGGCGGACAGCCCTTCATTTCCGCCTATTGCGGCTCGAAGGGCGCGCTCGCGACGCTGACCAGGAACGCAGCCTTCAGCCTCATGCCCTGGCGCATCCGGGTGAACGGCCTCAACATCGGCTGGATGAACACGCCAGGCGAGGACCGTATCATGCGCACCTATCACGGAGCGCAGGACGGCTGGCTCGACAAAGCCGCGAAGGAGCAGCCCTTCGGCCGTCTGCTCGATCCGGCGGAAGTCGCGCGGGCCGTGGCGTTCCTCGCCAGCCCCGAGTCCGGGATGATGACGGGATCGATCATCGATTTCGATCAATCGGTGCTGGGCTGCTGGGAATCCGCGCCCCATCCGTCGATGCCGGCGGCTTGAGCGATCAGCGCTGCATCACGGCCAGCAGTCCGGGAACCGGCACGCCGCGGTCCTCCCGGGTCGAGACCGGCTCCAGGACCACCGGCGTCAAAGCATTTGCGTCGGCAAGGGCGCGCAGGTAACGTTCGGCATGGGCGTAGCGCGCATCCTGGCCGAGCAAGAAACCATCGCCTTCATGCGCCTGCACCGTGAAGGCGAAGAGCCCCTCGCGCCTCAGTACGCGATGCGCCTCACGGAAGACGTCATCGAGGGCAGCCATGTAGACGAACACGTCCGCCGCCACCACGAGGTCGGCCTCCGCATCCGCGCGGCCTTTCAGGAACGAGACGAGCTCCCCTTCGTGAAGGCCGTCATAGAGCTTCGTCCGTTCCGCCTTCTCGAGCATGCGCGGCGACAGATCGACCCCGATGAGCGACGCGCATAATCCGTCGAGCGCCTGCCCCATCAGCCCCGTGCCGCAGCCGAGATCCAGCGTCAATCCGAACCGGTACTCCCTGATCCGCTTGGAGCACGCGCGGCGCAGCGCATCCGCGATGAGCTCCGGCCCGCAATAGGACAGGCTCCTGGTGAGGTGCCGCTCGAACTTGGGAGCGTATTCGTCGAACAGCGCCCGCACATAAGCATCGGTCATCGCCCCATCGGCCGGCAGATCGCCGAGGCGGGCCAGATCGATGCGCACGCCCAGGACATCCTCCGGCTCGAGGCCGAGCGCCTGGCGCAGGGCCTGCACGGCTTCGTCCCGCGCTCCGAGTTCGGCCAATGAGCGCCCCAGGAGGGCGTGGGCCGGGGCGAAACCGGGCGCCAGCTCCAGCACCTGCCGGGCCAGATCCGCGGCAGCCTCGAAGTCGCGCTCGTCGAAGGCGGCGCTGGCATATTCGTAGCGGCGGTCGGCCAGAACATCGCCGGAGGAGCGGAAAGACGGGGGCAGCAGCATTGCCTTGCCATGCGGGAGAGACGAGGGCCTGTCAATGGGAGGAGGGAGATCCGTTTGGATCTATGGGTTGCGCAGAAACTGTCATGCCCGACCGTCGCGAGACGGGGGAAATCCCCGACTCAACGCGTGGGAGTGGATCCTTCGGACCCAGCGGCCCGCCGGGGATGACAGATGCCCATGCCGTCGAGCCTGACATCGGCCGATCGAACACTATATTTTGACCCATGGCGTTGCGCTCCACCGATATCCTGACCCAGACCCCGCAAGGGCTCTATTGTCCCCTCGGCGACTTTCACATCGATCCGGTCCGGCCCGTGAAACGGGCACTCATTACCCACGGCCATTCCGACCATGCGCGCTCCGGCCACAGAGCCGTGCTGGCAACCCGCGAGACCCTGCGCATCATGGGCGTGCGCTACGGCGAGGACTTCGCCGGAGGCACGCAGGAAGCCTCGCTCGGTGAGAGCCTCCGGCTCGGGGACGTGAGCGTGCGCTTCACGCCGGCTGGGCACGTGCTGGGCTCGGCCCAGATTTCCATCGAGGCAGGCGGCACCCGCGTGGTGGTGTCGGGCGACTACAAGCGCGCCGAGGATCCCACCTGCCTGCCCTACGAGCTCGTATCCTGCGATGTGTTCATCACGGAGGCGACCTTCGGCCTTCCCGTTTTCCGCCACCCCGACACACGGGCCGAGGTGCGCAAGCTCCTCGATTCCGTTGCGCTCTTTCCCGAGCGGGCCCACATCGTCGGCGCCTACGCGCTGGGCAAGGCGCAGCGGGTGATGGCGCTCCTGCGGGAGGAGGGCTACGACAGGCCGATCTATCTGCACGGGGCCATGGAGCGCCTGACGGAATTCTACAAGTCGGAAGGCATCCCCCTCGGCGAGACGCCCAAGGTCGCAGCCTCCGAACGCTCGAAGCTCGCGGGCGCCATCGTGGTCTGCCCGCCCTCCTCGATCCAGGATCTCTGGTCCCGCCGCTTCCCCGATCCCGTCACATGCTTCGCGTCCGGCTGGATGCGCGTGCGGGCGCGGGCGCGCCAGAAGGGTGTGGAGCTGCCGCTCGTGATCTCCGATCATTCCGACTGGGACGATCTGTGCCGCACGATCCGCGAAACCGGCGCAGGCGAAGTCTGGGTCACCCATGGCCAGGAGGATGCGCTCGTCCATTGGTGCACCACGCACGGCATCAAGGCACGTCCGCTCCACATGCTCGGCTACGGCGACGAGGGTGAGGTGGAGGAAGCACCGCAGGCGGGAGGCGACGCATGAACCGCTTTGCCGCCCTCCTCGACCGGCTGGCCTACGAGCCGCGCCGCAATGCCAAGCTGCGGCTCATCATGGATTACTTCCGGCATACCCCGGACCCGGAGCGCGGCTATGCGCTCGCCGCCATGACCAATGCGCTGATGTTCAAGGAAGCCAAGCCCGGCCTGATCCGCGGCCTCGTGGAGGAGCGCACGGATCCGGAGCTTTTCCGCATGTCCTATCACTATGTGGGCGATCTCGCGGAAACGGCGGCGCTCATCTGGCCCGCACCGGGGCACGAGAGCGTCGCGCCCGCGTCCGCCGGCACCCCCGCCATCGGCCACAACAATCCGCCCCCTCATGTCCCCACCCTCACGGAAGTGGTGGAGACGCTCGCCACCACAAGCAAGAGCGACCTCCCCGCGAAGGTCGCAGGCTGGCTCGACGCCCTCGACGAGACGGGACGCTGGGCGCTGTTGAAGCTCATCACGCGCGAGCTGCGCGTGGGCGTTTCGGCCCGGCTGGCGAAAACGGCCGTCGCCCAGCTCGGCGGGATGGAGCCCGACGAGGTCGAGCTGATCTGGCACGGCCTGGAGGCTCCTTATGAAGACCTTTTCGCCTGGGTCGAGGGTCGCGGACCCAAGCCGGAATCCGGCAATCCGGCGCCGTTTCGGCCGCCGATGCTGTCGCATCCGCTCGAGGACGAGGATTTCGAGAAGCTCGACGCGGCCGATTTCCTGGCCGAGTGGAAATGGGACGGCATTCGTCTGCAGGCGGTTGCCGGCCATGACGGCCATGGACGTCCGGTGCGGCGCATCTATTCGCGCACGGGCGAGGATGTGTCCCGTGCCTTTCCCGACCTCGTCGAGGCCTTGACCTTCGAGGGGGCCATCGACGGGGAGCTGCTGATCGTGCGCGACGGGCTGGTGCAGAGCTTCAACGTGCTGCAGCAGCGCCTCAACCGAAAAGCCGTGACGCCGAAGCTCGTCGCCGAGTTCCCGGCCCATCTGCGGGTCTACGACATTCTCACCGAAGGCGGCGAGGATTTGCGCGATCTTCCGTTCATCGAGCGGCGCAGGCGCCTGGAGGCGCTCGTGGCCCGCATCGGCGATCCCCGCATCGATCTGTCTCCCATGGTGCCGTTCGGGACCTGGGAGGATCTGGCCGCCGCCCGCGCCGATCCGACCTCCGTCGGCGCAGGCCCCGATGCGGACGCGATCGAGGGCTGCATGGTGAAGCGGGCCAATAGCCCTTACCTGCCCGGCCGTCCCAAGGGGCATTGGTACAAGTGGAAGCGCGACCCCTACCTCGTCGACGCGGTGATGATGTATGGCCAGCGCGGGCACGGGAAGCGCTCGTCCTTTTATTCCGATTACACCTTCGGCGTCTGGCGCGACGGGCCCCGTGGCGAGGAGCTCGTCCCCGTGGGCAAGGCCTATCACGGCTTTACCGATGAGGAGCTGGTGAAGCTCGACCGCTATGTCCGCAATCACACGGTCAACCGCTTCGGTCCCGTGCGGGAGGTGGAATACGGCAAGGATCGCGGCCTCGTGCTGGAGGTCGCCTTCGAGGGCCTGCAGCGTTCGACCCGGCACAAATCGGGCGTGGCCATGCGCTTTCCCCGCATCAACCGCATTCGCTGGGACAAGCCCGCGGCGGAAGCCGATCGGATCGAGACCCTGGAAAAGATCCTGGAACGGGGTGAAAAGGAGGTTCATCCCCTCAAGGATCAGGAGGCCTGACGATGCTGAATGTGGAAACCCTTTCCGAAGGCAGCGTGACGCAGCAGGTCAATGGACGCCTGCTGGTCGACACCGAAGGTCAGGGCCTCATCGAGATCACCGATGCGGTCTCCCGCTGGGTTTTCGCCACGGGCCTCCTCCATGGCCTGCTGACGATCTTCTGCCGCCATACGTCGGCCTCCCTGCTCATCCAGGAGAACGCCGATCCCGATGTCCGCCTCGACCTGATGACCGCCTTCGACCGGCTCGCGCCCCGGGATGCGGGCTATGTGCATTCGACGGAGGGACCGGACGACATGCCGGCCCACATCCGCACCGTTCTGTCAGGCGTTTCCCTGAGCATTCCCGTCATGGAGGGGCAGATGGCCCTCGGGACCTGGCAGGGCCTGTATCTCGTCGAGCACCGCGATAGGCCCCACCGGCGGGACCTCATTCTGCACCTCATCGGGGCATAACTCACGGGCCCCGTATGTTTGCGTATGTTATCCGCTTATCTTTCCAGATAGATTGGCCGTGGCCTTCTATTGCCGCCTTGCTATTTCATGAGAGATGCGGCTAAGGCTCACCAAAGCTCTCGTGGGAGAAGGCAGCAGTGCAGGGTCAAAACACCACGATCATCATCGCCGATGACCACCCGCTGTTTCGCGGCGCGTTGAGACAGTCCGTCGCTTCCATCATGCCCGAGGCCCGGGTGATCGAGGCCAGCGGCATGGATGACCTCAATGCCTCCCTGGCCCAGGAACGGGACGTCGATCTGATCCTGCTCGACCTGACGATGCCGGGGGTCCAGGGCTTCTCCGGCCTCATGTCCCTTAGGGCCCAATATCCCGAACTGCCGGTCGTCATCGTGTCCGCCACGGAGGAGCCCAACGTGATCCGGCGGGCCATGGATTTCGGGGCCTCGGGCTTCATTCCGAAATCGATCGACATCGACAATATCGGCGGCGCCATCCAGGCGGTGCTGGCGGGCGACACCTGGACCCCGCCGGACGTGGACCTTTCCGCCGCAGAGGACGTCGAGACTGCCGATCTGGTCCGGCGTCTGGGCACCCTCACCCCGCAGCAGGTCCGCGTTCTGACCATGCTCTCGGAGGGCCTTCTCAACAAGCAGATCGCCTATGAGCTCGGTGTGTCCGAGGCGACCGTGAAGGCCCACGTGTCCGCCATTCTCGACAAGCTCGGCGTCGACAGCCGCACCCAGGCCGTGATCGCGGCCTCCAGGATCGGCGTGACCCAGCGCCCCTCCCCGGCCGGGGCGGATTGAGCCTAACGCTGCCTTCCCCTAGAGCCTCGCCCTTCGAGACGCCGCTTCGCGGCTCCTCAGGATGAGGTGTGTACTGTCAAAACTCAAAGCGCCTCGATGAAGGCGTCGATCCGGGACAGCGCCTGCTCGCTCATGGCGCTGTCGAAGCGGATGAACACGTGGCAGCCGCCCGGCCACAGGGCGAGATCGGTCCTGTTGCCGGCCGCCGCATAGCGGGAGGCCATGAAGAGCGTGTCATCGAGCAGCATGTCCTTCGTGCCGACCGAGAAGAGAGCCGGCGGCAATCCCCTGAGGTCCGCATGAAGCGGCGAGATGTCCGGATTGGTGCGGTCGCTCGCATGACCGACGAAGTTGTCGGCAAAAACCCTCACGTCGTTGGTGTTGAGGATCAGCCGCTCAGGGCCCCAGTGCCGCACGCTGGGAGTCAGGTTGAGATCGTAGCAGCCGGCGAACAGGTTCGCGCCCCGGAAAGGCGTAAGGCCGTGCCTGTCGCGCAGGCGCAGGAGCGTCACCGCGGACAGATGCGCGCCCGCCGATTCGCCCCCGATGAACAGGCGGGAGGTGCCGAACCGGCTCTCGGCCTCCCGGACAGCCCAGAGGGCGGCCGCCTCGCAATCGTCGGGACCGGCAGGGTAAGGATCCTCCGGCGCGAGCCGGTATTCCACCGAGACCACGGCGAGGCCGCAGCGCTCGGCCAAACGGTCGAGCCAGGGATCCTGCTCGTCCGCGGTGCCCCAGGTCCAGCCGCCGCCGTGGATGTGAAGATAGACGCCCCGCGGCCTTTCGGGAGCGATGATCCGCAGCGGGATCGGGCCTGCGGGCCCGTCGATCTCGATGACCTTGGCCCCGGGGCTCAGGGGCAGCAGCGGAAACGGCCCGAGCCCCTGGCGGCGCCGCTCCCGCACGACGGCCGGCGGCACGGACATGGGATCGGGAAGAGCCGAGAGCTTGGCGATGATGTCCGCGTTCTGGGCGCGGATCTCCTCGCTGATGGCGGCAGGGTCGAAGAGAGCGGGATCGATCATGGAAGGCTCGACAGGGTTGCGTTCATCATCGGCCCTTGCGATGAAGCACACGCTAATCCCCGCGTCCAGTGACGCTTTCTGACGAGATTGACGATATGTCCAACCTGACCCGGTTTCTCGGCGGCTCGCCCGGCTCCGTGCTGGCCAAGCTCATTTTCCTGTCGCTCCTCGTCGGCGCCTTCATGCACTACCTCGACATCACGCCGCTTGGGCTGATCGAGGGCCTGTTCAACTGGATCAGCTCCGTCCTCGACCTGAGCCTTGACACGGTGAAGGAGGTCGGCCTCTGGGTGGTCTACGGGGCCGTGATCGTGGTGCCGCTCTGGCTCCTGTCCAGGCTGTTCGGCCAGCGCTGACCAGAACGCAGCAACATGGACGGCTCGCTCAACGTCGCGCAGATCAAGGTCTCCCACCGGCGCCTGCTGGCCCTCGCCCTGCCCATGACCCTGTCGCATGTCACGACGCCCCTGCTGGGGCTCGTCGACGCGACGGTGATCGGGCGGCTGGGCGAAGCGCATCTTCTGGGGGCCGTGGCCTTGGGCGCCGTCATCTTCGACTTCGTGTTCTGGAGCTTCGGCTCTCTGCGCATGGCAACGGCGGGCCTCACCGCCCAGGCGACCGGCGCCGGTGACCGGCACGAGGTCGATCTGACGCTGGCCCGCGCCTTCCTGGTGGCAGGGATCACGGGCCTTCTCCTGATCCTGCTGCAATGGCCCATCGCGACCGCCGCCTTTTCCTTCGCCGGGGCGAGCGAAGCCGTCACGGATGCGCTCGCCATCTATTTCTACATTCGCATCTGGGCCGCACCGTTCACGCTGGCGAATTACGTCATCCTCGGCTCGACTCTGGGACGCGGGCGGACCGATCTCGGCCTGCTCCTGCAGGTGGCGATCAATGTCGCCAACGTCCTGCTCACCGCCGGCCTCGTGCTGATCTTCCACCTCGGCATCGCGGGTGCGGCCATCGGGACGGCCATCGCGGAGGTGCTGGGCGTGGGCCTCGGCATTTTGGTTCTGCGCCGCCTCGGCTCGAACCCGCTTTCCGTGACACGGGCCGAGGTGCTGAACCGCACCGCGATCCTGCAGACGCTCGCCATGAATCGGGACATCATAATCCGCAACGTGGCGCTGATCCTGGCCTTCTCGATCTTCAGCGCCTTGGGCGCACGTTCCGGCGATGTGACGCTCGCCGCGAACGCGGTGCTCTACAACATGTTTCTGATCGGCGGCTATTTCCTCGACGGCTTCGCCACCGCCGCCGAGACGCTCTGCGGCCAGAGCATCGGCGCACGCGACGAGCGCGGCTTCCGGCGCGCCATTCACCTGAGCCTCGGCTGGAGCCTCGGTTTCGGCCTCGCCGTCTCGGCGATCCTCCTGATCGGTGGCGGGCTGTTCATCGACTTCGTGTCGACCAATCCGGACGTGCGGGCCTATGCCCGCGAGTATCTGGTCTTCGCCGCCTTGACGCCCTTCGTCGGCGCTGCGGCTTTCGCCTTCGACGGCATCTATACGGGAGCGACGTGGACCAAGGCGATGCGCGATCTCATGGTCATCGCCTTCGCGGCCTATGGCCTCATCCTGCTGGCTGCGGGAAGCCTCGGCAACACCGCACTCTGGATTGCGCTGCTCATCTTCCTGGGCGCACGCGGCATCGGCCAAGCCGTTCTCTATCCGAAGCTGGCGAAGAAGACCTTCGCCAGCCTCCCTGAGGGTCGTCGGGATCAGAAGCGTCCCTGAGCCATCGCCGATGCATCGCGGCCGACGGCCTGCGGCAGCGACATCCTGTCCTGCGCGAGCTTTTCCAGAAGCCCGCGCTTGATGTCGCCGATCAGGCCGGGACCCTTGTAGACCATCGCGGAATAGAGCTGAACGAGGCTCGCTCCGGCGCGGATCTTGGCCCATGCCGCATCGGCGGAATCCACGCCACCGACGCCGATGAGCGGGATCCTGCGCTCGACCCGCAGGAAGGTTTCCGCGAGAATCCTGGTGGAGGGCACGAAGAGCGGCCTGCCGGACAGACCTCCGGTCTCGGCAGCAAGCGCCTTTTCCTTCAGGGTCTCGGGGCGCGCCACGGTGGTGTTGGAGACGGTGAGCCCGTCGATGTTGCGCTTGAGCGCCGTCGCCACGATGGCATCGAGGGTCTCGAGCGAGAGATCCGGGGCGATCTTCAGGAGAATGATCGTTTTCTTGCGGCCCTCGTCGGCCTTGTCACGGGCCTCGACGCTGCGGGCGAGCAGGTCGTCGAGGAACGCCTCCCCCTGCAGATCGCGCAGGCCGGGCGTATTGGGCGACGACACGTTGATGGTCAGGAAGTCGACAAGCCCGCAGAGTGTCTCGATGCAGGCGACGTAATCGGCAATGCGATCCGCCGAATCCTTGTTCGCGCCGATGTTCACGCCGACTACGCCGGGACGTCCCAGACGACGGGAGAGGCGTTCGCGCGCAACGTCCAGCCCGTCGCTGTTCAGACCGAAGCGATTGATGACGGCCTCATCGCGCGAAAGCCGGAACACGCGCGGGCGCGGATTGCCTTCCTGAGGCCTCGGCACGACGCCGCCGAGTTCCACGAAACCAAAGCCGAGGGACAGGAGCTGATCGGGCACCTCGCATTGCTTGTCGAAGCCCGCCGCAAGCCCCACGGGATTAGGGAAGCGGCGACCGAACACATCGACAGCCAATCGTGCATCGTCCCTCGGTGCGGGCGTCACGGGCATCAACGAGAGTGAGCGGATCGTCAGTTGGTGCGCCGTCTCCGCATCGAGTGCGTGCAGGGCAGGTCGTGCAAGTGAGAAAAGCGCACCGATCATGAATCGAGATCCGGAAAAACATGACGGCCGTCGGGACCGATCGGTAGCGGCTTTACCCACAGGACGTCGGATAAGGCAAGCGGCGCATACAGATGCGGGAAAAGATCGCCGCCCCGGGAAGGCTCATAGCGCAGAGCCGGACCGACTTTCTCGGCGTCGACCGCAATCAACAGGAGATCGCGCTGCCCCGCGAAGTGCCTATCCGCAGTTTCCCGAACCTGTTCCGCAGTGGAAAAATGGAGGTATCCATCCTGGATATCGATGGGCGCTCCCCTGAAGAAATGGGCTGCTTGCGCTTCGTGCCAAAGACTTTCCGGGCAAATTTTGTAGATGATCTGCATTGAATTCATGTGCCTAACCTCTGCTTCCGGAGCAACTCCTATTCGCCGGCATGCCTTGACTGGATCTTCCATGTTGCAAGAGTCATAGAACAACCTTAATTCCTAGGCATAAGTTCGCTTTCAGATTTATTCGCTTTTTGCGAAGGTTTGTACAATGTTATCTCACGAGCGCGTTTGGGCTGCCATTGATGCACTTGCCGCCCGCCATGGAATGACTGCATCCGGGTTGGCGCGCAAAGCCGGTCTCGATGCCACAAGTTTCAACAAATCAAAACGTGTCAGCCCTGAAGGCCGCGAGCGGTGGCCTTCGACGGAATCCATCTCCAAGATCCTTCGCGCCACGGGGGCAACGCTGGAGGATTTTCTGCGTCTCGTGGAACCTTCCGGATCATTGCGCCGCTCCATGCTCCCGATGATCGGCATGACTCAGGCCAGCGCCGGCAAGATCCTGACCGATGAGGGCCTTCCAACGGGCGGGCCGGGCTGGGATGAAATCGAATTCCCTGATTTCGGGCAGGAGAAGGTGTTTGCTCTCGAGGTGACGGGCGACACGATGGCGCCGCTCTATCGCGACGGCGATGTTCTCATCGTCTCGCCGACCGCGAGCCTGCGCAAGGGCGATCGCGTGGTGGTGTGCACGGCCACCGGTGAAATCGTCGCGCAGGAGCTCAAACGCCGCTCCGCCAAGACCCTGGAACTGTCGTCGCTGACCAAAGGGAGTGAAGACCGGGCGATCTCCACGGAGGAGATCGCCTGGATGGCCCGGATCATGTGGGCCCGTCAGTAAAGGCTCATTCTCGCGTCGTTTCCAGAGCATCGTTCCCTCTTCAGGATTGATGCGCTCTCCCGAAAGCGAGGCCACTTTTCACGTCCGATGCCCTAGCCCCGCGCTTTCAGAAAGGCCTCGTGCTCGCGCACGAGGTCGCCCGCCAGCGCCTTGGCGATGAGCGCGCGCGTTTCCCTCACCCCGTAGAGGGCCACGAACGAGCCGAAGCGCGGACCGCGCGGCTCGCCGAGCAGCACCTGATAGATCGTGTTGAACCACTCGATGGACACACCGGGACGCTCGGGTGTGGCCCCCTTGGCCTTGAGGTCCTGATAGCGCGGCTCGGCACGGCCCACGTTGTAGATCTCTTCCTGGATCGCCTCGGCGGTCGCGGGACGCTCGCCGCTTTCGAACGAGGCCAGTACGTCGCTCAGACGCTTCAGGGAAGCCGCCTCCACCTCGTCTGCCAGACGATAGGTCTTCTGCGGCTTCACGAAATCCTCGAAGTAGCGCACGGCGCGCTTCACGAGGCTGTCGAGGCGCGGGTGCGTCTCGGGCGACACGCCCGGCGCATAGCGGCGGATGAAGCCCCAGAGCACCGCCGGGTCTTCCGAGTTCGCCACGGCCACGAGGTTGAGGAGCATCGAGAACGAGATCGTCGTGCCGGGCTGATTGGCCCCGCCGGACGAAACGAGTTCGGGCGCGGGCGGCTCACCGGCATGGAGGTGCCAGACCGGATTCATCAGGCGTGTCTTGGCGTCCTGAGCCCGATACTTCTCCAGGAAGGTGAGGTAATCGTCCACCTGGCGCGGGATCACGTCGAAATAGAGCTTCTTCGCCTCGCGCGGCTTGTTGAACATGAAGAGCGCGAGACTGTCGGGTGTGCCGTAGGTCAGCCACTCGTCGATGGTGAGGCCATTGCCCTTGGACTTCGAGATCTTCTGGCCCTTCTCGTCGAGGAAGAGCTCGTAGTTGAAACCCTCCGGCGGAAGGCCGCCGAGCGCCTTGGCGATCTCACCGGAAAGCTTCACGCTGTCGATGAGATCCTTGCCGGCCATCTCGTAATCGACCCCGAGCGCCACCCAGCGCATGGCCCAATCGGGCTTCCACTGCAGCTTGGCATGGCCGCCCGTGACGGGCGTCTCGAAACGCTCGCCCGTGTCGGGATCCCGCCAGACGATCGTGCCGGCATCGAGCTTGCGCTCGTCGATTGCCACCTGCATCACGATGCCGGTCTTCGGGTGGACCGGCAGGAACGGCGAGTAGGATTGCTGACGCTCCTCGCGCAGGGACGGCAGCATGATCGCCATCACCGCATCATAGCGCTCGAGCACCGTGAGCAGCGTCCTGTCGAAAACGCCCGACCTGTAGCATTCGGTGGCCGACTTGAACTCGTAATCGAAACCGAAGGCATCCAGGAATTCGCGCAGGCGCGCATTGTTGTGATGGGCGAAGCTCTCATGCGTGCCGAACGGATCCGGCACCTGGGTCAGGGGCTTGCCGAGAGCGGACGCCACCAGTTCCTTGTTCGGGATGTTGTCCGGGACCTTGCGCAGGCCGTCCATGTCGTCCGAGAAGGCGACGAGGCGGGTCGGGATGCTGTCCCCGGTCAGAACGCGGAAGGCATGGCGCACCATGCTGGTCCGGGCCACCTCGCCGAAGGTGCCGATATGCGGCAGGCCCGAGGGCCCGTAGCCCGTTTCGAACAGAGCCTCCTTCTTGCCCGTCCGTTTGAGGCGCTCCACGAGCTTGCGGGCCTCTTCGAAAGGCCAGGCGGTCGCGGTCTGAGCGGCTTCAATCAGGGCAGGGTCGAGAGAAAGAGGTCGGGACATGGGCCTTGCTTCAAGGAGAACTGCTTCCGGAAGCGCGGCACACTAGAGCATCGGACCCGAAAGTGGAATGCACTTTCGGGACCCCACGACGCTCAGTCCCGCAACGGCGTATCTTGGAGCGGAGAAGGTTCGCAGAGGCCTCCGGAGCGCTGCAACGAGCCCTTGTGTCAGAAGGGACTGATCGGGAAGAACCGGAGGTAAAGCTCCGCATATTTGCCCTCCCTCCAGAGCTGCTGCAGGGCATAATCCAGCGCGCGGCGCAGGTTGTCGTCCTCGCTGCGCAGGACGAAGCCGATCCCCTCCCCGAAGAACCGGCTCTCGAGATAGGGCCCGCCTGCGAAGACGCAGCACCCGTCCGCATCCTCACCGCCGATCCACAAGGCGAGGCTGAGCCCATCGGCGAAGACGTAATCGATGCCGCCGGCCTTGAGAGCCGCCTCGGCCGCCGTGAGCTCCTGATAGGTCTTGAGGGTGGAGGATGGCATGAAGGCTTTGGCGAAGGCCTCGTGCGCCGTCCCCTCGACGACGCCGACGGTCTTGCCCTGGAGAGCCTTGGGCGAGAACGACGGCATGTCCTTGATCAGGGCGGACTTCGCGACGAGCCGCGCCGGAATTCTGAAGTAAGGGGCGGTCACCGAGAAGCGCCGGCGCAGATCCGCCGTCACCGGGACGGCTGCCGCGACCACATCGCCCTGCTTCTCGGCCAAGGCATCAAGCAGGGTATCGAAGCGGCGGACCTGAACGGTGCAGCTCAGGCTCAGCCTTTCGCAGGCCGCCCGCGCGAGTTCGACGGAGAAGCCGGTCGGGGCGCTGTCGAGGCCCGGGAAATGCAACGGCGGAAAATCGTCGTCGACCAGGAAGCGGATTGTGCGGTTGGCAGGGATGTCAGGGCGATCGAGCTGGGATTTGGGATCCCAGAAATTGGGCACCGTGACCGTCTGGGCCTGTGCGACGCCGCCCAGCGACAGGAGTGCCATCGCCCCCCAGGTCGAGACGTGAGCCCTGGTCCAGGGAAGCGTCTTGATCTTGCGCGAGAAGCGGGCGATCATCGATACAATGTAACACATCTTGAAGACGATACTCTCTTGCCCGTTGCTTCGCCAGTTTCACGAATACGCTGCGGGGGCGTTCATCGCCCATGAGGCAGGGTCTAGCGGAGCCGGCCCGGCAGTCAACAGCACTTCCTGTCGAGATCGGTTTTCTGGCGCATCACGGCTTGGCGCCCGCCACTCTGCAAAGGGCGGCTGCGATTGCCAAAGCGACCGGGGTCACAGCCGACGAAGCGCTTCTGAAGTATGGGCTCGTCGAGGAGCCGGTCTTCTACCGGGCTCTTGCCGCCGAGCTGCACCTTCCCTTTCTGGCCACCCCTCGCCTGTCGCCCGGAGCCCGCTATCCCGAAAGCATCCTGACAGGGCTTGCCCTATTGGCCGGCGGCAGCGGGTTCGTCATGGCTCCGCGAGGCGAGAGGCTGGCACGGCTTCTCAAAAATCCCCAGCCGCCGGGCGCCCTTGCGATCACCACACCGTCATCCCTGACCAAGTCCGTCCTGCGGACTCACGGCCGTCTGATCGCGCGTCGTGCGGCCCTTGAACTCCCTCATGTGGCCCCTGGCCTGTCCAGCTACAGCGGCGCGAGCACTCCACAGGTGGCGGCAGCCGTCCTGGTCGCCCTCTTCGCATCCTTCAGCATCGTCGCCAGCCCTCACGCCACCCTCGCCCTGCTCTGCTTGCTCGCGAGCCCGCTGTTTCTCTGCATCGTCGTGCTGCGCCTGGCGTCGTCGGTTCTCAGCAATCCCTTGCCTCCGCCTTGTTCCCAGGAACGGGCGAAGGACGCGTCGTTACCCGTCTATACGATCATCGCGGCGCTCTACCGGGAGAAGCAAGTTGCCGCGCGCCTTGTGGAAGCCCTCAAGCGGCTCGATTATCCCGCCGCCAAGCTCGATATCAAACTCGTGCTCGAGGCCGATGATCGCGAAACCATGGACGCCCTCAAGCGAGCAGAGCTGCCCGGAAACATCGAGATCATTGTCGCGCCCCCGGGTCAGCCGCGCACCAAGCCCCGCGCCCTCAACGTCGCCCTGCCGCTCGCCCGCGGTCGCTTCACGGTCGTCTACGATGCGGAGGATGTGCCGGATCGCGACCAATTGCGGCTGGCCGTTTCCTCGTTCTCGACCATGCCCGTGGATGTGGCCTGTCTCCAGGCGCGCCTGACGATCGACAACACGTACGATTCCTGGATCACGCGCCTTTTCACCATCGAATACGCGGCTTTGTTCGACGTGTTCAATCCTGGCCTGGCGGACATCGGCAGCCCGATCCCGCTTGGCGGCACGTCCAACCACTTCCGCACGGCGGTCCTCAGGAGGGTTCATGGATGGGATGCCTGGAACGTGACGGAGGATGCGGATCTCGGCCTGCGCCTGGCTCGGCTGGGGTATCGCGTGGCCGATCTTCCGTCCTCGACCCTCGAGGAGGCACCAAGCACGCTTGGCCGATGGTTTCGGCAACGCACGCGCTGGATGAAGGGATTTCTGCAGACCGGCATCTGCCACTCCCGCGATATGGCTTCGAGTCTTTCGCAGTTCGGCTTCTGGAGGTTTTATGCCGGAATGGCTCTGACCGCGGGAGCGATGTTGAGCGCCCTCGTCTATCCCGTTTGCACAGGGCTCTTCATCGTGCTGTGGCTGTCCGAGAGATCCTCCTCGCCATGGGCGGGCATCTGGTACGCGGGAAGCCTGACGATGTTCCTGTCGGGCATGAGCTCCATCTTTGTTCCGGCGCTGGTGGCGCTGCACCGCCGTGGCCTGTGGCGGCTCCTTCCCTGGCTCGCCCTGCTGCCGTTCTATTATGGCCTCGTCAGCCTTGCCGCATGGCGTGGTCTATGGGAATTCGGCACTGATCCCTTTCGCTGGAACAAGACCAGCCATGGCCTTGCGCGCACGTCGCGCTCCGGGACACTTCAGAAACACCAGGCCAAGGCGGCCGAGACCATGTCCTCGAAGATGGCGCCGCCGTAGCGCCACCAGAGCAATCCCCCCGATGCCGCGAGGCAGATGATCGCGGCCGCCACGAGAGCAAGGCCCGTGCGCCGCTCCGAGGTCGTGGGTTGCTCCGTGCCGATGCTCATCCGTGCCCATCCTCTCATGTCCGGGCCATGATCATAAGCCGAGTTCGCATGAAAAACGAGGCGGCTGATGCCGCCTCGCCGGAATGGAGAGCCTTAAGCCGCAGCCGCCTTCTTGGTCGGCCAGCCCAGCTCCACGAGCCGTGCCTTGGCGAAGTCGCGGATCTCGTCGCGAATGCCTTCCGGCAGGCCGGAGAGGAGCTTCTGCGTGTCGGCGTGAAGCATGAGATCCGTGACGGCGTTGATGGTCTTCGCCTTCTTGATCTTCTGCTTCAGCTCCTCTTCCCCATGGCCGTCGGCGGTCACCTCGACCTTGGTCTTCTCGGCCTCGGGGCGCTCGATCTCGGCAGGCTGCTCGGCGTATCCGGGACGGCTCTGCTTGAACTCGTCGGCCTCTTCCTCCGAATAGACGAAGCCATGCAGCTCGATGAGCTTGAGGATGACCCGGTCCTTCGCGCGCTTCTCGGCCATGGCGTAGACATAGGCCGCCTGCTTGCCGGAGACCCTGTAATTCACGCCGATCAGAGCCTCGCCGATCGACCATTCCACCCGCTCGCCCATGCGGCCCGTCACCTGGATGACGGCCTCGTCGCGCTCGGCGCGGATGATCTTCGGCTCGTCGAAGCTGATCTTCGCCTGGGCGGCAATGCGCTCGAGCGTCTTGTGATAAATCACCGCCGTGCCCTGGACGCGCCAGACGTTGCCGGCCATCGGCTCGTCGAATTTTGCAAGCACCTCGGCAATCTTCTTGTCTGCTGTATTCATCTCGTTCCTATCTCTCATTTGCCCGCAAAACCGGTACCACGCTCTTCTTCAGGCCTCCTCCGAAAGGCAGGGCGTTCGTTGTTTGTTCTATAGCAGATTCGACCCTCCGGGTCCAACCTACGCCCCCTGAACGGAGCGATAAAACCCTTTGACTTCAAAGGCTTAGTACCGGCGTCATTTTGCCTCAATACCTCCTTCGGCAGCGCTGGCGGTAAGGCTTTCGATGGATCGGGCCTGCCTCTTTGTGATTTGACTTCAAGGTCCATGTTCCATATTTGTTCTTTTGCCGGAGAGTAAAACTTGATCGAGCGCAAACGGCGCATTGTCCTCTCCTGCCGATCCATCACCCACAGGAGGCCCGATGTCAGCGCCAGCGATCCTCGACTTGTCCGACCGCCGCCCCGAGCGGCGCCAGGGGTCCCGGCGTGCGCAGAAGCGCCCGTCGACGCCGCTCAATCGCAACAGCCTCATTGCCGACTTTCTCGCGATCTGCGAGCTCGATCCCGAGATCGAGTCGCTAAGTGCGCCGGCCGATCCCGCGGAATTCGAGATCGGGGAGCGCAGGATCGAGCATATCGCCGATTTCGAGATCGTCCGGGACGGACAATCCCTTCTCGTCGACGTGCTGACGGACGAGGATCTTCTCACCCATCCCCTTCGCACAGCGGCGATCCACGGCCTCGTTTCCGAGGACGGGCGCCACTTCTCCATCGAGACGGCCGCGAGCATCCGCGCGGAGCCGCGCTTTACGACCGTGCGTCTCATTACGGCCTGCAAGCGCACGCCTGTAACGGCCGGCGACCGGGTTCGCATTCTTCACCAGCTCGACGAGGTCGGCACCATGCGTCTGGTGGATTGCGCAGGCGCGGTCATGAACACCCAGGACGGCGTCGCAGCCGTTTTGGCGCTTGCCTGCGAGGGATTGATCGCCGTCGATATCAGCTGCCCGATCCTGCCTGAAACGCAGGTTCGCAGGCGCCGCCTTCCCTACACGGATCCCTTTGCGTTCTAGAGCATTCTTCGGCGAAGTGGATCCGGCTCGCCGACCGAAAAATGCGGTACACCCAGGAAGGGAGATGATTCCACGCCAGTGGAACAGCTCTAAGACCCGGCGTGCCGCTCCACCGCCTCGCTCAGGAGCGAGCGCACGATGGCGCGCACGGCATCCGGCGTCTGGTCCTCGGCGAACTTCGCCTCGATCTCATCCCGCACGATGGAGCCGTCGCCGCTGCGTTTCAGCTCGGTCGAGGATTCCGCCTGCAGCAGCGTCACGAAGGCACTCTCCACCGCCCGCGCCACCGCGCCACCATCGGCGGCCTCCACGATCCGTCCCGTGAGGTCGAACACGTTGCGCTCGTGCGGCAGCTCCTGGGCTTCCAGGTCCCCGCCCGCGTCGAGGATCCAGGCGCGCGGAACGTGGTCTGCGAGATCCACCGACTGACGGTTGATGTTGCCGGGGTTCAGCCAGCGCGTGCGCCCGGCCAGCACGGCCTTCTGCGTCTTGTGGATGTGCCCGTTGATGAGCACGTCGCAGCCCTCCACCGCGAAGGGCGGCACTGCGCCCGGATAGCCGCCGTCGAAGGCGATGTCGTGATGGGTGAACCAGGCGTGCAGGTCGACCCCCGTGAAGGAGCCGCGCGCATCCGTGGGGATCGCCTGGCCGTAGGGCGTCATGCCCACGCCCAGACGCCGTCCGCCGATGTGGAACTCCGCCACGGGAGCGGACGTGGCCACCACATCGACCACGTCGCAGATCCCGAGCAGCGACAGGGTATCGCCGTCGGTGAGCGTTGTGTGCTGGATGTCGTGGTTGCCCACATTCACGAGCGGCCGGCGGCGAAAGCTCTTGAGAATGCGGATGAGCTGGTTCTTCAGCGCCTCGTCCGGCTCCACGGGCCGGTCGAACAGGTCTCCCAGGATGACAGGCGCCAGATCGCGCTCGTTGGCGATGGCGACGCAACGGTCGAGCTTGGCGAGCACGGCCTGCGGCCACACGGTGTCCCTGCGCCGCCCCGGGCGTCTTGATCCCACATGCGGGTCCCCGATGACGAGAAGCCCGTTGCAGGAAACGGGCGAGAGACGATCTCCGGACAGGATCATGCGGTCAGCCGCTCCGACGGCGAGGGATGAGAGGAATGGGCGTGGTGGTCCAGGAGGTTCTCCGGGCTCACCGGAGAGCCGCAGGTCGGGCACAGCCCGCCGGTCTCCTCGACGAAGCGCGCCATCTCGGCCTGCACGGATGCGATTCCTTCATCGATCTGCGCCACACGGCTTCTCGCGATGAGAGCGGCGCTGCGCAGATCGGCAAGGCGCTTCATCATGTTTTGTGCGTGGACCGTGCTTTCAAGAGCCGGGGCTTCATCGGGCAAGGAGCGGAGCGCGGCCAAGCGTGTCTGGCCCGAGGCCAGCTCCCTGCCGAGCTGAAGAACCTGGCGGCCGATCCGCTCCCGTTCACGGGCATGCTCGATCCGGCGCGTGAGATCGGCGATCCGATCCGGCGACGGCAGCGCACGGGTCGCCTCCACACGGGCCCGGGCCGCCGCGAGCTGACGGGCAAGCTGCGCCAGCCGCATCGCATGATCCTGCAGGTTCCGCAGACGGTCCGACCCGGCCGCGATCTGCCGCGCCTGCTCCCTCAGAGCGCTCAACCGGCCCTTCAGCGCACCGATGCCCTCGAGGCTTGCGAGCGTCTCCTGGAGAGAAGCCAGCTCCCGCTCGCCGTTGCGGACGGTGGCATTGTCGCGGGTGCAGCGCTCGCGATGGATCATCAGCATGTCGCGGATGTAGCTCGCCTCCTGCCCGATGGAGAGAACGGCCGAGCGTCGCGAAGCGGTTTCACCCAGGAGGAACACCGGAAACTTCTGATGCGCGATATGAACGTCGAGATCCTCCACCTTGGTGATGCGCATGAGATCGCCGACCCAGTCGGGCACATTGCGCCCGCCGGTTTCGTAGCGCATGCCCTTCTCCTCCACGATAGATCCATCCGCCTCGTGCAGGGACCAGATGTTCACAGGCGATCGGCGCGGCTGACGGGTGAAGCGCAAGATCCGCCTGCCCGCGACGCCGATCTCGACGATCGCGGATTTCGCGCCAGCCCGCACCAGGCTGTCGCGCGCCTCGCCGTAGAACACGGCCCGCAGCGCGCGGATGAAGGTGGATTTGCCGCGGTTGTTGGGTCCGATCAGCGCATTGACACCGGGGCTCAAGGGAAGCGTGGTGTCCCGGTAGGCCTGAACATTGACGAGGCGAATGAAGCGCAGGCCCGGCTGCGTGTCGTCCCAGGCCCCGCTGCAATCGGCGGATTGCACGTCGACGCCGCCGACCGGCTCGCCAACGATCCGCGCGATGTGAAATTTGTCGGAGAACTGGGACAGGTCGTGGTGGGACACGGCGAAGCACTGCACGCCGAGGCGTGCCGCCCCGTCCTCGAGGACCCTGTAGAAAGAGGAGACCCGATCCGGCGCGATCCAGCAATCGGCCTCGTCCAAGGCGAGGAAGCGCGCAACGTCCGCCTTGACGACCGCGATGAGCCGCAGCGCCATGCCGACCACGTTGGTGAGCGCGCCGCCGTTGTCCTCCAGCACATCCTCGAGCGTTCCGTCCGGGCGGCGCACGCAGATGTCGAGAGAGGCCAGGCCGCGCTCGGTCGACAGCTCCAGCGCGACCGGCTTCTCTCCGGGCAGCACCTCCTGCACGAGCGCCGTCAGCAAGGTCTCGAAGGCCGCAAGGTTGCGGCGGCTGGCGCTGCCGTGCACGGCCTCGATGAAGCCCTCGACCTCGTCCTTGACCGCAAGCCGCCCTTTCGCGAGCTCGATCTCGCGTGTCAGCTCCGCGAGGCGCAGCGCCATCGCATCGCGCCGCCCCTCCAGCCGCGCGAGAGAGGACCCTACACGGGCGAGGTCGTGTTCGATCGAGCGCTCCATCAACGCTCGTCTCCGAGCCGCCGCAGGCTCGTCTCGACGTCACGCAACGCGGCGTCGAATTCGTCGACGAGCTTCGCATTCTGCGCGGTGGCTGCTTCGATGAGGGCGCGGATCTCTACCTCGTCGTCGGTGCCGAGCTCGGCCCTTGCGAGCGCTTTCGCCTCGTCGAGATCGCGCGCCAGGCGCTCGACCTCGCCTTCCGCACGAATCCTGTCCGCCCGGAGCTTGTCGAAGGTTTTGCGCAGGGTTTCGAGACGCCTGAGGCTGTCCGATTCCAGGCGTGTCTGGCTCGTCATAGGCAAAAGCTCCGCTGTAGATGAATGGTCCAGCTTCAGTTTAGAACGGCGATATTTCGTCGCAACGTCTTCGTCTTATTTCGCTCTGGATTGAGGACCATCTCTTCAATCCCGCCATCCAGACCTCCACATAGGAGCGGTTACTCCAAGATTACAGTCCCAGCCAACGAACTTTGCTTGACACGCCACCGTCTGGCATTATGTTCTTGTTTTGTTCGCTCATCAAGCAGATGCTGCTTCGTGGGCAGCGCCCTTGGGCCGACGAAGCTCCAGGGCCAAGCAGGTTTCTGGACCAAGCAGGTTCTCGGGCCAAGTAGGCTCCGCGCCGGAAGGATGATGGTATGAGCGCCATGACGGATGTTCGCCCGATCTTCGAGAACGAGGAATGGCTCGTGACGGAGGATGGGCTCGAGCACAAGACGACCGGCTACTTCATCGAGCGCGAGAGTCTCGGCCAACGCCGGGAGGACGGCCTGTGGACGTGGCCGCTGCACATGGCCGAGAAAAGCTGGTGTGCCATGGCACCATTCGCGGAAGCCTTCTCCTGCGCGGCTTCCGTCTACCATGTCGAAACGGGCGCGGAGCTCGCACAGACATTCAAGGTGGCGCGCCGCGACATTTCAGCTTGGCCGCACGTGAGCCGCAACCTCGACCGCACCTCGCGAAACTCCTCTCCCGGGATGACGGAAGCCTTGCGAAATGAGGGTCAAACACCCATCTTCGTGGAGCCGGGTTTTACGGAGAAGTCCTTGCAGGACGAGGGTTTTCGCAAGCTCGACGATAGCTGGCGCATCCGCACTCCATCAGGCGCGCGCCCATTTTCGACAACCACACGCATCCGCTCTGCACGCTATGCCATGGAGAAGGCTCCGGCTCTCGCACGGCAGGCACCGTATCGAATTCGCAGGACGGGAACGAAGCTCGTTCGACTGCTGCAGGCAGCCTGGAACATAAGGTGATGTGAATGCCAAGCCTATGGCACGATGAGAGGTCCCTGCCCGGTTGGAGCGCTCCGCAAGGGGATGCTTCCCGCATGGATCTCTGCGCGCCCGAGACGGCCGAGGCGTTTGCCGAAAGCGTGATCGCCACCATCTGCCATGCGAGCGTCACGCCGAGCGTCGGCCGTCGCACGTTCGAGCGCTGCATGCGCGCGCTTGCATGCGGCTCGACCGCTCGCGTCGGCTTCCGCCACCCGGCCAAGGCTGACGCCATCGATCAGGTGTGGCGCGAGCGCGAGCAGCTCTTTCAAGACTACGCCGAAGCCGCGGACAAGCTGCGTTTCCTGAGCGCGCTTCCGGGGATCGGGCCGGTGACGAAACACTCCCTGGCGCGCCGCCTCGGCCTTCATGGCGAGCTTCGCGACAAGGCCGTTGCTTGAGCAAGAAACAACAAGAAGAAGAGGTTCAATTCATGTCGAAGGTCCGTGCAAGCGATGTCGGCTTCTGTGTTGTGGACGGCAACGCGAATGTCATCGCCGACACTCTCGTCCACCGTATCCGCGAAGCTGCCGTCGATATGGAAAGCCAGGTCAATCGCCTCTACCGGGGCCGTGAGGCCTATGATCTCAGCCAGGGCACGAAGGCCGATCTCGACAAGGCCATCGAGCAGCTGACCTACATGGCCCGCACCCTGCGCGAGGTTCAGAGCGAGCAGTCCAAGGTGGTCTATCTTCAGGCTGCCGAGTAACGGCAGGATCCACGGCAAGATCCGAGGAGCGGCGAACCTTCGCCGCTCTTTTCGTTTGGGACATGTGCTCCCCCCTTCTCCGCGCAGCCATCCCCCTCCCGTTCTTTAATCCTTGAGTTTTTTCAAGAACAAATGTAGAACAATAGGCGATGCCCGTTCGGGCAGGAGAGTGCAGCAGACCCGAACCGCGTTCGGGAGAGACGAACAGGAGGATGTCCGATGGCGGGCAGTGTGAACAAGGTGATCTTGGTGGGCAATCTGGGGCGTGACCCGGAGGTGCGGCGCCTGAACAACGGGGAGCCGGTGGTGAACC